>NZ_JAYMRZ010000015.1:0-230962 GCF_038900715.1 Paraburkholderia phymatum | reverse complement strand
CCATCCGCACCTCGTCAGGATTTGCAGGATTTATGCATGAATATGCCAGGTCCCTGCAATTCCCACAATGCCATTTCTGCCGAATGGGTTCACCGCACAAGGCTTTTCGGATTGTTCAGGCCCAACTGAATACGCTTATCCATTTTCAGCGAACCTTTTCCGAAATTTCAAATCGGGCGTTAGGAAGCAACAGCATCGACAACGCTGATACACGGAGCTGTAAGGTCTGACGCGTCTCTTTCACGGCGCCGTGCCTAGGCACGCTCGGATTCGACATTGAAAAATAGGCAACTCGCATCTTCACGGTTGCGAAATATACGCCAGAAAGAGAAAGCCCCCTGGAAGCACGAATCAGAAAAAACCAACTTCTAAAATAAATCTGACTTTGATGACAGACAATTCAGACTCGGCAGAAGGTCTTTCAGTCACCGGATTAATTCGATGAGTCGCACATAAACGAATAACCACAAAAACAAAAAAGCGTTCAGCACGTGGCTGAACGCCTAAACCAAAATCCGGGAAATGCAACCCGACGATCATGCCCTGACACGCGAACCATATCCTGCAGCACGCGACGGGCGTGGAAACACCGGCAACGCAAGCAATGCACAAGCGCTCGCGATTGCCCACACGGCTGGCCACGACGTCGCCGCGAGCAGCGGAGGAATCGCGAGCGGCGTGACGAACAGCGTCATGAACGCGCAAGTGTTGCCCATCGCGAGAGCCGTGCCCGCGCGGCGCGTCCCGGCGAGCGTCGCGAGTTCGGTATAGGCGACGCCATGCCAGGCAGAGGCGCTCACGCCGCCGAACACGATCATCACCGCAAGCGCGACGGTCATCCAGCCGTGCCTGCCGCCCACAGCCGCCGCGATCAGCGCAAGCAATGCGAAGAGCAGCGCCGTCAGCACACTGCAAGCGCGCATGTACTGGCGTCGGTTGCCGTGCCGGTCGGTCCATCGGCCGCTCCACACGCGCGCGACGGCCGCGCCCGTCTGGACGGCGGCCATCGTCGCGCTGATCGCGAACACGCCCGCATGGCCGAAGTCGTGCAGAAAGACCGTCGCGAACGTGACGACGGCGAGTTGCGGCACGCACAGAACTCCAATACCCAGCGCCACGCGCCACACGCCGATGTCGCGCAGCGGCGAAACAGGCTGTGGCCGCGAAGCCGCGCCTTCATCGTCGACGGCCGCTTGATGCGTCGCGCGCCCGGCCATGACAGGCGGTTCATGCAACCAGCGCCATGCGAACCATGCGGTCACGGCGCACAACGCAGCAAGCACCCCATACACAGCGACGAATCCGACGTGCGCGGCGAGCGACGGCAGCATCATCGCGCCGATTCCCCCGCCCGTGGGCACGGCCGTTTGCCGGATGCTCATCGCGAGTCCGCGCTCGCCCTCGCGAAACCACGCCATCACCGCGCGCCCGCTCGACCCGTTGACGCTTCCGCCGAGCAGCCCGACGGCAAGCAGTCCGAGCGCGAGCGGCACGATGCCCGGCGCATCGGCGCCGCGCGGCACGACGAAGCCCGCCATCGCGGCGAGCGCGGCCGCCGTCGTCAGCAGGCCGAGCAGCAACACGCGCCGGTCGCCCCAGCGATCGGTGAGCAGCCCCCACGGCAGTTCGCTGACCGCGATCCCAAGGCCCAGCATGCCGAGCACAAGGCCCAGTCCGCCATTGCCGATGTGATAGCCGTGGCGCAGAAAAACCGCCGTCGTCGGAATGCCCGAGAACGCTGCCGAAAAACTCGCGTTCGCCGCAAATCCGACGCCGAGCACCTTCCATCGGTGATTGGCGCGCACGCCGCCTGAACTTCCAGTTGCATCGACCACTCGCCCCACGATTGCCTCCGCATCCGTTCCGTTGACGGCTATCGTAGGGTTGGACGATCAATCGGAAAAGCGGGAAAATGAGATGCCTTCCATCGGAGAATCCGAAACATGAACCAGCGTGCGTTCGACCTCGCGCAATTGCGTACCTTCGTCGCCGTCGCGGAAGCGGGCAGCGTGTCGGCGGGTGCGGAACGCGTGTTCCTGTCGCAATCGTCGGTGAGCGAGCAATTGAAGAAACTCGAAGAGCGCGCCGGCCAGCCCCTCTTCCTGCGCGGCAAGCAGGGCGTCACCGCGACGCCGGCGGGCGCGAAGCTGCTCGACCACGCGCGCCGCATTCTGGCGATGAGCGAGGCGGCGTTCGAAGATCTGCAAGGCCGTTCGCTCGACGGCGAGTTGCGCATCGCGATCACCGACTACTATCGTCCGCACGACGTCGCGCGCGTGCTGAAGATGTTCTCCGAACAGCATCCGCGATTGCGTCTGCATGTGACCGTGCTGCCCAGCGCGGTGATCGACAGCAGCGTCGAAGACGACACCACGTTCGATATCGGCCTGTCGCTGCGCATCATGGCGCCGGGTACGAAGCGCGCCACGGCTGGCAACGCGCGCGCGTCGAGCACCGTCGTGCGGCGCGAGAAGCTCGTATGGGCGATGTCGGCCGATCTCGGTCCGCAGCATCTCGCGGCGCCCTTTCATCTGGTGCTGCTGCCGTCGACATGCCAGTTGCAGCGCTTCGTCGTCAGGTTGCTCGACGAACGCAACGTGCCATACCTCGTGTCGCATTCGGCGTCGGGCATGGCCGGGCTTCAACTCGCGCTGAAGGCAGGTCTCGGCATCTCGTGTCTGAACGAATCGTCGATCGGCTCGGGCATGGTGCCGTGCCCGGCGACCATCGGCCTGCCGCCGTTGCCTTCAGTCGAATTCCACCTGTTGCCGGCGCGCCCCGGCGAAAGCGCACTGGTCACCAACGCGCGCGCAGCGTTCACACGGCTGCTTGCTTGAACGCAACGGTCGTGTCCGCAATCGGGACAATGACCGCATTTCATGTGGCGTTCTTTCTGGCATTCGTTGAAAGCACGCAGATTGCCTCCTATGATGATTGCAATGCCGGCGTCATCGTGATGCTCTAGCTTGTCGGTTCTGCGGCAAGCCTGTTCGTGCGCGAAGTCAACGCCGCTTCGCAGCCGCACGAGGCAGCGGTTTGGTAAAACATCGTAAAACCTGGTAAAACCGCCCCCTATTTGGCATCTTTTTGCGAACTTGAATACACTGTCGGCGCCGCGCGTCGGACGGACAAGAGCAGCAGCCATTCGATTGACATAGATCACATACGTGACTGAGGCGACCAAGCAGTATTGAAGAGAGCGACCCGCCTCTTCAAAGGGTGTTCACACAACGAATCAAGAAACCCATTTCCCTACGAGGCCACTCGTGCATCGCAGAACCGTCGGCTCTTCGATCCTGTTGCTGATTTGCGTCGTTTGCACCTTGAGTGCGCGGCCTTCGATTGCGGCCTCGAACGACGTGCCGCCGCCGTCGGCCATGGACGAAAAAATGCACGCCTGCACGACCTGTCACGGCGTGCAAGGCCAGGGGCGCAACAACGACTACTTCCCCCGCATCGCAGGCAAGCCCGCGGACTACCTGTTCAACCAGCTCACTGCATTTCGCGACGGTGGCCGCACGTATCCGCCGATGGGCTATCTGCTCGCGTTCCTGCCCGACGACTATCTGCGCAAGATCAGCCAGTACTTTGCCGATCGCCAGCCGCCGTATCCGAATCCCGATACCAATCCGCTGCCGCAAGCGACGCTCGACTACGGCAAGCAGCTCGTCATGCAAGGCGATTCGAAGCGCGGCATTCCCGCGTGCGCCGCGTGTCATGGCGAGCGCCTGACGGGACAGCAGCCGGGCATCCCCGGACTGCTCGGTCTGCACGCGAGCTATATCGCCGGGCAGATGGGCACGTGGCGCTCAGGCACGCGTCACGCGCTCGCGCCCGACTGCATGCACTCGATCGCCGTCAAACTGAACGACAAGGACATCACTGCCGTCTCGAGCTGGCTCGCGCGCCAGCCGCGCCCCGCCGATCCGCGTCCCGTGCCGCGACTGCCCGGCAAGCTGCCATTGGCATGCGGGAGCCAACCGGAATGAAGACTCTCTCCTCTCGCTCCGTGAATCGCATGCAACGTGCCGCCAGCCTCACGCGCCGCGCGACGATGTCACTGCTCGCAGGCACTGCGCTTGCGCTCGCTGGCATCGCCGCGCAATGTCCGTTCGTCACCGCCGCCTATGGAGCGGGTGCAGCCGCGCCCGCAGCCGCAGGCGCGCGTTCCGAACAGGTCGTGCGCGGCGAGTATCTTGCGCGCGCGGGCGATTGCGTCGCGTGTCACACCGCGCCGCGCGGCAAGACGTTCGGCGGCGGCCTCGCGATGGAAACGCCGTTCGGCACGCTCTTCACGCCGAACATCAGCCCCGACAACGAGTACGGCATCGGCAAATGGACGGCCGACGATTTCTTCAAGATGATGCGCACGGGCAAGAGCCCGGACGGCAAGCTTATCTATCCCGCGATGCCGATCGCGCAATACACGAAGGTCACGCGCGAAGATTCCGATGCGATCTTCGCGTACCTGAAGTCGGTCGAGCCCGTGCATCAGGCGAACCGCAAGCATGAGCTGCGCTTCCCGTTCAACCAGCGCGAGCTGCTGATCGGCTGGCGTTCGCTGTACTTCCGCGAAGGCGAGTTCCAGCCGAATCCGACGCGCTCCGTCGAATGGAATCGCGGCGCTTATCTGGTCGAAGGACTCGGCCACTGCACGATGTGCCACACGAAGATCAATCTGCTCGGCGGCTCGTCGAAGAGCGAGCAGTTCGCGGGCGGCCTGATCCCGGTGCAGAACTGGTACGCGCCGTCGCTCACGTCCGACAAGGACGGCGGACTCGGCGACTGGAGCATCAAGGACATCGTCGATCTGCTGCAGGCGGGCATCTCCGATCGCGGCGCGGTCTATGGCCCGATGGCGGAAGTGACGTACCACAGCCTGCAATACATGACCGACGACGACGTGAAGGCAATGGCCGTCTATCTGAAGACGCTGCCCGACAACGATCCGGGCCGCAAGACGGGTCCGTCGGCGACGGTCAAGCCCGCCGTGTTCGAATCCGGCCAGCACATCTACATGACGAAGTGCGCGATGTGCCACGGCGACAACGGCGAAGGCAAGCTCCAGCATTACCCGCCGCTCGCGCGCAACCAGTCGATCGAAATGGATTCGGCCGTCAACCCGATCCGCATCGTGCTCAACGGCGGCTTCCCGCCGGGCACGCGACGCAATCCCGAGCCCTATGGCATGCCGCCGTTCGCGCAGGAACTGAACGACGTCGACGCCGCCGCTGTCGTCACCTACATCCGTACGGCCTGGGGCAATCACGGCCAGCCCGTGACGGCGAAACAGGTCAACGAATTGCGCAAGGCGCCGCTGCACTGATCACGCTTCACTGACACCAACCCTGTCCTCGGAGACTTCGCAGATGGACCCTAACGATCACTCCGGCGACCACTACGGCAACGCTTCGGACGACGAAGTCGAACGCATCGTCGCGCAAGGACCGAACGGCGCGATAGCGGTCGCGGGCGTCGCCGCCGTGGTCGTCCTTGCGCTCTGGATCGGCTTCTACTTTCTCGTGTTTCTGCCGCGCGGCGTCATTCACTGATCATGTCGACCCAACCTTCCCATTCTCCAGACAGCGGTCATGCCGTCTCCGTGCGCTCGGAGCGGCGCTGGGCGTACTTCGTCATCGCGATCGTCGTGTTCATGCTCGTCCTCGTCGTGTACTCGGGGCTGCACTGGGCCATGATGCCGCCGTCGCGTGTCGAAACCATCGATCCATCGCGGCTGCAGATGTCGGGTGAATTCGTCGAGAGCAATCTCGGCAGCGCCGTCGAGCCCGACGGTTCCGTCGTCGTGCGATTTATTGCGCAGCAGTACTCGTTCACGCCGCAATGCCTGCTGGTGCCCGCCGACACCGACATCACCTTCCGCACGACGAGCGCCGACGTCGTGCATGGCCTGCTCGTCACCGACACCAACATCAACACGATGGTCGTGCCCGGCTACGTCGCGACGTTTTCCTCCTCCTTCGACAAACCCGCCGATCATCTGATGCCCTGCCACGAGTTCTGCGGCTTCGGCCATCAGACGATGTGGGCACACGTGAAGGTCATCGACAAGGCTGCCTTCTTCGAACAGGCAAAACAACATCGGAGGCTCAGCTGTGTTTCACGCTAAGCGACTCGTTCTCGCGCACTTCTGGCTCGCGTTCATCTCGTTCGGGGTCGCGCTGCTGCTGGGCGCATGGCAGATGCTCGTGCGCAGTCCGCTGCATCCGTGGATCGGCGACCCGGAGCTTTACTACCGTTCGGTGACGGCGCACGGCACGGTGATGGCGTATGTGCTGCCCACGCTCGTCGCGATGGGCTTCGGCTACGCGATCGTCGAACTGGCTCTGCAACAGGCGCTCGTCGGCCTGAAGTGGGCATGGGCCGCGCTGATCATGCTCGCGGTCGGCGCGGTGATGGCGATGGTGCCCGTCGCGGCCGGCCAGGCATCGGTGCTCTTCACGTTCTATCCGCCGATGATCGGCAGCCCGTTCTATTACCTCGGCGTCGTGCTCGTCGTCGTAGGCTCGTGGATCTGGGTCGCGCTGATGGGCATCAACCTGCGCATCTGGAAGCGCGCGAATCCCGGCAAGCCGGTGCCGCTCGCGATGTATGCGAACGTCGCGGGCGCGTATCTGTGGGCGTGGACGGCCGTCGGCGCGGCGCTCGAAATCCTCTTCCAGATCCTGCCCGTCGCGCTCGGCCTCAAGACGACCATCGACGCCGGCCTCGCGCGCGTGCTGTTCTCGTGGACGCTGCACGCGATCGTCTACTTCTGGCTGGTTCCGTCGTATATCGCGTACTACACGCTGGTGCCGCGCGCGATCGGCGGACGGCTGTACAGCGATTCGATGGCGCGCGTGTCGTTCATCCTGTTCCTCGTCTTCGCCATGCCGATCGGCATTCACCACCTGTTCGCCGATCCGCAAGTGGGCGCGGGCTTCAAGTTCGTGCATGCCGTGTTTACGGGCATGGTGTCCGTGCCGACGCTGCTGACCGTGTTCACGATCTGCGCATCGGTGGAAATCGCGGGGCGGCTGCGCGGCGGCAAGGGCGCGTTCGGCTGGCTGAAGGCGTTGCCGTGGGACAACCCGATGATGCTCGTCATCGCGTTCTCGTTCATCATGCTCGGCTTCGGCGGCGCGGGCGGGCTCATCAACATGAGCTACCAGCTCAACGAGACGATTCACAACACGCAGTGGGTCACAGGCCACTTTCACCTGATCTTCGGTGGCGCGATCGTCATCATGTACTTCGCGATCGCGTATGAACTGTGGCCGCAACTGACGGGTCGCGCGATCGGCTCGCTGAACCTGATCCGCTGGCAACTGTGGCTGTGGTTCATCGGCATGATGGTCGTGACGCTGCCCTGGCACTACGTCGGCCTGCTCGGCGCGCCGCGCCGGATGGCCTACTACGACTACAGCAATCCCGCGATTGCGCCGCAAGCGATCTGGGTTGCCGTGTCGGCATTCGGCGGACTGATACTCGTGATCTCCGGTCTGCTGTTCCTCTACATTCTCGCGAAAGCGCAGTTCGGGGCGATCGAGCAGCCGAAGCAGTTCCGTTTCAGCGCGCCCGTGCATCCCGTCGAGCGCGTGCCGGCCGCGCTGAACAGCTTCGGCTTGTGGGTCGCGCTGATGATCGGCTTGACGGTCGTGAACTACAGCGTGCCGATCGCCCAGCTGCTCGGCTTGCAACAGACGTCCGTGCCGGCCGTCGCAGTGGGAGCACGGTGATGAGCGACGAACGCGTATTCAGCTTCAGCAACCGGTGGTTCACGTCGAGCGTCGGCGGCGTGATTGCGATTGCTGTCGTGTCGATTCTGATCGGCTTCATCTGGCTGCCGTCGAAGCATCCCGACTTCACGCAACGCGGACTCTGGGCGACGATCTGCAGCGCGGCGGGCGCGCCGTCGTCGTGGTACACGCAGAACGGGAACATCGCGGGCCCGGCGCCGAGCAATGTGGTCGTGCTGCCGCCCGCACCGCCGTTGAGCCGCCCGAGTCTCGATGCCGTTTCGGTCGGGCGCGGCGCGACGCTCGCGCAGAACTGCTCGATGTGCCACGGCGTGGAGAGCCTGATCCAGGTCACGGCGCCCGTACTCGCGGGGCAATACGCGGACGTGGTCTACAAGCAGCTGCGCGACTATCAGAGCGGTCAGCGCATGAACTCGATCATGCCGCCCATCATCCGTCACCTGAACGACCGCGATCTGCACGATCTCGCGAACTACTACTCGACGCTGCCGCGCCCGCCTGCCGTCGAAAAGGGCACGGTCGAAGACGCGAGCATCCGCAAGCTCGTCAACGAAGGCTCGCCGATGCGCAATATCGCGCCGTGCGCCGCGTGTCACGGCGAGCGCGACCGCAAGGGGTCCGCGCCGTGGCTGGGCGGGCAGTCGTCGGTGTATATGGCGGCGCAGTTGCGCGCGTTCGCCAACGGCGATCGTCATAACGACGTCAACGAGCAGATGCGCAACGTCGCGCGCAACATGACGCCGGAAGAAATCGACGGCGTGGCGAAGTACTACGCAGTGCGGCCTTAAGAAACGATATCAAAAAAGACCCCGAAGCCTGCTAACGAGTGAGGCTTCCTGTTTGTCTTGCGCTTAGGTGCGTGGTGGTGTCGGCGGGTTCCAGTCCACGGGCGTATCCGTCTTGAATTGAAGCCGCTCGCGTAAATCCGGATTGGAAAATCCTTGCATGAGCATCAGCATTCCACCGAGTTTGCGGGCGTCTTCATCCGTTAGCGGCTCCTCGGAATGCTCCGCCGCATCGGGTGGAATGGTGACAGCCATTGCCTGGTCGATTGCCGATTGAACACGTGAGCGCAACACCGTGCACATCTTGAGTTGTTGCGTCTCTTCGTCATAAACAACGATGCTTGCGTGTGGAGGCATTTGCATGATGTCAACTTCGCACTAGAGCGTCACCTTACCGCCTTTCCCGTCAGTAACTTGAAGGAAGTCGCGAAGCTCTGGGTATTGCGTCGCAAACCAGAGAAGAGCCGCACCGCCGAATCGACGTGCGAACTCATCGTCAATAGGACTGTCGGCGTTGACCTCATGCTCCACTGCCAAATTCATACGAGCGCCCGTGAGGATGCGGGCATCAACGAACCCCGTCTTTATGGTCTTCGTCTGGGGATCGTAGTAAGAAACAAAGTACTCAACCATCAGTAGCCTCTACACGCTTGATAATCTTGGAAGGCCTGGTCTTTGCAGGCCAGGTATGTCCGCGCATCGCCGCCATACATTTTGCTAAGGGCACTACAATATGTCATGCGCGCTTTGTACATGGCATCGCATTCAGCCTCCTCTGCCGCACTCACGCCACGCGCCGCGATTTCCTGTACATCACCCGATGAGGTATCGTCAGAGTACTCGAACGGCTGCGCGTCGCCGAGCGGCGTCGATGTGTCGTCATCCGTACCGACATCGTCCGCAAAGCTCTCCGCCATGCCCGGCGTAGCGTCGCCATCATCGTCCGCATCTGAATCGCTGCCGAATACGGATCCGGCCACGCCTTCCACCCGGCCAAGCAGGTCGCCACCATCATCGCCGCTGCTTGCAGCCATTGCTGCCCGAGCAGCCTTCAATTGCTTTTCCCACGTGGCCGGATCATATGGACCAGATAAGACGGGTTCGCCGTCCCATGTCAGGGGACCGGGACCCGCATTCTCGAAGGCGGCCCACTTTGTGCCGCCACTTCTGCCGAATGCGCCTCCGCCTGACTGCTGCGGCCAACGCAGCGGTGCGGGCGTAGGCCGAAACGTCGACGGATGCGAGCGCCAGTCACGGTTGATGACGGGCACAAGCATTCCGTCGCGCACGGCCTGTTTAAGCGCGCGCTCGATACCCTTATTATCGCTCGGCAGGTTCCAATGAACGAGGTTCAGTTGGTCGCTCAGGAATGAGCGGATCGCATCGATATCCCGGGCGATGGTTCGCCGGAAATCGTAATTGGGACGGAAATGCCGGTCGAAGGTGCGCTTGTCATCTTCGATTTCGCGCTCCCGCTCACGGCGCGCGTCCCAGTCAGCGAAGCGGTCCACGTATCCGCCAGAAAGGCGGTAGAACTCCCTGGCGGGTACGAGCTTGCATTGCCACGTGCCGATATCGAGCGGCAAATGAAGCGTGTTATACGACATACACCCTCCCACAGCGCTGCATTCGGCCTCCTGTAGTTGCTCGATGAGCGGGTATACCTAGCACGGAACCGGGGCGCGACGGGGTGTCATGACGATTTATGACATAAGTCGTGTAGAAGAAATGTCACGGGAAATACGTTTCGCAAGGAACTTAATCGGCCGCGCGCATCGCGCCAGAAAACAAACGGCGGTGCAAGCGTTCAAGGCTTGCACCGCCGTTCTGTTTTGCGTCGATGATGAAGCGCGAGTTATGGGCGCTTTCTCCTCTACGCCTCTACTCCCCTGCTTCAAGCACCTTCATCCGCCGGCGATGCGAAGAAGTGAGCCACGTCTCCGCGATTCCATTCGCCAGCGTGCCTAAACCGCTTCGGCCGCCTCCAGCGATACGTCCAGATCAGGCATCAGCGCGACCGTGCGATGCGCAACGGCACGCGGCGAAGAGGCACGCGCGCTATCGGTGCGGAACACGGAAACGGCCTCCGTGAGTTGCCGCGCCTGCTCTTCGAGCGAACTCGCGGCTGCCGCCGCCTGCTCGACGAGCGCGGCATTCTGCTGCGTCACTTCGTCCATCTGCGCGACGGCGACGTTCACCTGATCGATGCCCGTGCTCTGCTCGTTGGCCGCTTCGGCGATCTCGCTCATGATCGCGCTGACACGCGCAATCGCATCGACGATCTCCGACATCGTCGAACCGGAACGCTGGACAAGATCGGCGCCCGCCGTCACACGGTCATTCGATGCGCCGATCAAGCCCTTGATCTCCTTCGCCGCTGCCGCGCTACGCTGCGCAAGCGAACGGACTTCGCTCGCGACAACGGCAAAGCCGCGTCCCTGTTCGCCTGCGCGCGCGGCTTCGACGGCGGCGTTCAGCGCGAGGATATTCGTCTGGAACGCGATGCCCTCGATCACGCCGACGATATCGGCGATACGCCGCGAGTCGTCGACAATCTGCTGCATCGTGCCCACCACCTGCTGCGTGAGCTCGCCGCCTTGCGCCGCGAGCGTCGATGCGCCTTGCGCGAGCGAGCTGGCCTGCTTCGCGTTGTCGGCCGTCTGCTTGACCGTCGACGTGAGTTCTTCGATGCTCGCCGCCGTTTCTTCGAGCGAAGCCGCCTGCTCTTCGGTGCGCTGCGACAGGTTCGTATTGCCCGCTGCGATTTCGCTCACGCCGGTGTCGATCGAATCGGTGCTGTGGCGCACCGTGTTCACCGTCGCGATCAGCGACTCCTGCATCCGGCGCAGCGCCGCGGCGAGACGGCCCATTTCGTTGTCACCGGTGTTTTCGATGCGGCCCGTCAGGTCGCCGTGCGCGATGCGCTGGAACTGCTCGATGGTGGCGTCGACGGGATGCACGATCGCGCGAACCATCACGACGCGTCCGATCCACGAGAAGATCAGCGTGCCCGCCATGCCGATCGCAACAGCGATACACACTGCATAGAAGAGTTGCTGCGCATCCTGGTAGCGCTTTTCGGCGTGATCCAGTTGCAGCTTTTCGAGCGACAGCATCGGTTTTTCGTAGGCGCTGTACAGCGGCGACAATTTGTGTCCCTGCAACTCGTGGAACGCCGCCTTGTCGCCGGCCTTGAGCGCCGCCATTGCAGGTTCGACGCCTTCGTGCAGGAACGTCTCGCGCTTTTCCTGCATCTCCTTGATGAGCCGCTGCTCGTCGGCATCGTTGCTCGCGTTGCGAAGGAAATTGGCGAGACGTTCGTTCGACACCTTCAGGTACGTATCGAACCGCTTGAGCACGGCGTCGGCGCCTTGCTGATCATTGAGTTCGTTGAGCGATGAATACGTCGCGAGCGACAGGCGCAGGCGAAGCAGCTGGCCCGCGCTGCCTTCGAGATCCGCGATGGCCGGCGTATCGATCGTATACATCCGCTGCAACGACGCATTGTTCGCGCGCAGCGACAGCAGCCCCGCCGCCGCGCCGATCAGCAATACGATGCCGAACAGCACGATCATCAACGTGAGGTACGTGCGTATCGAAAGACCTTTCAACATGAAGCATGTCTCCTATGGCCGCCTGACCGGGAATCTCCAGAGAGTCCCGTGGCAGGATTGCTGCGCCCAGGCCGCCAGGCAAGGTCCGCAACTCGATTGAACATTAAGCAGATGCACCACACTGCCAGTTACGGCTGATTTGCCGAAAACTTTATGGCCTGTCGGGAAGTGCTCTGCCGGAAGGCCGCCGGGCTTGATCTCGCGCAATCTCGTCCGGAAACGTCACGCGCGTCGTGGATCAACCGACCTTGAGCCCGCCCGCCGCGTCGAAAATCTCGCGCAGCCATTGCGCGAACGCGCGCACGCGCGACGACAACTGGCGATTTTGCGGATACAGCACGGTGACGGGCATCGGCGGCGGCGGAAATTGCGGCAGCACGACGACGAGACTGCCCGCGGCAAGCTCGTTCAGCACGCGATAGCGCGGCACCTGCACGAGACCGAGTCCGGCGACAGCCGCGCCCGTGTACAGATCGGCGCCCGTCACCGACACGATCGCCTCGAGATTCACTTCGACCACACGTTCGTCGACCGCGAATTCGAGCGGCATTGCACTGCCCGTCGCGCTCGATATGTAGTTGACGGCACGATGCGTCGCGAGTGCGGCGAGATCGGCTGGCAGGCCGTGCCGCTCCAGATACGCGGGACTCGCGAGCGTCACCTGTTCGAGCCGCGCGACGCGCCGCCCGATCATCGACGAATCCTGCAAATTGCCCGCCCGCAGCACGCAATCGACGCCTTCGCGCACGAGATCGACGAGCCGGTCGTCCTCGCCGATATGCAGTTCGATGCCAGGATAGCGTTCGAGAAAATCCGGCAGCGCCGGGACGATGAAGTGCCGCGCGAGCGTGCCCTGCAAGTTCACGCGCAGCAGTCCCTTCGGCGCCGCGTTGCGGAACGAGCCTTCGGCCTCTTCCATGTCGGCGAGCAGACGCACGCAGCGCCGGTAATACGCTTCACCGTCGGGCGTGAGGCGCACGGTGCGCGTCGTGCGCTCGAGCAGCCGCGCGCCGAGCCGCTGCTCCATCCGCTTCATCAGGTTCGTGACGGTGGCGCGCGGAATCTGCAGATCGTCGGCGGCACGCGTGAAGCTTTGCCGCTCGGCGATCCGGACGAACACCTGCATTTCCTGGAAACGGTCCATAGCGACGAGCTCCACTGCCTGATGCGGCGTATTGTTGAAGTTAATGGAACGATGATAGCAATTCTCGTCCGATTATCTCTTCCATGAAATATCCGATCATGCTTTTCACCGAATCACTACTTCGAGGAACGGGATCATGAACAACGTGAAAAATGCCAAGGTGGCTATCGTGACGGGCGCTTCGCGCGGCATCGGCGCTGCCCTCGCGCGGCGGCTCGCCAGCGATGGACTTGCCGTCGTCGTCAACTATGCGGCGAGTTCGAAGGAAGCGGACGCGCTCGTCGCGGAACTGAAGACGCAAGGCGCGGCCGCGATTGCGGTGAAAGCCGACGTGTCGAGCGCCGACGATGTGCGACGCATGTTCGAAACGACGGAGCAGCAGCTCGGCAAGGTCGACGTGCTCGTCAACAACGCGGGCATCATGAAGCCGCTGCCGCTCGCCGACACCGGCGACGCGCTCTACACGCAGACTTTCGACATCAACGTGCGCGGCACTTTCAACACGCTGCGCGAAGCGGCGGCGCGTATGAACAACGGCGGGCGCATCGTCAACTTCTCGAGCACGACGCTCGCGCTGAACATGCCTGGCTACGCGATCTACAACGCGACGAAGGCGGCCGTCGAAGCGTTCACGCATGTCTTTGCCAAAGAACTGCGCGGACGCGATATCACCGTGAATGCGGTCGCGCCGGGGCCCGTCGCGACCGCACTGTTCCTCGAAGGCAAGACGGAAGAGCAGATCCAGAACTTCGCGAAGATGCCGCCGCTGCAGCGCCTGGGACAGCCGGAGGATATTGCGTCCGTGGTCTCGTTTCTGGCGGGGCCGGATAGCGCGTGGGTCAACGGACAGATTCTGCGGGCAAATGGGGGGTTGGCTTGAGGGGGCATGAGACGGGGCCGGGCTTCGGATGATTCTGCCCTTGTCCTTGCTCTCGCAACAGTCGCGATGGGCACGCGCATAAAGAAACACCCCGCTCGAAGGCGGGGTGTTTCGCTGTTCGCCCGACGCGCGGTGTTTCGCTGCGGCCGGACTGTTTTTGCGCGAGGCGCGTCAGAACGGAATATCGTCGTCCATCTCGTCGAAGCCGCCGCCAGCCGGCGCACTCGGACGGCTCTGACCGCCGCCGCCACCACCGCCACCCGACATACGGCCACCACCGCCGCCGCCCGACATGCGGCCGCCGCCACCGCCGCGCTCCATCGACTCGCCACGGCTATAGCCGCTGTCGTCGCCACCGCCGCCGCCCGAACCGCCGCGGCCGCCGAGCATCTGCATCTGATCAGCGACGATTTCCGTCGAGTAACGGTCGGTGCCGTCCTGCGCCTGATACTTGCGCGTGCGGATACGGCCTTCGATATACACCGACGAGCCCTTCTTGAGGTACTCCGACACGATCTCCGCGAGGCGTCCAAAGAACGACACGCGATGCCACTCAGTCATTTCCTTGAATTCGCCCGACTGCTTGTCCTTGTAGCGATCGGTCGTGGCAAGGCGGATGTTCGCCACTGCGTCACCGCTCGGAAGGTAACGGACTTCCGGATCGGCGCCGAGATTGCCGACGAGAATGACCTTGTTCACGGATGCCATGAGTTTCTCCTGTTGATTCCGTTTCCGGCGACGCGGCACCGATGGCTTTCTACGCCATGGCCGCCTGTGTCAATGACCGGAAAGCGCGCCCCCGCGCCCCGTTTGACCGCCGCCTTTAAATTCGTGCCGTAAAAGATTTATGCTTTGCGCGGCGGCTGCTTCATGCTCGCGGCGATTATAAGCCAGCAAGCTACGAGCCCCGAGCATGCAAAAAACACGGCACTTTGTCCATCCACTTTCAGCAGCCAGCCGCCGATCACGCCGCCCATAGCAAGGCCGATCGATTGCGTCGTGTTGTAGACGCCCGCCGCCGCGCCCTTGCGGTTGCCCGGCGCCAGTTTCGACACCAGCGAAGGCTGCGATGCTTCGAGAATATTGAAGCCGAGAAAGTAGATAAACAGGATCGCCGCCACAGCCATAATGGTATGCGCAGCGACGCCGAGAAGTAACTGGCCGATCAGGATAAGACCAATCGCACCCAGCAGGACCGCCTTCATCTTGCCGCGCTTTTCGGCGGCGATGATCGCGGGCACCATCATCACGAACGCGAGCCCCATCACGGGCAGGTAAATCTTCCAGTGCGACGCGACGGGCAAACCGCCCGCTTCGAGAATGCGCGGCACGACGAGAAAGAGCGCCGTTTGCGTCGCGTGCAGCACGAGCACGCCGAAATTGAGGCGCAACAGCTCTCGGTTGTGCAGGACTTCGTGGAACGGCGCGGGCACGTGCACGGGTTTCGGCGCATCCGGCACGACCCACAGCACGACGCCGATCGCCAGGATCGAGAACACGCCGACAAGCGCGAACAGGCCGCTCATGCCGACCCAATGGAACACGATCGGCGCGCCGACGATCGCGACCGCGAACGATACGCCGATCGATCCGCCCACCATCGCCATCGCCTTGGTGCGATGCTCTTCGGCCGTCAGATCCGCGATGAACGCGATCACCGCCGACGACACCGCGCCCATCCCCTGAATGACCCGCCCGACGATGATCCACGTCATGTCGTGCGCGAACGCGGCGACGAAGCTGCCGAGCGCGAAGATCAGCAGGCCTGTCGCGATGACGGGCTTGCGGCCGACCTTGTCGGAGATCCAGCCGTAGAAGATGTAGAGCAGCGATTGCGTGACGCCATACGCGCCTAGCGCAATGCCGACGAGCAGCACGTTGTCGCCGCCCGGAATCGTCTTCGCGTAGATCGAGAAGACGGGCATGATCATGAAGAGACCCAGCATGCGCAGCGCGAAAATCGCGGCAAGCGACACGGTCGCGCGCAGTTCATGCGCGCTCATGCGTGAAGAGGTGGCGGACGGATTGGACATCGGGAGCGATATTCGAATGAACGGACGGCGAACCGCGTGGGCCCGCATGCGCAGCTTCTGACGCGTGCAGCGCTCGCGCCGGCCACCTGTTGTCTTGCAGACGACGGAAAACGCCTCACATACAGGTGTCACATACAGGCAGTTCACCGCGACGCTGGACTGCAAAAAAACGACGGTTTCGTATCTGTCAGCACGCCGTTTGCGGGCTGTCAGGAAGCCGTAACGGCGGTCTGGAAAAGTCGTTATAGTAGCAGGTTTAGCCTTCTCCTCTTCCCGCCGGTTCATGGAACAAATCCGTATCCGTGGGGCTCGGACCCACAACCTGAAGAACGTCAATCTCGACTTGCCGCGTCACAAGCTGGTCGTGATTACCGGCCTGTCCGGCTCGGGCAAATCGTCGCTGGCCTTCGACACGCTTTACGCCGAAGGCCAGCGTCGTTATGTGGAGAGCCTGTCCGCATACGCCCGCCAATTCCTGCAACTGATGGAAAAGCCCGACGTCGACCTGATCGAGGGCCTGTCGCCTGCCATTTCGATCGAGCAGAAAGCGACGTCGCACAATCCGCGCTCGACGGTCGGCACCGTCACCGAAATCCACGACTACCTGCGGCTTCTTTACGCACGCGTGGGCACGCCGTACTGCCCGGACCACGAAATTCCGCTCGAGGCGCAAAGCGTCTCGCAGATGGTGGACGCCGCGCTCGCGCTGCCCGAAGACACGAAGCTGATGATCCTCGCGCCCGTCGTCGCGAATCGCAAGGGCGAGCACACCGAGCTGTTCGAAGACATGCAGGCGCAGGGCTTCATCCGCTTTCGCGTGCGCTCGGGCGGCGGCACCGCGAACGAAGGCGTTGCGAAGATCTACGAAGTCGACTCGCTGCCGCAACTGAAGAAGAACGATAAGCACACGATCGACGTGGTCGTCGACCGTCTGAAGGTGCGGCCCGACGCGAAGCAGCGTCTCGCGGAATCGTTCGAAACGGCGCTGCGTCTCGCCGACGGCCGCGCGATCGCGCTCGAAATGGACACGGACAACGAGCATCTGTTCAGCTCGAAGTTCGCGTGCCCGATCTGCTCGTACTCGCTGCAGGAACTGGAGCCGCGTCTCTTCTCGTTCAACAACCCGATGGGCGCGTGCCCGGAATGCGACGGCCTCGGTCAGATCACGTTCTTCGATCCGAAACGGGTGGTCGCGCATCCGTCGCTGTCGCTGGCGGCGGGCGCCGTGAAGGGCTGGGACCGGCGCAACCAGTTCTACTTCCAGATGCTGCAAAGCCTCGCGGCCTTCTACGAGTTCGATATCGACACCGCGTTCGAAGACCTGCCGGAAAAGGTGCGCCAGATCCTGCTGTACGGCTCCGGCAAGCAGACCGTGCCGTTCTCGTACATCAACGAGCGCGGCCGGACATCGGTGCGCGAGCATGTGTTCGAAGGGATCATTCCGAATCTGGAGCGGCGTTATCGCGAGACGGATTCCGTCGCGGTCCGCGAAGAGCTTGCGAAGTATCAGAACAACCAGGCGTGCCCGTCGTGCGAAGGGACGCGTCTGCGGCGCGAAGCGCGTTTCGTGCGCATCGGCGCGGATGGCGACGCGCGCGCGATCTACGAAGTGAGCGGCTGGCCGCTGCGCGACTCGCTCGGCTATTTCCAGACGCTGCGGCTCGAAGGCTCGAAGCGCGAAATCGCCGACAAGGTCATCAAGGAAATCGTCGCGCGCCTGATGTTCCTGAACAACGTCGGGCTCGATTATCTGTCGCTGGAGCGCAGCGCCGAAACGCTGTCGGGCGGCGAGGCGCAGCGCATCCGGCTCGCGTCGCAAATCGGCTCGGGACTGACGGGCGTGATGTACGTGCTTGACGAGCCGTCGATCGGCCTGCACCAGCGCGACAACGACCGCCTCATTTCGACGCTCAAGCATCTGCGCGATCTCGGCAACTCGGTGGTCGTCGTCGAGCATGACGAGGACATGATCCGGATGGCGGACTATGTCGTCGACATGGGACCGGGCGCGGGCGAGCACGGCGGCATGGTGATCGCGGAAGGCACACCCGTCGAAGTGCAGGCGGACCCGGCATCGATGACGGGCCAGTATCTCGCGGGCACGCGCCGCATCGAATTCCCCGACGACCGCAAGCAGCCCGACGAGCGCCATCTGCGCATCGTCGAGGCTTACGGCAACAACCTGAAGCGCGTGACCCTCGATCTGCCCGTCGGTCTGCTGACTTGCGTGACGGGCGTGTCGGGCTCGGGCAAGTCGACGCTCATCAACGACACGCTCTATCACGCCGTCGCGCAGCACCTGTACGGCTCGTCGACGGAGCCTTCGCCGTTCGAGGCGATCGAAGGCCTCGAACACTTCGACAAGGTCATCAACGTCGATCAGTCGCCGATCGGCCGCACGCCGCGCTCGAATCCCGCGACGTACACGGGCGTCTTCACGCCGATCCGCGAACTGTTCGCGGGCGTGCCCGCCGCGAAGGAACGCGGCTACGATCCAGGCCGCTTTTCGTTCAACGTGAAGGGCGGACGCTGTGAGTCATGTCAGGGCGACGGCGTGCTGAAGGTCGAGATGCACTTCCTGCCGGACGTGTACGTGCCGTGCGACGTGTGTCACGGCAAGCGCTACAACCGCGAGACGCTCGACATCCAGTACAAGGGCAAGAACATCAGCGAAGTGCTGGAGATGACCGTCGAGCATGCGCACGAGTTTTTCCGCGCGGTGCCTGTCGTCGCGCGCAAGCTGAAGACGCTGCTCGACGTCGGCCTCGGCTATATCCGCCTGGGCCAGTCGGCGACCACGCTGTCGGGCGGCGAGGCGCAGCGCGTCAAGCTCTCTCTGGAACTGAGCAAGCGCGATACGGGTCGCACGCTTTATATCCTCGATGAACCGACCACGGGCCTGCATTTCCACGATATCGCGCTGCTGCTCGAAGTGATCCATCGGTTGCGCGATCAAGGAAATACGGTTGTCATCATCGAGCATAATCTCGATGTGATAAAAACAGCCGACTGGGTCATCGATCTCGGTCCCGAAGGCGGCGCCGGCGGTGGTCAGATCATCGCGCAGGGCACGCCGGAACAGATCGCGAAGTCGAAGGCAAGTTTTACCGGCCGGTATCTCGCGCCACTGTTGCTGCGCGGATCGGCGGCCGGCGAATCGGCACCGGAAGCACAGGCCGGATCGGTTGAATCGGCGGACGCGGAATCAGATGAGCCGTCCGAAGATGAAACCGGCGAAGCCGAGGCAACCGGCAGCAACACCAATGAAGAATCCGCAAAAACAGCCGTAAAACCGGCGAGGGCAAAAAAGGCCGTCGCCGCCGACGCACCGAAACGGGCTTCGAAATCGACAGCGAAGCCAGCGGCAGGAACGGCAAAAGCGACAGCAAAAGCCGGCAAGCCGAGCGTAAAAACCTGAGGTTGGAGACGATAGAAAGCCATGGCCAAGCGTAATCCGGCCCGCGACGACGGGCAGGTGCAGGATCTGCGCCCTCGCCCGGTCAGGCTGACCAGCGACATGAGCCTGCCGAAACTGTCGGCGGTCGAAATCGGCAGCTATGTCGTGGCGCTGCTCGCGATGTGGGCGGTGCTCGAACTGAGGCTGCTGGGCGCGCTGCTCGCCGGCATGCTCGTGTTCCAGCTCGTCCACACGCTCGCGCCGCGCATCGAAAAGCACATGTCGAGCTACCGCGCGCGCTGGTTCGCGGTGGTGATTCTGTCCGCCGTGATCGTCGGCGTGCTGACGGGTTTCACTGTCGCCATCATCGAGCACTTCGAGAGCGACGTGCCGAGCGTCCAGAAGCTGCTCGACCAGGCGATGTCGCTGATCGACCAGGCGCGTACGCGCCTGCCGCAGTTCATCGCGCAGAACCTGCCCGTTTCCACCGAGCAGATGAAGGAAAAAGCCGCCGTGCTGATGCAGACGCATGCGGGCACGCTCTCGCAAGGCGGCAAGAACGCGGCGCGCATCTTCACGCATGTGCTGATCGGCATGATCATCGGTGCGATCGTCGCGGTCGGCGCGCAGAAGCACATTCAACGGCTGCCGTTGTCGACGGCTTTTATCACGCGGCTCAGCCGTTTCGCCGATGCGTTCCGCCGCATCGTGTTCGCGCAGATGAAAATCTCCGCGATCAACACGGTGTTCACGGGCATCTTCCTGCTGTTGCTGCTGCCGCTCTTCCATGCGCCGCTGCCGATGGCGAAAACGCTTGTGATCATCACGTTCATCGTCGGCTTGCTGCCCGTGATCGGCAATCTGATTTCGAACACGCTGATCGTCGCAGTCGCGTTATCGGTGAGCTTTCCGGCGGCCGTGACGGCGCTCATCTTCCTGATCCTGATCCACAAGCTCGAATATTTCCTCAACGCGCGCATCATCGGCGGACAGATCGAGGCGCGCGCATGGGAACTGCTCATCGCGATGCTCGTGATGGAGGCCGCGTTCGGCATTCCCGGCGTGATCGCCGCGCCGATCTTCTACGCGTACATCAAGCGCGAACTGATCTATCTGCGGCTCGTGTAGCGCAACGCAACAGGTGTATCGACGCAAAAGGGCGACCGCGAGGCCGCCCTTTTGCGTGTGCGTGTCGATGTCCGCATCGATGTCGGTATCGCGCGGCAATCAGAAGTCGATGCGCGCGTTGAGCGACAGTGTGCGCGGATCGCCCGGCGAGATGTAGTCCGCGTACTGGTATTCCCAGTAACGCTTGTCCGTGATGTTGTCGATCGCGGCACGGAACGTCACGCCATAGCCGCCGATACGCGTCGCATACGACGCGCCGACATTGAACAGCGTGTAGCCGCCCGCTTTCAGGTCGCCGGCTGGACGCACGGTCGTGTTGCCGGTGAACTTCGCGTCGGCGCCGACCCTGAGCCCGGGCACGTAGGGCACGTTGTACGTCACATGGCCTGCCGCGACGAAACCGGGCGCGCCCGCGACGCGGTTGCCATCGAATGACGAGCCGCGCTCGTACTTCGTATGCAGCCACATCAGGTCGCCGCCGACCGTCCAGTTCGCGCCGAGCCGCACATCGGCGCCCGCTTCGACGCCCTCGAAGATCGACTCGCCATCCTGAACATAGACGTTCGCGCTGTTCGCGTACTCCGCGCCGCGCTCGATGCGGAACAGCGCCGCGCTCGCGCTCCAGCGCGCATGCTCGCTCTTGATGCCGACTTCGTACTGCTTGCTGCGCAGCGGCTTGAGCATCTGGCCGGCGTTCGCATAGGTGAAGTCGACGATCGAGCCAGGTTCGAGCGATTCGACATAGCTCGTGTAGAGCGTGGTCGTCGGCGCGAGCTTGAACATCAGCGCGACGGTCGGCGTGAGCACGCCGCTCTGGCTGTAGTGCGAACTCGTCGCGCCCGTCAGCGTGTAGCCGTTCTGCTCGTAGTACGTATAACGGACGCCGCCGAGCACCGACCAGCGTTGGGTCAACTGGATCGTATCGCTCGCGAAGAGCGCCTTCTGGGTGATGTCGCCGGCACGATAGGTCGACAGTCCTTCGGGGCTGTAGAACAGGTTCGTGTTCGGCGAATAGAGATTGCCCGTGCCGATCTGCTCGTAGACGCTGTTCGCTTCGTACTCGTTCACCTGTTTCTGCCACGCCGCGCCGAACACAAGCTGATGCTCGAACGGCCCCGTCTTCACGTCGCCTTCGATCATCGCCTGCCAGAGGCTCAGCCGATGTCCTTCCTTGCCGGCGAAGCGGAAGTCCGTATAGTCGCCGGCCGGGTTCTGGAGGAAGAACGTGCTTTCGTTGCGATCGCGGAAGCTCTTGCTGAAGCTGTACGTCAGATGCGCGGTCCAGTCGGGGCTCAGGTTGTAGTGAACGCCCGCCGTGTAAAGCTGGAGATTCGTGTTCAGGTGCTGCGACGGATTGCCGAGGTTGTCGGTGGAGCCGGAGAGTGTGGTCGGTAGCGACGTGCCGACGTATTGCACCGTCGAGATGGAGCCGCCCTGCCCCGTCGTGTGCTGGTCCTGATAGAGCGCGCCGAACGTCGCGCTCAGGTCGCGCGTGATGCGCGCGTCGAGCGCGAGCGAGAATGCGTTGCGGCGAAGCGTGCCGTCGTTGTACGTCTGCCCTTCTTCGTGCGTCGCGTTGAAGCGATAGCCGAACATGCCGTTCGGGCCGATGCGGCCACCGAGGTCCGCGTGCTCGGCCCATACGCCATCCGTCACATAGCCGACGTCGACGCTGCGAATGGGCGTGCCAGAGAGCGGCGGCTTCTTCGTCACATAGTTGACGACCCCGCCCGGCGCGCCAAAGCCGTACATGAAACCGGACAGTCCCTTGAGCAGTTCGACGCTCTCGAGCTGTTCATACGGCATCGTGATGCCGTAGCTGTTGAACGGTAACCCATCGATCTTGAAGCCGTTCTGCCAGTCGAGTTGCATGCCGCGCACGCTCAGATACGTGGCCCACGCGCTGTATGGATTGCCGTTGTCGGAGACGGACGCGTCGCGCGTGAATACGTCACCGAGCTTTTGCGGCTGCAAGTCCTGCAGTTCCTCGCTCGTCACGACCGTCGTCGAGAACGGCGTGTCGAGTTGGGTGCGCGTGCCGAGCGCGCCGCCGCCGACGTCGGCGTTCAGATGCTGCGGCGAGTCCTGCGCGGCCGTCACGTTGACGGCGGGCAATGACTTATCGGCGCCCGCGCCATTCGCTGGGCCCGCGTCGTTCGCTGGGCCCGCGGATTCCGTGGCAGCACTCGACGCATTTACCGGCGCGCCTGTCTGCGCGTAAGCGTTCTGGCTCGCAGCAAATGCCAGCATCACGGCGATATGCATGACGCCGATCGTCGGCACACTCGTCGTCCTGCGATTCTTACCCACCCCTTGTTCAGCAGCGCTTTTCATTGTTGTTCCAGACAGTCAGTCGACCCATTCGGCGAATACGAATCATTCCTATTTACAGGAAAGCGAATGATGCCGGGAACCGTGGGATTTCTGTAAGTGTTTAGGCGCGACATTTTGTCGCATTTGAATCAAAACGAAGCCGTGGACCGGCTATCCGTCTGCGTGCAAAGCCGCCGCTGACAAAGGAAATACGCGCCGCCAGCGCTTACGAAACTCTTGCGGCATCGGCGCTCGCCCCATAAGATGCGAATAATTCTTATTCGCAAGGACGCCACGCGGTCATGTCTGTCACTTTTTTGCCGACGACGGCCATCGATTTCGACGGAGATCGCGCGTGAGATCCGCGCTCGTTCGACTGCATCGCTGGTTCGGCATCGGGACTGCGCTGTTTCTGTTCGTCGCGGGACTGACGGGTGCGCTGATCGCTTGGGATCACGAACTCGACGCGGCGCTCAATCCGTCGTTCTTCGACGCGCGTACCCATGCCGCGCCGTTGCCGTCGCTGGAACTCGCGCGCCGCGTCGAGTCGGGCGACCCTCGGCTGCAAGTGACCTATCTGCCGCTCGCAGCCGAAAAAGGACACACGCTGCAAATGATGGTGATGCCGCGCGTCGATCCGAAAACGAACCAGCCGTATCCGCTCGACTTCAACCAGATCGCCGTCGATCCCGCCACGGGCGAGATTCAAGGCCGGCGCGAATGGGGCGCGTTGTCGGTCGCGCGGATCAATCTGCTGCCGTTCATCTACAAGCTGCACTACACGTTGTTTCTGCCGTTCACGCATGGCATCGACATCGGCACGTGGCTGATGGGCATCGTCGGCATCGTGTGGATTTTCGATAGCGTGATCGCGCTCGTGCTCGCGTTTCCCAGCGCGAAGGCGTGGAAGAAGTCGTTCGCGTTTCGCGTGCGGCGCGGCGGCTACGCGCTCACATTCGATCTGCACCGCTCCGGCGGCGTATGGATATGGGGACTGCTGCTGATCGTCGCGGTGACGTCAGTGTCGATGAATCTGTCGACGCCCGTCGTGCAGCCGATCGTCAAGCTGTTCTCGACGCTCACGCCGACGCCCTTCACCGATCCGTCGATGGTGCCCAACGCCCAACCCAACGACGAACCGCTGCCGCGCGAACAAATCCTGAAGGCGGCGGCACAGGCGCGCATCGAAAAGCATATCGATGCGCCGCCGGGCGCGATCTATTACGCACCGGCGCTGCATGTGTACGGCGTCGGCTATTTCGCAGCCGGCGACGATCACGGCGACGGCGGCCTCGGCAATGCATGGACGTACTGGAGTGCGCAGACAGGCCAGGCGCTCGGTGCGCAGATTCCCGGCCAAGGCACGGCAGGCGACCTCTTCATGCAGGCGCAATTCCCGCTGCATTCGGGGCGCATCCTTGGCATCGGCGGACGTGTTCTGGTCAGTTTCGTCGGCGTGATGGTGGCCGTGCTGAGCGCGACGGGCCTGTTGATCTGGCTAAAGAAGATGAACGCGCGCCGCCATGCGACGATCACGCGCGACGCAAAGTCACGCGCCGTTCGCGCGCAAGCCGAAAGCGCGACGTCGCAATAGAAAACCGGCGCAGTCGATCAGACCGGCGCCGAGCCTGGCAATATCAACACAAAGGCTCGAACCGGACATCAGCCGTTACGCGATCCGGTCAGATGTTCGTGCTGCAAGGAATACGGCTTGGCAACAGAAAATCATAAGGTTGTGGCCGAGTCCTGTTGCGATCATTGATGGTCGCTTCCACCGCTTTCAGGCTTGCCTGGAAGCGCTGCAACGGCCCACCCGCAGCAGCGATGCGAGGATCGGTAAAAACGGACGAGAACGGAAACAGATTCGAACGGTATTCGCCAAGCGGCGTGTGATACACCCCACCCAGCAATTCGAGCGTCGCGATCTGCAACATCGAAACGGGCAACGGTGGCAAAGCGAGGCGTTCCCAGGATTGCTGCGATTGTGCAACCGCACCCGACGGCGCGGGCGACCATCCGGACGCGGTGAACGCAGGCGGGTACGCCATCAACGCTTTCTGCGGGAAATTGACGGCGGCATGCTGCGCCGACGCGGTAAAGACAATCATCGTCACGACGTCGGCTAGTTGAGCAAGCGAAGTAATTGATCGAAAGCCTCTTATCTTCCCGCTATCCGCGACTGCCCTGACCCAGTTCGCAAGTTCCGCGTCGGACGTGACGTCGTAGTCGCTCTGGTAATACACGCCCAGGTATTCGCAAACCCAATCCTGAATCGCCTTCCAGACAAGCAAAGCATCATCACGATAAGGGTAATCGGGTAGGTATGCGCGATTGTCGACGCGACGGCTGTTCAGATCGGTGGGCAGCATGTTCGCGTAGAAGTCGAACGCGAGCCGGCCGGCGCCCGCCGTCTGCTGAATCGTCTCAATGGGTCCCGAGAAGAGGTTATCGATAATCGTGCCTTTGGCGATCAGCACAAAGCAGGCGAGGCTGTTGATGAACAGCGTGCCTTCGAAATGCGGCACCAGAAGCACATTCAGCGGATGCGAAGGAGCAAGCTCGCGATGGGTCGCAACGCAAAACGCCTCGCTGACAAGGTGCGTCCGTCCGAGATGAACGAACACTTCATGGTACGTGGTATCTGCAATCTGCACGCAGGTCTTGGCCATTCTCCACGCCCAATAGTCGGACGCGTCAGCCGTCCGGTCCGCCCGAAGAAATATCAGATTGTTGCCGGACTCCTGTCCGCACTGAATCGCCACCGGCATCATCGCGCCGCCATTGCGCGGAATCGCGAACAGCGCAATCGGCGCGAATCCAAACTTTGCAGGTCCACGCCTGGCGAGTCCTGCCAACTCCGCGTAGTCGAGAAGATAAAGCCGGTGCTGACTGCCTGCGAGTGCGAGGTCGTCATCGTTGCCCATGACCTTGCGATATTGCGCATTCGTCAATGGAAATTTGGGCGGAAGCGCTGTGACGCCGGCAATCAGCATCGGATTCGGCCCCGCCACTCGCCACCGCGCAAACGCCACGTCGTCATCCAGACTTTGAGCGACAGCCGGAAGCGGCGTTGTCGCGAATAACGCGTTCTGATACTGAAGTCCGTTTCCTTGAAGCATGCTCTTCGACGTTGCGGCAAGCTGGTCGTGTATCCGGGAGACCTCGCGGGTCATTGAAAAGAGCGTTACTTGCAGTTGCGCGGCTTGAGCGAGCATCGCAGCGGTTGGCATGCCACGCCCGACGTTGTTCGCCGCAAGCTGGTTGTATTGCTGAAGCGACGCGTTGAACCGCGAGCGGGCCGAATCCGCTTGAGCCTGCAAGCTTGCAATCCCGGTCACGCCAAGTTTGACGAGCGAAGCTGCAACATTCACGATGATATCGATACTGACCGGCAACACCTTGAGTAGCCAAGGCAGTGACGGCAAATCTTCGATCGGCACGATGGCAGCCATGGGCACGCCTTGCACCGATGGATAGTTCGTCGTCCACGTGTAGGCAATCCGTTTTGCTGTCAGCGCTGCACTTCGCGCTATTTGCGCGATAAACGGATCTTGCCTTGGCAGCGTAGGATTCGCACCCAGCAATGAAGCGGCTTGTGCAATAGAAGAACCCGTTAGCGGCGGAATCATCGCAAGGCTGGCAGTGGCACCCGACCACTTCAAGACGTCTCTTCTTCTCATTTTCCTCGACCTTTTGATCAGCGCTTGTTCCCATCGGGTGCGCGTGCGGCCGGCTCCGCGCTGCGCACACCGATGGACGATTCGATCGACACCCAGGTCTGCAACGCGTCGCGCCAGCACCGGGTTATCTTCGGAAAGTCAACTTTAATTCGCAATGCGAAAAAACGTATCCGAAACGAACGTGCGCGGCATCCGAATAAGCGCGCCGCTTTGAAACGCTCGACGTAAGGAACGTAGAGACGCCGGGCATGCGCAGACCGATATCCGGGTAGGAGAAGAGAGAGACAGCGACGTGTTTTCTGTCAAAGCCGTCGCAAGCGGAACCGGGACGGCATCCCGGTTCCGACAGAAGAGGGGCGGACGATCGATTATCGCGCCCGGTAAAACGCCTTAACGGAACACAACCGTCTTGCTGCCGTTCAGCACGATACGGTGCTCGACGTGCCACTTCACCGCGCGCGCGAGCGTCACGCATTCGACATCGCGGCCGATCGCCGTCAGTTGATCCGGCGTCATGCTGTGATCGACGCGCTCCACTTCCTGCTCGATGATCGGGCCTTCGTCGAGATCCGTCGTCACGTAGTGCGCCGTTGCGCCGATCAGCTTCACGCCGCGATCGAACGCCTGATAGTACGGCTTTGCGCCCTTGAAGCTCGGCAGGAACGAATGATGGATGTTGATCGCACGCCCCGTCAGCCGCTCGCACAATTCCGGTGACAGAATCTGCATGTAGCGCGCGAGCACGACGAGATCCGCCTTGCATTCGTCGATCACTTCCAGCACGCGCGCTTCCTGCTGCGCCTTCGCGTCCTTCGACGTCAGCGGGAAGTGATGAAACGGAATGTCGTAGCTCGCGGCAAGCTGATAGAACTCCTTGTGGTTCGAGATGATCGCGGGAATCTCGATGTTCAGCTGTCCCGTGCGATAGCGGAACAGCAGATCGTTCAGACAGTGACCGATCTTCGACACCATGATCACCACGCGCGGCTTCACGTTCGCGTCGTGCAGTTCCCAGCGCATGCCGAATTGCCCGGCGAGCGTCGCGAATGCTTCGCGCAGCGCTTCGAGGCCGGGATCGCCGCCCACCTGCTGAAAGTGGACGCGCATGAAAAATTCGCCCGTGTGGCTGTCGCCGAATTGCGCGGAGTCGAGGATGTTGCTGCCGCGCTCGAACAGAAAACCCGACACGGCGTGAACGATGCCGGGCCGATCGGCGCACGACAGTTTGAGAATAAAGCTGTGTTCGGTCGACATGACCTCGGTGACCCCCTTCTTCAGTGCGTGTTTCGTAGAGTGTGATGCAGTGCTTCAGGTGCGCGTGCGCGTTCGTCCGTCAGTGTCAGTCGATGACGGGCGGTTCGAACAGCGCGTCGATGCCAGCACACGCGTCTTCGTCGATCCAGCGGCGGCGCAACAGGCAATCGAGCGTCGCGAGGCTCGCATCGACCGTCATCGCGCCTTCTTCGATCGACTGCGCGACATCTTCGATGCGCGCCAGCCGATGCTCGCCCACTTCGCCATCCTGATTGCGCGGCGCGAAGTCTGCGGGCAACGCGAGGTCGTAGATGAAAATCTGCTCGGCCTGCGTGCCTTCGGGCAGCGATTGCAGCACATGCGCGGTGCGTCCCGCGACCGCGCGCGCGGCGATCTCTTGCGGAATGCCCGCTTCTTCCCAGCACTCCTTGACGATCGTTTCAGCGAGACTGAAGCCCCAGCCGATGCCGCCCGCAACGACGTTGTCGAGCATGCCCGGATCGGTCGCCTTCGTGTCGCTGCGGCGCGCGATCCACAACTGCGGCGCGCGATCTTCATATTCTACGACGCCGTTCAGATGCACCGCGTACGTCATCGTGCCGAAAAAGCGTGACGCCGCGCGCTCGATATACGCGAGCGGCGGCGCATCGAACGCATTGCGGATCGCGTAGGTTTCGTCGCGCCAGCCGGGAATGCAGCCGTCGGCGGCAAGCGCGCCGATCACCGAGCCCAGTGCTGCGCTACGCAGTGCGACCGTGTTGAATTGCGGCGCAAGCGTAACGCTCTTCGCATCGATGTCGAACACATCGGGCCAACGCGCGAGCAGCGGCACGTCGGTCGCGCGAATCCAGCCGACGCGCTCCCCGTCGATCACGAACGGAAGATGCCGCGCAGGATCGAAGCGGCGCGCGGCGGCGATGCAAGGCAAAGACATGAAGACTCCAGTCAGCGTAATACGTGTTGACGATCCAGCCGGCGGCTCCGACGACTCGAGCGGCAAACAGAATCAGTCGCGCAACGCGACCCGGATGCCGATCGCGATGAACGTTGCGCCCGCGAGCCGGTCGAGCCACACGCCCACGCGCGGACGACGCTTCAGCCATCCGCCGATCACACCCGCGCACACGCCGAACAGCGAGAACACGACGACCGTTTGCAGCATGAACAGCGCGCCCAGTTCGAGCATCTGCAACGTGACGCTCTGCACGCCGTGCGGATCGACGAACTGCGGCAGGAACACGACGAAGAACAGCGTCACCTTCGGGTTCATCATGTTGCCGATCACGCTCTGCCGGAAGATCGACGAAAGCGGCTGCGGCGGGCGCTCGTGCGCGGTCGCGAGACCGTTGCTGCGCAATGCCTTGATACCGATCCACACGAGATACGCCGCGCCCGCGAGCTTGATGATCTGAAACGCGACGGGCGACGAGCGCAGCACGGCGGCAACGCCGAGCGCTGCGAGCGTCGTGTGAAACGAGATGCCCGCGGCGAAACCGAGCGCGGCGACGAAGCCCGCCGCGCGTCCTTGCGAAATGCCGCGCGCCAGCACTTGCAGATTGTCGGGGCCGGGCGCGAACGTGATCGCTATCGATGTCGCGAGAAAGAGCAGGAAATTGGGCATTGCTCAGAGACTCCGTCGGAAAGAATCAGTGACCGCCGAAACCCGTCACGGTGAAAAGCGGCAGCCCTGCATCGCGCAGCAGCTTCGAGCCGCCGAGATCGGGCAGATCGATGATTGCCGCGCCTTCGACCACCGTCGCGCCAAGACGCTCGAGCAGCTTCTTGCCCGCCATCATCGTGCCGCCCGTCGCGATCAGATCGTCGACGATCACGATGCGGTCGCCGGGCTTGCACGCGTCTTCATGAATCTCGACAGTCGCCGTGCCGTATTCGAGCGCATACGATTCGGACACCGTCTTGTACGGCAGCTTGCCGATCTTGCGGATCGGAATGAAGCCGACGTTCAGCTCGTACGCGAGAATCGGCCCGATGATGAAGCCGCGCGCGTCGAGCCCCGCGATGTAGTCGAGCTTCTGGTCGATATAGCGCTGCACGAACATGTCGATCAGCACCCGCAGCGTTTTCGGGTTTTGCAGCAACGGCGTGATGTCGCGAAACTGCACGCCGGCCTGAGGCCAGTCGGGCACCGTGCGGATCTGGCTGTTGATGTAGTCGGCCGGATCGAATGGCTTGTTCGCAGGCGCGTTGGACATGATGACTCCAGACGGGTCGTCGAAGACCCCGATGTTTCCAGTGAGTTGCTTGAATACGGCGCGCGTTCGTCGAGCGCCGCCGCGTGATCGGTGTTGGTGAACGGCAGCAAACGTCAGGCCGCCGCCGCGCCCGCGCGCCGATGCTTCGACAGACGCTCCTCCGCTTCCGCCAGCGCTTCGGGCAGGCCGCGCAGCACGACGATGTCGCTTGCGCGAAGTTTAGTCGATGGATCGGGCTCGACGCCGCGAATGCCGTGTCGCCGGATCGCCGTCACTTCGACGCCGAGATCGAAGAGGCCGAGTTCTTCGAGCGTGCGCCCGACGGCATCGGCCTTCTCGTCGACGGGGACCGATTGTAGCCGCACCTGCTCGTGACCGTCGTCGTCATCCACGTCGTCCGCGCCGTGAAAATAGCCGCGCAGCAGGCTATAGCGTTCGTCGCGCAACTCCTCGACGCGCCGCACGACGCGCCGCATCGGAACGCCCATCACGACGAGCGTGTGCGACGCAAGCATCAGACTGCCTTCGACGATTTCCGGAATCACTTCCGTCGCCCCAGCGGCGAGCAGCTTTTCGAGGTCGCTGTCGTCGACGGTGCGCACGATGACGGGCAGCGTCGGCTCGAGTTCGTGGATGTTGTGCAGCACGCGCAGCGCCGACGGCGTATTCGCGTACGTGATCGCGACGGTCGCCGCGCGATGGATACCCGCCGCGAGCAGCGACTCGCGCCGCCCCGCATCGCCGAACACCACCGATTCGCCCGCCGCCGCGGCCGCCGACACGCGGTCGGGATCGAGGTCGAGCGCGACATACGACAGCCCTTCGTGCTCCAGCATCCGCGCGAGGTTCTGTCCGGCGCGACCGTAGCCGCAGATGATCACGTGGCCGGTTTGCTTCAGGCTTTGCGTCGCGATGCGCGTCATCTGCAACGACTGCATCATCCATTCAGTCGACGACAGCCGCAGCACGATGCGATCCGCGTTCTGAATGAGGAATGGCGCGGCGAGCATCGACAGCAGCATCGAGGCGAGAATCGCCTGCAGGAACGTCGCGTCGACGAGGTGCTTGTCGAGGATCAGATTGAGCAGCACGAAGCCGAACTCGCCCGCCTGCGCGAGTCCGATGCCCGTGCGCATCGCCACGCCGGGCGTCGCGCCGAACAGCCGCGCGAGCCCCGTGATCATCACGGCTTTCAGCAGCAGCGGGCCGATCAGGAACGCGAGCACGACGAGCGGATGTGTCCAGATCACGCGCGGATTCAGCAGCATGCCCGTGGTCACGAAGAAGAGACCGAGCAGCACGTCGCGAAACGGCTTGATGTCCTCTTCCACCTGATGCCGGTACGGCGTCTCGGCGATCAGCATGCCGGCGATGAACGCGCCGAGCGCGAGCGACAGGCCGAACTTGTCGGTGATGAACGCCGCGCCCAGTGTGACTAGCAGCAGGTTCAGGATGAACAGTTCCTGCGAACGGCGGCGCGCCACGACGTTGAACCAGCGCGTCATGAACTTCTGCCCGACGATCAGCAGCAGCGACAGCGCGATCACGATCTTGATCGACGCGATGCCGAGCGACTTGACGAGATCGTCCGAATTTCCGCCCAACGCCGAGATGATGATCAGAAGCGGCACGACGGCGAGATCCTGGAACAGCAGCACGCCGAAGATGTTGCGGCCGTGCTCGGTCTCGATCTCGAGCCGTTCCGCGAGCATCTTGCTGACGATGGCCGTCGATGACATCGCGAGCGCGCCGCCCAGCGCGACGCTGCCCTGCCACGAGATATGCACCCAACGCTCCAGCACCATGCCGACCGATACCGCGACGGCCACCGTGCCGAGCACCTGCAGCAAGCCGAGGCCGAACACGAGCCGGCGCATCGAGCGCAGTTTCGCGAGCGAAAACTCCAGCCCGATCGAGAACATCAGGAACACGACGCCGAATTCGGCGAGATTCTGCGCACCGACGGAATCGGGCACGAGGCCGAACGCGTGCGGCCCGACGACGATCCCCACCGTCAGATAACCCAGCATCGGCGGCAGGTTCAGATAACGGAACACGACGACGCCCACCACTGAGGCCAGCAGCAGAAACAGCGTCATTTCGAGCGGGGAAATCATCGGCAAAAGCGCATCGGAGAGAGCGTCCTGGTTCGTCAGCGAAGCCACGCGCAAACGCCCGCGCAGCAAGGTCGAAGGGCCGGTGAGGGCAATGTCCGGAACGATCGGTCCCGGCGCGGCGAACATACGCCTTTGCTATACTCCCCGGATGATAGCGAAAATCAATGGCGATCGGGCACTTGCGCTCGCTCGCGACGTGCTCGACATCGAAGCGGACGCCGTGCGCTCCCTTCGCGATCATCTCGACGACTCTTTCGTCGAAGCGATCGATTTCATACTCGGCTGCCGTGGACGCGTGGTCGTCTCAGGCATTGGCAAATCCGGTCATATCGCGCGCAAGCTGGCGGCGACGCTCGCCAGCACGGGCACACCCGCGTTTTTCGTGCATCCCGCCGAAGCAAGCCACGGCGACCTCGGCATGGTCACGGCCGACGACGTGTTCATCGGTATGTCGAATTCCGGCGAATCTGAAGAACTCGTCTCGATCCTGCCGCTGATCAAGCGCCTCGGCGCAAAATTGATCGCGATGACGGGTCGCCGCACCTCGAGTCTCGCCAGGCTCGCCGACGTCCATCTATATTGCGGCGTCGAAAAAGAAGCGTGTCCTCTGAATCTCGCGCCGACGGCGAGCACGACGGCGGCGCTCGCGCTCGGCGACGCGCTCGCGGTGGCCGTGCTCGAAGCGCGCGGCTTCGGAGAAGACGATTTCGCGCGCTCGCATCCGGGCGGCGCGCTCGGCCGGCGCCTGCTCACGTATGTGCGCGACGTGATGCGCACGGGCGACCAGATGCCGATGGTCCTGTCCGGATCGACCGTGCGCGACGCGCTGTTCCAGTTGACGGCGAAGCGCATGGGCATGACGGCCATCGTCGACGAAAACGAGCGCGTCAAGGGCATTTTCACCGACGGCGACCTGCGCCGCGTGCTCGAACGCGACGGCGATTTCCGCGCGCTGCCCATCGAATCCGTCATGACACATGGCCCGCGTACGATCGGTCCCGACCGGCTCGCCGTCGAGGCCGTGGAACTGATGGAGCGTCATCGCATCAATCAGATGCTCGTCGTCGATGAAACGGGCAAGCTCATCGGCGCGCTCAACATGCACGACCTGTTCTCGAAGAAGGTGATCTGATGGCCTCTTCCGCCCTGACCGCGGCCGAACGCGCGAGCCGCGTGAAGCTGATGATTTTCGACGTCGACGGCGTGCTCACCGACGGCGGCCTGCTGTTTACGGCCGAAGGCGACACGATGAAGGCGTTCAATTCGATGGACGGCCACGGCGCAAAGCTGCTGCGCGAAGCCGGCATCGACACGGCGATCATCACGGGGCGCAAGTCGGGCATCGTCGCGGTGCGCGCGCGGGAATTGCGCATCACGCATCTTTATCAGGGCGTCGAGCACAAGCTCGAAGCGTTCGCCCAATTGCTGGACGAAACGGGCCGCACGCCCGAAGAATGCGGCTATATGGGCGACGACTGGGTCGATCTGGCCGTGATGCTGAAAGTCGGCTTCGCGGCCGCGCCGGCAAACTCGCATCCCGAAGTGATCGCCCGTGCGCACTGGGTCAGCGAAGCGCGCGGCGGCCACGGCGCCGTGCGCGAAGTATGCGATGCGCTGCTGCGCGCGCAAGGCCGCTATGACGCGCTGCTCGCGGCGGCGTGCAGCGGCGAGATGCCGCGGGGCCTCGTCGGATGAACCGGTTTCGCTGGACTTCGCTGATACCGCTCGTCGCGATGGCGGCGCTCGCAGGGATCACATATTGGCTGCTGCAAGCGACGCTGCCGCGCCAGAACGAAGGCGCGGTCAAGCCGAAGCAGCACACGCCCGATTATTTCGCCGACAGCTTCTCGGTGTCCGAGCTCGATCAGTCGGGCGCGACGCAATACCGCCTCACCGCGGCGAAGCTGGTTCACTACGAAGACACCGAAGTGAGCGACCTGGCGAAGCCCGCGATCCGCGCGTTTCAGCCCGGCAAGCCGGTCGTCACCGCGACGGGCGACCGCGGCACGGTGAACGCGGACGCGTCGATCGTCGATCTGTACGACAACGCGCGCATCCTGCGCGACGCGGGCTACGGCGATCCGCAAATGCAGGCCGATTCCGCGCATTTCCGCGTGCTCGTCAACGACGATGTGATCGAGACGGAAAAGGCGGTTAAACTTCAGCGCGGCCAGTCGATCATGACGGCCAGCGGCATGAAATACAACAATGTCACCCGGGTCATGCAGCTATTCGGCAACGTGCGCGGCGCCATCGCCCCCGTCGACTCCGGCGGCTCCCAGAAGCAACCCGGGTAATCCAATTCCAGGCGTGACTGCATGAACGAATCGTTCCCCCGTTTTGAGTCCGGCCGCATGCGCGCGCTGTGCGCGAGCCGCGCCGGACTTGCGGCACTGTTGATCGCATTGCCGCTCGCCGGTTTTGCGCCGCTCGCGCACGCCGAGCGTGCCGACAAGGACAAGCCGCTCAATATCGAAGCGGACAACATGACGTACGACGACCTCAAGCAGGTCAACATCTTCACCGGCCACGTGGTCGCGACAAAAGGCACGATCGTCATCAAGGCAGACCGCGTCGAAGTCTCGCAGGACCCGCAGGGCTATCAATATGCGACGGGCACGTCGACTGGCAAGAACCTCGCGTATTTCCGCCAGAAGCGCGACGGCGTCAACGAATATATCGACGGCGATGCCGAACGCATCGACTACGACGGCAAGCAGGACCTCACCACGCTGACGACGCGCGCAACGGTGCGCCGTCTGCAAGGCCTCACGACGCTGATGGACGAAGTGCATGGCAGCGTCATCACATATGACGGCCAGAACGATTTCTATACGGCGAAGGCCGGCAAGGACGTCGCGGGTCCGGGCAATCCGAATGGCCGCGTGCGCGCGATGCTGTCGCCGCGCAACGGCGGCGCGCAACCGATCAGCGGCCCTTCTGCGACGCTGCAACCGACCAACCAATTCCAAGGACAAGGAACGACGAAGCCGTGAGCGCCCCTGCCCTTCCCAACCGAAAACCCGCCGGCACCAGCAGTTCGCTCGTCGTACGCAATCTGAAGAAGCGCTATGGCTCGCGCACGGTCGTCAAGGACGTGTCGCTCGACGTGAAAAGCGGTGAGGTGGTCGGCCTGCTCGGGCCGAACGGCGCGGGCAAGACCACGTCGTTCTATATGATCGTCGGCCTCGTGCCGCTCGATGCCGGCGAGATCGACCTCGACGGCAAGTCGATCAGCCTTCTGCCGATCCACAAGCGCGCGTCGCTCGGACTGTCGTATCTGCCGCAGGAAGCTTCCGTTTTCCGCAAGCTCTCCGTCGAGGAAAACATCCGCGCCGTGCTCGAACTGCAGATCGGCGAAGACGGCAAGAAGCTGTCGAAGGATGCGATCGCGTCGCGCACGGAAGCTTTGCTCGACGAACTGCAGATCGCGCATCTGCGTGAAAATCCTGCGCTGTCGCTGTCGGGCGGCGAGCGCCGCCGTGTCGAAATTGCACGAGCGCTGGCAACGAACCCGAGCTTCATTCTGCTCGACGAGCCGTTCGCGGGCGTCGACCCGATCGCCGTGCTGGAAATCCAGAAGATCGTGAAGTTCCTGAAGCAGCGCAACATCGGCGTGCTCATCACGGATCACAACGTCCGGGAGACGCTCGGTATCTGCGATCACGCATACATCATCAGCGACGGCAGCGTGCTCGCGGCCGGCGCCCCCGGCGACATCATCGAAAACGAGAGCGTGCGCCGCGTCTATCTGGGCGAACACTTCCGCATGTAAGGCGCGCCCGCGCCGGGCGGCCGACGCGTTCGGCTCGCCCTTCTTCGCCCAACCCTGCCGCCGTTTCACGAACGGGCCCAGTAATTTTGACGCCGGACTGGCTTGTTTCCGCCGTCCGCGCCAAAATCTCTTGCACGCGCGTTTTTGCGGGTGTCGCAATGTATCGCGGTCGTGGCAAACTCTCTACAATGATTCACAACTTGCCATGAAAGCCAGCCTCCAACTCCGCCTGTCGCAGCATCTTGCGCTGACACCTCAACTACAGCAGTCCATCCGGCTGCTGCAGCTGTCTACGCTTGAGCTGCAACAGGAAGTCTCGATGGCGATCGCTCAGAATCCGCTGCTCGAAGCGGAGGACGACTGGATCGCGAGTCCGTTGCGCGTTGCCGCCGACGGGTCCGTGATCGCGCAAACGCCGCAAAGCGCCGCGCCGGAGCAAATGTCGAGCGCGCCGCCGTCCACTTCGTCGACGTCGACCAGCGAGAGCGCCGATGGCGGCGAACCGCAGAGCGTCGACGAGTACAACGGCCTGGGCTCGGATGCTAACGCCGATTCGAGCCAGTGGAACCTCGACGACTACGGCCGTTCAGGCAACGCGTCGGACGACGACGATCTGCCGCCGCTGCAAATCCACGAATCGACTACGACGCTGCGCGATCATCTGACCGCGCAATTGCGCGTGACACAGGCAAGCCCTCGCGACCGCGCGCTCGTCACGTTCCTGATCGAATCGCTCGACGACGACGGCTATCTGACGGCCACGTTCGACGAAATTCTCGCTGACCTTCCCGAAGAACTCGAAGTCGATACCGACGAACTGAACGCGGCGCTGGCGTTGCTGCACAGCTTCGATCCGGCAGGTGTCGGCGCGCGTTCGGCGTCCGAGTGCCTGCGTCTGCAATTGTGCCGGCTCGATCCGTCGCCGACGCGCACGCTCGCGCTCGACATCGTCGCGCATCACCTCGAGCTGCTCGCGGCGCGCGATTTCACGCGGCTGCGCAAATACCTGAAGGTCAGCGACGACGACCTGCGCGAAGCCCACGCGCTGATCCGCTCGCTCGAACCTTTCCCGGGTGCTTCGTACGGTAAGGCCGAAGCAGACTACGTCGTGCCCGACATCATGGTGCGCAAAACGGCACAGGGATGGCTGGCCGAACTGAACCCCGAAGTCGTGCCGAAGCTGCGCATCAACCATCTATACGCGAATATCCTGCGCAACAATCGCGGCGATCCGGGCAGCGGTTCGCTGCGGCAACAACTACAGGAAGCGCGTTGGCTGATCAAAAATATTCAGCAGCGTTTCGAGACGATTCTGCGTGTCGCCCAGGCGATTGTCGAACGTCAAAAGAACTTTTTTGCGCACGGCGAAATTGCCATGCGCCCCTTGGTTTTGCGGGAAATAGCTGATACGCTGGGTTTACACGAGTCGACGGTCTCGCGTGTGACAACCGGCAAGTACATGCTCACCCCGTTCGGGACGCTTGAATTTAAGTACTTCTTCGGATCGCACGTTTCCACCGACACGGGGGGCGCGGCCTCTTCCACGGCCATTCGCGCACTCATCAAGCAACTGATAGGAGCAGAAGACACCAAATCTCCTCTTTCAGACAGCCGCATTGCCGAACTGCTGGCAGAACAGGGTTTCGTGGTCGCGCGCCGTACAGTTGCGAAGTATCGCGAAGCACTGAAAATCCCAGCAGTCAATCTGCGCAAGTCTCTGTAGCCCGCTGCCTCCTGTGGCGGGTATTTTCCGGCCGCGCCGCTGTATGGCGGAGCAGGCTGGCCGATGCGACCTGCCAGTAGCCTGTCAACGGGGGACGGCGTGGTAGTCGCGAGAATCGACCGGCGCTCGCGCGATTCATGCGGACCAAGCGGCCACTAGCTTGGAGAAGCACTATGAATCTGAAGATCAGTGGACACCATCTCGATGTAACGCCAGCGTTGCGAGAATACGTGATCACCAAATTAGACAGGGTGCTAAGACATTTCGATCAGGTGATCGATGGCAATGTGGTCCTCTCGGTCGACAACCACAAGGAAAAGGAAAAGAGACAAAAGGTTGAAATCAACCTGCATCTGAAAGGCAAGGACATTTTCGTCGAAAGCTGCGATGGCGACCTTTACGCCGCGATCGACCTGATGATCGACAAGCTGGATCGGCAAGTCATTCGTCACAAGGATCGCCTGCAGGGCCATCAGCACGATGCGATCAAGTATCAGCCGGTGGCGGCGCAACCCGAAGTGCCACCGCAATAAGCAGATCCGGAAGTTGCTTTGTTCCCCGCGAAACCGCCCGACATCGGGCGGTTTTTCGTTGAGAGGCCCGTCGCAATCGATTGCCCGCGCGCCGCGTTTCCTGCGAACGTTCGGGCCCGCACACGCGATACTGCACGATTCGTTTTTTCCCTCATGGCGCGGCGCACCATATGTTGCAACCCTGTTCTATAATAAATCGATTGCCTTTAGGGGTTTTGTCCAGCCCGAGTCCTGCACAAAGGGGTCATTGCGGATCTCAGGGGCGGGGCTCATTGCGCATCGTTGTGTCCGCTATGAGCAGTTACCACGCATGGAACGCTTTTCAAACGCCACAGCGAGGAGAATCCAGGCGACCTTTGCGCCTGCCAACATGAATCGTTTAGCCAAATATCTTCCCCTCGAAAACGTCGTCGTCGGTCTTTCGGTTACCAGCAAGAAGCGCGTATTCGAGCAAGCGGGCCTGATCTTCGAAAACCAGAACGGTATCGCCCGCAGCACAGTGACTGACAATCTGTTCGCGCGCGAGCGTCTCGGTTCGACGGGACTCGGCGAAGGCGTCGCGATCCCGCACGGCCGCATCAAGGGCCTCAAGCAGCCGCTCGCCGCGTTTGTGCGCCTGTCCGAACCGATCCCGTTCGAATCGCCCGACGGCCAACCCGTTGCGCTGCTGATCTTCCTGCTGGTCCCGGAACAGGCGACGCAGCAACACCTGGAGATCCTGTCGGAGATCGCCCAACTGTTGTCGGACCGCGATGCGCGCGAACGGCTGCACACGGAACAGGACCGCGAGGCATTGCATCGCCTGCTCACTCAGTGGCAACCTTGACGTGTCGGCGTGGCGCAGCGTCCGTGAGAAGAGCACGAGGCCGCGTCCGGGACACGCGGCGATCGTCCTGTGAACGGGGCGTCGCGGCGAGCCGGACACATCCCGTGCGAAGCGTGGCGGAACGCGCAACAAGCGAATAACGAGCAGGAAAACAGGCGGGGCAGCGGCCAGAGCGCACCGATGCAGCACTACGGCAGCACCAGGGCGGCACCACAGCGGCACATATGAAGTCAGGGAGTCAGGGATTCATGGATACGTCCAGCATCAACGCCCAGAGCATTTTCGACGACAACGCCGCCGCGCTGAAGCTCAGCTGGCTGACGGGGCATGAGGGCTGGGAGCGTGGCTTCTCGGCGGAGACGGTTGCAACCGCAACGTCCAGTGCCGACCTCGTCGGCCACCTGAACCTGATCCACCCGAACCGGATCCAGGTGCTCGGCGACGCCGAAACCAACTACTACCAGCGTCAATCCGACGAAGACCGTTCGCGCCACATGGCCGAGCTGATCGCGCTCGAACCGCCGTTCCTCGTGGTCGCGGGCGGCGTCGCCGCGCCACCGGAACTGGTCCTGCGCTGCACGCGTTCGTCGACGCCGCTCTTCACGACGCCGATGTCGCCGGCAGCCGTGATCGACAGCCTGCGCCTCTACATGTCGCGCATTCTCGCGCCGCGTGCAACGTTGCACGGCGTGTTCCTCGACATCCTCGGCATGGGCGTGCTGCTCACGGGCGACTCCGGCCTCGGCAAGAGCGAACTCGGCCTCGAACTGATCAGCCGCGGCCATGGTCTGGTCGCCGACGACGCCGTCGACTTCGTACGCCTCGGCCCGGATTTCGTCGAAGGACGCTGTCCGCCTCTGCTTCAGAATCTTCTGGAAGTACGCGGTCTGGGGCTGCTCGACATCAAGACGATCTTCGGTGAAACGGCCGTGCGCCGGAAGATGAAACTGAAGCTGATCGTGCAGCTGGTGCGCCGACCGGACGGCGAATTCCAGCGTCTGCCGCTCGAGAGCCAGACCGTCGACGTGCTCGGCCTGCCCATCAGCAAGGTCACGATCCAGGTGGCGGCCGGCCGAAACCTCGCGGTGCTGGTCGAGGCGGCCGTGCGCAACACGATTCTGCAACTGCGCGGCATCGATACCTTGCGCGATTTCATGGACCGCCAGCGTCTCGCGATGCAGGACCCCGACAGCCAGTTTCCCGGCAAGCTGATCTGACGCGATGGACGAGAAGCCGCGGCGGCACAGTGGGTCGCACCGGATGCTATGATGAACTCAACGGATTCCTCGACTCCATGCGCATTATCCTGATCACCGGCATCTCCGGCTCCGGCAAATCTGTTGCGTTGAACGCGCTCGAAGACGCGGGCTACTACTGCGTCGACAATCTGCCGCCGCGCTTTCTGCCCGAACTCGCCGCGTATATCGCGGGCGACGGCCAGGACAAGCTCGCGGTCGCGATCGACGCACGCTCGGGTGCCTCGCTCGAAGACATGCCGCAGATGATCCGCGATCTCGCCGGCCAGCACGATGTGCGCGTGCTGTTCCTGAACGCCAGCACGCAAGCCCTGATCCAACGCTTTTCCGAAACGCGCCGCCGTCATCCGCTGTCGGGCTCGCCTGCGCACGATGCCGACGTCGGCGTGCTGACATCGCTTGCCGAAGCGATCGAACGCGAACGAGAACTCGTCGCAGGTCTCGCCGAGTTCGGCCATCAGATCGACACCAGCAACCTGCGGGCAAACGTCTTGCGCGCGTGGGTCAAGCGTTTCATCGAGCAGGAGCACACGGGCCTTGCGCTGATGTTCGAGTCGTTCGGCTTCAAGCGCGGCGTGCCGCTCGACGCCGACTTCGTTTTCGATGTGCGCGCGCTGCCGAACCCTTATTACGATCGCGAGCTGCGTCCGTTGACGGGACTCGACAAGCCCGTCATCGATTTCCTCGATGCATTGCCGATCGTCCAGCAGATGATGGCCGACATCGAGTCGTTCCTGCAGAAGTGGCTGCCGCATTTCCGCGACGACAATCGCAGTTACCTGACCGTCGCAATCGGTTGCACGGGCGGACAGCACCGCTCGGTATTCATCGCCGAAACGCTTGCCGCGCGTTTCGCGAGCGAAGCGAATGTGATAGTGCGGCATCGCGATGCGCCGATCGACGTCGACGACTCATCGAAACTGGTCGCCTGAGGTCTCCGATGGTGGCTTGACCGGCCGCTCGAGGCGGCCCTAACCGAAGCGTTGCGCCATGTCCTCTACACCATCCGTGCTTGCCGATGTGCCACTTTTCCCATTGCACACCGTCCTCTTTCCCGATGGACTGCTGCCTCTGAAAATCTTCGAGGCCCGCTACCTCGACATGGCGCGCGACTGTCTGCGCGACAAGACGCCGTTCGGCGTGTGCCTGCTGAAAAGCGGTGCGGAGGTCGCGCAGCCCAACGAACCTTCTGTGCCGGAAGCGATCGGCTGCCTAGCGGAGATCGACGTGTGCGACGTCGACGAGTTCGGCATGCTGCTGATTCGCGCGCGCGGCACAGAACGGTTCCGCCTGCTGTCGCATCGCGTCGAATCGAGCGGCTTGCTGGTCGGCATGGCGGAACTGGTGGGCAGCGACGTGCCGCTCGAAGGCACGGGGCACATGGAAAAATTCGGCGCGTGCGCAGAAGTGCTCGAACGCATCATCGCAACCATACGCGAGCGCGACCCGGAAAGTCTTCCGTTCATCGAACCGTTCAGGCTCGACGATCCCACATGGGTATCGAACCGTTTGTCGGAAGTGCTGCCGATCGCATTGAAGGCACGGCAAAAACTGATGGAGTTGCAAGACGCCGGTGCGCGCATCGATGTCGTGCATCACTACATGCAGCAACATCAGCTGCTGTAGCTCGCGGCCGATCAGATCAGCGAGCCCTGCAGGCCTTCTAGCAGCTTGCGCACGGGAGCAGGCACGCCATACGCATCGAGTTCGTTCAGCGACATCCACACGGTATCGGCGTCGCGCGCGTTCGCGTCGATTGAAGAGCGATCGAGTTCGGCAAGACGCGGCTCGATATCCAGCCTGAAATGCGTGAACACATGCGTGAGCGGCGCGAGCGGCGAGACATCGGCACCGCCGAAGTCGCGCGCGAGTTGCGCGAGCGCCGCTTCATCGGCCGCTTCCGGCAGACTCCACAAACCGCCCCAGATGCCCGACGGCGGACGCTTCTCGAGCATCACGGTATCGCCGTCGCGCAGCAGCAGCATCCATATGCGGCGAGTCGGCACGGTCTTTTTCGGACGCGCCGCCGGCAATTCGCGCTGACGGCCCGTCACGTTCGCCACGCAATCCACCGCGAACGGACAGCGCGCGCAGTCGGGCTTGCCGCGCACGCACAGCGTCGCGCCGAGATCCATCAGACCTTGCGTGTATGCGCTCACGTCATCGTCGGTTGCGTTCACGGGCAGCAGCGATTCCGCGAGCAGCCACATGCCGTTCTCGACTTTCTTCTCGCCCGGAAATCCTTCGACGCCGAATACGCGCGCAAGCACGCGCTTCACGTTGCCGTCGAGAATCGTCGCGCGCGCGCCGAATGCGAACGATGCAATCGCGGCTGCCGTCGATCGTCCAATCCCCGGCAATTCCGCGAGCGCTTCGACCGATTCCGGAAACCGGCCGCCGTGCTGTTCGACGACCACCTGCGCGCAGCGATGCAGATTGCGCGCGCGCGTGTAGTAGCCGAGGCCGGCCCACAGCGTCATCACGTCGTCGGCGGGCGCGCAGGCGAGCGCGGCCACATCGGGGAAACGCGCGAGAAAACGCGCGTAGTACGGAATCACCGTCGACACCTGAGTCTGCTGCAACATGATTTCGGACAGCCAGATCCGGTATGGATCGCGCGTGTTCTGCCACGGCAGGTCATGACGGCCATGTTCGCGCTGCCATGCGATCAGGCGCACAGAGAAATCGGACAGAGCGGGTATCTTCGAGGACGCGGTCGCGGGGACGGTCGCAGATGCTGTTGATGAGGCAGGCGAAGAAGCGGTCGAGGAAATGGAAGCGGACATGAATGATTCAGCGCTGACAGGTCGGACAGTAGTAAGTGGAACGTTGCCCCTGCACGATCTGTTTGATCGGCTTGCCGCACACGCGGCATGGCAGACCCGCGCGATCATAGACGAAATAGTCGAGCTGGAAGTAGCCGCTCTCGCCGTTGCTGCCGACGAAATCGCGCAACGTGCTGCCGCCCTTTTCGATCGCGGAGGCGAGCGTGGCGCGCACGGCGTCTGCAAGCAGATCGTAACGAACGAGCGAGATGCGTCCGGCTGGCGTGGTCGGTCGGATACCGGCGCGGAACAGGCATTCGGATGCGTAAATGTTGCCCACGCCGACGACGATTTCACCCGCGAGCAACACCTGCTTCACCGATACCTTGCGCCCGCGCGTCTTACGATGCAGCAGCGTGCCGGAAAAAGAAGGTGCGAACGGCTCGACGCCGAGCGCTGCCAGCAACGGATGATCAAGAATGTCGCCGGCCGAGCGCGGGTGCCATAACACAGCGCCGAAGCGACGTGGATCGCGAAAGCGCAAAATGAAGTCGTCGAATACCCAGTCGACGTGATCGTGCTTTGCAGCTGCCGGCGGATGCGGCACGTTGCGCAGCACTCTGAGCGTCCCCGTCATGCCGAGATGCACGATGAACCAGCCCTCGTCGATCTCGAACAGCAGATATTTGCCGCGCCGTTCCACTTTGTGGACCAGCCGGCCATGCAGCAGGCGCGCGAAACCGGCTGGAATCGGCCAGCGCAGCGCGGGCGTGCGAACGTCGACGCGCTCGACGCGCCGCCCGGCGACAAACGGCTCGATTCCGCGTCGCGTAACCTCAACTTCTGGCAACTCTGGCATGTCTAACTGGTCTGCAACTTGCGTCCGTGGTTATGCGCTTATTGTAGCGAGCGCGTTACAATCGTCCGAAACATTGAACGGATCTGTATGAACCTGTCCTTCGTTACGCAGTTTCTTAAGCGCCGGACTGGTGCGAACAGCGTGCCGCACGCTGTTTCCCCACGCCGGCTGCTCGGTGTGGCCGCTCTGGCTGTCTGGGTGCTCGCCGCATCGCCAGTGCATGCTCAGGATCCGTCGCCCGATACGGATGACAACGCCGTCTCCGTCCAGGACGCCTTCGGCCCTGAATCCGCCGAAGAAAAGAACAATCTGCCGAACGTTGCACTGACGAGCCAGATCGTATTCCAGGTGCTCGCAGCCGAAGTCGCGCTGCAGCGCAATCAGCCCGCGCCCGCGTATCAGACCTATCTCTCACTCGCTCGCGACACGCACGATCCGCGCATGGCGCAGCGCGCGACGGAAATCGCGCTCGCCGCGCAGAGCCCGTCGGATGCGCTGACGGCCGCGCAACTATGGCAACAATATGCGCCGACGTCCGAGCGCGCCGCGCAGCTCGACGCATCGCTGCTCGTACTGTCGGGCAAGCCCGATGACGCAAAGCCGATGCTCGCAAAAGAACTCGCGAAGATCGCGCCGGAAAATCGCGGCAGCGGCATTCTCGCGCTGCAGTTGCTGATTTCGCGCGGGCCGAATCGTGTGGGTGGATTGCACGTGCTACAGGATCTGCTCGCGAACGACATGAACCGCCCGGAAGCGCAATTCGCGATGGCACGTCAGCAGCTTATCGCCGACGATGCGCCCGGCGCGCGCAAGTCGCTCGAACAGGCGCTCAAGCTCAAGCCCGACTATCTGCCCGCTGCGCTGCTGCTCTCGCAGATGGGACCGGAAGAACGCAAGGAAGGCATCGAGTCGCTGGAAAAGTACGTCAAGGCCAATCCGAAGTCGCATGAAGCACGGCTCGCGCTCGCGCAAATGTACCTCGCGAGCGATCGCCTCGACGACGCGCAGAAACAGTTCGAGTACATGCAGAAGGACAACCCGAACGACCTGACGCCGCTGATGGCGCTTGCGCTCATCAGGATCCAGCAAAAGAACCTGCCTGAAGCGCAGAACTATCTGCAGCAGTACGCGCAGAAAGCCGAAAAAATGCCGGGAGCGGATGCGGGTCAGGCGTATATCTATCTCGCGCAACTGTCGCTCGAACAAAAGGACAACGACGCAGCCGGCCGCTGGCTGGACAAGATTTCGCCGACCAGCACGCAGTACGTCCCCGCGCAGATCACGCGCGCGCAACTGTTGGAAAAGCAGGGCAAAGTCGATGACGCGCGCAAGCTGCTTGCGGGCATTCATCCGCAGGACCCGCGCGATCAGGCGCTGATCGCGCGCACCGACGCCGCCATCCTGTTCGACGCGAAGCGCTATTCGGAAGCCGAAACGCGGCTCGCGCAAGCCACGGGTGATTTCCCGGAAGACCCCGATCTCACCTACGACTACGCAATGGCCGCGGAAAAGAACAGCCATTTCGACGTGATGGAAACGCAGCTGCGCAAGCTGATGCGCACGCAACCGGATAACGCGCAGGCCTACAACGCGCTCGGCTATTCGCTCGCGGATCGCAACCAGCGTCTGCAGGAAGCGGACAAGCTCGTCGAGAAGGCGCTGTCGCTGGCGCCGAACGATGCGTTCATCATGGATAGCGTCGGCTGGGTCAAGTACCGGCTCGGCGATACGACGGATGCGATCAATCTGCTGCGCAGGGCCTACGATCTGCAGCCGAACGCCGAAATCGGCGCCCATCTCGGCGAAGTGCTGTGGAAGAGCGGCGATCAGGACCAGGCGCGCGCGGCATGGCGCGATGCGCGCAAGCTCGAACCGGACAACGACACACTCGTAAAAACGCTCAAACGTTTTCAGGTGAACGATCTCTGATGCATTTTCCCCGTCTCGTGTTTTCAACTCCGGCGCCGCGCCGCGCGGCGCTCGGTCTCGCAGCCGCAGCCGTCGTCGCCTTGGCGGGCTGTGCTTCCGTCAAGCCGCAGGGCCCATCGACGTCGAATGCCGCAACGGCTGTCACCGCGCAGACGGCCCGCGCGTATCACGGCCGTTTCGCCGTTCAGTACGTCGACCAGAACGGCCAGCAGCGCAATGCATATGGCAATTTCGACTGGCAGGAACACGGCGATACCGTCACGGTGCAATTGCGCAATCCGCTCGGACAGACCATGGCGATCGTGACGTCGTCGCCGGCGACCGCCACGCTCGAACTGCCGAACCGTCAGCCGATGACAGCCGATAACGTCTCCACGCTGATGCAGAATGCGCTCGGCTTCACGCTGCCCGTCGAAGGGCTGCGCTACTGGCTGCAGCCGTCCGTCGCGCCGACGTCGAAAGCGACGACCGAGAGCGATCCGCAGCAGCAATCGCATCTGAAGCAGATTCAACAGGACGGCTGGACGATCGACTATCTCGCCTATGCCGATGCGCCCGCAACCGGCGTGAAGCGCGTCAATCTCGAACGTTCCGAACCGCCGCTCGACATCAAGCTCGTGCTCGACCAGTAATTGCGCGCACGCGCTCCTTGCAAAGACTCATGATCGAAACGAACGACTCGCTGCGCGACTGTCTCGCTCCGGCGAAGCTGAATCTCTTCCTGCACATCACCGGCCGTCTGCCGAACGGTTATCACGCATTGCAGACGGTGTTCCAGTTGCTCGACTGGGGCGACACGCTTCACTTCACGCTTCGCGACGACGGCGCGATCACGCGCGGCACCGAGATCGCCGATGTTCCCGCCGATACCGACCTCACCGTGCGCGCAGCGAAGCTGCTCAAGGAACATACGGGCACGCGCCTCGGCGCGAACATCGAGATCGACAAGCGCCTGCCGATGGGCGCGGGCCTCGGCGGCGGCAGCTCCGACGCGGCGACGACGCTGCTCGCGCTGAACCGTCTGTGGAAGCTCGCTTTGCCGCGCGCGGAGTTGCAGGCGCTAGCAGTCAAACTGGGCGCCGACGTGCCGTTCTTTATCTTCGGAAAAAATGCCTTCGCTGAGGGTATCGGAGAAGAACTCGAGCAGGTACAATTGCCGCCGCGCCACTTTCTGGTGGTGACACCGAGGGTTCACGTTCCAACCTCAGCGATTTTTTCCGAAAAAACGTTGACAAGAGATACGAAAGCCCTCACAATAGCAGACTTTCTTGCACAGCATAGTTGCAACGCAGAATGGCCAGACAGCTTCGGCCGGAATGACATGCAGCAGGTTGTCGCAGGAAAATACGCGGAAGTCGCGCAGGTGCTTCGATGGTTTGACGACATCGCGCCGGCGCGGATGACGGGATCAGGCGCAAGCGTTTTTGCAGCGTTCCGTAGCAAAGATGAAGCAGTTGCGGCGCAAGCCAAACTGCCCGTCGAGTGGAACAGTGCAGTGGCGACAAGTCTGGATACGCATCCACTCTTCGCTTTCGCGGCATAAGTTTCGCGGCGCTGAATGGCCTACACATTCAGCGAAGCTCAAAGTTAGTGTAGGGGAGTCGCCAAGTTGGTTAAGGCACCGGATTTTGATTCCGGCATGCGAGGGTTCGAGTCCTTCCTCCCCTGCCAAAATTCTCGCAGTTCCTCGCCTCCCACAGCCTGAAGCAGGTGCATGATGAGCAGCCATGACGGCCTGATGGTTTTTACTGGCAACGCAAATCCAGCGCTTGCACAGGAAGTCGTCAAGATCCTCGGTATTCCCCTCGGTAAAGCAATGGTCTCCCGTTTTTCGGACGGCGAGATCCAGGTCGAGATTCAGGAAAACGTTCGTGGCAAGGACGTCTTCGTCCTCCAGTCCACGTGCGCGCCGACCAACGACAATCTGATGGAACTGATGATCATGGTCGATGCGCTCAAGCGCGCATCCGCCGGCCGGATCACGGCAGCCATCCCCTACTTCGGCTATGCCCGTCAGGATCGCCGCCCGCGTTCGGCGCGCGTTGCGATCTCGGCGAAGGTCGTGGCGAACATGCTGGAAATCGCTGGCGTCGAGCGGATCATCACGATGGATCTGCACGCTGACCAGATTCAAGGCTTCTTCGACATCCCCGTCGACAACATCTACGCAACGCCCGTGCTGCTCGGCGATCTGCGCAAGCAGAATCACGAGAATCTGCTGGTCGTGTCGCCGGACGTCGGCGGCGTGGTCCGCGCCCGCGCGCTGGCGAAGCAACTGAACTGCGATCTGGCCATCATCGACAAGCGTCGTCCGAAGGCGAACGTCGCTGAAGTGATGAACATCATCGGTGAAGTCGAAGGCCGCACCTGCGTGATCATGGACGACATGGTCGATACGGCCGGCACGCTCTGCAAGGCAGCGCAAGTGCTGAAGGAACGCGGCGCGACGAAGGTCTTCGCGTATGCGACGCACCCGGTCCTGTCGGGCGGTGCTGGCGCGCGCATTGCTGCGTCGGCGCTCGACGAAGTCGTCGTTACCGATACGATCCCGCTCGGCGAAGAAGCCCGCTCGTGCCCGAAGATCCGCTCGCTGACGAGCGCAGGTCTGCTGGCCGAAACGTTCTCGCGTATCCGTCGCGGCGACTCGGTGATGTCGCTGTTCGCGGAAAGCTAAAGTATTCGCGAAAGCGCCGCATGACACATGCGGCGCTTTTGCATATCGGCGTGAACGAACGAAGGTTCACGCCGTCGTGTCTGGGGCCGCTAGAAGGCCCCGTCTTGCTGCCTGGTCGCGGGCAGATAATGGAGAATCAAATGAAAGTCATCGCTTTCGAGCGTAATCTGCAAGGTACGGGTGCGAGCCGCCGCCTGCGTAACTCGGGCAAGACCCCGGGTATCGTGTACGGCGCCGGCGAACCGCAACTGATCGAACTCGATCACAACGCGCTGTTTCACGCACTGAAGAAAGAAGCATTCCACTCGTCGATCCTTGACCTGGAAGTGGCAGGCAAGTCGCAACAGGTTCTGCTGCGCGACGTGCAATACCACCCGTTCCGTCAGCTCATTCTGCACGTGGACTTCCAGCGCGTCGACGCGAACAAGAAGATTCACACGAAGGTGCCGCTGCACTTCCTGAACCAGGAAACCAACCCGGCTGTGAAGCTGGGTGGCGCGGTGATCTCGCACGTCATCAACGAAATCGAAGTCGAATGCCTGCCGGCCGCTCTGCCGGAGTTCATCGAAGTCGATCTGGTGAAGATCGAAGCGGGTCAATCGCTGCATGCATCGGACATCGTTCTGCCGGCTGGCGTCGCACTCGTTGCGCACCTTGCAGCAGAAAACCCGGTGATCGTTTCGGCGCCGATTCCTGCTGGCACCGTGTCGGAAGAAGCATCGGCTGAAGGCGAAACGCCGGCTGCAGAATAAGGCTGCTATCCTCTCGATCCGTTTCAATGGAACGGTCGACGTAACCCGCCGCGGTTCGCCCCGGCGGGTTTTTTTTCGATTTTTTCCAGGCTGCGTGCGTGCCGCGTGGCTCACTCGAATATGATCAAGCTGATCGTCGGGCTCGGCAATCCGGGCGCCGAATACACCGCGACCCGCCACAACGCCGGCTTCTGGCTCGTCGACCAACTCGCGCGCGAAGCAGGCGCGATGTTGCGCGACGAACGGCGCTTTCACGGCTTCTACGCGAAAGCGCGTCTGTATGGCGAAGAAGTGCATCTGCTCGAGCCGCAGACGTATATGAACCGTTCGGGTCAATCGGTCGTCGCGCTCGCGCATTTCTTCAAGATCCTGCCGGATCAGATTCTCGTCGCGCACGACGAACTCGATCTGCCGCCCGGCGCGATCAAGCTGAAGCTCGGCGGCGGCAGCGGCGGACATAATGGCCTGAAGGACATTTCCGCGCATCTGTCGACGCAGCAATACTGGCGACTTCGTATCGGCATCGGCCATCCGCGCGACCTGATTCCCGAGAGCGCACGCGCGGGCGCAAAACCCGACGTCGCGAACTTCGTGCTGAAGCCGCCGCGCAAGGAAGAGCAAGACGTGATCGACGCGTCGATCGAACGCGCGCTTGCTGTGATGCCAACCGTCGTCAAAGGCGAACTCGAACGCGCGATGATGCAGCTGCATCGCAATCCTTGACGCAAGCGTCTAAAAAGGAGAGAAGCTTGAGCCGCTACTGGAGCGATATCGTTCATCGACTGACGCCGTACGTGCCGGGCGAACAGCCCGCGCTTGCGCATCCCGTGAAGCTGAACACCAACGAGAATCCGTATCCGCCGTCGCCCGCCGTGGTGAGCGCGATCCGCAACGAACTGGGCGAGCATGCCGAGTCCTTGCGCCGCTATCCCGATCCGACTGCGCGCGTGCTACGCGAGACGGTCGCCGCGCATCATCGTCTGAACGCCGATCAGGTGTTTGCGGGCAACGGCTCGGATGAAGTGCTCGCGACCGTATTTCAGGCGCTTCTGAAGCACGATAAGCCGATTCTCTTTCCCGACATCACATACAGCTTTTATCCGACGTACGCGCGTCTCTACGATGTCGCGTATCGGACGATTCCACTCGACGACGCCTTCAAGATTCGCATCGACGATTACGCGCAGCCGAACGGCGGCATTCTCTTTCCGAATCCGAATGCGCCGACTGGCCACGCGCTGCCGCTATCGGACGTCGAGCGAGCGGTCGCATCGAATCCTGATTCGGTGGTCGTCGTCGATGAAGCGTATGTGGACTTTGGCGCGCAGTCTGCGATTTCGCTGATCGGCAAGTATCCGAATCTGCTCGTCGTGCATACGACGTCGAAGTCGCGCTCGCTCGCCGGCATGCGCGTCGGCTTTGCATTCGGCGATGCCGTGTTGATCGATGCGTTGAATCGCGTGAAGGACAGCTTCAACTCGTATCCGCTCGACCGTCTCGCGCAAGCCGCCGCGACAGCCGCATACAAGGACGACGCGTGGTTCCGCGATTGCACCGAAAAAGTGATCGCGAGCCGCGAACGGCTCACTGCGCAATTGACCGCGCTCGGCTTCGACGTCGTGCCGTCGTCGGCGAATTTCGTGTTCGCGCGTCACGCCGGATATGACGCCGCGACGCTTGCAGCGCGGCTCAGGGAAAAGGAAATCTTCGTGCGGCACTTCAAGGCGCCGCGCATCGATCAGCATCTGCGCATTTCTATCGGCACCGATGCCGAGTGCGATACGCTCGTGAACGCGTTTAAGGAGATCGTCGGCTGATGCGCCGGGAGCAAGACAAGCGGCGCGCCATGCGCCGCTTTTGGTGAGATCACGCGCTCTTTGCGGCCTGCAGCGCGTTGTACTTCGTCATCAACTGTTCCGGCGTCTCGAGATGCTCCGGATTGCGCGGAATACATTCGACGGGACACACCTGCACACATTGCGGTTCGTCGAAATGGCCGACGCATTCGGTGCACTTCTTCGGGTCGATCACATAGATTTCCGGGCCCATCGAAATCGCGTCGTTCGGGCACTCGGGCTCGCAAACGTCGCAATTGATGCACTCGTCGGTAATCATCAGGGCCATGCTGTTCTCACTTCATGCCGGCGCACATCGCGCGCATGCCGGCTAACGTTCCGTAACTAGCAATTTTACGCCTGTCGGATAGACCACGTTTAGCGTCCGGTTATCGACTACGAGGACGCAGCGCTCCGTCAGGGGCCGGAATTACGGTTGTGCCGCCGCCCGCGCCCGCTCCATCTCCACGACCTTGTCCTGCAGCCGCTTTTCCACCGATGGGAACACGAACTTGCTCACGTCTCCGCCCAACTGGGCGATCTCGCGGACGATCGTGCCCGAGATGAACTGATACTGATCGGACGGCGTCATGAACATCGTCTCGACATCCGGCAGCAGATAGCGGTTCATGCCCGCCATCTGAAACTCATACTCGAAGTCCGATACGGCGCGCAGACCGCGCACGATCACGCGCGCGTTGTTGACGCGGACGAAATCCTTCAATAGCCCCTTGAAGCTCATCACCTGCACGTTCGGATAGTGGCCGAGCACCTCGTTGGCGATGTCGAGCCGCTCTTCGAGAGAAAAGAACGGTCTCTTGTTGCGGCTATCCGCCACTCCCACCACCAGCGTGTCGAAAATGCTCGATGCACGACGCACGAGGTCCTCGTGACCACGCGTGAGCGGATCGAACGTACCCGGATACACGGCGACTACCATGGGATTTCTCCTCTCTACAGACTAGAAGCGTGCCGGAACGCCCCGCAGGACCCGTCCGGCAACGACACGCGCGTTCAGCGGCAAGCCGCCCGGCGCTTGTTATGAACGCGCATTATTCCTCATTTTCGCGTTGCAGCAAATGATAGCGGACGGTGCCCGCCTTGCCCTCGCGGATCACCGTCCAGCCTTCGAGCGCCGCGTTTCCCGCCGCGTCGAGCGATTCTCCGGACTCCACATAAAGAAAGCCATCCGCGCTTACCAGCGGTGCGGCGACCGCGAGCGCGCGGCCGAGCAAATTCTCGCCGAACGGGGGATCGAGAAAGACCACGTCGAACGAGCCGGGCGCGAGGCTTGCCGCGAGACGCAACGCATCGGCCTCGGCGATTTCGATCGCGCTCGCCGACAGCTTTGCCTGATTGGCGCGCAACTGCGCCGCCGCGCGCGCGTTGCGCTCCACCATCAGCACACGCGCTGCGCCGCGCGACGCGGCCTCGAAGCCGAGCGCGCCGCTGCCGGCGAAAAGGTCCAGACAGCGTTGGCCGTCGAGCCGTTGACCGAGCCAGTTGAACAGCGTTTCGCGAACGCGATCGGGCGTCGGACGCAGCCCATCGATGTCTATCACGGGCAGCGGCGTGCGTTTCCAGTCGCCGCCGATAATGCGAATGGTGTGCGCCTGGCCACGGCCGGACGGCGCGTTTCTTGCGCGAGCAGGGGAAGTACGGGACATGCGGTTCGTTTGTTGAGCGTGCGCCTGCCTGTCGCGGATTCGGTCAATGAGCGTCGGAATCTGTCGATCGCGCGGGTTCTCGTCGACGGGCGGGCCGGAGCGCCCACGTTACCACACGCGCGCGACGGCCTTCGCCGAAGTTCACCGGGGCGGTGCGCGACGACGCCCGTCGCGGTGCCCAATGACGCGCCATCACGACGGAGCCGGAAGCGCCTGATAAAATGTTGGGCTTCCAGCGCCTCGCATCCCGCACTGCCATGCCCCGCCGCCAGAAAAGACGCGTCGACGTTCGTCGCCACGCGCGATCGGGCAAATAGCGGGAATCCAGCGCACTCTCACGCAGCTCAGACCATGTTCAGCTTTTTCAAACGATTCAAGGGTTCGAATACGCCCGACGGCACGCCTGAGGCGTCGCAGACCGATTCCGGCGGCGACGTCGATACGCAGGACGTGGCCGCGCCGAAAGCACCCGCCGCGTCCGGTACTTCCGGTACTTCCGGCGCGTCCAGCGCTTCCGGCGCCCCCGGCATTTCCGGTGCTTCGTCGAAGCCCACGCGCGACGCGCAACCGGCGCCCGACTCAGCCGACGCGCCCGAATTCGACCCCGACTACGTGCCAAGCGCCGCCGACTTCGAGGACGCGGACGAGGAAGTCGAAATCATCCCGCCGCCGCAACCCGAGGCGGCAGCGAAGCGCACGTGGCTCACACGACTGCGGAGCGGCCTGTCGAAGACCAGTTCGAGCATTACGGGCATTTTCGTCGGCACGAAGATCGACGAAGAACTGTACGAAGAACTGGAGACGGCGCTGCTGATGTCCGACGCGGGCGTCGACGCAACGGAGTTTCTGCTCGAAGCGCTGCGCGAAAAAGTGCGCGCCGAGCGCCTCTCCGATCCGCAGCAGGTCAAGGGCGCGCTGCGCGCGCTGCTCGTCGACCTGCTGACGCCGCTCGAAAAGTCGCTGACGCTCGGCCACTACCAGCCGACCGTGATGATGATCGCGGGCGTGAACGGCGCCGGCAAGACGACGAGCATCGGCAAGCTGGCGAAGCACATGCAGAACTTCAACCAGTCGGTGCTGCTCGCCGCGGGCGATACGTTCCGCGCCGCCGCGCGCGAACAGCTCGCGATCTGGGGCGAACGCAACAACGTGACGGTCGTGCAGCAGGAAAGCGGCGACCCCGCAGCCGTGATTTTCGACGCGGTCGGCGCGGCGCGCGCTCGCAAGATCAACGTCGTGATGGCGGATACGGCCGGCCGTCTGCCGACGCAGCTTCATCTGATGGAAGAGCTGCGCAAGGTGAAGCGCGTGATCGGCAAGGCAATGGACGGCGCGCCGCACGAAGTGCTGCTCGTCATCGACGCGAACACGGGTCAGAACGCGCTCGCGCAAGTCAAGGCATTCGACGATGCGCTGAATCTCACGGGCCTGATCGTGACGAAGCTGGACGGCACCGCGAAGGGCGGCATTCTCGCGGCGATCGCGCGGCAGCGGCCGGTGCCCGTGTATTTCATCGGCGTCGGCGAAAAGGTCGAGGATCTGCAGCCGTTCAGCGCGGAAGAGTTCTCGGATGCGTTGCTGGGTTGACCTGACGGGCCGCTGAGGCTGGCCAGACATCGGGTGCAAAGGGCGTCATGTGTTCGCATGACGCCCTTTTTGTTGCCGTCACCCTTCGTGCCTCGCAATAACGGGGCGGCTCGAAAAGGCCGCGACTTCACTCGGCGTCGGGCTGCACGCCGGGCTCCGCGCGCGCGAACGCATCGAGCGTGTTCGCGTAGTCGCAGATGCGCCGGATGGTCGGATACGGACTCATATCGACGTTGAAGCGCGTCGCGTTGAACACCTGCGGCACGAGACAGATATCCGCCAGAGTCGGCGTATCGCCGAAGCACAGCTTGCCCGCGCGCCCATCCGCGACCAGATATTCTTCGAGCGCCGCAAAGCCCGAACTGATCCAGTGGCGATACCACGCGTCCTTCACCTCGTCGTTCACGCCGACGGTGCGCTTCAGATACTTCAGCACGCGCAGATTGTTCAACGGGTGAATCTCGCACGCGAGTTGCAGCGCGATCGCGCGGACATACGCGCGATCGACAGGTGTCGACGGCAGCAGCGCCGGCTCGGGATGCGTCTCGTCCAGATACTCGACGATCGCGATCGACTGCGTCAGCACGGTGCCGTCGTCCACCAGCGTGGGCACGACGGCATCGTGATTGAGCTTGCGATACTCGGGCTTGAACTGCTCGCCGCCATCGCGCAGCATGTGCACCGGCAAGTACTCGTACGGCAGGTTCTTCAGGTTCAGCGCAATGCGCACGCGATACGACGCGGAACTGCGAAAGTAGCTGTACAGCTTCATTGTGTTGTCCTCCCCAACCTCACTTCTACATCGTCAAACGACGCGCACGCTGAACTCGCCCAGCCCGTCCACGCCGCCTTTCATCAAATCGCCTTGCACGACCGCGCCGACGCCTTCCGGCGTGCCCGTGAAAATCAGGTCGCCCGGTTGCAGTTCGAAGAAGGTCGACAGATACGCGACCGTCTCCGCCACCGACCAGATCAGTTGCGACACATCCGAACGCTGCTTCTCCTCGCCGTTGACAGTGAGCCAGATCGCGCCCTTGCCGACGTGCCCGACTTTCGACACGGGATGAATCGGGCCGAGCGGCGCCGACTGATCGAAGCCCTTTGCCGTGTCCCACGGACGGCCCAGCTTTTTCGCCTCGGCCTGCAGGTCGCGGCGCGTCATGTCGAGGCCGAGCGCATAACCGTAGACGTGGTCGAGCGCGTTGTCGGCGGAAATGTTCTTGCCTGCCTTGCCGATTGCCGCGACGAGTTCCATTTCGTAGTGCACATTCTTCGACTGCGCCGGATAAGTGAATTCGCCCGTCGCGCCAGGCGCCACGTACAGAACGGCATCAGCGGGTTTCGCGAAGAAGAACGGCGGCTCGCGATCGGGATCGTGGCCCATTTCGCGCGCGTGCGCCTCGTAGTTCCGGCCGACACAGTAAATGCGGCGCACCGCGAATTGATCGTCCGATCCGACGACCGGCACTGCCGTCACCGGCGCTGGCGCAAACACGTAACCCATTCCGTTCTCCGTCTTCTATTGGTTGAGCCGCCCGACGCGGCGAAGCATTGAGTGTAACGCGACGCCGTTACGCGCGTAGCCTGGCCGAATGGCCAGGTGGCGAGCCTCGCGGCCATGCTTTAACGTTCGATGCAGGCCGGCAATTTGCTCGAATTCTGGACGCATGCGCACCGTGCGATACTGAACAGAATCAAGACCAAACGGTCGACGCCACGTGACCTGCGCCTGGCTCGCTTGCCGCGCCAGCGCGAAGCTTCGTTGCCCGCTGTCCCCACAAACACGATTTGCCCGATGACTGATTTCACCGACACTGCCGCTCCTTTCCCCTGCGCCCGCTTCATCAAGGAAATCGGGCGCGGTCCCAATGGCGCGCGCGCGCTCACGCCCGACGACACGCATGCGCTCTACGCCGCAATGCTCGACGGCCGCGTGTCCGACCTGGAACTGGGCGCGATCCTGCTTGCGTATCGCGTGAAAGGGGAATCCGCCGATGAACTGGCCGCCATGCTGGCGGCGGCCCATGCGTCGTTCGCGCCCGTCAACGTGACGCACGACGCGCATCAGGCCGTGTCGATCCCGAGCTACAACGGCGCGCGCAAGCAGCCGAACCTCGTGCCGCTGCTCGCGTTGCTGCTCGCGCGCGAGGGCGTGCCCGTGCTGGTTCACGGCGTGACGGAAGACCCCGGGCGCGTGACGAGCGCGGAAATCTTCGCTCATCTGAACGTCGCGCCCGCTCAAACGCACGCCGATATCGAAACGGGCCTTGCGAACCGGCGCATCGCGTTCGCGCCCATCGAAACGCTCGCGCCGAAGCTCGCGCGGCTGCTGACGCTGCGTCGGCGGATGGGGGTGCGCAACTCGACGCATACGCTCGTGAAGATTCTTCAGCCGTTCGCGCCCGCAGGTCTGCGGCTCGTGAACTACACGCACCCGCCGTACCGCGAAAGCCTGACGCAGCTGTTCGTCTCGCATCCGGACGCGGCCGTCGGCGGCGCATTGCTCGCGCGCGGCACGGAAGGCGAAGCGGTCGCCGATACGCGCCGCCAGGTGCAGATCGACTGGCTGCACGACGGCATCTGCGAAACGCGTGTCGCCGCCGAGCGCTCGTCGCCGGATGCGCCCGAAGTCGAACTGCCCGAAGGCCGCGACGCACCCACGACGGCGGCCTGGATCGAGTCCGTTCTGCGCGGCGAAGCGCCTGTGCCCGCCGCGATCACGCGTCAGGTCGAGCTGATCGTCGACATCGCCAGGAAGGCCGCCTGATCAAGGCAAACAGCGGCTTCACACACGTTGTGAACCACCGCGAACGGCTGCAGCGAGCGAGTTGAGGAGCGCATCAAATGGCCGCGGCGTGTTGACAGCCACGCGCGGCCTCGCTTACCCTTAAAAAAATGCGTTCTCACCCGAACACCCTCCGAATTACCCTCGGCCGCCTAGCGCGGCCCCTATCGCTACGTCTAGCGTAAGCCAGGCGTAGCGCCGCACGCAGTCGCCACAGCGGCTCGCGCGGTCCTCCGAAGCAGTTCCCGTAGTTCGTATCACCCAGTCCGTAGTTCCTTCAAAACCTGTAGTCGTCTGTATTCGTCCGTTTACCGTTCAGACGAATCGCGAGGGTCAAATGCACGTTGCATGGGCTTCAGTACCGATCGTTGCCTTCGTCGTCGTCCCGATGACGTTCTTCGTCCGCGCCCGTTCGTTGCTCCCGCTAGCGCCCGGCTTGCGGGACGTGCATCCGTGGCAGCCCGCCAGCCGCTCGACGCCACATCACCCAGCACACGACTAAACGAAACGAACGAGGCTCACCATGTTGCGCAACCCTGCCGAGAAATACCGTCCCTTCCCCGCCGTCCGTCTGACCGGACGCAAATGGCCCAGCCGCACGATCGAGCGCGCGCCCATCTGGATGAGCACCGATCTGCGCGACGGCAACCAGTCGCTGATCGAGCCGATGAGCATCGAGCAGAAGACCGAGTTCTTCGAGATGCTCGTCCAGATCGGCTTCAAGGAGATCGAAGTCGGCTTTCCGTCGGCGTCGCAAACCGATTTCGACTTCGTCCGCAAGCTGATCGACGAAAAGCGCATTCCCGACGACGTGACGATCGAAGTGCTCGTGCAGTCGCGCGAAGAGCTGATCGCGCGCACGTTCGAGGCGCTCGAAGGCGTGCCGCGCGCGATCGTCCACCTGTACAACGCGATCTGCCCGTCGTTCCGCAAGATCGTGTTCGACCAGTCGAAGGAAGAGGTGAAGGCGCTGGCCGTCGAGGGCACACGGATCATTCGCGAGCACGCCGATGTCCGTCCGCAGACACACTGGACCTTCCAGTACTCGCCCGAGACGTTCAGCATGACCGAGCTGCCGTTCGCGCGCGAAGTCTGCGACGCCGTCGCGCAGACGTGGCGCCCGACTCGCGATCACAAGATGATCGTGAATCTGCCCGCCACCGTCGAAGCCGCGACGCCGAACGTGTTCGCCGATCAGATCGAGTGGATGGACCGCAATCTCGGCTATCGCGACAGCATCGTGTTGTCGGTGCATCCGCATAACGATCGCGGCACGGCCGTCGCGGCGGCCGAGCTCGCGCTGATGGCGGGCGCGGACCGCGTCGAAGGATGCCTGTTCGGCAACGGCGAGCGCACCGGCAATGTCGATATCGTGACGCTCGCGATGAACCTGTACACGCAAGGCGTCGATCCGGGGCTCGATTTCTCGGATATCGATGGCGTGCGGCGCGTCGTCGAGCGCTGCAACCAGATTCCCGTGCATCCGCGCCATCCTTATGCGGGCGATCTCGTCTACACAGCGTTTTCCGGCTCGCACCAGGACGCGATCCGCAAGGGCTTCGCGCATCAGAAAGCGGGCGCCGTCTGGGAAGTGCCGTATCTGCCTGTCGATCCCGCCGACGTCGGTCGCAGCTACGACGCGGTGATTCGCGTGAACAGCCAGTCCGGCAAGGGCGGCTCGACGTATCTGCTCGAGCGTGGCATGGGCTTCGCGCCGCCGCGCCGCGTGCAGATCGAATTCAGCCACGCCGTGCAGACGATCGCCGACCAGTCGGGCGAAGAAGTGACGGGCGACGCGATCTGCGCGCTCTTCGCGCGCGAATACTTCGAGACGGAGGGGCCGGCGCAGCGGGTGAACGGATCGACGGTCCGCTGGAACAAGCGCGAAATCGGCGTGCCCGCGATTGCGGCCCGCGTCGACGGTCACGAGGCGTATGCGAAGGCTGTCGCGCTGGAAATGTCGGCGGCGGCGAAGCAGCCGGTCGAAATCACGTCGTTCGAGACCGTGCGCATGACGGACGGGCGCACGGCGGTGTTCGTCGGCTGCCGTGTCGGCGAGCAACCGATCAGGCACGGCGTAGGTGTCGCGGAAGACGAAATGACGGCCGTCGTCGATGCCGTGGTCAGTGGCGTCAATCGAGCCGGATGGCCAACGGTGGACCGGCGGTTTGCGGCGTAACGGCGCGGGATAAAGACACGGGCCCACCGGCCAGGAAACACGAGCAGGAACGCACAAACGCCAGCGCCGACGGTTCGGATCACCGCGGCGCGCACGGCCCGCCCACGAGGCGGCGCCGTCAGGAACAGAGTGATCGCGGGATCCGCGTCACTCGCGCGTCACTCGATTGCGCAACGCGTCGCCTGCCAGGCGATCAGCCGCCACTTTCCGTCCTCCTGCGCCTGAATCGCGGTGTAAGCGATCGGAAAGAGCAGCGCGCCGCTGTTGGCCTCCATCTCGATCAGCGCGCGTCCCGTGACCACGCACGTCTCGCGGCCGACGGGCAGCACATCCTGCGACTGAATCTCGATCTGCCGATAGCGGCGGCGCCCGGCCGTGATGGCGTCGATGAACTGCTGCTTCGACTCGCGCTTGCCGTTCGTGTGGACGTAAATGACGTTGTCGGAGAGCAGCGCGTCGAGCTGCTGCCCGTTGCCTTCGACCATCGCGCGAAAGCGATCGCGCTCCAGCCCGCGAATCGCCTCGATCACTTTTGCCGCCATTGCATTCGCCCCCAGGACGACAGTGCCTGCAACGGCGACCGTCGTCAGAAGTTGTACTGCACGTAAACCTGGTGGAAATTTATACCAGGATTCGGCTCTTTGATACCGCCGTTCGAGACATGCTGAAAACGGTAGCCCAGCTGATACTGCTGATGCGAGCCGAATTGCGCGCCCGCGCCCACCATGTCGGCGAACTGGAACGCGGAGCCCAACGTGAAGGTCGAAGAGATTCGCGGACTGGTCAGCACGCGCACGCCGACGCCCGCCTCGACGAACGGCCGGAACGCTCCCGAGCCCTTGATGAACCGCACGACGGGTGTGACGCCGAATTCGCCGATGTTGTTGTGGACGTTGCCTTCGTCCGTGTGCCACCACGCGGCGTGCGCTTCGCCGATCAACGCGAAGTGCCAGCCGCCGATTTCCCACCACGTCAGATTCGGGTCCCAGACGAAGCCCAGATCGAGCTTGCGCACGTGATGATCGGCGAGGGCGCCCGTGATCTGCACGCCAAACTGGTCCGCCAGAACCGGACCGCACACGCCCAAAAACGCCGCCGCCGCAGCGCACCTAAGTACAAGACCACACCAAGCATTGTTCTTTTCTTCCATCGTGTGTCCACTGAGATTTCAGGATCGAGCGGCAAAAATCGCGCAGCAACATTTTAGAGACAGGAGCAAGTATCGGACCCTTTAAAAACAACCGAAAAGCCGCAAATAAGTGGTTCTGTTTCTGAAAAAATCTTACTGATGGTTGCGATTTTCTGCATCAGGCGATGGATGCTACGCGTTCGGTAGAGAACTAGCAGACGAGGTACAATACTATTGAGATGCGGATTTCGATAGATAGTTGGAACTCCGATGCCCCTATGGGCTCTAAGTATTAGCACTCTGCATACGAGAGTGCTAACATCCATCGTGGTCTGGCTTTGCCGGACTTTTGTCTGAATAAAGGAGTTTGCTACGTGAGCAACACATTGACCCTTCCGAGTACTCTGAGCCCGTCGTCGGCCAAGGCCGGTTCGGCAGGTGCACTGACGCTCTCGCATGCTTCTCTTCTGCCCGGCCATCTGGGCAATATCGACGCCTACATCCAGGCCGTGAACCGGATTCCGATGCTGACGCCGGCAGAAGAGCGCCAGTTCGCCACCGAATACCGCGAGCACAACAACCTCGACTCCGCTCGCCGGCTCGTCCTGTCGCATTTGCGGCTGGTCGTGTCGATCGCGCGCAATTATCTCGGGTATGGTCTGCCGCACTCCGACCTGATCCAGGAAGGCAACATCGGCCTGATGAAGGCCGTGAAGCGCTTCGACCCGGAGCAGAACGTGCGCCTCGTGTCGTATGCGATGCACTGGATCAAGGCTGAGATCCACGAATACATCCTGCGCAACTGGCGCACTGTGAAAGTGGCGACGACCAAGGCGCAACGCAAGCTGTTCTTCAACCTGCGCAGCCACAAGCAAGGGTTGCAGTCGTTCACGCCGGACGAGATCGACGGTCTCGCGAAAGAGCTGAACGTGAAGCGCGAGGAAGTGGCCGAGATGGAAACGCGTCTGTCGGGCGGCGATGTCGCGCTCGAAGGACAGGTCGAGGACGGCGAAGAAGCATTCGCGCCGATCGCATACCTGGCGGATTCACACAACGAGCCGACGGCGGTGCTGGCTGCGCGCCAGCGCGATCGCCTGCAAAGCGACGGGATTGCGAGCGCGCTGGAGTCGCTCGATCCGCGCAGCCGCCGCATCATCGAGGCGCGCTGGCTGCAGGTGGAAGACGACGGCTCGGGCGGCTCGACGCTGCACGAGCTCGCCGACGAATTCGGCGTGTCGGCTGAGCGCATCCGTCAGATCGAAGCAAGCGCGATGAAGAAGATGCGCGCCGCGCTAGCCGAGTACGCGTAACGCCAGCGAATAGTCTGAGAAGCATCGGGCGGCCGAAAGCCGCCTCGAACCCGCACCGAGCCCCGCCTTTCGAAAGAAGGCGGGGCTTTTTCTTTGCATCGTCGAAAGCTGCGTCGCCGCGAACCGTCGGCGAGCGCTCGCCTTGACCTGATGCGGAAGGTGGCCTATTAGTGGTGAAGCACTGCCGGGCTCGCGACGCGATGACGCGCCTCCCGCCGACAGACTATTCCTACAATCGTTATGCATGCGCCAGTGCGGCTGTGTCGGGCGCTGGGTCCTGCCGGAGCATCCGGCGCGATGTCGTTGCCAATCGATCATGGCCATAACGCTCAATCATAGGAATCCTTCACGCCGCGCGCTCAGCAGCCGCATCGTCGCGTGGGCTCGCGGCCCGACCTTCGCACGCGATATCGCTATCGTCCTCGCCATCAAATTCGCGCTTCTGCTCGCGCTCAAGCTCGCGTTCTTCGATCATCCGCAGGCGGAGCACATGTCGCTGCCGCCCGCACAGGTCGCCCAGGCACTGCTTTCCGTGCCCGTCTCGCCTCCGTCACAAGGTGACAGCCATGCCCGCTAGCGATGTCGTCGACCTTTCGCGTTTGCAGTTCGCCGTTACGGCCCTGTATCACTTTCTCTTCGTACCGTTGACGCTCGGACTGTCGTGGCTGCTCGTCATCATGGAGAGCGTCTACGTGATGACGGCCAAGCCGATCTACAAGGACATGACGCAGTTCTGGGGCAAGCTGTTCGGCATCAACTTCGCGATGGGCGTCACGACGGGACTCACGCTCGAATTCCAGTTCGGCACCAACTGGTCGTACTACTCGCACTATGTCGGCGACATCTTCGGCGTGCCGCTTGCCGTCGAAGGACTGATGGCGTTCTTTCTCGAATCGACCTTCGTCGGACTGTTCTTCTTCGGCTGGAACCGGCTGTCCCGCGTCCAGCATCTGATGGTCACGTTTCTCGTCGCGCTCGGATCGAATCTGTCCGCGCTGTGGATTCTCATCGCGAACGGCTGGATGAACAATCCCGTCGGAGCCGAGTTCAACTACGAGACGATGCGCATGGAGCTGTCGAGCTTATTCGCGGTGATCTTCAACCCGGTCGCGCAGGTGAAGTTCGTGCACACGGTATCGGCGGGTTATGTGACGGCGTCGATGTTCGTGCTCGGCCTGTCGTCGTGGTATCTGCTCAAGCGCCGCGACGCCGAATTCGCGTTGCGCTCGTTCGCGATCGCGGCGGGCTTCGGCCTCGCGTCGACGCTATGCGTGATCGTGCTCGGCGACGAATCGGGCTACACGACGGGCGAAGTCCAGCAGATGAAACTCGCCGCGATCGAATCGGAATGGGAAACCGCGCCGCCGCCCGCGCCGTTCACGATTTTCGGCATCCCGAATCAGCAGGAAGAGCGCACCGACTACGCACTGCGTGTGCCCTACGCGCTCGGCATCATCGCGACGCGTTCGCTCGATGAACCCGTCGTCGGGCTCAAGGAGCTGATGGCGCGCAACGAAGCGCACATCAGGAACGGCATGATCGCGTACGGCGCGCTGCAAAAGATCAAGCAGGGCGACACGAGCGACGAAACGCGCGCATCGTTCGACGCGCACAAGCAGGACCTCGGCTACGGCCTGATGCTCAAGCAGTTCACGCGGAACGTCACCGACGCCTCCGCCGATCAGATCAGGCAGGCCGCGAAGAAAACGGTCCCGCCCGTTCTGCCCGTGTTCTGGTCGTTCCGGCTGATGGTCGGCCTCGGCCTGCTGTTCCTCGCGACATTCGTGCTCGCGTTCTTCTTCTGCGCGCAGCGCACGCTGCTGCGCGACAACCGCCGCTGGTTCCTGCGCTGGGCCGTGTGGGCGATTCCGCTGCCGTGGCTGGCGGCGGAATTCGGCTGGATCGTCGCGGAACTGGGACGCCAGCCGTGGACCATCGCGGGCATTCTGCCGACGTCGCTGTCCGCGTCAAGTCTGACGGCGAGCGATCTGTATCTGAGCCTCGCCGGCTTCGTCGTGTTCTACACCGCGCTCTTCATCATCGAGATCACGCTGATGTTCAAGTATGCGCGGCTCGGTCCGTCGTCGTTGCACACGGGCCGCTATCACCACGAGCGGACCGAGACGGCCACGGTCGGCGCGAACACGGCCGCATGAGCGGCATCGAGACACTTGCATCAAGGGATACCACGCCATGGATTACGCAACGCTCAAACTGATCTGGTGGGCGCTCATCGGCGTACTGCTGATCGGCTTCGCGCTCACCGATGGCTTCGACATGGGCGCCGGCATGCTGCTGCCGTTCATCGGCAAGACGGACGCGGAACGGCGCATCGTCGTGAACACCGTCGGCGCGACGTGGGAAGGCAACCAGGTCTGGCTCATCACGGCTGGCGGCGCGATGTTCGCCGCGTGGCCGCTCGTCTACGCGGCGTCGTTCTCGGGCTTCTACTTCGCGATGCTGCTCGTGCTGTTCGCGCTGTTCTTCCGCCCTGTCGGCTTCGACTACCGTGGCAAGCGCGACGATCCGCGCTGGCGCAGCGCGTGGGACTGGGCGTTGTTCGCGGGCGGGTTCGTGCCCGCGCTGGTGTTCGGCGTCGCGTTCGGCAACCTGCTGCAAGGCGTGCCGTTCGCCTTCGATCAGGAACTGCGCGTCACCTATCACGGCAGTTTCTTCGAACTGCTCAACCCGTTCGCGCTGCTGTGCGGACTGTTGAGCGCGTCGATGCTCGCGGCGCACGGCGCGGCGTTCGTGAAGATGAAAGCGGATGACATCGTCGCGCGACGCGCGTCCGTCGCGTTGCGCATCGCGTCGCTCACTGCTGTCGCGCTGTTCCTGATCGCGGGCGTGCTGGTCGCGACGCTGATCGGCGGCTATCAGATCATCGATCCCGCCCCGCTCGATACCGTCGCGAATCCGCTGCTGAAAAACGTGATCGGCGCGCCGGGCCTGTGGCTCACGAACTACTCGCTGTATCCGTGGATGACCGCCGCGCCTTTGGCCGGCATTATCGGCGGCGTGCTCGCGCTGGTGCTCGCGAACTCGCGCTTCGAGCGCATGGCGTTTCTGTCGACGTCGCTGATGGTGATCGGCGTGATCCTGACGGCGGGCTTCTCGATGTTTCCGTTCATCATGCCGTCGTCGCTGGATGGCCGCAGCAGCCTCACCGTCTGGGATTCGACATCGAGCCAGATGACGCTGCAGATCATGCTCATCGCCGTCATCGTGTTCCTGCCCGTCGTGCTCATCTACACGAGCTGGGTGTATCGCGTGATGCGCGGCAAAGTGACAGCCGAAGCAATCGAGCAAAACCATCACTCGATGTACTGACGCACGACTCGCCAGGAGGCGCAGACCATGTGGTACTTCAGCTGGATTCTCGGGATTGGCCTCGCGCTCGCATTCGGGATCATCAACGTGATGTGGCTCGAAGCGAATCATGCTGTCGATGGTGACGCGAATGGGCGTTGATTCGGCGGGAGAGGCCTGCAGTAAACGCAAATCGGCGCCCCAAGGGGCGCCGATTTTTTGCCGCGAGACGCGCTCAGACTGCGATGAGCCTCAAGCCGTAGCCGTCAAACGCGTCGACAGTTGCTGCGCGTAACGCTGCGCCGAATCGCCGACGACGATATGGAACGTGTCCGTCGACACCCACGCGACGTTCAGCGTATCGAGGCGCTGGCGATCGACAGCCGACGGATCGCGCACGACGATGCGCAGGCGCGTCGCCGCCACTGCTTCGAGCGAGACGATATTCGTCGCGCCGCCGAACACAGCGAGCCAGCGCAGCGGGTCCGGATCGAGCGGACCGTTGCCCGCCGCAGAGGAAGCATTGCCACCCGCCGCAGCCGTAGCCATGTTGCCCACCGAAGGCGCCGACGATGCAACCGACGAAGCAGCCGAAATGACAGCCGCCGTCGCATCGCCGCTCGCAATCGTCGCGCGGATTTCATCGGCGATGATGTCCGCTTCCGGCCCGATGATGACCTGCACCGCGCCCGCGCCGCGCTTCAACACACCGCGCGCGCCGATCGACTTCAGCTCGCTCTCCGACACCTTGTCCGAATCGACGACCGACAGACGCAGACGTGTCGTGCACGCGTCGACCACCGACAGATTCGCCGCGCCGCCCAGCGCAGCGATATAGCGCTGCGCGCGCGTCGACGACTTTGCCGCTGCGCCTTCGACAGGCGCCACATAACCACCCGACGCGTACGACTCGGTGGCGGCATCGGCCGTTTCCGGCTCGCGGCCCGGCGTCGCCATGTTGAACTTGCGGATGAAGAAGCGGAACAGACCGTAGTAGACGACGGCATAGGCAAGGCCGATGGGAATCGCTTCCCAGCCCTTCGTAGACAGGCCGTAGTTCAGCACGTAGTCGATCGCGCCCGCCGAGAACGTGAAGCCCAGCTTGATGCCGAGCGCCGAGCAGACCGCGAGCGACAGGCCCGTCAGCACCGCGTGGATCGCATAGAGCACGGGCGCGAGGAACATGAAGCTGAATTCGATCGGCTCGGTCACGCCCGTCAGGAACGACGTCAGCGCCATCGAGAACAGCAGGCCGCCGACCACCGCGCGGCGCTCCTTCGGCGCTTCGTGGAACATCGCGAGACACGCAGCCGGCAGACCGAACATCATGATCGGGAAGAAGCCCGTCATGAACGTGCCCGCCGTCGGGTCGCCCGCGAAGAAGCGGTGCAGGTCGCCCGTCACGGCCGCGCCGCCCGGCGGCGTGAACGTGCCGAACACAAACCATGCGAGCGAGTTCAGGATGTGATGCAAGCCCGTGACGAGCAGCAGACGGTTCAGCAGACCGAACACGAATGCGCCGATTGCGCCTGCCGTCGTCAGCCAGTGGCCGGCGGCGTCGATTGCGCCCTGCACGGGCGCCCACGCGTATCCGAAGACGATGCCTAGCACCAGACACGCGACCCCGGTGACGATCGGCACGAAGCGCTTGCCGCCGAAGAACGCGAGGTAGTCGGGCAGCTTGATGTCCTTGTACCGGTTGTACAGCATCCCCGCGACGATGCCGGCGATGATCCCCGACAGCACGCCCATGTTGAGCTTGTCGTTGATGTCCTTCATCACGGCGACTTCGATCAGATAGCCGATCGCGCCCGCCAGCGCCGCAACGCCGTTATTGTCCTTCGCGAAGCCGACAGCGACGCCGATCGCGAACAGAAGCGGCAGGTTGTCGAAGATCGCGCCGCCGGCGTCGGCGATCATCTTGATGTTGAACACATCGGGCTGACCGAGGCGCAACAGCAGGCCGGCCACGGGCAGTACCGCGATCGGCAGCATCAGTGCGCGGCCAAGGCGCTGAATCTTCAGAAACGGATTCCCATCCATTGATACCTCCACTCCTTTGTCTCGTGTAATAGAGTCGTTGCTTTATTTGCAGGTTGAAATGTCGAGCCGACGGGCTCTGTCCGAAGTCGAATGGCGCTTGCCGCGCGATCAGTCTTGCGGCCAGAGTTCGCGGCTCAGGGCTCTTACCGCTTGTGCCGATTCGAGCGCCAGAGCGTCCTGGGCGCGCTGACGGCACAGCTGATAATCGAGTTTGCGCACACGCGCCTTGATGCCCGGCACGGACACGGGATCGACGGACAGCTCGGTCACGCCGAGGCCGACGAGCAGCGGCACCGCGAGCGGATCGCCGGCAAGCGCGCCGCACACGCCGACCCACTTGCCATGCTTCTCCGCGCCCTGCACGGCCGCCGAAACGAGCCGCAGCACAGCCGGGTGCAGCCCGTCCGCCTGCGCGGCGAGATCGGCCTGGCAGCGGTCCATCGCGAGCGTGTATTGCGTGAGATCGTTCGTGCCGATCGACAGAAAATCCGCGTGCTTCGACAGCTGGTCGGACAGCAACGCGGCCGACGGCACTTCGATCATCACGCCGACTTCGATCTTGTCGGTGCGGCCGCTTTCGGCGGCGAGCTCGTCGATCCGCTTGCGCAGACGCACGAGCTCACCGACGTCCGTCACCATCGGAAACATGATGCGCACCTTGCCCGCCGGCTGAACGGCGAGCAGGCCGCGCAGCTGGTCTTCGAGCAGATCGGGGCGCACCTGCGCGAGACGGATGCCGCGCAGGCCGAGCGCCGGATTCGGCTCGGGCGGCAGCGTCAGATAATCGACTTCCTTGTCCGCGCCGACGTCGAGCGTGCGAATGATGGCCGTGCGGCCTTGCAGCGCATCGACAATCGACTGATAGCTCTGACGATGCTCGTCGACGGTCGGCGCCGCCTGACGATGGATGAACAGCAGTTCCGTGCGCAGCAGGCCGACGGCATCCGCGCCGTTTTCGACAGCGGCCGTCGCGTCGTCGAGCGTCGCGATGTTGGCGGCCACTTCGATCGCGCGGCCGTCGCTCGTCGCGGCCGCTTGCTGCGACGTCCGGCGATTCGCTTCGCGCACGCCGGCAAGACGCTGGCGCTCGGTGCGCGCGCGTTCGATATCGAGCGCGCTCGGCGCGTACTCGAGACGGCCCGCCGTCGCATCGACCACGACCTGCGTGCCGTCGGCGATCGAATGCAGCGCGTCGCCCAGCGCGACGATCGCGGGAATGCCAGCCTGACGCGCGATGATCGCCGCGTGCGACGTCGCGCCGCCGCGCGCCATCACGAGCGCCGTGACGCGCGTGCGATCCAGCGACGACAGGTCCGACGGCGTGAATTCATCCGCGCTCAGCACGGCCTCGTCGGGCAGCGAGCGCGCAGCCGCGTTCGAGTAGCCGAGCGCGCGCAGCACGCGCTTTTCGATGTCGCGCAAGTCGGCGGCACGTTCGGCGAGCAGCGCATCGTCGACTTTCGACAGCACGTCGATCTGCGCGCGAATGGTCTCGCGCCAAGCGAAGCCCGCGCTCTTGCCGAGGCTGATCAGATCGCGCGCCGCGTCGATCAACGTCGGGTCTTCGAGCAGCACGCGATGCACCGCGAAAATGCCCGCCTCGCCATGCGCGCCGCGTTGCGAAGCGTCGCGCACGGTCGTGTTCAGTTCGGCATCGACGGCGGCGAGCGCCCTGTCGAGCAGACGGCTTTCGGCGGCGGGCGTGTTGCCCGTTGTCTCGGGCGGATCGATGTCGGCGTCGTCCCAGCGCACCAGCTTGCCCACGGCGATGCCGGGCGCCGCACACACGCCCGCGAGCGTGTTCGGCATAAGCGGCGCGCCGCTTGCAGCAGGCACGGGCGCGGCCGCGACGGGCACGGGCGACATCTCGCGCGCCGGTTTTTCTTCCGCTTCGCCGTGCGCCTCGCGCGTCAGTTCGCGTACGACGGCCTCGACGGCCGTCGCAGCCTGCGCGCCGATGCCGACGATCTCGACCGTCGCGCCCTGCCCCGCGCCCAGCCCCAGCAAACCGACGACGCTTTCGATCGCCGCCTTCTTGCCCTCGAAGCGCACTTCGACGCGCGCGTCGAGACCGCGTGCCGCTTCACGCGCACGCGCCGCCGGACGCGCATGCAGGCCACCCGCATGCGTGAGCACGATCGATTGACGCGCTTCTTCGCTGACGCTCGACGCCTCGCGCGATGCCGCGACGGCATGGCCGTCTCGCGCACGCAGCGTCAGCAGCGGCGATTCGCCGGCCTTCAGCGTGCCGCTTTCGGCGCGCTCGACGATTTCGAACGCATCGGAATTGGCAATCGCAATCACCGACACGAGGCTCGGCGCATTGCGCGCGACCGTATCCTGGTCGAACTCGATCAGCACGTCGCCCTTGCGCACTTTCGCGCCCTGTTCGACCATCGGCGCGAAACCCTTGCCGTTCAGCTCGACGGTGTCGATGCCGATATGCAGCAGCACTTCGGCGCCTTCTTCCGTCGTGATCGTGACGGCATGACCCGTGCGCGCCAGGTGCATCACGACGCCGTCGCACGGCGCGACCAGCTTGCCTTCGAGTGGATCAATGCCGATTCCATCGCCGAACATGCCGCCTGAAAACACAGGATCGGGCACGCTCGCGAGCGGGACGACGGGCCCCGTCATCGGCGCTAGCAGCACAATTGGGCCTTCGGAATGGCTCTTCAAAACGGACTCCTCAGCACGTCGCATCTGCATCTCTCGATCAGTGAGTTTCGGTGACTTTCATCAGATGGCGCGGCGCATCGGGATTGCGTCCGCGAGCGGCGGCAAGGCCGGCAGCCATCACGTAGAAAGAAAGGATTGCGGCAATCGGATCGAGCGCGGCATGCTCCGTCGATACGAGCGGCAATGCGGCTTCGGGCACGTCGCCGGGCGCGGCGAGCAGCACGCGCGCGCCGCGCGCCTGCATGTCGCGCGCGAGTTGCAGCAGACCCGCCTGTTCAGGTCCGCGCGGCGCGAACACGAGCAGCGGATAGTCGCGGTCGATCAGTTCCATCGGACCGTGACGCACTTCGGCGCTCGAAAACGCCTCGGCCTGAATGCCCGACGTTTCCTTCAGCTTCAGCGCCGCTTCCTGCGCAATCGCGAGGCCGAGGCCGCGGCCGATCACGATCATCCGTTCGACGTCGCGCAGTTCTTCGACAGCCTTCGACCAGTCGAGCGCGCCCGCCCGCGCGAGCGCATCGGGCAGCGACTTCAGCGCGCCGAGCAGCGCTTCGTCCTTTTGCCAGTGCGCGACGAGTTGCGCGGAGACGGACAGCATCGCGATATAGCTCTTCGTGGCCGCGACGCTCAGTTCGGGACCGGCGACGAGGGGCAGATAGAACTCGCATGCCGCTTCGAGCGGCGAGCCGGGCACATTGACGGCGGCCACGGTCAGCGCGCCCGCGTCGCGCAACGCCTGCATCGTGCCGACCAGATCGGGGCTCTTGCCCGATTGCGAAAAGCCGAGCGCAAGCTGACCGCGCACTTTCAGCGGCGCCTGCTGGAGCGTCGCGACCGACATCGGCAGCGACGCGACGGGCAGTCCGATGCGGCTCATCGTCAGCGATGCGAAGTAACTCGCCGCGTGATCCGAGCTGCCGCGCGCGACCGTCAGCGCGACATGGCGCGGCTCTTGCGCGAGCCGTGCAGCGAGCGCTTCGACGCGCGACGTATCGTTGAGTTGCGCGGCGACCACGTCGGCGGACGCCAGCGCTTCCTTAAGCATATTCGACAATCGATTCTCCTTCGACGTAGGTCGCCGTCAGCGTCAGTTCACGGTCGAACACGACGACATCGGCCCACGCGCCACGCGTGAGACGGCCGCGGTCTTCGAGGCCGAGGTAGTCGGCGGCGTAACGCGACATGCGGTTTGAAACGTCGGCCATCGGCAGGCCGAGCGATACGAGGTTGCGCAGCGCCTGATCCATCGTCAGCGTGCTGCCTGCGAGCGTGCCGTCGGCGAGGCGTACGCCGCCGAGACACTTCGTGACGTGCTGGCTGCCGAGGCGGTACTCGCCGTCGGGCATGCCCGTCGCCGACGTGCTGTCCGTCACCACGTAGAGGCGCGGAATCGCGCGCATCGCGGCGCGGATCGCGCCCGGATGAACGTGCAGCAGATCGGGGATGATTTCCGCGTACTCGGCGTGCGCCAGCGCCGCGCCGACCATGCCCGGATTGCGGTGATGCAGCGGCGACATCGCGTTGAACAGGTGCGTGAAGCTGCGCGCGCCGTGCTTCATCGCGGCGACGGCGTCGTCGTAGGTGCCGAGCGAGTGGCCGAGCTGCACGCGCACGCCGCGCGCGGCGATCTCCGAGATGATGTCCATGTGGCCGGAAATTTCCGGCGCGATCGTGACAACGCGGATCGGCGCGATCGACAGATACTTCAGCACTTCGTCGAGCACCGCCGACACGGCCGCGTCAGGCTGCGCGCCGAGCTTGCCAGGATTGATGTACGGGCCTTCGAGATGCACGCCGAGCACGCGCGAGCCGCCCGGCACGCGGTTGCGCGCGACGTCGCCGAGGTCCGCCACGACGCTCATCAGCTCGTCGCGCGGCGCGGTCATCGTCGTCGCGAGCAGGCTCGTTGTGCCGTAGCGCGCGTGCGTGCGGGTGATCGCCTCGATCGCGTTGCCCGCTTCCATCACGTCGGCGCCGCCGCCGCCATGCACGTGCAGATCGATGAAGCCGGGCAGGATGTACGGCGCGTCGTTCGTCGACGGATCGACGGCGTCGCCCTTGATCGCCGTGATGCGGCCGTTCTCGAATTCGATCGTGCCGTGGATCCAGCCTTCGGGAGTGAGTATGTTTCCGGTCAGCATGAGTCTCTCTGATGTTGCGTTATCCAGTGCGTGACTGATTCGTGCCGCGTGGGTTTCGTGCGTCCTGCTGTTTTGCATGTCGTGCATCAAGCCCGCTTCCTTTGCATGCGCAGATCACAACCGCAGTTCGGCGACGAAGTCGTAGTAGTCGTCCAGGCAATAGGTGTCCGTGAGTTCGATTGCGCGCTGGTCGGCGCTGTAGCCGACGCGCGTAATCAGCAGAAGCGCGCAGCCTGGATCGATATTCATCAACGACGCGATTTCGCTCGACGCGTTGACGGCGCGAAAGTGCTGCAGCGCGCGGACGACGGGCGCGCCGCGCTGCTCGAGATAGCTGTAGAGCGAGCCGCCGATCGCCTGCGGCTCGGGCACGATCGAAATGGGCAGCGACGAATGCTCGACGGCCATCACGATGCCGTCGGCGCGCCGCAGACGGCGCAGGCTCGCGACGGAAGCGCCCGGCGACAGGCCCAGATGCACGATCTCTTCGCGAGTCGCCGTGCGGATCTCGCGCTCGAGCCAGACGGAGTCCGGCCGGAAGCCGCGCTGCTCCATCTTCTTCGTGAAGCCCGTGAGGCGCGACAGCGGATCTTCGACGCGCGGCGTGATGAAGCTGCCGGCGCCGCGCGCCCGCCGGATCAGCCCCTGCTCGACCAGCAGCGCAATCGCCTTGCGCGCGGTGATGCGCGACACGCCGATCGCGTCGGACAACGTGCGCTCCGATGGCAGCGCTTCACCCGCCGACCATACGCCGCAATGGATCGCCGTCGCCAGATTGCGGGCGAGTTGCAGGTACAGCGGGGTGACGTTGTGGACGTCGGGTGTCAGGGCGGACCAGCGGGTTTCCATAGGGCTCGGTCGGGATCGTGAGGAAGGTGGCCTACGAAGTCGGAGCCCATTATATAACCACAATAATACCAGTCAACGAGCTGGTATCTAGCTGGTCTATCTCGACCAAGCCCTTGTCGCAAAAGGCGATCAGCGAATTAAGCGGATTTCCACTGACACCGATCTGGCATTAGGGCATACCCGTATTTGAGACCAGTTGTCGGATTGGTCTCCGTGAATCGTCTGTCAACTTGCGTGCGCTAAGCCGCAAATGTCATACCTCTTAATTAACAATCTGGTGCAAACTTCGGAATTCGGGCGCTATCACCCGATCGACAGACACACAGCGCGGTGAACGAATGACAGCCAAATACGGGGAACGGACACGGTGAACGATCCCGCTACAGCCCGGGCGCAAGCCGTCCGCCATTTCAATCGCTTTTACACGCAGCATATCGGCGTGTTGCACGAGCATTTGCAGAAAAGCCCGTTTTCGCTGACGGAAGTGCGCGTGATGCACGAGCTTTCGCGCGGCCCGCATCAGACGGCTGCCGCGCTCGCGCGCAATCTCGGCATCGACAGCGGCTATCTGAGCCGTCTGCTTGCGAGCTTCGAACGGCGCAACCTGATTTCGCGCCGCCCGTCAGAGGTCGACGCGCGCCAGTCGCTGGTCTCGCTCACCGAAGAAGGCCTCGCCGCCTGGCGTCCACTCGATGCCGCCGCCGTCGACGAAGTCTCCGCCGTGCTGGCCCGGATCGCGCCGCAATCGCAGGATCAACTGGTCGGCGCGATGAAGCTGATCGAGCGGCTGCTCGACGAGCGGCCACGGCGCAGCATCGTCACGCTGCGCGCGCCGCGAGCGGGCGATTACGGCTTGCTGATCTCGCGACAGGCGCAGCTGTTCGCGGCCAGCCACGGCTGGGATCACACGTTCGAGGCGCTGATCGCGCAGCAGATCGGACAATTCGCGCAGCGCCACGATGCACGGCGCGAGAACTGCTGGGTCGCCGAACAGGACGGCCTGATCGTCGGGTCGGCGCTGGTCGCGGCTGCGTCGGATGCGCACGCACAGGTGTGCATGCTGTATGTCGAGCCCGACGTGCGGCGGCTCGGCATCGGCACGCAGCTGATCGACGAATCTTTGCGCTTTGCGAAGCGCACCGGTTATCGCGCGCTATGCATCGAAAGCGAAAGCACGCTCGACGATGCGCGCCGCCTCTTCATTCAGACTGGCTTCTCGCTCGCATCGGCGACGCCTGAGCGGCGCTTCGGGCGCGATCTCGTGATCGAACGATGGGAGCGCGCGCTGTAAGTTCACGCGTGCCGGCCTTTTCCTGGAGCAAAAAAAAGCGCCGCGGTTGCCCGTGGCGCTTTGCACATCGACAGGTCGATCGACGCCGCTTAGAACGACGGCACGACTGATCCCTTGAACTCGGTCTTGATGAACTGGCGCACGTCTTCCGACTGGTAAGCGGCGACCAGCTTCTTCACCCACGGCTGATCCTTGTCCTTCGTGCGCACGGCGATGAGGTTCGCGTACGGGCTGTGCACGTCTTCGAGCGCGATCGCGTCCTTCGTCGGCTGCAGGCCCGCAGCCAGCGCGAAGTTCGTGTTGATGGCGGCAGCGTCGACGTCGGCGAGCGAGCGCGGCAATTGCGCGGCATCGAGTTCGACGAGCTTCACCTTCTTCGGATTGTCGGCGACGTCGAGCGGCGTCGCGTTGTTGCCGTTCGTGCCCGCGCCCGCCTTCAGCTTGAGCACGCCTTGCGTTTGCAACAGCAGCAGCGCGCGGTTTTCATTCGACGGATCGTTCGGCACTGCGACCTTCGCGCCCTGCGGCAGATCCTTCACAGACTTCAGCTTCTTCGAATAGATGCCGAGCGGCGAGATGTACGTCAGGCCGACGTTGACGATCTTGTAGCCGCGCTGCTTGATCTGGCTGTCGAGATACGGCTGGTGCTGGAAGCTGTTCGCGTCGAGATCGCCGGCGTCGAGCGCGGCGTTCGGCCGCACGTAATCGTTGAACTCGATGACCTTGACGTTCAGGCCTTCGCGCTTCGCGACCTTCTGCACAACCGACCAGATTTGCGCGTCGGGACCGCTGATCGTGCCGACCTTGATGACCTTGTCGTCGGCGCGCGCGCCGAAGCTGGTGACGAGTGCCGCCGAAGCGAGCGCTGCGGAAAAAACCTTGATGAGTGTTCTGCGCTGCATGTGATTCTCTCTTGACTGCTTGTTTCAGATTCGTGTCCGACGGCGGGCGAACGGGTGTTGCCCACGGTCCGTCGAGCCTGAAATGGTCTCACAGGCGTGCAGCGATGTGAAATACAGGGATCGCATATGGGTATGCGCATGAAGCGGGCCGGGCCGCGCGCGGAGATTCCGCTTCGTGACCGGAGCGCGCGAAGGCATATTCGCGAAGAACCGCAGTAGCGCGATCGTCGATCGCAAGCACTGCCGCCACAGTTCGGCAACGATGATTGCGATCGACGGATGCGCAACTGGTCAGAACGTCGTCCAGTCGTCGTCGGAGGACTGGACCTTCGCCGGACGCGGCGGCTCGGCGGACTTTGCAGCGGGCTTCGCAACGGGCTTCGTCGCGACGCGGGCCGCCGCGTCCGGCGTCGCTTTCGCCGCGGGAGCCGCCGGCGCGGACGGCGCCTTCGCGACGGCAGGCGCAGCCTTCTTTGCCACCGATGCAACCGTGTTCGATGCAACGGCTGCTTCGCCGCCGTTCACGCGGAACATGCCGATCGCCTGTCGCAAGCGCGCCGCCTGATCCTGCAACGACGAGGCGGCGGCGGCAGCCTGCTCGACGAGCGCGGCGTTCTGCTGCGTCACTTCGTCCATCTGCGTGACCGCGCGGCCCACTTGCGAAATGCCGCTGCTCTGCTCTTCGGATGCCGCTGCGATTTCGCCCATGATGTCGGTCACGCGACGCACGGCCTGCACGATGTCGCCCATCGTCGTGCCCGCCTGTTCGACGAGCGTATAGCCGTTGTTGACGCGCTCGACGGATGCGCCGATCAGTTGCTTGATCTCCTTCGCGGCCGTCGCCGAACGTTGCGCGAGGCTGCGCACTTCGCCCGCGACGACTGCGAAGCCGCGCCCCTGCTCGCCCGCGCGCGCCGCTTCGACGGCCGCGTTCAGCGCGAGAATGTTCGTCTGGAACGCGATCCCTTCGATCACGCCGATGATTTCCGAAATCTGACGCGAGCTGTCGTTGATCTCCGTCATCGTGCTGATCACGCGATTGACGACCTCGTTGCCCTTCGTCGCGATCTCCGATGCGTTATTCGCGAGCCCGCTCGCCTGGCGCGCGTTGTCGGCGTTCTGCTTGACGGTCGCCGTCAGCTCTTCCATGCTCGCCGCCGTTTCCTGCAGCGAGGCCGCCTGCTGCTCGGTGCGCTGCGACAGGTCGCCGTTGCCCGCCGCGATCTGCTGCGTCGCCGTCGCGATCGATTCCGCCGACTGCCGGATCTCGCCGATCGCGCGCTGCAAGCGGCTTTGCATCTCGTTCATCGCGGCCATCATGCTGGACGAATCGTCGGTACGCACGGGCACGAGGTGCGTGAGGTCGCCTGTCGCGATACGCGACGCGAGCCGCGCCGCGTCCTGCGGCTCGCCGCCGAGGCTGGCGCGCACGTTGCGGATGATGAGCAGCATCGCGAGCGAAATCACCGCGCCGATCACCAGCACGACGATGAAGTGCTCGACGAGGTTCGCGTAGTAGGCAGTGTCGATGTCGCGCACGAACACGCCGCTCGTGATGTTCCAGTCCCACGGCGCGAAATGCACGACATAGCTGATCTTCGGCACGGCCTCTTCGCTGTGCGGCAGGCGTCCGCGATAGGCGGCGAAGCCGTTGCCCGTCGCCTTCGCCGCATCGACGATCGTCACGTACAGCAGCTTGCCGTCCGGGTCCTTGAAGTCGCCGACCTGCTTGCCGACCATCTGCGGCAATGTCGGATGCATCAGCACGACGGGCTTCGAATCCATCACGAAGAGGTAGCCGGACTCGCCGTAGCGCATCGTCGAGAGCCGCGCGAGCGCGTCGCGCTGCGCGTCGGCCTCGCTCATCTTGCCGGCCTGCGCGAGCGCGTAATAACCGCTGACGACGCCTTGCGCCGCTTCGACGAGATTCACCATGCCGGCCTTGCGCTCGGCGAGCATCGTCGAGCGCGTTTCGACCGCGCTCCACAAGCTGACGCCCAGCAAACCCAGCCATACGAGCGCAAGCGACAGCAACAGCTTGCGGTTCAGACTCATCCTGCTCATTTGTGTTGGTCTCTTTGGTGTGGTCACTACTTCGGCATATCGTTCGCGCGCGGTTTTGGATGCGCCGCAATCGCAAACGATTGCCTTTCTGGATAACGGCAGCCTGGTGCACCGACTTGAGATGGCTTGTGAAGGACATAACGCGCCGCGTCAACGGACGAGACCGGCGCAGAATGAAAAAAGGCCGCACGTCACCGTGCAGCCTTTCATTGTCGAAACCCGAAATGCGGTTTGCGCCGCTGGTCGGTCCGGTCCAGTAGCCTCAGCCTAGCAGCAGCTTGAGATCGTGAACCCACGGCGAGGCGCCCTGACCGTCCCGCGCGAAGAGGCGTAGCTTGCCATCGGTATCGAATACGTAGCTGGCGGCCGTGTGGTCCATCGTGTAGCTGTCGGGCGTCTTGCCCGGCACTTTCGCGTAATAGACGCGGAAATCCTTCGTCACCTTCTCAAGTTGCTGCTGATTGGCAGGGCGCAGGCCGACGAACGTCGGATTGAACGCGGGCACGTATTGCGCCATCAGGTCAGGCGTGTCGCGCTCGGGATCGACGGTGACGAACAGCACCTGCACGCGCTTCGCGTCTTCGGGGCCCAACTGCTGAAGCGCCTGCGAGAGCTCGGCCATCGTCGTCGGGCAGACGTCCGGGCAGTGCGTATAACCGAAGAACAGCACGACGACCTTGCCCTTGTAGTCGGCAAGCGAGTGCATCTTGCCGCTCGCGTCGGGCAGCGAAAAGTCGGCGCCGAACTGCTTGTTACCCGTGATGTCGACGTTCGTGAACGCGGGCTGTTCTTTCCCGCATCCCGAGATCAGCGCCGCGCCGCCGAGCGCGCACGCGACGAGTGCAACGCGCGCCACGCGCGCGAACCGTTTGGTGAGCATGGTGTTACGCGCCGATCAAGGCACGCGCATAGTGGTCGATCAACAGCGCCGCGAAGAGCAGCGACAGATAAACGATCGAATAACGGAAGGTCTTACGCGCGAGGGCGTCGGAATATTCCCGATAGATCTTCCACGCATACGCGAGGAACACCGCGCCCAACAGAACCGCTGATGCGAGATACACGATTCCGCTCATGCCCGAAATAAACGGCATCAGCGTGACGGCGAACAGAATGACCGTGTACAGGAAGATATGCAGACGCGTGTACTTTTCGCCGTGGGTGTTCGGCAGCATCGGCAGGCCGGCGTTCTCGTAGTCCTTGCGGCGATACAGCGCAAGCGACCAGAAATGCGGCGGCGTCCACACGAAGATGATCAGCACCAGAATCCATGCGTCGCCGGGCACGTGGCCCGTCACGGCTGCCCAGCCGAGCGCCGGCGGCATCGCACCCGACGCGCCGCCGATCACGATGTTTTGCGGCGTGGCGGGCTTCAGCAGCAGCGTGTAGATGATTGCATAGCCGACGAAGGTGGCGATGGTCAGCCACATCGTGAGCGCATTGGTGAAGGTGTAGAGCGTCCACATGCCGAGGCCGCCGAGAATCGCGGAGAACAGCAGAATTTGCGTGGTGGTGATTTCGCCGCGCGCCGACGGACGCCACGCGGTGCGGCGCATCTTGGCGTCGACTTTCTGTTCGACGAGACAGTTGATCGCAAATGCGGCGCCCGCCAGCAACCAGATGCCGACGGCCCCGCCGATCAGCACCGTCCACGGCACCATGCCGGGCGTCGCCAGGAACATGCCGATGACCGCGCAGAAAACGGCGAGCTGCGTCACGCGCGGCTTCGTCAGCGCAATGTATTGGGAAATCCGGCTACCGGGCGAATGGGGGAGAGTTGTGCTGTCCATGAAGATCACGCTGGCGCGGCATCGCGCGCGGGAAAGACGGCGCGGCCGGGACGGCTATAAGCGATTCGAAAGTTTAGCATAACGAGCAGGAGCAGCAGGATTGCGGCTCCGCCGTTATGGGCGACGGCAACGGGCAACGGCCATTGCAAAACGATGTTCGACAGGCCCGTGACGAACTGAATTGCGATCACGAGCAGCACGCCGTTTGCGGGCCGCCGCAGCGACTCGAAACGGCGCATTTTCAGCGCGAACCAGAGCAGATACGCGACGACGACGAATGCAAACGTGCGGTGCGTCCAGTGGATCGCGACGAGCGCATCCTGCGTGATCACGTCGCCGTCGCCCGTCATGCCGAGCGCGCGCCACAGATGGAAGCCGTGTCCGAAGTCCATCGGCGGAATCCATTGGCCGTTGCAGGTCGGGAAGTCGGTGCAGGCGAGCACCGCGTAATTCGTGCTGACCCAGCCGCCGAGCGCGATCTGCACGATCAGCAGCGCAAGGCCGAACAGCGCCGCGGTGCGCCAGCGCGCGGTTTCAGGCTCGTATGCGGGCAGCGGCGTCTGACGCGCGGCGAACCAGCCAAGCGTGCCGAGCAGCGCGAGTCCGAGAAGCAGGTGCGTCGTCACGATCACAGGTTGCAGCTTCATCGTCACGGTCCACGCGCCGAACGCGCCTTGCACGCAGATCAGCAGCAGCAGCGACGTCGGCCACCACGGCGACACATGCAGCGGACGGCGCCGGATACGCGCAACCCAGGCGATGATCGTCTGCGCGACGATCAACACGCCGATCGCCATCGCGAAGTAGCGGTGGATCATCTCGATCCACGCTTTGGTCATGCTGACGGGGCCCGACGGCATGGCCTGAAACGCAGCGCTGATGGCCGCGTGCGCGATGAACGGCGACGATGTGCCGTAGCAGCCCGGCCAGTCGGGACACCCGAGGCCCGAATCGGTCAGGCGCGTGAAGCCGCCGAACATCACGAGGTCGAGCGTCAGGAACGTCGTGACCCAGACCAGCTTGCGGAACTTGTTGTCGTCGACTTTCACCCACACGTACGACAAGGGCAGCAGCGCTATGCACAGCCCGATCAGTCCCAGTTGCAATACGAACATCTATCTTTCCTTCTTCCGCCACACAACGCGATTCAATGTGCCCGGGGCACTTTAGCCGATACCCGAATACTTCAGCAGTTTCGTGACGTCGCCCTTGATCTTGCTCGGGTCGGGGTCTTTCGGGAAACGCATCATCAGATTGCCGTTCGGATCGACCATGTAGATGTGGTCGTTGATCCGCGTGCCGTCGTCGACGGGCAGCCAGGCAGTCACGTCCTTCGGATCGGCGATCAGCATCTCGGTGTCCTTGTATGCGTTATCGACGACGTCGGGCACCTTTCCGGCATCCGTGCGCAGAAACACGTTGACGATGCGCTCGCGCTCGGCCCCCTGCGTCGCGCGCACCTGGCGCATGAAATACAGCTTCGTCACGCAAGCCTTGTCGCACGCACTGCTGTCGACGGAAACCATCAGCCAGTGGCCGCGCAGCGACGCGAGTTTCATCGGCTTGCCGTCTTCGCCCGTCACGACCAGCGATTCGGGGATGGGACGCTGCGGCTCGACCAGCTTGCCGTAGCTCGTCGTGCCGCCCGTGGGCTTGATGACGTAGTACGCAAAGTAGGCGCCGATCGCCGGCGCCGCGCAGACGAACGCGATCAGCAGCATCATCCAGCGGCCGCGCTGCCATGAGCCCTTGCCGGCCGGCTGGCGACGCGGCGCGCCCTGCGATGGCTTCTGTCTTGCTTGCTGGGAGCGGGGGTTCTGCGTCGACACTACTGATCCTCTTTCAATGATGGTGCTGTTGGCGGCGCCTTTGGATGTCGCCCGAAACGCCCGTCAAGCGTCATGCGTGCGGCGCCTTTTCGTTGTTGGCGTTGCCCTCGGGGTTCGCGTTCTGCGCGAGCTTTTCGTGTTTCGCGGCGCGTCGGGCCGCATACAGCCCGAATGCGACGGCGGCTGCGGCCATGGTCCACCACTGGAACATATAGCCGTAGTTGCGATCGACGCCCGACGTCGGCGCGGGCCAGTTGCGCACGAGCCCGTCGCCATCGTCGCTGATCTGCTGGATCACGAAAGGCTGGAGCGCCAAGCCCGTTTCGGAGGCATACGACGCGACGTCGAGGTTCTGACGAATCGTCTGACGCGCGGCCGAACCGCCCTCGCCGAGCTCGAATGCGCGCGTCGCGTCGGCGCGCGCGATCCCTTCGATTTCGACCTCGCCCTTCGGCGTGCCGTACGGCGCGATCGTCGTGCGCTCGTTCATGTTGCGCGGCAGCCAGCCGCGATTGACGAGCACATAGCCACCGTCGCGCAGTTTAAAAGGCATCACGACGTAAAAGCCCGGCTGATCGTTATACGGGCGATTATCGAGGTACACCACTTGCTGCGGCATGAACTGTCCGACGGCCCGCACGCGATGGAACTCGATCTGCTTCAACGCAATCGGCGCGGCGCCGATGTTCTGCGCGGGCGCGTTCTCGAACTGCGTGATTTGCGCCTCCAGCGCTTCCTTCTGATGCGCGCGATCACGCTGCCAGAAGCCGAGCCGCACGGTCACGGCGACGACGATCAGAATCAGCAGCGTGGGGATCAGACGAATCTTCATCGTGCAATTTCGGCGGACAGACGAACCATTGCTCGCGGTGCGATAATGAGTTTGTTGCCTTCGCTTTCCTGAATTTCAGTTGCTTCCATGCACATTCTCGTTCCCATCGCTTTCGCTCTGATCATCGCCAGCATGGTGTCTGCGCTGTATTTCATGATGCACGACCGCGGCAGGACGAAGCGCATGGTGTGGTCGCTGGCGACGCGTGTCGGTCTGTCGATTTCGCTGTTCCTGTTCATCCTGTTCGCGCACTGGATGGGCTGGATTCAATCGACTGGCATTCCATACGGCCGCTGACGCCCCCTGTCGCTCATCGACGACGCGCTTTTCGTGAACGCCGCAACGCGTCCATGACACGCGGGTCACATCGCTCGCGCTACGCGCGTGTCGACGTGTGCCGTCTCAATTTGACGGCGAAGTATGCCACTTATTTTCGCGACGATCCGGCAACACAGCCTTTCGCGATCCGCGAAATTCTCACTCTAGCAAACAAAACGCCGCCCCGACGGAGTCGAGGGCGGCGCTTCTGATACCTTCGTATGACTGCTTTCACTGCCGCGCGCTCGACACGCGAGCCGCGTCAGCTGAGCGATGCTTGCGGTGCTTTCTTGCGTCGATATGACGCACGGCGCGCAGGCCTCCGAAGCTCGGAAAACAACGCTTACAGCCAGTACACGACGACGTACAGACCCAGCCATACGACGTCGACGAAGTGCCAGTACCACGCCGCGCCTTCGAATGCGAAGTGATGGTCCGCCGTGAAATGGCCGCGGATCAACCGGATCATCACCACCGTCAGCATCGTGCCGCCGAGGAACACGTGGAAGCCGTGGAAGCCCGTCAGCAGGAAGAACGTCGAGCCGTACACGCCCGACGCGAGCGTCAGGTTCAGTTCGTTGTACGCGTGGAAGTACTCGAAGCCCTGCATGAACAGGAACGTGACACCCAGCACGACCGTCGCGGCGAGCCATGCGATGGCCTTCGAGCGATGGTTCTCGCGCAGCGCGTGGTGCGAGACCGTCAGCGTCGCGCCCGATGACAGCAGCAGCGCCGTGTTGATGGTCGGCACGGGCCACGGCGTCATCGACTTGAAGTGCGACACCAGATCAGCCGGGCCGATGTTCGGCCACACCGCTGAGAAATCCGGCCAGATCAGCTTGTAGTCGAGGCTGCCGAGCTGATGCATCGCGATCGCGCGCGCGTAGAACAGCGCACCGAAGAACGCGCCGAAGAACATGACTTCCGAGAAGATGAACCAGCTCATGCTCCATCGGAACGACGTGTCGACGCGCTTGCCGTACATGCCGCCTTCCGATTCGGAGATGGCGTCGCCGAACCAGTGATACAGCACGAAGAGCAGCCACAGCAGACCAATCAGCGCCGTGATGGGCGCCCACGGCTCGCCGTTCACCCACGACGCAAACGATCCGAGCAGGATCAGCAGCCCAATCGCCGCGCTGATCGGATGCCGCGACGGATGCGGTATGAAATAGTACGGGCTATCGTTTTGACCGCTCATTCTTGATTCTCCACTTCAGTCCAGTTGTTCCGCTTGGTCCGGTTGGCTCCGCAGCCGCCCGCGCCGCTCTCCGGCTCTCTCTGCAACATCCAGCGGCGCGCTGCGCCACCCTCTCCATTCCGTCCGGGCGTCGAAACGACCGCCCTTGTTCCACCGCCTCGCCTAGCCGACCACCGCGCGCACGATCAGGATCAACACCCCGATAAAGACCGCCGCGCCGATCAGCGCCGCGATGATCACATGCAGCGGGTTGAGCTGCGCTGCGTCCGCTTCCAGATCGCGCCGTTTGCGCACGCCCAAAAACGACCACATCACGGCTTTCATCGACTGGCCAAAACTGCTCTTCCTGCCGCCGCCACCGCTATCGTTCATATCCTCGCCTTCTTTGGGCAAGCGCTTCTGTTACGTGTCATGCGGGGTTCGACGCCTTCGCGTTGTCAGCCGCCTGACCTTCCGTGCCGCGCGGCGCCGCCGCCGGCGTGTTCAATTCGAAGAACGTGTACGACAGCGTGATCGTCTTCACGTCCTTCGGCAATTTCGGATCGACGAGGAACACCACCGGCATCCGCTTCGATTCGTTCGCCTTCAAGGTCTGCTGCGTAAAGCAAAAGCACTCGATCTTCCTGAAGTACTCGGTGGCCTGCTTCGGCGCGTAGCTCGGGATGGCCTGAGCCTGAATCGTGCGCCCCTGCTGGTTCGTCACGTCGTACATCACCGTCGTCACTTCGCCCGGATGCACGTCGATGCTGTTCTGCTCCGGCTTGAAACCGAGCGGGCCGCGCGCGTTCGCATCGAACTCGATCGAAATCGTGCGGCTCATGTCGACCTGCGTGTTCTTCGCCTCGCGCGCCGTTGCATCCCGCTGCACGAGATTGTTGATGCCCGTGACTTCGCAGATCGCGCGATACATCGGTATCAGCGCAAACCCGAAGCCGAACATCAGAAACGCGACGACGACGAGCTTGAACAGCATCGAACGGTTAAAAGAACGATCGGCCCCAGCGGGCGGTTGCGTCGACATCGAACTTCCTCAACAGATCGCTTGCACGGGTGATCGACTCGTCACGACAGGTCAGGAGAACCAGACCTGCTTGACGATGGCACCCAGAAAAAAGACGGCGACGATAACAAGCAGAATCAGACCGAGTCGCAGATTGCCAGCGCGAATTTCTTCGGGCGTACGTCTTTTTTGTGGATTCCGGGTCATGCTGAACTTCTCGAACCTTCGTTGCTGCGCAGTGTTTCGGTTCAGTGTTCCGCTCCGGCGCTGCGTTTGCCGGAGCGGAGCTTCGAAGACTGCCCGATCGATTATTCGACCGTCGGCGGGTTTTCGAACGTGTGGAACGGTGCCGGGCTCGGCACGGTCCATTCGAGACCCGTTGCGCCGTCCCACGGCTTGTCCGATGCTTTTTCGAGTTCGCCGCCGCCGCGATAAGCGGGCAGCGCGACCGCGAACAGGAAGTACACCTGTGCGAGGCCGAAGCCGAACGCGCCGATCGTGATGACCTGGTTCCAGTCGGCGAACTGCGCCGGATAGTCGGCGTAGCGACGCGGCATGCCGGCGAGACCGACGAAGTGCATCGGCAGGAACGCGAGGTTGAAGAAGATCAGCGATGCCCAGAAGTGGATCTTGCCGCGCGTCTCGTTGTACATCCAGCCTGTCCACTTCGGCGACCAGTAGTACCAGCCGGCAAAGAGCCCGAACAGCGACCCCGCCACCAGCACGTAGTGGAAGTGCGCGACCACGAAGTACGTGCCGTGATACTGGATGTCGAGCGGCGCCATCGCGAGCATCAGCCCCGTCAGGCCGCCGAACGTGAACACGAACAGGAAGCCGACCGCGAACAGCATCGGCGTTTCGAACGTCAGCGAACCGCGCCACATCGTCGCGACCCAGTTGAACACCTTCACGCCCGTCGGCACTGCGATCAGCATCGTCGCGTACATGAAGAACAGCTGGCCCGTGACGGGCATGCCCGTCGCGAACATGTGGTGCGCCCAGACCATGAACGACAGGATCGCGATCGAAGCCGTCGCGTACACCATCGAGCTATAGCCGAACAGCGGCTTGCGCGCGAACGCCGGGATCACCTGCGACACGATCCCGAACGCCGGCAAGATCATGATGTACACCTCGGGGTGCCCGAAGAACCAGAAGATGTGCTGGTACATCACCGGGTCGCCGCCGCCTGCCGCGTTGAAGAACGACGTGCCGAAGTGGCGGTCGAACAGCACCATCGTGATCGCGCCCGCGAGCACCGGCATCACGGCGATCAGCAGGTACGCGGTGATCAGCCACGTCCACACGAACATCGGCATCTTCATCAGCGTGAGGCCGGGTGCGCGCATGTTCAGGATCGTGACGACGATGTTGATGCCGCCCATGATCGACGACGCGCCCATGATGTGGACCGCGAAGATCGCGAAGTCCATGCCCGGGCCCATCTGCGTGGACAGCGGCGCGTACAGCGTCCAGCCGGCGGCCGTCGCGCCGCCAGGCGTGAAGAACGAACCGACCAGCAGCACGGCAGCGACGGGCAGCAGCCAGAAGCTGAAGTTGTTCATCCGCGCGAAGGCCATGTCCGATGCGCCGATCTGCAGCGGAACCATCCAGTTTGCGAAGCCGACGAAGGCCGGCATGATTGCGCCGAACACCATGATGAGGCCGTGCATGGTGGTCAGCTGGTTGAAGAACTCGGGACGCATGATCTGCAGACCCGGCTCGAACAGTTCGGCACGGATTGCCAGCGCCATCACGCCCCCTGACAGGAACATGATGAACGAGAAAATCAGATACAGCGTACCGATGTCCTTGTGGTTGGTCGCGAACAACCAGCGACGCCAGCCGTGCGGCGTCGCATGCGCGTGATCGCCGTGGACGTGCTCGTGCCCCGCGGTTACATCGTGTCCGATGCTAGACATGACAATCTCCTAAATCGAATGCTGCTTTTCTCTGACTGTGACACGTCAGGCCGCTGGGCTGATCTCGACCCGGCGCGCTTCCTTCGCGTCCGCACCGCCCGTGATCGTCTCCGGCTTCTTCAAAATAATATGGTCTTCGGCGATGCCTGCTGCCTTGAGCGCATCGCGCACGGCTTCGGCGCGCGCCTTCGCGAGCTGCGCGTTCTTGTCGGCGGAACCCGTTGCGTCCGTGTAGCCCGACAGCGTGAACTTCGCATCGGGATGCGCCTTCGCATACGCGGCGGCTGCATCGACAGCGGCCTTCGCGTCGGCGGGCAGCGTGCTCTTGTTCGTTTCGAAGTAGATCGTGGCGGGCAGTGACGCTTGCGGTGCCGATGCCGCTGCATTGTCCGAAGCGCCCGATGCCGCCGCGGGAGCCGATGCGCCCGCTTCGCCGCTTGCCGCTGCCGCGCCGCTTGCGCCTTCCGCGCCGCTCGCAGCCGTTGCATCCGACGCGGCGGCCGCCGCTGCGCCCGCCAGGTGATCGCCGCCCGACGGCAGACGTCCGTTGCGCGCATCCGCGACCTGCTTCGGCTGCAGGATATCGCCCGTGTGGTTGCCCCACGAATTGCGCTCGAACGTGATGACCGAGGCGATCTCGACGTCGTTCAGCGTCGGCGCCCAGGACGGCATCGCGTTCTTGCCCTTCAGCACGATGCTCACGTGTTCGGCGAGCGGGCCGTTCGCGACCTTGCTGCCGTCAAGCGCCGGGAACGCGCCGCCGCCCTTGCCCGTCGGCTGGTGGCAAACCGCGCAGTTCGACGCGTACACTTTGGCGCCGCGCTCCGTCAGTTCGGCGAGCGTATAGGTCTTGTTCGGATCGTCCTGGCCCGCGGCCATTTTCTTCTTCTCGTCGTCGACCCACTTCGCGTAGTCGTCATCGGACAGCACGTTCACGACGACGGGCATGTACGCGTGCTCCTTGCCGCAGAGTTCCGTACAGAAGCCGCGATATGTGCCGACCTTCTCCGCCTTGAACCACGTGTCGCGCACGAAGCCGGGAATCGCGTCCTGCTTCACGCCGAACGCCGGCACATACCACGAGTGAACGACGTCGTTCGCGGTGGTGATGATGCGGATCTTCTTGTTGACAGGCACGACGAGCGGGTGATCGACTTCCTGCAGATAGGTATCCGTGATCGGCTGCTGGCCGTTGACTTCGCTACGCGGCGTGGTCAGCGTCGACAGGAAGCTGATGCCTTCGCCGGGACCCTTCACGTAGTCGTAGCCCCACTTCCACTGGTAGCCCGTGACCTTGACGGTCAGGTCGGCATTGGAAGTGTCCTTCATCGCGACGACGGTCCGCGTGGCAGGCAGCGCCATCAGGACGACGATGATGAACGGGACGACCGTCCAGATGATTTCGACGGTGGTGCTTTCGTGGAAATTGGCGGCCGTGTGACCCTTCGACTTGCGGTGCGCGAAGATCGAATAGAACATCACGCCGAACACGCCGACGAAGATGATCGTACAGAGGATCAGCATCAGCGTATGGAGGCTGTAGAGCTCCTCAGCGATTCTGGTCACTGGCGGCTGGAGATTGATCTCGTTGACGCTGGGGCCGCCTGGACTGTCACCGACTGCAAGGGCGGCGCCGGCGAAGAGCAGCCCGCTACACGCCAGCACGCCCGTGAGGGCTCGCTTGATTGTTTTCATAGCTTCCTTACCCAAAATTTCCATTCAAACCCTCGACCCCGCTGGAAGGCTGCCCCTCGTCTGGAATGGCGCGTGATTCAGTGCGCAACTTTTGACGCCTAACACTGCCTGAGCCACAGACGCAGTTCGTCGGCGAATTGCGCGCGCCGATATTGCGCAAGATGCTGCCCGATCGTGACCGTCTCGCCCCGCGACACCAGCTTGATGTAATCGCGCGGCGTCGCTGCCGGTTCGACCCGCACCCAGCGCGGATTGAATTCGAACTGCGTGAGATGCTCGGCGCTGACCTGTTCGATCACGAGCCGGTTGGGAAACAGCCGGATGCGTTCGTAATCGACGGCATGGCGCGCATAGACCGCAAATGCAGCGCCGACAGCGAGCAACTCGATACCCGTGAACGGCAACACCAGCCACACGCCGCACAGGACCAGCAGGAATGCTATCAACAGCGAGAATGCCGCGAGCGAGACATAGAAGAACACGAATTGCCGCGGCGACACCGAACAATTGCGCTTCATCGTCCAGTCCTTGAGGACGGGTTCCGACTCAGCAAGCAGATCGGTTGCATTCATCGCTGCCTCCCGCGAACCGCCAGTCATCGCATACCGCCAATGCCATTCACGCCCAGCAACTACGGCTACCCGAACCGCAAACGCCCCGGGCCTGTCGCTCCAATTGTGGGAACATTGAGCGACAAACTGACGCATTATAGGGCCGATCTATAGCATCCACAAGCAACGCTCTATCGGCCGCCAAGCCATGCTGCACAAGCCTCTGCGCCGTTTTGACGCAGTTTTTGAGGTGGTAATCCCAGACATAACAGATGTCGTCTTTACCGCCTCAACGATTCTTCTGCCGACCTCGCCCTATGTCTTCGATTCGCACGATTCCATGCCCTTCGGGAGTTGTCCGGGGCACGGCCTTCCATGCGTGTCCGTAGATCACCTCGAAGGTCAGGGGGATCGTGCCATCGGCGCGACGGCGCGCTTCGAGCGCGGCGAGCAGCGCCTTGTGCATGCGCCTCGACGCGACGCCCGGCAACCCTTCGCGCTGCAACGGATAAGCGCCCCAACGGCGCACATCGGCGAGCAGCGACTCAGGTGACTTGTAGGTGATGGTCAGCGTCTCCTGGTCCATCACGGGAATTTCAAAGCCACTTTCGACAAGCATATCGCCCAGATCGTGCATGTCTACGAAGTCGATTACATGTTTGTGCGTATTGACGCCGTGCGCGGCTTCGATCTCTGCATAGGCGCCGCGCAGTTCTTTCAGCGTGTCGGGTCCGAGCGTGCTGAACATCAACAGGCCGTTGACCTTCAGCACGCGCTGCCATTCAGGGAATACGAGATCGGGCCGCGAATGCCAATGCAGCGCGAGGTTCGACCAGATGAATTCGAATGCGCCCGATACGAAAGGCAGCGCGGAGAAATCGGCTTGAGCGAAGCGCGGACCGCGTGAGCCAAGCGCCTTGCCGAGCGACGCGGGCAAAAAGCGCCGCCAGCTGGTGTCGGTGGCGTCGTGCGTGACGGCGCGCGCGAGCATCGCTTGCGAGAGATCGGCGCCGAACACGGGCGCTTCGGGAAAGCGCTGGCGCAGCGCAGGAAGATCGTCGCCGGCGCCGCAGCCCGCATCGAGCACCTGTGCCGGCTTCACCTTGATGTAATCGAGCCGTTCGCGCATGCGCTGCGCGATCTCGCGCGGCAGGAACGCGACGTCGTCGAACGTGGCGGCCCGGCGGTCGAAAATCTTTCGAATGCGGCGCGAATCATAGGCCGGACGGCCAGTTTCGGTGACAGACACGGTCATTGAAGTCGTACGGACGAAGAGTGCGAAGTATACTCGCTCGATTCCGTCCCTTCAGTGTCAGCGGCCTTCGGAGGCGTGTCGATATGCCGAATCGGGCTTTCCGGTGGTCGCGCCCGGGCGCTTTGCATGACAGGTTTCGCGAACGGTTCGTCCGCGTCGCGCAACGTTCGATCTCGACACTGCCCGCGCTCGCGCGACTCGCGTTGCCGAATCTCTGCGCGTTATGCGGCAATATGTCGCATCGAACGCTGTGCAGTTTTTGCGACGAATCATGGTGGAACGAAGCGCGGCTGCGCTGCACGATCTGCGCGGTTCCGCTGAGCGGCTTTCGGCGCGCGAGCATCACTCGATATCGCTGCGGCAACTGCATCGCGACACCGCCTGCATTCGACGCGACGCTGACGGTCGCCGACTATCGCGCGCCGCTGGACGCGCTCGCAGTCGGGCTGAAGTTTCGCGCGCGGCTCGCGCTCGCGCATGAGTTCGCGCGGCGCCTTGCGTGGTCCGCGGCCGACGCGCTCGACGAACGCGACCGCCCCGACGTCGTTGCGCCCGTTCCGCTTTCGGCGCGGCGGCTCATCGAGCGCGGCTACAACCAGGCGTGGGAAATCGCGCGGCCCTGTGCGAAATCGATGGGCGTTCGCAGCGATGTGGCGCTCGTGCGGCGCGTGATCGACACCGCGCCGCAATCGAAGCTCGATCGTGAGGCGCGCAGGCAGAATGTCGGCCGGGCGTTCGAGGTCGTGAAGCCGGTCGAGGACCTGCACGTCGCCATCGTCGACGATGTGATGACGACGGGCGCCACGCTCGATGCGCTGGCTCGCACACTGAAGGCAGCAGGCGCGCGCCGCGTGACCAATCTGGTCGCGCTTCGGACGCCGAAAAACTAGTTTCCAGTTCACCCGCTTATGTTCAACGTCGTTCTCGTCGAGCCTGAAATTCCGCCGAACACCGGCAACGTGATCCGCCTGTGCGCGAACACGGGCGCGCGCCTGCATCTGATCGAGCCGCTCGGCTTTCCGCTCGATGACGCGAAGATGCGCCGCGCCGGTCTCGACTATCACGAATACGCGCAGATGCATGTGCATCGCAATTGGGATGCGCTGATCGAAAGCGAGTCGCCTGACCTTGCGCGCATGTTCGCCTTCACGACGCGCGGCTCGAGTCCCTTTCATTCGCGCGCGTTCAAGCCAGGAGACTGGTTCGTGTTCGGCGCGGAAACGCGCGGCCTGCCGGACTCCGTACTGAACCGCTTTCCGAACCAGCAGCGCGTGCGTCTGCCGATGCGCCCCGGCAATCGCAGCCTGAATCTGTCGAATACCGTGGCCGTGGTCGTGTTCGAGGCGTGGCGTCAGGCGGGATTCGAGGGCGGCGCCTGAAGGCGTCGTTCGAATTCGGTCCGGTACCGCGAGAACATCGTTTCGTCGAAACATGCAAAGACGATGCATTCGACGAGCGGCGCCTGGGGCAACATGTCGATCGTTGCTTGAACGGCGATGCGCACGGCGTCGTCGGCGGGAAAGCGATAGACGCCGCAGCTGATCGCGGGAAACGCGATGCTCTTCGCGCTCGCGTCGCGCGCGAGTTCGAGCGAGCGCCGGTAGCACGAAGCCAGCAGCTCTGCTTCGCCGCGCTCGCCGCCGTGCCACACGGGGCCGACCGCGTGAATCACATGACGCGCCTTCAACCGGTAGCCGCCCGTTATCTTCGCGTCGCCCGTCACGCAGCCGCCTAGCCGCTCGCATTCGCGCAGCAGATCGGGGCCCGCCGCGCGGTGAATCGCGCCATCCACGCCACCGCCGCCCAGCAGTGACGTGTTCGCCGCGTTGACGATCGCGTCGACGTCGAGCGTCGTGATATCGACGACGCGTGTCTCGAGCGTGCAACTGCCAATGGTGAGCATGGGAAGACCTCCAGATCCGATACAGCATCGATAGGAGGTGGACAGCAAAAGAAGCGAGCCGTTCGGCGCGAAGCCTTACCGGCTGCGTAAAACACTTTCAGGCGATTTGCAGAGATGAGGCTTCCGCACGCCGACCAGCAGGCAGTGGACGCGCCGCGTTCCTACTCGGCCTTGGCGTCGCGACGCAGCAGCGCGCTGACGGCATCGCGCGGCGCCACGCCGTTGAAGAGAACATCGCAGACGGCCGACGTGATCGGCATGTCGATACCGTTGGCCTGCGCGATCCCGAGCACGCTGCGGGCGCAGCGCACGCCTTCGGCGACATGCCCGAGCGCGTTGAGAATATCGTCGAGCGAGCGGCCGCTTGCGAGCTGCATGCCGACCGTGCGGTTGCGCGACAGATCGCCCGTCGCCGTCAGGATCAGGTCGCCGACGCCGGTGAGGCCCGTGAACGTCTCAGCGCGGCCACCGAGCGCCGTGCCCAGCCGCGACATTTCGGCGAGCCCGCGCGTGATGAGTGCCGCGCGCGCATTCAGACCGAGCCCGAGGCCATCGCCGATGCCGGTCGCGATCGCGAGCACGTTCTTCACCGCGCCGCCGACTTCGACGCCGATCACGTCGTCGCCGCTATAGATGCGCATCGCGCCGTGATGGAACGCCGCGACGGTCCGCTCTCGGCACGCCGCCGACGCGCTCGCCACCGTCAATGCGACGGGCAGCCCCTTCCCGACCTCGCGTGCGAAGCTCGGCCCGGACAGCGTGCCATTGCTCGTGTGCCCGCTCAACTCCTGCGCGACGACCTGATTCGGCAGCAGTTGCGTATCCGCTTCGAAGCCCTTGCAGAGCCACACGATATGCGCCGGCACCTTGCCGGAGTCGCGCATCGTGCGCAGCATCGCGCGCAAGCCCGCGACGGGCGTCGCGATCACGCACAGTGCGTCATCGGCGAGCGCGTGATCCAGTGCGCGATCGAGATTCGCTTCGAAGCGAAGCGTGGGCGGCAGCTTGACGCCCGCCAGATAGCGAGCGTTTTCGTGCGACGTGGAGAGTTCGGCGATGAGCGCGGCATCGCGCGCCCAGAGCACCGTATCGTGGCGCGCGGCCAGGTGGCCGGCGAGTGCGGTGCCCCATGCACCGGCGCCGAGAACGGCGACCTTCATACCCGGCACCGGCTGCATGCGTCAGTGCTTGGCGGTGCTCTGCGCGCCGCCTTCCTGCGCAGCGATCTGCGCGATGCGCTGCTCGTACAGCGCCTGGAAGTTGATTTCGGCGAGATGGATCGGCGGGAAGCCTGCGCGGGTGATCGCATCGGCGATGTTCGAGCGCAGATACGGGAACAGGATGGTCGGGCATGCAATGCCGACGAGGGGATCGATCTGCTCGGTCGGGATGTTGCGAATGTCGAAAATGCCAGCCTGCTTCGCTTCGATCAGGAACGCGACCTTGTCGCTGACCTTCGCTGTCACCGTGCCCGTGACGAGAATTTCGAACACCGTGTCCGCGAGACGCTCGGCCTTCACGTCGACTTCGACTTCGACCGACGGCATTTCCTGCTCGAGGAAAATAGCCGGCGAGTTCGGCTGTTCGAGCGACATGTCTTTCAGGTAGATGCGCTGGATATTGAAGAACGGCTGGTTGTTCTCGTCGGACATGGTTCTCTACTCCCTAAATTTCGTTGCGGCGGACGGTTGCCGCCAGATCTCGTTGTGCTGCGGGCCGCCCCGAGGGACGGCCTCAAACCAGCCGGTGCAGACGTTGCAGCCGTATGCCCGGCCTTCTGTTGTTCGCGACCGCGTGCCGCGATGGACGCGGCGCGCGAGACGCGCAATTGGCGCCTCGAAGCTGCCTCGTTGCAGCTGCCTGGTTACGCGGCAGCTTCGAGCAGCGACGTCAGACCGCCCGCGCGATCGAGCGCGGACAGATCGTCATAACCGCCGACGTGCGTCTCGCCGATGTACACCTGCGGCACCGTGCGACGGCCCGTGCGCGTCATCATTTCCTGACGGCGCGCCGGGTCCTTGTCGATCAGCACCTTCTCGATGTGATCGACGCCGCGCGACTTTAGTAGACGTTCGGCCATCTGGCAATACGGGCACACCTGCGTGCTGTACATGATCACTTTGTTCACTTCGCAACTCCTTGTTTGACGACCGGCATGCCCGCTTGCTGCCAGGCGTCGACGCCGCCTTCCAGCACGTGCACCTCAGCGTAGCCTGCGTCGCGCACGATGCGTGCCGCCTTGTTCGACTGCTGTCCGTTCTGGCAAACGAGCAGCACCGGGTTGCTCTTATTCTTCACGAGTTGGCCGACTTTCGCTTGCAGCTCGCCAAACTCGACGTGACGCGCCGACGGCAGGTGTCCCTTCGCGTAATCCGCCGCGGGACGCAGGTCGACGACGACGGCATTACGCCGGTTGATCAGCTGCGTGGCGGCAGCCGCCGAGAGGCCGCCGCGTCCACGGCGCGAGATCGTCGGCCACAGGAGCAACGCCCCGGAGATGAGGGCGACTGCGATCAGTACAAGGTTCGTGTAATCGGTGAAAAACTTCACGGAAGATCCGCCGGAAAAAAGGAAGAAATCGGGTTAAATCGGAAAGGGCAATCCGACCATTATAAAATAACCGTTTGACGCGATGGCGACCGCCAGCCGCTGGCTGCGGTACCGCCCCGATTACCGCTTCCTTACTACCGACCGGCACGACATGTACAAACTCGTTCTCATCCGCCACGGCGAATCGACGTGGAACAAGGAAAACCGCTTCACCGGCTGGGTCGACGTCGACCTGACCGAACAGGGCAACCTCGAAGCGCAGCAGGCAGGCGCGCTGCTCAAAGACTCGGGCTACACGTTCGACATTGCGTACACCTCGGTGCTCAAGCGCGCAATCCGCACGCTGTGGCACGTCCAGGACAAGATGGACCTGATGTACCTGCCCGTCGTGCACTCGTGGCGCCTCAATGAACGCCACTATGGCGCGCTGTCGGGCCTGAACAAGGCCGAAACGGCGGCGAAGTTCGGCGATGACCAGGTGCTGGTCTGGCGCCGCAGCTACGACACGCCGCCTCCCGCGCTCGAGCCGACCGACGAGCGCACGTCGTACGATGATCCGCGCTACGCGAAGGTGCCGCGCGAGGAACTGCCGCTCACCGAGTGCCTGAAGGACACGGTGGCGCGCGTGATGCCCATCTGGAACGAATCGATCGCGCCCGCGATCAAATCGGGTCGCAAGGTGCTGATCGCCGCGCACGGTAACTCGATCCGCGCGCTGGTCAAGTATCTGGACAAGATTTCCGACTCGGACATCGTCGGCCTGAACATTCCGAACGGCGTGCCCCTCGTCTATGAACTGGACGAAGACCTGAAGCCGATCAAGCACTACTACCTCGGCGATCAGGAAGCGATCGCGAAGGCGCAAGCCGCTGTCGCCAAACAGGGTAAGGCGGGCTGATACGGCCGTCGCCACGGCTCGCCGCGACTCACGGCGAGCCGTGTTTTTCATGGTTTTCAGCGCTTTCGCGTGATTTCCGCTCTTTCCCGCGTTCGCGCGCTTTGTGATTCGCGGCGGCTCTTTCCTGACGGCAATGCCATGTGCTGGCCATGTTCCTGCCATCTCGATGCCGCATGATGAAGCCGTCGCAGACAGCGCTCCGGCAATCGATACCGGTGCGCACGCAACGGTATCGGCAAAATATGGCGCGCGTCAGGCCGCTTTTGGCCCCGCGGACGTCCGCCAGCGCACATTGCATCCCGCCCGTGCCAGCGATCCTTAGAACCTGGCTGAGCAATCGCTGTCGAATCCCCATCAACCCTCAGGTACAGGCCGTGCGAGCGTCACGTTATACTTGTCCGTCCTTTTCCTTTGACGCTGCCACCCGCATCCGACCGCAACATACTCTATGCGAAAGAACCTGAAAAACATCGGCCTTATCGCCGCGGGCCTCGCTACCGGCGTTTTTGCAACCCTGCAACTGAGCGCCTCGGCCCAGCAACCCGCGTCCGCGCCGTTGCCGCTCGACCAGTTGAGGCTCTTCGCCGAAGTCTTTGGGCAGATCAAGCATGAGTACGTGGAGCCGGTCGACGACAAGAAGCTGCTGACATCCGCGATCAAAGGCATGGTGTCGAGCCTCGATCCGCACTCGTCGTATCTCGACAAGACCGATTACGAAGAACTGCAGGAGCAGACCAAGGGCCGCTTCGCGGGCCTCGGCATCGAGATCTCGCAGGAAGACGGCCTGATCAAGGTCATCTCGCCGATCGAGGACACGCCCGCGTTCCGCGCCGGCATCCGTCCGGGCGACCTGATCACCCGCATCAACGACAAGCCCGTGCGCGGCATGACGCTGGATAAAGCCGTCAAGCAGATGCGCGGCGACCCCGGCACCAAGGTCACGCTCACCATCTTCCGCAAGACCGACGACCGCACGTTCCCGCTTACGGTCACGCGCGCGGTCATCCGGGTCCAGAGCGTGAAGTCGAAGATTCTCGCGCCGGGCTACGCATACGTGCGCATCACGAGCTTCCAGGAACGCACGACGCCTGACCTCGCCGCGAAGCTGCAGGACATCGCGCGCCAGCAGCCGAACCTCAAGGGCCTGATCCTCGATCTGCGCAACAACGGCGGCGGCCTGCTGCAAAGTGCCGTCGGCGTTGCGGGCGCATTCCTGCCGCCGGATTCCGTCGTCGTGTCGACGAACGGCCAGATTCCGGATTCGAAGCAGATCTACCGCGACACGTTCGACAACTATCGCCTGCCTTCCTTCGACGGCGATCCGCTGAAGAATCTGCCGCCCGTCTTCAAGACCGTGCCGATGATCGTGCTGACCAACGCCTACTCGGCGTCGGCGTCGGAAATCGTCGCGGGCGCGCTGCAGGATCAGCATCGCGCGCTGATCGTCGGCAAGACGACGTTCGGCAAGGGCTCGGTGCAGACCGTTCGCCCGATGACGGCAGACACGGCACTGCGTCTGACCACGGCGTACTACTACACGCCGAGCGGCCGCTCGATCCAGAACAAGGGCATCCGGCCCGACATCGCCGTCGACCAGTACGCGGACGGCGATCCCGATGACGCACTCGTCACGCGCGAAGTCGACTACTCGAATCACCTTGCGAACACGCAAGACCCGAACGAGAAGAAGGAACAGGAACAGCGCGAGCAGGAGCGCATGGACCAGCTGCGTCAGCTCGAAGAGCAGAACGACAAGAAGACGCCGGAACAGCGCGCGAAGGATCGCGATCGCAAGCCGATCGAGTTCGGTTCCACTGACGACTTCATGCTGCAGCAAGGCCTGAACAAGCTCGAAGGCAAGCAGGTGGTCGAATCGAAGTCGCTGATGGAGCGGCGCCTCGCGCAGAACAAGCCGGCGCAATCGGCTTCGGCGCCCGTCGCCGTGAAGCCCGCGCTGCCCGCCACGCCGACGGCGACGACCCCGGCAGCGCCCGGTTCGGCTACAGCGCCGGCTTCGCAACCTGCTACGCCGAGCAAGTAAGCGCTACGGCATCCCCGGTGTCTTCGCGGCCCGCGCCGCGAAGACACCTTCCTCCGCGCGATTAAAATAACGAGAACCGCGCCGCCTCCCGTCTCGAGCCAGCGCGACACATACGACACACGCCGCGCCCCGCCATGAACGACGATCAACTTCTGCGCTATTCCCGTCACATCCTCGTCGACGAACTCGGCATCGAGGCTCAGCAGCGCTTTCTCGACGCGCATGCGATCGTGGTCGGCGCAGGTGGCCTCGGCTCGCCGGCGGCGATGTACCTGGCGGCGTCGGGCGTCGGCAAGCTGACGCTCGTCGATGCCGATACCGTCGATCTCACCAATCTGCAGCGGCAGATCCTGCACGTCACGAAGTCGGTGGGACGGCTAAAGGTCGAATCGGGACGCGACACGATTGCGCAACTGAATCCGGATGTCGAAGTGAACGCGGTGGCCGAACGCGTCGACGATGCGTGGCTCGATCGCACCGTGCCGCAAGCGACTGTCGTGCTCGACTGCACGGACAACTTCGCGACGCGCCACGCGATCAACCGCGCGTGCGTCGCGCACGGCGTGCCGCTCGTATCGGGCGCGGCGCTGCGTTTCGACGGCCAGATCAGCACATTCGATTTCCGCAACGACGACTCGCCGTGCTACGCGTGCGTGTTTCCCGAGGATCAACCGTTCGAGGAAGTCGCGTGCTCGACGATGGGCGTGTTTGCGCCGACAGTCGGCATCATCGGCGCGATGCAGGCGGCGGAAGCGCTGCGCGTGATTGCGAGTGTCGGCGAGCCGCTGGTCGGGCGCCTGATGATGCTCGATTCGCTGCGGATGGAGTGGAACACGATGCGCATCGCACGCCAGCCGGATTGCCCCGTGTGCGGCGAGCACCATCGATCCCATCAATCATAAGAAAGAGCCGCTTCAACGACTCGTTTCATTCCGGGCGCTCGACGATGCCGAAGCGCCCGAACGAACAAACACTACACGTCAGGCCCGCGCGACCCGCTCCAGCGCCGACTGCACCTCTTCCGGCTCGAACGCCGCGAGCACATCGGCGACGGGCTTTTCCAGCGTTTTCAGATGCGCGCGCAGGATCTCCTGCTTCACGAGCAGCAACTGGCTCGGATGCATCGAAAATTCCGTCAGCCCCATGCCGAGCAGCAGACGTGTCAGCGACGGATCGCCAGCCATTTCCCCGCAGATCGACACCGGCACGCCCACCCGCTTCGCCTCGCGCAGCGTGAACGCGATCAGATGCAGCACGGCGGGATGCAGCGGATCGTACAGATGCGCGACCGCGTTGTCGGCGCGATCGATTGCGAGCGTGTACTGGATCAGATCGTTCGTCCCGATCGACAGGAAATCGAGCCGCTTCAGGAACAGCGGCAACGCGATCGCCGCAGCGGGAATCTCGATCATCGCGCCGACGCGCACGTTCGGGTCGTAGGCGAGGCCTGCATCGTCGAGCTGGCGCTTGGCTTCCTGGATCAGATCGAGCGTCTGATCGATCTCGCGCGCGTGCGCGAGCATCGGAATCAGAATCTTCACCGAGCCATACGCCGACGCGCGCAGGATCGCGCGCAACTGCGTCAGGAACATATGCGGCTCGGACAGGCTCCAGCGGATCGCGCGAAGGCCGAGCGCCGGGTTGGGCGCGGTTTCGTACTCGTCGCCGATCGAATCGAGCGGCTTGTCCGCGCCGACGTCGATTGTGCGGATCGTCACGGGCATGCCGTTCATCAGCTCGACCGCGCGCCGGTACGCGGTGAACTGCTCTTCCTCTTCCGGCATCCCGTGCTTCTGGTTCATGAAGAGGAACTCGGTACGGAACAGGCCGATGCCCGTCGCGCCCGCGTCGAGCGCCGACTGCGCGTCCTCCGGCAACTCGATGTTCGCGCACAGCTCGATGCGCGTGCCGCACACCGTCTGCGTCGGCGAGAACTTCAGCCGTTGCAGCTTGCGCGCCTCGAGCGCCTTCTCGCTTTGCCGGTACGAATATTCTTCGAGCACGATCGGCGCCGGATCGACGATCACGATGCCATGGTCGCCGTCGACGATGATCAGATCGTCCTGGCGGATCAGCGCGCTCGCGTGCTGCACGCCGACCGTCGCGGGAATGCCGAGGCTGCGCGCGACGATCGCCGTATGCGACGTGCGGCCGCCCAGGTCCGTGACGAAGCCCTGGAAGGTCTGCGTCTTGAACTGCATCATGTCGGCGGGCGCGATGTCGTGCGCGACCACGATCATTTCGTCGCAGCGGCCGTGGATGCTGACGAGCGAGACCGTCGCACCGGCGAGCGCCTTCAGCACGCGCTCGACCACCTGTTCGATATCGGCTTTGCGCTCGCGCAGATACTCGTCTTCCACTTCGTCGAAGTGGCGCGTCAGACGTTCGAGCTGTTCCGTCAACGCCCATTCGACGTTGTAGCGGCGCGTGCGGATGAGGTCGATGGTTTCCTGAACGAGCATCGCATCGTTCAGGATCATTGAATGTACGTCGAGAAACGCGCCCATTTCGGTGGGCGCGTCGGCGGCCAGATCGGCGCGCAGTTCGTCGAGCTCCTGATGCACGACCTGCTGGGCCGCGCGAAAGCGCTCCACCTCGTCCTCGATCTGGGTGGGCTCGATCAGATAGTGGTCGACGTCCAGCGCAGCCGGGGCGATCAGATACGCCCGCCCGATGGCGATACCGCGTGACACGGGAATTCCATGCAGCGTGAATGACACGCGCACCTCCTCTAGTTGTGTAATGCCGCGGCAGACCGCTGCAGTGCTCTCAGACCCCGTGGATCATTATAAATTCCGCAGCGCGCGACAGTGCTGTGCAGCGCAGCATCTTGAGGCGCGCGCCTTCGAGCGATTTGCTGTCGCGCGGCTTGTCGTGCGCTTACGCCCGACATACGTCGGCGGAACATCGGTATTCGGAGAACGCGCGGCGGCGAGAAGATCCAGCAAGCAAGCTAGCAGCGAGCCGCATTCGACGGACAAACGCGACCGTCAAAAAGAAAACGCCGCGACATCGCGCGGCGTCTCTTCCAGAACGAAAGCGGGAGCGGATTTTTAAGTTTCTTATTGGCCTTCGCCGAATTTATCGGCGATCAGTTTAAGCAGCGCATCCATCGCTTCTTTCTCGTCCTCGCCTTCCGTCTCGATCAACACCGTACTGCCGATGCCCGCTGCCAACATCATCACGCCCATGATGCTCTTCGCGTTGATGCGCCGGCCGTTGCGGCTCATCCAGATTTCCGCCTGGAAGTTGGCGGCAAGTTGCGTCAGCTTCGCCGACGCGCGAGCGTGCAGCCCCAGCTTGTTCACGATGGTCGTTTCTTGTTGCAGCATGTGTTGATCCAATGCGCTGGTGTTGAAGTTATCGAGGTAAGCGGCAAACACGCCGCACGCGGCGCGCTTGCCGTGTCGCAGATTATGCGGCGCTCACGCGTCGTTTGAATCGCAGCCGGACCCGTTGCCGGCCTTGCAGGTTTCGGCCAGCGCCTTGTCCGGCGGCAGTGCGGGAATGCAATCAGCGGTGCTCGCGACGGGAACGGCAGGCGGCGGCGTCGCCGGTCCGACGGCTTGAATGCCTTTGGTCGCGCCCGCCAGTGCCTTGTCGACGAGCACGTCGAGCGGCGTCGCGCGATAGCAGACGGCGCGCACCAGCATCGGCAGATTCACGCCGGCCAGCACGCGCACGTCGGGAAGGGACGCGAGCCGGCCTGCAATGTTCGCCGGCGTCGCGCCGAACATGTCGGTCAACACAAGCGTGCCGTTTTCTTCCTTGAGTCTGTCGATCTCCGCATAAGCGGATGAAACGACCTGTACGGGATCGCAATCCGGCGACACGTCGATGACGCCGATGCGGGCGGGCAAGCCGCCGTAAATGTGCGCGACACACTCGCGTAGCGCCGTGGCGAAGGGAGCGTGCGCAATGATCAGAATGCCTGCCATGTCAGCCTTGCTGCAGAAAACCGCCCGGAAATCGCTGCCCTGCTTCCCGTGCGCTGCGCGTCAGATGAAAAGCCGGACGCGGCAAGCGGGAAACGAGGCCCATCGAACTCGCCCGAGATCGGCCGCCAAGGGGCCGGATCACGCTGCCCCTCACGGGCCGCTATCAGGCGAGCGGGCATTGTAACAGCCTCATTTTCGCGCTTTCGGCCATTTCACGCCTGGCTGGCCGACAGCGCGAACCTTCATTGCCTTCATGGCAAAACATGGCGGCGCACGCGCGCCGCTTCAACCGACGGCCTTCTCTAGCGCATCGATGAACATTGCCGCGACGTCGAACCCCGTCTGATCCATGATCTCGCGGAAGCACGTCGGACTCGTGACATTCACTTCCGTCAGCCAGTCGCCGATCGCATCCAGCCCGACCAGCAACAGCCCGCGCGCCTCCAGCACCGGCCCGAGCGCTTCGGCGATCTCCCGATCGCGCGCCGTCAGCGGCTGCGCGACGCCCAGACCGCCCGCCGCGAGATTGCCGCGCACCTCGCTGCCCTGCGGAATGCGCGCAAGCGAATACGGCACCGGCTCGCCGCCGATCAGCAGAATGCGCTTGTCGCCTGTCCTGATCTCGGGGATGAACTTCTGCGCCATCACGGAACGCGCGCCGTCGTGGCTCAGCATCTCGACGATCGAGCCGAGGTTCATGCCGTCCGCCTTCACGCGAAACACGCCCATGCCGCCCATCCCGTCGAGCGGCTTCAGGATCACGTCGCCGTGCTCCGCATGGAACGCGCGCAAACGGGCCGGATCACGCGTAACGAGCGTCGGCGCAACGAACTGCGGAAACTCGCCGATCGCCATCTTTTCCGAATGGTCGCGAATTGCCTGCGGCTTGTTGAAGATGCGCGCGCCCGCGCGTTCCGCGAGTTCGAGCAGCCACGTCGACGTCACGTATTCCATGTCGAACGGCGGGTCCTTGCGCATCAGCACGGCGCCGAAGCCCGCCAGCGCGCGCGCCTCGACGGGCTGCGCCTCGTACCAGACGTCGCGATGGCCGTCCGACTGATCGCCGACGATCTCAAAGCGGTACACGTTCGCCTCGACGCCGGAGCCCGTCCACGCCAGATGCTGCGGCTCGCATGCGTAGAGCGTGTGGCCGCGCTTTGCGGCCTCGGCCATCATCGCGTAGGTCGAGTCCTTGTAGATCTTGAAGCGGGAAAGCGGGTCGGCGATGAAGAGAATATCCATGGAGTTCCTGATGCGCCCTCGCGGGCCGCGCGTTGTTTGCTATAGCGTACGGCAAACGCGCCGATGCCGTGCGTCTGCGTGCCCGTCCGGCGGAATTCGATTCCGCGGGGGCAACAGCCTACCGTGAGTACGCGTGACGTGCTTGCCGCGCGCCCGTTCGCGTCACGTTCGCGCGCCTTGCGGAAAGCAACGGGCGCGCCCGCCGTCAGACCTGGATCGCCTCGGGATCGGTCTTTTCCAGCTCCACCGATGCCGCCAGCAGCCCCAGCCGCCCGACCACGCCATACATGTAGAAGCGGTTCGGCGGCGCGGCGCCCGGCTTCGCATGCGCATCAGGAAGCGCCGTGTGCTCGAAGCCGAGCGGCACGAAGTGCATGCCCGGTGCGTTCAGGTTCTGGTCGCGGTCGCGGCTGCCGTGCACGCGATAGAAGCCGCCCACCACGTACCGGTCGATCATGTACACGACGGGCTCGGCCACTTCCTCGCCGATGCGCTCGAACGTATAGACGCCTTCCTGCACGATCATGTCGTGTACTTCGAGCCCTTCCTTCGTGGTCGCCATCTTGGTGCGCTCGCGCTTCGTGAGCGCAGCCACTTCCGACGCGTCGTGCACCGTCATCACGCCCATGCCGTAGGTGCCCGCGTCCGACTTGATGACGACATACGGCTTTTCCGAAATACCGTACTCGCGGTACTTCTTCGCGATCTTCTTCAGCACGCCGTCGATCGCGTCGGTGAGCGCTTCCTCACCCGTGCGCGCCTCGAAATCGACGCCTTCGACATGCGCGAAGTACGGATTGATCATCCACGGATCGATCTCGACCATCTTCGCGAACTTCTTCGCGACGTCGTCGTAGCAGGAGAAGTGCGTCGACTTGCGGCGCACGGCCCAGCCGGCGTGCAAAGGCGGCAGCACATACTGCTCGTGCAGGTTTTCGAGAACCGGCGGAATGCCGCCCGACAGGTCGTTGTTCAGCAGGATCGAGCACGGATCGAAATTCTTCAGCCCGATGCGGCGCGCCGAGCGCTCCAGCGGCTCCAGCACGATCTTCTGGCCGTCCGACAGCGAAATGGTGACGGGACCGACGATGTTTTCGTCCAGCGTGCCGAAGCGGACGTTCAAGCCGGCCTGACGCATGATCGTCGCGAGCCGCGCGACGTTTTCCAGGTAAAACGCATTGCGCGTGTGACGCTCGGGGATGACGAGCAGATTCTTCGCGTCCGGGCAGATCTTTTCGATCGACGCCATCGCCGCCTGCACGGCAAGCGGCAGCGTTTCCTGCGGCAGGTTGTTGAACGCGCCCGGAAAGAGGTTCGTGTCGACGGGCGCGAGCTTGAAGCCGGCGTTACGCAGATCGACCGAGCAATAGAACGGCGGCGTGTGCTCCTGCCATTCGAGGCGGAACCAGCGTTCGATGGCGGGCGTCGCGTCGAGGATCTTCCGCTCGAGATCGAGCAGCGGACCGTTTAACGCCGTAACTAAATGCGGAACCATTGATCACTCGCAAACTGGAGAAAAAAGATTGTAGAGCAATTGCCCTGCCCATTTGGGGACGCTTTCTCCATTCGCAAGTTGTGGGTGGATGCATTCTCCCTATATCAACGATAGCCGGAAAATCTGCTGTTTGTGAGACAAGATTGCGGCGCCGTCTGCCGGGCTGGTTGGCGCCCGTCGCGCGGCTGCCGTGCGACCGGGACGAACTGCCGCAGCATGAAAAAAGCCCGCCGTGAAGGCGGGCCCAACTTTCGCAAATTCCGTTGCCGGAAGACGCTTGCCTTACTCGACGTGTTCGCCGTGCAGGATCACGTCCAGACCTTCGCGCTCTTCTTCTTCCGTCACGCGCAGGCCGATCGTCACGTCGATGATCTTCAGCAGAATGAAGCTGATCACGCCGCTGTAGACGAGCGTCGTCAGAACGCCCTTCAGCTGGAGGATGACGCTGCCGTCGAAGCCGCCGATGTCCTTGACGGCGAACACGCCCGTCAGGATCGCGCCGACGATACCGCCGATGCAGTGCACGCCGAATGCGTCGAGCGAGTCGTCGTAGCCCATCTTGTGCTTGAGCCACGTGGCCGACCAGAAGCAGACCACGCCCGCGATCAGGCCGATGGCGAGCGCGCCGCCCACGCCGACGAAGCCCGACGCCGGCGTGATCGCCACCAGACCCGCCACCGCGCCCGACACGATGCCGAGCACCGACGGCTTACCCTTCGCGATCCACTCGGCGAACATCCAGCCGAGCGCTGCCATCGCCGTTGCAACCTGCGTCGTCAGCATCGCGAAACCGGCACGGCCGTCCGCCGCCACTGCCGAACCCGCGTTGAAGCCGAACCAGCCCACCCACAGCATCGAGCCGCCGATCATCGTCAGCACGAGGTTGTGCGGCGCCATCGAGTCCTTGCCGTAGCCCGTGCGCTTGCCGAGCACGAGACAGCAGATCAGGCCCGCGACACCCGCGTTGATGTGCACCACCGTGCCGCCCGCGAAGTCGAGGATGCCCGCGCTCGCCAGCCAGCCCGTCGGTTCCCAGACCATGTGAGCGATCGGCGAGTAGACGATGATCGACCACAGCGTCATGAAGATCAGCATCGCGGAAAACTTCATGCGGTCCGCGAATGCGCCCGTGATCAGCGCCGGCGTGATGATCGCGAACGTCATCTGGTAGACGAAATAGACGGATTCCGGAATGGTCGGCGCGAGGTGGCTGACGGTGAGCGTCGTCGCCTTGTCGCCCTTGATGTACGCCATGCCGTGCAGCATCACGCGCGAGAAGCCGCCGAGGAACGAGCCGCCCGGCGTGAACGCGAGGCTGTAGCCGAGGACCGTCCAGATCACCGTCACGAGACAGGTGATCGCGAAGCTCTGCATGACGGTCGCGAGCACATTCTTCTTGCGGACCATGCCGGCGTAGAAGAGCGCGAGACCGGGGATCGTCATGAACAGCACGAGTGCCGTCGAGGTCAGCATCCAGGCGGTATCGCCGGAATTGAGCTTCGACGAATCGACCGAGAACGGTGCCGTCGGCGCAGCGGGCGCTGCTTCCGAAGCCGCAGCCGCTGCCGATGCGTCAGCGGGAGCGCTGGCGGCAGGCGCCGCTGAGGCGTCCGCTGCGGGCGCGCTCGCGGCGGGTGCCGCAGCATCCGACGAAGCCGGCGCGCTCGCCGTCGTGTCCGGGGCGGAAGCCGCGGCAGGCGCCGACGCGTCGTCCGCGAGGGCAGCGCCGATGCCGACCGACAGCAGCGAGCCGGCCATCAGCAGGGACATCAATAATTTACGCATCTTCAGTTTCCTCTTGTCGCTGTTTTTTACAGTGCGTCCGCGCCGGTCTCGCCGGTACGAATACGAATCACCTGTTCGATCGGCGTGACGAAGATCTTCCCGTCGCCGATCTTGCCCGTCCGCGCCGCCCGCTCGATGGCTTCGATCGCCTGGTCGACGATGTCGTCCGACACGGCCGCTTCGATCTTCACCTTCGGCAGAAAGTCGACGACGTATTCCGCTCCCCGATACAACTCCGTGTGGCCCTTCTGACGTCCGAACCCTTTCACTTCTGTCACCGTGATGCCCGAGACGCCGATGGCCGACAGGGCTTCGCGCGCCTCATCGAGCTTGAACGGCTTGATGATTGCGGTAATGAGTTTCATGAAATCCTCGCTGTAGTGACTCAACCCGTTGCGTGACTTGCATTCGCCTTGCGCCGTGCTTTCGGTCTCGGCCCCCGGAACCGCAGCATCGGCGCATCTCCAGACGGCGTCCCGCCGGTGCGCGGGGCAGTAACAGCAACGTCCATGCCATGTTTGTGGCAAACTCCCGCCGGGCCTTATGGCACAAGGGTTTGCGCGTTTACTTGTCCGGATGGCCAGTTCCGCTCGCGACCGGTAGCGCGCCCTCGGGATCGTTGCTAGAGTGTTTGCAGGCTTGGGCCACGGGCGTGCGCACCAAAGCCGTCCACGCCGGAACGTGGCGGCTGTGTGCCTGCACCAGAAACGGTCATTCAGTGTTACGAGGCACGCACGTAACGACACATGCACATTTTTTGTGCAATAAGGGGAATGAAATGAAGCAACCAAACGACGTCTTCAACGACTTTCAGGCACGCGTGAGCGAGCTGTTCAAGAACTCGCCGGCCAAAGATGTCGAACGCAATGTGCGCGCGATGCTGTCTCAGGGCTTCTCGAAGCTCGATCTGGTGACGCGCGAAGAATTCGATACGCAGACGCAGGTGCTCGTGCGCACCCGCGCGCGTCTGGAAGAGCTAGAGCGGCGCGTCGCCGAACTCGAGCAGAAGCTGCCCGTGACGCAATCTTCCTGAGCACGCCCATCTGATCTGCACATCACAGGCAAGCGGCCCGTGACGTCGTCAGCGCTTTAAGGTGAACGCGCCCGCGAGGCGCGTCTGGACGGGAGAAAACATGTCGCTTGCCGTGGTGCGCAGTCGCGCGCCGGCCGCTGGCCGTGCGCCTGAAGTTACCGTCGAGGTTCATCTCGCCAACGGACTTCCTTCTTTTTCCATTGTCGGCCTGCCCGATGTCGAAGTACGCGAGAGCCGCGAACGCGTGCGCGCGGCGCTGCTCAATTGCGGGCTGGATTTTCCCGTCCGACGCATCACCGTCAATCTCGCGCCCGCTGATCTTCCAAAGGAATCCGGACGTTTCGACCTGCCGATTGCGCTCGGCATCCTGGCGGCGAGCGGGCAGATTCCCGCTGAATCGCTCGCGCATCGGGAGTTTGCGGGCGAATTGTCGCTGACAGGCGCGCTTCGGCCGATGCGCGGCGCGTTCGCGATGGCCTGCGGCACGGCGCGCGGTCATCTGTCGTCGGCCGACGCTTCCGCCGACGCGCAATTCGAGCGGGACGACGACCGCACGCCCGAGCTGTATCTCCCGCTTGCCAGCGCGAAGGAGGCGGCGCTCGTGCCTGGCGTGGCTGTCTATGGCGCGGCGGATTTGCCGTCGCTTTGCGCGCACCTCGCTGGTGAAGCCGATGCGCGCCTGTCGCCCGTCGCAGCGCCCACGCTGCTCAGCGACACAGCCGCAACGCCAGCCGACATGGCCGACGTCATCGGCCAGCGCGGCGCCCGGCGCGCGCTCGAAGTGGCGGCAGCAGGCGGACATCACATGCTGATGATCGGTCCGCCCGGCGCCGGCAAGTCGATGCTCGCCGCGCGCCTGCCGAGCCTGTTGCCGCCCATGACCGACGACGAAGCGCTCACGTCCGCCGCCCTGCTCTCCGCCAGCGCCGCCGGGTTCACGCCCGCGCAGTGGCGTCAGCGGCCGTTTCGTGCGCCACATCATTCGTCGAGCGCGGCGGCGCTGGTCGGTGGACGCAATCCGCCGCAACCGGGCGAAATCACGCTCGCGCATCTGGGGGTGCTCTTCCTCGACGAGCTGCCCGAATTCGACAGACATGTGCTCGAAACCCTGCGCGAGCCGCTCGAAAACGGCCGCATCACGATTTCCCGCGCGGCGCTCCAAGCAGACTTTCCCGCAGCGTGCCAGTTGATCGCCGCGATGAATCCCTGTCCGTGTGGCTGGCGCGGCGATCCGGGCGGCCGCTGCCGATGCACCCACGAGGTCGCCGCGCGCTATTTGCGCAAGCTGTCGGGGCCGCTGCTTGATCGCATCGATATCCAGATCGAGATTCCGGCGCTCTCGCCCGCCGAACTGTCCGCGCGCTCGATGACGCAAGGCGAGGTGAGCGCATCGATTGCGCAACGAGTGGAGGCGGCGCGCGAACGACAGCTTCGGCGGCAAGCGAAGATGAACCGCGAGTTGACCGGCCGCGAAGTGGATGAGGTCTGCCGGCCCGACAGCGACGGCGAGCGGCTCTTGCGTGAAGCGGGCGAGCGTTTCGGCTGGTCAGCGCGCGCTTACTACCGCGTGCTCAAGGTCGCGAGAACGATCGCGGATCTCGCGGGCAACGACGTCCCGAATGCCGCGCAGATATCCGAAGCGGTGCAATATCGCCGGGCGTTCAGCACTCAGTAAAAGCTGCGGAAGACAAAAAAGCGCATGTCAAGACTTGACTTATGCACATTTTCCGCCCTCTGATAGATTTGGATACATCTGAAAGGCTGTTGTGAGGCACGACGATGATGTCGTTGATTTTATTGGATTTTTCAAAATGCCAAGATTCAGGGCAAACTGACAACCTGCCCGTCCGATGGGCATTTGCGGCCTACCGCACAGAGTTACCAACAAAGTTATCCACAGATCCTGTGAGTAACCGAAAAAGTCCCATGTAAACGCGAGATTAGCGGTCTTTTCTGCGAAGGAACTTTCACTTGATCGGGTGTTCGTCGGCCATCTATCCGGCCCCAAATCAGTAAAGTTTGAACGATTCGAAGAATTGTTCGACCTGTTCCGGCGGCGGTTCCTTGCTCGCGATCACGGCCGCCTGATACACATGTCGCCCCTTGGCGACGAGCCGCGCGTGCATCGTCCGCGTTTCCTGTTTCGGGCCCGCCTTCCCGCTGAACGTCATTTCGAGCCCTTGCACCTGCCCGCCCGCGGCAAGCGGAATCGTTGCCACGTGCGCATTCGGCGCGGTTCCGAGGTTGCGTGCGAGTCCCGAGCGCAGATAGTCGAGCGCCATGCGCTGCACCTGCGGATCGTCGCTGGGCAGCATCACCGTGCCGACGGCGAACACGGCGTCGCCGGCCTCGGCGATTTGCATCGCCATTTTCATCGGCGTGCCGTCGATGTCGATCTGCCGTTCGTCCGACGTCGGTTTGGCGGGCAAATCGACCGTGTAGCCGTTGTCGTTGTTCATGATCGTGCGCCAGTCGTAGGTCGGCGAGCAGGCGGCAAGCAGCCAGCCGGCCGCCAGCACGGCGGCAACCGCCGCCAGCGGCGAACCGAATGCAGATGACGTATCGGACGGATGGGCGGAACGAACGAAGTGGCGGGCAGATGCGCGGAGAATGGAACGGAGCATGACGCGGCAAACGGCGATTACATGACGGAAAGCACCATTATCCGCTGTCGACCAGAGTTAGCGCTTTAGCGCTTACTCTGGTCCCATGCAACGCGGTCGACCAGAGTTAGCGCTTTAGCGCTTACTCTGGTCCCATGCAACGCGGTCGACCAGAGTTAGCGCTTTAGCGCTTACTCTGCTCCCATGCAAGGCGGTCGACCAGAGTTGACGCCTCAGCGCCCTACTCCGCCTGATACAACCCCGTTATCCCCCCATTAACTACGCCGCGTCAGCCGCACCACAGGATTGCCGCTACAATATGAGACAAAATCCCGCCACCCGTATCCGCACCGTACCGGCGCCATCAGGTGTTATCCGGCGTGCCTTCCGCGCGTTTCCGAGGTCCCGTTCATGAGCCAAACCATCCAAAGCAACGTCTCCCGGCGCTCGAGCCCGGTTCGGTATATCGCCGCGGCTGTCGTTGCAGGCGCGATCGCCGTCGCGGGCTATTTCGCGTTCGGCAGCCAGCAGCATGTGCCCGACGCGACGTTCACGTTGCTGTCCGGCCAGAAAGTGTCGACCGCCGATCTCAAAGGCAAGGTCTATCTCGTCAACTTCTGGGCGACGAGCTGCGACACCTGCATGAAGGAAATGCCGCAGATGATCCAGACGTATAACCGCTTCAAGGACAAGGGCCTCGAATTCGTCGCCGTCGCGATGAGCTACGACGCGCCGATGTACGTGACCAACTACACGGAAACGCGCCGCCTGCCGTTCAAGGTCGCGATGGACGACGGCTCGGCTGCGAAGCAGTTCGGCAACGTGCAACTGACGCCGACCACGTTCGTCATCGACCGCAACGGCAAGGTGCTGAAGCGCTACGTCGGCGAGCCGCAGTTCGCGGAACTCGATCAACTGCTGCAAAAGGCGCTGGGCACGACCTGATCGCCCGAATCCTTCTCCTCTCGACGGCGGACGTCGCGCTGAATCATCGCAGCGCACCCGCCGTCAGCAGCACCTCCCGCTTCACCGCTCCCCTTCGCCACGCACAGTCAGGCCGTAACGCTTGATCTTCTCGTAGAGCGTCGCCTTGCCGACCTGCAGCCTGTCCGCCGCCACCGCAACGGCGCCGCCCGTCTGCTCCAGCGCCTCGGCGATGACCGCGCGCTCGAACTGCTCGACGCGCTCCTTCAACGGCTGCGTAACCGACGTCAGGGCATCGTCGTCGGCCGTCGCCGTATCGTCGCCGACGCCCAGCACGAAGCGATCCGCCGCATTGCGCAATTCGCGCACGTTGCCCGGCCATTCGCGCTGCATCAGGTTCGTGCGCTGCCGGTCGGTGAGAATCGGCGCGGGCCGTTGATAACGCACGGCGGCGTCGAGCAGAAAATGCTCGAAGAGCGGCACGATGTCCTCGCGCCGCTCCGACAGCGGCGGCAGCGCAATCGTCACCACGTTGAGCCGATACAGCAGATCGCGCCGGAACGTGCCCGCCGCGACGTGCCCGGTCATGTCGCCCTTCGCGGCCGCGACGATGCGGCAATCGACACGTATCGGCTGGTTCGAGCCGAGCCGTTCCAGCACGCCGTCCTGCAGCACGCGCAGCAGCTTGACCTGCAACGCGAGCGGCATGCTTTCGATTTCGTCGAGAAACAGCGTGCCGCCCGACGCGTGCTCCAGCTTGCCGATGCGCCGCTTCGCCGCGCCCGTGAACGCGCCCGGCTCGTAGCCGAACATCTCCGATTCGAACATCGGCTCGGGCAGCGCGCCGCAGTTCACCGCGAGAAACGGCTTGTCGCGACGCGGCGACAACTCGTGCAGACTGCGCGCGATCAGCTCCTTGCCCGCGCCCGTATCGCCGTTGATCAGCACGGAGGCGTCCGTCGGCGCGACGTTCGCGATCAGCTTGCGCACCTGCTCGATGGCGGGACTGCGTCCGATGATGCGCGGCGCCAGCGTGCCCTGCTCCGCCAGTTCGCGGCGCAGCGCGAGATTTTCGAGCACCAGCGTGCGGCGCTCCAGCGCGCGGCGCACGGTTTCGATGAGCCGCTCCGACGCGAACGGCTTTTCGATGAAGTCATACGCGCCGTCGCGCATCGCCTGCACTGCCATCGAAATATCGCCGTGCCCTGTGACGAGAATCACGGGCACATCGGGCGCGCGCTCGCGGCATTGCGCGAGCAGGTCGAGGCCGCTTGCGCCAGGCAAGCGGATATCGCTGACGATCACGCCCAAAAACTCCGCGTTGATCAGCCGCGCCGCCGATTCCACCGACGCATGCCCCACCACCTCGAATCCCGCCAGTTGCAGGCTTTGCACGCTCGCACGCCGCACGAGTTCGTCGTCTTCGATATAGAGGACCTGCACGCCCTTGTTCACCATGTTCCCTGCCAATCTAACCATGCGTTGAGTCTGCGCCGAATCACGAGCCCGTCGTGACGGAGTCCGCGATGTCCGTTGCCTGCGCGCCCGCGCGGCGCAACGTCAGCACGAACGCGGCGCCGCCTTGTGCGTTGTTGCGCGCGACGAGCGAGCCGCCGCAATCGCGCGCGATCGACGAGCAGATCGCAAGCCCCAGTCCCAGCCCCTGACCCATTTCCTTCGTTGTGAAGAAAGGCTCGAAGAGCTGCGGCAGCACGTCGTCGGGAATACCGGGACCATTGTCGCTCACGGTGATCGTGAGCACTGCCTGAGCCGTTTCGACGTCGATCGCAATGCGCGGCGCAGGCGTGCCCGCCACGGCGTCGAGCGCATTGCCGAGCAGATTGATCAGCACCTGTTCGAGCCGCAAGTCGTCGCAATGCGCGACCAGTTTCGGATCGTCGCTCCCGACATCGAGCCGCACGGGCGCCGCGCCCTCGTCGATCAACGATATGTCGACCGTCACGCCCTGCAAGCGTTTCTGCAACAGCGTCAGCACGTTGCGCAGCGCCCGCGCGACGCCCGCGCGCGCGTTGCGCGGCCGCGCGCGCCCGACGAAGAGCTTCAGCTGATTCGTGATCTTGCCCATGCGCTCGGTGAGCGCGGCGATCGCTTCGAGGTTGTCTTTCGCCGATGCATGATCGCCGCGTTCGAGAAACACGCGCGTGTTGTCGGAGAAGCCGCGCAACGCGGCGAGCGGCTGATTCAGCTCATGCGTGATACCCGCCGCCATCTGGCCGAGCGCCGCGAGCTTGCTCGCCTGAATCAGCTCGTCGTGCGCGGCGCGCAACTCCTGTTCCGCGCGTGTGCGCTCGCTCACTTCCTTCTTCAATTGCTCGTTCGCCTGCGACAGATCGGCGGTGCGCTCGGCCACGCGCTGATTCAGCTCGGCGTAGGCCTTCTGCAACAGCGCGCGGCTGCGCATCACTTCGCGCACGCGCGCGCGGCGCATGCGCCAGTAGAACAGCAACAGGCACAGTGACACATAGCCGAAGCCCGTCACGATCGTCGCGTAACGCGCGTCTGCATTGACGGGATCGACGGGCGCCATCGTGATGAGCCGCCAGTCCGGCTCGCCGAGCGCGCGCGTCGACGCGAGAAAACGCGGCGCGTAGCGTCCGCCGCCGATGCGCACGATCTGCGCGCCGCCTTCGAGCGTGCGCACGACCGTCATCGGCAGCGGCGCGATCGGCTGGCGCGCGTACTGGCGCGTGTCGTAGATCGACGCGATCACATCGCTCGAAAGCGGCTTGACGGTGTGATACTTCCACGCCGGCACCGACGACAGAAAGATCACGCCGTGATCGTCGGTGACGATCAACGGCTCGGACGCGTCCGCACCCTGAAACCATTCGAGATTCAGCTTGACGACCGCCACGCCGACGATCTTGTTATCGCGCCGCACCGGTTGCGAAATGTAGTAGCCCGGATCGAGCGACGTCGTGCCGATGCCGAAGAAGCGCCCGACTTTGCCCTTCTCGGCCTCGACGAAATACGGCCTGAACAGATACTCCTGGCCGATGAAGCTGTCGCGCTCATTCCAGTTGCTCGCCGCGACACAGCGGCCGGTCGCCGTGATGATGTACGCGACGTTCGCGCGGGCGCGGCGATTGAGGTCTTCGAGATATTGATTGGCGCGCGCGACGTTGTCCGCGTCGGGAGTCACGAGCACGTCTTGAACAAGGGGATGCTCGCCGAGCAGATAAGGAAGCGATTCGTAGCGCTCGAGCGTGCTTCTGAGCGCGTTCGTCGTGCGATCGGCGCGCACGGCGGCGTTGCGCCGCAGCGTATCGATGCCGCGCTGCCACGTGACGGTCCACGTGAGCCCGCAGGCTGCCACGAGCCCGGCGACGAGCGCGAACAGGATCAGCAGGCGGCGCGTCACGATGGCGGAAGTCGTTCGATGGGGATCGCCTATTGTGGCATATCGCGCCGCATCGTCGTGTAGGTCGCGTAGGTCGCGTGCATCGCGTTCGTCGGGCTGGTCGAGCGCGTCGAGCCCATCGCACGCATCGAAGCCGTCGGGCGCCTCGGCGCCCGCAAGACCATCGGATGCATCAGGCGGCGATCCATCGGACGCCGCCGCATCCGTTGCGAGCGGCGCCGCGCCATGCTGCCGCGGCGCCGCCTTCATGGCTCAGACCTCGGCCGTTTCGTTGACCGACACATCCCGGCGCAACGCGGCGCGCAGCTTCGAGCGGTCCAGTTCCTTTTCCCATGCCGACACCACAACCGTCGCCACGCCGTTGCCGACGATGTTCGTCAGCGCGCGGCATTCGCTCATGAAGCGGTCGATGCCGAGAATCAGCACCATGCCCGACAGCGGAATCGTCGGCACGACGGCGAGCGTTGCGGCGAGCGTGATGAAGCCTGCGCCCGTCACGCCGCTTGCGCCCTTCGACGTCAGCATCGTCACCGCGAGCAGCGTCAGTTGCTGGCCCCACGTGAGGTCGGTGTTGGTCGCCTGCGCGATGAACAGCACCGCCATCGTCATGTAGATGTTGGTGCCATCGAGGTTGAACGAATAGCCCGTCGGCACGACGAGACCCACCACCGAGCGCGAGCAGCCGAGCTTTTCGAGCTTCAGCATCAGTTGCGGCAGTGCCGCTTCCGATGAGCTCGTGCCCAGCACGATCAGCATTTCTTCCTTGATGTACGCGACGAAGCGCAGGATGTTGAAGCCCACCATCCGCGCGATGATGCCGAGCACGACGACCACGAACACGATCGACGTCAGATAGAACGTGCCGATCAGCTTCAGCATCGGCAGCAGCGAGCCGATGCCGTACTTGCCGATCGTGAACGCCATCGCGCCGAACGCACCGATCGGCGCGAGCTTCGTGATGATGCCGACCATGCCGAACAGGATGCTCGACAGGCTTTCGATGAAACTCGTCACCGGTTTGCCGCGCTCGCCGATGTGCGCGAGCACCGCGCCGAACAGCAGCGCGACCAGCAGGATCTGCAGGATTTCACCTTGCGAGAACGCCGACACGAGCGTGTCCGGAATGATGTGCATCAGGAAGTCGACCGTCGTCTGGCCGTGCGCCTTCGCTGCATACGACGCGACTTCCTTGCCGTTGAGCGAAGCGGGATCGACGTTGAAGCCGACGCCCGGCCGCAGCAGGTGCGTCGCGGCCAGGCCGAGAATCAGCGCGAACGTCGAGACGATTTCGAAGTACAGCAGCGCCTTGCCGCCCACGCGCCCGACCTTCTTCATGTCTTCCATGCCGGCGATACCCGTCACGACGGTACAGAAGATGATCGGCCCGATCACCATCTTGATCAGCTTGATGAAGCCATCGCCGAGCGGCTTCATGTCGGTGGCGAGCGACGGATAGAAGTGCCCCAGCGCAATGCCGATGATGATCGCGACGATCACCTGCACGTAGAGGACTTTATAAAAAGGTTTCTTCACGATGTGTTCCTGCAATGGAGTAAAGCCGGGGTGGACCGAAGGCCCGTCACGTAGCGCATGAGGTACGTCAGACGTGCGTCATGCGCGGTGAACAAGCCCGCGACAAGACGACGAAATCAGAGGGACCAGTACAGGAACTCAGGCATCGTTGTCTCCTATCGACCAGAGTTGGCGCGGTGGCGCCTTTGCTCTGCTTTGTAGTGGTGGGGCCATTGCGGCCGCACGTTTTCTTCGCAAGGTCGATGCCAGCGTTTGTTTGCCGCCTATCCCATTGATTTAAAACGTAATTTCAAGACGAACATGCGACGGACCTTCCGGGTTTCCGGAAATCCGGAATGCGGTCGTCCGGATTCCCGAACGCTCTTGTCCCGCAAGCCCAGGGCTAACCCTGAACCCCTTCTTCGAGCACGAGCAGGTTCTCGTGCGAGAAACCGAGCGCAACAGGCTGGCCGCGTTCGGGCAAACGGCGGTTCGGATCGTTGAAGATGTCGAGCGAGATCACCTCGTCCTTCACGCGCGTCCGGATGCGCACGATCGCGCCGAGAAAGCTCACTTCTTCGACCGTCGCCGTCAGCGTATTGCGGCCTGCGGCAGGCGCTTCGAGCACGATCGCCTCGGGACGCAGCGCGAGCATGCGCTTCTTGCCGGCATCGTCGGCGGGCAGTGTTTGCGTCGTGCGCAGCTCCTGGCCGTCGACGGCCATGCGCCCCGTCGACGGATCGATCACATGCCCAGACAGAATGTTCAACGTGCCGACGAACGACGCGACGAAACGCGTGCGCGGATAGTTGTAGATCTCGAGCGGCGTGCCGATCTGCTCGACGCGCCCTTCGTTCATCACGACGATGCGGTCGGAAATCGACAGCGCCTCTTCTTGGTCGTGCGTGACGAAGATCGACGTGATGCCGAGCTCGCGTTGCAGCGCGCGAATGTCCTGCCGTAGCGAAATGCGGATCTTCGCGTCGAGCGCCGAGAGCGGCTCGTCGAGCAACAGCACTTGCGGCTTGCCTGCGAGCGCGCGCGCCAGCGCGACGCGTTGCTGCTGCCCGCCCGACAGTTGCCACGGATAACGCTCGCCGAGATGCGGCAGCTTGATCAGTTGCAGCATCTCGTCGACGCGCTGTTTGATTTCGCTCTGCGGACGATGCGCGACCTTGAGCCCGAAGCCGATGTTCTCGGCGACCGTCATGTTCGGAAAGAGCGCATACGCCTGAAACACCATGCCGACCTTGCGCTGCCGTGTGCGCAGATGCGTGACGTCGCGGCCGTCGAGGCGGATCGTGCCGCGCGTCGGCGACTCGAAGCCGGCGATCATGCGCAGCACCGTCGTCTTGCCGCAGCCCGACGGCCCGAGAAACGTGATGAATTCGCCGCGCTCGATCTGCATGTCGAAGTGATGCAGCGCCGTGTTTGCGCCGAATGTCTTGTGCAGACTGTCGATTTCAAGAAACGCCATGACGGTGCCTCGATTTAGGGCTTGTGCGCAGCGAGCGTGCGCACGGAGCCGAACACCTGGATCAGCCCCATCGACGCCCACGTGACGGCAAACGCGATGATTGCGAGCGCGGACGGCTCGTAGGCGCGGTTTGCGCCGATCAGTTGCAGATACGGACCGAACGCCGGACGGTCCAGCAAACTCGCAATCGTGAACTCGCCGATCACCACCGCAAAGGTGAGAAACGCGCCGGACAGAATGCCCGAGCGGATGTTCGGAAAGATCACCTTGAAGAGAATGGTCGGCCAGTTCGCGCCGAGGCATTCGGCAGCTTCCGTCAGCGAACGGATGTCGACGGCGCGCAGCCCGGCATCGACCGCGCGATACATGTACGGCAGCGACAGCGTCACGTAGCCGAACACGAGCAGCAGATCGGTCGCGCGTTCGTTCGACGTCAGCGGCAGAATCGAGCTGCTGTTGTAGATGCGGAGATAGCCGAACACGATCACGATCGCGGGCACGACGAGCGGCAGCAGCGTGATGAACTCGACGATGCCGCGTAGCTTCGGCAGACGCAACTGCACCCAATAGGCCGTCGGCACGACGAGCAGCACGCCGACGACGATCGTCAGCAACGCCATCAGAATCGAATAGCCGAACGACGCCTGAAAATGCGAATCGGAAAGCACAACTTGGTAAGCATCGAAGCTGTATGTGCCGCGCCGCATGCGCAAACTGAATTCGAAAGTCGCGAGCAGCGGAATCAGAAAGTACAGCGACCCGACGATCATCGCGGTCCACGCGCCCACGCGCGATTGCGTGTTCGGTTGCGCGTGCGACTGCGCGTTCGATTGAGATTGCGTGCTCATCTGCGCCCCCTTTCGACGCGCGAGCGCAGCCAGATATAGCCGCCGTTCGACAGCCCCGTCACGAGGATCATGCCGAGCGCGAGCGCATAGCCGAGGTTCTGGTTGTGCAGCACGTCGCCGCGAATCTGCGCGTAGAGCAAGATCGTCACGATGTTCAGCGAACTGCCCGTCAACGCATACGCCGTCGCAACCGCGCCGAACGAGTTCGCGAACAGCAGCAGCGTCGCGCCCAGCACGCTCGGCCACAGCACGGGCAACGCCACGTAGCGCCAGTACTGATACGCGGTGCCGCCGAGGCAATCGCACGCTTCGCGCCACTCGCGCTTGAGGCCGTCGAGCGCGGGCGTGATGATCAGAACCATCAACGGGATCTGGAAATACAGGTAAGTGATCGTCAGGCCCCAGAAGCTGAGAATGCTGAAGCCCGTCGAGTAGAGATTGATGCCCGTGTATTTCTTCAGCAGCACCGTGACGAGGCCGACGCGCCCCAAAGTGCAGATGAACGCGAACGCGAGCGGCACGCCCGCGAAATTCGATGCGACGCCCGAGAACGTGAGCAGCGTCGGACGAATCCAGCCCGGCAGCCGGCCATGCACGGCTGCCCATGCGAGCAGCGAGCCGAGCACCGCGCCGCCGAACGCCGATGCCGCGCTCACCTTGAAGCTGATCCAGTACGCGTCGAGCGTGCCCTCCTGGAACAGATCGCGCATGTTGGCGAGCGTGAAGTGGCCTTGCGCGTCCTGAAACGCGCCGACCATCAGGAAGCCCGTCGGCAGGATCAGGAACAGCAATGCGAAGACGAAGAACGGCATCACGCCGATCCACGTCCATAGCGGCGACGACCGGCCCGGGCCGTCGACCTTCGGCGCGGGCGCCGGCACGGACGGAACCATCAGGTCCGCCCGGCCGCCTGGCCCGGCTTCCGATGAAGCGCTCATCAACTCACCCTCGCTCACCCTCGAACAGACACGCGTGCCCTGCGTCGCGTGACATCATCTCTGACCGGGCAGGCGATGCGGGCGGCGCAGCGCGGCCCGCATCGCAACTCGCATTCCAACATCACGCCGGCGCTTACTTGACGTTCGCGCCGACGACCTGGTCCCACTGCTTCGTCACGACGTCCTTCGTTGCGTCCTGTTGCTGCAAGGTCGGGAACACCGCGCCCTTGTACGCAGAGGCGGGCGGCAGCTTGTCGAGCAGCGCCTGCGGCACCTTCTTCTGCGAGACCAGTTCGTTGTAGCGGATGGGATGGCAGTAGCCCGTCAGCCAGCCGATCTGGCCTTCGTCCGAATACAGGTATTCCATCCACAGCTTGGCCGCGTTCGGATGCGGTGCGTATGCGCTGATCGCCTGCACGTAGACGCCGGCGACGACACCCGTCTTCGGCACGACCACGTGTACCTTCGGGTTGCCCTTCAGCGTGTCGCGGTCGGCGAGCGCGTTGTAGTCCCAGCGCACGATGATGGGCGTCGTGCCTTGCGCGAGCGAAGCCGCCTTGCCGATCACGGGCACGAAGTTGCCGCTCTTGTTGAGATCGGCGAAGTACTTGAGGCCCGCCTGCCCCGCCTTGCTCGCGTCGCCCTTCGCGACGGAGAGGCCCGCTGCGTACACGCCCTGGATCGCCTGGTTCGCCGAGCGCGGATCGCCCGCGAGCGACACGGCGTTCTTGTAGTCGGCCTTTTGCAGATCGCTCCAGTCGGCCGGAACCTTGTCGATCATGTCCGCGTTCACTTCGAACGCGAGCACGCCGTAGTAGTCGCCGTACCAGTAGCCTTCGGCATCTTTCGAATCGTCCGGAATCGACTTCCACGTCGACACCTTGTACGGCTGCAACAGGCCTTGCGCCTTCGCGGCAGGACCGAACGAAAGGCCGACGTCGATCACGTCGGGCGCCTGCGGGCCCTTGTTGCCCTTGTTCGCCTTGATGGCTTCGATCTCGTCGCCGGAGCCCGCATCCGGATTCAGCTCGTTGATCTTGATGCCGTACTTCTTCTGGAATGCCGCGATCATCGGGCCGTAGCCGCACCAGTCGTGCGGCAGCGCGATCACCGTGAGTTGCCCTTCCTGCTTTGCGGCGGCAACGAGCGCATCGGAAGGTGCCGCTACCGCATTGCTCGCGGCCGTCACGCCGGCCAGCGCGGACATCGAGAGCAAACAACGTAACGTGGTCGGTTTCATGGTCTTCTCATCCTCTGCCGAAAATTGCTACGTTAGGAAAACGGGTTATCGACGTCTGTGTCTCTGCACACTTAGCTGACGACGTCCTCGCCGATCATATCGAGGCGATCGGTACAAATCATGTCGACGCCCCACTTCGCGAGTTCGCGTGCGCGCGCCGGATCGTTCACCGTGTACGCGAGCACGCGCAGCCCGGCATCGCGCATCGCGCGGACGTTCTGTTGAGTGAGATGCCGGTGATTCGCATGCAGCGATACGCACGCGAGTTCGCGCACGATGCGCAGCCAGTCGCGGGGCAGTGCGTCGAACAGCATGCCGCGCGGCAGCGATGGCGTCGCATCGCGCGCGGCTTTGAGCGCGTCGAAGGAAAACGAAGAGAGAAGCGGCTTTCGTGCGCGCCACAAGTCCTTCGCGGCGAGCGCGACGAGACGCCCCGTGATCTCGTCGCGGCCTGGACACGGTTTGATTTCGATGTTGGCAGCGATCGCTTCGCGCTCGCAGCGCGCCGCCACTTGCGCGAGCGTGGGCAAACGCTCGTCCTTGAAGCGCGCATCGAACCACGCGCCCGCATCGAGCGATGCGAGCTGTTGCCACGTGTGTTGCGCGGCGGGACCGCGACCATTGGTCGTGCGGTTGAGATCGTCGTCGTGCAGCAGAAAGACCTGGTTGTCGGACGAGAGCTTCGCGTCGAACTCGATCATCCTGTAGCCGAAACGGATGCATGCGTCAAAGCCTGCAAGGGTGTTCTCCGGCGCCAGCTTGCCGCCGATTCGATGTGCGACGAGCCGTGGATAAGGCCAGTCTGCGGATAGTGCCTGATCGATCCCGTTGCTCATCGTGCGTGCCTTCACAATGATCTGATGGAACTGCGGCCTGCGTGGTGTGCCCGTCGACTGTGACGGTGTATCTTATTCTGAGGATCGCGAATGTTTGGCTTGTTTCAAGTCGGCCGCAAAGGCCTCAGAATGCGAAGGCTAAATTCAAATACCCAAACTTGCAAGCTCCCAAAAAAGTACAACTCAAAAGTACACACGTATTGCGTCGTCACGCGCTTTGACATCGCTCCGACACAATGAATTGATAGTCATCCCGTGCATACAAACGCGACGGCCGCACAACGTTGAACAACAGGCGAGGAAGATCACGCATGTGGCAGGAAGATCGTCATCAGAGAATACGCGCGCTGCTGTCCACACTCAATCGCGTATCGACGGAGCGCATCATGGCGGACCTCGGCGTATCGCGAGAAACGGTGCGGCGCGACCTGCTCGATCTCGAAGCGCTCGGTGAACTTCGGCGCGTGCACGGCGGCGCGATCAAGCCCGCCGACGAAGCGCCCATCGCCGAGCGCGCGCAGACGCACGTGAAATCGAAGAAAGCCATCGCGAAGGCCGCGACGAGTGTCGTTGCAAGCGGACAGACGCTCTTCATCGACGCAGGCACGACGACCGCAGCGCTCGCCGATGAACTGGCGAAGCTCGCGAACCTTACCGTCATCACCAATTCGATCGATGTCGCGATGAAGATGCGCGGCGCGCCCGAGCAGCGCGAATCGTGGGCGAACGAGGTCATTCTGCTGGGCGGTTCGATCAGCGACCGCGCGTTGTCCACAGCAGGCGATACGACCATTCTCGACATCCAGCGTTATCGCGCGGACATTGCGTTGCTGTCACCCGTCGGCGTGGACCCGAAGCATGGCGCAAGCAACTACGACCGAGCGGAAACGGAAGTCGCGCGCGCGATGGTCGGCAACGCGGACAGCGTCGTGATACTCGCGGACTACAGCAAGATCGGTCAGCGCAGCCGCATCGCGTATTGCGCACCTGAAAAAATCGATCTGCTGATTACCAATCGGAAAGCGGCAGACGTCGCGGCATTCGCACAACTCAAACGCAAAGTGGGCAAGGTGATTCTTGCGTGACTTTGCAGTTGGTCCGGTCCGGTCTCGTCTTGCGTAACTTTGCGTTGTTGTATTTTTGTGCGTTTTAAAGATCGCACATTTTCATGGGTTGGTGCGCGCAGCGTTATGAACCAAACCAAACAAAAAGCCCGCATTCGCGGTAATGCCGTTCAGTTAAGCACTGAACGGCATTTTTGTTTTTGTTCCGGGAAGATGTTGTAAACGAGGCGCCGAGCTGTTAACTTTTCGGCGCGATGCTCTCCAGTCACCTGACCTTCCTGCTCGATGCGCAACAGCCGGCCGACCTCAGCCGGCTGGCTGAGCATCTGCCCTACGAATGGATCGAACGGGCGGTGCAGGCTACGGGGGCGGCGAGTATTCGGCGCCGGCGCTTGCCTGCTGAGCAGGTGGTGTGGTTAGTCATCGCGCTGGCGATGTACCGGCACTGGTCGATTAGCGAGGTGCTCGATAGTCTCGATCTGGCCTTGCCCAACGAGGCCGCGCCATTTGTCAGCAAGAGTGCGGTGGTGCAGGCACGCCAACGCATCGGCGAGGCACCGATGGCCTGGCTGTTTGAGCAGACGGCGCGGGCGTGGACGACTCAGGACGCGGCTCACCATGCGTTCAAGGGGTTAAGTCTGTGGGCGATGGACGGCACCACGCTGCGCACGCCCGACAGTGCGGCCAACCGTGAGCACTTTGGCGCGCAGGGCTATGCGAGTGGCAAGGTGGCCAGCTATCCACAGGTGCGTGCGGTAACGCTGACTGCGATCCCGACGCATCTGGTGGCCGACATCAACTTTGGCTGCTACGACACCAACGAAATGGTGTACGCCAAGAGCCTGCTGCCGCAGATACCAGACGATTCGCTGACGGTGTTCGACAAGGGCTTTCTGGCCACCGAGATCCTGTGCGGCCTGACGATGAACGGACGTAATCGCCACTTTCTGATTCCCGCCAAGTCCAATACCTGCTGGGAAGTGATCGCCGGTACGGCAGACGATGCAATGGTGCGCATGCGCGTCTCGCAGCAGGCGCGCAAGAAGTGTCCGGCCTTGCCCGAATTCTGGAATGCGCGAGCGATCCGGGCCATCGACGCGCGCGGACGCGAACGCGTGCTGTTGACTTCGCTCGGGGATCGCCGACGCTTTAAACCCGCCGATATCGTTGCTTGCTACGAGCGCCGCTGGCGAATCGAAACCAGTTACGGGGAGCTCAAGCAATCGATGCTGGGTTCAGAGTTGACCTTGCGCAGTCGTACCGTCGAAGGGGTTTATCAGGAGATCTGGGGCGCGTTGATCGCCTACAACCTGATCCGCCGTGAGATCGCCAGCGCCGCATGGGAAGCGAAACTCGCGCCGACCGATATCAGCTTCGTGCGAGCGCTCCATACGATCCAGCACGAAATGATGTGGGCCGCCCTCACGCCGGCCTACGCAAAATTGCCTGCATGCCTTCAGCGTCTGCGGGACCGGCTCAAGTCTCTTCCCAATGAAAAGCGACCCGGCCGCGCATGCGACCGGGTCGTCAAATCCCGCCCCAAACGTTACACCGTCCGATACCTTAACAAGGACATTAACTGAACGGCATTACCGCATTCGCGGGCTTTTTTGCTTCAACCGACTGCTACTACAGCATGCGCTCAAACCACGCCAGCATCGTGCGCCTGCACATCGGCGTGATAGCTCGAGCGCACCATCGCGCCGACAGCCGCATGCGTGAAGCCCATCTTGTACGCTTCTTCCTCGTACATCTTGAACGTGTCGGGATGCACATACGCGCGCACGGGCAGATGATGCTCCGACGGCTGCAGATATTGGCCGATCGTCAGCATGTCGACGTTGTGCTCGCGCAGATCGCGCATCACCTGCAGGATTTCTTCTTCCGTTTCGCCGAGACCGACCATCAGGCCCGACTTGGTTGCGACGTCCGGATGCAGCGCCTTGAAGTCCTTCAGCAGTTTCAGCGAATGCGCGTAGTCCGAACCCGGACGCGCTTCCTTGTACAGACGCGGCACCGTTTCGAGGTTGTGGTTCATCACATCGGGCGGTGCGGCGTTCAGGATGCCGATAGCGCGATCGAGACGGCCGCGGAAATCCGGCGTCAGGATTTCAATGCGCGTTTCCGGCGACAGCTCGCGCGTCTTCTGGATGCATTCGACGAAGTGCGCCGCGCCGCCGTCACGCAGATCGTCGCGGTCCACGCTCGTGATCACCACGTACTTCAGCTTCAGCGCGGCGATCGTGCGCGCGAGGTTGCCCGGCTCTTCGTGATCGAGCGGATCCGGACGGCCGTGGCCGACGTCGCAGAACGGGCAACGGCGCGTGCACTTGTCGCCCATGATCATGAACGTCGCAGTGCCCTTGCCGAAGCATTCGCCGATGTTCGGACAGCTCGCTTCCTCGCACACCGTGTGCAGATTGTGCTCGCGCAGAATCTGCTTGATCTCGTAGAAACGCGAATTGCCCGTCGCCGCCTTTACGCGGATCCAGTCGGGCTTCTTGAGTTTTTCGATCGGAACGATCTTGATCGGAATGCGCGCAGTCTTGGCTTGTGCCTTCTGCTTCGCGGTAGCGTCGTAAGGCGCCGGAGCGGCGTTCGAAGCTGCGGGATTCGCGGTAACGTCAGTCATTCGTTCGTTCCAGTCAGGCGGCGATGGCGCCCGCCTGCGGTTGGTCGACGGCTGCGGGACGGCCGTCGATGTTGGCGATGAGGCTTGCTGCCAGAGTCCGGGCTACGTCGTCCCAGCCGGCTGCGACGCCGAGCGTCGCCATGTCGACTGTTTCCAGCCCCGCGTAACCGCACGGATTGATGGCGAGAAACGGCTGCAGGTCCATTTTCACGTTGAGACTCACGCCGTGATAGCTGCAACCGTTGCGGATCTTCAGGCCCAGCGCGGCGATCTTCGCGCCGACGTGCAGCCCTGCTTCCGGCTGCTCTGGCGCAACGTAGATACCCGGCGCGCCGGCCTTGCGTTCCCCCGCGAGATTATACGCCGCGAGGGTGTCGATCACGCCCTGCTCGATCCGCGTCACCAGTTCGCGCACCATCAGCTTGCGGCGGCGCAAATCCAGCAGCAGATACGCGACCACCTGGCCGGGACCGTGATACGTGATCTGCCCGCCGCGATCGACCTTGACGAGCGGAATGCCGCTGTCGGCAGCGAGCAGATGCGCGGGGTCGCCGGCCTGGCCGAGCGTGAAAACGGGAGGATGTTCGACGAGCCAGATTTCGTCTGAGGTTTCGGGCGTGCGGGCGTCGGTGAACGCGCGCATTGCGTCGAAGCTGGCCTGATAGTCCTCCGAGCCGCGCCAGCGCACCGTCACCGGCTGCGCGCAACGGGCTTGCGCAGCGGCGTCAGGCTGATTGGAACTCGGAGAGACGGGGGACGATGAAACCGGCGTGGCACACATGATTTCGGGAGTTTACCGAAAACCTGCGCGCCTCGCCGGCCCGGAGGACAATGAGCGGTATCGCAGAGCGGCGCGCTCAGACGGTACGCCATCCCGAACGAAGCCACGCGCCGAAGCGTTCGCTGACGCGTGCAAACCAGTTGAGCGCCTTCTCGTCGGGACGCGTCGGCACGAGGAAGGCCACGCGCGCCTGCGTGCCCCGCTCGACCGACAGCCACAGCCGCTCGCCGCGCCGCAGACGCAGCGTCTTGCCCGGTTCGAGCCAGTAATCTTCGACATCGTCGCTGCGCGTCACCCATACCGCGGCGCCCGAGACGGCCAGCCGCGTGCTGCGCGTGACTTTCATCGGAACGGTTTCGCCGGCTACGATTTCAAACGTGATGCTAGAGGAAATTTCTCGCATGATGGCCTCGCCAAAAATCGCTTCATGGCTACAATCGTAGGCGTGGCAAGGGTTTACGCCAAACGATCATTTTTCACGGCTTTGTGAGAAAAATTGCGATGGATCTTCGTCAATTGCCGGCACTGAACGCGGTCAAGGCCTTCGAGGCCGCCGCCCGTCACGAGAGCTTCTCGCGCGCCGCCGACGAGCTTTTCGTCACGCACGGCGCGGTGAGCCATCAGATCCGCGCACTCGAGGAAGAACTGGGCGTGAAGCTCTTCGTTCGCGACGGCAAGCGCGTGCGGCTCACCGATGTCGGCCGCCGCTATGCCGCGCAGGTGCGCACCGCGCTGGTGTCGCTCGCGGAAGCCACGCGCGAGATTCGCGCCGGAGACCGCGACCGCCGGCTCGTCGTGTCGATGCTGTCGTCGTTCGCGGCGCGCTGGGTGACGCCGCGCATCGGCAGCTTCATCGAGGCGAATCCGCAATGGGATCTCGAACTGCTGTCGACCAACGCGCTCACCGATTTCGGCCGCGACGACGTCGATGCGGCGATCCGCTTCGGCTACGGCAACTATCCTGGGCTGCACACGGAACTGCTGCTCGAAGAGGTGTTTTTCCCCGCCTGCTCACCGACTTTCAACGGCGGCAATCTGCCGAAAACGCCCGCCGATCTCGCCAACGTGACGCTGCTGCGCTCGGACGACGAGCTCTGGCGTCCGTGGTTCGACGCGGCCGGGCTCACCGACTGGCCCGAGCCGAAGCGCGGCGTGCTGTATCAGGATTCGTCGAATCTGCTGCAGGCGGCCATCGACGGCCAGGGCGTCGCGCTGACGCGCCGGTCGCTCGCGATGCACGAAGTCGCGGCGGGGCGGCTCGTGCGGCTTTTCGACATCGTCGCTCCGAGCCCGTGGCAGTACTTCTTCATCTGTCCGCCGCAGATGTTGCAGACGACGCGCGTCAAGGCGTTCCACGACTGGGTGTTCGACGAAGTGGCGCGCTTCAGGAAGCTCTTCGAAAAGGTGTGCACCGAAAACGCGATGCGCTCGGCAATACAGGGGACACCGGGAAACAAAGGGACGCAGACCGCACCGGACGCATTGCACGTCCAGCTTCCAGCAGCGGCGCAGACGGAGCGCTAGCGCGCTGCCGCCTGTGCTTCAAGACGCTTTACAGCACGACCTTCACCATCGGATGCCCGGTCAGCGCCCGATAGATGTCGTCGAGATGCTCGCGGTTCAGCGCGCGCACCGTCACCGTCAGACCGGTATAGTTACCGCCGCTCGACGGCCGCACTTCGATACGCGTCGCGTCGAAACCGCCGTCGAACTGGCGGATCACCTCGACGATCGTCGTCTGGAAATCCGGGTGCGACTTGCCCATCACCTTGATGGGGAAATCGCAGGGAAAATCTATCAATGATTCGTTCACGGGACTCATCCTCGACTCCTTCACTCACCGCACGCAATCACTCACATATGATTGCGCGCGGAAAAAAAGCAAGCCGCAGATCCTGTTCTTGTTGCCGGCTTACTTCTTCTTGTTGAACATCAGCATCATCGAATCCCACACGCGTCCGACGATGCCCGCCTGCGGCACAGCCTGCAGCGCGACCAGCGGAACCTGCGCGAGCGTCTTGCCGTCGGCGACGAACTTCACGCTGCCCACCTGCTGGCCTTCCGTGATCGGCGCGATCAGCGGATCGGCGTGCTCGACCTGCGGCTTGACCTTGTCGCCCATGCCCTTCGGCAGCGTGATGTACTGATCGGACTTCACGCCGAGCTTCACCGTATCCTGCGAGCCCTTGTAGACACGCGGCGTCTCGATGACCTGGCTGGCCTTGTACAGACGCACCGCGTCGTACGCGGAGTAGCCGTAGTTCAGCATCTTCAGGCTGTCCTGCACGCGGTCGTGCTCCTTCTGCTCACCCATCATCACCGTGACGAGACGGCGCGACGCATCGGGCACGCCCGCCAGCGGACGCTTCGCGGTCGCGATCAGGCAGTAGCCGGCCGCCTGCGTGTGGCCCGTCTTCAGGCCGTCGACGGTCGGGTCGATCCAAAGCAGACGGTTGCGGTTCGGCTGCTTGATCTTGTTATACGTGAATTCCTTGACCGAGAAGATGTTGTAGTAATCCGGGTAATCGCGGATCAGGCGCGCGGACAGGATCGCGAGGTCGCCCGCCGTCGTGTAGTGCTGCGCATCGGGCATGCCGTTCACGTCCGAGAAGTGCGTGTGCGTCATGCCGAGCTTCTGCGCTTCCGCGTTCATCATGTTGACGAACTGCGATTCGCTGCCGCCCACCAGTTCCGCCAGCGCGATCGCCGCGTCGTTGCCCGACTGCACGATCATCCCGTAGACGAGGTCGTGAACGGTGACGGGCTTGTTCGCCTCGATGAACATGCGCGATTCATCCGTCTTCACGCGGCGCACCGCTTCGCTCGGATTGATCGTCTGATCCATCGTGATCTTCTTCGAGCCCAGCGCCTCGAACACCAGATACGCGGTCATCAGCTTGGTCAGCGACGCCGGCTCGACGCGCTCATCCGGATTGCCCGACGCGAGCACCTGGTTGCTGGTTGCATCGACGAGCACCCACGAGCGCGCGTTTACGCCCGGCGGCGGCACCTGAGCGAACGCGCTGCTCGCGACGAGCGCAGCGGGCAGAACGAGCCCCAAAGCCAGCTTGCTGGCGACGGTTTGCGGAATGAAGGAAGCGAGGCTGGAATGGCCGGGGTTCGAAAAGCGCATAGGATCGGTTCGGGCAGAAGTATGTTCTGGGTGCGCAAGGACGCGCAGTTCGGATGTTCGCGTGATGCCGGATTCGCAGGCGCCGCCGCGCGCAAACGGTGCGGCGTCGATTTGACTGCTCGTCAGACTATCGGTTCGCGGTCGGTTCGCGCAGCGCGCCTCGCATCTCGCGCCGAATCCGCCGTCCAGACTCACGGAGAGGCGATTCGATCCACCAGACGGGCAACGCTGCGCCCAAAAAAAGAGCGCTCATTATACAAGCGGCTGCCTGACAATTAGCCTTGAGTTTGTGGCGTCGCAACGAGTTTTTCCCGCAATTGCGCGGGCTTTATGACGACGAAGGGCGGCACGCGGCCGCCCTTGTTTTGTCATGCGCGAGCGCGCGCGAATCAGCGCCACGCGTCGACGATGATGCGCTTGAGGATATGCAGCTTGCGATGCAGGAAATGCTCGGCGCCCGGAATCACGATGACGGGCAGTTCCTGCGGACGCGCCCAGTCGAAAACGGACTGGATCGGCACGGTATCGTCGGTTTCGCCATGGATGACGATCGTGTTTTCCGGCACGGGCGCGACGTCCCAGCGGCTCGCCGCCGTGCCGACGAACACCATCCGCTCGATTTCCTTGCCCTCTTCGCGCAGCCGCGCGGCGACGTGCGACAACACGAACGTGCCGAACGAAAAGCCCGCGAGCACGAGCGGCAGATCGGCCTGGCCTGGCTGCGCGCGCATATGGTCGAGCACGGCGAGCAGATCGTCGCGTTCGCCGATGCCGGCGTCATGCGTGCCTTGCGTTTCACCTACGCCGCGAAAATTCGAGCGGTACGTCACGTAGTTCAGCTGGACCAGCGTGCGCGCGATCGTCTGCGCGACCTTGTTGTCCATCGAGCCGCCGAAGAGCGGATGCGGATGCGCGACGAGCGCGATGCCGCGCGGCGCGGCGTTCGCATCGCGCGTTGCGTCGGGTGCGTCGAGCGCTACTTCGATCTTGCCCACCGGGCCGTCGATCAAAAACTTCTTCGTTTGTGCATTCATCTTGTGGTGTCGCTGGTGTCGCTGTTGTCGCTATCGGGGCGCGGCTGGCATCAACGGTCGATCAGCAGACGCTCGACGATCTTGCCGTTCACGAGATGCGAATCGACGATCTCGTCAATATCGGATTGATCGACGTAGGTGTACCAGACGCCTTCCGGATACACGACGATGGTCGGCCCTTCCTCGCAGCGATCGAGGCAGCCGGACTTGTTGATGCGCACCTGGCCGGGACCGGCGAGGCCGAGCTGCTTCACGCGTTTTTTCGCGTACTCCTGCATTTCCTGCGCGTTGCAGTTCGCGCAACACGGACGCGACGCGCCCGGCTCGCGCTGGTTCAGACAGAAAAAGACGTGATACTTGAAGAAAGAATTCATGGCGACAGGCGAGTGAAATCCGTTGACGGCGCGCCGCGCGCGGATCGTACAGCGCGCTGGGCAGCATGAGATGAGGTTCCGTCGATTATAACGACGGGGCTCGAACACCGCAGATCGCACGGCGATATCCACGCCGATGTCTATCCGCGCACCACTGCGATCCACGATGCGGTGCGCGGGTCACGCCCTCGACCCGCGCCTTCTCGTCAGCAATGCGTGTTCCGCCGACAGCCCGACCCACACGAGCACCGCATACGGCCACATCCACGCGAGCCAGCGCGCGAGTCCGTTGAAGTGCAGATAGCGCCCTTGCCGCCAGTCCGCGAGCACGACATCGAAATACGGGTTGACGGGCAGCAGATTGACGAACACCAGCGAAACGGCAAGCGCCATCACCGCGAGCGCCGCACGCGAACCGCGCGGCAGTTTCAGCGCCAGCAGCATCGCGACGAAACCGCTGGCGAGGCCGATCAGCGCGCCCGGCGTCGCCCAGTTGAATGCGAGGCCCGACTGCGATTGCAGGAACGTCGCGCCCGCCTTGACGACGAGCGCCGCCACGACGAACGCGATCAGGAGCCGCGCGCGCGGCGCCCGCTCGCGCATCGGCAGCGACGCGAGCGCGCCTGCCGCCAGCAGATTGAGCGCGGTGATGCTGGCTTCCCACGCATCGTCGGGCAGCCACGACGCGACGAACGCGGGCCACGCCTGCACGTGCCATGCAGCGGGCGTCCATGCGAGCAGCGCGTCCTGCATCGTCGAATCGAAGCGCAGCCACAGATCGCGCGGCCACGCGCCGAGGCCGAACAGCAGCGGCGACGGATACATCGTCGCGAATGGCCACAGGGCCACGAGCCCGATCACAGCCGTGCGATCGCGCTCGAACCACAGAAAACGCATGCGGCGCAGCATCCCGCGATCGAGCAACGCGCCCGTCAGCGGCGACATCAGCGTCGCGCCGAGCAGCGCGCCGAGCGCATTCGCGGCCAGATCGAGATTCGACGCGACGCGCGTCGGCAGCCAGGTCTGCACCGCCTCCATCACGCCCGACAGCAGCGTGCCGAGCCCGAACGCAATGGCCACGGCAAGCGCGCCACGCCAGCGCGGATAGACGGCGAGCACTACGAGCGCGCCGAACGGCATGTAGCCGAGCACGTTCGTCACGACATCGAAGGCCGTCAGGTACTGCGGAAAAGGATCGAAGAGATAGTCGAGCGGACCGATGCCGAGCGAGCGCCAGCCCATGAACGGATACCACGATCCGTAGACGATCAGTGCCGCATAGAGCGCGAGCGCCTGCCTCGCAAACGCCGACGGCCGGCGCTGCCACGGCTTGTCAGCCATCCGGCGCTCCCATGACCGCGCGTCCGTCCGTCATTGCTGCGCGACGAGCGCCTGCACGCCGAGCCACGCGGAAATCTGCGCGACGAGATCGTCGGTGGCGGCTGCGAGCGCGCGCGCGCCGCCCGCGGCGTCAGCCGAACTCGACGGCGCGCGCGCGAGGAACGTGCGCTGCCCGACCACCTTGCCGTCGACGAAGAGTGTCGTGCGCGCCGTGACGGAGCCGTGGCTTTCCGACTGGCCGTCGAAGTCCTGTTCGAACTGGTCGAGGTCCACCTTGAGCACGGGAGCGTGCCCGCCGTCACCGCCCGTGAGCACCGTGCCGCGCGACGACAGCGCATTGCGCAGCCGCTGCGTCAGCAGTTGCGCGGGCGGCATCGTCCAGTGGCTCGTCGCATACGAGGCCGTCTGCTGCGAGTCCGCATACGAGAGCCGATAAACGAGCTTGTCGGAATCGAGCGTCGCGGGCGCCGTGACATCGAGCACCTTGATCGCCGGCATCGTGCCCGTGCTGCCCGGCAGCGGCGCCGGGCCGAGGTCGTAGCGGATATCGGCGAGCGCGGCCGGATTGCCCGCGCAACCGGCGAGCACGCCGAGCGCGAGCAGCACGGCTGCGAGCGCGGCGCGCGTGATGAAGAGTGGGTGATTCGAACGTGACATTGCTTATTCCTTTGAAATTCATTGTGCCGCGCGCGACGCAGGCCACACGAAGCCCGGCTCGCCCGGGCCGGGCGCGGCATGCGGCGCGCCGAACAGCACGCTGTTCGGCGTGCTGCTGAACGTATCGGCGGCGCGGTCGACCGAGCGCACGGCCGAGCGCACGTCTTCCGCCAGCGAGTTGACGCGCGGCAGCGTGTCGTAGCCGACGCGCGCCGACACGTCCTGCAGCGTCGCATTCATCGCCGTCAGCGCATCGCCCGCCTGCTGCGCGGCCGTGCCGACCTTGTTCAGCGTGACGTTGAGCGGACCGTCGGCGCGATTAAGGCTCGTGATCATCCGGTTCGTCGATACGAGCGTCTGGTCCAGCTGGTTCAACGTGCCCGGCAGCTTGCCCGCTGCCGGTCCCATTTGCGCCGTGAGCGTCGCGACGCCATCGGCCGCATGTTGCAGGCTCGCCGCTGTCGCCATCAGCTGGGCGCGCATTTCCGGCGAAAGCAGCTCGTCGACGTCGCGCACGGTCTTTTCCAGTTCGCGCAGCAGCACGTCGCCGCGCGACTGCAACTGGTCGAGCAGGCCCGGACGCATCGGCATCTGCGCGACGTTCTTCGGCGACGACGCGAGCGGCGTCGTGTCGTGTCCCGTGTCGTCGAGCTGAATGAACGCGAGGCCCGTGACGCCCTGCAGGCCGAGACTGCCGAACGTCGAATGCGTGATCGGCGCGTTCTTGTCGACGAGGATGCGGATCAGGATCTGTCCCGGATGCGCGCGATCGAATTTGATCGACTGCACCTTGCCGACGTCGAGGCCGCGATATCGTACCGCAGCATCCGGGTACAAACCTGTGACATTGGTCCGCGCGATCAGATCGAACGGGATGCGCACCGAGCGGTCGACGTTGAAGAAAAACGCCGCCACGCCGATCGTAATCGCCATCACGACTGTGAAGAGCCCGGCCCAGAAGGCGTGTGATTTGTTTTCCATGGTCAGGTTCCCTGGTTCGCAGCGGGTTGGCGGCCGGCTACGCGGGCGCTTTCACGGCCGCGTGTGATTGCCGGACTCACAGCGCAGTGCGCAGCGGAAGCGCTTCCGCCGCAGGCTCCAGCGCCTCGTGCGGCAGCTTCGCGCGCCGCTCCGGCGACAGCCCCTGCAACGCGAGCCGCCCGCGCAGCCCGAGAAAATACTCGCGGATGAACGGGTGATCGAAGCCCGCCACTTCCTCGACGGGCGCCGCCACGACGACCTTGCGGTCCGCGATCACGGCGACGCGCGTCGACAGCGCGACCATCGTATCGAGATCGTGCGTCACCATCACCACGGTCAGGCCGAGCGCGCGATGCAATGCGCTGATCAGCTCGACGAACTCGTCGGATGCCTGCGGATCGAGACCCGCCGTCGGCTCGTCGAGGAACAGCAGCTCGGGTTCGAGCGCGATGGCGCGCGCGATGCCCACGCGCTTGACCATCCCGCCCGACAGCGCCGCCGGCATCTTCGATGCGTGCTTGCACGGCAGCCCGACCATTTCGAGCTTGAGCATCACGATGTCGCGCAGCAGGTCTTCCGGCACCTTGCCGAGCTCGCGCAACGGCTGCGCGATGTTGTCGAATACCGACAGCGACGAGAACAGCGCGCCGTGCTGGAACAGCATGCCCGAGCGCACGCGCATCAGCGCCGCTTCTTCGTCGTCGAGCTGGGCGATGTCTTCGCCGAACACCTTGATCGTGCCCGACGTCGGCTTTTCGAGGCCGAGAACCTGGCGCATCAGCGTCGTCTTGCCCGAGCCCGAGCCGCCGACGATCGACACGATCTCGCCGCGCCGCACGTCGAAGTCCAGATGCTGATGGACGATGTTGCGGCCGTAGCGCTTCGTGAGATTGCGCACCTCGATCACGGTTTCCGCGATCTGCGGCAGCGGCTGGTCCCGTACGGCGGAGGTAAGCGGCGCGATCATGACAGCCCCACGTTCTGAAAGAGAATCGCGAACACGGCGTCGGCGAGGATGACGACCGTGATCGACGTGACAACGGATGTCGTCGTGCCCTCGCCGAGACTCTGCGAATTGGCCTTGATGCGAAAGCCGAAGTGACAGCCGACGATCGCGATCAGCATGCCGAACACCACGCCCTTGCCGAGCCCGATCCACAGGTTCGCGACAGGCACGACGCCCGGCAGCGCGCGCGCAAAGTACGACATGTCGATCTGCAACACGAGCTTCGCGGCCAGCGCGCCGCCCGTCAACGAAACGATGTTGGTCCACATCACGAGCAGCGGCATCGCGAGCGACAGCGCGAGCACGCGCGGCAAGATCAGACGCAAGCCGTGCGGAATGCCCATCACGCGCATTGCGTCGAGTTCTTCCGTCACGCGCATCACGCCGATCTGCGCGGTGATCGCCGAGCCGGAGCGGCCTGCCACCAGGATCGCCGACAGCACGGGGCCGAGCTCGCGCAGCACCGACATCCCCAGAATGTTCACGATGTACTGGTTCGCGCCGAAAAGCCGCAGCTGCTGCGCGGACAGATAGCTGAGCACGATGCCGATCAGGAACGCGACGAGCGCGGTGATCGGCAGCGCCTGCGTGCCCGCGCTGTAGACGTTCGCCGAAAACTCCTTCCACGGCGCGAGCTTCGGATTGCGCGCGATCGACAGCAGATCGAGGATCACGCGCCCGAACATCGCGATGCCGCCATACAGATGCTCGAAGAACGCGAAGATGCCCAAGCCGAGCTGCGTGAACGGATCGAAGCGACGCACGGGCTCGGGGTTCTCACGCGCGGTGTCGAGCAGCGCGATGCGCTCGAAGATATCGCGCTGCGTATCGTTGAGCGCGACGAGATCGGCGGGCAGCCTGTAGCCCCACACGCGCCACAGCGCCTGGCCGCCGACATGATCCATCCGCTCCACTTGCGACAGATCCCATTGCGCGACATGCGCGCGGCTGGCGATCAGTTCGCGCAGACGCGGCAACGCCCTTTCGTGGACGCGGTCACGCGCGAGCGCAAGCGCAGTCCACTGACCGGACAGGCGCACGATCTTGCCCTGGCTGCCTGCCGCGACTTCCAGTCCGGGAGGAGTGTCGTAGTTCAAGGATCGCTGGAATGTGGTTATCGGATTAACGGGCATTGTAGCGAAGCCACCGCTATTGGGCCCTGGTGGTATGCCTCGTTACGGCGCGAGTTCTGGCGGGGCAGCATGAGGAGAGCGGAATGGGTCACGACCCGATCACGATGACAGTCTCAGTGGCTAAAATACGGTGCATGAATACCCCTAACTCATCCAGCGCCCCGGGCGACTGGCGAATCGACCGGCAGCGCGCCGTCGCCCTGTTCGGACCGGCCGCGCATGACTGGCCCATCGAGATCGTCGAAGAGACGGGCTCGACCAACGCCGACCTGATGGCGCGCGTGAAAGCGCTGCCACGCAAACCGGGCGCGCTCGCGCGGCCCGTCGTGCGGGTCGCCTATCTGCAGACGGCGGGGCGCGGCCGCCGTGGCCGCACCTGGTATGCGGAACCGGGCAACGCGCTGCTGTTCTCGGTCGCGTGCGTGCTGCCGCGGCCGCTCGAAGGACTCGCGGGGCTGAGCCTCGCTGTGGGCGTGGCGCTCGTCGACGGCTTGCGTTCGCTGCCCGTCGCGGGCCCCGGTCAGATCGCGCTGAAGTGGCCGAACGACGTGCTGCTCGAAGGCGACAAGCTCGCCGGCATCCTGATCGAAACGGCGTGGAGCACGCCGGACGCGAGCGCCGTCGTGATCGGTATCGGCACGAACGTGAAGGGCGCCGACGAACTCGCCGCGAAAGTGGGCGCGCTCAACGCGGACGTGCCCGCGCAGGCACGCGGCGCAGCGCCCACGGCCCTCTCTCGCGCGCTGCCGAACGCAAATCTCACCGATACCCTCGCCGCCGAGCTCAACGCGCTCGAGCCGGCATTGCAGCGCTTCGGCGCGGAAGGCTTCGCGCCGTTCCGGCAGCGCTGGAACGGCTGTCACGCCTACGCGGGGCGCGATGTCGTGCTGTTCGAGCAGGGCGTCGAGACCGGACGCGGCGTCGCGGCAGGCGTCGACGATCTCGGGCAACTGCTGCTCGATACCCCGTCCGGCAGGCAGGCGATCGCGACGGGCGACGTGTCGCTTCGTCTCGCGGACGAAGGCAGCGGCGCCGCATGAGTGGCGCACCGTATCTGCTAATCGACGCCGGCAATAGCCGGGTCAAGTGGGCGCTCGTTCAGGCCGATGGTACACAGACGCACTCAGGCGCGTTCGCGCATGGCGGCCAGCTGGTCAAGGGCACCGGTGATCCCTTGCAGTCAAGGCATGAGCCGGACTGGTCGACACTGCCTGCGCCGGGTTCTGCATGGTTATCGAACGTCGCTGGCGACGCCGTCGCGCGCCGCATCGACGCATTCATCGACCGATGCTGGCCCGCTCTGCCGCGCACGACGATCCGCTCGGCTGCGCGGCAGTGTGGCGTCACGAATCGCTACACGACGCCGTCGCAACTCGGCAGCGACCGCTGGGCGGGCATGATCGGCGCACGCGCGGCATTTCCGGGCGAACCGCTGCTGATCGCGACGTTCGGCACCGCGACGACACTGGAAGCATTGAACGCCGATGGCGTGTTCGTCGGCGGATTGATCGCGCCGGGCTGGTCGCTGATGATGCGCTCGCTCGGCGAGCATACGGCGCAACTGCCGACGCTCGACGCAATCGCCGCGCGCGGCCTGCTCGCCGACGATGGCGACGGCGACGCCGCAAGCACAGGTGAGCATGCGAATCGCGCTGCGTGGTTCGCGGTCGATACGCCGCGCTCGTTGTCGTCGGGATGCGCGTTGGCGCAGATCGGCTTCGTCGAGCGGATGTGGCGCGATCTGCAGGATGAATGGAAGGCGCCCGTGCGGCTCGTCGTCAGCGGCGGCGCAGCGGGCGAACTCGCGCAGGCGCTGGGCGTGCCGCACACGCGTCACGATTCGCTCGTGCTCGCGGGACTGGCGCTGATCGCGGCGGAAGCTTCGGCGGATTCGCCGCCGGACGCTCGCCCGGCCTGAGCACCGAACACAGGACAAACAATGGTGGAGACATCAACGATGCTGCGCTGGCTAATCGCCCTGCTCCTGCTCGCCAACATCCTCGCGTTCATCACGATGCGCGGGCTGTTCGGCCCGTCGCCCGCGGCGGGGCCTCGCGAACCGAATCATCTGGGCCGGCAGGTGCGTCCCGACCAGTTGCGTGTGTATCCGATGTCGGCCGCCGACGCGACGGATCTCGCTGTCGTCGGTGGACCCGCGCCCATTACGCCCGTCGCCACGTCGACGCTGAACCAGTAAGAGCGGCTTGGTCGACAACGCGCGGGCCGGACCGTCACCGCGTCGTCATTAGCCCTGCGCGCGCACTTTCTTCAGCAGCGCCGTCGTCGAACGGTCGTGTTCGAACGGAATCGCCAGCGCCTTGCCGCCCCAGCCGCGCACGAGCGCGGATTCCGGCAGCTTGTCCATGTCGTAGTCGCCGCCTTTGACCAGCACGTCGGGGCGCAAAGCGTCGATCAGCGCGACGGGCGTCTGCTCCTCGAAACGCACCACCCAGTCGACGCTTTCCAGCGCGGCCAGCAGCGCCATCCGGTCGGCTTCGTTGTTGATCGGGCGGTCGCCGCCCTTGCCGAGCATGCGCACCGACGCATCGCTGTTCACGCCGACGATCAGCGTCGCGCCGAGCGCCTTCGCGTCCGCGAGATAGGTGACGTGCCCGCGATGCAAGATATCGAAGACGCCGTTTGTGAACACCACCGGGCTTGGCAGCGAAGGGCGAAGTTGCGCGAGGGCATCGCGCGTCATGAGCTTGCGTTCAAAAGTAGCGGCCATGTGAGAAGTCGTTTAGCGGATGTGCGTCGAGTGTATTTGAATCGCCCCTTGCAGTTGCAGAAGAGCTGCACGGCGGCGACGCATGGATTCAAAGCCAGAAAGAAAAACGGCCCGGCGGGTTTTCACCTGCCGGGCCGTGGCGTTCCTGTGCCGCGCGCCGTGCGTTCAGCCGACGGCGCGCCGCCTCTGTCAGGCCAGTTGCTGATGCGCAGCCACCGGCTGTTCAGCCTGCAGGCGCGTCACTACTTCCTTGCGATAGCGGTTCAGTTCCTGAGCGGTGCCGAACGAGCGCTCGAACAGGATCGACAGGTTGTGCAGAATGCGTTCGACCACCTTCTTTTCCCAGCCGTCGTCGAAACGGATCTGCTCGTCGAGCCAGCGCTCGAGCCACTCCGGATCAGGCAGACGCGATTGCACGGTGTCGCGCGGGAACAGCGACTGATTGACGTGCAGGTTCGTCGGGTGCAGCGGCTTTTCCGTGCGACGCGCGGAAGCCATCAGCACGCCGATCTTCGCGAACGACGCGCGCGCGACATCGCCGAAATTCGTCAGCGCCTTTTTCATGTAGCGCAGATACGCGCCGCCATGACGTGCTTCGTCGCGCGAAATGGTTTCGTAGATGTGCTTGATGACGGGCTCGGTATGCCATTCAGCCGCGCGGCGATACCAGTGATTCAGGCGGATTTCGCCGCAGAAGTGCAGCATCAGCGTTTCGAGCGGCGGCGCCGGATCGAACTCGAAGCGGACCGCGTGCAGTTCTTCTTCCGTGGGCACCAGCTCGGGCTTGAAGCGGCGCAGATATTCCATCAGCACCAGCGAGTGCTTCTGCTCTTCGAAGAACCACACGCTCATGAATGCGGAGAAGTCGCTGTCATGGTGATTGTCGCGCAGGAACATTTCTGTGGCGGGCAGCGCCGACCATTCGGTGATCGCGTTCATCTTGATGGTCGCCGCCTGCTCGTCGGTGAGCAGCGACGCGTCGAATTTGTCCCAGGGAATGTCCTTCTCCATGTCCCATCGAACGGACTCGAGCGATTTGTAAAGTTCCGGATAAAGCATGGTGTTCATGATCCCACCCCTGTTCTGCGCAAGGCGACGTCTGTTATCTGTTGCTACTTTGCTGCGGATGAACGGAAATTCCGACGCGTCGGGAACTTTCGCCGTCATCAGCGCAGCATTCAATTTTACGCGGTAATCGACTGCCAAGATGCACGCTTTGGCAAAAGAACTACTGCGGCTCGTGATGCGCACGCGAATTTCATGCCTCGAATGCGCGGCCAACCGTGGGTGAGGGAGAACCTGTGCCTGAGGTCGTGCCAGCTTGGGGCCTGGACGGCAGCATGGGGTCCGCGATGGACGCTCCGGCACCGTATCGGCACCGGCATGGGCGGCGAATCTGTCGTTGATGCGACCTTGTTCGCGCGCTCCCGCAGGCCAGAAAAAGCTTACACGATGATAGCACGCGGGGCTGCACGGCCCTGTTTTCGGGCCGTTAGGACACACTTTGAATTGACGTAAAGCAACGTCGGCGCACGCTATCCACACGAATTCAACTGGATGTGCTAGCGCGAGCACGCGTTTTTATAGCGGCCGTATCGCTTCATCGCGATACGGCCGCCGGTACGTCATTCGGACGCCGACGAAGTTTTCTTCGCAGCCGATCCGCCCGTCGCGCGCTTCGCAGCCGGGCGTTTCGCGGCGGGACGCGACGCGTCGTCGGCGGATTTCGCTTGCGCTGCGGCGTCGGCTTCGGACTCGGGCGCATCGTCCGGATCGAGATCGCTCGGTTCGATTCCCGCGCCCGCTTCCGATGCGCCCGTCGCCGTCGTCGCAGCCGGCTGCGCCATCGCGAACTGTGCGATCTGGTTGAACTGCGCCTGCAGCAGATTCCACCAGCCCGACGCGTCGAATGCGGGCGGCGGCGTCGACTCGCCGGCTTCCTGCGCGCTTGCGGCAGGCTGCGGCTCCGGCTGCTTCGGCGGCGCGTCGGCTACGGGCTGCGTCATCGCCTGCTGCGCAAACGCGCCGAACGCGCGCAGCGTCGTGAGCGTCGCGCGCTGTACCTCGAGCGCCTGAATCGCCGATTGCAGCATGTTCAGGTTGAGCTTGAGCCATTGCTCGACGGCGCGCATGTCGGTGATGCGCTTGTCGAGTTCCTCGACGTTCGTGAGCGGCGCCATCATGTCGGACATCATCGACAGCGACGGCACGATGCCCTGCGCCGCGCCCGGATGCGTGCCCGGAAACGCAGCGCCGAACGGCGTGAGACGCATCATGCCCCACATGCGGTCGAGCATTTCTGCGGGCGGGAAACCGGGGAAGCCGGGAAACGGTGGTGTCGAGCCGGGTGTGTCGGTCATTGCGGTTCTCCTTGATTTCCTGAGTTCGGTTCCAGCGTGCGGCATCGGCATGCTGTTCGATCATACCGCGCGCCGTTTGCGGCTGGCCTCGCGAATTGCTTGCCGGTTGGGTGCCGGGATGCGTGCCTCGTTGGATGCCTCGTTGGGTACCTGGTTGTGTGCCTCGTTAGGTGCCTCGTTAGGTGCCTCGTTAGGTGCCTCGTTAGGTGCCTCGTTAGGTGCCTCGTTAGGTGCCTCGTTAGGTGCCTCGTTGGGTGCCTCGTTGGGTGCCTCGTTGGGTGCCTCGTTGGGTGCCTCGTTGGGTGCCTCGTTGGGTGCCTCGTTGTGTGGCTCGTTGGGTGCCTCGTTAGGTGCCTCGTTGGGTGCCTCGTTGGGTGCCTCGTTAGGTGCCGGATTGCGCGCCGGGTTGCGCGCCGGATTAGCGCGCTTATCGTGCGCTTCTCCCGATGACGGTTTTGCGTTCCCCTAAAGCCGCACTCGCCGATTCGTGGCCGAAAGGAACGCACCCGCGCCTGCATCACCGACGATCAACAGGCGACGCAGCCGCCGCCGCGCCATCGTTAGAACGGCTCCTTGCCCGAAAAATCCGGCGTGCGCCGTTCGCGCAGCGATGCCATGCCCTCTCGCACGTCCGGTCCCGCGAAACCCATGAATTCCAATGCCAGCGATGTGTCGAACGCGGGCCCCGCCGAGCGCAGCCAGTTGTTCAACGCGTACTTGGTCCAGCGGATCGCCGTCTGCGAACCATTCGCGAGCTTGCGCGCGACTTCGAATGTCTTCGGCAGCAGATCGTTGTCGTCGACGGCAAGTGAGACGAGTCCGATCCGCTCGGCCTCTTCGCCGCTCACCGGCTCGCACAGCATCAGGTAGTACTTCGCCTTCGCCATCCCGCACAGGAGCGGCCACACGATCGCCGCGTGGTCGCCTGCCGCGACGCCGAGACGCGTGTGCCCGTCGATGATGCGCGCCGATTTCGTCGCAATCGAAATATCGGCGAGCAGTCCCGCGACGAGCCCCGCGCCGACTGCCGGTCCGTGCATCGCCGACACGATCGGCTTGCTGCAATTGATCACGTTGTAGACGAGGTCGCGCGCTTCGCGCCATACGCGCGTGCGCACATCGAAGTCATTGGCCATGTCCTCGACGAGGCCCAGATCGCCGCCCGCCGAAAAGCCCTTGCCCTCGCCGCGAATCACCACGACGCGCGTCTCCGGATCGCGGTCGACATCGCGCCAGATGTCGGCGAGCTCGCGATGCATGTTCGCGTCCGCCGTCGCGAGATTGCTCTTGTTCGTGCCCTCGCCGCTCATCACGATTTCAAGGATGCCGTGCGCGTGGCGCCGCACGCGCAGCGACTTGTAGTGCGCGTAAAACGCGGGTTCGACCGTTTGCGATTCCGATTCGTGAGACATGGCTGGCATCCGTAAGAGCGACGCGTCGGCGTCGGAACACACTTCACGCACGCGGCGCAGCCGACGCTGCGCCACGCGAACACACCGCGTTTCTAGCGCGGCTGATACTCCCACTTCGCGCTGCGAATCTCGACCATCACGCGCGCGCGCTGATCGAGGCCCAGGTGATCCGTCGTGCTCATATTGACGACGCCGTTCGTATCGGCGAGACCGCGCGTCGCTTCGAGCGCATCGCGCAACGCGCGGCGGAACTCGACCGTGCCGGGCGCGGCCGATTTCAGCGCAACGGGAATCGCGTTATTCAGCAGCATGCTCGCGTCCCACGCATACGAGCCGAACGCCGACACGCTGCCCGGTCCGCGCAGTTTCTCGAAGCGTGCGATGTAATCGAGCGCGAGACGCTTCGAAGCATAGTCCGCGGGAAGCTGCGATGCGACCAGCACAGGACTCGCGGGCAGGAACGTGCCGTTGCAATCGGCGCCGCACACGCGCAGGAAGTCGTTATTGCCGACGCCGTGGTTGTGATAGATCTTGCCCTTGTAGCCGCGCGAAATCAGCGTCTTCGGCGGCAGCGCGGCCGGCGTGCCCGCCGCGCCCACGACGACGGCATCCGGGTTCGCCGCCATGATCTTGAGGATCTGGCCGGTGACGCTGGGGTCGGTGCGGTTGAAGCGCTCGTTGGCCACCACGCTGATGTGATGGATCTGCGCGAACTTCGCGACTTCCGCGTAGAACGTCTCGCCGAGCGCATCTGCCTGGCCGATGTACGCGAGCGTCTTCACGCCGTGCTGGCTCGCGTGCTCGGTGATCGCGGACGCCATCATCGCGTCCGTTTGCGGCGTCTTGAACATCCAGTGCCGCTTCGCATCGACGGGCTCGATGATCTTGGCCGACGACGCCAATGAAAGCGCAGGCGTTTCACCTTCGGCGATCACGTCGATCATTGCGAGCGAGTTCGGCGTGATCGACGAGCCGATGATGGCATCGACATGATTTTCGGAGATCAGCTTCTTCGTGTCCTGCACGGCTTGCGTGGTATCGGATGCATCGTCGAGCACGATGTACTCTACTTTCTGGCCGGCGACCTCTTTCGGAAAGAGCGTCGAGGTATCGCGCGCGGGAATGCCGAGCGATGCGGCCGGCCCCGTCAGCGACAGCACGAGGCCGATCTTCACTTGCGCGAGCGCGAGTCCCGGCAAAAAAGAAAGCGTCGCGCCGAGCACCGTGCGCCGGCCTGTCACGCGAGAGTGGGTAAAGCGCTCGCGCAAAGTTGAAAATGCAAACGTCCCGTATCGCGGCATGCGTTGTCTCCATAGCTCATGGTTTTTGTGCGTCCTGCGCTGCTGCGTGGCTTGCGCGGTTCCGCTACCTGAACAGCGCGGGCTGCGAGGCTCGATGCCCTCGCGCGAGCGTCAGTGTAGCGGCGCGCGCGGCGCGATCGGCATCGGGCGAAACCCTTTCGGTTCGCTCGATGCAATGCGCCGCCAACTTCACGCGTGCATGACGCGTCGATGAAACGTCATGCGCGATGCCCGTCTCACTGCGCGCCGTCGAGCGGCGCAACGGCCTGATCGATCGAACCGAAAATCGACTTGCCCGCTTCGTCGAACATCTCGATCTTCACCGTGTCGCCGAACTTCATGAACTCGGTTTGCGCCGCGCCGTGCTCGATCGTTTCGAGGCAACGCTTCTCGGCGATGCAGCAGTAGCCGCGCTTCGAGTCCTTGTTCGAGACCGTGCCCGAGCCGACGATCGAGCCCGCGCGCAAGTTGCGCGTCTTCGCCGCATGCGCGATCAGCTGGCCGAAGTTGAACACCATGTCGGTGCCCGCGTCCGGCTGGCCGACCTTCCTGCCGTTCCAGTGAACGATCATCGGACGATGCACGCGGCCTTCGCGCCATGCATCGCCGAGTTCGTCGAGCGTCACGGCAACGGGCGCGAACGACGTCGCCGGCTTGCTCTGGAAGAAGCCGAATCCCTTCGCCAGTTCGGCGGGAATCAGGTTGCGCAGCGACACGTCGTTGACGAGCGTCACGAGCCGGATGCTCTTCAACGCCTGCTCGGGCTTCGTGCCCATCGGCACATCGCCCGTGACGACTGCCACTTCCGCCTCGAAGTCGATGCCGAACGATTCCGACGCGCACACGATGTCGTCCTTCGGCCCGATGAAGTCGTCGCTGCCGCCCTGGTACATCAACGGATCGGTCCAGAACTCGGGTGGCATTTCCGCGCCGCGCGCGCGGCGCACGAGCTCGACGTGGTTCACATACGCGGAGCCGTCGGCCCACTGGAACGCGCGCGGCAACGGCGCCATGCATTCCTTCGCGTCGAACGAAAACGTGTTGCGCGCGCGGCCCTGGTTCAGCTCGTCGTAGAGGTCGCGCAGTTGCGGCGCGTAGAAGGTCCAGTCGTCGAGGATGCGCTGCATCGTTGGCGCGATGGTGTCGGCGATGGCGGCCGTATGCAGGTCGCGCGAAACCACGATCAGTTGACCGTCGCGCGTGCCGTCCTTCAGCGTGGCAAGTTTCATGGCGGGAAAGCGTGTGGATGACGATAAGAGGAATGTATTCTACGATGGTGAATCGGCGCGGCCCAAGCGGACGCCTCACGCGGGCTTTTGCACATGGCGACGCGCGCCGGTTTGCGTCGTTTGCCCGCAGCCGTTTTCACGTTCACTGCTCGACCTGTTGCCTATGCCACCGACTGCCCGTTCAACTTCGATCCGCCAGGAAGCCGAATCCGCCGAACCGCTCGACTCCGTCGACGACGATGCCGTCGATCAGCACGAAGGCGGCGAGGAAAAGCTGCGCTCGGGCATCCAGTCGATCGAAGTGGGCTTCCGTCTGCTCGACGTGCTCACGCACGAACCGCGCGCGATGATGCTGCGCGATCTCGCGCAGCGCGCAGGGATGAGCCCGGCGAAAGCGCACCGCTATCTGGTGAGTTTCCAGCGCCTGGGTGTCGTCGCGCAGGACCCGCTGACGGGCCGTTACGAACTCGGCGGCTTCGCGTTGCAACTGGGGCTCGCGCGGCTCGCGCGCGTCGACGGCGTGAAGCTCGCGCGCGTTGCCCTCGCCGAACTGCGCGACCAGCTCGACATGACGGTGGGCATCGCCGTGTGGGGCAATCAGGGGCCGACCGTCGTGCACTGGATGGAGTCGAGTTATCCCGCGAAGGCATCGCTGAAACTCGGCGATGTGATGCCGATGCTCAGTTCCGCGACGGGGCTGCTGTTCGCCGCCTATCTGCCGCGCGGCAAGACAGCCGCGATGATCGAACGCGAGCTCGCGCACACGCAGCGTTGGGCGACGGCCAACACACCGACCACGCCGGAGGACGTCGAGCGCGTGCTCGAAGACGTGCGCGCGCATAGCGCGGCACGCGTCGAAGGCATGTTGCTGCCGACCATACATGCGTTCTGCACGCCCGTGTTCGATTCGAACGGCGATCTCGCGCTCGGACTGATCGCGCTGGGTCACGAAGGCGCATTCGACATCGCGTGGGGCGGCGCAGTCGATACCGCTTTGCGCGAGTGTGCGCAAAAGCTGTCATACGAACTCGGATATAGTCCGACGCCTCGATAGGGTTTCGACAATACGACAAACCGCACGATGAACGGGTGACGGCGGCGCCCGGTCGAAACGTCTTTAACCGTGTTCCGCGTTCAACATACTGCTTCCGATGTCGTCTCCATTCGCTGTCCGCACCGTTTCGTCGCACGCGCAACTCGCCGCGGCGCAGCGCCGTTCGTCGCGGCTGCGTTGGACGAGCGTGCTGGCGGTTGTGGCCAGCGCGCACCTGATCGCCGCGCTGTGGTTCGAACGGCATCACGACACGTTCAAGCCGGTTGCGCCGGAGCACGTTCCCGTGCAGGTTGCGCTGCTCAAGCCCGAGCGCATCGAAACGCAGGCTGCGGGCTCTCCGCCGCCCGCCGTCGCGAAGGCCGCTCCGCCCAAACATGGTGCGCAGCCGCCGCGTGAGCATGTGCTGACGGCGACGCGTCCGAAGCCGTCGAAACTGCCCGCGACGAACGAAGCCGCCAGCGCGCCTGTCGTCGCTTCGGCCGCTTCGGATTCTGCTGCGGCCTCCGCTGCGGCAGCCCTGGCCGCCGCGAATCCTGGACCCGGCATCGGCCAGGGCAGCGCACCACACTCGACGCCAGGCGTGAAGTTTTCCGTGCCGCCATCGGGCGATCTGCAATACGACACGTTCTATAACGGCGTGCGCAATCAGCCCGGCACGATTCACTGGACAAGCGATGGCCACTCGTACGATATGGTCGTTTCGGTGCCTCTACCGTTTGTCGGCACATTCAGCTATTCGAGCCACGGACACGTCGATGCGTTCGGTCTCGCCCCCGATCAGTACGTCGAAAAGCGCGGCCGTCGCGGCGAAGACGTGACGACGTTCCATCGCGATACGAAGCAGATCGGCTTTACGCGCACACCGGCTACATTAACGCTGCCCGACGGCGCGCAGGACCGCTTCAGCATGGTGATGCAACTGGCCAGTCTGGTGCGCGGCGACCCGGACGCCTATCAGCCAGGCGTCACGCGGCAGTTCTACGTGACGGACAACGATAGCGGCGAGATCTGGCCTATCGAGACGATAGGCGACGAAACCGTGCGCACCGGGCAAGGAACGGTCGATGCACGGCATTTCATGCGGCTGCCGCGCCGCGAAAACGATCGCCGGCGCATCGACGTGTGGCTCGCGCCGTCGCTCGGCTGGCTGCCGGCGCGCCTCGTGCAGACGGAACCGAACGGCACGCAGATCGAACTCGTGTGGCGCGGCAAGCTCGCTCCGCCGGATGTCAACGACACCTCTTCGTCTTCTTCGGACGACACCTCTTCGGGCAGCGCCCAACCCTCCGTCACCGATCCAGGCGCCGGGCCCGAAAAGCCCTGATGCAAGCAGGCTCTTGGCGATGCGGGATACTTAACGATCGAGGCCGTACTCGTCTTCAGAAACTTCTGTCGCGTGCATGAATCGCAGGACGAGCAGCGCTCATCACGCGAACGGTTCATGCGCATCCCATGATGCGAATAGAACGATCCGGCGAACGACCCGGATCGCATGAACGGTTTGATTCACTCGTTCTTTCATTGCGACAACACTTTTGGAGTCCGCATGCAAATCAATGTGAATGGCATCGATACGCGCTACATCCTGAGCAATGAAGGCGGAGGCCCCTCGCTCACATTCATTCATCAGCTAGGCGGCGATCTGTCGATATGGGATCAGCTCGCAGGCTATTTCCGCGACGACTACACGGTCTTGCGCTACGACGTGCGCGGTCACGGTCAAACGGCCGTATCGGACAGGCAGTGCAGCGTTGTGGATCTGTCGCGGGATCTGCGCGCGCTGCTGGATGCGCTTGGCGTAAAGAAGACGCATCTTGTCGGCATGTCGATGGGCGGCATGATTGCGCAACAGTTCGCACTCGACAACCCGGACCGCGTAGAGACGCTGACGCTCACGGATACGCACGCCGCCACGCCATCCGACAGCCGCGCGCTTTGGGAACAGCGCGCGGCGATGGTGCGCAACGAAGGTGTCGGCGCGCTCGCGCAAGCGACGATGGAACGCTGGCTGACGGCCGGCTTTCGCGACGCGCACCCCGAAGTCGTCGAACAGATTCGCGAGGTATTCGAGAACACTTCGTCTGAAGGTTATGCGCATGCGTGCCTTGCACTGCGCGATTTCGACGTGAGCAGTAGACTGAAGGAGATCGCCTTTCCCACTCTCACAGTGGCTGGACGCCACGATGCAGGCACGCCACCTGCTGCTACACAGGCAATAGCGGATGCCATCCGGGGAGCGAGATTCGAACTGCTAGACGCGGCTCACCTCGCGCCAATAGAGCAATCGCAACGTTTTACGGCTTTGCTTGAATCGTTTCTGCAGAAACTGGTCTAAGAAACAGGTCCGGGATCTTCAACGCGTCAGGCCGGACCCACCCCTTGAATTCCAAACCATGGGCTCCATCTACGGTGCAACACTGGCCCGGAGCCATCGGAAATAAGGAGTGTCGCCATGCAAATGATCTACAACAGCCCCAACTATTGTGTCGTCGAGTTCCCGCCGCAGGACGGGCATATCGCGATGAGGTCCGGTGGGTATGAGATCGTCGACAAGAACACGCAGCGCGAGATTTACATCGACGGCGTGATGGCAGCCAGTTTTCGCGAGCACGTGCAAAAGCTCATCGAAGACGAACCGACGCTAGACGAAGTGGACGAATTTCTCGGTCAATTCGACAGCCTGATGAATCAGCCGGTCATTCTTCACTGACCCGTCGGCGCCAACGACGCCAACTCCAGGCGACACGTCCCCAATCGACCCCGCCCGGCTTGCCCGGCGGGGTTTTTCGTTTTTGCGCTTTTTCGTTTTTGTCCGCGTAGCTCACGTCTCGCGGCGCGCCGCGCCAGGCAAGGCGAGCGCGCCGCGCAAACAGCGAAAGATATACTGCCCGTGCTCCATTGCCAGCAACCGGCGGGCCTTGCGCGCAAGCACGGGCCGCAAAGCCGCGTCGCGCGGCGAGTTTGCGGCCATCCGGCTACAATATTGAGTTTCCTGAAAAAGTCGGCAGAGCCAGCCGGCACGAGCGCGATCAGACCATGAACCAGCCCGCCAAGTCAGCCCCATCAGCCGCCAACGCCGGCGCCGCGTACACGCGCGGCGCGGCCCTGCCCGCGTTGCTCGAATCGCGCATCCTGATTCTGGACGGCGCGATGGGCACGATGATCCAGCGCTACAAGCTCGACGAAGCCGCCTATCGCGGCGAGCGCTTCAAGGACTATGCGCGCGACATCAAGGGCAACAACGAGTTGCTGTCGATCACGCAGCCGCAGATCATCAGCGAGATTCACGAGCAATATCTCGCGGCGGGCGCCGACATCATCGAGACGAACACGTTCGGCGCAACGACTGTCGCGCAGGCCGACTACGGAATGGAAGAACTCGCCGTCGAGATGAACCGCGAATCGGCGAAGCTCGCGCGCGCCGCATGCGACAAGTATTCGACGCCCGACAAGCCGCGCTTCGTCGCCGGCGCGATCGGGCCGACGCCGAAGACGGCGAGCATTTCGCCCGACGTCAACGATCCGGGCGCACGCAACGTCAGTTTCGACGAACTGCGCGCCGCGTACTACGACCAGGCGAAAGCGCTGATGGAAGGCGGCGCTGACCTGTTCCTGGTCGAAACGATCTTCGATACGCTGAACGCAAAGGCCGCGCTTTTCGCGCTCGACGAATTGTTCGACGACACCGGCGAGCGCCTGCCCATCATGATCTCGGGCACGGTGACGGACGCATCGGGCCGCATTCTGTCGGGACAGACGGTCGAAGCGTTCTGGAATTCGCTGCGCCACGCGAAGCCGCTCACGTTCGGCCTGAACTGCGCATTGGGCGCGGCGCTGATGCGCCCGTACATCGCGGAGCTGGCGAAGCTTTGCGACACCTATGTGTCGTGCTATCCGAACGCCGGCCTGCCGAATCCGATGAGCGACACCGGCTTCGACGAACTGCCCGCCGATACGTCGGGCCTCCTGAAGGAATTCGCGCAAGCGGGTCTCGTGAACATCGCGGGCGGCTGCTGCGGCACGACGCCGGAGCATATCGCCGCGATCGCGAAGGCGCTGAACGAAGTGAAGCCGCGCAAGTGGCCGAGCCAGTATCGCGACGCAGTCTGAAGCACATCGACGCCGCACGGACGGCCGCCCGCAGAACCCATTGAAGCAACGACGAAACACGCACAGACCATGACCGATCACACGATGCGCCTCTCCGGCCTCGAGCCGTTCAACGTCACTTCGGGGACGCTCTTCATCAACGTCGGCGAACGCACCAACGTGACGGGCTCGAAGGCATTCGCGCGGATGATCCTGAACGGCCAGTTCGACGAAGCGCTGGCCGTCGCGCGCCAGCAGGTCGAAAACGGCGCGCAGGTGATCGACGTGAACATGGACGAAGCGATGCTCGATTCGAAAGCGGCGATGGTGCGCTTCATGAATCTGATCGCGTCGGAGCCGGACATCGCGCGCGTGCCGGTCATGATCGACTCGTCGAAGTGGGAGGTGATCGAAGCGGGCCTGAAATGCGTGCAAGGCAAGGCGATCGTCAACTCGATCTCGCTGAAGGAAGGCGAAGAGAGCTTTCGCCATCAGGCGAAGCTGATTCGCCGTTACGGCGCGGCGACCGTCGTGATGGCATTCGATGAACAGGGCCAGGCCGACACGTTCGAGCGCAAGACGCAAATCTGCAAGCGCTCTTACAACATTCTCGTCAACGAAGTGGGCTTTGCGCCCGAAGACATCATCTTCGATCCGAACATCTTCGCGATCGCAACGGGCATCGAAGAGCACAACAACTACGCCGTCGACTTCATCGAAGCGACGCGCTGGATCAAGCAGAACCTGCCGTATGCGAAGGTGAGCGGCGGCGTGTCGAACGTGTCGTTCTCGTTCCGCGGCAACGACCCGGTGCGCGAGGCGATTCACACCGTGTTCCTCTACCACGCGATTCAGGCGGGCATGGACATGGGCATCGTCAACGCGGGCCAGCTGGGCGTGTACGCGGACCTCGACGCCGAATTGCGCGAGCGTGTCGAAGACGTGGTGCTGAACCGCCGCGAAGACGCAACCGACCGGATGCTCGAAATCGCCGACAAGTTCAAGACGGGCGCAGCGAAGAAAGAAGAGAACCTCGAGTGGCGCAACCAGGGCGTCGAGCAGCGTCTCGCGCATGCGCTCGTGCACGGCATCACGAACTTCATCGTCGAAGACACGGAAGAGGCGCGCGTCAAGATCATGCAAGGCGGCGGCCGCCCGATCAACGTGATCGAAGGCCCGCTGATGGACGGCATGAACATCGTCGGCGACCTGTTCGGCCAGGGCAAGATGTTCCTGCCACAAGTCGTGAAGTCGGCGCGCGTGATGAAGCAGGCCGTCGCGCATCTGATTCCGTTCATCGAAGAAGAAAAGCGTCTGCTCGCCGAAGCGGGCGGCGATGTGCGCGCGAAAGGCAAGATCGTCGTCGCGACCGTGAAGGGCGACGTGCACGATATCGGCAAGAACATCGTCTCCGTCGTGCTTCAGTGCAACAACTTCGAAGTGGTCAACATGGGCGTGATGGTCCCGTGCAACGAGATTCTCGCGAAGGCGAAAGTCGAAGGCGCGGACATCATCGGTCTGTCGGGCCTGATCACGCCGTCGCTCGAAGAGATGGCCTACGTTGCATCGGAAATGCAGCGCGACGACTACTTCCGCGTGAAAAAGATTCCGCTGCTGATCGGCGGCGCGACGACTTCGCGCGTGCACACCGCCGTGAAGATCGCGCCGAATTACGAAGGCCCTGTCGTGTACGTGCCGGATGCATCGCGGTCGGTGTCGGTGGCGTCAAACCTGCTGTCCGACGAAGGCGCAACGAAGTATCTCGACGAGCTGAAGGCCGACTACGACCGCATCCGCAATCAGCATGCGAACAAGAAAGCCCAGCCGCTCGTCACGCTCGCGCAAGCGCGCGCGAACAAGACGAAGGTCGACTGGAGCGCGTATCAACCGGTGAAGCCGAAGTTCATCGGCCGGCGCGTGTTCAAGAACTTCGATCTGAACGAACTCGCGAACTACATCGACTGGGGCCCGTTCTTCCAGACGTGGGATCTCGCCGGTCCGTATCCCGCGATTCTCAACGACGAGATCGTCGGCGAATCGGCACGGCGCGTTTTCTCGGACGCGAAGTCAATGCTCGCGCGCCTGATGCAGGGCCGCTGGCTGACGGCGAACGGCGTGATCGCTCTGCTGCCCGCGAATACGGTCAATGACGACGACATCGAAATCTACACGGACGAATCGCGCAGCGAAGTCGCGCTGACGTGGCGCAACCTGCGCCAGCAAAGCGTGCGTCCCGTCGTGGACGGCGTGATGCGGCCGAACCGGTCGCTCGCCGACTTCATCGCGCCGAAGGATTCGGGCATCGCCGACTACATCGGCATGTTCGCGGTCACGGCGGGTCTGGGCGTCGACGCGAAGGAAAAGCAGTTCGAGCAGGATCACGACGACTACAGCGCGATCATGCTGAAGGCGCTCGCCGATCGCTTCGCGGAAGCGTTCGCCGAAGCGATGCATGCTCGCGTGCGCCGCGACCTGTGGGGCTATGCGCAAGACGAGAGTCTCTCGAACGACGATCTGATCGGCGAGAAGTATCGCGGCATCCGTCCCGCGCCAGGCTATCCGGCCTGCCCGGATCACCTCGTCAAGCGCGACATGTTCGCCGCGCTGCAAGCCGGCGAGATCGGCATGAGCGTCACCGAATCGCTCGCGATGCTGCCTGCCGCGAGCGTTTCCGGCTTCTATCTCGCGCATCCCGACAGCACGTATTTCTCGGTCGGCAAGATCGGCCAGGATCAGTTGGAGGACTACGCGCGGCGCATGTCGCTGTCGAAGGCGGACGCACAGCGCGCGCTCGCGCCGCTGCTTTGAGCGGAAGCGGCGGACGGCAGGACTATATCGCTGGCCAGAGGCTGAATATTTTCAGTTGAAAGGCCCAGCGAATATTTTCGGCTTTGTAGACTGAAAACGCTTCATCCTGCCGAACCTGCCAGACGCGAGCGCAATAACGCGTCGGCTCAACGACCTGCAACCGTCAACGGAGAGAAATCGTATGAAGAAGCTGACGCTGATGTTGACCGCGTTATCGCTCGCCGCCGTCGCGCCGCTCGCCGAGGCGCAGCCTCAGGCTCCGGGCGGATCGAGCGCGGTGAGTTCGTATTCGCCGCCCACCGTCACTCACGTGAAGAAGCCTAAGAAGAACAAGATGAAAAAGGGCGCGTCCGCTCCCGCGACCGCGCCGGAAGGCGCAAGCCAGTAACGCGCGAGCGCGGCGTCACAGCAAAACAACGAAAAAAGCCCATCGCGAGATGGGCTTTTTCATGGCCGGAAGCGGCAGATGTGCACTCGGCCCGGAATCGATTCCATGTATGCGCCGCCTTGTCCACGACGGGGCGCAAGACAGCGTGCACTACACACTACACCGAGCGGAAACACACGACGAAGCCGCCTCTGCGCGGCGCTCACCGGCGCGGCCGAACGCCGCTCAGATTCCCCAGACGATGTCCGTATTTTCCTTCTGCGCCGCGCGCAGCATGTCGAGGAACGGAAACGCGCGTTGTGCGAGACCGATCGGAATCTCGTGCGTGTCGTGGCCTTCCTCCCCTTCGTGGAAGTGGCCTTCATGCTCGGCGAGTTCCTGCTTGTCGGTCACGATTGCAGCTTCGAGCTTCGAGATCGCAACGCCGAGTTCGTCGTGATTGATTACACCGCGTTGGCCGAGCCGCTTGCCGATGATTCCCAGCAGATATTGGGCGAGATTCTCCAACATCACCACATCGGGGGCGGAGCGGCACTTGAAAGTAATCAGCATGACTGTTCCCTTTTCATTATGTTGGCTTCTCCCACAGCCGGCCGCATGATGCTCGTCACGGCCAGCCGCACGGGTTCCGTCGGCGCGCCGGCTGCTTGCTCGGGTGTTGCCGGTGGCCACGGCCCCTGCTGGGCATCTCATTGGACATATTAGCACCTGCTAAAATCCGGCTTGACGGAAAAAGCTCGCCGCCGTGCGTCCGGGCACGCTGTATACGTTGTGCCGCTTCGCCGCAGCGCGTGTCCGGCTATCGGCACGGCGCGCGCCGTGAGCGATCGCCGCCCTGCCGCGCCGATGCAGCGTCACGCTCCCGGCGCGCATCCGGCGCTCAAGCGCTTTCCACGCCGTCGACGGCCCGGCTCCGCGCCGTTCGCGGCGCTGCCCGCTTCATCGGACTGCCTCACTGGACTCGCAACAAGCATGCTGCCTGCACACAAACAAACTCTCGAAACCCTGTTGACCGACGTCGTCAAGCAGGTCGCCCGGGCCACTCAAGGTGAATCCGAAGCCGCGTTCGTCACGCCGGCCATCACGCTCGAACGACCGAAAGTCGCCGCGCACGGCGACATCGCGTGCAACGTCGCGATGCAGATCGCCAAGCCGCTGCGCAGCAACCCGCGCCAGCTCGCGCAACAGATCGTCGATGCACTGCTCGCGCATCCGCAGGCCAAGGGCCTCGTCGATAGCGCGGAAGTGGCCGGTCCGGGCTTCATCAACCTGCGCCTGTCGGCGGCTTCGAAGCAGGCCGTGATCGCCGCGATCTTCGAACAGCGCGACGCCTTCGGCCGCTCGACGCGCGACGCGGGCAAGCGCGTGCTGGTCGAGTTCGTGTCGGCCAATCCGACGGGCCCGCTGCACGTCGGACACGGCCGCCAGGCCGCGCTCGGCGACGCGATGTCGAACGTGCTCGCGTCGCAGGGCTATGCCGTGCATCGCGAGTTCTACTACAACGACGCGGGCGTGCAGATCGGCAACCTCGCGATCTCGACGCAGGCGCGCGCCCGGGGCCTCAAACCCGGCGACGCGGGCTGGCCCGAAAGCGCGTACAACGGCGAATACATCGCCGACATCGCGCGCGACTACCTGAACGGCGAAACCGTGTCGGCGAGCGACGGCGAGCCCGTCAAGGGCGCGGGCGACGTCGAGGATCTCGACGCGATCCGCCGTTTTGCCGTCGCCTATCTGCGTCACGAGCAGGACATGGACCTGCAGGCGTTCGGCGTGAAGTTCGACCAGTACTACCTCGAATCGTCGCTGTACAAGGAAGGCCGCGTCGAGAACACGGTGAAGGAGCTGATCGACGCCGGCATGACCTACGAGCAGGACAGCGCGCTGTGGCTGCGCACCACCGACGAGGGCGACGACAAGGACCGCGTGATGCGCAAGTCCGACGGCACGTACACGTACTTCGTGCCCGACGTCGCCTATCACGAGACGAAGTGGCAGCGCGGCTTCACGAAGGTCATCAACATCCAGGGCTCGGATCACCACGGCACGATCGCGCGCGTGCGCGCCGGTCTGCAGGGGCTCGGCATCGGCATTCCGAAGGGCTATCCCGACTACGTGCTGCACAAGATGGTCACGGTGATGCGCGATGGCCAGGAAGTGAAGATCTCGAAGCGCGCGGGCAGTTATGTGACGGTGCGCGATCTGATCGAATGGTCAGGCGGCGCGCTGCCGGGTCAGGAAGCGGCGCCCGATCTGCTCGACGAAGAGACCATCCGCCGCGGACGCGACGCGGTGCGCTTCTTCCTGATCTCGCGCAAGGCCGATACGGAGTTCGTGTTCGACGTCGATCTCGCGCTCAAGCAGAACGACGAGAACCCGGTGTACTACGTGCAGTACGCGCACGCGCGCATCTGCTCGGTGATCAGCGAATGGAAGTCGCGCTACGCAGCGGATGAAGCCCTGCTGCCGTTCGTCGATCTGTCGCCGCTCGACAGCGAGCGCGCAATGGCGCTGCTGCAAAAGCTCGCCGAATTCCCCGACATGCTGACGCACGCCGCCGACGAACTCGCGCCGCACGCGGTCGCGTTCTATCTGCGCGATCTCGCCGGCGAATTTCACTCGTTCTACAATGCCGAACGCGTTCTCGTCGACGAAGAAGCGCCGCGCAATGCGCGCATCGCGCTGCTCGCAGCGACGCGCCAGGTGCTGGCGAACGGCCTCGCGGTGATCGGTGTGTCGGCACCCGCCAAAATGTAATCTCCACGCGCTTTAATTAAGACGTCAGGCGGATGGCCGTCGCTATAATCGACGGTCATTCCAGATTTCCTTTTGCAGGTGAAACAGACGATGGCAAAACCACGCCGCACAACGAAGCAATCGAAACAGACCGGGGGCACTTTTCTCGGTATCGTGCTGGGCCTGATCGTCGGCCTGGCCATCGCGGTGGTGGTGGCGCTCTACATCACGCGCGCGCCCACGCCGTTCGTCGCGAAGGTCGCGCCGCCCGCCGCATCCGATAGCGGCGCAAGCCAGCCTCAGTACGACCCGAACCGTCCGCTGCAAGGCAAGAGCCCCGGCCAGCCGGTGCCGCAAGCCGCGCAGCCCGCGCCGCCCAACACGGCGCCCGGCCAGACCACGAACCAGTCGCAGACTTCGGGCATGCTCGAAGAGCCGCAGATCGTCGAAGTGCCGCCGTCGAACAACGGCGTCGCCGTCCCGCCGAAGCCCGCCGAGGACAACGGCGCGAACAACAGCAACACGATGGCGATGAACCAGCCGCGCAAGCCGCCGCAAGCGACCAGCGCGCCGGGCATCGCGAACAACGCACCGAATCAGCCGAAGGCCGGCTCGACACCGAACGGCACGCCGCCCTCCGCCGCCGACGTGAACACGGGCTATCTGCTGCAGGTCGGCGCATACAAGACGGCCGCCGATGCCGAACAGCAACGCGCGCGGCTCGCGTTTCAGGGCTTCGAATCGAAGGTCACGCAGCGCGATGCGGGCGGTGTGACGTACTATCGCGTTCGAATCGGCCCGTTCTCGAAGTTCGAAGAGATGAACACCACGCGTCAGCGCCTGTCCGACGCAGGCGTCGACACCGCCGTCATCCGCTTCACCAAGCAGTGATTCACGCGCAGTAACGGGTTGTCATGCGCCGCCGCTGAACCTTCAGCGCGCGGCGCGAGTCTCATGTGCGGCAGACGCCTGCCGTCGAACCGTTGCGGTCGCGGCGCGCCAAAGCCCGCCACCGTTACTTCCCCTGATTGGGTTCACAAGACATGAAAAAACTGCTGAGCATTCTTTTCCTCTCTCTCGGCCTCGTCGCGAGCGCGGCGCAAGCAACGCCCGCCGCGCCCGTCGCCGGCAAGGACTACACGGTGCTGTCCACGCCGCAGCCCGTCGAGGAGCCCGCCGGCAAGATCGAAGTGATCGAGTTCATGTGGTACGGCTGCCCGCACTGCAACGAATTCGATCCGTACCTGGAATCGTGGGTCAAGAAGCAGGGCCCGGACGTCGTGTTCAAGCGCGTGCCCGTCGCCTTCCGCGACGATTTCATTCCGCACTCGAAGCTCTATCACGCGGTCGACGCGCTCGGCCTCGCGAACCAGCTCACGCCGACCATCTTCCACGAGATCCACGTCAACAAGAACTACCTGCTGACGCCGGAAGATCAGGCCAAATTCCTCGCGAAGAACGGTGTCGATTCGAAGAAGTTCATGGACGCATATAACTCGTTCTCGACCCAGAGCGCGGTCCAGCGTGACAAGAAGCTGATCGAAGACTTCCGGATCGACGGCGTGCCGACGCTGGCCGTGCAGGGCAAGTACGAAACGGGCCCCGCGCAGACGAACAGCCTGCCCGGCACGCTCCAGGTGCTCGACTACCTGGTCGGCCAGGTTCGCGCGAAGAAGATGTAATTCCATTCACGCACGACGGCCGGCATGAGTTCACCGCTGAAGGTTTTCATCACCGGCGCGTCGAGTGGCATAGGCGAAGCGCTCGCCGCCGAATATGCGCGGCGCGGCGCGATTCTCGGCCTCGTTGCCCGTCGCGGCGACGCTCTCGCCCACTTCCAGCAGTCCCATCCCCAGAACGCGATTTCCGTGTATTCCGTCGACGTGCGGAACGCGGACGCGCTCGCTCGTGCCGCGCAGCAGTTCATCGCGGAACACGGCTGCCCCGACATCGTGATCGCGAACGCGGGCATCAGTCATGGCGCCGTGACGGGCCACGGCGATTTGCAGGCGTTTCGCGACGTGATGGACGTGAACTACTTCGGCATGGTCGCGACGTTCGAGCCGTTCGCTTCGGCGATGATCGCCGCGCGCAAGGGCACGCTCGTCGGCATCGCCAGCGTCGCGGGCGTGCGCGGGCTGCCGGGCTCGGGCGCGTACAGCGCGTCGAAGTCGGCGGCGACGAAGTATCTGGAAGCGCTGCGCGTCGAGATGCGGCCGCTCGGCGTGTCGGTGGTCACGATCGCGCCCGGCTATATCCGCACGCCGATGACCGAGCGCAATCCGTACCCGATGCCCTTCCTGATGGACGCGGACCGCTTCGCCGAAAAGGTCGCCGATGCGATCGCGCGGAAAACGCGCTTCGCGATCTTCCCGTGGCAGATGCGCTTCGCGGCGATGCTGCTGCATGTGCTGCCGCGCTGGCTCTACGACGCCGTCTTCGAAAAGGCCCCGCGCAAGCCGCGCGCCGCCCGCTGAATCATGATCGCGCGTGTCGATGCAGCCGGTATCGAGCACGCGCAAGCGGGTAGCGGCGCGCGCATCGTGTCGCTGGTGCCGAGCATCACCGAACTTCTCTTTGCATTGCAGCTCGACGCGCAGATCGTCGGTCGAACGGGCTTTTGCGTGCACCCGCGCGACAAGGTGCGCAAGGTGCCGAAAGTCGGCGGCACGAAGGCGGTGAAAATCGATGCCGTGCGCGCACTGCAACCCACGCATGCAATCGTCAATATCGACGAGAACGAGCGCGAAACCGTCGAACGGCTGCGCGAGTTCGTGCCGCATATCGTCGTCACGCATCCGCTTGCGCCGACCGATAATCTCGCGCTGTACGCGCTGCTCGGCGCGATTTTCGACCGTGAGAACGAAGCGCAACAGTTGGCCTGCGCGCTTCAGACGCAACTCGATGCAGCCGCTTCGCGCACGTGGCCACAGCAAAACGTGCTGTACGCGATCTGGCGCGAGCCGTGGATGACGGTCGCGCGCGACACCTATATCTCGGCGATGCTGCGTCTCGTGAACTGGCAAACGTTGCCGGCCGTGCAAGGCGGCGACAAAGGCGCCGCCCGTTATCCGTCGTTCGATTTAGACGCCGCGTGGCTCGATGATGTCGATCGCGTGCTGCTGCCGAGCGAGCCATATCGCTTCACACAGCAGCATTGCGATGCGCTCGAGCAGCATGCGCGCCTCAAAGACAAACGTATCGAGCTGATCGATGGCGAGATGGTGTCGTGGTACGGCTCGCGCGCAATCGACGGCATCGCGTATCTTTTGCGCTACGCCAGCCGCTAGCGTGAACGCGCAACCATATCGATATGCAGATTCAATTGTTGTCGCTGCCGTAAGCGTTCGATAAGCTTGCGCAGAGCCGGCGGAATGTGACGCACTGCGCCGGCGCCGAATCCGTATCAGAATGAAAATGCGTGAAGCACCTGCCCGGAGCGCGCGCAGTGCACGACAGAATGCACGACGCCGCCCCGCCACGAAGAATTCGAAATTCCGGGAGATCTTATGCGTTTCAAGCTGCTCGCCGCCACGACGCTGACGGCCCTCGCCATCGCACCTGCGCTGACCATCGCAAAACCGCTTACCGTTTGCACCGAATCGAGTCCTGACGGCTTCGACGTCGTTCAGTACAACTCGCTCGTCACGACCAACGCATCGGCGGATGTGATTTTCAACTCGCTCGTGTCGTATGACGAAGCGGCGAAGAAAGTCGCGCCGTCGCTCGCCGACAAGTGGGACGTGAGCGCCGACGGCCTCACGTACACGTTCCATCTGCATCCGAACGTGCAGTTCCAGACCACCGACTACTTCAAGCCGACGCGTCCGCTGAATGCCGACGACGTCGTCTTCACGTTCGACCGCATGCTCGACGACAACAACCCGTGGCACAAGGTGGCGGGCGCGAGCGGCTTTCCGCATGCGCAGTCGATGGGGCTCGTGAAGCTGATCAAGTCGGTATCGAAGGTCGACGACAACACGGTGAAGTTCGAGCTGAACGAGCCGAACGCAACGTTCGTGTCGATCCTGACGATGGGTTTCGCGTCGATCTATCCGGCCGAATACGCGGACCAGTTATTGAAGGCCGGCAAGCAGGCCGATCTGAACGCAAAGCCGATCGGCACGGGTCCGTTCGTGTTGAAGAGCTATACGAAGGACTCGATCATCCGCTATGACGTGAACCCGTCGTACTGGGGCCCGAAGCCGAAGATCGACCGGCTGATCTACGCGATCACGCCCGATGCCGCCGTGCGCGCGCAAAAGGTGAAGGCCGGCGAATGCCAGATCGCGCTGTCGCCGAAACCGCAGGATGTCGCGGACGCGAAGAAGGACAAGTCGCTCGCTATCGTCGAAACGCCCGCGTTCATGACCGCGTTCGTCGCGCTCAACACGCAGAAAAAGCCGCTCGATAACCAGAAGGTGCGCGCCGCCCTCAACATGGCATTCGATCGCACGTCGTATCTGAAGGCCGTCTTCGACAACACGGCGACGCCCGCGAACAATCCGTATCCGCCGAATACGTGGAGCTACGACAAGGCGGTGAAGCCGTGGCCATACGACACCAACAAGGCCAAGAAGCTGCTCGCCGAGGCGGGCTATCCGGACGGCTTTTCGACGACGATCTGGGTGCGTCCGACCGGCAGCGTGCTGAATCCGAATCCGAAGGCGGGCGCCGAAATGCTACAGGCCGACTTCGCGAAGATCGGCGTGAAGGCGGAGGTGAAGGTGATCGAATGGGGCGAGCTGATCAAGCAGGCCAAGCAGGGACAGCACGACACGCTGTTCATGGGCTGGGCCGGCGACAACGGCGACCCGGACAACTATCTGTCGCCGCTCTTCAGTTGCAATGCGGTGAAGTCGGGGATCAACTTCGCGCGCTACTGCGACCCGGAACTCGACAAGCTGATCGAGCAAGGCAAGCAAACCGCCGATCAGAGCAAACGCACGAAAGCGTATCAGGCCGCGCAGCAGATCATCCACGATGAGGCGCTGTGGATTCCGCTCGGCTATCCGACGGCAACCGCCATCACGCGGACGAACGTACACGGATATCACGTCAGTCCGTTTGGTCGGCAGAATTTTGCGGCGGTGATGGTGCAGTAGTCACCGTCGTTCACGAAATGGTCTGCATTGGGCGGCCCGAGCGCAATCGCGTTCGGGCCGTTTTTCATTCGGTGGTGGCCGCTCGGTGTGCGCTCACGCAAGCGCGCAAGCGCTAAAGGCGCGTGCGACAAGCCAACGCTTGCTTCTATCGCATCTCGAACCGGATCACCCCATCCGCGCCCTGCACGCGTTTCATTTCCCCGTCGAGCCACAACAGATGCAGGTGCGCGAGCGCTTCGCCCATCGCAAACGTCATCTGATGGATATCGAGTTCGCGTTTGAACATGATGGGGACGATATCCGCCGCGCTGCACGGCTTCTGCGCGCAAGCGGTGCGCACTTCCGCAAGGCGTGCCGCGTGATGGTCGCGCAGTTGAAGGACGCGCGTATGCAGCCCGCGAAACGGCTTGCCGTGCGACGGCAGCACTAGCGTGTCGGCGGCCATCGTTTCATAGCGGCCGAGCGAACCGAGATACAACGCAAGCGGATTGCCTTCCGGCTCGATATCGAACACCGATACGTTCGTCGAAATGCGCGGCAACACCATATCGCCGGAAATCAGCACGCGGTCCGCTTCGGCGTGCAACGCGCAATGCTCCGGCGAATGACCGAAGCCCGTCACGACGCGCCATGTACGACCGCCGATCGTCAGCGTATCGCCCTCTCGCATGCGCCGGTATTGGCGCGGCACCGACGGCACCAGATTCGAGTAGTAGCTCTTGCGATTGCGCAGCTTGTCCAGCGACGCCTCGTCCGTCAGCCCATGCCGCGCGAAATGCCGCGCCGCGCCCTCGCCGCCCGCGTTCGAGCCGTCGCCTGCCGCCATCACGCGGCCGAGCATGTATTCGCCGAGCGTGATCCACAGACGCACGTTCCAGCGCTTCTTGTCGCCGCCTTCGCACAGCCAGTCCGCAAGACCGAGGTGATCCGGATGACAGTGCGTGACGATCACGCGCAACACGGGAAGACCTTCGAGCATCGAATCGAACAGCGTCTCCCAGTTCGCGCGGATTTCGTCCGACGCGATCCCGCAATCGATGATCGTCCAGCCCTTCTGTCCGTCGATCTCGTCGCGCAGCAGCCAGAGATTGATGTGATCGAGCGCGAACGGCAGCGGCATGCGCAGCCAGTAGACACCGGGCGCGACCTCCTGCGTCGTGCCGGCGGCGGGCATCCTGTCGGCGAACGGGTATTCGAGTTGGTGTTCGAGAGCATTCATCGCGGGGCTTTCCTCCGTCGGCGGCGCGACGCATCGGTGAATCGCAAACCGTGTGCGTCTTGCAGCGCGGGTTGCGCTTTGTTCAGGTTGACGATAACGTAAACGTCGATTCTAACGTTCAATCCGTTTTTGTGCCCGGCCGCGCGAAACGCCGGCCAGGTGGGACAGGCCGGACACGCGAACGATTCGATGAACACCCGATGATGAACACGCAATACACGACGCAATACACGATCACCGAACTGGCCCGCGAATTCGACGTGACGCCGCGCGCGATCCGTTTCTACGAGGATCAGGGTTTACTCTCGCCGAGCCGCGAAGGATCGAGCGGACTGCGCCGCGTGTACTCGGGCCGCGACCGCACGCGGCTCAGGCTCACGCTGCGCGGCAAGCGGCTGGGCTTCACGCTGTCGGAAATCCGCGCGCTGCTGGATCTGTACGATTCGCCGACGGACACCGTTCCCCAGCTCGAAGCGTTTCTCGCGACGGTGGTCAGGCATCGCGAAGTACTCGAACGTCAGCGCGAAGACCTGAACGCGACGCTCGAAGACCTCGCGCAATACGAAGCGCAAGCGCGCGTGCTGCTCGAAAGCGGCATGCGCGGCAACGGCTATGACGAAGCGGAAAAACTCGCGCACGAGGACGCATCGAAAGAAAAAACCTGAGCAGGAGATCGGGCGACATACACGATAGTTGGCGCGGCTTTAAGTGAAGATGTACCGAACGCCCTGCAACACGCTTCAAAAGACGATGCGGCGGCGGCGCGCCGGAAGACCTGAAGCGGCCTGAAGGCGTCTCGCAGGCTCACCCGGGCGATACAATCGCGGGTGTCTTCACGACATTGAACGAATGCACGGTCGACATGAATCACTTTCCCAAACTGCTGTCGTCACAGATCGGCTTCGACGTCGCGGAGACGCTGCTCGAGGGCTTCGACCGGCATTACCACGTCTTCCGTGAAGCCGCGACCTGCGCGAAAGACCTGTTCGAAGCCGGCGACTGGCATGGCCTGCAAAAGCTGGCGCGAGATCGCATCGCGTCGTATGACGATCGCGTGCGCGAATGCATCGAAAAGCTCGAAGACGAATACGATGCGGAGAACATCGACGACGACGTATGGCAGCAGATCAAGCTGCACTACATCGGCCTCTTGACGACGCACCGCCAGCCCGAATGCGCGGAGACGTTTTTCAACTCGGTGTGCTGTCACATCCTGCACCGCTCGTACTTCAACAACGATTTCATCTTCGTGCGGCCCGCGATCTCGACGGAGTACATCGAGAACGACGAGCCCGCCGCGAAGCCGACGTATCGCGCGTATTACCCGGGCAAGGACGGGCTCGCCGTCACGCTGGAGCGCATCGTCACGAACTTCCAGCTGAACCTGCCGTTCGAGAATCTCACGCGAGATGTCGAGTGCGTGATCCAGTCGTTCCGCGACAGCTTCGGCACCTTCAACAACGAAGCACCGAATTTCCAGATTCACGTGCTGTCGTCGCTATTCTTCAGGAACAAGGCGGCGTACATCATCGGCCGCGTGATAAACGGTGACGCGATGGTGCCGTTCGCACTGCCGATCCATCACGTGAAGCCTGGCCTGCTCGCAGTCGATGCGCTGCTCTGCCGGCGCGATCAGTTGCTGATCATCTTCAGCTTTTCGCATTCGTACTTCCTCGTCGATATGGAAGTGCCGTCCGCGTATATCGAGTTTCTCGGCAGCATCCTGCAAGGCAAGCCGAGGGCGGAAATCTATACGTCGGTGGGTTTGCAGAAGCAGGGCAAGAATCTCTTCTATCGCGATCTGCTTCGGCATCTGAAGCATTCGAGCGATCTGTTCATCGTCGCGCCCGGCATCAAGGGCATGGTGATGCTCGTGTTCACGCTGCCGTCGTTCCCGTATGTGTTCAAGGTCATCAAGGACTCGTTTCCGCCGCCCAAGGACACGACGCGCGAAAAGGTGCAGAACAAGTATCAGCTGGTGAAGCGCCACGACCGGTTGGGACGCATGGCCGATACGCTCGAATATTCGAGCGTCGCGTTGCCGCTGTCGCGCCTCGATGACGCGCTCATTCGCGAGCTGGAAAAGGAAGCGCCGTCGATGCTCGAATACGAAGGTGAGAATCTCGTCATCAGGCATCTGTATATCGAGCGCCGCATGGTGCCGCTCAACATCTTCCTGCAACACGGCACCGACGCCGACATCGAACACGGCATCAAGGAATACGGCGACGCAGTGAAGGAACTGATGCAGGCGAACATCTTCCCCGGCGACATGCTGTACAAGAACTTCGGCGTGACGCGTCACGGGCGCGTCGTGTTCTACGACTACGACGAGATCGAATATCTCACCGACTGCAACGTGCGCGCCGTGCCGCCGCCGCGCCACGAGGAAGACGAGATGTCGGGCGAGCCATGGTACACGGTCGGACAGCACGACATTTTCCCGGAGACATACGGCACGTTTCTGCTCGGCGATCCGCGCGTGCGCGAATCGTTCATGAAGCATCACGCGGATTTCTTCGATCCGTCGCTGTGGCAAAAGAACAAGGACTCGATTCTCAAGGGCGAATTGCCCGACTTCTATCCCTACGACCGCGGCCTGCGCTTTTCCGTCCGCTATCCGGAACGGTTCGCTGCGGATCGCGCCGCCGATACGGATCTGGCGCCCGCCGTGCGCGTCGCATGAACGCGCGCGTCGCCCGCCATCGGATAAACAGACACAAGCTATTTACGTCGAAACGATCATGAACACGAACACGCCTTCCGCCTCTCATCCTCTCGCGCATCTGTTCCAGAACAACGATGCGTGGGTCGCGCACAAGCTCGAAGAGGACCCTGAATTCTTCTCGCGGCTCGCGCATCAGCAGGCGCCCGAATATCTGTGGATCGGCTGCGCGGATTCGCGCGTGCCCGCCAACGAAATCATCGGCTTGCCGCCGGGCGAAGTATTCGTCCACCGCAATATCGCGAACGTCGTCGTGCATACGGACCTGAACTGTCTGTCGGTGATCCAGTTCGCCGTCGATCTGCTGAAGGTCAAGCACATCATGGTCGTCGGCCACTATGGCTGCTCGGGCGTAGGCGCGGCGCTGCTCGGACGGCGCGTCGGTCTCGCCGACAACTGGCTGCATCACGTGCAGGACGTGCGCACGAAGCACGCGGCGCTGCTCGAAGAATGGCCGATGGGCGAAGCGCGGCATCGGCGTCTCGTCGAACTGAACACGATCGAGCAGGTCGTCAACGTGTGCCGCACGACGATCATCAACGATGCCTGGGCGCGCGGCCAGGACCTCACCGTTCACGGCTGGGTGTATGGCGTTCATGACGGCCGCGTGCGCGATCTCGAGATGACGGTGAAAGATCCGGCATCGCTCGACGGAATCTATACGAATTGCGTTGCGGCCGTATCGGCGAGCCGCGCGCACACGGCAGACAACGACATGGTCGCCGCCGATGCCGCGAAGCTCGGCGGTGTGGCCGCTGTCGTCCACGGAGTCATCAAGGAGCTGAAACATGAGTGAGACAAACCACGATCCGATCGTCATCGTTTCCGTCGCGCGCACGCCGATGGCGGCGTTCCAGGGCGAGTTCACCTCGCTGACGGCGCCGCAGCTCGGCGCCGTCGCGATCAAGGCAGCCGTCGAGCGTGCGGGCCTCAAGCCTCAGCAGATCGACGAAGCCGTGATGGGCTGCGTGCTGCCCGCCGGCCAGGGCCAGGCGCCCGCGCGTCAGGCCGCGCTCGGCGCGGGCCTGCCGCTGTCGACGGGCTCGACGACCGTCAACAAGATGTGCGGCTCCGGCATGCGCGCCGCGATGTTCGCGCACGACATGCTGACGGCCGGTTCCGTCGACGTGATCGTCGCGGGCGGCATGGAGAGCATGACGAACGCACCGTATCTGCTGCCGAAGGCACGCAACGGAATGCGCATGGGCCACGGCCAGGTGCTCGACCACATGTTCCTCGACGGCCTCGAAGACGCCTATGACAAGGGCCGTCTGATGGGCACGTTCGCCGAGGAATGCGCGGCGTCGTTCGACTTCACGCGCGAGGCGCAGGACAAGTTCGCCATCGAATCGCTGACGCGCGCGAAACGCGCGAACGAAGACGGTTCGTTCGCGTGGGAAATCGCGCCCGTCACCATCGAAGGCAAGAAAGGCAGCGTGAGCGTCGAGCGCGACGAGCAGCCGTTCAAGGCGAATCTCGACAAGATCTCGACGCTCAAACCCGCGTTCAGCAAGACGGGCACGGTGACGGCCGCGAACTCGTCGTCGATCAGCGACGGCGCGGCGGCGCTCGTGATGATGCGCGAATCGACGGCGAAGAAGCTCGGCGTGACGCCGCTCGCGCGCGTCGTCGGCCACTCGACGTTCGCGCAGGAGCCGGCGAAGTTCACGACTGCGCCCGTCGGCGCGATCCGCAAGCTGTTCGACAAGAACGGCTGGAAGGCGGCAGACGTCGATCTGTACGAGATCAACGAGGCGTTCGCCGTCGTCACGATGGCCGCGATGAAAGAGCACGGCCTGCCGCACGACAAGGTGAACGTGAACGGCGGCGCCTGTGCGCTCGGCCACCCGATCGGCGCATCGGGCGCGCGCATTCTCGTCACGCTGATCGGCGCGCTGAAGAAGCGCGGGTTGAAGCGCGGCGTCGCGAGCCTGTGCATCGGCGGCGGCGAAGCGACGGCGATGGGCATCGAGCTCGTCTAACCCTTGTTCCAACGACAGCGCGCGGCTATCCGCGCGCAAGAGGACACTTCATGAAGACCGTGTTGATCGTAGGCGCGTCGCGCGGCATCGGCCGCGAGTTCGTGAAGCAATACCGGCACGACGGCTGGCGCGTGCTCGCCACCGCGCGCGACGACGAATCGCTCGGCGAACTCGTCGCGCTCGGCGCCGAAGCGTTTTCACTCGACGTGACCGATCCCGAGGAAATCGCCGCGCTCGGCTGGAAGCTGGATGGCGAGCGGCTCGATACGGCCGTGATCGTGTCGGGCGTGTACGGACCGCATACGGAAGGCGTCGAGACGGTCAGCGCGGAGGACTTCGACTTCGTGATGGCGACCAACGTGCGCGGTCCGATGCAGCTGATCCCCGTTCTGCTCCCGCTCGTCGAGGACGCGCGCGGCGTGCTCGCCGTGCTGTCGAGCCGCATGGGCAGCATCAACGAGACGACGGGCACGACGGGCTGGCTGTATCGCGCGAGCAAGGCGGCGCTGAACGACGTGCTGAAGGTGACGTCCGTGCAGACGCGCACGGCCACCTGCGTCTCGCTGCATCCGGGCTGGGTGCGCACGGACATGGGCGGCGCCAGCGCCGCCGTCGATCCGGCGCACAGCGTGAAAGGCATGCGCGAAGTGCTCGCGCAGGCGGCAAGCACGCCGCATCTCTTTCATGGCCGCTTCTTCCAGTACGACGGCACCGCGCTCGAATGGTGAGCATCACACTAACCGGGGAGACAGCCGCATGCTGCTCGATCAGGACCATCTGATGATCCGCGACGCGGTTCGCACCTTCGTGCGCGAAGCCGTGACGCCAAACGCCGCGCAATGGGACCGCGAACGCACGTTTCCCGCCGACGTGCATCGCCAGCTTGCGGAGCTCGGCGCGTATGGCGTGCTCGTGCCCGAAGAGTACGGCGGCGCCGGTCTCGACGCGCTCGCGCTTGCCGTGATACTCGAAGAAATCGCGGCGGGCGACGGCGGCACATCGACGGCAATCTCCGTCAACAACTGCCCCGTGTGCAGCATTCTGCTGACGTATGGCAACGAAGCGCAAAAACGCGACTGGCTCACGCCGCTCGCGCGCGGCGAGATGCTCGGCGCGTTCTGCCTCACCGAGCCGCAGGCGGGCTCGGATGCGTCCGCGTTGCGCACTACGGCCACGCGCGACGGCGACTTCTACGTGCTCAACGGCGTCAAGCAGTTCATCACGAGCGGCAAGAACGGCAACGTCGCGATCGTGATGGCCGTCACCGACAGGAGCGCTGGCAAGCGCGGCATCAGCGCGTTCATCGTGCCGACGGATACGCCGGGCTACGTCGTCGCGCGCGTCGAAGACAAGCTCGGCCAGCATTCGTCGGACACCGCACAGATCGTCTTCGACAACTGCCGCGTGCCTGCTGCGAATCTGATCGGCGCGGAGGGCGAAGGGTATCGGATCGCGTTGTCGGGTCTGGAGGGCGGGCGCATCGGCATCGCAGCGCAGAGCGTCGGCATGGCGCGCGCGGCGCTCGAAGCGGCCCTCGCATATGCAAAGGAGCGCGAGAGCTTCGGCCAGCCGCTGTTCGCGCATCAGGCCGTGCAGTTCCGTCTCGCCGACATGGCGACGCAACTCGAAGCGGCGCGCCAGTTGATCTGGCACGCCGCGTCGCTGAAGGATGCGGGCCAGCCCTGTCTGACGGAAGCGGCCATGGCGAAGCTGTTCGCATCGGAAGCGGCGGAGCGGATCTGTTCGGCTGCGTTGCAGATTCACGGCGGCTACGGCTATCTGAACGATTTCCCCGTCGAGCGCATTTACCGCGACGTGCGCGTGTGCCAGATCTACGAAGGCACCAGCGACATTCAAAAGATCCTGATCGCGCGCGGACTGAACTGAACACCGCTTTCTTATGACTGCATCAGCGAAGCAACGCCCTGTCGATTGCCCTTGCGGCGGCGCCGCGCCGGATCGACGCGAAACCGGCAAGCCGCAGCGTTTCGCCGACTGCTGCGGCCGCTACATCGACGGCGGCGCCGCTGCGCCGACCGCGCTCGAACTGATGCGCTCGCGGTATAGCGCCTATGTGCTCGGCGAGTCCCAATATTTGCGCGACACGTGGGCGGCGCAAGCCTGCCCCGCCGATCTCGACGTCGACGCCGATGCGCCCGACGCGCCGCGCTGGCTCGGTTTGCAGATCAAGCGCTACACACCGCTCGACGATACGCACGCCGAAGTAGAGTTCGTCGCGCGCTACAAGGTGGGCGGACGGGCGCATCGGCTGCATGAATCGAGCCGTTTCGTCAGAGGTGAAGATGGGCGCTGGCGCTATGTCGATGGCGATGTGAGCGATCGCTGACATCAAGGTTTTCATATAACGGCGCGACGGCGTCCTAAGTGACTGTTCACATCACTCAAAAAGGGGCGGATTCCACAACAAAATCAAGGTGTTGGATCGACACCACGTCCCTCAAAAACGCTTCCTGTCCGAATCGCCCGGCGGCCCGCGCAGAGCCGTTGCGCGCGCATCGGAAACACTCCGAATTAGTTCCGCAAGGGGTTTGTACTGAATTGCACAAATATAAATTGTCGTGCCAGTATGAGTCCCACAGATGTTGCAGCGCTTCGTAGCGAGGTGGCGGACCACCGCTCCCGCAGGATGTCCAGATGCACCGCCGGCCGATCGTTCGGTATGGCAAGCGATCAGGGACATCGCGAGGCGCTCACCCGACGCGTGGGGTCGCGTCTACCGGCTTCGGTTCATCCAAATGCGGTCTGGGCAGTCTGCCTGCGCGAGGAGCGCAGCGTACACGGCGTTTTTGGCCTTAATTTTGCTTGTAACCGTAGTGCAATCAGCCCGTAAGGGAAGCTTCAGGCGTTTTTGATAGTAGGTGTTGCGGATGGCGTTCAGCAAAGTTCTGACAGTTTGTGCGATGTCGGCGGCCTTCATGGCCTGCGCTGTTTCGTTCGCGTACGCCGATCCGCTCGCGGAAACCGATGGCCCGCTGAGCCGCGCAAACGTGCAGCGCCTTGCGCTCGACGACGGCTATCTGCCCATCGTCAAGCTGAACGAGCAGATCATCCGCATCCCCGTCGGCGCCGACGGCAACGTCACCCTCGAAACGACAATCTACAAACCGGACGGCCCCGGCCCGTTCCCGATGGTCGTCTTCAATCACGGCAAGATTCACGGCGATCCGCGCATGCAGACGCGCAGCGATCCGATGTCGCTCGCGCGTGAATTCGTGCGCCGCGGCTACGTCGTCGTCGCGCCGAACCGCCAGGGTTTCGCCGATTCGGGCGGCACATACGTGCAGGACGGTTGCGACGTGACGCGCAACGGTCTGAGCCAGGCCGCCGACGTCGCCGCGACTGTCGACTACATGTCGAAGCAGAACTACGTCGACGCGCAGCACATCATCGTGGCGGGCACGTCGCACGGCGGTCTCGCGACGATCGCCTACGGCATGGACGCCGCGCCCGGCGTGCGTGCGCTGATCAATTTCTCCGGCGGCCTGCGCCAGGACGCCTGCACCGACTGGCAAGGCAATCTGGCGCGCGCATTCGGCACGTACGGCGAGAAGACGCATGTGCCGTCGCTGTGGTTGTACGGCGACAACGATTCGATCTGGCCGTCGTCGCTGGTTTCGCGGATGTACACCGCTTACACCGAACATACGCACGCGTCGGGCGTCAGCGCGAAGATGGTCGATTTCGGCTCGTACAAGAACGACGCGCATCGTCTCGTCGGCGATCGCGACGGCGTGCACATCTGGTGGCCGTCCGTCGAGGCGTTCCTCGCGCGCGTCGGCATGCCGACGGGCGTTCAGTATCGCGTCGCCGAGCCGACGCAGCCGAAAGCCACGCACTTCGCGTCGATCGATTCCGTCGACGCCGTGCCTTACGTCGACGAAGGCGGCCGCGCCGGATATCGCAACTTCCTGCACCAGTATCCGAGCCGTGCGTTTGCAGTGTCGAATTCGGGCGCGTGGTCGTGGGCGGAAGGCGGCGACGATCCGATGTCGGTCGCGGTCTCGAACTGCCAGAAGCAGAGTTCGGACCCGTGCCATCTCTACGCGGTGAACGACAACGTCGTCTGGAAAGACCCGTCGACTCAAACGGCCGACGCGGACGAGTCCGCACCCAAGGACGGCGGCAAGCCGGCTCTCGCCAGCCGTTGATTCCGTTGCGGGGCGCGCCGCGACGATGCATCTCTCCGCGCATCGCGCGCCACCGTCGATCATCCGACCTGCTCCGTTCTCCCGATGCGCGCCGTCATGGCGTCCAACGTGCGCGTCTCCCCTTGCAGCGGCATAGGCATCGGCGCCAGAATCCGCTCGCGCAGGAATTGCTCGAAGAGGTTCATCGTCGCGTCGCGCGCGGCAGTGGAAAAGAGCGCGTGATCGAGCCTGTCGATGATCGTCACGCTGGTTCGCGCGAGCTTCGTCAGCTCGCTGCCGCGCGGGCCGAAATGCAGCGCAAGCTCGTCGAGCCCCGCATCCATCGCACCGTACACGAGCGCCGTCCGCACGTCCTTGCGCGCGAGCCCGGCGGCCAGACGGCGCACTTCGCCCGCCTGCGTCCGTAGCCCGAACACGCGCTCGAGCGGCGCAGCGAGCGCTACGGCAAGCCGCTGACCGATGCGGCTCGCGACGTGGCTCGCAATGTGGCTCGCGATCGTCCCCGCGTCGCTCTTGCCCGTCAAAAGCCGCCGCCATTTCGCAATGCTGCGCAACGAGCGCGAGTACGCGCGCATCGGCGTGTGGCGTACGCGCGAATCCGAGCGCGTCTTCGGCCACAGAAAATACGGCAGATTCACGCCCACGCAGCCGACGACATTCGGATGCGCAAGGGCCGTCTGCAGCGAAACATAAGCTCCCGTACACACGCCGAACACCACGACGCGCGAATGACCCTGCGCGACGAGCCAATCGACGGCTGCGAGCGTGTCGTCGACGGCGTGATGCGCGTAGATCTCGTCGAACGTCAGTGAAGGATCGCGCACACGACTGTCGCCCAGCCCGCCGATATCGATGCTCAACGCAGGCACGCCCTGGCTCGCGAGACGCCGCGCGAGCAGCACCGAAAGCCGTCCATCGCCGACGTGATGCACGCCGCCCGTGTTGAGCAGCAGCACGGCGGGCGCATCGTCGGCCGCGCGACGTGGACGGCATGACACGCCGAACAATCCGTCGCCGAAAACCACGGGCACGCTATGGCCGTCGGCAAATGGAAGTTGCAAAGGCGCGCGCGCCGGCAGCACATTGCTCGGAGCCGGAGACAGCCGCGCGCCAGGAGACTGCGCGCCGAGCCACGTCAGCACGCTGTCGAACGCGTCGCGCGGCGTCGTGCTGAAGCGCGGATCGACGAGCAGCCGGTTATACGACGCGAACGTCTGCACGTCGACGTGCGCGCCCAACTGGCGATAGTGCGCGGCCAGCCGCTCGACGCGTGGATTGTCGTACACGTCCTGCAACAGGATGCGCGGCGCGGGCGCGCGTTCGCCGCCCAGTGCGAGGTCCAGCACGCGCAGCCGTTCGAGCGTATCGCCGTACAGGCGAAAGCCGTAGGCGCCGATCGAGCCGTCGTCGGACTCGCGCACGCTGTCCATGCCGTCGGGCGTCGTCAGCCAGGTCTGATGCTGCAGTTCGAGTTCGCGGATATACGCGCGTCCCGATATGACGGGCGCGATCATCACGATCTGCTCGACGCCACCGATGCGCTGCGCCGCCAGCGCGGCCAGCGCCGCGCCCAGCCGCAGTCCGCACAGCACCAGCCGCTGCACGCCCGTCGCCGCGCGCAATCGCGCCGCGGCCGCTTCGATGCTCGCGAGCCACGCGCCCATGCGGTCGGGGTCCTGCTCCACGCCGATTGAATCGCCGGTGCCGGGATAATCGAAGCGCAACGCCGGCATTCCGCACAGCGCGAGCGCTTCGGCAAGCTCACGCCAGCCGCGATGCGCGCACAGCGCGTCATAGCCGAACGGACTGCACAGCACCACGCCGACGCGCGCCGTCTGACGGGCGCGCGCGTCGGCGGGTTCGTGCAGCCAGCCGAAACACCCGTCGAACACCACGGGCTGCATGGTATGCGGGCGCATCATCGCGGACGTGCCGTCCGACGCGAGCGCGAAAGGGGAACGTCTGCGTCAGCGCCCATGAACGGCCGCCTGCTCGCGCGAGGTTTTCGGCAACAGGCGGCCGAGTTCGTCGGCCAGCGAGCCGATGCTCTGGAACAGCTCGCGCGAGATCGCTTGCGCGGGTATCTGAACGTCGAACACCTCTTCGACTTCCAGCATCAAGCGCACGGCTCCCATCGACGACAACCCCGCTTCGTAAAGGTCGTCACCATCGCCGAGCGTTTCGACGGACACATCGAGGCATCCCGTTCGCGCAAGGATGCGGCGCAAAGTTTTCTTCATCGGTGCTCCCAATATTGCGACATCGTCTGCACGCACGATGCGTCGAGGCATCGGCGAGTATTTCGAGCGGAACTGCTCCCCCGTGGTCGTCGGCGGCAAGATCACCACTGCGTATCGGTCGCACAACGGCTCGTTGCGCGCACGAGGCTTCGATCGCAGCATTGCGAACCATTAGCCTGCTTACGACGACGTAAGCAAAATGATAGGTATCGCTTCCAGCCGTTTATGTACGCTATCCCTCGCAAGAATTCAGGTGCTGATTAACTTCACACGATATTCGTCGGCACGCGCACGAACGCCGTGGCGCTTCGATCCACAAAACCGCCGACAGGACAAAAGCAGCCGGTGATCAGGATTCCCAATGCTGTTCGGCGCCGAACGCAATCGGCGCCAAATGTCCGACGCGAAAGCCGCACATAAACCCGTTCGCCGAGCTTTATCTCGCGCCGACCACAGAGCCGTTAACGTGCGCGCCTTCGCCCGTATTCCGTAGCACCGGCAAAAAATGCATGGATGCAGCCCGGATTTTTTCGCGGGAGCCCCATGACTTTGCCGTCGTTATCTACGGTGATCTGCGCGTTTCCTAACGGAACGGCTGCGAGCCGTCGCGAACCACCGAAAAGCGCGCGCAGACCCTTGAAAACACGGTGTTTTCCGATAGTGCATCGCAGCGGATATCGCGCTAATCTCACTCCCGTTGTCGCAAGGAAGCGCACCCCTGAGGCACCGCGAACAGGTTGCCGCGCGTCGCGGCGACAGCACATCCGGCGTAGCCAGGACGCCCACGATCGTCGAGCGCCGACGATGCCGCGGCAAGTTCCCGTCGCCGGATTCAAGGCGGACGTTCACCGTCCCGATTCGCCAGCAGCATTTGCATGACCGACACGCGAGACGCGCCGCGCCCGACGCCCGCGCCTTGCCCGGTTCATGGTCGGAGTTGTTTTGAATACACAAGTAACGGAAGACTGGGTCGCCCGCAGCCTGCGCGCCGTATGGCATCCCTGCACGCAGATGAAACATCACGAGCGCTATCCGCTCGTGCCCGTTTCGCGTGGCGCCGGCGCGTGGCTCTACGATCGCGCGGGCCATCGCTATCTCGACGCGATCAGTTCGTGGTGGGTCAACCTGTTCGGCCACGCGAATCCGCGCATCAACGCCGCGCTGAAAAATCAGCTCGACACGCTCGAGCACGCGATGCTCGCCGGTTGCACGCACGAGCCCGCCATCGAGCTGGCGGAACGTCTCGGCGCGCTGACGCGGAACACGCTCGGTCACGCGTTCTTCGCGTCCGATGGCGCGTCGGCTGTCGAAATCGCGCTCAAGATGAGCTTCCATTCGTGGCGCAATCGCGGTCACGACTACAAGCGCGAGTTCGTCTGCGTCGCGAACAGCTATCACGGCGAGACGATCGGCGCGCTCGGCGTCACCGATGTCGCGCTCTTCAAGGATGCATACGATCCGCTGATCCGCAACGCGCATGTCGTCGCGTCGCCGGATGCGCGTTTCGCGCGCGACGATGAAACGGCCGCCGACGTCGCGCAACGCGCGCTCGACGACGTGCGCTCGCTGTTCGAAGCGCGCGCGAGCAACATCGCCGCGCTGATCGTCGAACCGCTCGTGCAATGCGCGGCTGGCATGGCGATGCACGACCCGTCGTACATCGCGGGCTTGCGCGCGCTGTGCGACCACTATGGCGTGCATCTGATCGCCGACGAAATCGCCGTCGGCTGCGGACGCACGGGCACCTTCTTCGCGTGCGAGCAGGCGGACGTGTGGCCCGATTTCCTGTGCCTGTCGAAGGGAATCAGCGGCGGCTATCTGCCGTTGTCGATCGTGCTGTCGCGCGACGAAATCTTCGCGGCCTTCTACGACGACGACACGACGCGCGGCTTCCTGCATTCGCATTCGTACACGGGCAATCCGCTCGCGTGCCGCGCGGCGCTCGCAACGCTCGATCTGTTCGCCACCGATAACGTGCTCGCCACGAACGCAACGAAATCAACCGCGTTGCGTGCTGCGCTCGACCCGCTCGTGCAGCATCCGAATGTGCGCAATCTGCGTCAGCGCGGCACGATCATCGCGTTCGATGCCGAAATCGACGACGCCCACGCCGCGAAGACGTTCTCGCGCCGCTTCTTCGAAAACGCGCTCAAGCGTGAACTGCTGCTGCGCCCGATCGGCACGACGGTGTATCTGATGCCGCCGTACATCCTCGACGAAGAAGAAATCGCGCTGCTCGGCGAACGCACGCGCGCGGCCTTCGAAGCGACCCTGGCGGAGGCGCGCTGATGCAGTTGCTCGAAACGCTCGAACAAGGGCTGAAGGATATCGACGCGCTTGGCCTGCGCCGTCGCCGCCGTACCATCGACTCGCCGTGCTCCGCGCATATGACCGTCGACGGCCGCGACATGATCGGCTTCGCGAGCAACGACTATCTCGGGCTCGCCGCGCATCCGCTGCTCGTCGCCGCGATGACGGAAGGCGCGCGCCGCTATGGCGCGGGCAGCGGCGGATCGCATCTGCTGGGCGGCCACTCGCGCGCGCACGCGCAAGTCGAAGACGATCTCGCGGCCTTCGCGGGCGGCTTCGTCGACAATCCGCGCGCGCTGTATTTCAGCACCGGCTATATGGCGAATCTCGCGACGCTCACGGCGCTCGCCGGACGCGGCACGGCGCTGTTCTCCGACGCGCTCAATCACGCGTCACTGATCGACGGCGCACGGCTCTCGCGCGCCGAGATCCAGATCTATCCGCACGCGGATACCGAAGCCTTGAGCGCGATGCTCGACGCTTCGGACGCCGCCGTAAAGCTGATCGTCACCGACACCGTGTTCAGCATGGATGGCGACGTTGCCCCGCTCGCCCGCCTGCTCGAACTCGCGGAACAGCATGGCGCGTGGCTTGTCGTCGACGACGCGCACGGCTTCGGCGTGCTGGGTCCGCAAGGGCGCGGCGCCGTCGCCGAGGCCGCGCTGCGCTCTCCGCATCTGATCTCGATCGGCACGCTCGGCAAGGCGGCGGGTGTGTCGGGCGCGTTCGTCGTCGCGCACGAAACGGTGATCGAATGGCTCGTGCAGCGCGCGCGGCCGTATATCTTCACGACGGCGTCGGTGCCCGCTGCCGCGCATGCCGTATCCGCGAGCCTGCGCATCATCGAAGGCATCGAGGGCGACCACCGCCGCGCGCATCTGCGCTCGCTGATCGAACGCACGCGCGAGGTGCTCAAGCGCACGCCGTGGCTTCCCGTCGATTCGCAGACGGCCGTGCAGCCGCTCGTCATCGGCGCGAACGAGGCGACGCTCGACGTCGCCGCGTCGCTTGATCGCGCGAATCTCTGGGTGCCGGCGATCCGTCCGCCGACGGTGCCCGAGGGCACGTCGCGTCTGCGCATTTCGCTGTCGGCGGCGCATTCGCACAGCGATCTCGATCAGCTCGAGCACGCGTTGATGAAGACGGCGGAGACGGTCGCATGAGCCGCGCACTGTCTCTCTTCGTGACGGGCACCGATACGGAAATCGGCAAGACGCTGGTGTCGGCGGCGCTGCTGCGCGGCTTCGCGCGCGACGGCTTGCGTGCAGCCGCGATGAAGCCGGTTGCGGCGGGCGCGTCGATGGTGGACGGCGTGCTGCACAACGAAGACGCCGATCAGCTCGACGCCGCCGCGAACGTGCTGCTGCCGCCCGACATCCGCACGCCGTTCATGCTGAAGGAACCGGCCGCACCGCACATCGCCGCCGCGCACGAAAGCGTCACGCTCGACATGACGCGCATCGTCGACACGCACCAGGCGGCGCTACACATGGCCGATGTCGTCGTCGTGGAAGGCGTCGGCGGCTTTCGCGTGCCGCTCACCGATGCGCACGATACCGCCGATCTCGCCGTCGCGTTGAATCTGCCCGTGGTGCTCGTGGTCGGCATGCGGCTCGGCTGCATCAGCCATGCGCTGCTGACGGCGGAAGCGATCGTCGCGCGCGGACTTCCCATCGCGGGCTGGGTCGCGAACCGCGTCGATCCCGCAATGCAATTCGGCGACGAGAACATCGCCGCGATCCGCGAGCGGCTCGACCGCCAATACCGCGCGCCGCTGCTCGGCAGCGTGCCGCATCTGAGCCCTGCGTCGCCGGACATTGCCGCGACGCATCTCGACACCGCCCGACTGTTGCAGACGCTGCGTGCCGCGCAGCGCGGAATCTTCGAAAAAACGAATCATCAAGGAAGGACCCCATGAGCCATATCAACACTGCCCCCCTGCCCGTTACGCCGTCCCAGGCAGCGGCCGCCGCCGACGCAGCCGCCGCGCGCTGGCGCGTCGCGGATGTCGTCGCGCTGTACGAACTGCCGTTCAACGATCTGCTGTTCCGCGCGCAACAGGTGCATCGCGAGCACTTCGATGCGAACACCGTGCAGTTGTCCACGCTGCTGTCGATCAAGACGGGCGGCTGCGAGGAAGATTGCGCGTACTGTCCGCAATCCGTGCATCACGATACGGGGCTGCAGGCCGAAAAGCTGATGGACGTCGAAGACGTGCTGGCGGCTGCGCGCGTCGCAAAGGAAAACGGCGCGACGCGCTTCTGCATGGGCGCCGCATGGCGCAATCCGAAGGACCGCCACCTCGAACCGATCAAGGACATGATTCGCGGCGTCAAGTCAATGGGCCTCGAAACCTGTGTAACGCTCGGCATGCTCGAAACGCATCAGGCGCAAGGTCTGCGCGAGGCGGGGCTCGACTACTACAACCATAATCTCGATACGTCGCCGGAGTTCTACGGCCAGATCATCTCGACGCGCACGTATCAGGATCGACTGGAGACGCTCGAGCGCGTGCGCGACGCGGGCATCAACGTGTGCTGCGGCGGGATCGTCGGCATGGGCGAGTCGCGCCGCGAACGCGCGGGCCTGATCGCGCAGCTCGCGAACATGGAGCCGTATCCGGAATCGGTGCCGATCAACAATCTCGTGCAGGTCGAGGGCACGCCGCTCACGGGCACGGAAGCACTCGATCCGTTCGAGTTCGTGCGCACGATCGCCGTCGCGCGAATCACGATGCCGCGCGCGATGGTGCGCCTGTCCGCAGGCCGCGAGCAGATGGACGAGGCGCTGCAGGCGATGTGCTTTCTCGCAGGCGCAAACTCGATTTTCTACGGCGATCAGTTGCTGACGACCAGCAACCCGCAGGCGGAAGCCGACCGCAAGCTGCTGGAGCGGCTCGGCATTCGCGCGGAAGCCGCACAGCAGATGCCGCTCGAACGCAGCGGATGCGAGCATGGTTGCGATGGACATTGAACGTCGCGTCTGTGCCTTCGCGTCTGTGCCCGCTAGCCGGAGTTAGCCGGCGCGATCGAACTGCATGACTCAGGAAAGGCCGCTTCGAACAATCGAAGCGGCCTTTTTTTCGTTGTTCTCGCGTTCGAGAAAAGCCGCGAGCTTGCACGCGACACCAAGACATACCGAGAGCGATTCCTACGCCTTCTGGCCAGGTTTTCTGACGGTTCGATTGCACGTACGATCGGTTCACAGAGTGGCTCGCGAACCGTCGATCGCCATGCTGCGACGCAATTTACGCTCGTCGGTCTGTCGAGTGTCTGATCAAACAAAACCCTGCGTAGGAAGGAATTTGCTTAGGATGGTGCGAATGGAAACGATGGAAAAACCTGTCGCGAAGCGCCACTTCCACGCGCTTCGCCTGATTCACGGCGGTATCAATATGGAGGCACGAATGACTCGGGCTGAAACGACGATCGAACACATTCTCCAGGACCTCGAAGACCTCAAGCGTGAAGTGCGCGAGTTGAAGGTCTATGTGGATGAACGCTTCCGCCTCTTCGAAGCGAAGATGGATGCGCGTTTCAGCGCGCTGGAATCCTCCATGCGCACCGAGTTCCGCCTGTTGTGGGCCGCGAACTTCGCGCTCGTCGGAATCCTCGCGAAGGGCTTCCACTGGATCTGAGCGCGGCGGCACTGTGCCGTGGTATCGCCGCGCTCACGTGCGTCCGCGTGCGCTCAGTTCAATGCCTGCACGTCCGGCTCCGGCGCTTCGTCTCGGAACCGCAGCGGCGCTGCGCAGTGAGCGAGCGTATCCACGAAGTACTTCGCGCGCGGCCACGGTCCAAAGCCCGCCGCTGTGTTGATGTGGCCCACGTCGCCCAGATTGACGAACGCACTGCCCAGATGCCGCGCCAATTCCCGCGCATCGGCAACGGGCATCCACGGGTCGGTCTCGCTGCCGATCAGAATCGACGGCACGCCAAGGCGCCGTGCGTCGAACGCACCCGCGAACTCGAACTTCTTCGGGCTGGCCGGCGCGACGAACAGCACACCCGCGATATCGGCCACGTGCACGCCTTGCAGAAGTGCATGCGCGGTCGCAAGACACCCGAAGCTATGCGCGGCGAGCACGAACGGTCCACGCTCGCTCGCGAGCAGATCGCGCACGGCCTTGGCCCACTGGCCGAGGTTCGGCGCGTCCCAATCCGCCTGCTCGACGCGCAGTGAGCGCGAAAACTGGCGCTCCAGCCAGCTCTGCCAATGCGCGCCTTCGCTGCCGTGCAGGCCCGGCACGGTCACGAGCCGTGGCGGCCAGATCGATCGGGTGCACGAAAACATGATTCTTTCCTCGTCGCCGGAATCCTGGAAATCATTGTCGCGTGAGCAGCGCACAGCTTGAACCAATTTTTCGTGCTTTACATATCCCCACGCCGCAGCACCCGTCCGCGTTCCGGCGCTCGGCCCGCTTCACGCCCGCCGGAACGCGCGCGAATGGCGGCGAAAAAGTAGAATGAAGCCTATCCATAAGAGGAGTGGCCCCATGTCGCAGACTTCGTCCGCAACGCCACGTGCGCTGCAGCCCTTTCATCTGGCATTTCCCGTCACAAGCCTCGAGAACGCGCGCGCGTTCTATGGCAATCTGCTCGGCTGCCCGGAAGGCCGCAGTTCGCCGGAATGGGTCGACTTCGATTTCTTCGGCCATCAGCTGGTCGCGCATCTTTCGCCGGAAGAAGCGGGCCATAAGAGCGTCAATCAAGTGGATGGCGACAATGTTCCCGTGCGTCACTTCGGCGTGGTGCTGACCATGGACGACTGGCACGCGCTCGCGGAAAAGCTTCGCGCGGCGGGCACGAAATTCATCATCGAGCCGCACATCCGCTTCAAGGGCGAAGTCGGCGAGCAGGCGACCATGTTCTTTCTCGACCCGTGCGGCAACGCGCTCGAGTTCAAGGCTTTCGCCGACATCAGCCGGCTGTTCGCCAAGTGACGGCAACGCTCACCCGCTCGCGCATGAAAGTCCTGTTCTATACGCCGCAATCCGATACCGCCGCCTGGCTACACGACCTGTCGCGCGCGCTGCCCGACGTCGACCTGCGCGAGTGGCAACCGGGCGACGATGCCCCGGCCGATGTCGCCGTCGTCTGGCGGCCGCCGCGTGAAATGCTCGCGGGCCGCAACGATCTGCGCGCGATCTTCAACATGGGCGCCGGCGTCGATGCAATTCTCGCGCTCGAACGCGAGCATCCCGGCACGTTGCCGCGCGGCGCGCAACTCGTGCGTCTCGAAGACACGGGCATGGCGCAGCAGATGGCGGAATACGTGACTCACGCGGTGCTGCGCTATATGCGCCGTTTCGACGAGTACGATCTGCTTCAAAAACAGCAGCGCTGGCATGTGCTGGAGCCGCATCCACGCGAGACGTTCACGATTGGCGTGCTCGGTCTGGGCGTGCTCGGCTCGCATGTCGCGCAAACGCTGGTGCCGCTCGGATTTCCGGTGCGCGGGTTCAGCCGCGGCGCGCGGCAGATCGACGGCGTGGAGACGTTCGCGGGCGATGCGCAATTCGATGCGTTCCTCGACGGGGTCAAGGTGCTCGTCAACCTGCTGCCGCACACGCCCGAAACGCACGGCGTGCTGAACAAGGCCAGCCTGTCGAAGCTCGCGCGCGGCGCATATCTGGTCAATATCGCGCGCGGCGCGCATCTCGTCGAACAGGATCTGCTCGACGCGCTCGACGAAGGCCAGATCGCGGCCGCGACGCTCGATGTGTTCGTCGAGGAGCCGCTGCCGTCGCATCATCCGTTCTGGACACATCCGCGCATCGCAATCACGCCACATATCTCGGCATTGACGCTGCGCGAAGAAAGCGTCGTGCAGATTGCGCAGAAAATCGGCGCGTTGAAGCGCGGCGAGGCGATCGGCGGAATCGTCGACATCGCGCGCGGGTATTGAATTCGCCAACCTAAGAAACTGAACAGCCGCTTCATGCGGGAGCAATCGTCTTGCATGGGGCGGTGTAAGCGTGAGACAGAAGTAAGGCGCTGAGGTGGCGACTCCCTCTATCGCTTTGCATGGGACGGGAGTACCGCTATAAATCGCCTACTCCCGTCGACCGCTTTGCATGGGACGGGAGTACGTGCTCTGCATGGGGCCGGAGTAAGTGCTAAAGCACTAACTCCGGCCGACAGATAAATCGCCTACTCCCGTCGACACAGGAGACAGACATGGCTGCGCCACAAGCAGTAAAAATCGTCGAAGTCGGTCCGCGCGATGGACTGCAAAACGAGAAGGAATTCGTGCCGACCGAAGTCAAGATCGAGCTGATCAACCGGCTGTCGGCGGCCGGGTTCAGGAACGTCGAGGCAGCTTCGTTCGTATCGCCGAAATGGGTGCCGCAAATGGCCGACGGCGCCGAGGTGCTGGCAGGCATCGAGCGCCGCGAAGGCACGATCTACTCGGTGCTGACGCCGAACATGCGCGGCCTCGAAGGCGCCATCGCCGCGCGCGCCGACGAGATCGTGATCTTCGGCGCCGCCAGTGAAGCGTTCTCGCAGAAGAATATCAATTGCAGCATCGCGGAAAGCATCGAACGCTTCGTGCCCGTCGCGCAAGCCGCGAAAGAAAAAGGCTTGCGCGTGCGCGGCAGCTTGTCGTGCTCGCTCGGCTGTCCGTACCAGGGCGAAGTGCCCGTGGCATCCGTAGTCGACGTGGTCGAGCGCTTCGCCGCGCTCGGCTGCGACGAGATCGATATCGCCGATACGATCGGCGTCGGCACACCGAAGCGCACGCGAGAAGTGCTCGCGGCCGTCACGAAGGTGTTTCCGCGTGAACGTCTGTCGGGCCACTTCCACGATACCTACGGCCAGGCTCTCGCGAACATCTACGCCGCGTTGCAGGAAGGCATCGAGATCTTTCACGCATCGGTGGCGGGGCTCGGCGGCTGTCCGTATGCGAAGGGCGCAACGGGCAACGTCGCCACGGAAGACGTGCTGTATCTGATGAACGGACTCGGCATCGAGACGGGCATCGATCTCGCGCAAGTCGTCGAGATCGGCGATTTCATTTCGACTTCGATCGGCAAGCCGAACGCGTCGCGCGCGGGCAAGGCGCTGCTGGCGAAAGCGCGCAGCGAAAAAGCCTCCTGCGTGTGACGCATCAAAGGAACAAAAAACATGACGGACAACGCAACAGTTCAAACGCCCCAAGCGACGCCTTTCGATTCGCTGCCTGATTCGGCGCGCCGCGTCTCCCTGCTCTTGCGCGAGCGCGGCCACGCCGGACAAATCGTGATGCTGCCGGAAACGGGCAAGACGTCGGCGGAAGCGGCGGCGGGGCTCGGCTGCTCGATCGCGCAGATCGCCAAGTCGATCCTGTTTCGTCGCCGCGAAGACGACGCGCCCGTGCTGATCGTCGCGAGCGGCGCGAATCGTGTCGACGAGAAGAAGGTCGCGGCGCAGGTCGGCGACATCGCGCGCGCCGACGCGAAGTTCGTGCGCGAGAAGACGGGCTATGCGATCGGCGGCGTGTGCCCGATCGGCCATGCGACGCCGCCCGTCACGCTGATCGACGCCGATCTGTTCACGCTCGACAGCCTGTGGGCCGCCGCCGGTCATCCGCACGCGGTGTTCAATCTCACGCCGCAGGAACTCGCTGCGCTGACGGGCGCGCCCGTCGTCGATGTGGCGCTGCGCGAGACGGCATGACGGCCGACACGGTTCGCACTCACGACACGGCGCAAAGCGTCGCGCCTGTTCCTTCGCCCTGCATCAACGTGTGCCGGATGGACCCGTCCAACGGCTTGTGCGAAGGCTGTCTGCGCACGATCGACGAAATCGCGAACTGGTCTTCGTTCGACGATGCCGCGAAACGCGCAGTCTGGGATGAAATCGAACGACGTCACGCCGATCTGATGGCAAAGCAACGGCAGCGGCGCGAGGCAAGCGAATGAACATACCGCCGCGCGTCGTCACGGTCGGCGAGACGTTCAGCGCGACGCTGACCGTATCGGCTGATTCGATCAAGTCGTTCGCGACGATCGTCAATGATCTGAACCCGCTGCATCACGATGACGCGTATGCCGCGCAGAGTCGCTTCGGCGGCCTGATCGCGTCGGGCACGCAGCCTACCGCGCATTTCATGGCGCTGCTCGCTACGCATTTTTCGACATACGCGCAGCCGCTCGGCCTCGAATTCGACATGAAGCTGAAGAAGGCCGTCCATAGCGACGACACGCTGACCATGACGTGGCGCATCGTCGGCGCGTTCTGGAAGGCGAGTCTCAATGGCGATTTGACGCAACTCGAAGGCAACGTCGTCAATCAGCGCGGCGAAACGGTCCTGATCGGCAAATCGACCATACTCGTGATGCCGAAGCCGCAGACGCCGTCCAATGTCGACGGGAACAACGAGACATGATCGCGCTGCCACGCTCGGTACGCGTGTTCGAACGCGGCTGGCTGTCGTCGAACAACGTGCTGTTGATCGATGACGCGTGTGCGGCGCTTGTCGACACCGGCTACGCGTCGCACGCCGATCAGACGGTGGCGCTCGTTCGGCATGCGCTCGACGGAAGGCCGCTCGATCTGATCGTCAACACGCATCTGCATTCGGATCACTGCGGCGGCAACGCGCGGCTGCAAGCAACGTGGCCGTGCCGCGCGCTGATTCCATCGACGGAAGCCGACGCCGTGCGCGCATGGGACGAGACGCGTCTGACATTTCGCGCGACGGGCCAGCTCTGTGAACGTTTCGCGTTTTCCGGCACGCTGACGCCGGGCACGCGACTCACGCTGGGCGCGCTCGATTGGGAAGTGCTCGGCGCGCCGGGACACGATCCGCATTCGCTGATGCTGTACTGCGCCGAGCAGAAGCTGCTGATCAGCGCGGACGCACTGTGGGAAAACGGCTTCGGCGTGATCTTTCCTGAGCTCGAAGGCGAAAGCGGCTTCGCGGAACAGCAAGCCGTGCTCGAACTGATCGGCACGCTCGACGTGAAGACGGTGATCCCGGGCCACGGCGCGCCGTTTTCCGATGTGCGGGCTGCGCTCGATCGCGCGTTGTCACGGGTTGCGTGGCTGCGCGCCGATCCCGCGCGCAACGCGAAGAACGCGCTGAAGGTTTTGATGGTGTTCAAGCTGCTCGACGCGCGCACGCTGTCGTTCGACGCCTTGTTGCGCATGCTCGACGACGCGAGCGCGATGCGCGCCGCCGCGTCGATGCTGAAGCCGCGCAGCGCATGGCCCGCGCTGCTGCGCGAACTGATCGAGGGTATGGCGGATGAGAACGGGCCGCTGCGCTTCGACGGCGCGCAAATCAGTGCGCGCGCAGCATGATTGGCTGAAGCATGGGAACGCCGTCGAAAGATAGCGGCAATTGCCGCGAACGAGCGTACAAAAAGAAAGCCGCTCGGCTTTCAGTTCGAGCGGCGTAATTATTGTTGACGTGATCAGCGTCGACAAAATGATACCTGCAGGAAGCTTTCGGACGCATCGGTGATTTCCCTACAGAATCATGACGTCCGACGAATCGGATCGCGCGCTTATTCGGAATCCGTACTATTGACATGAGCTGTTGTTATATGGAATAGCGGCGCGTCGGCACGATGCGCCAGCCGAGATTCACGCCCGCCGCCGCGAGCAGAATCAGCACTGCGCCAAGCACCTGAATCCACGCGAGCTTCTGCCCAAACGCCACACGATCGACGACGATTGCCACGACGGGATAGATGAACGACAGCGCGCCTGTCATCGCCGTCGGCAGCTTCTGGATCGCGCCGTATAGAAGCACGTACATGATCCCCGTGTTGACGACGCCGAGCGTGACGAGTTGCAGCCAATGCATGCCTGTCGAAGGCAGCGCGTCGTACTGCACGAACGGCGCGAGCACGATCACGCCCGTCGTCACGGTGATCAGCGCGATGAGGTGCGGCGGCGTGTTCTTCAAGTGCTTTGTGATGATCGACGAGACCGCGTACAGAAATGCCGCGCCGAAGGCATACGCGACGCCTTGCAGATACTGTCCCGGCATCGCGAGCACGGCCGGCTCGACTTTCACGACGAACACGAGCCCGACGAACGCGATCAGCATCCACATGATCGTCGACGCCGTCACGCGCTCGCGGAACACCAGCGCGCCGAGCGCGACGAGCATGAACGGTTGCGTGCTGTACACGGTCGTCGCCATCGAAATCGACGCGCGCGAGTAAGCGGCAAACAGCAGCACCCAGTTCACGACGATGGCGGCGCTGCTGAGCGTCGCCAGCAGGATCATCCTCCATGAGAACAGCTTGCGCTTGAGCAGCCCGAGCACCGCGCAGATCAGAAGCAGCGTCGCGCCGCCGAACAGACATCGGAAGAACGCGACGTTCAGCGCCGATTGCTGCGACGAAACGACCAGCCAGCCGATCGTTCCCGACATCAGCATTGCAAGCGTCATCTCGACCGCGCCGCGTCGCACTTCGTTGGTTGATGCCATTTGGAACGCTCCAGAAGAATCACATCTTGCGAGCAGTGTAATTAATCCGAAGCGCCGGATACATCTCTAAAATGAGGCGATCAATAGAATCGACCTAAGAAGCGAAGGCCAAAATGACGAAGCGCCTTACTCCTGTTTCGAAGCAGGCGCCAGCGCCCGCAACGCTCGACGATACCGATCGCCTGCTGCTCGCCGCGCTCGCCGACGATGCGCGTCAGCCCGTCAGCGAACTCGCGCGCAACGTCGGCCTGTCGGCGCCGGCGACGGCCGATCGCTTGCGCCGTCTCGACGCGCTGGGCGTGATCGAACGATTCACGGTGCAGATCGATCCGCGCGCGCTGGGCTACACGCTGCAGGCAATCGTGCGCGTGAAGCCGTTGCCCGGCCAGTTGCATCTGGTCGAAGACGTGATTCGCCGCATTCCTGAGTTCGTCGAATGCGACAAGGTGACGGGCGACGATTGCTTTATCTGTCGGCTGTATCTGCGCACGATCGATCAGCTCGACGAGATTCTTTCGAAAGTGACCGAGCGTGCCGAAACGAGCACGGCCATCGTCAAGTCGACGCCCGTGCCGCGTCGCTTGCCGCCGCTCGCCTGAATCCGCGAGCGGCGCGCGCCATTTGATCGTTCAGGGATCAAAGCTCGACGGCTTCGAAAAACGCCAGCATTTCCGCGACGAGTTCGGCGTGCGCCTCTTCGGGGATGTAGTGGCCGCAAGGCAGCGAGCGGCCGCTGACGTCGCGCGCGACCTTGCGCCATTCGGCGATCGGCTCGAAGCATTTCTCGATCACGCCCTCTGCGCCCCACAGCACGCGCAACGGACAGCCGATCTTGTGACCGCGCTCGATATCGGCGCGGTCGTGATCGAGGTCGATGGTCGCGGATGCGCGGTAATCCTCGCACATCGCGTGCACGGCGCCCGGCTGACGCAATGCGTTGCGATATTCGGCGAGCACTTCCGGCGCGAACGGCGCGAGGCCCGCGTGACGGCTGCCCATCACGCGGTCGACGTAGACATCCGGATTTCCTTCGATCAGCGTTTCCGGCAGCGGCTCCGGCTGGATCAGAAAGAACCAGTGGAAATAGAGGGTCGCGAAGGTGCGGTCGGTGGCTTCGTACATTGCGAGCGTCGGCGCGATGTCGAGCAGCATCAGACGTTCGACGGCACCCGGAAAATCGAGCGCCATCCGGTGCGCGACGCGCGCGCCGCGATCATGCGCGCACACGAGAAACCGCTCGTAGCCGAAGTGACGCATCACGGCAACCTGGTCGGCGGCCATCGCGCGTTTCGAATAGGGCACGTGCGTCGCATCGCTAGGCGGTTTCGCCGACGCGCCATAGCCGCGCAGATCGGTGGCGATCACGGTGAAATGCGCGGCAAGCTCGGACGCGCAGCGATGCCAGATCAGATGGCTCTGCGGATGACCGTGCAGCAGCAGCAAAGGCGGCCCCGCTCCGCCCTTGACTCCATGAATATCGACGTCACCGGCCTTGACGCGAAAAGGTGTGAAGTCCTTGAAGGGCATGTCGGCTCTCGTTGTCGTTGTGGGTCTGGGCATTGTAGAAGGCTGGTGCGGGCGCGCGAGTGGGATAACCCACGCTTTCGTAGAACCTGAACACTCCTTCGAACGTCACCGTGCGAGCAGTGCGCGCGAGACTCGCCTATAATCGAACGACCGTTCTTAAATCAGGTCTACGGTTGTCATGAACGGCGCGGCACCACGGACGTACCGCGCAAAGCGCGGGCCGCAGCCGCTACACTCATATCGCCGGACGCCGATGGCGCCGGCACGTCGATCAGGAGACTTGCACCATGGCATTGCCCGCCGTCCTGCAGCAACTTGCGCTGCCCGTCGTCGCTTCGCCGATGTTCATCGTCAGCTATCCGGAGCTCGTGCTCGCGCAGTGCAAGGCGGGGATCGTCGGATCGTTTCCCGCGCTCAATGCACGCCCGGCCGAACTGCTCGACGAATGGCTGACGCAAATCCAGGCGTCGCTCGCCGAGCACAAGGCGGCCAATCCGGATGCCCTTATCGGGCCGATCGCGGTCAATCAGATCGTTCATCAGTCGAACGCGCGGCTCGAGCACGACATTCGCGTGTGCGTCGAGCACAAGGTGCCGATTTTCATCACGAGCCTGCGCGCGCCCGCGAAGGAGATCGTCGATGCCGTGCACAGCTACGGCGGCATCGTGCTGCACGACGTGATCAATCTGCGCCACGCGCAAAAGGCACTCGACGCGGGCGTCGACGGGCTGATTCTTGTCGCTGCCGGCGCGGGCGGCCATGCGGGCACGACGTCGCCGTTTGCGCTCGTCGGGGAAGTGCGGCGCGCGTTCGACGGGCCGATCGTGCTGTCGGGCTCGATCGCCAACGGCGGCTCGATTCTCGCCGCGCAGGCAATGGGCGCCGATCTCGCGTACATGGGCACGCGCTTCATCGCGACGAAAGAAGCGCATGCCGTCGAAGGCTACAAGCAGGCGATCATCAACGCGAACTCGGCCGACATCGTCTACACCAACCTCTTTACCGGCGTGCACGGCAACTACATTCGCGAGAGCATCGTGAATGCGGGTCTCGATCCCGATGCATTGCCCGAGTCCGACAAGTCGAAGATGAATTTCGGCGGCGACAAGGCGAAGGCATGGAAGGACATCTGGGGCGCAGGCCAGGGCGTGGGGCTGATGCACGACGTGCCGAGCGTCGCTGAACTGGTCGGTCGTTTGAAGCAGGAGTACGACGCGGCCAAGTCGCGCCTCGCCATCGGCCGCTAAGGCTATTAAGCCCGCTAAGGCTATTAAGGCCGCTAAGGCTATTAAGGCCGCTGAGGCTGTTGATCCCGCGCGTCGGGTGGCCGCGCTTTCCGACGCGCGGCCTTTGCGTCACCGCATCACATATTGCGCCGATACTGCCCGCCCACTTCGAACAGCGCGTGCGTGATCTGTCCGAGCGAACAGACGCGCACCGCATCCATCAACACGGCGAACACGTTTTCATCATCGATGACGGCCTGCTTCAGGCGTTCGAGCATCTCAGGCGTTTCGTCCTGATGCCGTGACTGGAACGCGCGCAGCCGCTTAAGTTGTCCCTGCTTTTCTTCTTCCGTCGAGCGCGCGAGCGCAATCGGCGGCGGCGCATCGTGCGCGTGCGCGCCGAGGAACGTGTTCACGCCGACAATCGGATACGAGCCATCATGCTTGCGATGCTCGTACAGCATCGACTCGTCCTGAATGCGTCCGCGCTGATAGCCCGTTTCCATTGCGCCCAGCACGCCGCCGCGTTCCGTCAACCGGTCGAACTCAGCGAGCACGGCGGCTTCCACGAGATCCGTCAGTTCGTCGATGATGAAGCTGCCCTGGTTCGGATTCTGGTTCTTCGCGAGACCCCACTCGCGATTGATGATCAGCTGGATCGCAACGGCGCGGCGCACCGAGTCTTCCGTCGGCGTCGTGATCGCTTCGTCGAACGCGTTCGTGTGCAGCGAGTTGCAGTTGTCGTAGATGGCAATCAGCGCCTGCAACGTCGTGCGGATATCGTTGAAGTCGATTTCCTGCGCGTGCAGGCTGCGCCCCGACGTCTGGACGTGGTACTTCAGTTTCTGGCTGCGCTCGTTCGCGCCATAGCGGTCGCGCATCGCGACTGCCCAGATGCGCCGCGCGACACGGCCGAGCACCGTGTACTCCGGGTCCATCCCGTTCGAGAAGAAGAACGACAGGTTGGGCGCGAAGTCGTCAATGGCCATGTCGCGCGCGAGATACGCCTCGACATACGTGAAGCCGTTCGCGAGCGTGTACGCGAGCTGCGAGATCGGATTCGCGCCCGCCTCGGCGATGTGATAGCCGGAGATCGACACCGAATAGAAATTGCGCACGCCGTGCTCGACGAAGTACGCCTGAATGTCGCCCATCACCTTCAGGCTGAATTCCGTCGAGAAGATGCAGGTGTTCTGGCCTTGATCCTCCTTCAGGATGTCGGCCTGGACCGTGCCGCGCACGTTCTCCAGTGCAAAGCGGCGCGCGTCGTCGAGTTCCTGTTGCGACGGCTCGCGCCCTTCCTGTTGCGCCTTCGCGCGCGCGAGCGCGATCTGCTGATCGATCGCGACGTTGAAGAACATTGCGAGTATCGTCGGCGCGGGCCCGTTGATCGTCATCGATACCGACGTTTCGGGCGCACACAGGTCGAAGCCGTCGTAGAGTGCGTGCATGTCGTCGAGCGTCGCGACCGATACACCCGAATTGCCGACCTTGCCGTATATGTCTGGCCTTTCGTCCGGCTCTTCGCCGTACAGCGTGACGGAATCGAACGCCGTCGACAGGCGCTTCGCGGGCATGCCTTCCGATAGCAGCTTGAAGCGTCGATTGGTGCGGAACGGATCGCCTTCGCCAGCGAACATGCGCGTCGGGTCTTCGTTCTCGCGGCGGAAAGGAAACACGCCGGCCGTGAACGGGAAATAGCCAGGCAGATTGTCGAGCATCAGCCAGCGCAGGATTTCGCCGGGGTCCTTGAACGCCGGCAGCGCGACCTTGCGGACTTTCGAGCCCGACAAGGTTTCGACGGTGAGCGCCGTGTGGATTTCCTTGTCGCGAATCTTCACGATATGTTCGTCGCCGGAATAGGCGGCGACCGTCCGCGGCCACGAATCGAGCAGCGCCTTTTCGCGCTCGCCCATCTGCGACTTGCGCGCGTCGATCAGCGCATCGAAACCGTCGGTGTGTTGCGCGCCACCGTCGCCTTCATCGAGCATGCGCCGCGCTTCTTCGAGATGCCAACGCTCGCGCGCAAGCTGCGACTGCGCTTCGACGCGCTCGCGATAGCCGCGCACCGTCAGCGCGACATCCGACAGATACCGCACGCGCGCCGGCGGCACGATTGCGTTGCGGCCCGTCGAGTGGCGCACGTCTTCCATCGTGGGCAGCCGCCCGTCGCTCTCGCGCAGCCCGTATTCGCGCAGCGCGCTTGCGATATGTTGGTACACAGCCGTCACGCCATCGTCGTTGAAGCGCGACGCTATCGTACCAAACACCGGCATCTCGTCTACTTTCGACGAGAACTTCTGGTGGTTACGCTGCACCTGTTTCGCGACGTCGCGCAGCGCATCGGCGGCGCCCTTGCGGTCGAACTTGTTGATCGCGACGAAATCCGCGAAATCGAGCATGTCGATCTTTTCAAGCTGGCTCGCCGCGCCGAACTCGGGCGTCATCACGTACAGCGACTTGTCGGCGTGCGGCACGATCGCGGCATCGCCCTGACCGATACCGGATGTCTCGACCACGATCAGATCGAAGCCCGCCAGCTTGCATGCGGCAATCGCGTCGGGCAGCGCATCGGAAATCTCGCTCGACGCCTCGCGCGTCGCCAGCGATCGCATGAAGACGCGCGCCCCGCTGCCCCAGTCGCCGGTCGCATTCATGCGAATCCGGTCGCCCAGCAGCGCGCCGCCGGACTTGCGGCGCGACGGATCGATCGCGATCACCGCGATGGTCAGCGAGTCGCCATAGTCGAGGCGAAAGCGCCGGATCAGTTCGTCCGTCAGCGACGACTTGCCCGCGCCGCCCGTCCCCGTGATGCCGAGCACGGGGACGTTCGCCTGTTCGGCTTGCTGGCTGAGTTGCGCGCGGGTCGAGTCGTCGAGTTCGCCCGTTTCGAGCGCCGTGATCAGTTGCGCGAGCTTGCGGAATGCGGCGACGTGACTTGCGTCGCGATGAAGCTCGCCCGCGAGATCGCGAGTTAGTTGCGCCAGCGATGCATCGGATCGCGCGGCACTGCGGCAGCGCGCGATCATGTCGTCGATCATGCCTTGCAGCCCGAGCCGCTGCCCATCGTGCGGCGAGTAGATGCGCTCGACGCCATAGCGCTCCAGTTCCGCGATCTCATCGGAGACGATCACGCCGCCGCCACCGCCGAACACCTTGATCCGTTCGCCGCCCCGCTCTCGCAACAGATCGACCAGATAGCGGAAGTATTCGACATGGCCGCCCTGGTAGCTCGATACCGCGACGCCGTCCGCGTCTTCCTGCAACGCGGCTGTCGCGACTTCTTCGACCGAGCGGTTGTGACCTAGATGGATCACTTCGACGCCGCTCGCCTGGAGGATGCGCCGCATGATGTTGATCGACGCGTCGTGGCCGTCGAACAGCGCGGCAGCCGTGACGAAACGCAGGCGTCTCGACGACTGCGCGTCCGATGCGCGTTGCGCGGAAGGTTGTGAAGCCTGCTCCGAAGGCGCGTCGTCGCCGATGCGCTGCGGCGTGGAAAGATCGGTCATGTCTCCCCCGGATCGAATCGTCAGGTTCGTTCGTCCCTACTTCGCGGGTACTGCCTGCAACCAGTATAACGATACGACCCGACCGACCGGGCGGCGTTCAGCAGCGCCTGATGCGTCGCCGTTCCGCCCGCATTCGGGAACTCACCGCACCGCCAGCGCGCGAATCTGATCGAGCGTCGGCCAGAGCGTCTCGCTGGCGAAGCGCTCGGCGATGAAATCGACAAACGAACGCACCTTCGCCGATAGGTGCCGGCGGCTCGCGTACACGACGTGAATCGGCAGTTCGCGCGGCGGCAGTTCGTCGACGAGCAGCGGCACGAGACGGCCCTCGGCCAGATCGTCGCCGATCACTTCCGTGCCGAGCAGCGCGAGCGCCGCGCCCTGCAACACGACGACGCGCTGCGCTTCCAGATGATTGACAATCAGATTGCCCGACACCTTCACGCGCGCATTGCCGGCGTTCGCGCCCGCCACCAGTTCCAGCGCGGACACGCCCGCGTACTCGATGAAGTTGTGCGCGGCGAGATCGGCGACACGCTTCGGCGCGCCGTGCCGCTCGATGTATCCCGGCGATGCACACAGCACGAGGTGCGCGGTCGCCACCTGCCGCGCGATCAGCGACGACGACTTGAGCCCCGTCGGCGACGCGCGGATCGCCACGTCGAAGCCTTCGTCGATCAGTTCCACCACGCGATCCGACAGCGTGATATCGACGGTGACTTGCGGATGCTGCGTCGCATAGTCGGCGACGGCGCTCATCACGTGACGCAGGCCGAACGCCGACAGCGACGACACGCGCAGCCGCCCTTGCGGCACGACGCTTGCCGCGCCCACCGCCTGCTCGGCTTCGTCCAGTTCGGTGAGCACCTGACTCAGCCGCTCGTAGTACTCGCGCCCGGCTTCCGTCGGCGCGACGCGGCGCGTGGTCCGGTTCAGGAGCCGCGCGCCGAGCTGCTGTTCGAGATGCATCACGTGCTTGCTCGCCATCGCTGCGGACATGTCCATCTTCTCCGCCGCGCCGACAAAGCTGCCGACCTCGACGACGTGGCGAAACACTTTCATGCTGACGAGGGTATCCATGGCGGTCGCTCGGGACAGGAATGAATCAGGCTGATTCCCAGGACTTTATCAAGGAGCCGTCGACAATGCGCGGCCGCGCGGTATCGCTCAGAAAAAAGCCCCGCCTTCCGTGAAGAAGACAGGGCCTCGCGGGCAGACGCCTCGAAAGACGTCGCCGCCCATTTCGACGAGTAATGCGCGCCGATTTGCGCCGGTCAGAACTTCGCGCGGATGCCAACGCCGGCCGTATAGCCCGACGACTGGCTCGTGTACTTGTCGTAGAGATAGGCCGCGTACACGTCGGTACGCTTGGACAGCGGGTAGTCGTAGCCGAGCGCCGCCGACTGGTGCATCTGGTCGAGGCCGCCCGCATCGCGCGAGTAAGCATACGACGCCATCACGGTGCCCGTGCCGAGCGGCACCGACACGCCACCTTGCGCCGTGTTCACGTGCCAGCTGCCGACGTCCTGGTCGTTCTTCGTGTACATGTACTGGCCATAGAACTTCACGAACTTCAGGTCATACGACAGGCCGAGTTGCGCAACCGACTGGCTCTTCAGGCCCGCGACGAGCGAGCCGAGGTCGGCGGGCGTGTTGTTGAAGTTGACGTACTGATAGACGCCCGTCGCCGCGAACGGACCGTGGAAGTACAGGAACTGCGCGCTGTACTTCTTCGAGCTGTTCTGGCCGGCCGTATTGCCGAACGCGTACATCGCGCTGCCCGACAGGCCGTTGAAGTTCGGCGTCGAGTACTGGACCGCGTTGTTCCAGCCGGAATCGCCGACCACGCCCATGTCCGTCGTGTAGGTCGGGAACGTGCCCAGGCCGAGGAACACGTGATAGACCATCGGCGAGAAAACGTACGAGTCGATGAACGGGTTGAACAGGATCGTCGACACGAACAGATGCGTGGTCAGACGGCCCGCCGTCACCGTGCCAAACGGCGACTCGACGCCGACATACGCGTTACGGCCGAAGAAGGTGTCGCCGTCGAAGCGGCCGAACTTGCCGTTCTGCGCGCGGAAGAAGTCCTCCAGCGTAAAGATCGCCTTATAGCCGTTGCCCAGATCTTCCGAACCCTTGAGGCCCCAGTACGACGTCGACATACCGCCGCCCGACACGTTCCACGCCGTCTGGCTGCCCGGGAACTTCGTCGCGCCGACCCATTCGTCGACTTGTCCATAAAGCTGCACGCTCGACTGCGCGAACGACGAAGCCGACGCAGCAGCCAGCAATGCGCCGACGGCGCCCGCCTTCAGGGTTGTTCTCAGCGCACGGCTGACGGATGTTTTCATGGGTTCTCCTGTCTTTGTCAAAAGGGTGTGGCTGTGCGGCGGGGCGCTCGCCGGTCCGTGTCTGTCATCCGTCTGAATCGTCGAGCCAATCTGGGCTGGACAAATCTTTGCGGACCATTTTTGCGGACAAAAATAGCTGTACTTATTGCCGGTATATCGGACTGGATAGTTTGGTCGACTTTCGGCCTGATACTCGTTGCCGACGCATCTTGTTTCCGCGATGCCGCAAACCTGCGCGCCCGCCTTGAGGCGCGCGGATTCTACAGCACCGGGAAAGATGCGAAGCGCATCCACTGTCGGATGACGCGCTGCCGCAACGAAGACGGGATTTGAGGATGAAACGGTGAACGCTGACGAGCGATTTCAAAAATGTGTGGCGTGCTTACGTCACATCAGCGTGAATGATTCTCTCGGGACGAGAGGATGCCTGAGACGGCTGCGAGCGAGAACGGGGAGTTTGATCCAGCCTCATGAGCAAGGCCGAAAGGCGCGACAGGACTGGCGGGGAAGAAAAGCTCAGTTGCGATACGGCGACGGCGCCGGAATGCGCGAGTCGGCGGGAGGACGGGGAATCTGGCGCGAGACGCCGCGTTCTTCGTTGTACCGCGCAACGTCGTCGCGGATGGAGCCGACGTGCGCCGATTGCGCATTGGCCGGTGGCCGCGGCGCGGGACGCGATTCGGTGCTGATCGGCGTGATTGCGCCGGCGTATTGCGTCCCGACGTATTGCGCCGACGGACGGTTGCGGTAGACGTCGTTCGGAAGCGTCATGCGTTGCATCGTGTCACGGCTCGCACTGCCGCCGATGTGGCCGGCATACGCGTCGCCTGTGTCCGATCGGCTGGTCGCGTTGACGCGCACGCGCTGCGCGTCGTTTCTCGCATACCGGCTGCCGTGAGCCATGTCAGGCGAAACGTTTGCGCGCGGCACCTGGTTTCCGTAGACAGGGCCGTCAAACGATGAGACGCGATGAGCCGCGCCCCGGCCGAAGAAGCCATGTCCTTCGTGTGACGGGAACGGTGGCTTTGCATAAGCGAGCGAAGTCAGCGCAACGACCAGCGCGCTCGTCCCCCACCATTTGATCCTCGACAGCCCTACATGCACCATGTTTCACCTGCCCGACGATCCACCTGAAAGCCCGCCGCTCGAGCTGCGGCTGGGCTTGTTCCGGGACTGGCGCGACGGCGCGGCAAAACTTGCCACGCGCGATGTCCCAACGGCCTTCGAACAGTAATTTATTGGCCCCCCCAAGGGGTGTCGAGCCAAAAAATGTTAGGTCTGCGGCACTCTTGTAACGCATTGTTACTGCGACGCTTTTTCGCCACAAATCGCTTGCGGAACCCTCCGAAAAGGCGCTGAAAAGAAGTTGTTCGAACACCTGAATTCGTCTGAACAGACGCGCACCAACTGCACCCAAAAACTGTCCTTGCGGACAATCTTGCCGATACCAAATTGGCTTCCTTGCCAGGCATTCCGATGCGCGCGCACTCATTCCCGCAACACTCCCGTTTCATGCGCTCAAGTAATTAATCAATTCGGCAAATGAATTTGCTTTTTTAATCGCTTTGCGTTGACAATAGCCCTTTGGCGTTCGCCTGCAAGCAAAACGGCAAGGCAACCGCCTGATCAGCATCGAGATTTGAAAGATGGCTCGTCCGAAATTTCTTCCCGACAATTTCACGCTCTGCCTGATCGGCACGGTGATTCTCGCCAGTCTGTTGCCCGTTCACGGTCAGGCGGCGAAAGCGTTCAACTGGGTCACGGACATTGCGGTCGGGCTGCTGTTCTTCCTGCACGGCGCAAAGCTGTCGCGCGAGGCGATCGTTGCCGGCGCGACGCACTGGCGGCTGCACATCATCGTGCTGCTAAGCACGTTCGCGCTGTTTCCGATACTCGGGCTCGTACTCAAACCGCTTCTTTCGCCGCTCGTTACGCCCGCGCTCTACGCCGGCATCCTCTTCCTCTGCACGCTGCCGTCGACGGTTCAGTCTTCGATCGCGTTCACGTCGATTGCGAAGGGCAACGTGCCCGCGGCCGTATGCAGCGCGTCGGCCTCCAGCCTGCTCGGCATATTCATCACCCCCGCCCTCGTCAGCATGATCGTGACGAGCCAGGCGGCGAGCGGCGGTTCGCCGTGGCATACGGTGTGGAATATCGTGCTGCAACTGCTGGTGCCGTTCGTCGCCGGGCAGTTGCTGCGGCCGATGATCGGCGGATGGATCGAGCGCAACCGCGCCGTGCTGAAATTCGTCGACCAGGGCTCGATTCTGCTCGTCGTGTATGCCGCGTTCAGCGAGGCCGTCAACGAAGGGCTGTGGCATCAGATTCCGCTCGCCGCGCTCGGCGGATTGCTGGTCGTGTGCGTCGTGCTGCTGGCGCTCGCGCTCCTCGTGACGATGTTCGTCAGCAAGCGCCTGGGCTTCAGCCGCGCGGACCAGATCACGATCATCTTCTGCGGCTCGAAGAAAAGTCTCGCGTCCGGCGTGCCGATGGCCAAGGTCATTTTCGCGACGCACGCGGTTGGCGCCGTCGTTCTGCCGCTGATGCTGTTCCATCAGATCCAGTTGATGGTGTGCGCCGCGCTCGCGCAGCGTTGGGGCGCGCGCGACACCAGCGCCGAGAAGCGCGCTGCGAAGAAAGGCGCGACAGCCGCTGTTGCGCGCCGCTAGGCCCGCATGCGATCCATACAAGATGTGATTCATGAGCGCTCTCCCTGAGTGCATGTCGTGAAGGCCGCCTCCGGGCGGCTTTTTCATTGGCGTTTCGTTATTTCAACGCACCTTCCGCATGCTGTCGCGTCGAGCAAATGTCATAGGACAAAAGCACGAAATTGCACCCTTTTTGCGCCTCTTTTTTCGAATCGTGAAAGCGTTTCCGCCGCGGACGGCACGGGGCGTCGACTGTCACTAAAAATTCACTTAATTCCGTATGAATAATGCCGATATGCCGACGGTCGAATGCTCCGGTCGTTTGTCATGTCCCAACGCTCGTCTTCCCCAACCGTAGCGCCGCGTATCGAAGACCTGATTGCGCAGCGCGACCTGTCTGCCGTCTTCCAGCCCATCGTCGATTTCGACGACGGCGCCATTCTCGGCTATGAGGGTCTGATTCGCGGACCGGTCGGCACGCCGCTCGAAACGCCGTATGCGCTGTTCGCCCGAGCTGAAGCCGAAGGCAGCGTGATCGCGCTGGAGCGCGCGGCCGCGCGGACCTGCATCGAGGCGTTCGCGCAGCTCGCGTACGAGGGCAAGCTGTTCCTGAATTTCAGCGCGGGCGCGATCCGCCAGTTGGCCGACGACCGCGACAGCACGTTCGTGATGTTGCGCGATATGGGCGTCGAGGCCGAGCGCATCGTGATCGAGTTGACCGAGCAGAGCGCGATCCCCGACGTCGCCAGCTTTCTGCCCGCGATCTCCGTGTTGCGCATGGCGGGCGCGCAGTTCGCGCTGGACGACTACGGCACGGCGAACGCGAGCATGAACCTGTGGGTGCGCCTGCAGCCGGACGTCGTGAAGATCGACCGCTTTTTCATCCACGACATTGCAAGCGATCCGCTGAAGTTCGAGGCCGTCAAGGCGATGCAGCATTTCGCCGCGGCGAGCGGCGCGCGGCTCGTGGCCGAGGGCATCGAAAAGGAAGCAGATCTGATCGTCGTGCGCGACATGGGCATCGGCTGCGGGCAGGGCTATTTCTTCGGCAAGCCGCACGCGCGCCCGCCGCGCGCCGTCGCCGACGACGCCCGTGAAGCGCTGCGCGCCGGGCACATCGCCGTGTTCCCCGAAGCGACGCGCGCGGTCAGCGCATCGCCTTCGGGCGGCATGGCGTCCGCGAAAATGATCGTGCACGCACCCGCGCTGCCGCGCCACGCGACGAACAACGACGTCCTCGAGCTCTTCAACCGGCTGCCGAACCTGCATGCCGTCGCCGTCGTCGAGCAGAACGAACCTGTCGCGCTGATCAACCGACGCGCGTTCATGGACCGCTACGCGCTGCCGTATCACCGCGAGCTGTTCGGCAAGCGGCCATGCATGCTGTTCGCGAACGCGTCGCCTGTCGTGATCGAAAAGTCGATGACGGTCGAGGACATGGCGAAGCTGCTCGCCAGCGACGACCAGCGCTACCTCGCGGACGGCTTCGTGATCACCGATCAGGGCCGCTACGTCGGGCTCGGCACGGGCGAAAGCCTCGTGCGCGCAGTGACGGAAGTGCGCATCGAGGCGGCCCGCTACGCCAATCCGCTCACCTTCCTGCCGGGCAACATCCCGATCAGCTCGCACATCACGCGCCTGCTCGGCAACGACTCGGGCTTTTACGCGTGCTACGTGGACCTGAATCACTTCAAGCCTTTCAACGACCAGTACGGCTACTGGCAAGGCGACGAAGTGCTGAAGTTCGCCGCGCACGTGCTCGCGGAGGTCTGCGATCCGACGCGCGACTTTCTCGGGCATGTTGGCGGCGACGACTTCCTGATCCTGTTCCAGAGCGACGACTGGCGCGAACGCGCGCAACGCGCGATCCACGTCTTCAACGAAGGCGCGCAACGCTTCTACGCGCCGACGGACCGGCTCGCGGGCGGCATCCATGGCGAAGACCGCCGCGGCAATCCGACGTTCTTCGGCTTCGTGACGATGGCGATCGGCTGCGTGCACGTCGAGCCGCAGACAGGCAAACAGCTTCATGGCAGCGAGGACATCGCCTCGGTCGCGGCGCTCGCCAAACGCCGCGCGAAGAGCGAGGCGTCCGGCCTCGTGCTGATCGGATTCGAGGAAAGCCAGGCGCTGCTGCGAGGTCGGACGACGGCCACCGTCGACTGAGCTTCGAAGCCGGCTCATTATTCGCGTCAAAGCGTCGCCGCTGCAGCAACTTGCGCCCGATGCGACGGGCGCTATTGGATCGGCATCCAGCCGCCGACATTCTTCTGTCATCGCGAGCAGTCACCTTCGAGCAAGGTGTCGGCTGCCCGTGCCCCATTCCCTGATTCATCCCGCATCGAGCCACTTGCAAGCTCGGTCCATCGCACGCCCGCCGGCGTCGGAATATCCGGCAGGCCACGCCAATCAGCGATTCGACAGATCGTTTAGTGAATTTTACTAAACAAATATTTAGCCGCCAGTAGGCCTACCTACGGGTATCTACGCGTATCTAAAGCCGGCCAGCAGGGGTTTGCGCGCAGCGTTTTACTATACAATCACCCGAACCTGAACTTCGCTGCGGCGCGTCTGCGTGCGGCCGCTTCTCTCGATGGCTACAACGATCCGCGACGTCGCCCGCGCAGCCAGCGTGTCGATCGGCACGGTCTCACGAGCGCTGAAAAATCAGCCCGGTCTGTCGGAAACGACGCGCGAGCGCATCGTCGAAACGGCGCGCCGGCTCGGCTACGACTCCGCGCAACTGCGCCCGCGCATTCGCCGGCTCACGTTCCTGCTGCATCGGCATCACAACAACTTCGCGGTCAGCCCGTTCTTCTCGCATGTGCTGCACGGCGTCGAGGACGCTTGTCGCGAGCGCGGCATCGTCCCGTCCGTGCTGACGGCAGGTCCAACAGAGGATGTCGTCCAGCAGATGCGCCTGCACGCGCCCGATGCGATTGCCGTCGCGGGCTTCGTCGAGCCGGAAACGCTCGCGACGCTCGCCGCGATGCAGCGCCCGCTCGTGCTGATCGACCTCTGGGCGCCGAATCTGCGCTCGGTGAATCTCGACAACCAGGCGGGCGCGGCGCTCGCGATGCAGCATCTGTTCGCGCAGAAGCGCACGCGCGTCGCGTTCATCGGCGGCTCGCTCGCGCACTACAGCATCGCGCAGCGCGCGCTCGGCTACCGGCGCGCGTTCTTCGAAGCGGGACTGCTGTTCGATCCGTCGCTCGAAGTGACGATCGACGCGGGCCTCGACCCCGACGCAGGCGCCGCGCTCGCGATGGAGCAGTTGCTCGACCGCCCCGGCCCGCGCCCCGACGCCGTCTTCGCGTACAACGACCTTGCCGCGCTCGCCGCGCTGCGCGTGTGTCTCGCGCGCGGCGTGCGCGTGCCGGAAGACATCGCGATCGTCGGCTTCGACGACATTCCCGCCGCCGCGCACGCGCGTCCGCCGCTCACGACGATCGCCGTCGACAAGGAAGCGCTCGGCCGACGCGGCGTCGAACTCCTGCTCGAAGACGCGCCCGCCGCGCTCGATATCCGCGTACCCGTCCAACTCGTTGTCCGTGCCAGCACTTCGGTGAATACGCCATGAAACAACCCGACACGACTCTCTCGAACGACAACGCCAACCACCAGGCGCCGCCCGTCGCGAGCTTCCGCGACAGCACTTTCCTGCTGTCGCATATCGAAGACACGCTGCGCTTCTACGCGCCGAACGTGCTCGACCCGAGCGGCGGCTTCTTCCACTTTTTCCGCGACGACGGCACGATCTACAACCGCGCGACGCGCCATCTGGTCAGCAGTTGCCGCTACGTCTTCAACTATGCGATGGCGTACCGGCAGTTCGGCGATCCGCAACATCTGGAATACGCGCAGCACGGCCTGAAGTTCCTGCGCGACGGCCACTGGGACCCGCATCACCAGGGCTACGACTGGGAGATCGACTGGCGCGACGGCCACAGGCGCACGCTCGACGCGACGCGCCACTGCTACGGCCTCGCGTTCGTGCTGCTCGCGTATGCGCACGCGGCGATGGCGGGCATCGAAGAGGCGAAGCCGATGATCGCCGCGACGTTCGAGCTGATGGAGCACCGCTTCTGGGACGCGGCGACGGGTCTCTACGCCGACGAAGCCACGGCCGACTGGCGCGTGAGTACCTATCGCGGCCAGAACGCGAACATGCACACGACGGAAGCGCTGCTCGCCGCCTACGAAGCGACCGGCCATCTCGTGTACCTCGACCGCGCCGAGCGCGTCGCGACCAATATCACGCTGCGCCAGGCGAAGCTCTCGCAAGGGCTCGTGTGGGAGCACTTTCACGCGGACTGGTCGGTGGACTGGCACTACAACGAGGAAGACAGCTCGAACATCTTCCGCCCATGGGGTTTCCAGCCCGGCCATCAGACGGAGTGGGCGAAGCTGCTGCTGATTCTCGAACGTCATCGTCCGCTGCCGTGGCTGCTGCCGCGCGCGATCGAACTGTTCGACGCCGCGATGACGCACGCGTGGGATCACGATCACGGCGGCCTCTACTACGGCTTCGGCCCGGACCGCACGGTCTGCGATCACGACAAGTACTTCTGGGTGCAGGCCGAAACGTTCGCGACGGCGGCGCTGCTCGGCAAGCGCACGGGCAACGAGCGCTTCTGGGACTGGTACGACGAGATCTGGCGTTATAGCTGGACGCACTTCGTCGATCATCGCTATGGCGCGTGGTATCGCATCCTCACGTGCGACAACCGCAAGTACAGCGACGAAAAGAGCCCAGCCGGCAAAACCGACTATCACACGATGGGCGCATGCTACGAAGTGCTGCAACACGCGTTGCAGTCCGCGTTGCAGCCCTCGGGCAAGTCCGAATAACCCTGTACGGTGAGCATCATGAGCGCAAGCCCCGAATTTCCCGACTTCGTATCCGCCGGCGACATCCTCACCGATCTCGTGCGCACGGGCCCTTCAACGTGGCTGTCGGTGCCGGGCGGCGCGGGCTGGAACGTCGCGCGCGCCGTCGCGCGGCTCGGCCTGCCGACGGCGTGCGCCGGATCGCTCGGCGTCGACAACTTCTCCGACGATCTGTGGAACGCCAGCGTAGCCGCCGGTCTCGACATGCGCTTCATGCAACGCGTCGAGCGCGCGCCGCTGCTCGCGATCGTGCATCAGACGCATCCGCCCGCGTACTTCTTCATGGGCGACAACAGCGCGGACCTCGCGTTCGATCCGTCGAAGCTGCCGGAAGGCTGGATGTCGCATGTGAAGTGGGCGCACTTCGGCTGCATCAGCCTCGTGCGCCAGCCGATCGGCGCGACGCTCGCGAAGCTCGCGGCCGAACTACGCGCGCGCGGCGTGAAGATCAGCTTCGATCCGAACTACCGCAACCTGATGGCGCACGGCTACGAGCCGACGCTGCGCCACATGGCGTCGCTCGCCGATCTGATCAAGGTGTCGGACGAAGACCTGCGCCTGCTGTTCAAGACCGACGACGAAGCGTCCGCTCTCGCGCAACTGCGCGCGATGAACCCGAAGGCGATCGTGCTCGTCACGCGCGGCTCGGAGAAGGCGACGCTGATCGACGGCGAGCGCATCGTCGAAGCGCAGCCGCCGCGCGTGGCTGTCGCCGATACCGTCGGCGCGGGCGACGCGTCGATCGGCGGGCTGCTGTTCAGCCTGATGACGGCGCCGCAACGCAAGTGGGAAGAGCATCTGGCGTTCTCGCTCGCGGCGGGCGCGGCGGCCTGCCGTCACTCGGGCGCGCATTCGCCTACGCTCGACGAAGTGGTATCGCTGCTGGAGGATTGATCCGGAAGAAGTTGCCGCAACAACGCGTCGGAACGCGCGCCGAAGCTGCAACTTCACCCGTCTGAGCAACGGCGCTCGACGGCGCGAGATAGCCGCAAGCGCGCCGCGAAGCACCGACATGTGAGCGTCGAAATCGCGTGCTACGATGGAATCTCCCCCTTGCAGGAGATGCATCATGGAGGACGTCACCTACACCAAAGGTCTCTACACGGCGACGGCGACGACCCGCCCATTGGACGGCGGGAAGTATCAGGGCGTGGTTTCGCTCTCGCGCGACGAAGGCGATGAGACAGAGGACACGGTCTACGAAGTCGAAGCCACCTCGGCAACGGCCGACGAAGCGCTCGAAGAAGCGAAGGCACTGGCCCACAGAATCCTCGGCGAGATCGAACTTTAAGCATCGGGCTCGTGCGCCGGGTTGTATGCACCGGGTTGTATGCATCGAGGCAGACGTGGCGCGTCCGCCGCGCGCCGCGCCGATGGCCCTCTTCGACTTGAACAGGCGGAGGCGATCATGGCAGAACCGCTCTTTCTTTACGGCGTGTATGCGATACACGTACGTCCGCTCGAACTTCAAGGCGCGCGCTGGGACGCGGAGTATGAAATCCGGCATCGCGATCATCCCGTGCAGCGCTGGACCACGGTAGGTGGCGACTCGGGCTTTGCAACCGAGGCGGAAGCGATCGAGACGGCACATCAGCAAGCCGTCGCCGATATCGAACACGGCGCGGGCGTGCCGAAGCCGCGGACGTTTCCCTGACACGACGCGCGTCTGTCGCCGGCCGGCGCGGTCCGCACAAACCGCGCATCACGGCGATCGATCCGGCGGTTATCTGCTTGCGCCCGTCCCGGCGCACGCAATTCTTCTCTGACGCGCCTACGCACCGGGCCTGGCAGCACGGCTCGACGCGACGCGAGGCTGCGCCCGCGTGACGGCGACGCTACCGTGTATCGAACGGATTCACGCGCTACACTACGCGCGGCAGCGGGTGCCGCACGCGCGCGCCGTGACGCTGCAGAACACCCACGTCAGCAGAACAAGAATGAGCGCGACCCCGCCCGATTCCAAAGATCACCCGCAACACAAAGGCCGAATCCTCGACCGGAAGATTCGCATGCGCTCGCATGTTGTCGTCGCGCACGGTCTGCCGCTGCGCGTGTGGCAGGACCTCTACCACCGCGCACTGACGATCAGCTGGCCCGTCTTCTTCGTGTCGCTCGCCGTCCTGTTCCTGCTGCTGAACTCATTCTTCGGATCACTGTACGAACTCGGCAACGCGTCGATTGCCAATCAGAATCCCAAAGGTTTCACGGGCGCGTTCTTCTTCAGCGTCGAAACGCTCGCGACGGTCGGCTATGGCGACATGCATCCGCAGACGCTATACGCGCATCTCATTGCGACGCTCGAAATCTTCGTCGGCATGTCGGGCATCGCGCTCGCCACCGGTCTGATCTTTGCGCGCTTCTCGCGCCCGCGCGCCAAGATCATGTTCTCGCGTTACGCGATCGTGCGCCCCATCGACGGACGCACTACGCTGATGGTGCGCACGGCGAACGCGAGACAGAACGTGATCGTCGAGGCTCGCGCGCGGCTGCGGCTGATGCGCGTCGAGCGCTCGTCGGAAGGCTACGTGCTGCGCCGGATCTACGATCTCGGTCTCGTGCGCGACCAGCAGCCGATGTTCTACCTCGGCTGGAACCTGATGCACGTGATCGATGAAGCGAGCCCGCTGTATGGCGAAACGCCGGAGAGCCTCGCCGAACAGGATGCGTCGCTGCTGATCACGATAGAAGGCTCCGACGAAAACACCGCGCAGACGATGCAGGCGCGCTTCTCGTGGCCCAGCGACGACATCCGCTGGCAGCACCGTTTCGTCGATCTGATCCGCGAAGAGAACGGCGTGAGCCATATCGACTACACACATTTCGACGATGTCGTGCCGCTCGCGGCACACGAGATCCAGCAGCAGCCGACGGGCTGACGGACTGACGGTCCCGCGCGAACCGCGCGGTCCGTGCGGCTCGATCAGCGCACGGAATTCAATGATGCAGCTTCAGCGCGTCGATTTCCCGCTGCTCGACGGCCATCGCCCGCGCGTGCGCGTCGCGCGCCATTGCCCGCTCGACGTACTCGCCGATGCGTCCCGACGCTTCGAGCAGCTTCGCGACGAACGCGATCTGCAACGTGCTGGCCAGCAGCAGATCGGCGGCCGTAAAGCGCTCGCCGAGCAGCCATTCGCCTTCGTCCAGCGCCGTGTCGATCGCCAGTTTCACGCGCTCCAGATTGCCCCAGCCGAAGCTGAACGAATTGCCCGATGCGCCCGTCAGCTTTTCGGCCATCGCCGGTTCGAGGCAGCCCGGCGTGAAGAAAAGCCATTGCAACAGACGCCCGCGCAGCGGATCGCCGATGGGCGCGCCGAGCTTCGACTCCGGAAAGCGATCGGCGAGATACAGCAGCACCGCGCCCGATTCAGCGACCTGCACGCCGTCGTCGTCGAGCGCGGGCAGCTTGCACATCGGGTTGACGTGATGGAAATCGGTCGTGTCCTGCTCGCCTGCGCGAAGGTTCACGCGCGCCAGTTCATACGGTGCGCCGATCTCCTCGAGCATCCACAGCGCGCGGAAAGCCCGCGTCTTCGGCCAGTAATACAGTTTCATCGCCCCTCCCTATGCCTTCGGTGCACATCGGTCGGCATAGCGTAACCCATCGGCGGGCTGAGCGAACCTCGTCCGAATGGCCAGGTGTCCCTGTAAAAACGGCCGCGCCAGCCCCGCGCAAGTCATCGAAAAAAGCCGCTTTTGCCGAAGCGGTGGATCTATCTCAAAACCTGGCGGAATGCCAGGAATCCTCTCGGGAGAAATTGATCAACCGCAAAAAGTAGCAAGAATTCTCTCTAATTGACGCGAAAGAATGGAGTCTCTTTCGCCGCGACGGCAACGAGCACGCAATAAGCACGATTTGTCGGCGGCGAAACGCATAACAGCAACGGAGACTCCACGATGACCGCTCGTCTGCCCATCGACGGCACCCCGGCACTCGCCGACTACCGCCTTTCGGACAACCTCACCGCCACGCGTGGCCGCATCTTTCTGACGGGCACGCAGGCGCTCGTGCGCCTCGCGCTGATGCAGCGCCAGCTCGACAAGGCACGCAGCCTGAACACGGCCGGCTTCATCAGCGGCTATCGGGGCTCGCCGCTCGGCATGGTCGATCAGCAGTTGTGGAAGGCGAAGAAACTGCTCGACGCGAACGACGTGCGCTTTCTGCCCGCGATCAACGAAGAACTCGGCGGCACGGCCGTGCTCGGCACGCAGCGCGTCGAGGCGGACCCGGAGCGCACCGTCGATGGCGTGTATGCGATGTGGTACGGCAAGGGCCCGGGCGTCGACCGCGCCGGCGATGCGCTCAAGCACGGCAACGCGTACGGCTCGTCGCAGCACGGCGGCGTGCTGGTCGTGGCGGGCGACGATCACGGCTGCGTGTCGTCGTCGATGCCGCATCAGAGCGACTTCGCGATGATCGCGTGGCATATGCCCGTCGTGAATCCGTCGAACGTCGCGGACATGCTCGAATTCGGCCTGTACGGCTGGGCGCTGTCGCGCTACTCGGGCGCGTGGGTCGGCTTCAAGGCGATTTCGGAGACGGTCGAATCGGGCTCGACGGTCGATCTCGACGCGCTGCAGACGCAATGGGCGACGCCCGAAGGCTTTCGTGCGCCCGCAGGCGGCCTGCACAACCGCTGGCCCGATCTGCCGAGCCTCACGATCGAACAGCGTCTGCACGCGAAGCTCGACGCCGTGCGCCACTTCGCGCGCGTCAACAGCATCGACAAATGGATCGCGCCGAGCCCGCACGCGAACATCGGCATCGTGACGTGCGGCAAGGCGCATCTCGATCTGATGGAAGCGCTGCGCCGGCTCGATCTCACCGTCGCCGATCTGGAGAAGGCGGGCGTGCGCATCTACAAGGTGGGCCTGTCGTTCCCGCTCGAAATGACGCGTATCGACGCGTTCGTTTCCGGGCTTTCCGAAGTGCTCGTGATCGAGGAAAAGGGCCCTGTCGTCGAGCAGCAGATCAAGGACTATCTGTATAACCGCACGCAAGGCGCGCGGCCTGTGATCGTCGGCAAGCACGCGGAAGACGGCTCGATGCTGCTGTCGTCGCTCGGCGAATTGCGTCCATCGCGCATCCTGCCCGTGTTCGCGAACTGGCTCGCGAAGCACAAGCCCGCACTCGATCGCCGCGAGCGCGTCGTCGATCTCGTCGCGCCGCAAATCCTGTCGAATGCCGCCGATGCCGTGAAGCGCACGCCGTATTTCTGCTCGGGCTGCCCGCACAACACATCGACGAAAGTGCCGGAAGGATCGATTGCGCAGGCGGGCATCGGCTGTCACTTCATGGCCTCGTGGATGGAGCGCGACACGACGGGGCTGATCCAGATGGGCGGCGAAGGCGTCGACTGGGCCGCGCATTCGATGTTCACGAAGACGCGCCACGTGTTCCAGAATCTCGGCGACGGCACGTACTTCCACTCGGGCATTCTCGCGATTCGCCAGGCCGTCGCGGCCAAGGCGACGATCACCTACAAGATCCTCTATAACGACGCCGTCGCGATGACGGGCGGCCAGCCCGTCGACGGCAGCATCTCCGTCCCGCAGATCGCGCGCCAGGTGGAAGCGGAAGGCGTGTCGCATTTCGTCGTGGTCAGCGACGAGCCGGAGAAATACGACGGCCATCATGGCCTTTTCCCGAAGGGCACGACGTTCCATCACCGCAGCGAACTCGACAAGGTGCAGCGCGAGTTGCGCGACATCGACGGCGTGACGGTGCTGATCTACGACCAGACGTGCGCCGCCGAAAAGCGCCGCCGCCGCAAGAAAGGCGAGTTTCCCGATCCGGACAAGCGCCTTTTCATCAACGAGGAAGTGTGCGAAGGCTGCGGCGATTGCGGCGTGCAGTCGAACTGCCTGTCGGTCGAGCCCGTCGAAACGCCGCTTGGACGCAAGCGCCGCATCGATCAGTCGTCGTGCAACAAGGACTATTCGTGCGTGAACGGCTTTTGCCCGAGCTTCGTGACGATCGAAGGCGGCAAGCTGAAAAAGGCCGCGGGCGTCGCGTTCGATGCGGCCGCGCTGGCCACGCGCGTCGATGCATTGCCGCTGCCCGCGACGCATCTCGATGCCGCGCCCTACGACATTCTGGTGACGGGCGTCGGCGGCACAGGTGTCGTGACGGTCGGCGCGTTGATCAGCATGGCCGCGCATCTGGAGGGCAAGAGCGCATCGGTGCTCGACTTCATGGGCTTCGCGCAGAAAGGCGGCTCGGTGCTGTCGTTCGTGCGCTTTGCCGCGCGCGACGAGTGGCTCAACCAGGTGCGCATCGACACGCAACAAGCCGACGTGCTGCTCGCCTGCGACATGGTGGTCGGCGCGAGCGCCGATGCGTTGCAGACCGTGCGTCATGGCCGCACGCGCATCGTCGTGAATACGCACGCCATTCCGAACGCGTCGTTCGTGCAGAACCCGGATGCGAATCTGCATGCGGATGCGCTGCTCGACAAGATGCGTCACGCAGCGGGCGAAGAGCGCATGTCGTCGTGCGATGCGCAGTCGCTCGCGACGCGCTTCCTCGGCGACACGATCGGCGCGAACATCCTGATGCTCGGCTTCGCGTGGCAGCTCGGGCTCGTGCCTGTTTCGTTCGCCGCGATGATGCGCGCGATCGAACTGAACAACGTCGCCGTGCAGATGAATCAGCTTGCGTTCTCGATTGGCCGCATGGCCGCCGCCGATCCCGCCGGACTCGAAGCGCTGTGGTCGCAGCGTCATGCCGTACAGCAGCCGGCCGCATCGCTGGAAAAGCTCGATGCGCTCGATGCGTTGATCGCGGATCGCGAAGCGCGGCTGCTCGCCTATGGCGGCGCGGCTTACGTGAAGCGTTATCGCGCGCTAGTCGATGCGGCGCGTCAGGCGGAGCGCAAGCTCGACGGCACGCAGGCAGAACGCTTGAGTCGCGCCGTCGCGACGACGTTCTATCGGCTGCTCGCCGTGAAGGACGAATACGAAGTCGCGCGCCTGCACAGCGATCCCGCTTTCCGCGCGGCATTGGAAGCGCAGTTCGAAGGCGTCGCGGGCAAGGACTTCGGCGTGAAGTTCAATCTCGCGCCGCCGACGATCTCACGCGCACGACACGGCGCGAAGCCGCAGAAGAAGACGTTCGGCCAATGGATGTGGCCCGTGTTCGGCGTGATGTCGAAGTGGCGCGGCCTGCGCGGCACGATGCTCGATCCGTTTGGACGCACCGTCGAACGGCGGATGGAACGCGAGCTTTCCACCGACTACGAAGCGACGATGCAGCGCGCGTTCGCAATGCTCAACAACGTCACCGCCGACGATATCGTCAAGCTCGCGGATCTGCATGCCCGCGTGCGCGGCTATGGTCACGTGAAGCTGGCGAATCTCGCGGCGGTGAAACGCAGCGAGCGTGAACTGGCCGCGCGCCTGCACATCGAGGCGGCCACGGGCGCGGCCGTCAACGCAGCGCTCGACGAAGCGAAGGGCGCGGGAACGTTGCGTGGCATCCCCGTGGTTGTCGCGAAGTGATGTGATGGTCTAACGCGTGTGCCGTTGTTGAGCGCGGCACACGCTAATGGCACGAATCACAGGCCGTCCAGCAACGTCCTCACGCGCAGCACTTTTTCTTCGTCGACGGGCGCGAGACCTTTGCCGTCGATACGCACGCCCGAGCCGAAGTGAACGGCTGTCACTTGCGTCGCGCACACGAAGTCCGCGACGCGATCGACGTTCAAGCCCGCACCCGCCAGTACGGTGCAATGCGTCCGCTCGGCGCGCCGCACGAGCGAGCCGATCTCCGTCGCAGCATCGAGCACGGAAGGCTTGCCGCCCGACGTCAGCACGTTCGTGACGGCATCGAAGCCGAGCAGCACGTCGAGCGCTTCGTGCAGATCGCGCGCTTCGTCGAATGCGCGATGAAACGTGATGGGCATGCCATCGGCGGCTTCCACGACTCGCGCCAAACCATCGCGGTCCACTTCGCGCGACGCCGTCATCATCCCGATCACGACGGCGTTCGCGCCCGCCGACTTCGCCGCGCGCACGTCACGCAGCATCACGGCGAAATCGCCGGCATCGTAGACGAACGAACGGCTATGCGGTCGCACGATCACGTTCACGGGAATCGGCACGGCCGCCACCACGGCCTCGATCAAACCGAGGCTCGGCGTCAGCCCGCCCTCGCCCATCGCGGTGACGAGTTCGAGACGATCCGCGCCGCCGCGCGCAGCGGCTTTCGCGTCGGCGAGCGTCGTCGCGATCACTTCGAGCAGCACACGTTCGCTGGCCATATCAAAGAGTCATGTCATGATGAAAGCGACATGATCTCAGAAGAGCGGCTCCTCGAACCAGTCGATGTCGCCGCACAGCACGCAGGTACGGTTGCCGATCTGCGTCGCCACCGACAGCGTCACGCACGGCACCGCCTCGTTGATCGACAGATAAGGCCGCGTCACGTGAACGCGTTCTGGCGCGTTGATCGCCGTGCGGAAATACGGACGGCGCAACCAGTTCGCGCCCTGCGCATCGGATAGCGGCAGAAAGCGCGTTTCGTGCGTCGCGCGATCCGCGCGCAGCACCACATTGCGCCCGGCTTGCCGGCCTTTGTCGTCGAGCAGATAGCAGCGCGCCGCGTGATCGAGCGCGAGAAAATTCCAGCACACTTCATCGAGCGGTTCGCCGGCGGCGAGCCGTTCCGCCGCGCGCTCGAATGCGCGAATGTGCGGCGCGAGCCGCGACGCGTTGCGCCGCTCGCGCTCCTCCGCTTGCGCCTGGCAACGCTCGGTCAGCTCGCCGATGCATGCCGCCGCATGCACCGCGTCGGCGAGCCCCGGATGCGGGCGCGCGAAGTAAAAGCCCTGCACGAAATCGACGTTGCAGGCGAGCGCCATATGCGCTTCGTGCTCAGTCTCGACGCCCTCGATCAGCACCAGCTTGCCCGCCTCGTGCAGCAGCGCGACGAGCCCAGGAAGGATTGATGCCATGTCCGCACGATGCGCGGCATGCGACAGCATGATGCGATCGAGCTTCACGATATCGGGATTCAGTTGCCAGATGCGCTCGATGTTCGAATGGCCCGCGCCGAAATCGTCGAGCGCGATCAGGAAGCCGCGCTCGCGAAACTGGCGCACGGCATCGGCGAGCCGCTCGATGTCCTGCGCGCTCTGCTCGAGCACTTCGAGCACGATGCGTCGCGGCGACAGGTTCAGCCGTCGCAGATTCGCAAGCAGCGCCGCCGAGTGATACGAGTCGATCAGCACGCCCGGATGAACGTTGAGAAAGAGCCACTCGCGCTCGGCGCCGAGCACCTTGAAGTTCTCGAGATGCAGCGACTGCGCGAGCCGGTCGACATGCAGCACATCGCCGACGCGCGCCGCCTCGCCGAATACGTCGACGGGCGACACCGCGCGATCGAATGGGTCGTGCGCGCGTAGCAGGCCCTCGTAGCCCACGGCACGCATATGCGAGAGGCTGAATATCGGCTGAAAGACGCTCGTGAGCGTCAGGTCGCCGTGTTGCACCGAATAGCGCTGCATGCCCGAGGTCACGCTGAGCTCGAATCCGTGCGGCACCGCTGTTCTTTCCTGTTGCGCAATGGTCATGCAGTCCTCTCACGCAAGGGTCCGGTGCGCGCTTCGCGAATGCGAAAGCGCGGCGGCCGTCCTCAAAATGTGCGTCATCGGCTCCTGATAAGCAAGCTCCATGCGCACGGTGGCGCACGCATCATCGAAAGCCGCATCGGGCGCTGCACCGCGCGCAATGCGCATGCGTCGTGCGAGGGCGTGCGATGCACCGTCGCGGTGCGCAAGGCTTTCGGTCATCTTGCGACGTTCGCGGCAGGAATTCATACGATCGGGCTAAACTTCGGCTGGTCGATGCGCTGGACGGCAGCGTGCTGACCTTGCGCTTTATGGCGCGCTTCATGGCGCGAGAAGTGCCGCTGAGAAAGTGCCCGCTACGAAGCGCTGCTGAGAAGTGTCGCCGAAAAGTGCCGCTGAGAAGTGCCGCTGAGAAGTGCCGCTGAGAAGTGCCGCTGAGAAGTGCCGCTGAGAAGTGCCGCTGCCAGGCCTGTTCTGCCGCTCCGACCTATCGCCTCGAAGCTTCACCCCTGCTTCCCTTCCGCCTGTTGTCCACATCCCGCTTCCGATGGATATCGTCTTTACCGTTCTGATACTTCTGCTCGCCGTTGCCGCTTCGGGCGTCGTCGTTCGGCTCGTGCCGTTCAGGCTGCCGTTGCCGCTCGTGCAGATCGCGTTCGGCGCGCTGCTCGCGTGGCCGCGCCTCGGCTTGCATGTGACGTTCGACCCCGAACTTTTCATGATGCTGTTCATTCCGCCGCTGCTGTTCGCGGACGGCTGGCGCATACCCAAGCGCGAGTTCTTCATGCAGCGCCGCGCGATCCTGATGCTCGCGCTCGGCCTCGTGTTCATGACGGTCGTCGCCGTCGGCTATTTCGTTCACGCGATGGTGCCGTCGATGCCGCTGCCAGTCGCCTTCGCGCTCGCCGCCGTGCTCTCGCCGACGGATGCCGTCGCGCTGTCCGGCATCGCGGGCCGCAACCGGCTGCCCGAGCATCTGATGCACATCCTCGAAGGCGAAGCGCTGATGAACGACGCGTCGGGCCTCGTCGCGTTGAAGTTCGCAGTGGCCGCCGCGCTGACGGGCGTGTTCTCGCTGCGCGATGCATCGGTGAGCTTCATCATCATCGCGCTCGGCGGACTCGCGACGGGCGCGGCCGTCAGCTGGCTGTTCAGCTACGCATCGACGCGCATTCTCAATCTCACGGAAGAAGGCGACCCCGCGCCCGGCGTCGTGATGACGCTGCTGATTCCGTTCGCCGCGTATCTGTTCGCCGAGCACTTCGGCTTCTCGGGCATCCTCGCCGCCGTCGCGGCCGGCATGACGATGAACTACTCGACGTTCGCCGCCGCGAGCCCGGCGTCGGCGCGCGTGCGGGCGAGCGTCACGTGGACGATGATCGAGTTCATCTTCAACGGCATGGTCTTCATTCTGCTCGGGCTGCAGCTACCGCATATCATCGGCCGCGCGCTGCTGGATGCGCATGCCGTCGAGAGCGGCTCCGAGCTGCGGCTGATCCTCTACGTGGCGGCTGTTTCAATTGCGCTCTACGCGCTGCGTTTCGTGTGGGTGTGGCTGCTGCGCTGGTTCGCGAGCCGAGGCGCGGCGAAACATGGCGTCGCGAACGCGGTGCCGGGGCTACGCACCGTGGCGATGATGACCATCGCGGGCGTGCGCGGCGCGGTGACGCTCGCGGGCGTGTTGTCGTTGCCCGTCGCGTTGTCGAACGGACAGCCGCTGCCGGGACGCGATCTCGCGATCTTCATCGCGTCGGGTGTGATTCTCGTATCGCTCGTCGTGGGCGTGGCCGGCTTGCCGTTGCTGATGAACGGCGCGCGACGCCGCGCCGATCCGCATGCAGCCGAGGAACGCGCCGCGCGCATTCAGGCCGCGCAGGCGGCGATTCGCGCGATCGACGAGTTGCACGAAACGTTGACGGCGGACCTCGACGAAGCAGCATCGGCCCATGCCGCCGATGTGACGGCGCGCGTGATGGGCATCTACCGCAGGCGCCTCGCGACGCTCGATGACGACATCGGTCCCGCCGACAAAGCCAGGCGCAGCGAAGAACTGGAGTTTCAGATGAAGCTCGCGGCGATGCGCGCCGAGCGCGCGACGCTGCTCGACATGCGCGGCACGCTGCGGATCAACGACGACACGATGAACAAGCTGATGCGTGAAGTGGATCTGTCGGAGACGGCCTTGCTCACGCGCGGGAAAGAGAAGGATTGAGACGGTGCAGATAAAAACGGCGCCTCGTGAGCCAAGAGGCTCCGGGCGCCGGTTCTTTCGTGAGTGACGAAGCGTCAGACGGCCGGCTCCTGCGGACCTTTGCGACGCAGCAGCGCGTACAGAATGATCGCGCCGAACGTCGCCGTGCCGATGCCGCCCAGCGCGAAGCCGCCGAGCTTCAACGAGAAGTCGCCCGCGCCGAGCACGAGCGTCACGGCCGCGACGATCAGGTTGCGGTTGTCGGAGAAGTTGACCTTGTTGACGACCCAGATGCGCGCGCCCGTCACCGCGATCAGCCCGAACACGACGATCGACACGCCGCCCAGCACCGGGCCCGGAATCGTCTGGATCACGGCGCCGAATTTCGGCGAGAAGCCGAGCACCAGCGCGATCACGGCGGCGATCACGAAGACGAGCGTCGAGTAAATCTTCGTGACGGCCATCACGCCGATGTTTTCCGCGTACGTCGTCACGCCCGTGCCGCCCGCGAAGCCCGACACCACAGTCGCGAGACCGTCGCCGATGAACGCGCGGCCGATGTAGCGGTCGAGGTTCTGCCCCGTCATCGCGCTCACGGCCTTGATGTGCCCGAGGTTCTCAGCGACGAGAATCACCGCGACGGGCGCGAGCAGCGTCATCGCCTGGCCGTTGAAGGCGGGCGCCATGAAATGCGGCATGCCGAACCACGACGCGTTCGCGACGATCGAGAAGTCGATCGGCTTGCCCATCCCCATGCCGTTCGTGACGACGGCGTAGATCGCGTAGGCGATCAGCAGGCCGACGAGAATCAGCAGACGCTGCAGCATGCCGTGCGCGAACACGGCCACCGCGCCGACGCACAGCACCGTCACGAGCGCCATGTACGAATCGAACGCGCTGCCGCTCACGCCCTTGACGGCGATCGGCGCGAGATTCAGGCCGATCACCGCGACGATCGAGCCCGTCACGACGGGCGGCATCAGCGTTTCGATCCACGCCGTGCCGATGGCCGACACGATCAGCCCGATGACGATGTAGGCGACGCCGCACGCGATGATCCCGCCGAGCGCAACCGGAATGTTCGGGTTCGGTCCTTGGCCCGTATAGCCCGTAATCGCGATCACGAGACCGATGAACGCGAAGCTCGAACCGAGATAGCTCGGCACGCGGCCGCCGACCAGCACGAAGAACAGCAGCGTGCCGATACCCGACATGAAGATGCACAGATTGGGATCGAAGCCCATCAGCAGCGGCGCGAGCACCGTCGAGCCGAACATCGCGACGACGTGCTGGACGCCCATCGCGAGCATCGACGGGCCGGGCAAACGCTCGTCGGTGTTGACGACGCGCCCTTCGACGCTCTTCGGCTGGACGCGCCAGCGCGGAAAATAGGAATCGGCCATCGCGGGGGCTCTCCTCTATTGGCGTAGATCTTGTGTGGGGTGCGCCGCCGCGTGTGCGGCGCGGTCCAGGATGGGATTCTTGAACTACGCGCGAGTGTACGGAGAGCGCCTGGCGCTGACAAGCCGCGCTAAATGTGCGGGCGCAACGGCGTCGCCGGGTGTTGTATCGAAGCGAAAACGTCGCATTGCCGTCTTAGGATGGCGCGCAGGTGGCCCGTCGCGGTCGCCGCTTTTTTGAGCAATCTAGAAATGTCGGCTCGCACGGAAGCCACGGGCTTCCCATACGCGCCGCCTTCCTGGACGAGAGCTTTGGGAGTTATCTGATAGGAGAACGGATGCCGCCTTCTCTACACTGCAACGGCTGCGTGACCCCGATTGATTGAGTAGCGCTAGCGATGTTGTAACTCTCCGACTTTCCGCTCATGCTCCCCGGCATGGGCGGTTTTTTTTTCGCCTTCAGGTTTTGCATCACCATTGCAGGCCGCATCGCCTGTGTCGAAGCATCCACCTGAGGCAATCACTCGGCGCTCCCGCGCAACGCGTCGATCAGTTCGAGCGGATCGAACGGCTTGCGCAATTGCGCCGCTTCCTGCAATTTCGACTGCTGTTCGATTGACAGCGGCGCGTCCGAGCCCGTGACGAAGACCACGCGCATGTCCGGCTGCCGCTCCCTCGCATCGAGCGCAAGCTCGACACCCGACGCACCCGCCAGCCCCACATCCGTCAACAGCACGTCGAACGTTCCGTCGTTCAGCATCTGCATGGCCTGCTCCGCGTTTTGCGCTTCGGCGACGTCGAGCCCGAACGTGCGCAGCAGTTCCGCCGTGCTGACGCGAACCAGTTCGTCATCCTCGACGAACAGGACTCGCAGATTGCGGATCGCATCGAACGTCTCGTTGTTGCCGCGATCGACCAGCCGCACGGTCTGCGAGTCTTCCGCCTGCAGCGTGACCGCGTCGTCCGGGCGCGCGTACTGCGCGCGCAACGTGTGATGCAGCTTGCGCGCGAGCGCGTCCTTCGAATACGGCTTGCTGAGCAGCGCGACGCCTTCGTCGAGACGCCCCGCGTGTACGATCGCGTTATCCGTGTAGCCCGACGTGAACAGCACCGCGATGCCGGGCTGCCGCTCGCGCACCTTGCGCGCCAGCTCGGTGCTGCGCATCGACCCGGGCATCACGACATCGGTGAAGAGCAGATCGATCGGCACGCCGCTCTCGACGATGGCAAGCGCGCTCTGCGCATCCTTCGCCTTCAGCACGCGATAGCCCAGCGACGCCAGCATCTCGACGACCGTCGTGCGCACGTCCTCGTCGTCCTCGACGATGAGTATCGTTTCGGCGCCGCCTTTCGCCGGACCGGCGTCGATATCCGTTTCGAGGTCTTCTTCGTCGCGCACGCGCGGCAGATAGAGGCGGATCGTCGTGCCGTGCCCAAGCTCGCTATAGATCTTCACGTGCCCGCCCGACTGCTTGACGAACCCATAGACCATGCTAAGACCCAGCCCCGTGCCCTGGCCTTCGGGCTTCGTCGTGAAGAACGGTTCGAACACGTGCTCCTGCACGTCGGCCGACATGCCTGAGCCCGTATCGCTGACGGCGACCATTACGTACTGGCCTACCGTCACTTCGGCGTGGCGCTTCGCGTACGCATCGTCGAGCGACGCGTTGCCCGCTTCGATGGTGAGCTTGCCGTGGCCGTCCATCGCGTCGCGTGCATTGATCGCGAGATTGAGCAGCGCATTTTCGACCTGAAACGGATCGACGAGCGTATTCCACAGGCCGCCCGAAACGATCGTCTCGATCTCGATGCCGTCGCCGAGCGCGCGGCGCAGCATGTCGTCGAGGCCGCGCACGAAGCGCCCGAGGTTCACCACTTTCGGCGCGAGCGGCTGACGCCTGCCGAACGCGAGCAGTTGCGACGCGAGTTTCGCGCCGCGCGCGACGCCTGCGAGCGCATTGCGCACGCGTTGCGCGGGCCGCTCCGAACCGGCAACATCGTCGGCGAGCAGTTGCAGATTGCCGCCGATCACCTGAAGCAGATTGTTGAAGTCGTGCGCGACGCCGCCCGTCAGATTGCCGATCGCTTCCATCTTCTGCGCGACGCGCAACGCCTCTTCCGCATGACGCAGCGCATCCTGCGTTTCGCGATCGCCCGTCACGTCGCGGCCGACGCCGTGAATACGCTTCGTATCGGGATCGAGTGAGAACGTCCACGCGATCCAGCGCCACGTACCGTCTATATGCGTCAGGCGGTTTTCGAAGCGCACGGGCGCGCCCGTGCGCCGCAACTCGTCGAGACACGCATTCACCATCGCGAGATCGTCGCGATGGATCAGCGTGAAGTACGGCTGTTGCGCGAGCCATCGCGCGTCGTGGCCGAGCAGGCGCGTCCACGACGGGCTCACGCGCTGCAACTCGCCGTTGAAGCCCACGACCACCAGCAGCTCCTCGCTGAAGTCCCACAGACGGTCCCGATCCGCGACCGCTTCGGCGACGCGCGCCTCCAGCGTTTCGTTCAGTTCGCGCAGCGCCTCTTCGGCCTTCGTGCGCTCGTCGATTTCGCGTTGCGCGGCCTGATACAGGCGCGCGTTATCGATGGCCGTCGCGGCCTGCGCGGCGATGCCTTCGACGATGCGCTCGGCGCGCGCCGTGAACACGCCCGGCTTCGGATGGCCGAAGAACAGTCCGCCGAGCACCTCGCCCGTGCGCGACAGGACGGGCGCGGCAAGATAGCTGCGTACCTCCAGATGCCCTTCGGGCATCCCGCGATGCGGCGGATTGTGCCCATAACGCGGATCGTTCGTCACGTCGTCGACGCGCACGATGCCTTCGCCCTTGAACGTCGGCGCAAAGATCCCCGTGTTGCGCGGCATCGGAAACTTCGCGAACGTGTCTTTCGGCACGCCCGAGAGCGTGTACAGCATGTAGCTGCCGCCCTTGCCGTCCTGCACGTTATGGAAGAACGCACCGAAGGCCGCGCCCGTGAGTTCCGTCGCCGCATCGACGACGACCTGCACCGCGTGGTTCAGATCGAGTTCAGCCGCAACGGCCATGCCGATACGATTGAGTATCTCGAGCGTGCGCGACTCCTCGCGCAGGCGGTTGCCCGTCTCGCGCCTCAGTTTCGCGAGCTGCAGATTGCCGGCGACGCGCGCGAGCAGTTCGCGCGCCGCGAACGGCTTGGTCAGATAATCGTCGGCGCCCGCTTCGAGGCCGCCCACTTTCGCCTCGTCGCCCGCGCGCGCCGACAGCAGCAGCACGGGTGTCTCGCGCAAGCGGGCATCGGCGCGCAGTTCGCGCAGCAGGCCGAAGCCGTCGAGCTTCGGCATCATCACGTCCGACACGACGAGATCGGGCTGCCACACGCGCGCGGCAACGAGCGCTTCTTCGCCGTCCGCCGCGAGGCACACTTCGTGGCCCGCCGCCGTCAGGATGCGCCGCATGTAGTCGCGCAGATCGGCGTTATCGTCGATGACGAGCAGCTTGCCCGTGATCGCGCCGGCGTGGTCCGCCGCGGCTTGCGTGAAGTCGGCGAGCGCGCTTGTGTCGTCGTTGGCGGCGTCGGGCGCGTCGGGCAGCCAGCGCAACGCCGCATCCGCGTAGCTCTGCGCCTGCACGCTCGTCGCGGCGCGCGCGCCTTCGCTCGACGCGGTGTCCGTCGACGCGACGGGCGGCAGCACCACGGTAAAGCGCGTGCCGATGCCCAGCTTGCTTTCGACGTGTATCGCGCCGTCATGCAGACGCACCAGTTCATGCACGAGCGCAAGCCCGATCCCGCTGCCTTCGACGGAGCGGCCCATCGCCCCTTCGACGCGATGAAACCGCTCGAAGAGCCGCGCAATCTCGTGCTCGGGAATGCCGATGCCTGTATCGGCGACGCTCGCTTCGATGCTGCCGTTCTCGGCCCTTTTCACGCCGACGGTGATCGTGCCTTCGAGCGTGAACTTGAACGCATTTGACAGCAGGTTCAGCACAACCTTTTCCCACATGTCGCGATCGATGGGCACGAGATGCGGCAGCGGCTCGCATTCGACACAAAGCGTCACGCCCGCCGATTCGATCGTCGAGCGGAACAGCGACGCGAGGTCGGCGGTGAAGGCGGCAAGATCGGTCGGCTGCGGATGAAACTCCATGCGCCCCGCCTCGATGCGCGAGAAGTCGAGCAGCGCGTTCACCAGCTTGAGCAGACGCAAGCCGTTGCGATGCGTGACTTCGATCAGCGGCCGGTCGGACGCATTGGCCGCCTGCGGCCTCGCAAGCAGTTCTTCGAGCGGGCCGAGCATCAGCGTGAGCGGCGTGCGGAACTCGTGGCTGATGTTCGAAAAGAAAGCCGTCTTTGCGCGATTGATTTCCGCGAGCGCTTCCGCGCGCCGCCGCTCTTCTTCGTATGCGCCCGCATAGCCGAGTGCCGCGCCGATCTGCCGCGCGACCAGTAGCAGGAACGAGCGGTAGTTGTCGTCGACGAGCCGGTACGGATTGAGCCCGACCACCAGCACGCCGCCGCGTCCCGTTTCGCCCGCTGGCTGCACGGGCAGCACGGCGGCCTGCGCCGTCGGCCGCTGCCATGCGCCCGAGGGCAACGGCGCGGCGAAGCGTTCGGACAGATCCGTGACGATGGCTAGTCGCTGGCTGCGCAGCACGTCGATGAATGGCCATGCGGGATCGCGCGCGGCGTCCATCGAACGCGGCGCGGCGGGATGATCGGCGGCAATGCCGCTCGCGCCGACCAGCGACGCAACCGTGCTGCCCGGCTCGGCCTGATAGAAAAGCGCGAAGGTGATGTCGTAGGGATCGCTTTTCAGCGCGAGCATGCTGTCTTCGCAGACGTCGCGCCACGACAGTGCATCGCGTGTCGCCGCGCCGATCTCGCGCAGCAGCCGCAACTGCCGTTCGCCGAGCACGCGCGCGGTGTCGTCGCTGTTCGCGCAGATGATGCCGCCCGTGCCGCCGCTGTCGTCGGGAATCGGGCTGTACGAAAACGTGTAGTACGTCTCTTCCGGATAGCCGTTGCGCTCCATGATCAGGAGCTTCTGTTCGTCGAACGTGCCTTCCGTGCCTGTGAGCGCCGTTTGCAGCAGCGGACGGATATCGCTCCAGATTTCGCGCCATACGAGCGACGTCGGCTGCCCGAGCGCACCGGGATGCTTGCCGCCGATGATCGACTTGTACGGATCGTTGTAGAAGACGATCAGATCCTGTCCCCAGCCGATCCAGATCGGCTGGCGCGACGTCAGCATGATGCGGATCGCCGTTTTCAGGCTTTGCGGCCATGCTTCGGGCTCGCCGAGCGGCGTCGCGCGCCAGTCGTAGCCGCGCATCAGACTGCCCATCTCTCCGCCGCCCGCGAGAAAGCTCGGCGCCGTGCTGCCCGCGAGCGCCGCATCCGCCTCAGGGCGCGCGCCCGCCATCGTGTTGTCCGGTTTCATCGACGCAGCCTCACCTGTCCCGCCGTATTGCCCGCGCGCATGCATGCTGCCATTGCCCGATGCGCCGTTCGCCCGTGCATGCCGTTGTTGCCTGCTGCTTGCTGCTGCTTGCTGCTGCTTGCTGCTGCTTGCTGCTGCTTGCTGCTGCTTGCTGCTGCTTGCTTGCTGATTGCTTGCTGCCTGCCAACTGTTCGTCAAACGCGCTGCTGTATCGCTCGTTCCCCGTTCCCGTTGTTTTTGTCTGCGGCTTCTTTCTCCTGGTTTTGAACCTGCTTTGCCCGGACTCACTCCGTCACGTCGGAACGCACGGGCGTGCCCGGATTGCGCGGCGCGCCGAGTGCGCCGTCCGCAGCGATCACGCGCTCGATATCGTCGAGCGAAGCCGGCTTCACGAGGTGATGATCGAAGCCCGCATCATGCGTGCGCTGCCGGTCGCTGTCCTGTCCGTAGCCCGTCAGCGCGATCAGCAATGCGTTCGCCGACGCGGGCTCGGCGCGCAACGCGCGCGCGACGTGATAGCCGTCGATGCCCGGCAAGCCGATGTCGAGCAGCACCACTTCCGGCCTGAACTCCGGCGCGGCCGCGATCGCCGCTGCGCCGTCGTACAGCACGCGAACTTCGTGCCCGAGCATTTCGAGCAGGATCGACATCGACTCCGCGCCATCGACGCTGTCGTCGACCACCATCACGCGCCGCTTCGCACCAGGTACGCGCGCGGAAGACTCCTCACCTTCGTCGGGCGTCTCGCCGCATGCGGGCGCGCCCTGGTCCGACTGCTGCGCGACGGGCAGCGTGACGACGAACTCCGAGCCCATGCCCGCGCCCGCCGAAAACGCTTCGATCGTGCCGCCGTGCAGTTCGCTGAGCGTCTTCGCGAGCGACAGTCCGATGCCCAGCCCGCCTTCCGAGCGCGCGAGCGAATCTTCGGACTGCATGAACAGATTGAACACGTCGGCGAGTTCGTTCGGCGGGATGCCGATGCCGTTGTCGCGCACGCGAATCGCGATGCCGCCGTCCGTCCCGCTCACGTCGAGTTCGATCTCGCCGCCCTCCGGCGTGTACTTCGCCGCATTCGACAGAAGATTGCTGATGACCTGCGCGACGCGAATGGAGTCGCCGCGAATCATGCAAGGCTCGTCGGGCAGGCTGACGCGCAGCGTGTGATGCTTTCTGTCGATGAACGGCTGGTTCGTCTCCACCGCCGTCGCGACGGCCGCCGCGATGTCGACGCATTCCAGTTGCAGCGAAATCTTGCCGTGCGTGATACGCGACACGTCGAGCAGATCGTCGACGAGCCGGCTCAGATGCTCGACCTGCCGACGCGCGATCATGCGCGCATCGCGCAACGCGGCGTCGTTGGCGTTATGGCGCGGGTCCATCAGCTCGACGGCATTGCGGATCGGCGCGAGCGGGTTGCGCAATTCGTGCGCGAGCGTCGCGAGAAACTGGTCCTTGCGGCGATCCGCGTCGCGCAGCGCTTCCTCCGCGCGATGCAGGCGCAACAGCGCGCGCACGTTGGCGACGAGTTCGGCGGGCTCGATCGGCTCGGTCAGATAGCTGTCCGCGCCGCCGTCGAGCGCGCGAACCTTGTCGAACGACTGCACGGCGGCCGCCGACGTTTGCAGGATGAGTGTGGAGCGTGTCAGCGGATCGCGCTTGAGGATCGAGCACACTTCGATGCCGCTGATGTCGGGCAGCTTCACGTCGAGCAGCACGAGCGCGGGCTTGTGCGCGCGCACCTGATCGAGCGCGCCATAGCCCGACGCCGCCTCGATCACCTCGAAACCGGCATGCACGAGCACGCGCGTTTTCGCATAGCGCGCGCCGTCGTTGTCGTCGACGTTGAGAATGAGGGGAGCGACAACCGTCATGACGCGCCTCCGTGCGCGATGGCCGCGCCGCCTGTCATGCGACCCGTGGCGCCACCTGTCGCGCCGTCCGCACCCGATGCCGCGACGGCTTCCGCCTTCACCGGCAACGTCGCGTAGAAGGTCGAGCCGACACCCGGCGCGCTGTCGACACCCGTATAGCCGCCGAGCAGCGCGGCGAGCTTGCGGCACAGCGGCAAGCCGAGGCCCGTGCCCTTGACGCGCTGCTGCAGATGGTTCTGCACCTGGCCGAACTCTTCGAAGATCACTTGCTGATGCTCCTCAGCGATACCAATGCCTGTATCGGACACAAAAAACGTCACCTGTTCGCCGCCCGGCTCCAGCCGCGCGCCCACGCGAATCTCCCCGCCCTCGGTAAATTTGAGTGCGTTGGAGACGAAATTACGCAGTATCTGCGTGAGCTTGGCTTCGTCGTTGAAGATGGGAGGCAAACCGTATGTGTCCTCGAAGATCAGCTTCACGGCCGGGTTGATCAGCAGCGGCGTGAGCATTGCGCGCAGCGCCGCGAAGAGTCCCGAAGCCTTGAACCAGATCGGCGTCACATCGGTTCGGCCCGCTTCGATCTTGGCCAGATCGAGCAGATCATTGACGAGTTCGGACAAATCCTCGGCCGATTTGCGGATGAGTAGCACTTGGCGTTCCTGCTCCTCCGAAAGGTCGCCATCGAGCCGGTTCAGCAGCAGATTCGACAGCGCGCGGATCGAGCTGAGCGGCGTGCGCAACTCGTGGCTCATGTTGGACAGGAAGCGCGATTTCATCGTGTCGGCGCGGCGCAGTTCGTCCGCGCGCTCGTCGAGCTCCGCGTACAGCGCGACCACGCCGCGGTTCGTCGCTTCGAGCTCCTGCGTGAGACGCACGAGTTCGTCCTGGCGGTCGCGCAGTTCCGTGAGCGTCGACAGCAGTTCGCGGTTCTGTTCGTGCACTTCGTCGATCGAACGGCGCACGTCGGTGTCGCTGTCTTGCAGTGCGTTCTGCTGGACGAGGGCGCGCATGATCGCGTCGACGTCGGTCACGGCCACTTCCTGCCGGTCGTTCGGCAGGTAGCGCGCCATCGAAACCGTCGTGCCGCGCTGCGCCGACGATTCGATCGCGCAGCGGTCCATCAGCCGACGGCTGCCGGCGATGCCGAGGCCCATGCCCGTCGGCGACCGGTACGTGCCGTCGAGCACCGATTCGAGGTCGCGGATGCCCGGCCCCTTGTCTCGCACGTCGATCTGAAACGCCTGTGGCTTCGCCGCGCCGTCGAAGGCGAACGATACTTCGCCGCCGTGCGCGTATTCGAATGCGTTGCGCGCAATCTCCGATACCGCGCTTGCGATGCGTGTCTGGTCGAGCGGCGAGAAGCCGAGGCCAGCAGCAATCGAGCGCGCCTTGCGGCGCGCTGCGACGACGTCTTCCTCGGTGTCTAGCCGGATCCGCAGTATGGGGGTCGTCATGCCTGAAATTTACTCCTGTCGACCGGAGTTAGTGCTTTAGCTGTCGGCTGGAGTTGGTACTTTAGCTGTCGGCTGGAGTTGGTGCTTCAGCTGTCGGCTGGAGTTGGTGCTTCAGCTGTCGGCTGGAGTTGGTGCTTCAGCACTTACTCCAGCCCCATGCAGAGCTCTTACTCCAGCCCCATGCAGAGCTCTTACTCCAGCCCCATGCAGAGCTCTTACTCCAGCCCCATGCAAAGCTCTTACTCTGATCCCATGCAAAGCTGTCGACCGGAGTGAGTGCTTCGGCACTTACTCCAGCCCAATGCAGAGCACTTGCTCCGGTCCCATGCCTCAATCTGGTCCCATGCAAGTCGATTGCTGATCCGCCTTGACGACGACCACCGTCGCGTCGTCGCGGCGGCGCGAAAAATCGCGGTACAGCACGGCGGCGATCATCACCGCCGGCTGCAGATGCAAGCCCGGATAAGCAGCGAGATCCCAGCGAGTGCCGATGCCGTCCGAATGCAGGATCAGCAGCGCGTTGCGTGTCCACGGTACTTCGAATTCCTGCGAATCGCGCATCGTATGACCGACGATGCCGTTGCGCGACGTGAGCTGCCAGCTGTCGCGCGCGCCGCTCGTCGAAGCGTCCGTGCCGCGCCCCGACGCGTTCGTGCCGAGTCCCGCTCCGCCGCTGACGGACGCAGGCCGCGCGACATTGAAGATCGACGCGGCGACGTTGCCCGTGCCGGCAAACGCGAGCTGCGCGCGCGCAAGATCGAGCCGCGCGATGGCGACGGCCGCGCCGCGCGTCGGACGCAGCGCGCTGTGCGCGAGCTGCATCAGCGTGGCGGGCGAGCGGCCCGCGCGCCGGCGCACGACGTCGATCGCGCTCGCCGCCGCCACATGCGCATCGGGACCGTGACCGAGACCATCGGCGACGGTGATCGTGACGCCATGTTGATCGGCATCGACGCCCCACGCATCGCCGCATACGGATTCGCCCGGGTAAGGCACGCAGATGCCGCCGATGTCCGTGCCCGATGCCGGGCGACCCGCGCGAGCGTTCGCGCCGCGGCTGCGCACGACGGCGCGCAGCACGGTGCCGAGACGCGGCTGCGAGTACACGCACAATTCGTCCGACAGACGATTGATCGCGCCGAGTCCCGTGCCGGGCGAACCTGCCGTCGAGCGTCCGTCGTGAAAGGCGTGGCGCACGTCATGCATGCCCGGGCCCTTGTCGACGGCGATGATCTCGACGCCGTCGGCGAACGTGCCCGTCGCATCCGCAGGCAGCGCGCGCACGAGCAGTTCGCCGTGCTGCGCATGCTTGAGAATGTTGGTCGCCGCTTCCGTCACGATCAGCGCGACGCGGCCCATATCGGTGTCGTCGAACGCGCCTTTCTGCGCCGCATCATTGGCGCCGCGGCGCGCGAACGCGACGCTGCTCGCGTCGGCGATTTCGAACGACGTGTGCATCCCGCGCAGACCGCTTAGCGAAGTTTCCATTTAGTGATCGACACTATCGTGCCTTTGCCTGGTTCCGACTGAATCTCGAACTCGTCGCACAGACGGCGCGCGCCGCCGAGTCCGAGACCGAGGCCCGATCCGCTCGTGAAGCCGTCTTGCATCGCGCGATCGACATCCGCGATGCCCGCGCCTTTGTCGACGAACGTGAGCCTGAGCCCTTTGCGCATGCCGTTGACGAGCACGTTCAACGTCGCGTCGCCGCCTCCGCCATGCAATAGCGTGTTGCGTGCCAGTTCGCTCGCGGCCGTGACGAACTTCGTCTGGTCGACGAGCGAGAAGCCTTGCGCGATTGCCTGGTCGCGCACGAGCTGGCGGAGCTTGACGATCTCCTGATCCGAGCGCAGGCCGACTTCGAGAGTCGACGCCACCACTACGCCGAATGAGTTCATGTGAGCGCCCTGATTGATCAGCGCTGTCGCTGCTGAAGCAGCGCCATGCCTCGTTCGACGTTGAGCGCCGTGCGCACGCCGCTTAGCGTGAGCCCGAGTTCGACCAGCGTGATCGCCACGGAAGGCTGCATGCCGACGACGACCGTCTGCGCATCGAGCACGGTCGCCATCGCAGCCGTGTTGCTGATCATGCGGCCGATGAACGAATCGACGATGTCGAGCGCCGAGATGTCGATCAGCACGCCCTTCGCCCTGTCCTTCACGATACGCGCCGTCAGGTCGTCCTGAAGCGCGATCGCGAGACGGTCGTGCATGTCGACCTGAATCGCGACGATCAGGCAATCGCCCATCCGCAGGATTGGAATGCGGTCCATGTCGCGACCTTAGCTGGCGGTGCGCGTCGAGATGCTCGACCCGCTCTTTTGCAGCGCAACGACGAACGCGTCCGCAAGCGTCGACTTCGTGATCACGTTCGTCAGATCGACGCCGAGATGCACGATGGTCTGCGCGATCTGCGGACGAATGCCGCTGATGATGCAGTCCGCGCCCATCAGACGCGCGGCCGCCACCGTCTTGAGCAGATGTTGCGCGACGAGCGTATCGACGGTGGGCACGCCCGTGATGTCGATGATCGCAATCGCCGCGCCCGTTTCGACGATCTTCTGCAACAGGCTCTCCATCACCACCTGGGTGCGCGCCGAGTCGAGCGTGCCGATGAGCGGCAACGCGAGAATGCCTTCCCAGAGTTGGACGACTGGCGTCGACAGTTCGAGCAGTTCTTCCTGCTGACGCGAGATGATCGCTTCGCGGCTGCGCTGGAACACTTCCGTCGTGTAAAGGCCGAGTGTGTCGAGCAACATGTTCACGGTCCAGCTCACGTCGGCGAGCTCTCCCGGTCGCGCGTCGAACTCGACACGCAGGCGCGAATAGAGCGGCTGCTTCAGCGAGAACACGAACGTCGCCGTTTCAGCGGGCGTGAAGCCCTGGCGCGCGCGATGCGCGGACATGTCGGCGAGAAACGCGCGCACGGGTTCCCATTCGGGACGGCTCGCGTCGAGCGTCTCGGCATTCGCGAGCGTATCGGAGAAGACGTTCAGGAAGTTGCGGAACTGCTCGTTCATCTCCGCATCGGTCGTCAGGCCACGGCGGAGCGCGATCGATAGATGCTGATTCAACCAGTCGGCGAGCAGCGTATCGCGATGACGCGTCAGCATCTCGACGAGGGCTGCCGTTTTCGATGCGTTCATAAGGTCTCCGGGAACCAGTGCGAGTAAATATTGCTGATTTATTTGCGTGCAAACTGTTCGTGCGCATCCGATTTCCGCAAACATTACCGGATAGGGAGTGAATGACGACAGTTAGCGGCGTCTTGTTGCATGATCGACCAATACTACAGGCGCGCCATGCAACCGACGACACAAATGAGGGCGGAAATGTGCGATGCGTGACAGGCGATTCAGCCTCACTTCACGCTGCATTGATGTGATGCAAGGCAACCGGCGAGATCAGGGCTCGCTGCACGCGAAGTTGTTGGCGTTGTTCAGATTGCCCTTGCCCAGATAGCGCGGAAACATCGGATAGCGGCACAGCGGACGCGAGCGTCCGTTGGTCGCAGCGGCGATATCGGTGGCGAGCAGCGTCTCCGGTGCGATGCCGCGCGTGACCCAGTTGTCGAGCGCGCCGAGCAGATCGACGGAAGGAATGAACACGCCGCTGCCGTGCTGGAAGCCCGGCACCATGTACAGGCGCATGAATGCATTCACGCGCTCGTCGCCATACTGATCGACGAGCCGGTCGTAGTAAGCGATGGTCTGGCTCGGGCTGATGACTTCATCGGCGAGGCCCTGCATCGTGATCAGCTTGCCGCCCTTTTCGATGAAGCGGCTCACGTCCGGATTCATCGCGCCGATCGTCTGCGACAGCGCGACGACCTGCTTCTGATACTTGCCGGGATGCAGCACGTCGAATTTCATCGAATCGAATGTGGCGTCCTGTGCGACGAAATAGCGGATATAGCCGTCGCCTTGCGTGAACAGATAGCCGTTGCTGCTGAACGTCGGCGACGTCTGGCGCGCGGCGTCGCGGCCGAGTCCGAGCACGCCCGTGAAGCGCGTGCCCTGAAAGACGTTGTAGCCGCGATAGCCGCTCACGTCGTAGGCGAGCTTGTACGGCAAGCTCAGTCCGTCGCGCAGGACGAGCAGCGTCGACAGTTGCGCGTCGCTGAGACAGCCGCCTTCTTGCGCGTATGACGTGCCGCGGTGGCAGCGCAGCGCATCGACGATTTCCGCTTCATGTCTGCGGCACTCGACGACATCGCTGACGATGCCATCCGACGCGCCGTCGAGCTTGTCGCAAACTTCGAGCGACTTCTGATACACGCGATCGAGCAGCGCGGGCGGAACGTAGCCGCCGGGCGTCGCGTATTCGGCCTGGCCGACGCGCACGCCGATCAGCCTCACGCCCGAGAAGTTGAGTGCGGGCGAATCGGCGATCACGCCGTCGTAGTCGTCGGGGAAGCGCTGCATCACCGTGTAGCCTTCGCGCCCGCCCGTCGAGCCGCCCGCGAAGTACATGCGCCCCGGCGGATGGCCGTACATGCGCACGATCACGGCGAGCGCCGCGTCGTGCGTCTTCTTCAGATGCGCGTAGCCGAAGTTTACGACGGCTTCGTCGACGAGACCGAACACCGCGAGCGCCGAATTTCCGACGTGTCCCGAGTCGTCGCCGAAAGTCACATAGCCTTGCGCGAGCGGCGCGCGCACCGGCGAGAACGGCATCACGCCGATACCCGTTACGACGAAGCCGTTATAGCCGCCGCCGCCCACCTGCAATGCGCGGCCGTTCCAGTTCTTCGGGAGATTCACATCGAAGCGGATGTCGGGTGTCGTCCCTTTGATCGCACGAATGACGCCCGTGATCCGGCAGAAGTCGCCTGCGCTATTGCCCGACGTCTGCGCGGAAATCATCGTTGCCGTTTCGATGTGCGCACCGTGCGTGGGCAATGCGATCGAGTCGGTGTCTATCCAGACGTCGCCGAGGTCCGTGCAGCGCGTCGCGAATGGCGGTTGATTCTGTTTCTGCGCCGGGTTCTGGCCCGCTGGCGATGCGTTCGTTGCGATGGCGGCCGCCAACGCCGATTGCGCGCTGTAGACCATCGCGTAAAGGATGGCCGCGCGTGCGAGCCCGAGCGCCGCACGCGGCCATGCGATGCCGCGCTTCATCGGCAGTCGGCTCCGTGGACGGCCGCGCGCGTCTGCGTCGGCCCCATCCATTCGTTCCAGATGCGCGCGAGCAGCAGCACGGCGATGATCGCGACGAGATCGCCCGCGAGCGCGGCAAGCCCGTGACTCAGGCCGTGGATGTTGTGCGGCGTCGCCGTATCGACGACAAGCGAAATCAGCGTGCCGCCGACGAAACAGACGAGGCCCGTCCGGCCGACCTTGATGACGGCGGGCATCCGGCGCGCGAGTGTCGCGATGTGGCCCGTGCGGACGAGCACAGCGGCGACCCAGGCAATGGCGAGAAAATTGATCACGCGTTCGATCGACAGGTTCTGTTTCAGATGGCCGGGCAGCGGCTGCGTCAGGACGAAAAGCCTGACGATGGCGAAGGCTAGCACGGCTGCGATGGCTAGAGCGGTGAGCCACCGGCCGGCTTTCGACAGCTGGAAGCGGTCGGACACCGGCTGCACACGGCACAGGATACCGATGACGAACATCAGTTGCCAGGCAAAGGGATTGAAGGACCAGTTGCTGACGTCGTCGATCGCGAAGAACTTCGCCAGTGGAATGGCGAGCGCCCACATCGCGAGGCTCAGCGTCAGCGCCGATACGGCCGATTTTCGCGCGAGCGGCACGATGAAAGGGACCGTGATCGCGAAGAGCACGTACATCGGCAGGACGCTGGACAGATAGGGCTGGCGTCTGAGAGTGGCGATGTTGACGGCCTCTCTGATCGGCGCCGATGAGAAAGATGGCCAGTCTGTCAGGTCGACCATCGGGCGATTCAGGTGCAAGAACTGAAGAATCGCGCCTGATAACAGCGTCAGTAGCGCTGTCAGCAGATAGGCCCGGTAGATTTCCCAGCAGCGCTTATAGAAGCGGTTTTGGGCGGATTTTTGGCCCTTTTTGGCCAGCACGGCATTGTAGGCTGCTGCGGATGCATAGCCTCCGAGGCAGACGAAGACTTCGGCTGAATCGCATAAGGCGTAGGCGTGCAGCATCAGATGCTGCAGGACGCCGCCTGGAATGTGGTCCAGCACGATCACGATCAGCACGATTCCTCGGAAGAAATCCACTTCGATTGAGCGTGTGGTGCGGGTTTGCATTCGAGGCTCGATTGGGGGGGGGGGGTGCTCGTGGTCAGGGTTGGTGGCGCGGCGGGGCCGTTGGGCTGTTGGGGCGTTGCTCATGAGAGCTTTTGTGACTTCATGAGGTTGGATGCCGCGCGCGTCGGGTTTACGTGCTGTAGGAACTGCTTTGATTCAGAACGTTCCCGGGTTTACCCGTTGTTGTGAGAATGAATTGCGGTGGGAAGGGAGTTGAAATGTTGGGGGTGTACGCGTGTTTCCGGGCGTGTTTGGTGTGACGTCTGGTGCCAGAGTTCGTGCGTCGGAATGCGAACTGATCTGTCGATTAGTATGAGTGCCGTCGTTTATGCGGCCAAGGCACGGGTCCTACACTGAAGCGGCCAACTGACCGGAGGACCGAGGCGCGATAGAAACGCAAGCCCGACGGAATTAGGGGGTATGTCAAGTCATTCTTGGCGTCACGGTTGGACGACGCGGATAAGACCGCTCGGCGCGGAGGCCTCAAACTAATCCGTCGACTGCCCATCTGGCTCGGACATCCGGAATAGACCCTCAGTCCTCCGTCTCTGGAACGTCCCAATCCGCCGGGCGCGCCTCGCCGGTCTGGTAGAACTGCTTCACGAGCTTTACATACTGCAGAAAATCCCGGTTCTCGGTCGCCAGCCGGTTGGCCATATCCCAATCGATCTCATCTCTTTCGCGAGCCGGAATCAAAACCTGACTTTCTGCCGGGTTATCGGCATCCAACTTGATTAGGCCAATGCCGTGCGCTGCGAACAGCATCCGCAGTTCCTTCAGCGTGTCCTGTCCCTCGATCTCCGCCGCGACCAGGTAGCCGAAGTTCGCCCACGACGAGTTGGACACCGCTTGGAAGAAGCATTCACGAACGTTCGACCGGTTGATCAGCAACTTGGCCTCGAACGACCACAGCTTGGTGCGCTTGTCCGAGTACTGGTCCACGCAGTCCCGCACCTCTTGGTGCCACTCCGCGCCCAGGTCTTTCATTCCGACCACGTCCGGATACAACCAGCGGTTGCCGTTCGGCCCGCGCTTGTTCGATGAGCGCTTCTCGTCGATCCGCTTCGAATGAACCCCAAACTCGTCCCACAGATACTGCGAGAGCAGCGGATACAGTGCGTGCTCGCCGAGCCTTGTTTCACTGGCATCCGCTGTTGGTACGACAACCACGCCTTCCGCGGCTGCCACTTCGGCGACGTCGGACATCGTCGAGTAGTAGTACTTGCGTGGCCGCCCCTCGGTTGTTTTGAGGCTGGGGTCGCGCTTTTGCAAATCAGGACGTCGACTACCAATTTCTGCGACCAGCTGTTGCACCAGGTCAGCATTTGTTTTGATGTAGCCGCCCCGGCTGTTGGCTTTTTTCTCCTGACATTCGGCAGGATAGGTTTCAAAAATCCACTCGGCGATTTGCCGCGCAGTCAGCTTCTCGTCGACACGCTCTTTTAGGCAGTCCAGTACAGCGTTTGCCAAACTCAATGCCATATCAATCTCCTGCCGACTTGACTTGCCGATACACCGCCCGCATCAAATGGCTAGCGACGACATTCCTAAAAGTTTCGTCGTTCATCAGACGTACGAATATTTCTTCGTTGCCGTCCATGCGCTCAACGAACAGGTTTTCGAGCTGCTTGTTGAACACCGGCTCGAAGTTTTCCATGCTGTTACCAGCGGTGGGGTCGTACACACTGCGGTAGATGCCTTTCTCGTAGATGCCATCTTCGCCGGTGAATACCAGTTGCACCATCAGACGGATGACTTCACGCGGGGTGAAGTGATCCCTAGCCTCTTCGTTGGATTGCTCGTTGAACTTTCGCACCAGTTCCTCGAACAGGTAACCCATCTGCAAATTGCTGATGACCTTGGGTGAGAGGTTGATATCTGGCGAGCAGAACTCTTTAATGATCAGGTATGAGGTTGACCCGGTTCGACGGACAGATTTGCAGTCAGCAATTTGATGTGATCTGGCCTCCGTTAAGCGTTGAGTCGCGGGTTGTCCACGGGCGGGCGGCGGGTCGCCCCTCACGACCATGACGCTG
>NZ_JAYMRZ010000014.1:0-242944 GCF_038900715.1 Paraburkholderia phymatum | reverse complement strand
CGCAAGCTCCTGCGGTGTGCGTCCGGCCTTGACCAATTCCACCATCTGCGCCCGGAATTCCGGCGGGTACGGTGTACGAGTCTTGCCCATTTCGGCACCTCCTCTTCAAAAAGAATAGGTGTCCGTTTTTGCGGGTCAACCTCAGATCGCCATCAGTACGGTCACCATTGCCGATGGCCATGGCGAGTGCGAGGTATCCAACGATGACACGCGCCGCACACGCTGGTCCCGGACAAGCGCCGTGACGCCAGAGCGTTCATCAACGGGCGCCAACGCACGGGCGTGATTGCGCAGGCAGCGCCGAACAAGTAGGGCCGCCGCTCGATCAAGTGATCAAGTGCCTGTAGACGACTCGGCTTGAAAGAGTAGCTTGGCAGCCTGTTGGATGGCGCGACTTCATGCGAGCAATTTGCGATCAAGAAAGGCGCCTATTCTTTCCAGCACCTGATCGCTGGCCGGCAGGATGCCTGTCATGGTGAAAAATCCGTGCATCTGGCCTGCCATTTCATGCTGCTCCACTTCCACGCCAGCATCAGCCATTGCGGCGGCGTAGGCCTGTCCTTCATCACGCAGGATGTCGTGCTGCCCTGTCACCACGAATGCCGCAGGCAAGCCCGACAAGTCCTTGGCACGCAGCGGAGATGCATCGGGATGCATGCGTGCAGATGAATCGGCCACGTATTGATCCCAGAACCATGCCATGGATGGCGTCGGAAGGAAGGTCTGGTTCTCCGGCTCCTGGTACGAGGCGCGCGTGAAGTCCGCGTCGGTGACGGGATACACCAGCACTTGGGCCGCCAGCTTCGGGCTGTTTCGCTCCCGCGCCCAGCGAGCGACGACAGCCGCCAGATTGCCGCCAGCGCTGTCCCCGGCGATGACCAGCGGGACTTCGTCCCCGGCAATCTCCACCTTATGCTTGCTCGCCCATTGCAGCGCGTCCCATGTGTCTTGCAGCGGAATTGGAAACGGATGCTCAGGCGCGAGGCGGTAGCCCACCAGCAGAACTGCCGCGCCCGTGCACGCAGCAAGCTTGCGTCCGATGGCCTCAAATCCCGGCAATTCGCCCAATACCCAGCCACCGCCATGCACGTACACCAGTAAGCCCCGTGGTCGCGGGATAGGCACCAGCAGCCGGGCGGCAATTGAGGAACCATCGCGCGCCGGAATCGCGACATCCTCAGCACGCGCCATCGCTGGCCCTGGGTCATGCTGAAGCGCTCTGCGTCCGGCGGCTGCCCGCGCTTGCACGGCATCGAGTTTCCATAGCGGAGTCGCATTCGCCCCTGCCGCTGCGGCCCAGGACTGCAACAGGGCCTGCGAGACACTATCCAACGCCATATTCTTCTACGCTCCGAAGGCCTGTTAGCTCAATGCGAGATGAAGTCGCTGTCAAAGTCGACGTCATGGGTAAGTTGCCAGTACTCGCGGTGACTGAATGGCCATACCTGAGAGACCCGGCCGAAGCGGTTCTTGTACCAGGTGCGTATCTGCGGACGGCCCCAGGCGCGGCGCTGGTTCTCGGCATCGACGCGCTCGACGAAAGAATCAAGAACCTCAGGCTTTACCTCGAAGCCGTTGATGCCTCGTGCAAGAGTTTGATGGATCGCCTCGACGGCGAACTCCGCGGCACATTCCATCATGAAGTGCTGGCTGCCGTGCACGACGTAGTTCGTGTTCGGCCCCATCACCATATAGAAGTTGGGGAAGTCCGGCACGGCGATGCCCCCCCACGCCTTCGCGTCGCCCTGCCACTGCTCCTTGATCGTCCGCCCTGAGACACCGCGAATCTCCATGGGATCGAGGAACTCGGCAGCGGTAAATCCTGTTGCATAGACGACGACGTCAACCGGATGCTCGACGCCATCTTCAGTCACCAGGCCAGTTTCCGTGAAGCGGACGATGGGACTGGTGACAAGCGCGGAGTTTGGCCGCTGCAACGCGGCGGCCCAGACGCCGTTGTCACGCAGCATTCGCTTGCCGCCGGGCGGGTACGTCGGCACAATTTTGTCGATGAGTTCGGGTCGGCTCTTCCACTGTTCGCGAAGGATCTCGGTCAGCGTTTCGCGCACCTCCAGGTTCTTTGCCGATACCGAATCCTCTCGAGTCCAACCGGGGTCGGTGACGGCGGTATGCAGACGTCCGGTCGCTGCCTGGAAGAAACCCGAGAGCCGGAACCATTGCCCATAGCATGGAACATGGTCACTCAGCCACCGCAGCGCCTTGGGAGTGTCGGCATAGTAGTTCGGGGCAGGAACCATCCAAGGGCCGGATCGCTGGAAAACGGTAAGGTGCTTGACCCGATCAACGACGTTCGGAACGATCTGGTATGCGCTTGCCCCAGTGCCGATGACCGCGACGCGCTTGCCGTGGAGGTCAACATCGTGGTTCCATCGGGCCGAGTGCATGCGCACGCCCCTGAATTCGTTCTGCCCTTCGATCTGAGGAATATTCGGCCGCTCGAGCTGACCCACCGCCGAAATCACGGCGTTGAAACGGCGATGCTCCGGCTCGTCATTGCCTGTACGAGTCACCACGTCCCAAGTGCCGGATACCTCGTCCCAGGTGGCCGAGACAACCTCGGTGCCGAAGCGGATGTGCTCGCGAAGCCCGGCACGCGCAACGACCTCGCGAGCGTAGTCTTCAATTTCACCACCGGTCGCGAACGCATGAGGCCAGTCCATGCGCTGAGCAAATGAAAAGCTGTACCCGAACGTCGGCGTGTCGAGCCGCACGCCCGGGTACGTGTTCGCCCACCACACGCCGCCAACGTCGGGGTTCTTCTCGAAGGCCGTGAATGGCACGCCTGCCTGCTTGAGCCGATACATGGCGGCAATGCCCGACATGCCGGTGCCGATGACCGCGACAGCGAACTGGCGATCACCCGCCACATTATCGAATTTCCAACCAGGCGCGCCGAGCTTTTTCGGGGCGAGATCCATCTCGTGGGTGAGGATCTCAGCATCGGCATCTCCGGCACCGTTCGTGAGGAAATCGATCAGGATGCGTGTCTCGCCATCGTCAAGAGGACGTGGCCGAGTCAAGCTCTCGTCGCGCACGCGCTTGAGTGCAACCAGGGCCAGTGCGCGGGCTTCTATTTGCGCGGCTTCGCTCATGCCTCCATGGGCAGGCGCAACCGTATCAACAAGAGGAAATGGCGCGCGCAGGTGCGGACGCAGCATCGACAAGTCTCCGGTGACGGCGGCGAGCGCAGTGAGAAGCGAGGGCAGGTCGGCTTGCGCCACGATTTCGGCGAGAAAGGCATCGTCCTCGCCGATCTGCGCGTATTCCTCGCGCCAATAGACGTCGTCAACACCCGGAGTTTCAATGGTAGTAGTGGTTAGGGGCATGGCAGAAAGGTTTTTCATTGCTGGACAGGAGGCACAAGCGCACGCCTCTTTCTCGTTGCTGTACCGATTGACTTCGCAAACACTGGCGAGCGGCCGCGGAAAGCCTCGTCGCCGAATGGGTCAGCAAGGCGACTTGCGACCGTGAGATATGGTTGATTACGGCCGACTTTCACAGCGCATGCTCGACGGGAGCGTCTCGCTGATGCACACGGAGAACAGGCGCAGGGCGCTGGAGCGAGAATCGCCATCACGGCGATCCAAAGAACTGTGCCAGCCCGACCGCCAGACCAGACGGTCGCCCCTTAGGAAAGAACAGCCCAGGGAACACAACTGCGAAGGCTATCGGGTACGGCCCGCAGCCGTAGCCGTCGATCGCGATGCTGGCTGCAAATGGCACTGGGCACATGTTGCGCCACTCGAAGCTCGCCTGATTCATCGAATCATCCCCTCGGATAAGTTGTAAAATCTCATAGATTGAGATTGAAACTGATACCATGGACCACTGTCAATCCAAGGAGAAACCCTATGTCACTGGAAACCCCGAAGCAGTCCGGCTTCAAGTTCAGTCACTTCGGCATGTTCGTGACCGACATTGCGAAGGTCACAGACTTCTACACCCGCCTGCTTGATTTCACCGTGACGGACCGAGGCCAGTTGCCCGGGCCGAACGGAATGACGGACCTCGTGTTTCTGAGTCGAGACCCGGACGAGCACCACCAGATCGTGCTTCTGACGGGGCGCCCCAACGATATGCCCTTCAATCCCATCAACCAGATTTCCCTCAAAACAGACAGCTTGGATACGCTGTGCGAGATGCACGAGACTCTGCTGGCCGAGAAGCTGCCCAATATCACGCCGGTGACACACGGCAACGCGCTTTCCATCTATGTGCCCGACCCAGAAGGCAATCGGCTGGAGCTCTATTTCGATTTGCCTTGGTACGTTTCACAACCCATGCGCGTGGCGATCGACCTAAAGGATAGAAGCACGCTGATGCAGCGCCTGGAATCGCATGCCCGCACGCTGCCGGGTTTCAGACCGCGGTCGGTTTGGCGTGCGGAGATGGCGCAGCGCATGGGTGTGAAATGAGAACTCAGTCGGCCTATCAAGCACTATTCATCGCGAATAGTGTTCGCTGGTCTCGCAATCACGGCAGGGCGACGCACCAGCCACAGGCCACCTAGTTATACAGAAGTCCGCCAGGCCTTGGTGGACAAGGGATGGCGGGCGATGTGAGGCCGGGTCGGGGGGTTGTAAACGGAAGCAAATCGGGCCTTTTGTGGCGGCACCAGATGGCGAGAGAAACGGATACCTGTTGATGAAAAAGCGAATGCCCAAGGGCAAGCCAAAACTGAACGAAGTTCTACGTCTCGTGGCACAACTCGGCGGCTTCCTTGCGCGCAAGGGCGACGGCGAGCCTGGTGCCAAAACGATCTGGGAGGGCTTGCAGCCCGTTATCATATCCGCCGAAACGCTACGTGCGCTTCGGAGTGAGGCCGCATGAACCGAGATGTGTATAACGAGGTGGCCACAGGCCGCTATCATGTTCACTTTGAACTTCAATACCTGAATCTAATATGAGCAGCCCCGGCCGGGTTCTTGCCATTCTCGATCTATTCACCGAGGAAAATCCGATCTGGCAACCGGACAAAATCAACGATGTTTTGGGCTATTCCCGCCCCACGGGTTACCGCTATGTGAAGGAATTGGTCGAGGCGGGGTTATTGCAAAAAGTCGCGGCGGGGCGCTACTCCCTCGGCGGGCGCATCATCGCGCTGGACTATCAGTTGCGACAAACCGACCCGGTGTTGTTCGCGGCCGATCCGGTCATGCGCAAGCTGGCGGCCAGCACCAAGTTTGACGCGGCACTCAGTGTGATGTTTGCCGGGCCGCAGGTCATCGACGTCCATCGCGTCAGCGCGGAAAAAAATCTTCACCTTTCTTATGGGCGCGGGCGGCCCCGCCCCTTATTCCTTGCTGCTTCCCCAAAAGTTCTGCTTGCGCACCTGCCGCGCAGCTCGCTCAAGAAGATTTACGCAACCCACGCCAAGGAGATCGGCCTCAATGGCATGGGAGATACTTGGCAGGAGTTTTTGAGCGTGCTGACGAAAATCCGCAAGGATGGCTTTTATCGTTCGCAAGGCGAGTTGGAAGCCGGGCTCGGCGCAGTGGCTGTTCCAATTTTCAATGCCGAAGGTGATTGCGTAGCTGCGCTGGCACTCGTAGGCAGCGTTCAGCGCTTTGATACCGGTTTGAACGCTCGCTTGTTGAGCAGCTTGCAGGAGGCATCCGCCGTCATACGTCTTTCCTTGGGGTAGCTGTCGATTTTCTCCAGCCTGTTGCCGCGCAGCTAAATCTGACCCCAGGGGCCGGAATTCATCTGTAGTACCACCTACCTCACTACTGGTCGGCACAAAACCTCATAGCAGCAAGCGGCGAAGGACTCGCCCTTGCACCGTGTTGGCGGCGGCGTAAATCCGACAGCAGACGGCGGCGCAAGGTTGAGTTAAACACTCGACCATGCGCCGCAGGCATTGCCGGCCGCAGGGCGAGTAAAGCAGGATCAGAACCCGCCCTCGATGTCGTCGATTTCGGCATCGGTGGGCGGCGAACGCTGCTCGCGGATCAGCTCGTGTAGCTAGACGCCATAACGCATCCAGATGCGAGCGCGCAGATCGCTGAGCAGCTCGAACACGGCGAACGCCTGCTGGGGCGACCAGTCGGCGTCGATCAGCAAGTCCAGCCGACTACTGGTTCGATTCAACAGTAATGGCGGCGTATGTCCGGCTGACATCGCGGATTGCGTCACGCATCGATCCCCATGCTTTAGTTGACTGTCACGTATGCACGTCCTCGCTGGGCTCGCTGGCCCATCAGGAACGGCTCGTATCGTCCTGTCCAAAGAAAGTATCCCGGGATTGGCCTCCAGCCAAGTCCCGGTTGATCGAGTTTATATCCACCTCCGGCAGGAGCCTCCGGTTGCTATAAACTCTAAAAGAATGCTGGTGAGGGGTTGTAAATGCCCTCACCAGTGAAGAAGGAAGAGATTACATCCGCCTCACGGCTACTATAATCTCTTTAATAGATCGCTTCGCTCCGCTCGCTCACTACACACAAACCCTCCGTAGGTTCCCTCACGCAATTGCGTGAGTGAGAAGGTGATGCAACCGCATCACCCGACCTATATGATTGGTAGTTGATACGATAAAAATTTACGTTGAAGCACGAATTACTTCTGTACAAACCATCGGGCGTGAACGCCCTATCGTCTGGACAGAAGCAATTCGTTATGTGTTCCAGTTTTCTTCCCGAAGGGAAAACCACTGACATTGGACGAAGGTTGCTCGCTCAACGACATTGCGTGCGATGCGCCCTATGAAAGCGTGCACATCCGTCATTAAGAACGCGTGGGGCGGCGCCGGCCACTCGCATGCTGGCCGGTCGGGGCGCGACGCACCTAATCGGCCCGTAGAGCCGTTCCAGCCACCGGCCGCACCCTTGGCTTACCCGATCGTCACGAACCGCCTGAAAGGGCTATATTAGGGCCACACAAATATCTACGATGTTGCCCTCAGCTGCCTGTCACGACATCGGCACTGCTGGTCGCACCCTGCCGAAGCGAGCGAGTTCCCGACGCGTGCCGGTCGAGTACAGTCGAAACCAAGGGCAACTGCATCGCGCAAGCTCTACAGCGTTCGCCTTGTGCTGCCGCGTGCAACGTCAGCTCGTGCGCGGCGCTCTAATGACATGGAGACGACGTTATCGGTCGCCGCTGCATAGGCGTTCGTATCAAAGCGGGCCCACAGCAGTTCGTCCAGCAATGACGTCTGCACTTTCATCTCCTGAGCCAATGCCGCCCGCGAAATACCAAACGCGTCGCGCAGCACCTGGATGCCATCCGTAATCAGGTCAGCAGACTCGAGGGGCATGTCCTTATCCTCGAACTCGGATCGCGCTTCCCCTCGCCGCGTCAGGCCGATTACGCCACTTCGATATTGCTCGTCTGAAAACACACCAAGCTGCCGTCCACGATAGAGAATCGCAGCCTTCGAGACTCCCCAGCGAACCTTAATGTCTGTAAGCACTGACCAATTCAAACGAGAACCGCGCATTGCTGTGCGACACTCCGCCGCAAAATACCGACGAGGCATCAAAAACGCACTGGCGAATCGATTCGCCTGGGACTCAGTCACCTTGTCGCCCGTCTGGACGCCGATATGAAGACAGAAGTGACCGATTTCGTGCGCAATTCCAAAACGTGCACGGCACGATGAGCGCCCCTCCGAATTCATCGCAATAACCGGTCGCCGCGTCGCAAATGAAATCGCGTCAATCTCGGGAGCCAGCCCGTTGATCGGCATCACGACGGCGCCTGCATTCTCCGCAACACGCGTCATGTTTTGGACGGGGCCAAGGCCCAATCCCCAATGCTCACGTGCGCGCTCTGCTACCTGCTCGATCGCCTCTGCGGACGAAGCGTCTCCCTCCTGAAAGTCGTACCGAGGCAATTCCAGATGGTGGTCCATCACGTTGATCATCCGCTTCAGGAACTCCCCTCTTGCGCGGGCGCTCTGATGGAGCGCGACTTTGGTCGTCAGTTGTTTTCGGAAATGGCATTGCTCGTCCGAGATCGGCATCGGGTCCGGCTCAACGAAGAATTCCGGCAGGACTGCCAGCTGGTCGCAGAGCTTTGAGACAAGCGCCGCCGTCGGGACGTCGCCCCCCGATTCCAGACGGCTGAGAAACTGCTTGGAACAACCAATGTGCTCGCCCAGCTCTTGTTGCGAGAAGTTATGAAATAGCCGCGCGATCCGCAGGTTCGAACCAATAAAAATCATGGTGCGTCAGACGTTCCAGTCTTGTCAGAGTCGATCCGCCTGGGACCCACCGGGGCCTTACCGATGTATTTCGCCGGCGGGGTATTGGCAGAAACCGCGTGAAGCGCCTTAGTCCCGTCCGACGTCCAGCGACACTTCGCAACCCCCATCAAATCCTCACCGATAAACACGACTCGCGGGTCGTCCGCTTCGGCATAGCCACCGTCAAGAATGAAGCAGAACTTGCACGGTTCGCCGTTCTCCACCTCATCGAAAAAAGACTGCTGGATCGGCGTCGCATCGAGAACCGCCGGCTTGGTCGGATTCACCGGATCGTCAGTCGCAAACCTGCACGGAATACCCTCGATCGTGAAAACGAGGTCATTGCCGGCATGCAGCAGCTGCAGCCAGTCGTATTGACCCGACAGCGCCACCGACTTGAGGCGGTTTTTCTGACGGGCGAAGCGTGTCGTCCCGCGCGAATAGCCGTCGTCATACTCACTCTGGAGGTCGGTCAGCGTCGTGAAATGCTCGTCGATCAAGATGTTCGCAATGATTTCGAGACGGTCGCCTTGCAGGGCAGAGTGAAAAACTTCCGGAAGCGGCAAATTCATTGGTGCGGGCCTTATAAATGTGCAAACTCGGGAAAACGTCAACCGCTGCATTTTTGTGCAAATCCCGCTATCCGTCAACTGAAAATTTGCGCTATCGAGCTTCACACGCTCGCCGCTTCAAACCTACCCCGCCGGCCGCATACCTGTATGCAGCCGGCTATTTGAGCTGTGCGCCAATGCTCGGCAGCGAACGCGACACTTCACACGCGCGACGAGAATTTCCCCGTTCTGCTCCGTTAGTTCACCGATAACTCACGCGGCGCCGACCGCAGAATCTCTTGCAGTGCACGACGGTCGTTCTCGTCGAGTCGATATGGCATCAAGAGCTCAACCATCTGTCGCGGCTGCCCGGGTTCGAGCGGTAATTCGAGAGCGCTCATCTGACCGACATCGGCCCGGTCCGGGAGCGATTGATCGAGCGTGCGCCCGCCTTCGGACAGCAGTACGGATTGAAATTCCACCGGGAACGGCCACTTCTCGTTTCGCGTGGGCGGAACCATCGGAACGTGGTGCGTCACCATCTTGTTGACGATGCACCCTTGATAGTGCCTCGCGCTCGCCGGATGGACAGCCTGGGCGATAGCCGTGCAAAGGCTCAAATACTCGATGAGTGGATCGGCAGGAAGTTCGACGCGGACTTGCAATTGGACCCCGCTGGATTGTTCTCGTCAGTGCGAGTATAAGGGAGCGAACCACGAAGTCACGCGGGCCAGAACGGACGCATCACTTGGATAAGTCGGGACGTTATCGGACAAGACACCGTCAGGTCCGGTGAAGGCGGCTCAACCATGCAGGTGGCGAGAGTCGACATCCGACCCGTTGCCGCCATCCGCCGTCGGCAAGATTGTGTCCGCTCTTGCTGGGAAACCTGCCAGCCGTTCGATAGGGGAAAGTCGTGTTGACGATGACTATGACGCGTCTGCTATAGGCTGTCTCGGGTGCGTATTCATTCGTAATGCGCTCAGCGCCACGGCCTCCGAATTGATTTTATCGATCGTGCGAAGCAGCTCCTTGAGCACGAGTGGCTTGGTAATCACCTCTTCAACTTTGCCTTTGAAACTCTGTGCGTCCTGCGGCCATACGAGCGCAATGATGCGTTGCCTTCCGATGGTCGTATCAAAGCTCTCCCCGAACCACGCGGAGGCGCCGCGAGAAAATTCGAAACGTCGAGTACGACCAATTGCTGCAACGGTTCAAGAAGGAATTTATGCCAACTGTCGGAGCTACATGCCTTCGACCTCCCATAACCCTCCACGTTAAGCAGAACGGCTAGAGATTCTCGGATCACCTTGTCGCGGCCAATGATCACAATGGGCCCGACTATGGGTGGCATGGACACCTGCCAAGCGCAACTGCCACTGACAGCGCAGCCACTCCAACCGCGACCGTTCGTGACGGTGCTCCGCGCGCGGAAGCGCAGCGAGGGACATCGCTGGATCGTGCTCCAGGCGTTGCAGAGCTATGACGCAGAGGATCCGATTTGCGCCATGCGCGCGGCGCCTTCGATCGGCGTGTTAGCCGTTCCACGACTCGACGTTCAGGACGATCCGTGCAGCCCGCTGCACATCCCATGTGGATGGCGACGGGCTTTTCAATCGTGTGCGCTGGCGCTGTGGTGCACGCTCAGGGGGGAGAAATGCAGACGTTCTTTCCGTGCAGCAATCCGGCGTGCGAAGAGGGATTAAAAACGCTCAAACATGAGTTTGGCACTGCCGTCCAGCAGTGCGCGTGGTGCCGCGGTACGGGGTGGCAACTGGCGCGAGAGCGCCGAGGACGACGACGCCTGTCTTTGACGGCGGGGATCAGCCGTTCAGTTGCGACTCGACGTTGAGGACGATCCGGGCGACCGGGTTGTTGTCGGCGGAATCCGGGGCAAACTTGATCTGGGCAAACGTGACAGCAGCGAAAGCGACGACGACGAGGGCAGCAGATGCGGCGATGCGGGGAATGTATTTCACAGGGACTTCCTTTTGAGGTGTAGGCAGAAACTGCCGAAGCTGACAGGGGGCCGAATCACTTCGGCGCCCTTCTGTCAACAACCGGCAAGGCCGCACACGGGGTCCGATCGCGCCTGGCGATCTAGACCGCACTGCAAAAATAGGGCGGCCCAAACCCAGCCACTATAGAGGTTTTACCCGTGTGTGCAGTGCGACATGCGGTCGCCAGTGGGTGCTTAATTCTTGAGCAGCGTTTCGCAATTGAAAGGTCTATGTAGGCCGTAATGAGCAGTGCGGGCTGCGCAATTAGCCTGGAGGTCTTGCGGGTTCCCGCCGGGAGCCCTACGTGGCGGGCTGGTGATCGTCCGATTTCCCGTGCCGCGTGAATCAGCGGCAAAGTCTCACCACTGGCCTTCAATGGCGTTTGTGCGTGCCCGTATAAAGCACGGACGCAAACGCGATCGAAGGGACTAGTTCAGGGCAGGAGGCCGGAGCACAGTAGCGCATCTCCATCGAATAACCCTAAACGTTGGACGACAGTCTGCTTCTTTGCCCCGACTTGAGGTGAAGCGGTCATCGATCGCGTGCGTGCTTATTGGAGTCCCCACACCCTATTATCGACGGCGGGAAATTTGCGTACCTCTACCCGCCTGCGCTGGGGGCGACTTACTTCGCCCGATACGGTGTGGGCGATGTCAAAAAACGCGCTCCGCCGGCACCGGCTTGCCAAGCGTTCCAGCATTCGCCAAGTCGCCATGGTGGAACGGACCGATGCGCAGTGGGGACTGGAGATGACGTCGCCGCGAGACTGAGTTGCCGAAGCGCAGGCGCCTTGGCTGTGTAAGCCGCTCCGTCCTTCCGGGTTTAGAGGCGGGAACGAACAGACGCGCGCGCAACTATTGCGGACGGACTATCACCAAGTCTTTTCCGGGGAGGATCAATGTCATGCCGGAGCCCGCCGGAATACGAACAACCCAGCGACTGCCGAGCGAATTGAGGACTTCCACATTGTCAATGGCCGTTTCGCCGCCGCTGCAACTCACTAGGAGATGTTCGGCTGCTGTGTGGATAGTGTTGCAAGCGGCCGGCCCGACAATCAATCTAACGGGAGTCTTCTCTGCGATACCGATCGCGTTTGCGATGTACCTCGGATATAAGCCGGGGGGGATCCGAGCAGAAACGCTACCTCTAGAAGAAGGACCGCTCCAACGCCAAGCAGCAGCGCTAAGTCACTCGCAGCCAATGCAACCTGTGTACAGCCAAGGACTACTACCATGCCAAAGGTCAGCAAAAAGCGAGCATCGCTGTGGGCGCCAGGCGATCCGCTGCGAATAGCAAGCAATGTTAGCAGAGAGACTGCGGCGGCGAAGCCCACGACGAACACGGAAGCGACAAAGGTGCCGCGCGTTTCGAGCCCATCTGGTCCCCAGATAAGAGGCGAGAACACGACGTGTACGGACGCCCAGACGAAGACTATGATTGACACTCCCCAAGAGATGGCGTATTCGAATTTCTCTCGATGAGGAAAATAAACGAAGATTGAAATCAATCCGATCGATGCAAGCTGAGTCCAAATATAACGGCTGACTAAATGTTTCGTTGCAACCTTCCGGTGCTTGGGAACCAACTCGCTAGGTCGAATTCCCAAGAATTGATAGGTTAGCGCGGACATGGATAAGGACACCCAAATTGACCCTAGTAGTGTCGCACCCAATATCCCCGCTTGAACCGCAACAAGTGCGCCTTGGGCAAATGAGATATCGGGAGTGAAATTTAGCGTCGCGTAATAGATAGTCAGACAGATGACACCGAATGCCGATGCAGCGGGGACAACTCCCGCTGCGACTTTCAAAAAACCGGTTTCCCTAAACCAGCGGACGATGTACTCGGGAGAGCGTTCGTTGATCGTGTGATGCATGCTCGGTTGTTATGTGTTTTATGTTGAAGACGCGAGAAGCGACTATCGCCAAGTACAGGCCGAGCCGTTGCCGTCTCGGAACGGCCCAGTACGAGCGCCATGAAGTTATCACATGCCGTCTCTCCATGGTCGCGCAACGTGTGTTGAGTCTCGCGCGTGACTGTAATGGCTGATGGTGCGATACCGGATACCGACGATCTACTGACCGTTTGCCAAAATGAAGCCGCCAGCTGAATCCCCGACGCATCAGGCGATGGTCCCTTCATGGCCGATAGGGCCAGCCCGACGAACGTGCTGCAGAGCTGCCATGGGAATCGCCCAACGGGCAAGGCGGATACATGCGTGCTGACCGTTTCGACATCACGAACGCGAAGCTTGAAGGCGTCGGTGCATGGAGCTCCGATAAAGGCCGGCGCATTGGCGATGGCAGTAATGTCTGCGTCGCAACCGCGAGTTTCCTGCACCTCCAGAATTTCCAGACCATAGTTCTCGCTGCCAATGCGGAAGATGAGGTACTGGCCGTTTTCCCTCTGCACGTCCGAGGGTCTGGGCAACAGGCATGCGTCCCGTCGTCATAGAGTCCTCTCTGAGGAATCAGGTCAGGACGTTTCCCAGGATTCGGTGCTCTGCTCGTCCTGTTTGACCATTTCGGTCGCAAGCGCCGGCTTCGCCGCAGGACGCGGTGCGGAATGCACGGGCGCTTTGGGTGTGGGCATGGTCGGTTTGCGCGGTGCGGTACTGGCAGTCCCCGCGAAAATCGCGGCTGCAGTCGAAACCTTGAACACGGACACTGCGTCGCGCAGACCGCGCGCCTGCTCGGCCATTGACTGGGCTGCCGCCGACGCCTGTTCGACCAGCGCCGCATTTTGTTGCGTGACCTGGTCCATCTGGACCACCGCCGAGTTCACCTGCTCGATGCCCTTGTGCTGCTCGTTCGACGCGGCGGCGATCTCTCCCATCAGATCCGTCACGCGACGCACGGCCGACACCACCTCGTTGATCGTCCGACCTGCCTCGTCCACCTGCTCCGTACCACTCGTCACGCGATCCACCGACTCGTTGATCAGATCCTTGATCTCCTTCGCGGCCGTGGCCGCACGCTGCGCGAGGCTGCGCACCTCGCCTGCGACCACGGCGAACCCCCGGCCCTGCTCGCCCGCGCGCGCCGCTTCGACCGCCGCATTCAGCGCGAGGATGTTTGTCTGGAACGCGATACCTTCGATCGTGCTGATGATGTCGGCGACCTTCGTCGAACTGTCCGAAATCTCGCGCATCGTATGAACTACACGCCCCACCACCTCGCCGCCGCGCGCCGCGATTTCGGATGCATTGGCTGCGAGCATATTGCCCTGCTTCGCGCTTTCGGTGTTCTGACGCACCGTGGCGGTCAGTTCTTCCATGCTCGCGGCCGTTTCTTCGAGCGACGCAGCCTGTTCTTCGGTGCGCGAACTCAGATCGGTGTTGCCTGCCGCGATCTGCCCGGAAGCGGTCGAAATGGTCTCCGCACCCGTGTGAATCCGGGAAACCATGTCGGCCAGGCTGCTGTTCATTGTTTTCAGGGCTTGCAGCAGTTGACCGACCTCGTCGGCGGTATGCGCTTCAATCCGGCTGGTGAGATCGCCCTTCGATACGGCTTGTGCGATCCTCACCGCTTCGTTGAGCGGGCGGGTAATGGAACGCGTGACCCAGACGCCAAAGCCAGCGCCCAGCAAGACTGCCAGTATCCCCAGACCGATCATGAGGTTACGAGTCGAATCGATTTCGTCGTGTGTCTGTCCCCCCTTGCTTAAAACTAGCGTTGCCTGCCAATCCACCAGCTTTCTGATGTCTTGCGACGCGAGGTCGAGACGCGGCAACGTTTCAGTCAGGACAACCTGGCGAGCCTCATCCTCTTTGCCATCCCGCACCAACTGCCCGACCTTGGAGAACGACGCCACATACTGTTCACGATTTTGCTTGAACTGACTCAACAGAGTTTTGCCCTCCGGGGTTGAAACCAGCGTGTCAAGCGTCTGAATATCGCGGTTAATCGATTCCTTGCTGTCGGCAATCCTTCTGAATATCTCCTCTCGCTGATTTTGACCGTTCGTGACGATCAGTTCCATGGTACGGCGCGCATTGGATCGCATCGTCCCGTCGATGGCGTTGGCCGCTTGCGCCTTGACCCAGTCAGATTTGATCAGCTGGTCGTTCAGATCACCGACCTCGGCAATACGCGATAAGCTAACAACGATCAGCACCACCATCAACAACAGCACCAGCCCGAATCCCAGGCCGAGCCGGGTGCCAATCTTCAGGTTCGTTATTCGCATTTCCACCCTCGGTTTTGTCTGTATTGAAGAAGCGCGTCGGGCGATCCCGATGCCCGAACGGGGGCGCTAGCGACGCCTTGCCTTACAGGTATCGGCAGTTGTAAGAAAAACCTTAACAATCTGTCAGGCGACGAGCCGAGGAGTTGCTCTAGCATTCCGTCCCCGGCAACCCTCAAGGCAACGTCACGTTGATGGGGTTAGTGACAGCTGCCGGGGCAGGGTCTCCAGATGAAGAAATCAGATCGCTCTATCGCAGTCACCGGTTCCATGCGGCCGTCGTCAGCTACGCGGTGCGCTGGGACTTCCGGTTTCAGTTGAACCTCCGCGACGTCGAAAAGTTGTTGTTCGCGCGGCGTGGTGGCGAACGACATACAAGGCGTCGAACTCGACATTCTCCGTACGCTTCGGGTGTTCGCGCCGCGGGAGATGACGGGTGGTGACTGAGGGTCCGTCGCGTCGTTCGGTTCCACTGCCGGACCCAAACGCACCACGGTGGCCCGCGCAGGCGAAGTGCCCGGCTTGAGTGTGCCGACGCTTGCTGGTCAGTGGGTGAAATCGACCCTGAACGACCGGTCGCGAGCACACGACGTCGATGACCGCTTCCGAAGTGCTTTGGACGCCCGTTGACGTTAGGTATATGTTTAGAGCAGGCTTCGTTCCATTCAGATAGACGCTCGCCCACAGCCCAGTTTTCAGCCGCGTGAAGACAGGAGATCAAACAATCATGGAAGGAACAACCTACAAAAACCTGGAGAGCCTAACCATGACGGTAGTTACCGCTCCCGTTTCATTTAACGTTGTTTCCACCGCGGAGCAGCTGCCGTTGTTACTCGCCATAGGAACATCCGCAAAGTCACATCCTTCGCATAAGACAACTTGTACTTCGTGACCGCGGAGACAAGTCCCTTGAGTATCACGTCGAGCCCGCGTTCAGCCGCCTATTTCCAGCACTGGATAGTCTGTGTAACCGGTTTCCCCTTCGGCGTAGTAAGTGGAGGGATTGGGCTGGTTCAATGGTGCGTCGAGTTCGAAGCGGCGTGGCAAGTCCGGGTTGGCGATAAACAACTGACCCCACGCGACGGCATCCGCTTCGCCTGCATTGAGTGCTTGCTGTGCCGATTCCCGGGTGAACTTCTCATTCGCGATGAATGGACCGCCGAACGCGGCTTTCAGTTGTGGCCCGAGACGCCTGTCGCCGAGCGATTCCCGGGCGGCGATAAACGCGATCGTGCGCTTGCCCAGCTCGGAAGCGACATAGCCGAATGTAGCCGCCGCGTCGGAATCGCCCATCGTACCCACGTCGCCGCGCGGCGCGAGGTGCATGCCGACGCGGTTAGCGCCCCACACCTCGATACACGCATCGGTTACTTCGAGCAGGAGGCGGGCGCGGTTTTCAATCGAGCCGCCGTACGCGTCCGTGCGATGGTTTGTGCTGTCCTGCAGGAACTGGTCGAGCAGATAGCCGTTCGCACCATGCACTTCGACCCCGTCGAAACCGGCGGCCTGGGCGTTCTTGGCAGCCGTGCGATAGGCGTCGACGATGCCCGGAATTTCGGCCACCTTCAGCGCGCGCGGCGTTACATATGGCCGCTGTGGACGCACGAGGCTTACGTTGCCTTGTGGTGCGATCGCACTCGGTGCAACCGGCAGATCACCGTTCAAGAAGATTGGGTCCGACATGCGGCCGACATGCCAAAGTTGCAGGAAGATCTTGCCGCCAGCGGCGTGCACGGCTTCGGTGACGAGCTTCCACCCTGAGACCTGTTCCTGCGACCAGATACCCGGCGTCGCGGCGTAACCGACACCTTGCGGCGTCACGGAGGTGGCTTCTGTGAGGATCAGTCCGGCGGAGGCGCGCTCGGCGTAGTACTTTGCCATCAGCGCATTAGGCACGCGTTCGTCACCGGCGCGCTTACGGGTCAGCGGGGCCATGATGATGCGATTCGGCAACGTGAGGTCGCCAATCTGGAGAGGATCAAAAAGAGTCGGCATAAGAGTTTACTTTTCCTGACGGACATACGGTCCGCGACGACGAAACCAGCGTGATGCGCGAGCTCAATTAGGTCGAGCTCTCATGTCAGCTACTCTCCATGAAAGGTATTGGCACGCATCGACGAAACCAAGCCGCAAGGGTCCCGGGGCATCATGCACGCCACGCGACCGGTTTGGCGCTGTTAGCGTTGCGCCGCATCTTTCAGATAGATGCCAGACGACAACCCGGCCTTCACCTGCCGCGTGAGTTCGTCGGTGGACACTTCCTCTGCGCCGGCCTCAATGGCTTCATACGCCTGACGCACAACGTCCGCCGGCGTCGCCTTCTGAACTTCGAATCCACGCACCAGATCCGTATCGATAAACCCTGCATGCAGGCCGACGACCTGCGTGCCCTGCTCGCGCAGCGACTGGCGCAAGCCGTTAGTCAGCGCCCACGCGGCCGACTTCGACACGCCGTAGGCAGACAGAATCGGCCGGTTCACCCAGCTCGCGACCGACAGCACGTTCAGGATTGCGCCGCCGCCGTTACCGGCGAAGCTCCCCGCGAACGCTTGCGACATCGCCAGCATGCCGACCACATTGGTTTGGAAGTGATCGCGCAGCGCATCGATTGCGCCGTCGTCCGTCAGGCTACCGAGCCGCGCGATACCCGCGTTGTTGATGAGCAGCGTGACATCTTGCGCCGCGTCCGCCGCCGCGGCTACGGCCGCGGGATCGGTCACGTCGAGCTTAACGGGTATGACTCCCGGCAGCGTCACGCTGGCAGGGTCGCGTGCACCCGCATATACCTTCCTCGCTCCTCTTTTGAGCGCCTGTTTCGCGAACTCGAGGCCAAGCCCACGGTTCGCGCCCGTTACGAAAACGACAGCATCTTCGATCTTCATAGTCCTTCCTTTCGCATGATGGAATCACATGCGCGTCGGCTCGCCGGGCGCGTGAGATCTGGTGGAAACAATGCTGCATTCGCTTGCGGACACGTTGCGCCGTGCCTTCCGGCGCAGCTAATCGCGTCGCGCAGCCGACGCCGGATTGCTTTTGTCGAACGATTCGTGACCACTCACGCATCGCATACGACGATGGCGAAGGATATAACTATGAAATTCATATCGTCAAGCGCCGCGTGAGTTTGCCGACGATTTTCTGTGGAGTCGGCAGTTTGTCCTGGCGTCCCCGTAGCAGCGGTTTCCCCACCCGTGATGTGCTGCGCGCCGTCACCGCAGGACAAGGGACGCCACGAGCCAGACGGGGCGCGCGCTTGCTCTCGACAGGACTCAGCAGCAATTCACACTATTCGCGGACGCCCAGGTCGGACAGGAGGTGGCTTGTTCGCTCACCCGGCGCGACGGGTTGATAGGATCGGCGCCACCATACTGGCCAACAGTGAGATCTGCGTCCAAGCTATCGAAAAATCGTATGCGATTAAATCTTTTGCGATTGACATTGAGCGTGTCTTTCTTCATTATTCGACGCAAGCGATTACATCGCATGCGATTTAAAAGCTTACCCCCTACTCACACAGGAACCCATCATGACCAAGATCGATCAAGTCCTCTTTTCGGGCAATAGCCACACCACGGTTAATCACGACCCCGACGTCCAGCGCGGCGAGCACGGCGTGCTCGACCTCAAGCTGGCGGCAACCGACGGTGACAGCCGTGATTTCATTGCAACCGAGCTGCACCCGCGAGCCGAGCAATTGTTCTCGGGCGCGTGGTCGGCCTGCTACATCAGCGCGTTCAAGATCGCGGCCGGGATCAAGAAGGTTAATCTGCCCACCGACTACTCCCTGGACATCAAGGTCAGCATCGGGACGGTCGGCAACGGCTTTTGCCTCGGTGCCCAGTTCACCATCCGCGCTCCGGGTCTGGCAGCGGAAGTTGTCGAGGCAGTCGCGAACCTCGCTCACCAGATCTGCCCGTACTCGAAGGCCGTGCACGGCAACATCGAAGTGAGCCTGAACGTCGTTACAGCGTAATCAAAACCACGCATACGATTACATCGCAAACGTTTTAAATACGCTTGATACCCTCATACACACAGGAATCCACCATGGAAAAGATCGAAAAAGTCCTCGCTTCAGGCAACACTCACTCGACGGTCAACCGCGACCCCAATGTCCAGCCCGGCGAGTTCGGCGCCTATGACCTCACGCTGACCGCGCCCGGCCTTGAACCCGTCCAGCTCATCGGCATCGATCCCCACCCGCAAGCCGAGCAGCTGTTTGCGGGCGCCTGGTCGGCCTGCTACACCACGGTGTTCGGGATGGTGGCCCAGATGAAGAAGGTCACGCTGCCGCGCGACTACTCCGTGGACATCAAGGTGAACGTCGGCCAGACCGGTAGCGCATGGTTCCTCGGCGCTGAGTTCACCGTCCGCGTGCCGGGTCTGGCAACGGCAGTCGTCGAAGAGCTCGCGCACCTAGCCCATCAGATCTGCCCGTACTCGAAGTCCGTGCGCGGCAACATCGAGGTCAGCACGGCCGTCGTCACGCAGTAACCCGTCAGGGCACGTGCCTCCCGGCGGGACGCGTGCCCCTCACTGAACAACTTTTTAGGGAATTCCCATCATGAAGACCAAGCTCATCGTGGCACTGCTCGTCGCCGTTTCCGCTTCCATCACCGCACCGGCGTTCGCCAGCGGTTATGGACCGGCTCCCTTCTACCAGCCCTCAGTTGGCGCCCCGGCTTCCCAAAGCGGGCAGAGCCTGCGAACCGTCGCCGCCGAACGCGAGGGCGCAACGGACTCGCAAGGGGCCTATGGCGGTGCAGTCTCCGGACGCTCCCAGGCGGGCAGCCGTGCCGCCGCAACGCCGCGCGATAACCTGTTCTCCCGTCACTAGGTCGTGAGTCCGTCCGCAGCTGGGCCGTCCCGCATTGTCGCTCTTCATGTGCGACGGCCACAGCATCGGATGGGTCGTGGTTTACCAAGGAAGATTGAAACAATGTTCAGTCATGTAGTGGTCGGCACCAATGACCTGGAAAAAGCAAAACGATTCTACGATGCCGTGCTAGGCGCGATCGGCTATGGCGAAGGTCTCCGTGATGACAACGATCAGCGTCGACGCTATGCCTATCGCGGCGACACGGGGCTTTTCATTATCACGCAGCCGCTTGATGGTCGGCCGGCGACCGCTGCCAATGGCGGAACGATCGGCTTTGCCTGTCAGTCGACCACGCAGGTCGATCTCTGGCATGCCGCCGGGGTCGCTAACGGTGGAACATCGGCTGAGGCCCCGCCCGGCGTGCGTGAGGCCGCGTTTGGCAGCCTCTATCTCGCCTATCTGCGCGATCCGGATGGCAACAAGCTTGGCGCCCTGTATCGCGCGCCAGCTGAAGCGGACGACGGCGACAAAGGCGCTCCAGACGTTCGGCGGCCATGGCGCCAGGCAGACGTTGCGATATAATCGCATGCGATATATCGAACTTTGTATGTCTTGCGGAACATCAGGATTCAGCCAAAGAGGATACAGATGAAAACTGCGAACCAAGCGCCTGCTGCGGCCGTGCCGCTGTCAGACTATTTGTGTTTTGCGGTCTACTCCGCGAACCTGGCTTTTGGCAAGGCGTACAAGCCGATACTCGAGGAACTCGGACTGACCTACCCGCAATACATTGCGATCATTGCGCTGTGGGAGGAGGACAACCAGACCGTTAGCGGTCTGGGCGCCAAGCTGTTTCTCGAGTCCAACACGCTTACGCCGATGCTGAAGAAACTTGAGGCAATGGGCTATCTGGAAAGGCAGCGCGATCCCGGCGATGAGCGCCAGGTGCGAATCAGTCTCACGAAGAGCGGCCGGCGACTGCGCGAGAAAGCCCTGAAAATGAAACTCGTCGAGACGGGTCTCGCTCCCGATGAATTCGCAGAAATTCAAACGGCGGTCGTGGCATTGCGGAACAATCTTATCAAGTCAGCCCAGAACGGCGAATGAGCGCATACCTGGCGTATTGCTGTGGCGTCCATTCGCGGACATTGAACGGGGCCGTTGGCACCGCATGCGGGACGATCTGATCGGGCGAGATACGTTCGGAGAAAGCGCCCGAACCTCGTCGGTGTTTGCGAGATGCCTGTCGCGACCGACGACGTGAGCGACGATGTGACTTCAGTCCTCTCTCATCGCAGTCTGCCGGATGCAGGAACAGCTGGCCGGAAAGCTAGGCCGGTTTGAACATGCGGGTCTGACTTCTCTGACTTAAGCCGCCCGAATTTGGGCCAATCGAGGGGGGAGTCAGGACTGGCGGACTAGCGGTGGGTATGAATCAAGCAGGCTTGGCGGTCTTCACTGCGTCCTGTCGCGCCGCGCGCTCCTGCGCGTAGGAAGGGCTCAGTTCTGCCTTTAGATCTTCGCGCCGCAACGGTTCACCACAGGCCTGGCAGACTGTGCCAATCCCGGCATCGTGGCCACAGGTGACGTGAATATAGCGGACCGCGACGTCCTCGTCCGGCGACTTGTGCCATGTTTCCCCCCATTCGCGGAGCGCAAGGATGACCGGATAGAACGCTCGACCCATCTCCGTGAGTTCGTATTCGTAGCGAGCGGGCTTTTTCATGTAGCGCTTGCGCTCGATCATGCCGTCTGCTTCCAGTCGTTTGAGGCGGGACGAGAGCATCTGTGGTGTTGCCTGTGACTGCGCAAGCAGGCCGTCGAACCTTCGATTGCCCATGAACAGTTCACGCACGATCAGGACAGTCCAGCGGTCGCCGATGACAACCTGAGACCGCGCGACTGGGCACAGCGTCTCGCTCCTCTTGGACAACGCGGACATTCGAACCTCGCAACGAGTGTACGTATGATATTCATAGCGATGATAGCACGGGTTCGCGGCACATTACACGCAACGGCGAACCCATGACTTCGCAGCCTGCGCCGGATGGCTGTGGTGCAAATAGAGATCTACGAATCGGTTAGAGTGGCGGGCTGACCCATTTGAGAGCCCGCGATGAGCAAACGGAAGAATCTGGACAGCCTGTTTGCGGGTCGCCACTTTGACCGCGACGTGATCATTCTTTGTGTGCGCTGGTATCTGCGCTACAAACTCAGCCTGCGCGATCTCGTCGAGATGATGGCCGAGCGAGGGCTGTCGCTTGCTCACACCACGATCCTGCGCTGGGTGCGACGCTATACGCCCGAGTTCGTCAAGCGCTGGAACCGTTTCGCCACGCCTGCGGGACGGTCGTGGCGGGTTGACGAGACGTATCTGAAGATCCGGGGTAAATGGGTTTATCTATATCGGGCGGTGGATCGGTGCGGCCAGACGGTAGACTTCATGCTCAGGGCAAAGCGCGATGTGGCTGCGGCAAAAGCCTTTTTCACCAACGCAATCAAACATCAGGGACGGCCACCGGAGACGGTCACGCTCGATGGGTATGCGGCGTCGCACCGGGCCGTGCGTGAGCTGGAAAATGATGGCCTGCTTCCCGGGGACACGAAGGTGCGCTCCTCGAAGTACCTCAATAATCTGATCGAACAGGACCATCGTCACATCAAGTCCAGAACGAACGTGATGCTCGGGTTCAAACGATTCAGGGCTGCCGCGGCGACGATTTCGGGCATCGAGTTGATGCATCGCATTCGCAAGGGGCAATTCGACCTCACCGCTCTGGCGCTTGCGGACATCACTGCTTCCTCTGTCTGGAATGCCGTCCTTTTCAATCGATAAGGTATCCATATTTATAAGAGGCATCTTGGACGCGCCACCTGTTTGCACCAGATCCGTTTTTACCATCTGTGCGTAATCGAGGTGGTCGACCTTTCCCTGACCGTTCAGACAGCGTTTCACTGCATATGGCGCACCGGATGCCTGCCTCGACGGGCATGAGAAGCACGAACCGTTTTGGCGATCGCTTCATACGAGACAAGCCCGTGCCTCCGTTCACGTCGTACGACCGCCGCGCTGTGAAATCGACAGGTGTCGCACAGCAGTTATTGGCCGTCACTTCAGGCGCAATGTCTGCACCGGTTGAAAGTGCCCGCCCTCCACCCGATAGAGCGTCACGCTGACCGAACGGAGATCGCCCTTGTCGTCAAAAGCGATTGGCCCGGTCACGCCCTGGAAATCCACCTTCTTCATTGCCGGCAGATAATCCTTGGGCGACGTGGAATTCGCGAGCTGCATCGCGTGAGCCAAGGCCCAAACTGCATCGTAGGCTCCCGGCGCGTAAAGCACGACGGGACCGTATTTCTTGAACTGTTCGACGAACTTCTTGCCACCCGGCATGCTTTCCAGCGGTTGGCCCGCTTCGGCCGACATGGTGCCCTCAGCAGCCGGCCCCGCGAGTTCGATGAAGTTGTCGGATTCGATTGACGAGCCGACAAGCGGCATCGACATCGAGAGCGCGGACATTTGCTTACGCAACGGTGCGGCCTGTGCATCCACGCCACCATAGAAGATGGCCTGCACGTTCTTCCCCTTGATGGACGTCAGAATGCTACGGAAGTCGACTGTCGCGGGCGTCACATACTCCCGATCCACCACATTCGCGCCGCTTTGCTTCAACTCCTCTACAACAATGTCGGCCAGCCCTTGACCATACGCTGTCCGGTCGTCAATCACCGCGACGTTTTTGTACGCAGCGGTACCTGCCATGTACTGCGCGACGACACGGCCCACATACGCATCGTCACCAATCACGCGAAACGCTGTTGAAAATCCTTGCCGCGTCAGCATCGGATTGGTCGCCGAAGGTGAAACCTGCGGAATACCAGCGTCGGCATACACCTTGGACGCAGGTATCGACGTTCCCGATTCGATGTGCCCAACCACACCGGCAACGCCTTCATCCACGAGCTTCTGTGCAACCGTCACTGCTGTCTTCGGATCGGCGCGATCATCCTCGGAAACGATTTCGAAATGGATCGGTGAGCCCTTGATCTTGAGTCCTGTTGCATTCAACTGGTCAACGGCAAGCCGGGCGCCATTGTCGACATCTTTGCCGTATCGGGCGAGTGAGCCCGTCATCGGGCCGGCGACACCAATCTTGACCGTCTGATCCGCCTGAGCCTGAGCAATCAGAGCGGCACCAGAGAACAGCATCACTACACTAGCGATACGTTTCATAATGTGTATTCCAGAATATAGAGTGGTTGGTGTCACCGGCACCGATTGGTCAAATGCTCGACTGGTCTGCGATCGCAACGACAGACAGCGACCTCCGACCAGATTAGAACCGGTGGCGGAAAGCTATGCGAAGCGCCAGCTGCGACCGGCTGCTCGATGCATCGAGGCCCGCGATCTGTGCAAGCTGCGCTGCGCCGACTGCGTGCTGATAGACCGCCTGCGCGTAGATATCGGTACGTTTGGAAAGCGCGTAGTCCGCCATTGCGTTGAACTGGTGATATCGCGAACTGCTGCTGTTCGCGTCATCAACGGCGTCCGTATAGTTGTAACTCAACACGCCTTGCAGTTCAGGCGTAAAGCTGTAAGCAGCGCCCACCTCGAAGTTGTCGAACTTCGCATCGCCTGCGAGCTGGCCGCCCGCAAACAGCACGTGCGTGTAGTTGGCGAGAAGATTCGCGTTCCCTATCGCGTACGCGACGCCTGCGCCGAAAATCTGCTGATTCCGTGCCGCCGCCAGATAAGGTCCGTAGATAACATTGGTATATCCGCCGCCGCTCAGATACCCGTCGACTTCGACCGTTGCAGGATTGTTGATCCGTTCGTATCCGATACCGCCGCTGAACGGTCCATGTGCATAGTTGAGCGTCGCGCCCCAGACCTGACTGTTCGAGAAGTCGCCCGCCACGCCCCCGAGGCTGTAGAAGCCTTCGAGCGTGAAACCGGCCACATTCGGGCTGACATACTTTACGGCGTTGTTGACGCGAAACCCGCCGTCCGTGTTGTCGACGTCATTGGCATGCGCGAAATAGCCTCCGCCATAGAGGTAGTTCGTCGTGTAAGGTCCAATGCCGTCGTAGATCGCATCGTATTGCCGACCGACCGTCACCGTACCAAACGGCCCCGTCATCCCCACGAACGCCTGGCGTCCGAACATACGCCCGCCCTGACCGAGCGCGCCCGTAAACGAATCAAAGCCATTTTCAAGTGTGAAGATGGCTTTGTAGCCGCCTCCAAGATCTTCTGTTCCCTTCATGCCCCAGCGGCTGCCTGTGTTCGTGCCGCTTACCATCTGATAGGACTTTTTGCCTTCCTGATTGTTCGAATACGTGAGGCCAGATTCGATCAATCCATACAGCGTCACGGAATTCTGCGCATGGGCAGACGCACAAATCCCCAGCAGACTCGCAAATATGATGGTCTTTTTCATGATTTAGTATTGCTTATTTGTCGAATAGACAGAGCATCGTTCGGATTAAAGGGAACGGCGTGGATCAAAATAGAAGCTGCAACTCCTTCACTGGCCGGAGCAGATCTGCTCAGTCTTTCTGGTGGGCAAGAACCCTTTACCGAAGCCGAATGGCGTGACCAGGGAAAGGTGCTCACTTGACCCGATGAAGGGAACCAGTGTCTTGTTGAAAGCGTCACGCAATTCCTTGTCGCTCTTTCTGAATCCGAACGCACCGTGGGACGTCACAGACGCGTTATTGACGCTCTGAAAAGGCTCGGTTGCCTGTACGTCGTCGGCCTTCTTCGCCATGTTCTGAATCGAAAGCGCCGTCAGTGCTGCCGCATCGGCGCGCCCCGTTTGCACCGCACTGACGAGGCTCGGCTGATCCGACAACTGCACGAGCTGATTCGCCTTTACGCCGCTCTGCTCCGCATAGCCGACTTCGACGGTACCCGCCATCACCGCGAGCTTGCTATTCGGTTTCGCGGCTATCGATTGAAAGTCCTTCATATTGTCGGGATTGCCTTTCTTGACCAGGAACGCCTCGCCTATCCCGTAACTCGGTTCCGAAAAGAGAATCTGTTGACAGCGCGGCGGCGTAACGGCCATACCGGCGGCAATGATGTCAAAGCGCCCCGCCTGCAAGCCCGGAATCAGCGAGCCAAAGTCGGTCAATACACCCACCACGTTTTTGATGCCCATCTTGTGCAACACGGCCTTCGCAACCTCCGGCGCTTCGCCGGTGATATTGCCGTCCATGTCGGCATAGCCATACGGTGCTTCATTTGCGAAACCGATCCTGATCGTGCCTGTTCGCATCGCCTTCTCGAGCGTCGTTTCCGCCTGCGCCGCCATGCTTACCGCCGCTATTGCGAGCGCGGCCACCAATGAAATGCCCTGCCGCAAAGTCTTTCCGTTGAACATCTTCAGCCTCCTTTTGCCGATTGAATGAATTGCACCCCGTCGCCACCACCACACTGCACTCAGTCGCCCGGGTTGATTCCGGCCAACTGCGCACACAGATCCACACCCCAACCGAGCAGGTCTTCGTCGAAGTCGAAACGCTCGTTGTGATGCCCGCCGCGTGTCTGACCAGCAAGCAGCAGATACGTCGAATGCCCTCCGCGCTGCCGGACGGCACGCGCCATATACGTGGCATCCTCGCTCGCGGGCACGAGATAGTTCGACACCGATATTCCGCCGCTGTCCGGCACGCCGACGCTTCGCGCCGCCTCAGCGACCGCGTCGACGAGCGTCTCGCTGTTCTCCGCGCCGACGAACTGGGCGACTGGCCGCATCTCGGCCTGCACGCCGTTCATCGATGCAGCGCCTTCGATGATTTCGATAGCGCGCTCATACATGTACGAACAGACTTCGTCGTTCGCTCCGCGGACTTCGAACCGGAACTTCGCGGCGTCCGACACCACGTTGTTCGCGTTGTCCGAACTGAACTTGCCGACATTGACTCGCGACGTCCCCTTGCTGTGTCGCGGGATCGCATACAGCGACTGCACGGCGGCGCACGCGGCGAGCAGTGCGTTACGTCCGTCCTGCGGCGCGTTCCCCGCATGGCTCGCGCGCCCGGAGAAATGCACATCGCAGATCCGCGCTGCAAGCCACGTCGCGTCACAGATCAGCTTGCGTTCCGATACGATCCCAAGATGCAGTGCAACGAATGACTCGACTTCCGCCAGTTGCGGCAACTGGGCGAATACCGCCCCGCCTCCCGCCACTTCTTCGGCAGGCTGAAAGAAAAGATGCACCCTGCCGCGAAGCCTCGCGCGCGAAGCGGCCAGTCGTCGAGCAAAGCCGAGACCTATCGTCAGATGTCCGTCGTGTCCGCAAGCGTGCATCACGCCGTCGTTGCGCGAACGGAATCCCGCGACAGCCGGCACGTGATCGGCCGCATCGCTTTCGGCGATAGGCAGCGCGTCGATGTCGAAACGAAAGCCACGTGTCGGCCCGCTCGACATACCGTCGAGCGTCGCGACCAGTCCCGTGAAACCGCCCTCCATTGCAGGGAGGTATCGATTGCCGGCGCCCAGTGCCGTGCTTGCGCGGGCGAACGCTGCATCCAGCATGGCCGGGGCGGGTAAGCCCGAGCGCGTAGCGCCTTCGTATAGCGTCTTGCCCCACGTCACCGTGAAGCCAAGCTGTTCGAGTTCTTCACAGAGCTTTGCAGTGGTGTGAAACTCGGTCCACGACAGTTCGGGATAAGCGTGGTACGCACGGCGCGTGGCAACGAGCGGTGCAAGGCGGTCAGCGTGCGGGTAGAGCGGCAGTGTATTCATTGGCTCGGCCCTGTCCTCAGACGAGAAGAGTGGGATCGATGTTGACCGACCGCAGATTGCTGAACGCGGGCAAGCCAAGCGGCGAAAGCGCGATCGAACCGTTACCCGAGTTCTTGTGACCAATCCAGCCAAGCCGTGCATCGACGAAGTTGCAACGGTTCACGTACACCGTGCCCGTCTCCGCCGCGTCGATGAATGCTTCCGCACGCGCGCGCGAGCGCGTGAAAATGGACGCGCTGAGTCCATATTCGGATGCGTTCACGAGCTCGGCGGCCTCTGCATCCGACTTAACTTTCATCACAGGAAGAACGGGACCGAATGTCTCCTCCTTCAGCACGGTCATCTGGGGATTCACGTCGGCCAGCAGTGTGGGCAAAAGAAACAGTGCGTTGCCGATTCTCTCGCTTCGCCCACCCGTCACCACTGTCGCGCCTTTTGCAACAGCGTCGTCGACGAGACTCTGCAGACGGTTCACGGCCGCGTCGCCGCCGAATAGCGGACCCAGCGTGGTTTCCGGCGCCGTGGGATCTCCGCATCGCTGCTCGGCCATTACCCGCGCGGCTGCCTCGACGAAACACTCATACAGTTTCTCGTGAACGAACACGCGCTTGACTGCGCAGCACGATTGCCCGGAGTTATGCAGGCGTCCGATCCGCACGGTCCATTCGACGGCGCTCTCCAGATCGGCATCCTCGGCGATATAGGCGGCGTCGTTGCTGCCGAGTTCGAGCGAAACACCGATGAACGGATTGCGCAACGTATTGGATGCGCGCTTCGCAACGCTGATCTGAATTGCGCGCCCGCCCTGGACAGAGCCCGTGAAAACTACGTGATCGATATCGGCCGTCTCGATGATTCTCGCCGAGACGTCGTAATCGACCGTGATGTTCACCATCAGCGGCTTGAGATCGCCGAGTGCGCCGAAAGCACGCTCGAAGTGACGGCCCACGGACGGCGTAGTCGTGTGCTTCAGCAACACCGCACTGCCGCTCAGCAATGCGCAGACAGTACCGTTTATCGCGCAGAACAGCGGGTAATTCCACGGCGTAATGATGTACACGAGCCCTTTAGGCACGAAGTCGATGCGCCCTTCGAAATCGTCGCTGTGGTATGGCGTCAGGCCATACGACGCGAGTGCGCCGTCGCTAGCGAAGCGGCACATGAACTCCGCCCGCTCGATCATGTAGTCGACTTCGGCAGCGGCAGCCGATACGGGCTTGCCCATCTCCCGCGTAACTTCGCGTGCGATCGCATCGCGATGGTCGCGAAAGTACTGCAATGCATTTCTCACGATGCCAGCGCGGTCCTTAGCAGAGAATTTGCGCCATTCGCACGCCGCCGCGCGAGCCTCGGCAATGCGGCTCGACACGGCCTCGTACGTTTCAGACGGCATCGAAAATACCTGTTCCCCGGTAAAAGGGTTGCGCAACTCGATCGTGCTCATCAAACAGTCTCCTTTGTTGCCAGTCGGGCCATTTCACCCGTGAACGCGTCGATGTCCCGCTCGCTCGTATCGAACGACGTGACGAAACGGACTTCCGATACACGTGGGTTCCAGACATGAAAAGCGGTGCGCTGTTGCAGCGGCGCGATCCACGATGGCGGCAACGTCGCGAACACCATGTTTGCTTCGACGGGCGCGGTGACACGCACGCCGCCGAATTCGCGCAGCTTCGACGCAAGACGCGCCGCGACTCCGTTCGCGTGGCGCGCGTTGTGCAGCCACAGGTCGTCGTCGAAATAGCCGAGGTATTGGGCGGCGATAAAGCGCTGCTTCGACGCGAGCTGCATACCCTGCTTGCGGATCGGCGGCAACGCGCCGCCAAGCGCGGGATCGATGACGACAATCGCCTCGGCCATCATCAGCCCGTTCTTGGTGCCGCCGAACGACACGATGTCGACACCCACGTCGCGCGTGATCGCGGCGAGCGGCAGCCCGAGCGAAGCAGCGGCATTCGCAAGACGCGCACCGTCCATATGAACAAGCATGCCGTGCGCGTGAGCAAACGAGGCGATGCGGCGAACCTCGTCGGGCTGGTAGACGGTCCCGCGCTCTGTCGCCTGCGAAAGCGACACGACACGCGGACGGCTTCTATGCACGAGCCCCGCATGAAACGCCACGGCCTGTTCGAGCGCCGGCAGTTCGATCTTGCCGTCCGTCGTCGCAACGCCTACTACCTTGCATCCCGCAATGCGCTCAGGCGCGCCGCATTCGTCGACGTACAGATGCGCGCAGTCGGCGCAAAAGACCGCGTCGATCGAGCTTGCGATCGCCTGCAAGGCCAACACGTTGGCCGCCGTACCCGTGGTGACGAAAAACACCGTGGCCTGCTCGCCGAACTGAAGACGAAAGAGCCGCTCGGCGCTCGCCGTCCAGGCATCGGCGCCATATCCGATCGCATGTCCCGCGTTGGCCGCCATCATTCGCTCGAAGATCGCAGGGTGCACACCGGACGCGTTGTCGCTCGCCAGCATGGGTTTTGACGCTTCCTTCATGTCCGCTCCTAACATGCGACCACGTTCAGCGCGAGCCCGCCGCGCGCCGTTTCCTTGTATTTCGTCTTCATGTCGGCGCCCGTATCGCGCATGGTCTTGATCACGGAGTCGAGCGAGACGAAGTGTTTGCCGTCGTTGCGCAACGCAAGGCGCGCGGCGTTGATCGCCTTGATCGCGCCCATCGCATTGCGCTCGATGCAAGGCACCTGAACCTGCCCGCCGACGGGATCGCAGGTAAGACCGAGGTTGTGCTCCATGCCGATCTCGGCGGCGTTCTCGACCTGCTCTGGTGTTCCGCCCATGACTTCCGCAAGAGCGGCCGCGGCCATCGAGCAGGCCACGCCAACTTCGCCCTGACAGCCGACCTCCGCGCCTGAAATCGATGCGTTCTGCTTGTAGAGCATCGCGATTGCGCCCGCCGTGAGCAGGAAGCGCACGACACCCGCATCGTTTGCGCCAGCAACGAAGCGTGTGTAGTAATGCAGCACGGCGGGAACGATGCCGGCTGCGCCGTTGGTGGGCGCAGTGACCACTCTGCCGCCCGTTGCGTTCTCTTCGTTGACGGCGAGCGCATAGAGTGAAACCCAGTCGAGCACATTCAACGCATCGCGAAGGTTCTCTTCGGGACGCGCGGAGAGGTTGCGGTGAAGCATGGCTGCGCGCCGCGTGACGCGAAGCGGCCCCGGCATGACGCCTTCGCGTGAGCACCCGCGCGTCACGCATTCCTGCATGACGCGCCAGATGCGCAGCAGGCTCGAACGCGTCTCTTCGTCGGTGCGCCATGCGCGCTCGTGCTCGACCATCAGGTCGCTGATCGAACAGTTTCGTTCGCGGCACAGCGCGAGCATCTGCGCGCCTGATTCGAACGGGAATGCCATGGTGGAGGACGACGGCTCATCCGCATCCTCCGCCTCCTCCGACGTTTCCGTCACGATAAAACCGCCGCCAACGGAGAAACACGTCTCCGACTCACAGCGCTCTCCTTGCGCATCGAATGCGGTGAAGCGCATGCCGTTGGGGTGAAACGCGAGCGCGCGGCGATTGAAGGTGAGATCGGACCTTTCGTTGAACGCGATCGGTACGACGCCGCCAAGGCGCAAGCTGCGCGTCTCGCGAATGCCAGCGATGCGCGCATCGACCGAATCGATATCGACTGCATCCGGGTATTCGCCTTCGAGCCCGAGCAGCACGGCCTTGTCCGTTCCGTGCCCCTTGCCCGTCGCGCCCAGCGAACCGAAAAGCTCGACCGTCACGCGCGACACGTCGCTCGCGCCATGCGGCCGGCGCAGCAGCTTCGCGGCAAACTGCGCCGCCGCGCACATCGGCCCCACCGTGTGAGAGCTCGAAGGCCCGATGCCGACTTTGAACAGATCCAGCACACTGATGGTCATCACCGCACCTTTGCGATTACAGCGTTTGCGCGCTCTGATACACCGGAAAGCTCTGGCACAGCGCCTGAACCTTCCCCCGGACCTTTTCGATTGCCACTCGGTTGTCGACGTCGTCGAGCACGTCGCACATCCAGTGCGCGAGTTGTGAGGCTTCGGCTTCACGCAGGCCACGCGTCGTGATGGCAGGCGTGCCGACGCGAATGCCGCTCGTCACGAACGGCGATTCGGGGTCGTTAGGCACGGCATTCTTGTTGACCGTGATGTGCGCGGCTTCGAGCGCGGCATCGGCAGCCTTGCCCGTCAATCCGCGTCCGATGAAGCTCACGAGAAACAGATGGTTGTCGGTGCCGCCCGAGACCACGCCGTAGCCGCGCGAGACGAACGTCGCCGCCATCGCTTTTGCGTTCGCGATCACATGCCGCTGGTATTCGACGAATTCCGGCTGCGACGCTTCGAGCAGCGCAACGGCCTTTGCCGCGACCACGTGCATCAGGGGGCCGCCCTGCGTGCCGGGAAAGACCATCGAGTCGATCTTCTTCTGCAGCTCGGCATTCGCGCGGCCGAAGATGAGTCCGCCGCGCGGTCCGCGCAACGTCTTGTGAACGGTGGTCGTCACGATGTCGGCGAACGGCACGGGGTTCGGATACAGGCCCGCTGCAACGAGTCCTGCAACGTGAGCGATATCGACGAAAAGCAGTGCACCGACTTCATCCGCAATTTCCCGGAAGCGCGCGAAGTCCAGTTGGCGCGAATAAGCGGAAAAGCCCGCGACGATGAGCTTCGGCCGGTGTTCGCGCGCGAGCGCCGCGAGCGCGTCGTAATCGATCAGCCCGTCGTCGTTCACGCCGTATTGCACCGAGCGAAAGAGCTTGCCCGAGAAATTGACCTTCGCCCCGTGAGTCAGATGCCCGCCATGCGCGAGGCTCATCCCGAGCACGGTATCGCCGGGTTGCAGCAGCGCGAGATACACGGCAGCGTTCGCCTGCGAACCGGAATGAGGCTGGACGTTCGCCCATGCCGCGCCGAACAGCTTTTTGGCGCGCTCGATGGCGAGACGCTCGACGGCGTCGACATGCGTGCAGCCGCCGTAGTAACGCTTGCCCGGATAGCCCTCGGCATACTTGTTGGTGAGCGCGCTGCCTTGGGCTTGCAGCACGCGTGGGCTCACATAGTTTTCGGAAGCGATCAGTTCGATGTGCTCTTCCTGCCGCCTCTGTTCGCCGTGAATGGCTTCCGCCAGTTCCGGGTCGAATTCCTCGATGCGTGTCGATGCTGTAAACATGCGTATTTCCTTTCGTCAATGCCGGATGGCGTAAACGGTTTCGTAGCTGCTTTGCGTGCCGGCCGCGTCTTCTCCGCGTCTGCACGCACGTACTCTTACTGCGCGAATAGCGGCATTCGAAATCAGCCGTTGCGCGACTGCGCCGCAAAAATCCGCGACGCCTCCGATGTGCGCCCGCCTGCAATCCTCGATCGCATGCCACATCACTTCGTAATCCACGACTTCGTCGAGCGAGTCCGAAGCCGGCGTGCAGGCGCCATACGGCACGTAAAGATCAACCGATATAAAAAACGCGGCTTCCTGATCGTCATGTTCCGGATCGGTCAGATTCACGCGCCGGTTGCGAAGAAATAGCCGCCGGTGCTGTGCGAGGTCGGCGACATGACCTTCGCTGTGAACGATTCCGCTCATCCCTGCGGTGTCCGCGATGCACCGCGCGCGGTAATCCACTCCTCGATGCTTTTCGCAAACGTGCGCGATACATACAGGTCGAAGGCTTCCGCACCGTCGTCGTCGAGCACCGCCATCGCGAGCACGGGAACGTGATGCACATGGCTCTGCGCGATTGCATGCAGCGCAAACGCCGCCTCTGAAAAATCGATTGGCATCAGCACGGACATCAAGTGGCGAACGCCGGGACCCGACAGGCGCAGCAACTCGCGGGAATGTCCAAGCTCGGTCACGACACCTATCGACGGGTCGAGCAAGCCGCGCAGACTGTCCAGACGACGGTCGCCGCATGGCGCGCAGATCCTCACGCGCCGCGGCGCGACCCGCATGACTCGCAGACCGTCGGACTCGGCTCCTGCGTTGACGAGCGGCGGCACTGCGCAGCCGATCGCCGCCGTCACTGCGGCAACGGCGTCGTCCCAGTTTGCTTGCCAGCCGCCGAACTGCAGCCAGTCACGGCCGTGCACGGTGCGAAGCTTCGTCTGGTGACGCGGATACGAATCGTATGGGGAGGCAGAATCGCGTCTGCCGATGCCCGTCTGCCCAGCCAGCGTATTGAACAGTTCGTTATGCACGGAGACGCTCTCCTTCCGGATCGAGGAAAATCGGATTGACGACGCGGACAGCGACCGTTTCGCCTTTCAGCGGATACACGGCGCGCAGCCTTTGTCCTTCGCGCTGCCTGCCTTTCTCGATCAGTCCGAGTGCGAGATAGCGACCGAGCGTCGGGCAATACGTCGTCGATGTGACGTGACCGATTCCGTGTCCTTTGAGGGGACCGTCCTCGGCAAACACGATGCAACCCGGATGCAATCGCTCGCCCGGATTCTCGGGCTGCAAACCTATCAGCACGGGACGGTCCGCGCGAATCAGCTCCGCTCGCTGACGCAGCACGCTGCCGACGAACGGCTTGGCTTTCGCCATCCGCCCCAGTCCCAGGTCGTCGAGCGTGGTGCGTCCGTCGAGCTCCGGACCGGCGGCGTGCCCCTTCTCCACACGCAGCGCACCCATCGCTTCCGTGCCGTAGGCCACGACGCGGAGCGACTGCCCTGCCGTGTACAGCCGGTCCCACAGGCGAGCCGCATCGCCGGCCGGACAGTAGACTTCATAGGCCAGCTCGCCCGAGAAGCTGATCCGGTGCACACGTACCGTCACGTCTTCGAACTTCGCGTGCATACAGCCCATGTACGGCAGCGCTTCGTTCGACAGATCGCCTTCGAGCACCTGTGAAAGCAGTGCGCGGCCGCGAGGTCCGGCTACGGCCATTGCGCCCCACTGATCGGTGACGGACGTGACATGCACGCGCAAGTCGGGCCACGCCGTTTCGAGCAGGAATTCGAGGCGGCTCATGACGGCGGCTGCGTTCGCCGTAGTGGTCGTCATGAAGAAATGATGCTCCGCGAGCCGCGACGTCGTGCCGTCGTCGAAGACGAATCCGTCGTCGCGCAGCATCACGCCATAGCGCGCTTTGCCGACCGCGAGCTTCTGCCAGCCGTTGACATAGACGCGATCGAGAAACTCGGCCGCATCGGGCCCTTGCACATCGATCTTGCCGAGCGTCGACACATCGACGATGCCGACGCCCGAGCGCACGCACTTCATCTCGTGCACATAGGCGGCATCGACGTCCGCACCGCTCGAACGGTAGTACCAGGGCCGCATCCACAATCCGACTTCGGCCAGGTGGGCACCGTGTGCGATGTGCCAGTCGTGCATCGGCGTGCGGCGGGTCGGGCGAAAATGCTGGCCGACGGCTGCTCCGCCGAGCGCGCCAAGCGGCACGGGCGTATAGGGCGGCCGAAACGTCGTGGTGCCGACGGCGGGCAGCGGCGCCTGCCTGTGTGCCGCCATCGCCGCCATCCCGTTCAGGTTGCTCGTCTTGCCCTGATCGGTGCCCATGCCGAGCGTCGTATAGCGCTTCAGATGCTCGACGGACACAAAGCCTTCCCGGTGCGCCAGCGCCACATCGGCTTGCGTCACGTCCGTTTGCAAGTCGATGAACGCCTTGCCTTTGACCACGCCTTCGAACTTCATCGAATGCAGAGGCAGCAGCGGACTCTGCGCATCCGCGCGCGGCAACTGCTCGATCAAGGCGAGCGAATCCAAGGGTTTTCGTCCGAGTTGCACGACGACCTCATGACCCGCCCTCAGTCCGCCCGCAATCGCATCGACGGTCGCCGCCGCGCCCCGAATCGCGCCGGCGCAGAGGCAGTCGGCGGTGTCGGGGCCCGCGACGAACGTGTCGAGTTCCGCCTCGAAGACGGCTTTGATCCCTCGCTGGCTCTGCAAATGAATGACGGGTGTCCAGCCTCCCGATACGGCCAGCAGATCACATGCGATGCGCCGCGCGCCTGTGCCTCGCGCGTTCGCTGCGGCGACAGGTGCAATGTGGACTGCCCGAAGCCGGCTTCTTCCTTCCGCCCGGGTGACGACGTGCCCGCGGATGATCTCGATCCCGCGCCGCGCAACCTCCTCGACGAGCGGGCTCGCAGCGTAGTCGCGTCCATCGACGACGGCCACGACCTGGACGCCTGCGTCAGCGAGATCGCGCGCAGTACGGTATGCACTGTCGTTGTTGGTCGCGATGACGACGCGCTGCCCGGGCACCACCGCGTACGCATTGCAGTACTCACGCACGGCGCTCGCAAGCATGACGCCGGGCAGGTCGTTGTTGACGAAGACCTGCGGCCGCTCGATCGCTCCCGTCGCAAGCACGACCTTCCGCGCGCGCATCAGCCACACGCGTTGCCGTGGCTCGTGCGGCCGCGGTGCAGGCCGATGGTTCGCCACGGCTTCGAGCAGGCCGAGCGTGTTGCCGTCGAAGTAGCCGAACGCCGTCGTGCGCGCAAGCATCGTCACGTTCGGACGGCCCGACAGATCCGCGACGACGCGCTCCACCCAGCGGCTCGTGCTTTCCTTGCCGACCTGATCGCGTTCGAAGCGCAATGCGCCGCCGAATTCGTGATGCTCGTCGACGAGCGTCACGCGCAAGCCCGCTCGCGCGGCCGTGCTTGCGGCAGCGAGGCCAGCAGGCCCGGCACCGATGATCAGCACATCGCAGAAGGCGTTGACGGTTTCATAATGGTCGGGGTCGGCGTGATGCGTCGCGCGTCCCATGCCGGCAGCACGCCGGATGTGCTTTTCGTACCACTCCCATGCGCCCGCCGGCCACATGAATGTCTTGTAGTAAAAGCCCGCCGACAGCAGCGGCGACAACACGTTGTTGACGGCCATCAGATCGAAGCGCACCGACGGCCAGCCGTTCTGGCTGTTCGCGACGAGGCCGTCGAACAGCTCGATCGTGGTCGCGCGAGTATTGGGTTCTGTGCGAGCGCCGCTGCCGAGCGCAACGAGCGCGTTCGGCTCCTCGGCCCCGGCGCTGACGATGCCGCGCGGACGATGGTATTTGAAGCTGCGACCGATCACCTGCACGCCGTTGGCGAGCAAGGCCGATGCAAGCGTGTCGCCCGCGTAACCGCGATAACGGCGGCCGTCGAACGTGAAGCTCAATTCCGCATGCCGGTCGATACGGCCGCCCGATGCGTGCCTGAATACCTGTGCGCTCATTGTTGTATCCCTTCGACGGCGAGCGCGGCGACGGGCGCATCGTTGCGCGCAGTCGCATGCTCACGCGCCGCAATCACGTTCAGAATGTCGTGCGTGCCCGTATCACGCGTGACGACGATCCACGCGCGGCAGCCCGACGTGTGCTGCCAGTATTCGTCGTGCGGGCCGCGTGGGTTTTGCCGTTCGAACACGTATGCATACCAGTGCTCGAACGACGGATCGTCCAGCGCGGGGCGCTTCACCGACGCGTCGCCGCCGTACTGAAACTCGGTGTGGTCGCGCACACCGCAATAAGGACATTGGATTCTCAGCATGGTGCGAACTAGTGCGCGTAAGGGTATGGGCCGGCACCGGACTCATTGATCATTGCGCCGGTGCGAAAGCGGTCAAGACCGAGTTTCTGGTTGAGTTCATGCGGGCGGTCGTTTGCGATCATGTGGGCAAAGGTCCACCCTGCGGCGGGTGTCGCCTTGAAGCCGCCGTAGCACCAGCCGCCGTTCAGGTACAGGCCGTCGATCGATGTCTTCGAAATGATGGGACTGCCGTCCATCGACATGTCCATCACACCCGCCCAATGCCGCAGCAGGCGCAAGCGTGAAATGCACGGCATCATCGAACAGGCGATCGACGCGACTTCGGCGACCACGGGGAAATTGCCGCGCTGCGCGTATGAGTTGTAGCCGTCGAGGTCGCCGCCGAATACGAGGCCGCCTTTGTCGGACTGGCTGACGTAAAAGTGCGCGGCGCCGAATGCGACGACCTGATCGACGAGCGGCTTGATCGGCTCGGTCACGAACGCCTGCAATACGTGGCTTTCGATCGGCAGCGTGATGCCCGCTTTCGATGCGACGAGGCTCGTGCTGCCTGCAACGGAAAGACCGACACGCGCTGCGCGGATTTCGCCGCGCGTCGTTTGCACGCCCGCGAGGCGCCCGCCTTCGAACATGAAGCCGGTGACTTCGCAGTTCTGGATCAGGTCCACGCCGAGCCGGTCCGCCGCGCGCGCGTAGCCCCATGCGACGGCATCGTGCCGCGCGGTGCCCGCCTTGCCCTGGTACATCGCGCCGTGAATCGGGAAGCGCGCGGCGTCGCCGTACTCGAGATAGGGCACGACCTTGCGCACCTGATCGCGCGACCACAGCTCGCCATCGATGCCGTTCAGGCGCATGACGTTCAGGCGCCGCGCGAAGCTGTCCAGCTGATCGGGCGAGTGCGCAAGCGTGATCTGCCCGCGCTGCGAGAACATCACGTTGTAGTTGAGCTCCTGGCTCAGCCCTTCCCACAGCCGCATCGACCAGTCGTAGAACTGCGTATTGCCGTCGATCATGTAGTTCGAGCGCACGATCGTCGTATTGCGGCCGATGTTCCCGCTGCCGAGATAGCCCTTCTCGAGCACCGCGACACGCTTGATCCCATGCACGCGTGCGAGGTAGTAGGCGGTCGCCAGCCCATGACCGCCACCGCCGATCACGATGACGTCGTACTCCCGTTGAGGCTCGGGGTCCCGCCAGGCGCGCTGCCAGCCGCGATTGCCGCGCAGCGCCTGCCGTACCAGTTGAAGTGCCGAATATTCTTTCATTTCGATCGGATGAGTTGTCGTTTGAGCGAGCCGCTGAAGGCAGTCATGGTCGATTCCGCTGGACGGATGGCTCAGCGGGCCACGGGGTCGGCCGGAACAGTCGACAGCACTTCAGCGCCCGCCGCCGACAGCAGCACGGTGTTCGACTGGAAGTAGTCGCCTTTGCCCGTTCCCATCAGCCATGACAGGATGTGGAAGGTCATTCCCTGCTCGATGACGCGCTCGCTGTCGTGCCGCAAGCCGACTACGCGATTGCCGCCCGTCCAGCTGGGCGCACATCCGATGCCCACCAGATAGCCGCAGTGATGGCGCCGGTAGTGATCGAGCCCCGCGCGATCCACGACGCGTTGCCATGCGGCGTAGACATCGCGCGCCAGCACGCCCGCGCGCAGCGTGTCGACCACCGCGTCAAACGCTTCCTGACAGACGGCGGCCATCGCCCGCGCGGAATGCGGCACGGCGCCCACATGAACGAGACGTCCCATCGGCGCGTGATAGCGATGCACACAGCCGGACATCTCCAGAAAAACCGTATCGCCATCGACGAGCCCGCCGCTGCCCCACGTCGTGTGCTCTTCGCCAAGGCGGCTGCCGGGGCGGATGAACGGGCCGAAGCCCGGGTAGGCGCCGCCCGCCTCGATCATCGCGGCGCTGCAACGCGCGGCCACATGTCTTTCAGGCACGCCTTCGCGGATCGCGTCGATCGATGCGTTCATCATCGCGTCCGACACGCGCGCGGCTGAACGCATGTACACCAGTTCGGCGTCGCTCTTGACGAGCCGGATGTCATCGATGACCCACGAGAAATCGACGCACGTCGCGTGGGGCATGCCGCGACGCAACGCCTGACCGAGGCCATCCGGCAAGCCTGCCGACCAGCATTCGAGACCAATGCGCCGCGTGTCGTGTCCGGCGATGCAGGCGAGCGCCTTGTCGGCGATCGACTCGCTGTCGGTATGGCCGACGAACTGCGCATTACGCACCTGATTGCCGATCGTGACGCCTTCCATCGCTCGCGTGATCAGCGTCGGTTCGCCCGTGGCCGGCACGAGCAGGACATGCGGCGCGAAGTAGCCCCAGTGATCGAGCCCGGTCAGATAAAAGATGTTTTCGGGGCTGCTCACCAGACACAGGTCGATCTCGCGTGCGGCCATTGCCGCGCGCACCTTGCGCAAACGTGCATCGTATTCGGCCGATTCAAAAATGGATTGCTGCACAGTTGTCTCCGTTCATCGTTGCATCACCACACCACCTCAGTTGTACACAAGTATCGATCAACCAAATCAGCGCTTCAAGCCCTGTCAATAAAAAATTTGTGCTGATGTGCACATCATCAGGTGTCTCTTGGCATTTTTAGGCTGAAATATAGGCGTTAACCCGGAAAACGTACACCGATTGAAGCGCTTGAGGTATACATCTCGTACCGACGGCCAAGATTTGACGTTGGCTAGATGTACACAACATCGTTGAGACAGGAATTTTGATCTGACATACTCGCCGCGACGCACCGCTCGTGCGCCGTGCAGCATCGAGATCAGGAGACGACTGGAATGAGGATCAGCAAGACAAGAGCGGCATGCGGCCTCGTGGCAACCGCACTGCTATTCGGCTGCATCGCCACGCAGCCGCAACTCGGGCAGTTTCTTCCCGCCTTGCTCAAGGCGACCGTGATGACACTGCAGATCACGGCGGGCGCCGCATGCGTCGCCGTGCCGATGGCGCTCATCGCAGCATTGATGAAGATGTATGGCCCGCTTCCGATGAGATGGCTGGCCATCGGCTACATCGAGGTATTTCGCGGCACCTCGGCACTCGTTCAGCTGTTCTGGCTTTTCTTCGTGCTGCCGCATTTCGGTGTCGAGTTGCAACCGGTGCCGGCCAGCATCATCGCGCTCGGCCTGAACATTGGCGCATACGGGGCGGAAGTCGTGCGCGGCGCGTTGCAGGCCGTCGCTCGCGGACAGTGGGAGGCGACCATTGCGCTGAACATGAGCTTCCCGACTGCGATGCGCCGCGTGATCATTCCTCAGGCGTTCGTCGCGATGATTCCGCCGTGGGGCAACCTGTTCATCGAGTTGCTTAAGTCGACCTCGCTGGTGTCGATGATCACCGTCGCCGATCTGACGTTCCGCGCGCAGCAACTCAATCAGTTCACGTTCAAGACAGTGCCTATCTTTACGCTGGTGCTGCTCATCTATCTGATCATCGCGGTGCTGATCACATTCGGCTTCCGCACGCTGGAAGGCCGCGCGTCGCTGGGTATAAGGAGGAAATCGTGATCGTATTCGATTGGCACTATGCGTTGCAGATCCTGCCGATGCTCGGTCAGGCGTCGGTCATCACGATTGAAGCCACTGTCGTCAGTTTCGCGATGGCCGCCGTGCTCGGGCTGGCGTTTGCGATCCTCCGGATGGTCCCGGCGCCCGCTGTCGCGATGCCCGTCTCAATGTTTGTCGAGGCGGTGCGCAGCACGCCGCTGCTGATCCAGATCATGTTCATCTACTTCGGCCTGCCGAAGCTGGGCATCGTGATCGATGCCTTTCCAGCCGGTGTGATGGCACTCGGCCTGCACTACGCCACCTATTGCTCGGAGGTGTATCGCGCCGGCCTTTCGGCGATTCCGCGCGGGCAATGGGAGGCCTGTATCGCGTTGAATTTCAGCCCCGTCGACACGATGCGCAAGATCATCGTTCCGCAGGCCATTCCGCCCGTCGTCCCCGCGCTGGGCAACTATCTGATTGCGCTGTTCAAGGACACGCCGCTGCTTTCGGCGATTTCCGTGATCGAACTCATGCAGACGGCCCGGGTCATCGGCTCGACGAACTTCCGGTACGTCGAGCCCGTGACGCTGGTCGGCGCGCTTTTTCTGCTATTCAGCCTGATCGCTGCATCGGGCGTACGACATGTCGAGGCATGGCTGCGCTCATGCCGGGGAGAGAAATGATGTCGAAAGACACTCAAGATTCGATGTTGCGTTTCGAGCAGGTATCCAAGCGTTTTGGCGCGCATACCGTACTCGACAATCTGGACCTGAGCATCCGGCCGAACGAAAAGGTCAGCATCATCGGGCCATCGGGGTCGGGCAAGACAACGGTGCTTCGCACGCTGATGACACTCGAACGCGTCGACTCGGGTTCGATCTGGATCGACTCCGAGCCGCTTACGCATATGCATCGCAACGGCTCGCTGGTGGCCGCCGACGGACGGCACTTGCGGCGCATGCGTAGTAAGATCGGCATGGTTTTCCAGCACTTCAACCTGTTCCCGCACCTGAGCGCGTTGCGCAACTGCATGCAGGCGCCGATGAGCGTCCTCGGACTGGGCGCGCAAGAGGCCGAGGAGCGCGCGACCGCGTTGCTCGAACTCGTCGGCCTCGGCAACAAGCTCGGACATTTTCCTGCCCAGCTCTCCGGCGGTCAGCAACAGCGCGTGGCCATCGCGCGTGCGCTCGCAATGCGCCCGAAGGTGATGCTGTTCGACGAAGTCACTTCCGCCCTCGATCCGGAACTGGTCGGCGAAGTGCTGGGAGTCATCAGGCAGTTAGGCAAAGAACATGATTTGACGATGCTGATGGTGACGCACCAGATGGGCTTTGCCCGTGAGTTTTCCGATCGCGTGTGCTTCTTCTATGGAGGCCGCATTGCCGAACAGGGACCGCCCGAGCAGATATTCGGCGATCCAAGGCACGACCGGACCAAACAGTTCCTGCGCGCAGTACTGTCCGGTTCATGACCCTGCGCGCGCGACTGGGTCTTATTCAAATGAATCGTTGCGAGAGTTAATGCAAAAGAACGGTAATAGCAAAGGAAGCAGTTCCCGCGAACGCTTCGATCGGATCTATAGCGCGATACGCGAAAAGATCTGTCTGCTGGAGTACGAGCCCGGTGCCCTGTTATTCGAGGATGAACTGGCGAAGCAGTTCGGCGTCAGCCGCACGCCGATGCGCCGGGTGCTGAGCCGGCTGGAAGCCGAGGGACTGGTTGAGAGTCAGCACGGTGTCGGCACCTTCGTCACCGATTTCGACGACGACACACTGAAAGAGGTGTATCACTTCAGGCTCGAACTCGCTTCGTTGATGGGCCGGCTGACCCCGCTTGCGCGCAGCGAAGAAGATCTCGCCCGGATGCGGGCGCTTGCCGGGCGCGGAAAGCGCCTCGCTGCCGCGCCGACGATGAGCGAGTTCGCGAAGCTCAACCTCGACTATTCACTCGAACTGACGTCGATGATCGGCAACCGTCCGCTGAAGGAAACCGCTCAGCGTCTGTTCTTTCTCGCAATCCGGATCTGGATAAAGACCCTCGAAGGCGATCGGCTAAAGACCGAAGCCGATATATTCCGCCACGAAATAGAAGATGTGCTGAAGGCACTGGAAATTGGCGATCTCGAATCGGTCGGCTATCTGCATCGAACTCACCTGTCGATGAGCTTCGTGCGGCTGCGCCACTATCTCGAATCGAAGCAGGAGTAACGAAAGTAACGGCTGCAGGACCACGACCCACGCATGGATCTTCTGTCGAAGTGCGAAACCAGGGTACATCCCCTCGTTTTTTGTTCGCGCTGGTCCTGGTGAAATCCCGATGCGAACATCGTCCTATGACATCGGCGAATGTATTGGGCGACGTTACCTTAGGAACCCGACATATCGAACCTTGTTGAGGAAACCAATGAGTTACGCAGAATCGTGGTCCGAGGCTTCCATCACTCCTTCCATCGAAGACGCGGCTTTTCATGACGAAAGCCACGTCATCTCATCAAGGCAGCTGACGCGCGCGATTACAGCCGCCGCACTCGGCAACGCGACCGAATGGTTCGACTACGGCATCTATGCGTACGGTCTCGTGTACATTTCGGCGGCATTGTTCCCCGGCGGCGCCGCGAGTGCAACGCTGTTCGCTCTGGGCACCTTCGCCGTATCGTTTCTGATCCGGCCGCTCGGCGGCCTGTTCTGGGGTCCGCTCGGCGACCGTCTCGGACGCAAGCGCGTCCTCGCCCTGACCGTCCTCCTGATGTCCGGTGCGACACTGCTTGTGGGGCTTCTCCCAACCTGGGCGTCCGTCGGATGGGTGGCTCCCGCGCTCCTTATCGTACTCAGGATGATCCAGGGCTTCTCGACGGGCGGCGAATATGGCGGCGCTGCGACTTTCATGGCCGAATACGCGCCCGATGACCGCCGCGGCTTCTGCGGCAGCTTCCTCGAATTTGCGACGTTGTCGGGGTTCTCGCTCGGTGCGCTACTGATGCTCGGCTGCTCGATGCTGCTCGGCGACCAGGCGATGCACGCGTGGGGTTGGCGCCTGCCCTTCCTCGTCGCGGCGCCATTGGGTCTTGTCGGCTGCTATTTGCGTTCGCGCCTGGAGGAAACGCCCGTGTTCCGCGAAGTGGCCGAAAATTTCGAGGCGAAGCATCGGCCGGCCGTCTCGCTCAAGGAACTCTTCCGGCGCTATGGCATGCAACTGGTCCTGCTCGGTGCTCTCGCTGCCGCGCTCAACATCGTCAACTATGTGCTGCTTGCGTACATGCCGACTTACATGCATAGGCAGATGCACGTGAGCGAGAACATGTCGCTGCTGATTCCGCTGATCGGCATGCTCTCGATGATGGTGTTCCTGCCATTCGCGGGCTGGATGTCGGACCGGCTCGGCCGCAAGACGATGTGGTGGCTGTCGCTCATCGGGCTGTTCGTTGCGGCAATACCGATGTTTTCGCTGATGGCACACGGCCCGGCTGGCGTGCTCATCGGTTTCACCGTTTTGGGCTTGCTGTACGTACCGCAGCTCGCGACGATTTCGGCGATGTTCCCAGCGATGTTCCCGACGCGATTTCGCTATGCCGGCATGGCAATCGCGTACAACATCTCAGCGACGATCTTTGGCGGAACGGCGCCGATCGTCAGCGACTGGCTCGTAGAGAAGACAGGCAGCGCATTGTTCCCCGCGTACTACATGATGAGCGCGTGCGTGGTTGGGGCGCTCGCGCTGTACTTCGTCATCGAAACAAAAGGGTGTTCACTGCGTGGACCAGGATTACCTGGGCAATCGCACTGATGCGCCGATTGCGTCTCCACATCTATCTGAAATGAGCAGGCAATACCGGTAGGACGTAGCTGGCGGTGCTAGTCGTGACTATCGATGTATGCACGAGCCAACGCGAGTGGCATCTCTGCGTATTCAAGCGGCAGCAACCGGGTGAAAGATGCTCAGTGCGATAGCAGGAAGCGACGCTCAGCCTTGTACCGTAACAACCGTGGGAAGTCGGACGTATCGACTGCGTGGGCTATGGGCATTTGTCGGAACGAGATGGGAATAGCGAGCGCATGCCCATCGGGCGTTAGACGGTCGACAGCCGTTTGCGGCGCGTCGTTTGGGAATGCCGGATGCTCGCACATATTGCTCTCGTACGGAGAGCATAGTGATGAGCCGCGTGCTTTTGGTCGACGACGACGCAAATCTGCGGGAGGCTCTGGTAGCCGTCGTGACAGCTGCGGGCCACGATGTGACGGTCGCAAATGATGGTCTCGAGGCATTGGGCGCAGTTCTCGTGGATATTCCGCAGGTCATCGTCTCCGATATTCACATGCCGGCCCTGGAAGGAACGGACCTGGTTCGCATGTTGAAAGCCATCCCGCGACTTTCCTGCGTCCCGATTATCCTGATGTCGGGCGTCGATACCGAGGCCAGCGTTCCCGTGGAGCGCATACTCAAGAAGCCATTCGACCCAACCGTGCTACTCGAATCTGTGTCTCAGGCCGCGACACAGGTCGGCGACGCGCCCACAGTAGCCCGGTATCGCGGACCAGAGCACCATTCCGCTCAGGCACTGTTTTCCGGACCGGAGGTATCCGCCAGAGCTGAAGCCTGCGCGGTGCGCGTCCGTCGTGGACTGGAGCTTGTTCACGAACAGGCAGCGCGCCTTGACCTGGTCCGGAGCTGGGGAACCGACGTCAGACTCGCAGAACAGTCGTATGAGGCGCTTGTCGCGAGCGTTGCCGCGCTGGTCAGCCTCGAAATGTTGGTTACAGCCGCACCCATATCGCTTCCTGCCACGTCGCACGTTGCCGGCGGACACCGCAATTCACAAGTCAGTTAGTGATGACGAAAGCGCGGTCCGGACCATTCCTCCTGGCCGTCTGCGCATCTGCTGTTTCGCGGCAAGAACAGAGCCGCGTATTGCAGGCGATGAGCGATGGGCAGAATATTCGCCGCACGTCGCCGATATTGCATGCCCGCATATCCATTTTCCATAGTCCGGTCTGCGCCGAGCAGCCTGATCACCCGCTTCATGTTGCAAGCCATCGCACCAGGCGCAACGTCCCAGTTATGATACATGCCGCACTTCGCGGGCGCCCGGGACATCGGACATCGCGCCGTAGCCGAATTGGAGCGTCCCTCCTGTCCGTAGCCTCGGAAATCGAGGCATAGAATGCCTGGGCAAAGCCGCAAAGCGCGACATCGATCTCGACAAGACCGACGACTTTGGAGCTGCTCCATGCCATTCGCCAGAGGCGAAAGTCCAAGTGTACCTGCCGGGCATCGACGAGTCGCCGCAGCGTGCGCTGCGCCATGCGTAGGTCGGACGCCGTGGCGACCGACGCTTCCAGCCTAGGTTCGTCGGTCGCACCGCTGGACCAGGCCGGGCGCAAGGCTGCCCAATCTCGAGTTCTCCAGAACCCAAAGCGTGCGAGCGATTTGAGCAGCCGTTCGTCTCGCTCCCTGGCAATGATGCGCCCGTCGCGTACCTTCACGAAGTATCTCCAAATAACGCGTCGGTATTTCGTATAGCGCGAAAGATGCAACACCCCGTGTTCGCCTTCCTGGAAGGCGGACGGCGAACGCGGAAGGCGTAGCCGCTTATGCGGCGAGCCACCATGCCCTCTGTGCAAAACTGGACTGGACGTTTTGCCGGGCATTTTCGCCACTGGACGTAGCTCATGTCTCCAAAGGCGGCGCCCCGCTCTGCGCGCGGGCAAGGTACTCACCCCGCATCGATGAACGCGCCGCTGGCTCCGGCCCGATGGCCTTCCGTCTCTGCTGTGCGCCGACTTGACTACCTTCCCCGCGCGTAGCGTGGGGCGCGGGACTATCGTCCCCGTCGCTCTGCCAGTCGGTGGGCGTCCTTCTCGTGGCTGGGACCACGAACGAGCGACGACTCCCCCAGCAGCTCCTGCCATCAGCGAGCTATCGCCATCAGCCGGTCAAGATGGAACCCTTAATTTCCTAGATTACATGCCGTTATATATAGACAGGCTAACGTAACCAATTGCTAGTCCGGCCTTATGCAACATCTCTAAGCTCGTGCGAAGTGAAATTGAAGAAATCTAAATGAAACGATATGGAATGGGTGTGATTCTGGGCCTGATGGCTCTGGGTGCGATGGCTCAGGAGGCCGCAAGCGATGTGAATGCGAGTACGCAGGCTGTGTCGCAGACGGCCCCGAATGCAGCCGAATTGGATTTGGTCGCTTCAGGTGCAATCGCGAAGGTAACGGAGCAGGACACAGAAGCGGACAAACTTGCGAATCTACCCGCAAAGCCCGCATCGGCTGGACAGGCGGGTAACTTGATGCCCCCAGGCGTGGTGACCGAGACAAACCCGCTCAAGGTGGCGTTCATGGCCAAGTCGAAAGCTCAGCCCGCGCTCTTCCGGCCCAACCAGAATATGCCCGAAATCACCAACGAAGACCTGATTCGCGGCTACGCTGAAAATGGCGAGGCCTCGGGACGTAACGTCAGCAGCGTCATCGGCTATATGCCGAAGCTCAAGGTGTTGCCTTGCCCGGTCGATTGCCAAGGTTCTGACTACGAAAAGGCCGTGGCTGCGTTCATCAATGGCTTCGAGGGTGAAGGCAATCACTTCAAGCCACGTGGCGAGATGATTGTTCAGGTCCGCTGGTTCCACCAGCGCCCGTGGTATCAGCGCGGACTCCCCTACGGCGCAGATGACTTCGGCGTGAAGTTCATGCTGGAAGGCAAAGTGATTTCGCTGGGCAAGGCGACCATGGTTGGTGGTAAGGGCTCGATTGATTCAGCGGACCTTGCGCATGACATCGGCGCGCGCATGGCGGTGGAATTGGCGTTCACTCTGGGTATGGGCGTGAAGCCGACGTATCTCGATACTAGCAACAACCTGGGTAAGGGCCTTGTTGGCACCCTTTCCACCGTGAACACGACCATCGGCAGCGTTCTGGGTGCCGAGGACGTGCGCCCGCGAGTTGAGCCCGCGACAGACGCCAGCGTCAACCTGCTACCTGCTATCGACGGCATCCAGCCGAACGAAATCGCGCCAATCACCGAGCCGCACTTCATCAACTCGATCCTGTTCTAAAGCCATCGAAGTGTGGAGCCTGAAAGGCCGGGGACAATAAACTGCAAAATTTGAGAATTTTTTCAATTTTATTATAAATCACCTTTGAAATGAAACGCATCCCAATCCTGCTCTCTACAGCTGCTGCACTCACCTTGACCGCATGCGTCACGGTACCACCTACCCTGAATGCTAAGGGACAGCCGATTAAATTCGCTGAACCAATTCTTGGACCAGCAGAGCGCGACAATGGCATTTATGTGCTTCTCGAAAAAAGCATTGCCGATGGCAAGTACAAGGTCGCTAACGTCTCCCGAACGCGTCAACCGATTGCGAATGAGCGGCAAGAACGCGTTGCATTTAACAGCGACTTGACACGTTACGCGCCGGACTTCACTGCTGCCGGCTTTTACACGTATGCTGACCCAGGCAACTACGGCGAGAAGACAGTCATCACAAACTGCCAAGGTCGCGCGATGAAGAAGACTTTGGAATACAGCCCTTGCAGCAGTGCGTTTTCTTACGTTTTTGTTCCTACGTCGGTGACGAAGAGTTATGTCGCCGGTAGCATGGGTTATGAGACACACAAGCGATGGGAAGACCCCCGCTTTAACCTGTTGCGCGGAGTGGACTCGCCAAGGGCAGCGTTGCGCCAAGCAGGTGTGTTCGAGCACCTGGACCAACTTGTGAGCGCTAAGTGAAGATGAACATGCTTAGTGCCGGGGCAATTTGCGCGGCTGTCTTGCTCACGGCTTCCTCGGCATTTTGCGCAGGGCAATCGCCTGACAGCCAATCGCCTGCATTAGAGGTCAATAATGCGTGGCACGTGTTTGAGACAAAGAACATCAAATCTCCACTTTTCGTGACGCTCAAACACATGGATGCGCACTGGGAAATCGCGGGGATTTATGAAGCACCTCCGCAAATTGCACGTGATGATTCGAGAGAGTTGTTTATCGCTTCAAGAGACCTTCAGCAATGGGGGGCTTATGGCCCCCAAGGGATGACAGGTTGCGATAGCTTCGAGGCACGCGAGTACCCATATAAGACCGTATGCAGTTCAGTTTTTGCAGAGCGAAAGGCTGGGCGGGCTGCTCTTGGCATTCTCCTCTACAAACTCAGCACCAACGGGGTACCCGTTGGATATGACGTTGACAAGGTGACTACGGCCATTCACAGCATCCGACCTGAGCAGGCGCAAGCGATACTCACTGCGGTCGAAAGGCAATAAAAAAAATCTAACTTTTGTGATACCCAATTGACATAAAAATGCTATAGGGCAAATGCAGAACCTTCCCTGACAGGCTGTTGAAATATCCGTCGGAATGCACTCGAGTGCATTCCGACGGATGCTGGCCGTTCAAGTTGCGCGCTTAAATCTCACTGACGGTCTGTGCCGGTAGGGTGGCGGCGTCGCGTCTCTTACGCCGACGCCGCAGAGGATCTGGTGCAAACAGGTGGCGCGTCCAAGATGCCTCTTATAAATATGGATACCTTATCGATTGAAAAGGACGGCATTTCAGACAGAGGAAGCAGTGATGTCCGCAAGCGCGAGAGCGGTGAGGTCGAATTGCCCCTTGCGAATGCGATGCATCAACTCGATGCCCGAAATCGTCGCCGCGGCAGCCCTGAATCGTTTGAACCCGAGCATCACGTTCGTTCTGGACTTGATGTGACGATGGTCCTGTTCGATCAGATTATTGAGGTACTTCGAGGAGCGTACCTTCGTGTCCCCGGGAAGCAGGCCATCATTTTCCAGCTCACGCACGGCCCGGTGCGACGCCGCATACCCATCGAGCGTGACCGTCTCCGGTGGCCGTCCCTGATGTTTGATTGCGTTGGTGAAAAAGGCTTTTGCCGCAGCCACATCGCGCTTTGCCCTGAGCATGAAGTCTACCGTCTGGCCGCACCGATCCACCGCCCGATATAGATAAACCCATTTACCCCGGATCTTCAGATACGTCTCGTCAACCCGCCACGACCGTCCCGCAGGGGTGGGCGAAACGGTTCCAGCGCTTGACGAACTCGGGCGTAGAGCGTCGCACCCAGCGCAGGATCGTGGTGTGAGCAAGCGACAGCCCTCGCTCGGCCATCGTCTCGACGAGATCGCGCAGGCTGAGTTTGTAGCGCAGATACCAGCGCACACAAAGAATGATCACGTCGCGGTCAAAGTGGCGACCCGCAAACAGGCTGTCCAGATTCTTCCGTTTGCTCATCGCGGGCTCTCAAATGGGTCAGCCCGCCACTCTAACCGATTCGTAGATCTCTATTTGCACCACAGCCATCTGAAACACGGGCTATTTAGATAACTTTTCTTATATAACGGTTGGATTTTTTTTGCCGCAGATGTTGTCCGTCAGCTGGGCTTGCGGGCCCAGCTGACGGACCGACCAAGCGCCGAAAACTAACATTGCGTTTGGCAAGAAAATTGGAGAGCCGATCAGCTACCGCAAGTAAGCTACTATCAAAACTTATGGCGGACACCTACGCGGCCAAGAAGCTGCCTGTTACTGGTTGACGCGGTCGCGAGATTGATCGCAGCGACCGCCGGTGCACCGAGAGAGTTGATTCCCGACGCCTTCTGGTAGACCCCAATCATGTACACATCCGTTCGCTTGGACAGGAAGTAGTCAATACCTGCGTCGATCTGGTTGTATTTTGCGCCATCTTTTCCGGCAACCGAACTCACATTTGTATAATTATAGGCAACGCCGATCAGCCATGTGGGAGCCAACATGTACTTGAAGTTCACTTCTACGTTGTTGACGTGTGCGGATCCTGTGTAGGCTGCCACGGAACCCGGAATAGGCCCAGAACTCGTATCGCCTAAACTGCTAAAAGCAACCCACGAGTACGTCGCACCGAGAGTCGCCTTTCCGAAGGTGTATGCCCCACCTGCTCCAATCACCTGATAGGTGTGCGCAGATGCGAAACCTTTATAAATCGGCGACGAAATATTGGCAGTCGTCGGCGATGCGGTACCTGATGTGCTGTTGCCAAAGAAACTAACATTGGGGTTGCGGACATTCAGATAGCCGATCCCAAGGGTAAGGGGTCCGCCGGTGTATCCGGCCCCGCCCGAGAACACCTGGTTGCGAGAGGCGTCACCGGCAATTCCACCGAAGCTATAGAGTGCCGAGAAACGGAGGCCAGCGTAAGGCACGCTACTAAACTTCACTGAATTATTAGTTCGGTAAGTATTGTTGAAATTGTCGATGTCGCCAGCATGGTCAGCAATGGCACCAGCCCATTGGTTCGATGCCGCGAGCGGTCCAAGAAAATCAACGACCGAATCATATTGTCGTCCCAGTGTGACGGTACCGACCTGGTTTCCCAGACCGACGTAGGCCTGACGTCCGAATAGTAACCCACCTTGCCCGAGCTTACCGGTGCTGGGATCATAGCCACTTTCGAGAACGAAGATCGTCTTCACCCCGCCTCCAAGATCCTCTGTACCGCGAAGACCCCAACGGCTCGATTGCATGACGCTACTCTGAAGGCTATACAGACTATGTCCGCCAGAGTTACTCGTGTACGACAAGCCTTCATCGATAATGCCATATAGCGATACGCTGCTTTGTGCGTGCGCAGCTTCAGCAGAGATAATGGCCGAAAATAGAACGATTGATGAAATGAACTTTTTCATACTGGGCATTCATTACGTTGATGGGTATGTGGATGCTTTTCTATACGAAAATAATGGTTCTATTGCGTCGTCAAAGCATATTCACATAGTAGTACTTATTTAATAGTAAAAAACTAAGATCATGTCGTCCGCCCTGTCTACGCCGCAGTTTCTGACTACATGGCGCTTGCGGACCCGGAACACATTTTCAAGCGCGCAGCAGCTGCTCGCCCACCGAGGCACGGTCTGATGATCGACATCAAAGCCGCGCTCGGCCATCACCATTCCTTTGAGATTTATCAGGTTCGGCCCATAGGTGCCATATATACGCCTCAGAATCACATCGAGCGCGTGTACAGCCGTTTCAGAACCTTTGCAATTCGTCGAGCAAAGACCGACCGTGGTGTCGATGGTTTTTTTCAGAGTATTTCTTTACCTCTCACCACCAAGATTTGCGACGAGAATGGAGCGATCTTGACCAGAGCGAAGCCTGCGATAGAGCGCATAGCCCAAAATCGCATTCAGAATGGCTGGAATAGTTGCAAATCTAAAAACCGAGGGGTAGTCAAGAGGAATGGAAATCAGCATGCCGCCAACCAACGGCCCCAACACTGACCCGACCTGAGAAAACCCGTAGCAGCTCGACACACCTGTGGCACGAATCTGGGTCGGAAAATACCCGGTTGTCAGGGCGCTCACGCCAAATCTTGCACCAACGACAAAGACCCCAGCCGCGAATATCGCTATCAAGACAACCTGCATCGACAGTCCAATCGCAAAGCTGATTCCGACGATCGTAAATACAGAAAGCAGATATCCAATCGCAACTACCGCGTAGGCCCCGAGACGATCCATCACGCGGCCAATTGCCAAGGCACCCAAGGTACTGCCGACTCCAAGCGCGACGGCACCGTAGGCCGCCTCAGAAGCCGATACACCCGTCGCCTTGAGCATCCATGGAGACCAACTGATCAGGAAATACTGGATGATATTTGCGCAGGCTGACATGACCCATAACACGATCGTGCCAAACCTTAACTCCGAACTGAGGATAGCCCGCACCGGAACCCGCGTATGCTGAGGACGGAGAGTGGGCAATTTGATCGCTTCTCGAATGCCCATCTTCTGCATGATGGAATCGATTTTCGCGCCGGCGTCGTTTCTGGTCGACAGGAACCGCAGCGATTCAACCAACCCAAGCGCCAGGATAGGAACAAGCATGAGCGAAGCAACCCCACCCAGAACAAGTGCGCTTCGCCACCCGTAGTGGTGAAGCAGGTGGCCGACGATCATCCCACCCACCGCGCCACCCACGGGAAACCCGCACATGACCGCGTTGACCATGATGTTTCGATGCCGTTCCGGGCTGTACTCCACGGTCAGGGTGAGGATGTTCGGCAATGCGGCGCCCAAGCCAACTCCCTCGATGAATCGAAATGATCCTAACTCAAAAACCGTTGAAGAATTTGCTGCGGCAAATGAAAAAATGCCCATCACCGCCAATGCGCTCAGAAGGACTGGCTTGCGTCCAACGCGATCGGCGATCCATCCGAAGCTGCAACTGCCGATCGCCGTGCCGCAGAGCGCAGCGACAAAGAGCCTTGTCATCACGGCGCTATCAAAGTGCCATTCGGACGCCAAGGCAGGCGCAATAATCGATAATGCCTGAGCATTGAAACCGTCAACCATCGCGACCAATGCAAGAAGAAAGAATATCCGCCATTGCATCAGGCCAATCGGCCTGCTATCAAAAACGTTTGCTCCCTGGTCTCCACCAATCATACCGTTCTCCTAACCATGTGTTATATGCTTCTCGTGTCCGCGAAGCCTCAGGCTCACTACTGTCGAGCCAGTCCAGACAGGGTTGGGCTGCGTGCCCGAACTTTTCAATGGTTTCGTGAACCTCCGTATCAAATGTGATGGAGTAGATAGCGGTCGGCTCGTCCAAGCGGATCGACCTCCATTGTGGACAACGCACCGTTACGGTCTTGAGCCCCTTTCCAGCCGAGAAATAGCGCGGCCCGAGGCAAGTCATCGCCGGTTAGATATTCGTAGGCGCCCAGCAAACGACCACCTGAACGTGCCAATTGGGCCGGCGCCGTGCCCTCGATCCACTGGGAAGCCAGTCGAGATGTCCCGACCCGCAGACGAGTGACGTAAAGCTCGATCTCTTCGAATTCGTTCAGCTCATCAGAGCCGAGCGGAACAATCGGACGAAGGAAATTGATGTCATAACGTTCGACCAGTTCGCTGCCTCGATTCGTTTCGGTACGGACCTGGTACCAATCCGGATCACCATAAAAGCCATTCCACGCGTGATTGCGAACCTCCAGACTCGGCCAATGCATCAGGTATACAAACAACGGTGACCGTGCGCCGTAAGAACTCTGCCATCCTCCCACCACCGAAATACCGTGCCTTTCAAACAGACGCTGCAGAGGTCCGTGGAACCGCGCCCCCATGTCATGCATGCGACCAGGTTCCACGCTGTAAAAACGCAACTCAGCAAAAGAAGGTGTGGACATAACTGTTATCCTTTGTTGATCATCAACGCACATACGGCGGCGGAACGCCGGCTTTGGTCGCAGCACGAAAGTACTGCCACGGAACCTCTACCGAACATCCGAGTTCTTCTGCCGCTTGCCACGGCCAATGCGGGTTGTTCAGCAGAGCACGGCCGACGGCCACAAGATCAGCCTGTCCACTGGCTACGATGTTTTCTGCTTGACGGGGACTCTGAATCAGCCCCACGGCAACGGTCGTCAACCCCGAACCTTGACGGACCGCCTCGGCAAACGGTACCTGGTATCCCGGACCGATCGGCACCTTCGTGTAGGCGTTCCCTCCTGTCGACATGTCGACAAAGTCACAACCGAGCTTGCGCAATTCAGTGGCGAAGATAACGGCGTCTTCAGTCTGCAAGCCCTGTGGATGCCAGTCCGTGCCGTTCGCCCGTACCCCCAGCGGCTTATGTTCAGGCCATACCGCCCGGACGGCCGAAAACACCTCCAGCGGGAAACGCATGCGGTACTCAAGGGAGCCGCCGTATTCGTCGCTTCGCTGATTCGCAAGCGGACTGAGAAACGCGCTAAGCAGGTATCCATGCGCAGCGTGTAACTCAATAAGGTCGACACCCAATCGGTCCGCCCGCTTTGCCGCCTGCACAAAAACATTGACCACTTCATCCATGTCTGCGCGACTCATGGCGTGAGGCATTTGCCAGCCGTCGGCGAACGGAATGGCGCTCGGTCCGATGACCGGCCATGCTCCCTGATCCGACTTCAGGGGACCTTTTCCCACGAATGGACGATGTGATGCTGCCTTTCGGCCGGCATGACTGAGCTGTATGCCGACAGGTACCTGGCTGTACTTGCGCACGCGCGAGAGCACATTGCGCAGAGCCTGTTCGTTGTCGTCATTCCACAAGCCAAGACATTCCGGCGTAATTCGCCCGCGCGGATCAACCGCCGTTGCTTCGATGATGAACAGGCCAGCGCCCGACGTCATCATCGAACCGAAGTGTAGAAGATGCCAATCAGTCGCACATCCGTCTGACGCGCTGTATTGGCACATGGGAGAGACCACGATGCGGTTGGGCAAGGCCAGACCCCGCAAGTTCAGCGGCTGGAACAGTGCGCTCGAATGGTCGCTTTCGGCCACAACAGGCTGCCGATCGTTATTGGTGAATTCAGATTTCATGATTCTTTGGTAAGCAAAAGACAACCCAGGCCGTAAGCTCCGTTGGAGACAATCGCCACTTTCGGATCTCGCGGCACTTGTCGCGCCCCCCCGCGCCCCCATAGCTGCATACAGGCTTCGTGTGTATGGCCGAAGCCGTGCAAACGGCCCGCCGATAACTGTCCACCACCCGTATTGATCGGCAGGTCACCATCCAGATCAATGCGTTTGCCACCCTCGACAAACGCGCCAGCCTCGCCTCTGCCGCACAGTCCCAACGCCTCCAACCAGTGCATGGTGAGAATGCTGAAGCCGTCGTAGATTTGCGCGACATCAACGTCAGCCGGTCGGAGATCAGTCCTCGACCACAGCATGGCTGCAGCGGCCTCGGCACCAAAAGAACTCATATCGGTTGGCTGCCGCAGTCCGCCTGTCGTAAACGCGCTGCCGATGGCTTCAAACCGCAGGAGCGGATTGGGCATGTCAAGAGCGTCCTCGACACGAGAAAGTACGAAAGCAGTAGCACCGTCAACAGGCACATCGCAGTCGTACAGTCGCAAAGGCGATGCGATAACGCGAGACGCCAGGTAGTCGTCAAGCGTAATCGATTGACGATAAACGGCAGCAGGGTTGAGTCCGGCCATCCGGCGCGCGTGCACGGCAATCGCCCCCAACTGCGCCTCGCTGACTCCATGGTCGTACATGTAACGCGTGGCATACATTGCGTACCATGGCGCAGGCGAATGAGCGCCAAATGGCACTGCCCACTGCCACATCCCCGCAACGCGGGAATTGGCACCGCCCCAGGCTACGGCATCCCGGGCGCGCTTGCGAGCCGATGCCTCGGCTGTAGCGCGAAAAACAAGAACATGACGCGCAGTCCTGGCGACCAGTGCATGAATGCCCGCAAACAGGGCGCTCATCTGTGCCGGTGACTCCAGCGACGGAGTCTCGTACCAGCTCAGCTTCAAACCGAGCGCGAGACGCAAATCATGCACTCCGACAGGCGAAAATCCTGCCCCCCCTTCCGCCGTACTTGGGTACGTGACGAGACCGTCTATATCCCTGAGTGACAATCCGGCATCACTCACGGCAGTCTTGCAGGCATCAACGGTCAACCGCAGGGGACTCAGCGGCGAGCCACGGCTAACCTCGGACTGCCCTATTCCCGTAATAGCAACCTGCTTTTCCGGATACTGAGTCACGCGACATCCTCGGGAATAAACATTGGCAACCAGACATCATCGTGCGCCTCAAAGCACACGCGTACCCTCTGTCCGATAAACACCTTCGACGGCTCGCAGCCTACGATATTCGACATCACCCATAGCCCGGCTTGTTCGTCAAGCTCGACCATCGCCAACACAAACGGCACCGCCTGGCCTGCCACCCAAGCCTGGTGATTGACCGAAAACGACACCACGCTCGCTCGCCCGGAGACGGCTTCGGCTTCAACATCAACAGACGCGCAAACGGGACACGCAGCGCTTGGTGGATGAACGAAGTGCCCGCATTGCTGGCAACGGCATATGGCCAGTTCACCTACAGAGCCACCCGTCCAGAACGCGTGATTCTCAATGTCCAGAAGCGGCAGACGACGCGATTCCATGCTTCCCCTCATCGGCTAACCTTGATCCCCGCGCGCTCACGATCCCAGAGTTGGGAAAGATCCGCATTCGCGGCGTCACGCAGCTTGAACTTCTCTATCTTCTGGCTTGCATTTCTCGGCAGATCGGACATGACCTGCAGGAAGCGAGGCACCATGTAATAAGCCATTTCCCCGCGGCAGAACTCGATCAGCGCCGCCTGATCCAGTTGCGCGCCCGCCTTGCAGACAATCGCTGCCGCCACTTCGTCCTCGGCCATCTCGGATCTGACAGCAAACACCGCTACATCCTGAACTGCCGGATGCTGCAACAAGATCTTTTCCACTTCGTAGGCCGAAATATTTTCTCCTCGCCGGCGAATCGCGTCCTTCGTACGGTCCAGGAACCAGAAATAACCGTCTTCGTCCACATATCCGCAGTCGCCGGTGTGAAACCAGCCATTGCGCCATGCCTTGACGGTCGCGTCCGGCATCTTGTAGTAGCCCATCGAGTGCGCCCACGGCACATCGTGTCGGAGAACTAACTCCCCACGGGACCCGGCGGGCAACTCGAAATCGTTCTCATCGACGATGCGCGCGTGAACGCCCTTGCGCGCCCGGCCGCAAGATCCCAGCTTGCCGACCGGATCGATGAGGCTAAAAGCGTGAGACGGGCCAAAATCTGTCAGGCTATAGCTCTGGATGAACCGCAACCCAAAACGACGTTCGAAGTCCCGCCCGAAGTCAGGAATGGGCGCAGACATACACATGCGCAGCCGGTTGTTCACGTCGTCATCGCTGGCTGGCCGACTCCAGAGGATATTGATCATGGAGCCCAGCAGATTGGTCAGCGTTGCCCCGCTGCTACGAACGTCAGACCAGAAGCCTGATGCAGAGAAACGCTTCTGCACGGCGATGCTCGAATTGACCATCAGCGCGTTGTATGTCGCACCTTGCAAGGCATTGACGTGGAACATCGGCAAGCAGATGTACGCGATGTCGTCATCTCGTTGACCGAACGCCATAGCGTGACTGAGGCCCCATAGAAAACATTGAGCCTGTGAAAGCATGACGCCTTTGGATGGACCGGTGGTACCCGAGGTATAGATAATGTATGCAAGGTCACTGAATTGGACTTGCGTCTCTGGCGGCAAAGAAACTTCCGGGTAAAGCGTCTTGAACGCGCGAATTTCCACGCTTTGTGCAGTTTCAGCAAGACGCTGTTCCGGCAATTCGCCCAGCACGATCACCTGCTGTAACAGCGGAAGGTCTGCACTGATCTCTGCATACTGCTCCCAGAGCGCTGCATCGACGATCAGCACCGATGCTTCCGAATGCGTCAGCAGATAGCGCAACTGCTGACCGCGGCTGGCCGTGTTCAGAGGAATCGATACCGCACCCAGTTTGCCCAACGCGAAATAGCTCAGCAGCTGATCGACACTGTTCTCCATCAGCAGTGCCACATGGCTGCCGTGGCCGATGCCAAGTGAGGAAAACCCATGAGCCAACCGGTTGGACTGGAGATCCAGATCACGGTAAGACAGTTCGGTACCATCGGGCAGATAGCGCAGGAATACCTTGTCGCCATTCTGCTCAGCTTTTCGTGCCAGAACTCGCGGGGTCGTCAACTCACTGATCCGATAGCCACCCCAACGGTCAGGACTCGGAAGATCGTTCCCGGTTTGCGTCATGCTTGTTCTCCCTGCTTCTGGATATCACGAGCACGATCGACAGCGTGCGCGAACCTTTGCCCATCCCGGATTTCATCGGCGAGCAATAACGTCAATCTCGCGAGGAAGTCAACGGCATCCGCAGGTTGAAGCTCGTCGAGCGCCAAGGCGACTGAACGGAACGATTGCTCCATCGCCGCATTCAGGTTTGAGCCTCGGAAAATCGTGCGATTCCCGTCGCATTGCCCCGACGGCTGCTGCGGGCACAACACGCTGGCAACAGCGGCTGTGACAGTCTCCGGTGACGGTGCATCGATGCGCGCGCCGACATACCCGTCCGGGCGAACGAGTACCCATGTACCATCTTGCCCGTCGAGTTTCTCGAAGACGGTCGGCGCATGTGTGCGCGCAAGCACGACTGTCGATACAGGCACCCCGCCAGCCTGCAAGTTGTCAAAAGTGTGCTTCAGCTCCCGTGGTACGTTTCCGTCGGCGCTCAAGTAAATACCCGTGAACGCGTGCCGGGCGAGCCGGTCGTACAGGAAGCCGGGCTGACCATCACCGCGGTCGTCCACTGATGCGTCGGGTAATGGACTACCTTCCCGCGCGCCACGAACGGGATCCTCTTCCGGCGGCGGAGTCAGCAAAGATTCGGCACGGTTGGCATTGAATGCATCAATCAGTGGGTAGATGAACGGTTCATCGGGCAGCAGATCGAACGCGGCCTTTCGCATCAGCGCCGAGCCCGGCGTCGGCGCAGTCATGCATAGCGTCGCCTGTCCGATCGCGTGCAGATTGCGCACGATGGTCGGGCGGCGCTCGGCGTCATAGCGATCCAGGAGTGCATCGGGCGCGCCACCGTTGAGCACCGTAGCCAGTCGCCACGCAAGGTTGCTCGCGTCCAGCAGCCCCTGGTTCATTCCCCGACCACCAAAGATAGGCGTCTGATGCGCCGAGTCTCCCGCGAAAAAAACACGGCCATGGCGATAGTTCGTCAGGCTGCGCGACATCGGGCGATAGGAGGAGATCCACACGATCCGCCATTCAGGCAGCGGGTCGCTTCCCATCAGGAGCCTGACCTGGTCGGCCACCACTTCTGCAACGTTTTCCGGTCTGAGGGCGTCCTCCAACTGCTCATCATCTTCCAGCGCGTAGTCAAGTCGCCACGTGTCAAAAGGCTGCTTGTGCAGGAGGACCGCCGACTGCGGTTTATAGGGAGGACGGATCCAGAGTCGCCGTGCGACGGGATGGGAAGTCTTCATCTCGAAGTCGCAGATCACGAAGTTACGCTGCACCACCCCGTCACCGACTTCCTCATATGCCAGTCCAAGGCTGCGGCGCACTTGCCCACGCGCACCATCAGCCGCAACGACATAGTCGACCTGCAACTCGTAGTTACCGCGCTCCGTCTGCACCGACACGGCCGGAAAAGACCCCTCGTCCTGGCGAACGCCGGTTACAGCACTCAGCCAACGCAACTCGATGTCTGAATGTGCCACGACCGCATCAAGTAGAACTTTTTCCGTCCACGGCTGCTGCAGCACACTCACATCCGGGAATTTCTCGGTGGGCGACTGCTCATAAGGCGCGCTGTGTATCAGATTCTCGCCACAATAGATGTAGTTGCGCTCTCTCACCACCGCCAACGCCCTGAACTGCTCAGCCACGCCAAGACGGTCAAGTACCTGTACGCTACGACGCGATACCGCTAGCGTGCGACTGCTATCAGAAAGCTGATCCCTCGCTTCCAGGACGACAACGCTCACGCCCTGCTGGGCCAGGGACAACGCTGTCGCCAATCCAACAGGGCCTGCACCGACGACAGCGACCTGGAACTTCTTGCCGCGCCGATCACCAAGCTCAGGCGGCACTTCGAATGGATACTTCTCCCACTGGAAGAAACTGGGTTTTTCGACCTTCATGGCTCGTTTCTATGGTATTGTCCGTCTAACGGACGTATGTACGTGTTACGGACAATGATGTATGCTTTGACTTAACCCGGTCAAGCGGGGGAAAACCCTCGCCTCCTGATCATGTAAGATCAGACCGTTCGCCGTATCCCAAAAGCATCTGCTCACATTCGAATAAGTTCGCCTCATGCCCATCGATGAACATCACGCAGATTTCGTAACTGCGTTCGCACGCGGCCTTGCAGTCATCCGTACCTTCGAACACGGCGCGGATCGACTGACGCTTAGCCAGGTAGCTGCCCGGACCAACCTGACGCGCGGATCTGCAAGGCGCTTTCTCCTGACTTTGGAGGCGCTGGGCTATGTGACCCAGGATGGAAATAGTTTTAGATTGAGCCCCAAGGTGCTGGACCTAGGCTACTCGTATCTGTCATCCCTTCCTTTGTGGGAAAAGGCACAGCCTTTCATGAAGGAGATCGTCGACACGATTGACGAGTCGTGCTCGCTCGGAGTTCTTGACGAAGGCGAAGTGGTCTACATTGCGCGGGTTCCACCTCGACACATTTACACGATCCATATGCAGGTAGGCTCACGTATGCCCGCCTACGTCAACGCGATGGGCCGTGTGCTCTTGGCGGCATTGGGTGACGCAGAGCTTGAAGACTACTTCGCTGCGCTGCAGCCGAAGAAACTGACCCCCCGGACAATCACGAGCGTTGCCGAAATCCGTCGCATCGTCAACGAGACACGTGACAAAGGCTATGTGATAACAGAAGACGAGGTATATGAGGGACGACGGTCGGTTGCCGTACCTATACGCAACCGCGAAGGCCAGGCTATAGCGTCAATCAATATCAGTGCGATGGATAGTCGCGCAAATCGCGAGACCTTCGAAAAGAAATTCCTACCGCTACTCAGCAATGCTGCGCAACAGATTGGCCAATCACTCTAGGCTCTCTTGACTATTCTGCCGCTGGAGCTCAGTTAAACGTGCGCGACGAAGCGGATTGGCAGACCGACGCGCCGCGCGTAAGGCGGACGACGCCCAGGCTGCCACCGGCTTCATGGCCTCAAGATGCGGCGGACAACGGACCCGGAGAAACCTAACGAATACGAGAAGGGTTCGGCAGGCAATTAAACATCTAAGCGATGAAGCTGGAATAAATAAATATGCATCCGATATTTGTTATGGATTCCTGTTGGTTAGCATTTCCCGCACTAGATTCCTTATCACGTATGTGGGACAAATATTCAGTGCGCAGGATAATTGAATAACTCGACTCATGAGCTTCTATACATGAGGAAGGATTCATCGAAATGCTGTCTCGCTCAGACCATGGCGGAGGTTTCGATGGCGTGCGCACTATTTCGCGCCTTGGCGCCAACTCGTTTTCAGTCAGGCGCTCCACTGCCGCGAAGTAAGCGCTTGCGAAGCGTTAGCTTTGTCGCCCTGCTCCGTCTTTAGAACGGATTCCGGTTACTCAGTCGCGCGCAATCGCTGTCCGGCAGGATGGGATGTTGCGCTTCCCATTCGCGACGGGTTTTCGCCAATTCGTCGGCGAGCAATTGCTCGTCTGGAAGTACGGTGTGATACTCCGCCGCGAGCACCTTGTTGGGCAGTCCGTCGAGTGCATAGCGTGCGATCGCTGCATTGGTCCTCGCACAAAGGATCAGGCCGACCGGCGGATTTTCGCCGGGTAGCGTCCAGTGTTCCTTCGCGTAGTCGCAGTACATATGCATCTGCCCGACGTCAGCATGGTTCAGCTCGGTCAGTTTGAGATCGATGATCACCAGACATCGCAGACGCCTGTGAAAAAAGAGCAGATCCACGCGAAACCAGCTGTCACCGATGCGCAACCTTCGCTGCCGCCCGCGAACGTGAAGTCGCCGCCCAGCTCAAGCAGGAAGTCCTCCAGCCGGTGGATGAGCGCCTCTTCAAGATCGCTTTCGGAATACTCGTCCTTCAGGTCAAGGAACTCCAGGACATACGGATCCTTGATCGCTTCTTCAGGAGACACCGTGTCACCGGGTTTCGCGACGGCGCCCTTCTCGAGCATGGCGCGCTTATCTTTGGACATCAGTGTGCGCGTGTAGAACTGGCTGCCAATCTGACGTTCGAGCTGCCTCACGCTCCAGCCGCCACGCAGCGCTTCCGCTTCGTAGAACGCCCGCTCTTCGGGCGATCGCGTCCGTCGCATCAGCCGCACGTAATGCGTCCAGGACAGCGGGAAGCGCTCTGCGAGTTGCTGGAGCGAAAAATGCCGAACCAGCGATTCGGAATTTGCCCTGGACGCCCGGGTCCGGGATTTCCGAATCACTGATTCGGATATGTCGCCCGCCGGATAGCTCTGGTAGAACAGGCGCATCAATTCCAGATTGTCCGCGCCGAAGCCCCGCCCAAACTGTCTGGAGTTCCTGGCATTGCCAATTGACGCGACGAATGCGCTTGCAGTGATGGGACCGATCCCGGGAATCTCGGCAAGTTTGCGGCTGTTGGGGTCGTCGTGGTGCCACGTTTGAATCTGCATCTCGAGCGCTCGAACGTGCTGTCAGTATGGGGTCTTCGTATAGCCAAACCGCTGCTTCAGCACGCGGAGCGGATCTTCAACCTCGGCGCGGATGCCGGCCTTCAGTCGCTCAATCTGGTCGAATATCGCGTCCAGATAATCGCTCGGGTCCAGTTATCTACGCCTGCCCGGAGAGCTGTCACAGCAACCCGAGGAACAGGCGGCACCGCTGCAGCAGACTACGCACGGACCGTTCACGTGCGCAGGGAAGCGCGCGCGATGGGTTCAGGGCCATCCGTACGCGCCCCACAATCATCGACCGCCCGCGGCTTGCCTGCCCCGCTCGACTTATCCAAAAGGTCAGAGGCGGCCGCGCACAGAAGTGAGATATCGACGGGCTTGCTGAGATAAACAGTTTCCGACGCAGATGCAGGTTCGTCCGGTAGCGCCAGCGGCGAAGCAAGTGCGAGAATGATTGGTACATGATTGAGCGCCGGGGTGTCCCGAAACAGACGGCGCAATGTTATACCGTCGATCTCCGGCAAGAGCCAGTCGGTGACAAAAAGATCCGGAGGTGCGTTCATCGCGAGCGCAAGTGCAGACTCGCCGGCACGAGCCCATACGACCTCAACGTCGTTCAGGCGGAGTGCCTCAGTCCATGCGCGTGCGGTCGCCTCGTCATCCTCGGCGAGCAGAACGACGCGCCTTGATGTTGGCTGGTTCAAAGCGCTTTTCGCCAGTTGATCGGTCCAAGGAACCAATAGCAAACGGCGGACCTGGGCGGTGCCTGTCCACATCGTTTTCCCCGTTCTGGGAAGCCCGGCTTTGAATGCGTTTCCCTGTACGCCTGTGTTGCCTTGCCTATGTGTGATAAGGTCCTTACAACATATAACTGGTCAACGCAGAGGAGCGCCGTGGACTACAGGGCATGGCCAGACGACCCGGCCGATGCGGAGGCGGCCGCCGCGCTCGCGGCACTCGAACAGGTCACCCTCACGCTCAGCTTCGACCCGGATGACCGGGCCAGCATCGAGGCGGCGCTCGGCGAACTGGACGCACGCATCGACGCCGCGATCGCGCCGTTTCGTGGACACCCCTTCGTCGAGGCGGTTGCCCGCCAGATCAAGGACGAATGCCGCTACCGTGTGCTGGAGCAGATCGTCACGGGCGCGGCGGCTGGTTCCGGCCGCACGCTTCACTGATGCCGTCGTGGCGCGTCGATGGCAGCTAGCACTGCTGCTACCGCCGTGTGACTGACCAGGCCGGCGACGGTTTTAATGAGATGGACCTGACGTCTCCCTTCGGGAGACACTGACGGACGTGCCGCTTACCGTCGACGTCGCGCCGCGCCCCCTCATCGGGCATCGAGCAAACGGCTGGCCCGATGTTGCGCGGGCGAGTGGACGCTCGCCCTTCCTCTTTTGCAACGCAACGTGGTGCGAAAGCAGACAACTGGCGCGATCGGCACGATCGCGACCGTCCGCAAGAGCGGCCCGCACGCGGCGCGCGGGAACGCGGGGGCTCCGTCCCTGCCCCTGGACTCGCCGTCTGGTGGCTGGGCTTGGGTTCAACAACCAACCCACACTCTGAACCGAGCAGCCCGGCCACGACGGCCTGCATCGCATTCAGGACATTCTTTGCTCCAGGCCTACGCAACGAAAAAGCGAACACGCAAGTGCCGGGGTGGTACAGGCATCCGCCCGCAAAGGGCCGAATTGCAGGCTGAGTCCGGTGTTTTTCGCCGTTTCGCGGCCTAAGCTTTGGCTCAATTTTGTGCAGCGGAACAAGGTCAACAATGTCCACACGACTTCACCGGGTGTCCCGCGCGGTCGGTTTTGCCCTCGCCGCCGGCACATTCGCCCTATCTTGCCCGACGCTGGCGAGGCATCCAACCGGGCTCTCTCCGCTTTCCGCCGACGATCAGATTTTCTGTCCGACAGCTTTCGATGTAAGACGCGCCTAGTGCCAGCTCCAGTCGAAAATCGATCCCGCATTGCCTATAGAAAGGCCACACTTTTTCAGTGCCATTCGATATCTGCTGTGCCTCGGCGCGCTGACATCGTGGGACGTTTGACTTTATGTGGCCCCGTGTTCGCTTGGCCTGTCCGTATCTTCTACCTTACGGACGCACCGGTCTGTTCGAGGGCCGCCGACCAGTGGACAAAACAGGCACACCGCGGCCTGTTTCCTGGACCACATGAATCGCAGCAAATGCGACTTCGTCGCTCGACCTTTTCGTCGATTTGCCTCTCGCGCTGATCGCTTTGGGTCGCGTGCAAATCGTCGACCGTGATCGTCAGCGATGATTTTTGACCGCCTCATCTGACGCCGTGTATCGTGGACGTCCTCGGGATATACACAGCAGCGATGCGGCTGACGCGAGCAATGCCTGCGCCAGATAATCTTCAGATATCCATGGAGCCTGCGTTCAGCGTTAACGGGAATGGCATGGGCATAGCCGGAACGGGCGGACCGAGCGAGCAGGAGTTCTGGGCGCCGACGGAGGCTGTTCGACTGACGTTGTGGAGATTGCCGGTCCCGTCTGCTCGGAGGCGAGGCCGGTACGGTTCTTTCCAGACAATGTCTGGCGGGATTGCGCGGCAATACGAGTCACGCTTTCACCCGCCGTTACAGGTCTGCGCTCACATCTCCGACGATGCGGCACACATCACCGCCGACGCGATAAAGCGGGCGAATTCGACCAGATCCTGGCAATCATGCCGTCCGCCGACTTCAAGGTGGAAGCAGTGAAACGAGTATTACCGCTCAGGGCCGTTAGCGCCGCGCATCTCGATCTTCGTCCAAGGGGTGACAGATCTAATGCCGCCTATGGCCGGGGATCGATTATTTTTTACAAGTCACGGGTAATCGAATCCGGGAGAGTCCGTCGCCGGTCGGAGCCTAGGCGTCGCGGGTCTGTTGCTCGCCCATTGCCGATCCGCGATTTCGCCAGCGCTCCCGTTCAGGATGCAGCATTGGCGCGCATTCTCCATCGTGCAGGCAGCATGCACCTCAGGCAGGGTTTCTGCTGCGTGGTGGATGCTTGTCGCGTCCGACCTTCCCTGTTGTTCGACCGTGTTTGCCCTGTTCCAGATGCGCTTCCTTTTCGTCATCGGCAATCTGAGCGACTACCACGTCCCGCGGTATGAAGCGCTTGCCAAGCTCGCGATCGCTCGCGGAGACAAGGTCTCCTTAGTCGAGGTGGCTGGAAGGTCTGGTGCTTATTGCTTTCCGCAGGAGGGTCGCATCGCATTTTTTCAGGGCTCCCCACCGGATGCTGTCACGCTGATCGAAGGTGCCAGCGAGACAGATCATCATTGGTTGCGTGTCGGTAACGGATTGCTCATGGCGCTACGTCGATACAGTCCAGACGTCGTCGTGACGCTTGGCTATAACACGTACTACTCTCTTTTCCTGTGGTTACTGAAAGTGCTGGGAAAACGCTTTACGCTTATCTACATGTCGGACTCAAAAGCCGATGACGGCAGGCGATATGCGCTCAAGGAGCGCCTGAAACAGGCACTGGTCTCGGGCTTTGATGGGGCGCTGGTCGCGGGCGAAAAACACCGCGCTTACGCCCGATCACTGGGTATGCCGATGAGCCGGTCCAGAACGGGCTTTGATGTGATCGACGTTGAGTATTTTTCGGCGGCTTCACGCGTAGCCCTCGCGAGCGCGTCGACGATTCGTTGCAACTTCGGCCTTCCCGCGCGCTACGCCATTTGCGTCAGCCGGTTCATAAGGCGCAAGAACGTCGATCTGTTGATCGAGGCATTCTGCCGGTCACAACTGCACGGGGCGGGACTGTCCCTGCTGCTGGTAGGGCAGGGGCCGTGCGGCCCGGAAGTCCGCAACGCAATTGATCGACTCGGGATGCACAGGCATATCCAGATCCTTGGTAGCGTCCCTTATTGCGAAATGCCGGCCCTGTATTCACTGGCCGAATTCGCCGTGCTGCCGAGCGCGTACGATCAATGGGGGCTTTGCATCAGCGAGGCGTTCGCAGCAGCGAAATCCGCCATCGTAACCAAGACCTGTGGCGTCGCAAACGAGCTGGTGCTCGACGGTATCAACGGCTTCATCGTCGAGCCGGGCGACGCTGCAACGCTGGCTGACCGGCTTGTAAAACTGTCGACGGACGATGCGTTGCGAGAGCGATTCTCGCAGAACGCCGTTTCAACAGTCCGTCGCTGGACGCCCACGCTCTTCGCGAGGAACGTTATCGAGCTCGCCGATTCGCTCACCGGAGCAGCGACATCTCTCGCCCCTAGTAGAGGCGCCGCAGCGTAGCTCGCCGTTACGATCACAGATAGCGTACAAAAGCCGGAGGCGCTTTGGCCGCACCCGTCGGCTCGAGCATTCCCGCCATCGAGTACACATCATTAGCCGTAGGATGCATGAAGTCGGAGGCTTGCGCCAAAGAGTCTGCTGGGACCTGGCGTGCCGGGAACGCGCCATGCTCGCTAGAGTAAGCCGCTTGCGCGCGAGAGCAACATGCTTGCGCGCACACGACGAGAGACTTCAGTCGTTGAGCACGGCGCGTCGACCTTGCGCAGTATTACGGAGAGGAAAGTGACCGAGGCGAAGCTCTACGATCGTAGCTTCAGCGAGGGCTACGAGACAGGCTTTACTGGTCGGGCGCGCAGGTGCCCATACACCGCCAGCAAAGGCATGTTCGACGAGGAACAGTGGCATGCCGGGTATCTGTACGGCCAGCATGTCGCCATCATGCAGCACCTGCAGACGGGCGCACGTCCGCACCACACACCTGTTGCGGCGGCGGACAGCGCGTGGCCGGGTTGGATCTGGTCTGTTCCGCTCGCCGCATTCGGCGTGGTCGGATGGCTCGGTATCCACGCGCGACTCATGATGGGCAGACGGTCACGGTTACGCTCGACGGGATGAAGCGCGACAGTGGCCCCGGGCGACGCCGGCGTTGTTATCGCTTTCGCATCCGACGAGAGAGCGATCCGTATATTGATCCGGACAAGTGGTACGCAGCAACGCCGGTGCAATCCGGCTCATAGTGGTCGTGCTTGCACACGATGGCTCGCCGTGCGCTACAGAACACAGATCGCACCGCTGTCGATCGGTGCGGGTACGATGCTGGATGATGCGCCCGGCAAGTATGGCTCGCACTCGCACTGGTCGCGTGCTTACATCCCTGCGGCTTGCCGCATGGAATGTCGGATTCGACCGCCGGTTCGGCGATCGGAGTTCGCGGGCTTTCATCGTCACGGCTGCTCGCTCACATGCGCGAGCCAAAAAACTGGGGATGGTGGATAGGCAGACCGTGATTCGCGCGAAGCGTCCGCGCTGTTTCGCGTCGTCGAACGCGCGATGGTGATCGCTGTACGGTGACGACGTGCTGTCACCAGCCCTACTGCAATGCGTGCCGGTGACGCCTAATACTCGCCGAGCGATATCGCGAGATCCCACAAAGCGAGTACGCACAAAATTCCGATTACTGTCGCAATGAGAGCAACGAGGAAACCATCAGACCGTGGGCGCTTCATCTGCGTGCTCGGAACTGTTGCCCGCGATCCGTCTCCGCGGTGAGGTAGACAGGATGGAATCAATGAATGTGTGCGCTCGGCCCTCCCCGTACCTGAACGCCTCTTGCTCAGTAAGAAAGTTGAACTGTTCTGGAAAACTCGCAATCACTTGATCTGGATTACCAGGCGAAGAGATGATCCACGACACGCGGTAGCGCCGACATATGCCACCGAACGCATGCCACTTTGCTGGCGTGACGAGGACTTCAATTTTGCAGCCGCGATATGGCGCATAGGACTTGGCGGGCATGGCATTCCTCGCTTCAGCACACAGCGCGGAGCGACCAATTGCGCGCATCGTCTGCTTCCACGGTCACCGGACGGTGACCCAGATAACGACAGCATCCGACATGCCGAGTGGGCCGATTTAATCCAGCCTCAATCGGACTTTTGGATTCCGTATGAGAAGTTGCGAGAGCGTGATCGCCGGCGGTTGCGGGCAGTACCGCTATCTCGTGAGCGGCAGGCCGAATCGATGGCGCCATCCTGCCGACCGAGCAAAGCGTTGTCTGTCAACCGATTGCTTCCGCCTTCTTGTGAGTGCCGCCCGCATCGAGATCGGACAGTGCACGCACGCGCCGATCTGGACGATGGCTACGTCGATGCACAGATCATTGAAGTTCGGCTTTCACCCCAAAGGGCAATACACAATACCTGCACTAACGTAATTTTCTAATCTAAACGGCGAGATCATGTAGCCCGATTCGGTTTGCAGCAAACCGCGATCTTAGGGGATTTACGGCGATGACGAGATCCTCACTATTCGATAGTTTTTCGTCATCCCTAAGCTATAGTCAGATCATTCCTCGAGCTCCCGGGTGCGGCAAGCACATGCTCAGGTGGATGCACGACCTACGAATCGGCGGCGACGGCAATGTAAGTCTTTATTCGCGAAGGCTGCATTGGTACGAGCACACAGGATCAAACCCGGTTCTCATCGGGCAGCACCCAGTGCTCACGGGCATAATTGCAGTACATGTGCATTTGTCCGACGTCGGGATGGTTCAGTTCGGTAAGCTTGAGTTCGATGGTGAACAGGCAGCGCAGACGCCGGTGGAAAAAACAGTAAATAACGCGGAACCAACTTTCGCCGATGCGCAGTCGACGCTGGTGCCCAACGAAAGTGAAATCGCCGCCGAGCTCCAGCACGAAATCTTCCAGCCAGTAAATTTACGAGCTCAACATTTCATGAAAGACTTCGTCGGCCACTTGCCGGACCTCATGAAAAAACGCATCGACAAGACTCGAGTTCTGCGATGCAGGCATACGACAAAGCTGGAAGCGAAAATATACTTCTGGTTCAAAGCGGCGCAGCACGATGCGGTCCTGCATGCCGCCGCCGAACAGCGGATGGATCAATGAGACACCCAGGCCCGAGGCGACGAATTCGCACACACTTGGCGCATTGTCGGTTTCAAGCACGACATTCAGCCGGACGTTGTGATCTTCGAAAACCGTTTCCACCAGCTGGCGCGTCTGGCTCATGAAGAAAAATGTGACGAACGGCACGTTGTCCAGATCGCGCGGGCGAATGACCTTCTTTTTGCACAACGGATGCGAGGGTGGGAGCGCACAGACGAGTGCATGTTCCATCAGCGGCTCTCGCACGAGGTAAGTGTTGTCCACGAGGCCGTTCACGAGGCCCAGATCGAGCTGGCGGGTGACGAGCCATTCCGTCACGATCTGCGAACTGCGCGAGTGGATCGCCAGTGTCACGTCAGGGTGCGTTTTCAGGAAATTGAGCGAGACGCGCCGTATGAACGAGCCGGCCAGCGCGGGCAGGCTTCCGACAGTCAAGTGGCGCTGCTCGTCGCGGCGAATCGAATCGATGGCCTGCTCGAGCTGCCGCAAGCCGGCGAAGATCCGGTCGATCTCCGCGTACAGACGCATCCCCTGGTGCGTCGGTGCGAGCTTGCCTCGCACGCGATCGAACAAGGTCAGGCCGGAGTCGTACTCGAGATGCGTCAGCATCTTGCTGACGGCCGGTTGCGAGATGTAGAGGATTTCGGCGGCGCGGCTCACCGTGCCTTGTTCTACGACGGCCTTGAACGCTTCGATCTGTCGCAGGTTCACCTGACGCTTCATGCATCACCCTATCGAATCGATTTATAAGAGCTAGTGCTTGAATGTGGGATGATGCATCGAACGTTATGGCATCTGCAATGCGATATTCAACGTGCAGCCGGTCCGCTGGACAATCGAAGCTGGAAACCCGCTCGCCGATCTATCGGGCGCTCACCGCCGGCGCGTTCGACGACAGTCCATGGTCCAGAACCAGCGTACCCAGACAAGCCATCAGGGTGGACAGATCACCCGAAGCCAGCGCGTCGACGGCATCGAGCACCTGACTCTGCTGTTCCACGGTTGAAATCAATCGTGTGGCTGCGCGGAATTTCTGCTCCAGCTCCGCCCAGGTGAGCGGGTTCGTCGCCTCGCCGCCCGGCGCGGTGACATCCGATGTGAAGCGCTGTCCCGCACTCTTCACCGTGACACGCGCCAGCGTCTGCGCGGGAAAGCAGGCATCGAGTTCAGAATCCTGCTTCAGCGTCACCTTCTCTGCCAACGCGCCAACGTCATCACGGAACAAATGCTCACGCGTGAGGGGCAGCAACGCCGATGGGCCGGCTATTCCCACAAGGGCCAGGCAATACGGAATGCTGTATTGAACTTCGACGAGATTCGCCGGGCGCGGTGTGTTCAGGATGCGCAGCGCCCCGCTATGAGTCGCGACCTCGATCGAGTCGACGCAATGCATGTCGATGCCGTGTTGCTGGATCAGCGCCAATAGCGCATCGAGAGGCGCATGCACGTGGCGGCAGCACGCATAGAGTTTGAAATAGACGTTGCGGATGTGCGCGGCTTCGCCCAGTCGGAGCCTGTCGGGAAAGCGGTAGTGGCGTGCACTGTCGAGGATATTGCGAGGCCCGGTATGTCCAGCCTGTGCTATACCGAGCGCCATGAGACCGGTGACAACCGACCACGGGATGCCCTCCTTGACATCGCTTCCCTCCGGGTCGGGCGTGCGAGGCGCGGGAGCGCTTGCGAACGACTGGTTCGGCGCGCTCTCTCCCGCAATCGCGAGTGCATATTCCAGCACGTCGCGTGACGTCTGGCGCAATGCGGCGGCCGTCGCGACGACTGCGTAGGCTGACCACGTGCCCGTGTTCCCATACGTGAGGCGCGCAGCGCCGATCGTCACGCCAACCTCGTAGCCAATGACGATGGCGCTAATGATTTCTTCGAGGCTCGCGCCCGTTTCCTGGGCAACGGCGAACGCGGTCGGGATCACCGCCGCTCCCGGATGCCCGCGCGCGAGACGATGACCGTCGTCGAGATCGAGCGCTGACGCCGCAGCGCTATTGGCCCACGCGGCGCCGATAGTGGACCCTGACAGCCCCGAGAACCAGATCGATGAGCGCCCTACGCCGAAAGTTTCGAGCGCCATGCCGCGCACGGCGACTGCACCTGGCTCGTGAAGACCTGCTGCCGCCGCGCTCAACAGGTCGAGGATGCATCTGAATGCGGCTTGCCTCGCGGGTTCATTCGCACGCTGTCCGCGCGCAGCCACCACGTATTCGGCGATGCGCGTCGTCGCCATACCGTTGGCGCGGATAGAGTCCCCGGCTCCTGTCGCGAGTTGAGTCGCTGCCTGCGATCGTTTGCTTGATGCAACCATAACGTGAGGACCTGATTCGTTGAATCGTGGCGATGAGCTCGCGATCGCGCCCGTGACCTGTGAGCCCAACGCAAGGCTGCGCTGCGAAGGCCGCTGCCGCGCCGCCGGCTACGCGTACTCCCGAGTCATCAGCGGAAAGTGACAGGCCACCTTCCGTTCCGGTTCGAGCGCGTCGAGGTTCGGGACATGCTCCATGCACGGCCCGTCCGCACGCGGGCAGCGCGGATGAAAGGCGCAACCGGCGGGCAGGCGCGTAGGCGACGGAATTTCTCCGTCGATCTTCGACAGGCGGATCCGTTCGCCCGGGTCCGGCACCGGCGACGAATCTCTGAGCACGCGACTGTACGGATGCGCGGGCGCGTCCAGCAACAGGCGCGTCGGCCCGCTCTCGACGATACGGCCGAGATACATGACGCTCACGGTGTCGCAGAACTGACGTACCACGCCGAGGTCGTGAGAGACGAAGACAAACGATAGCCCGCGTTCCTTGCGCAACTTCGCGAGCAGTTGAAGGATCTGCGCTTGCACCGACACGTCGAGTGCGGACACGGGCTCATCGGCGATGATGAGTTCAGGGTCGAGCACGAGCGCACGCGCGATACCGACGCGCTGACGCTGCCCGCCCGAGAATTCGTGCGGGTAACGGTCGAGCGCGTCGAGCGGAAGCCCGACGTCGAGCAAGGTCTTCGCGATCTTGTCTGCAATCGCGCGGGCGTTGCCTCGTCGATGAACGCGCAACGGCTCCTCCAGCGTCTGACGTACCGTGCGGCGCGGATTGAGGGACGCGTACGGATCCTGAAACACGATCTGGACGCGCTGGCGCACTGCCCGCATTTGCGCGGCATTGGCTTGCCTCAGATCAATCCCGTCGAAGACGATCGAGCCGGAATCGGGTTCGATGAGGCGCAGCAATGTACGCGCGACCGTCGATTTACCGCAGCCGGACTCGCCGACGAGGCCCATCGAGCTGCCCCGCTCCACCAGGAATGACACATCATTGACCGCTCGCACGACGCTTTTCGGTGCGCCGAAGCGCGCCCCGCTGCTGACGAAATGCTTGACAAGATTGTCCACACGCAAAAGTTCGCTCATAGCGACGTATCCAGATTCGTTCGACACTGTTCCAGCATGACGGGACAACGCACCGTGTGTCCGGAGGCACTGCCTGGCACCGGCAACAGATCGGGGTGCTCGCGTTCGCATCGCGCCTGCCGATGCGGACAGCGCGCCGCGAACGCGCAACTGGACGGCATCGTCGCGAGCGTGGGCGCCTGCCCGGGAATCCCCCGGAACTCGTCGATATCGAGATCGACGCGCGGCATCGCGCGTAGCAACGCCTGCGTATAAGGATGCGTGGGCCGGGCGAAGAGCGCGTCGACATCCGCCAGCTCGACGATCTCGCCCGCGTACATGACGGCCACCCGGTCGGCGATTTGCGCGACGACGCCCAGGTTGTGCGTGATGAACAGGACGGACATTCCATGCGCCGCCTTGAGCTGGGCTAGCAGCGCCAATATCTGCGCCTGGATCGTGACGTCCAGCGCCGTAGTGGGTTCGTCGGCCACGAGCAGCGCCGGTTTGCACGCCAGCGCCATCGCAATCATCGCACGCTGGCGCATGCCGCCCGAGAACTGGTGCGGATAGTCGTCAAAGCGATTCTCCGCGCCGGGAATGCCCACCTCCCGCAATGCGTCGAGCGCCCTCTCCCGCGCTACGGCATACGGGACGTCCTGATGCTGACGAATCGCTTCGATGATCTGATCGCCGACCCTCATGGTCGGGTTCAACGAAGTCATGGGTTCCTGGAACACCATGGCGATCTGATTGCCGCGCACGCGCGCGAGCTGGGCTTCGGACAACGTCGACAGATCGCGCCCGTCGAGCAGGATCTGGCCGCCGGCGTGACGCGCTGCCGTAGTCGGCAACAACCGCAAGATGGATAGCGCAGTCACGCTCTTGCCGCTGCCCGACTCGCCGACGAGCGCGACCGTCTCGTTGCGTGCCACCGAAAGCGACACGCCGCGCACAGCAGCATGCCATTGCTGGCGCAGGCGGAATTCGGTGCGCAATTCGCGAAGCTCCAGAACGGCTGGATGCTGTGTCATCGCTTTTCTCCGCGAAGTTTGGGGTCGAGCGCGTCACGCAACGCGTCGCCCAGTAGGTTCAAGGCCAGCACCGTCAGGAGAATGGCGAGACACGGAAAAACGATCAGCCACCAGGAGTCGAGGATATTGTCGAAGCCATCGCGTATCATGCCGCCCCACGTCGCAACGGGCGGCGGCACGCCGAGACCGATGAAGCTGAGCGAAGCTTCCGTGCGGATCGCCGTGGCCATCCACATCGATCCCAGCACGATCACTTCCGAGATCATGTTGGGAAGGATATGCACCGCCATCAACCGGATCGGCCCGTAGCCCAGCGCGCGGCCCGCTTCGATGAAATCGCGCTGTTTGAGCGCGATCGTCGGTGCTCGCGCGACGCGTACGAAGGGAGCGATCTCCGTGATCGCGATCGCGACGATCAGATTCTCGAGGCTGGCGCCGAGCATGGCCGCCACCATGAGGCCGAGCAGTAGCGTGGGAAACGACAGCAGCACGTCGACGAGCCCCATCACGAGCTGGTCGACCCAGCCGCCGAGATATCCCGCCAATATGCCGAGCGACGAGCCCACCACCATCGCGATCAACACGGCGAGAAAGCCGACCAGCAGGGAAATGCGGGCGCCGTAGATCAGGCGCGAGAGCACATCACGGCCATAGCTGTCGGTGCCCAGCCAGTACTGCGCCGAAGGCGGGTCCAGCCGACAGGCTATGTTTTGTTGAATCGGATCATGCGGCGAAATCCATGGAGCAAAAATCGCAGCGAGGACGACCATCGCAAGCAGAATCAAACCGATCCATGCGATGCGGTTGCCGAGCAGCGTGCGCCACAGCCCGTCGGAGCGGGTGGAGGACGCGGTGGTAGGAGATGAGGTTGCGACGATGCTCATTTGTATTTCACCCGAGGGTCGACCCATGCATAGGCAAGGTCGGTCAACAGATTGACGACGATGACGCAAAACGCGAAAACGATCATCAGGCCTTGCAGCAGCGTGTAATCGCGCGCGTTCAAGGCGCCCAGGATCAGCTTGCCGATGCCGGGCCGGTTGAAGACGATCTCCGTCAGCACCGAGTTGCCGATCAGCGTGCCGAAATAGAGGCCCACGACCGTCAGAATGGGAATCAGCGCGTTGCGCAGCCCGTGCCGCAGAATCAATTGGCCTGGCCGCAACCCTTTGGCGCGAGCCGTGCGGATGTAGTCTTCGCCCAGCACGTTCAGCATCGACGAACGGGTCACGCGCGTCACATAGGCCGTCATGATCAGGCCCAGGTTGAAGGCCGGTAACACGAGGCCGCGCCATTGGTTCCAGGGATTGCCCGACGTCGTGCTGCCGATGACCGGGAACCAGTCGAGTTCGATGGCGAATGCGAGCAGCATCAGGATGCCCGAGACGAACGCGGGGAACGACAAGCCGGCCAACGAGAGAAGACGTGTGAGATAGTCGGGCCACGCGTTGCGCCGCAGCGCGGCCCAGATTCCGAGCGGCAAGCCAAGGCCAATGCCGATGACGATCGCGGCGACGGTCAGCTGCAGCGTCCATGGCAGCACGGCCGCGACTTCCCGCAAGACGCTCTGGCCGTTCGAAAGCGAATTGCCCAGATTGCCGCTCAGCACGTCGGTCAGGAAGTGCAGATATTGCGTATGCAGCGGCAAGTTCAAACCCAGCTGGTTGCGCAGCGCCGACAGCGCCTCTGCACTCGCCTGGTCGCCGAGCATCGCGGCGGCCGGATCGCCCGGCACGAGGCGAACGAGCACGAACACCGCGGTCAGCATGGCCAGCAGCGTGGGGATCGCAAGCAGCAGCCGTTTGACGGTATATCGAATCACGCGGAGACCTCCGAAGGCGATGCAACCATCAGGCGTCGAGCACTCAATGCCGCGATGGCGCGGCGGGTTGTCCCGCTGACGATCAAATCCGTCAGCGCCGCGCCGACGACGGGAACCAGTTGGAAACCGTGTCCGGAGTAGCCGAAGCTATGGAACACCCCTGGTGCGTTCACTGCGGGACCGATGACGGGCAGCATGTCGGCTGTTTTGGCTTCGAGGCCGGACCAGACGCGCACGATGCGAACATCGCGTACGCAGGGGAACAGGTCGGTCGCGGCGCGGGCGCCTTTGCACAAGATGCCCATCCGCACTTCCGATGTCTCACGGTCGAGATCAGGCACACCTTGCAGGCCGCCGCCAATGACGAGCGTGCCCTGGTCCGATTGCTTGAAGGACAGAGAGCGGCCCATGATCGACACGACGGGCTCGATCATCGGCGCGATGCGTTCGGACACAATCATCATCGAAGCCTTCGTGCCGAGCGGAATCACGTCGCCGACCATGGCCGCGATGCGTCCGGCCCACGCGCCCGCCGCGTTCACGACGATGGGCACGACTAGCGGCTCGGCTTGCTGCGCCGGGCCATCCGGCGAACGGTCGGTATCGATGGCCCAATCCGATCCGCGCCGCTCGATGCGGCGCACGCCGCACCCTTCGCGGATCACGACACCGGCCGCCTGCGCGCTCCGCCGAAACGCGGCCAGCGCGCGATGCGGATCTGCGGCCCCGTTGTCCACCGCAATGGATGCGCCGACGCAATGCGCACTGATCGCGGGAACCTGTCTGCGCAGCTCTTTGGCGTCGATGATGGCTTCATGGGTATATCCCTTGGCGCTCAGCTCGACGACGCGTGCCTCGAGCTTCGACAGATTCATGGTGTCTTCCGCCACACAAATCTGACCACGCGCGTGAAAGCCACAATCGTCGCCGACGAGCGACGCGATGCCTTGCCACATCTCCATCGATTCGAGAGAAAGGTCTAGTTCGCGCACGTCGCGGTTCAGCGTTCGCACACCTGCGGCGGACGCCCCGGACGCATGCCTGCCGACCCAGGCGCGTTCCAGCACCACGACGCGCTTGCCGGCGCGCCCGAGATGCAACGCCGCCGACAGTCCGTGCAGTCCTCCCCCAATCACGGCGACGTCGAATACTGCCCGGTTCGTCACGTCTCGCTCCCTGTGTCGAGCGATGCCAGTTCTCCGAGCGTCAACGGCTTCAACGGCGGCCGAATCCGATAGAAACCGATTTGCTCGACGCGCTTGCCGTGCGCTTGGGCCAGGATGTGCGCGACGGTGTAGCCGCACTGGCGCCCCTGGCACGGCCCCATTCCCGCGCGCGTGAAAGCCTTTATCTGATTCGGTCCCGGCTCGCCGATCCGGGCGGCCGCACGGATCTGGCCAGCCGTCAGCTCCTCGCAACGGCACACTACCGTGTCGTCCGCGGGTTCGAACAGTTCCGCACGCGGCGGGTACAACGCATCCAGCATGGGACGAATCGACAGTTGCGCCGTCAGCTTTCGTCGTAAGGGCTGGGCAAGGCGCCGCGCCGCTTCTTCGTTCAGTTTGCCAGCGCACACCGCGATGCCGAGCGCGGCCAGCTCGCCACGCGTGCACGCCGCGCTCGCCCCGCCGATGCCTGCGCCATCGCCGGCCGAAAATATCCCAAGCCTGCTCGTCTGCCCCCATTCGTCGAGCTTCGGTGCGAGACAGCGTTGATCAGTTCGCCAGACATGCTCGCAGCCGAGCGCCTGAGTCATATGAATCGAAGGCACTACCCCTTCGTGTACGAGCAGCAGGTCTACGGGGATTCGCTGCGATTTTCCATCGGCCGTGCGGTAGACGAGATGCTCCAGACGCTCGCCGCCTTCCCCGCGCAGCTGCGTCACGCCCCGGACGATGGGAAAGCCGGCCCGTTGCAATTCGCGCCTCCAGCTCAGGCCCTTGAGCACGTCGTTCCAGCCGCGCAATGCCGCCGCCATGTGCGGCAATGCACGCGACCAGCCGCCAGCGGGCGACGTATCGAGCCAACCGGCGATACGGCCACCAGCGCGCAGCAACTGCACCATGTAAAGCAACACCAGCGGGCCACTGCCCGCGATCCACGGCGGCGTTTTCGGAATCTCGCGCGCCGTCTTCAGGAGAATCTGCGCGGCTCCCACGGTCAAGATGCCCGGCAACGTCCAGCCCGGAAACGGCGCGGGACGTTCCTGCGCGCCTGTGGCGAGAAGCACGTTGGCGGCCTGCACGCACTCCGCCTGCTGTGCGCGGCTCATGAAGACCTGCCAGCCGGGCTCGATCTGCCACACTTGCGTGCCCGGTTCGTAAAGCGCACCGCTCGCACGAAACGCACGGGCAAGCGGAAGACCGGCGGCATATTCGTCGCCCAGCAAATCCCCTGTGCGAGTCCCTGCGCGAGCTTCGACCGCGCGCCAGATCTGTCCGCCCGGAGCGTGCTGATCGTCCACGACCAGCACGCTCAAGCCCAGGCTGCGCGCCCGCAACGCCGCGCTCATGCCGGCCGGTCCCGCGCCGACGATCAGCAAGTCGACTGCGCGGCTCATCGCGGCGCTCCTTCCGTTGTATGGCCGCGAGAGGCAACGGTGTCGGCAGCAGCATCGTCACGCATCGTCGCCATGAGCACGCGTCGGCCGTGTTGCCGCTCCACGCACATCCCGTCGCGCACCTGCACGAGGCAGGTCTGCACGGAGGCCACGCCATCGACGTTGGCGAGGCATTCGAAACACACGCCCATCATGCAATACGGTGTGCGCGGACTGCCGTTCACGGGTGTGGTACGCGAGATGGGAGGATCAAGCCGCAGTAAAACGGCGGCCACGCTTTCGCCCGGTTCAGCGCTTACCGTTTGTCCATCGATCGTCACGGTCAAGCCGGGCGCCTTCTCGTCAGGGTCATGCAGTTTGCGGAACATTGAAGCGTCCATGGTGAAAGATCTGTAGTTCGTCTGGAATCCGTGCTTGCGCGAAGGCGGCGGCAAGCGGTCCCGCATGGAATGCGGCGAGCGTGATGCCGGAGTGGCACGAGGCGATCCAGGCGCCGGGGTGGTCGGCGGATTCGGCGTAGACCGGGCAGCCGTCGGGCGTCATCACACGCAGGCAAGCCCAATGCCGCACGAGCTGCGCCTGCCGGAGCGCGGGCAACACACGGCTGGCTTGACGGCTCATGTGTGCCGCAGCAGCCGTCGTCGTGCTCAGGTCGTAGCCGACTTCTTCCTGAGTGACGCCGATCATCACGGTGCCCTCTGCCGTCTGCCGCAGGCCGCTGGCCGGCAATGGCAGGATCGGGGACAGCCGTTCGGTGACAAGCAGTTGCCCTCGCTGCGGCCGCAGCGGGACGTCCAGCCCGACCATGGGGCCGAGCGCTGAAGAACCAAGGCCAGCCGCGACAACGACCCGGGCCGCCTCGAACCACTGCGTCCCTGCCTGAACCGAGAAGCCGCCGCCGCGGAGCGGCGCGATCTGCGAGACAGGGCTATTGGTCCGTAAATTTCCGCCCCGCATCTGGAACCCGCGCTGCAAGGCGGCCAGCAAACGGAGGGGATTGACATCACCATCCATGCGCCCAAAGCTCGCGCCGCTGACCTCGGGCCCGAATTGCACCTTTGGGAAGAGGCGTTGCAGTTGCGCACGATCGAGCATTTCCGTGCAGCGTTCATGGCCCGGCAACTGATCGGCGAGGCGCGAGAGCTTCTCGGCCCGTTGCTCCCATTGCGTCTCGCCGACGCAAATGTGAATGCCGCCTTCAGCCCGGTAGTTGAGTTCAATACCAGTCGCCGCAGTCAACTCGCGCGCGAAGGCGGGCCACAACGCCACGCTCCGCCGCGAAAGCTGCTGATACGCCGGCTGGCCGAAGCCTTTGCCCTGCACCCACACGAGGCCGAAGTTCGCCTTCGCCGCGCGCAAGTCGCCATCCGTGCCGTCGAGCACGAGCACGCGCAGACCCTGCCGGACCAGACCGTATGCGATCGCGGTCCCCACCACGCCTGCGCCGATGACGATCGCATCGCAGGATCGCGTGTCATTCGGATATTCAGTGATGCTATCTGGTTTCATGGTGGTATCAGGAAAATGACCGGGTCCGGCGCGGAGTCTCACGAGCCCTATCCAACGTGTGAATCGAGCCGGACTGTTGCACGCATCAAAGCCTTCAATGAGCGGTTAGCGTGGTCTTTTCGGTAACGAGCGGGGCGAGGTTCAGCGAGCCCTTCAGGTCGTATCCATACTGCACCTTATCGCTATGTACCCATACCTGAAGCAAGCCGAACAGCGGCACCGTGCACACATCGTCGTGAATCGTCTGCTGCGCGCTCTTCCACAAGGCCAGCTTCTTGCCTGGGTCCGGTTCCACATGCGCCGCGCGGATGTCGGCATCCGCAACCGCGCAATGCGAGAAGTTCGATATCGCGGTCGGCGTATTGACCGACGAAGCCGAATCGTAGAACTCGCTCAGCCAGATATCGGCGCTCGGATAGCGCGCCGCACCGTAGAACACCAGAGCGCTCAGATCTTTCCGGCTTTGCGCTTGATAGGTCGAATGATCGACGACCTGCATGTTCAGCGTGATGCCGGCCTTGGCCAACTGCGCCTGGATGATTTCCATAATCGGCTGCTGCGCGGAGATATTCGACACGATAGATTTGATCGCGATTCCGTTCGGATACCCGGCTTCGGCGAGCAGCTTGCGTGCGTTTGCGGCGTTGTAGGTATAACCGCCACCCGAGCAATCCTCTCCGAGATAACCGGGCGGAACTGCTGAGCACCCCTTGATGGCCACGTCGGCACCGACGTAATGCATGATCTCGTCGACGTTGATCGATTCGGCGATCGCCTCGCGCACCTTGATGTTGTCGAGCGGCTTGATCGTGCGGTTGATGAACAGCGTGCGGAATTCCGCCGGCTGGAAAATGTCGACGTGTGCCCCGCTGCGCTTGCGCTCGCGTTCTACCCAGCGTCGCTCGCGCTTGCCGTAGATGACGTCGAGTTCGCCGGAACCGAATGCCAGCTCGCGATCGCTGTCCGACGGGATCATCCGATAGGTGATGCCGGCGAGCTTGGGCTTGCCACGGAAGTACTGGTCGTTCGCGACCAGTTTGACGTACTGCTGGGTCACATGCTCGCTGAACGCGAACGGGCCGGTGCCGACGGGATGGTTGCCGAACTGGCTGCCGTATTTTTCAGCCGCCTTCATGCTGACGACGTATCCGCCGTGGTAGTTCGACACGCGTCCGGGGAAAGTGCTGTCCGGGTACTTGAGCGTAACTTGCACGGTATAGGGATCGGGCGCTTCGACTTTGTCGATCGCCGAGAAGTCCGCCGCGAAGCTCGAACGCTTCGGGTCCGCGGCACGCTTGAGCGAGTAGACGACGTCGGCCGAGGTCAACTCCCCCCACTCGCCCTGGAACTTGACGCCGTGACGCAGATGGAACGTCCAGACCCTGCTGTCGTTCGACGCTTGCCAGCTTTCGGCGAGGTCGGGTTCAAGCGATTTCGGCTCTGCGCTGCCAGGCGCGAAACGGACGAGGCCGCTAAATATCTCGGCAACGACGGTAACGTCATTGGTCGAGGTCGCTCGATCCGGATCGAGCGTCGCGATGTCCTCGGCGCCAGAGCTTACGCGAATCACCGGGCGTGGATCTGCCTGTGGATGCGCCGCAAGGGGATAGGTTGCGCTCGCAACAACGAGCATTGTGAGTAGCGGGAAGAAGAGTCGACTGTTCATGTAGTCCGTTTTTAGGTCGAAACGCATGGGTCAACAGCATCGGTTGTCAGCGACCTTACGGTAGGACCGCCAAATTTGGATGTCAAAGTCCGGTATTGGCATTGGCTATTCCTGAAGGTTATATGTCGGGTAATCCCCAAGGGGAAATAGCCGCGCAACCGGAGTCCACCGGATGGGGTATATCGGCTAGCGCCGATAATGAGTTTTTCGCCGCATCTCAGTAAAACAACCCGCTCGGCGCGCAGCGCGTGATGCGCGACCTACTAATCGGTGACCACGGCAATGTAAGTTTTTATTCGTGCATCTATTACGAAATGCTGGAAGAACGCCTGCCCGGTCACGGTGAGAATGTCGGCGAGTTGCAAGCGCGCGGGCTGCTGCTCGATGGCACCACCAGGGATGGCAGCAAGCGGCTGCTGGTACAGATCTTCTCGCAGGCGCTGCTCGGCCCGGTGTTTTTTGAGTTCATTCAGCGCAAGGGCGATGACGGGTTCGGAGAAGGCAACTTCAAGGCGCTCTTTCAGTCGATGGAGCGCGACCAGATCAGGCGTGGCGTTCTCCAGGCATCGGACCAGGGATGACAATCATGAAACCAGGAATTCAATCCACATTTATCGTCAGTTGCGCTCTTCTGATGTCGGAAGTTGCTCACGCTGACCAGACGGTCGTCATTGGATATGGTGGCCCATTAACCGGCCAGGTTGCGCACGTGGGTAAGGACGCGGAAAACGGCGTCAAGCTCGCAATCGAAGACGCGAACGCCGCTGGCATCAAGATCAAGGGGCAAGCGGTCCACTTCCAGTTCGTATCCGAAGATGACGCAGCGGACCCGAAAACGGCCGTGACCGTCGCGCAAAAATTCGCCGATCAGAAAGTGAACGGCGTCGTTGGCCACATCACGTCGGGCGCGACGATTCCCGCATCGAAAGTGTATGCGGGCGCGGGCATACCGCAGGTCTCGCCATCGGCAACCAACCCTGAATTGACGAGGCAAGGCTTCGCCACGGCGCATCGTGTGATTGGTGACGACAGCGAAGTCGGCCGGGTTATCGCCCAGTACATGGGACGCACGAAAGGATATAAGCGCGTAGCCGTTGTCGATGACCGCACGTCCTACGGTCAGGGACTCGCAGATGTCGTCGTCAAGGACCTGAAGGCCGCAGGCGTTGATGTTGTCGATCGTGAATTCGTTTCCGACAAGACCGTGGATTTTCGCGGCACTCTCACGTCGATCAAGTCGAAAGATGCGCAGGCCGTGTTCTATGGCGGCGTCGATGCTCAAGCTGGCCCACTTCGCAAGCAGATGATGAACCTTGCGATGAGGATTCCGCTCGTTGGGTCGGCGATCGAAACCGACAAGTTCGTCGAACTGGCCGGTCCGACTGCAGCCGAAGGCACTGTGTCAGCCGAGTCAGGTCAGCCGCTCGAGAAGATGAAAAATGGACCCGCCTTTGCCGCGAAGTACAAGAAATTCGGCTCGCGTTTTGTTCGCACCGTATGCGTACGATGCCACCTGGGCGCTGATCAACTCGATGAAACTGGCTGATTCGACCGCGCCGGCCGATTATCTACCCGCGATCAAAAAGGTGGAGTTCGACGGCGTGACGGGCAAAATCGCTTTCGACAGCAAAGGAGATCTTCGCGCGGCCGCAGTTACGCTGTATGAAGCGAAAGGCGGCAAGTTCCAGCCGGTGAGCACCGTTACCGGCTCACACCCGTCCAGCGGAAACTGAAAACGGCTTGCTTTCGCTGTGCGGCGACCGGCAGTCAAGGCCGCTGGTCGTCAACGCGCGAACCCGATCAGGAGCCCGCAGTCCGCTTGCGGTCCTGAAACGGCCCCTGAAGTCCACGCAAAAGGGCGATGATGGTTGTCCCTTCATGGCCGAACGCGGCCGACCTGCAAGGCATCCACGAGAATCTTCTACGGCTGCAATGCTGACTCCCGCGGCCGACAGTGGTCACAGCCACCGTCCGCCGCTGTTCAGGACGCCGTGAATCCAAACGGCCCTAGCCGGATCCTATTGCCAAAGAACCGCGACATCGCTCGAGCCTCTATCGTCGAATCCCAAAAGACCGATAGTGGGAAAACATGCAATTGCCAAATCAATGGGACGAAACGTACAGCGACGATCGCGGCCCCGCCTCCGGCACCGCAACGACGCAGGAACAGTCGCGGGAAGCGCTTGCGATGCGACGTTTTCGGTGTGTCCCGCATTCGTGTGGACGCCGCACCCGTAACCGCTTTCGAGGCAGCCTTGGACCGTTACTGGCTTGCGCCGTGCGGCAGATTGGCATGGCCGACGAAAGCGGGAGCGGAGGCCGAGGCGCCCGGGGCCGTAACCGCAGGTGCCGGGGCCGGGGCAGTCGCAGCGGTCGCAGCAGGCGCCGAGGCAACCGCGGTGACGGGGGCTTCGCTCGCGGCGGGGCTCGATGCCGTGGCGCTGGTGTCCGACGCGGCGGGCGCGGCAGCTTCATCGTCGCTCTTGCTGCATGCGGCGAGCGCCATAGCCGCCATCAGGGAGGCGAGGAGGAGGGACTTCTTCACAGGTACGTCCATGGTGTTTATAGCAGGGAGCCAAGATCATAACGGCTATCGGCCAACCAGGCCGCACCGAATACATTCCGTTGCATTTGCTAACAGATCGTGTCTTGCGCCGATCTGTCTGGATTCCAATCTTGAGCCAATTCTGGAACAAGAATGCCCTCCAGAAACGGAGGGCATCGAAGGTGGTTGTCAGTCTTGCCACAGCCGAAATGCTCCTCGATTGCGCTTGCGGATCACCTGACTAATCTGATAGGCGACGGGCCGATTGGCGCAGCGTCGTCTCCGTCGTGTCCGTGCTGCTGCCATTGCAACCGTTCCTGGCGCGCGCGCTCCATTGCCGGCACGCCACCCGTGCCCGCGCCGCCGCCGCGGTCAGTCGCCCGTGCCACCAAGGTTACCTTTTACGCCTGGTACCACCATCGAACGGCCGAAGTGATGCCCGCATCGATCACCGTTGCTATGCAACGCAGTTCGCTGGCACGGCGGAACAAACACATCTGATTCCTGTGCGCCCCCACGCAACATTTTTTGTTCCCAATGCTCCGGAAACCTGCTCTATGAGAAGAAAGAGGGTGTGAGGGATACAGATTTAGCTGGATCAGCGTACGCCCGTAACCGACCCACAAGGGACATTCGACAATTCCAAAAGCGGCCACTCGATTGGCTAGGGACACGGATTTGCCTCGCGGCATCGACCACACATCCAATTGAAATCGATCGCGCCTTTGCGCGGTGAACATTTACCTTGGTTATAGGAGTCGCAGCGCCAGCACGAAAGCGTTAGCCAGAGCGTGAGTAAGATAGGTGCTCAGAACGGGTCGCCCGTCCCTTCGAGCTTCTATGACGAACACTGCGGCGAGCACCGTCGCGCCCAAGAAGATACTTAGGACAGCACGATCGGTATAGCCATGCAGGCAAGTAAATGCAATAGCTGAAGCAAGCCCAGCGAGCCACCACGATTGCCGGAGAATTCCGCTTACCACTCGAATCGGAAGCCATTGTCCAACTAGCGTTTCGACGAACGGCATGACAACGACAGTGACAAACAGTTGGAACTCAATGGAATAGTTCGAGAACGGTTTTTCATGCCGAGGCGCTGTTCCCCAAAGCCACGACCCAAGCAGAATCAGCGCAATCTGACCGAAAAACATGACAGTCGCTCCGCCAACTATTAATCCCCATCTAGGAATCTCGACCAGGCGCATTTTCGTGTCGAAATCCCGGCTAGAAGGCAATCTAAAGCTCCATCTGGTTACGAAAATCGCAAGACGCGGCGGCGGCCGAACTGGCGGAATTGTTATCAATTTATGTAACCTTGTCGACCGACCGATCCGTGGCCGCGCTCTGCCTCACGCAAGCTGCCGACCACATTCATGCAGAAGGCATAATGAAACCTGGAGGTCTTCCGGCTCAGCCGTAAGCAGACGCTGCGCCTAGTACGAGCGCTCCTTTATACCCCAACGGCCAGCATCTTCAGTCACGACCCAAAGGTTGTCGTGCATGGTAATGATTGAATCGTCTGCACGATTTCGCGAGTAACGGACCAGCAGGTGAATCTTCCGTGGGCTTACCAGCACGACCTTCTTGTGGTGGTAGATAGTCCGACTCCATCCGGTCGTCGCTTCCAGTTCTTCAAAAAACGACGCACGCAGTTGCCCCGGTCGCTCCCACACTACGAGTTTCTCCCCAGACAAGATCACATGAGGAAAATGCAGGTAGGCGTCCGTGCCTTCAAGATCGCGGCGGTTGAAAGCATCAGTGAATGCGTCGATGCAGGCAATAGCATGCTCGACCATTGCGGCAGCGTCCGAGCCATCGCTAACCGGCAGAAACAGAGATTCTGGATTGTTCATGTTAGTTGAACGCGGAGGATTGCATTTTTGATCGTCAACAGTCTACGCGCTATGTCGACCGACCGCCTCTGGCCGGTCCCGGTCTGGCACAGTGCCGTCGGCCTTGTCGCACCGCTTATTGACCGCGCCCGGCAACAGCCGCCCCGAAGCGGACTCACAACGCACCGCCCGGTAATGACTGTTCTCTGGCGAAAATGGTTGTCCGGCGCGGCATCGCACCGCCGCCGCGTTGTTCGCTCGACGGTGAGGTGGCAAGCCACAGGCGCGGTTACGCTCATGTGTCGCCCACCTCAGACGAATGATGGTCGCGCTGCCGTTCACCCCCAACTGTGGAGATGTTGGAGACCATCAGTTCGGGAAGCTGCTTGACCAGGGCGTGCTGGTCCGCCTCGCGGATCGTTCATCTGTAATCGTTGAACGGGCCCGCTAGCGTGACGAAGTAGCTGCCCGTATCAAGTTCCCCCGACCCGCTGCGCGCGTGCAGACGTGGCAGTCGAGTCTGGCGTCGATTCCGTTGCGTGGAGTCGGACTAGGGCCGACGACGAAAGCGGCACCGAACGTGCCCGAGTTGGCCATCGAAGTGTCGGGCATCACGCGGATGCCGTCGCTCGAACGGACGTATTCACTGCTCGCTCCAATCAGCCCGTAAACTTGCGTTCGACGGTCGTGTTCGCGATTCGCAACGGTTCCACAGTGGTGCCCCATGTGATCAGCGAAAGGTTGTCAAGCAGAAGAAAACCGAATCGCGTGACGCGAAGGTCGTGCCGACCGGCATCGATCCGGGATCGAGGCAAGGCTCGGTGGGCGACATCGTAGGCAAGAGCAGGCGAAGCGATCTCCGCATCATGGCGCCAGTCGATGATGTCTCTGACTCACCTTCCGTCAAAAGCCGTTACCTTCGGCAACACGACGGCAAGATAATCGACCAGCCTCCGCACTGCAGGCAAAAGACCCGTACGATATGGAATCAGCGCCGTTATGCGTGCATCTGCGGCAATCCATTCCGGCAGTACCGGCCGCAGCGCGCCGGCCTTCAGCTCCGCCTGGCAGATATAACCCGGTAGCGCCGCGACACCGACGTTTGCACAAGCGGCTTCCTTCAGTGAAATCAGGCTGTTGCTCTGGAATCTCGGTTCGATCGGTACAGTGACGGTGCGATTGTCCGGACCCTGCAACTGCCACTGCTGCGGCCCCTTGCTGGCCAAAGCGATGATGGAATGCGACGCCAGATCTTCCGGTTGTTCCGGCTGGGACGTCCGTTCAAGATATTCCGGACCCGCGAATAGATACCACGGCGCCTTCGCGAGCGGATGCTGCACCAGATTGGAATCCTGAAGCTGCCCCGTGTGGCCTCTGATCGCCAGATCGAAACCTTCTCCGACGATATCCACCATCCTGTCAGTCGCCGTTTCGATGATTCTCACTTTCGGGTGGTTCGAGAGAAAGGTGGGCAAAACATGGCGCAGTGCGAACTGCGCAATCTCGGCGGCCACCGTCACGCGGATCACGCCGCTCGGCTCCGCAAGACGCTGACGCATCGCCTCTTCAGCGACTTCCGCGCTTCGCAGCAAGGCTATTGCGTACTGGTAAAACTCCTCGCCCACCTCGGTCACGGCAAACTGGCGCGACGTCCTGTTGATGAGCCGAACGCCAAGCGAGGTTTCCAGTTCCTTGACTCTATGGCTCAGCGTCGACTTGGGAAGACGAAGCAGCTCGCCCGCCGAGGTGAACCCCCCACGGTCGACTACCTGAACGAAGTAATAGACGTCCTTCAGATCCAGCATTGCGTAGGGTAGTGTGGAGCATTGCCGGCGATGGCAACGGTTGTGAGGATGGATTGGATGCCCGATCTTACTCCGTAAAAAATTCTCACGGCATTCGGACAAACCTTGGTGACATAAAGCGCAATCGTTCGAGTTTGCCGAACTCTGTGTACACGGCAGGCCAGGTTCGCAATCGATTCGGAGCGCTTAAGCTGTAGCAGACGGGCGGCCGTGCGCTGTCTTCGTCTGATAGTTCAATGCCTAATAAATGGAGTGGACAATGTCGATGATCAAGGGATTTCATCACCTGACTGCTGGTGTGAGCGGCGCTCAGGAGGATGTCGATTTTTACGTAAAGCTGCTCGGACAGAGCCTCGTGAAGAAGACCGTTCTTCTCGACGGCGAGGATCCGATCTATCACCTCTACTACGGTAACGCGAACGGCGATCCGGGTACTTTGGTGACTTCGTTTCCATTCAGGCAGAAAAGCGTCAAGGCCCGCCAAGGGTCGGGGCAGGTGCGGGTCATCAACTACTCTGTGCCCAAAGGATCGCTCGAATTCTGGCGTGGCCGGTTCGACGCACTGAAGATCTCATACGATGCCGCGATAACCGAACGCTTCGATGAAAGACGTCAGCGCTTCTATCATCCGTGCGGTATCGAGTTCGATCTCGTCGAAACGGATCTCGACACGCGGCCGGCCTGCGTAGCGAGCGACATCCCTGAAGCATGCGCCATTCGCGGCGTCCACAGCATCACGCTGTCATTGCGCGAGGTCGATGAGTCGATTCTCTTCATGAACGAAGCGCTCGGTTTCCGGCAGGTCGGCCAGTCGGGACCGTACTACCGCTTTGAAACGCATACGGGTGGCCCCGGCATGGTCGTCGAGTTTCTCCATGAACCGGACCGGCACCAGGGGTCGTCGATATACGGCGAAGGCACGATTCATCATGTTGCGTTCGCTGTGGACAGCGAGAACGAGCAGATGGTCCTGAAGGAAAAGTTCATGGGAATGGGCTACATCGATACTTCGGAATCCGTCAATCGCAACTACTTCCGCTCGATGTACTTCAAGATGCCCGGTGGCGTGATCTTCGAAGCGGCCACGACCGACATCGGCTTCGCAATCGATGAAGAACCCGGACATTTCGGCGAGGAATTCCAGCTCCCGCCGTGGCTGGTGAACCGCAAGGACGAGTTGCTCGGACGGCTCGAGCCCATCTCCGTCTAATCGCGTTCATCTTGTCAGGACATGTCATGCAGAAACCTAAAGTACTCGTCGTTTTCTATTCACGCAACAGCTCGACTGAGACGCTCGCTCGCGCTGTCGCCGAAGGTGCCATCGAGGCAGGCGCAGAGATTCGCATGCGACGCGCGCGCGAGGTTGTTGGTCCGGAAGTCATGCAGCAGGCGCCGGGCTGGCTAGAGAACGCCACGGCGATGAACGAAAAATACGAAGCGCCGACAGAGGCCGATGCCGAGTGGGCCGATGCAATCGTGTTTGGCACGCCGACGCGGTTCGGATCGATCTCGACGGAACTGAAGGCTTACATCGACGGACTGGGTGGCCTGTGGTTCCAGGGAAAGCTGAATGGAAAGGTCGGCTCGGTATTCGGTTCGACATCGTCGCGGCATGGCGGCAATGAAGCCACCCTGCTGTCGATCTATACGCCGATGGCGCATCTGGGCCTTATCATTGTGCCGCTTGGCTACGCCGACGCCGTGATGTTCAAGGCGGGCACGCCCTACGGCGCGACCCATGTTTCGAACCTCGACGCCGTGAAGCCCGACGAGGATCACCTCGCAGTTGCACGATACCAGGGCCGCAGAGTGGCGACGGTCGCAAGGGCGTTGCACTACACGCAAGACACCGTGGCGGCTTGAGGAACGCTAGAGAAAGAACAAAGGCGGAGTCTCACGGCTCCGCCTTTTTCATTTGATTCAGTTCATCCGGTTTATTCATCCGACACCGGCCAACGCCGGTGCCGGCTTGCAAAACACCACACTACGCCGTTAGCACCGCCTTGCCGCCTGCAATGTTATCCATGTAACTCGAATACGGCAGCGACCCGAGCGTCGCCTGAATCGCTTCCTTGTGCAGAGACGGCCGCTTGACGAGCGCATCGAAATAACGCGAGACGTTGTGCAGTTCTTGCCACATCGACGCAAGCCCAAGGTACGCAAGGCGGACGAGATTGACGCCCCATAGCACGTCGCCGAGCGAGAACGACGTTCCATGAAGATAGGGGAACGAGCCAGGACCCAGCGCACCGTCCAGATCTTTCAACAGAACCGCGACGTATGCGCGTGCGGCACGCTGAAACGCCGCATCGTGACATACCGACTTGCCGCCACGTTCCTTAGCGATTTTCGCGCGATAGGCGGCAATCAGCTCAGCGTCCCCTGCATTGACGACGCTCATCGCCTCGAGCGCCATGACCTTATAGTCATAGACTGTTTCCATGACGGCTTTGAGCGCGTCGGGTCTCAAGTCGCTATCGGGATGAAAGCCGTACAGCAGCGCCCCATTCGGAATCCTGTCGACGATGCTCACCTGATGCAGCACCTCGGCACGCGCCGTCACATCGTCGGGCAAAAGCTGAATCGGCTCGCGCGCGACGGCATCGAGATAGCAGCAGATCCGCTGCGAATCCGCGATGACCCGGCCGGCCTGGTAATCGACGAGCAACGGCACCGTGCAAGGGTCGAAACCCTCCGTTTCCACTGATGTCCGCCCGCTATAGCCCGTAACGAACTCTCCGCCGATCTCTCCGCCCGCGATCAGACGAAGACGGACATACGGCGCATAGTAATGCTCGGCGGGCACGACACCATCCGAGCCCATCGAACTCAGGATCATCATGTCGTTCGAACGATAGGCCAGTTGTTTCTCGAAGAGAACCGTGCGCACCTTTTGAGAGCACAATGAACTCGCCGCGTGAAAGAGTTCGAAGCGCGGGTTCGCATCATCACCCACGATGGTTATCCGCGCCGGGTCCGCAATGGCAGCTCGCGCATCGGCCGCCAGTTTGATCAGATCGTTATTGCTCATCGCTGTAGTCCCCTTCCCACTCCGATAGGTCAAAGAGCGCAAATCGTCACTACGGCTCGCTCAAATGCAAGCCGGCCAGGCACGTTGCGCTGCCTTACTTCTTCGCGTGCGGGCACGCGGCAGGCGGATCGCCAATGAAGCCGCGCGCCGACCAGAGTTCTGGAAACGGAATTTCGTCCATGGTCGGCTTCAGCCACGCGATTCCCTCGGTTCCAAAGTAGGCCGGTCTCGCGCCGAAAGTCCGGCGTGTTGCCATGAGGTGAAGGTACTTCCAGGTGGAGAATCCCTCCGCGATATCGGCTAGCGTCTCGCCGAGTTGCTGGAGTTCGAGGTTCCGGCCCTGATCGGCATAGATGTCGCGCCAGACCGTCTCGACTGCCTTGCTGGGTTGATAAGGCGCGGTGAAATCACGTTCAAGCACATCTTTCGGCACCGCAAAGCCGTTACGGTTCAAATAGGCGAGCACGTCGTCGTAAAGGCTCGGTTCGGCGAGCGCCTGATTGAGTTGCACCCAACGCTGGGGCTGCGGCGTGAAATGCTTCAGATGCTCTGCCTGCTTGATGCCGAGCAAATAGACCATCTGCCGGTAGGTCCAGCCCTGAAGCGCCGTATCCTTGCCGTATGTCGCCACCGCGCGGGACAGAATAGCGAGCAGATCGGCAGGCGTCATCCACGCAATCGAGCGCCACGTCGCGTTAAGCGGCTCGTGATGGGCGACGACGCGCTTCAGCGTGCGTTGAGCCTGCGTCAGGTCATTGGCGCGCAATTGCCTTTGCGCCGTCTGCAGCTCCTTGATGATGAGCATCCAGTAAAGCTCGGACACCTGCACCGATACGATCCACGCATGTTCTCCGGGATGATCGCTTACTGGACGTTGCAACGCGTGGAGCACGTCAGTCTGTATCCACGCACTATAGGGCGTTTGCCCGGCTGAAGTGCTGTCCGGTTCCGGGCACTCGTGCTTCACGCTATCGTTGATCTTGTCGTTCACCTTGTCTTCCTCCTTGTGCATTGACGTCCATCAGTTCTGTTGGGGTGGCGCCTGCGTTCAGCATCGACTCCATCTGCTGCGCGATCTGCAGGAGCGCACCGTCGTCACCGGGCTTCGCCACGATCTGCAACGCCGCGGGAAGCACGCTGTCACCCCGTGGCAAGGGAATCGAGATCGCAGGAGACCCCGCGACATTGAACGGCGCGGTGTAGGTCATCAGTGCTTGACGGACCGTGCCGGACCAATCGCCGATGCTGACCGTGCCGGCATCGACATGCGGCGCAGTACAGGGGCATGTCGGCAGTACCAGATAGTCGACCGTCGACATCGCGTGGTGCAGTCGCGCCGCAAATTCGCGCCTGCTCTGCTGGGCCGAGACATACGCGCGGAGATCCATCGCTTCAGCGCGCCTGAGGCGCTCGACGGTTTCCGGACTGTAGTGCCGCACGATGCGGTCCCAGTCGCTGCACCGGAAGTGCTCGACGCCGCCTTCGATCAGAACGATGTTCGCGAATGCTTCATAAACGGTATCGAACAAACGGGACGTGTCGAGCTTGTCGCATGCAAAGGTCTGTTCGAGCCGTTCGATCGCGCTATCGAATGCCGAAGCGATTTCCGGACTCAGCGGAACGGGCGCGATCTCGCGGATAACGCCCAGCCGGGCGGAAATCCACGCATCGCTCTCGGGCAGATCGATGCCGAAAGTGTCTGCAAGTATCACGACGTCATCGACCTGCTCTCCAAGCAGGCCGACGTGGTCGCAAGTGGGCGCCAGCGGAAACACGCCACGTGTGGAGATCGTTCCGTGCGTTGGCTTGAACCCGACGACTCCGCATAGCGCCGCAGGAATCCGCACGGAGCCGCCCGTATCGGTGCCCACTCCCGCCCTGACGGCACCACGCGCAATCGCAACGGCAGCACCGCCGCTGGAACCGCCTGGAATGCGCGTGCGGTCCAGCGGATTCAACGTATCGCCGAACTGCGCGCTGGCGGTTGTCACACCCCACGCGAATTCGTGGGTCGTCGTCTTACCGATGATGATTGCGCCTTGGTCCACCAGAGCCTTCACGACATCGGCGTCGACGCCAGGCACATGACCGACGTAAGCCCCCGAACCATAGCGGGTTTCGATGCCCTTGGTATCGATCAGGTCCTTGATGGCGAGGGGAAGCCCTTCGAGCAATCGCTGCCTGTTTTCTCCGTAGCGGCGATCGCTCTGAGCGGCAGCCTTCAACGCACGGTCCCAATCGATTGTCGAAAAGGCATTGAAGGATCGTTTGCTGGCTTCGGCTTCTTCGAGCGCCTGCTCGGTCAACGCAATCGCCGTGGTCTGTCTCGCGGCAAGCGCATCGAGCGCCTTGCGAAGCCCCGGGAGGACGGGCACCGCGCTGGATGACGGACGGAGCCTGGTCATTACCACATGCTCTCCAGTAGGGTGCCTAGCCTCTCGCCCGCGTTTTTGCCGAGATCGGCGACTTCCGATGGATAGTTCTCCCTGAGCAACGCCGCCACCTCAGGCAGCTTCGCCTTGTCGAAATCGAGCGCGCTGAGCCGGCTCGGTAGTTCCAGCGAGGCCACGACGGCCGCTATACGGTCAGCGAGGTAAGCGGCCGCCGTCTTGTTGCCGCGGCCCGCAGCGAAGATCTCGAACTTGTCGCCATAGGCGCCCGCGCAGGCATGGATGACTGGCGCCAACGTGATGCAGGAGGTCATGCTGTGCGGCAGGCCGAACGTGCCGCCCAGAATGTGCCCGATGCGATGACTCAAGCCATAGATGACCGACGCGGGAAAGAAGTAGCACTGCCACGCGCCGAGTTGAAGCTGCAGGAGATCGTCAGCGCAGACCCATCCGCGCTCGATTGCCTGACGTGTGTCGAGCTTCTGTGGCCACTTCTCCAGAACGTTGAGAAAGCGCTCTACGCCTCGTGCGGCCAGAATTGCGTGCGGGTGATCAGTTTCGACCTTGCGCATGCCCTCTACAGCATGATCGATGCCTTTGATGGCCGAACTCAACAACAGCGCACGCGGCGTATCGACGACCAGGCGCGGATCGATCACAACCAGCCGGGGAACGGTTTCGCGCACGGCGTAGCTGCGCTTGAACTTTTGCGGTCCGTCCGTTTCCGTCACTCCGAAGTAGTGGGAGAACTCGGAACCGGACAAGGTCGTTGGAAATGCGGCAATGGGAAGATGGCGACCTGTCTGTTGGAAATGCAGGTAGGAAGCCGCTTTCGCGGCATCGAGAACCGACCCGCCGCCCAAAGCGATGATCGAATCCGCGCCGCGGTCGATACAGGCACCCAGACCGTTTCGCACCGCGAAGTCGGGAACATGCGGCGGCAGATCGGTGAAGACACCCACGGCATCCCGAACCCCAGGGTGTATGTACTCGCGGCTCAATGCCTCCAGGAACTCCACGGTAAAGATGATCGGACGGCTGATGCCGTAGTCTCCAAGGGAAGCAGCGACGGTCCTCAGGATATCGTGCCCCCAGATAATCCCGTCCTGCGGCAAGCATTTCAACTGGTTCATCCACTCACTCCTGCAATGTCGTTTGCGGATCGATGCTTCGATCTCGAGTGAAAAGATAGGCGGTTTGAGTTCGCGCGTGAACGGCGCTTTCCTGAACATAGCGTCCATAACTATGGACGCTGCGCACACGATCGATAAGACGAATTCGCGCCCGGCTATCTGGTGGATGAAATCATTCATGTTTACCCTTGGCGCCGCGTGTCAAACATTCCGCAACGACGCTTCGGCGGGAATCGTTCACTTATCTCGAACGTAGCTTGCAAGCATTGCTAACTTCTCAACACAAGAGAGGTGTCTATGATTTGCTCTCCATATGCAACCCAACTATGACACTGGAGACATTGAGATGGATGCGACCAAGTTCACTGAAGAGCTGATTCGCGGGCGCCAAAGCAAACGCGGCTTTTTGGATCGGCCTGTGTCGATCGAAACGGTCAGAGAAATTCTTTCGATTGCGAAGTACGCGCCCAGTTCAAGCAACACCCAACCCTGGCGATGCTATGTACTGACGGGACAAGCACGCGAGAAGATCACCGATGCAGCCGTTGATGCCTATCGCGCTGGTCCGGAGAAACTCGTTCCGGAGTATCCATTCTTTCCCAAAGAACTTCCGGCGCCTTTCTCGTCCCGCTTCAATACATTTCGCGGCATGCTGGGCGATGCACAAGGTGTGCATAGGAGCGACATAGTCGGACGCAGACGGGACGTTGAGCGTCAGTTCCGGTTCTTCGATGCGCCGGTCGGGCTCATCTTCACAATGGACCGGCGCCTGGAATGGGCAAGCTTCCTGTGCTACGGCTGCTTCCTTCAAAACATCATGCTGGCCGCGCGAGCCGAAGGGCTGGACACATGTCCTCAGCAAATCTGGTCGCTGCAATCCGCTGTCCTGCGGGCTGGCCTCGGCATTCCCGAAGGAGAAATGGTGGTGGCCGGAATGTCGCTGGGTTACGCAGACAACAGCATTCCCGAGAACAACATGGTGCTTCACAAGCTGGAAGTCGACGAGTTCGTGTCGTTTATCGACGCCTGAAACGCGCTGCCCTCTGCATGTCGGGGTAGGCACCATAGCGCGGTGCTCGCCGTCGTACCTGCTTTTTCAACAAGAAAATTCACGACCGTGTGTTCCTTGGTCGAGGGCTCGAACGCGACCGCGACCGGGACCACGACCCGCGAAAACAACAATGCCTGATCGAACACGCGCGAACAGTCTTGCAACGGAGATCTCTTTCAATGAAGAAGAGTATTTTGCACGGCACTGTAGTCATTTCTCTTATCGGAATGGAATCGGCTGCGCATGCGCAGTCGTCAGGAAGTGTCACGTTCTATGGATTGCTCGATACAGGGATCTCGTACATCAGCAACGAAGGAGGTCATGCCAACTTCAAGTTTGACGATGGCATCCTCGTTCCGAATCTGTTCGGCCTGCGCGGAACAGAAGATCTCGGCGCCGGCATGCATGCAATTTTCAATCTGGTTGACCAGTTTATCGTCGGTAATGGATCGATCATTCCGTGGCAGGGGCTATTTGGGCGTAATGCGTATGTCGGCATTGCGAGCGACCAGTTCGGCACGCTGACATTCGGCAACCAGTATGACTTCATGGTCGATTCATTGCTCAGCAAGGGCAATGATCCGGCGTATAGCGTTGGACTTTACGGATTTAGAGCGGGTCCGTTCAACAAGATTGCGATTCCCGCCAATCCACCGTTCGCGGGGAGCTTCGACTGGGACCGCATGGCGGGCGGACACCCTGTCAACAGCTCGGTGAAGTATCAGTCCGTGGAGTACGCAGGGTTCTCGTTCGGCGCCCTATATGGCTTCGGAGGTGTTCCGGGATCGTTGGGTTCGGGCAATACTGTCAGCGCGGGACTGAACTATGAGCGCGGCCCTTTCGGCATCGGTGCCGCGTATACGGAGGTCAAGTATTTCACGGCCGGGCAGCCTCAGGTAGGCGTGCGTAATTGGGGCGTAGGCGCTCATTACCAGTTCGAGAAAATCACATTGACCGCTCTCGTGACTACCGTTCGAAATTCGTTCAATGGGGGTGCGATAGCCGAGGGGCAAATAGGCGCGACGTACTGGTTTGCTCCGGACTTTCTCGTCAGCACAGGGTATATGTATATGAAGGGCAACGATTTCCTCGTTAACAATCACGCGCATCAAGTCAGCGCGATCGCAGACTATATTCTTTCCAAGCGCACCATCGCTTACGCAGAGGCGGTCTACCAACGTACCAACTCGGGTGCGCACGCTTTGATCAGTGGCGTGCTCGATCCGTCCGGGGCGTCGAGCGGTCCAAATCAGCTCGTCGTGCGCGTTGGGTTGAAGACGAGCTTTTGAGAACGCTGAGGGCAACGTTAGGACGCCAGTGTCTCTTTTTTACGTTCCGCGGCGGATCCCGCACGCTGGCACCTTCACTTTTCCATTGCCAGCACCCGAACATTGCAGCTGGAGCGGCGATGACCGCAAGCAAGTCGCACTACTTCCCGACTTTGTCGATGACTAGATCGGACAGGAAAACACGGTCAGGATCATTGACGTCTTCGTCGACGAACTGAGGCAATGCGCGGCATAGGCTTCTGCCACCGCTCGGCGCCCCTTGATCGAGTTGAGATTTTCCTCGTTGTTATACGACGCCTTGTAGCCGTCGTTGTGGCTGCCCATAGCGACAATGCGGTTACCCGCGGTGGCCGACCAAGTGAAGAACATGCCGTCAGCGACGTGCGCGATGCCTACGTGCGCGAAAACGCCGGCCGCCATGACCCATGAGTTCGACGATCGCCAGGCAAAAACTTCAGTCCGCCATCGCCAAAAGACATCACTGCACTGAACGGAATCACCGGAGCACGCCAAACATTGACGTCGAACCAACGAAAGACTCCTCGTAGGAAAGGACTCGTGCGCGCATGAAGCGTTCACATTATGCTCGGCAACTGTTCGTGCTTCCCGGCTTGCCGACGGCAAGCCGGGCACGATTGCGCTATTGCAACGTATGGCTTTGTCACGTTGCCGATCACCGGACGAATCGTGTGCAGGCGAAACAATCGCTCAGAAAACAGCAGACGGATTTTGGGTGAGACCGGTGAAAAGCCGCCAGGCTTCGAACCGGGTCGCTAGCTGCTTTCGATAAAGCGAAGCGCGCAGCAGATGACGCTTAAGCGCGAAGTGTTGCCGGATCGGACCGAAACACGACAGGAACGCCTGCGTGCGTCCAGGCAGGCAGAAACCACGCATACGTCGCTCGCGTTCACGCGTGGGTTGATGGCTGTTTTCTGCACGGTTGTTGACGCGGGCAGCGGCCTTGACGAACACATGCTTCACGTTCGCCAGTTCCGGGATTTCGGCCTTTGCTGCGGGGTAACTGCGCAACTGGTCAGTGACGATCTTCTTCGGCACCTCGGGACAGGCCGCCAGTACACGTTTGAAGAAACGTTTCGCGGCGGCCTTGTCGCGCCGCTTCTGTAGCAGGATGTCGAGCTCGATGCCGTGCTGGTCGACGGCACGCCACAGCACATAAGGTTCACCGCGCAATGACACGAACACCTCATCGAGATGCCAAGTGCTGCCCAGCTGGCGACGGGCAGCCTTCGCACGATGCGCGAAACCAGCCCCAAACTTGTCTATCCATCGCCGGATCGATTCATGGCTGACGACCACGCCACGCTCGAACAGCAGCTCCTCGATATCGCGCAGACTGAGCTGGAACCTGAAATACCAGCGTACCGCGCAACTGATGACCGTCGCGGGGAAGCGATGGCCGTGGTAGAGCGATTTCGTCTTTTTCATCACGATATGTTACGCGACCAGCTCAGCAACGTGACAATGCCATTCATCGGGGTTTTGCCCGACCCCGAAGGATTAAGCACACGACCGCTTCAGGCGAGCCTGGCAAGGAATGCGATCACGAAGCAGCGGTCGCCGACGTCGACCCATTTCTGGTGCACTGAGCCCGTTTGAGAGTTGGACCCGCACCCCTGCGAGTATCCCGAATTGTGCCCGAGGGCACGTGTCGCCCTGCCGGAGCACGCTTACCGGAATCAGATAACGAGGGTTATCGCCGCTGACATTCTTTATGTTTCAGGAGGGCAGCATGCAGGTACTCTATCCGCGCCGTGCCGGACCGGACATACATAAGGACCTCATCGTCGCGCGCGTCTGTTGTGTGTCTGCACCAGAGTGTCATGAAGTGCAGAGCCTCTGCAGTTCCACGAAGGGACTGCTAGCAGGCTGCTGAAGTACACCCGAATTAAAGAGGCCCCGCTCCAATTACGCGACTCTCGTCGCAAGATTTTTCGCATTGTGCAGATTCAATGCGAATTCAACGTCCCTTCAAGCGTTTTGAGGCCAATTCCCGGCCTCATTTCCGCGTTTTCCGTCACCACGGACGGACTTGTGCCAGGGATCGCAGGCGCACGAGGTTGTATTCGGCCATGTTCAACACGAACATCTGATCCACCTTCTTCAACCCGCGCACCATCGCCTGGCGCATACGTCGCACGGTCTTCGCCCATCCAAAGCCTTGTTCGATCAGCTTGCGCTTTTGCTGGGAAATGGCGTAGCCCGCGCTCGAGGCAATCGTATCGGCCACCGCCGAACGCCGCCCCGAGGTGTTTTGCGCTACGTGCGGTGTGACCTTCATCTCGTGGCAGGCCTCGATGAATTCCTGTGCGTCGTAACCCTTGTCCGCGCCCAACGTGATCTCTGCGCGCGCATCCTGTAGTGCTTGCCGCGCGTCGTTGATCATGATCTTGGCCGCTTCACGCTCAGCATGCCCGTCAGCGCGTGTCACGCGCGCGTTGACCACCAGACCGTGCCGGTTATCGGTCAGCGTATGGCCCATGTATCGCAATTCGCTGCCCGTCTTGCCTTTCCGGTAGAGCCGCGCATCAGGATCGGTACTGGACTGATGCGTCTCGTTGCTGCGATTGCTACCTTTAAAGTCGCCCGCGCTGCCGCCTTCGTCATCCCGATCGTCATCGTCCTTGCGAACGAAGATGGTATGGACGCCTCCCTCCCCGCGTCGGTAAGCCAAGCCAGCGGACACGGCGGAGCTCTCGCTATATCTGGCGACAGCGGAGTGCCAAACTGGTGGTTGGTGTTGAAAACGGCCACCGACAGTTAGGAGGATTGGAATGAAAACTACGACATTCGGCCTAGACTTAGCCAAGCGCGTGTTCCAAGTCCATTGGGTTGACACGGAGACGGGTGAGATCGGTCGCCGCCAACTCAAGCGAGCCCAACTACGTGGGTTCTTTGCCAATCGTCCGCCGGCAATCATCGCCATGGAAGCATGCGGTAGCGCCCATTACTGGGCCCGCCAATTAATCAGCCTGGGGCATGAAGTCAGGCTCATCGCACCGCAATTTGTCAGACCGTTCGTGAAGCGCAACAAGACCGATGCTGCCGATGCGCAAGCGATCTGGGAAGCGGCCCAACGACCCGAGATGCGGTTCGTCGCGGTAAAGAGCGAGGCCCAACAAAGCGTGCTGACGCTACACCGCGTGCGCGAGCAACTGGTCAAAGTACGCACGATGCAAATCAATCAGATGCATGGGCTACTCTACGAATTTGGCGCGGCTGTGCCGGCGAATCGGCACAGCCTGGGCGAGGTGGCGCAAGCGCTCACGCGACTGGCCGACACGGTACCGGCGGTCGTGATTGATACGCTTCGCGAGCAATTGCGGCGTGTTGACGCGCTCACGCAGGACATCGCCGAGATTGAGCGCAGGCTTGCCGCTTGGCAACGAGGTAATGAAGCGGCTAAGCGCCTCATGGCGATCCCCGGTGTCGGACCGCTTAGCGCGAGCGCAGCCGTGGCCACGATCGGCGACGCACGCGCGTTTCGGTGCGCACGCGAATTTGCTGCATTCCTAGGGCTGGTGCCGCGACAGAGCGGCACTGGCGGGCGGGTTAAGCTGCTCGGCATCAGCAAGCGCGGTGACGTGTATCTGCGCACCTTGCTGATTCACGGAGCGCGCGCCGTGCTCGCATGCAGCAAACATCTAAGCGAAACGTCGCAACGCCTGCTCGCGCGACGGCCGTTCAACGTCGCGGTGGTAGCGCTCGCCAATAAAATCGCCCGCACGATCTGGGCACTGCTTGCCCACGATCGCGTGTACCAACCCGGTTACACCGCGCATCCCGCGTAGTTCACCACTTAACGGAGAGCGGTCGCTAATAGGTTGCGCAGGTAGATGTACGCGTGATGGCAGAACAGGTCGGACCGCGGGGAAGCAAACCTGAACAAGAGCATGCCCTTCGAGGGCGCCACAAAGATGAGGCCTTCCCCGGCGAATTCCATCAGGGCCAGCGGACATGCGTCCGCCTCATAGGCCGGATATAAGTCTGCAGCCTGACCTTTACACCGTCACACCGAAATCATCTGGCAAACCGGGAGGCGTCCATATAAGCTCTTGTGTCCCGCCCACGCCTGGATCAGCGTGCCGTCTACGCTGAAGTGCTCGCCCGAGAGCAGATCCTTCTTCTGAGCGATGGCCACCACTTCGTTGAAGAATTCGATCACGGCATCGTGCTTGATCAACCGCTCGCGGTTCTTCGTGAAGACCGTGGGCACCCACACCACGTCATCCATCGCTAGGCCGATGAACGAACGAAACAGGAGGTTGTATTGCACCTGCTCCATCAATTGCCGCTCCGAGCGGATGCTGTAGAGCACCTGGATCAGCATCGCCCGCAACAACTTCTCCGGCGCGATGCTCGGCCGCCCGCCCTTTATGTCGGCTTCGTACATGTCGGCGAACAGCCGATCCATCTTCGCGAGTGCTTCGTTCGCCATGACGCGAATCGCACGCAGCGGATGTGACGGCGGAATGAAGTCGTCCAGCTTGCGCATGGAAAACAGACTCTCGGTGAATGTGTCGGCGCCGCGCATAATCTCCATGGGGTAGTTGGGCTCCTTCTATCAACGCTTCACGAACCCTGCGCGATGACGCGTTTCAGCGGTACTTCCGCAGCCTGCTAGCGCTGTCGGACTGTTCGCACGTGACCATGGCAGCCACTGGCGTTTACTGAAAACGTGCGTGGCACGTTCTAAAGGACTCCTTCTAACTCGTACCGGGCAACGCGGCGCAAAGCCATAAGACCGGCTGCATTCGACGAAAATTTTGCCCATACGCAAAATTAGTACAATCCGCAATGTCAGGCGCGATATCAGCGTTTTGCGGATACGCAAATTCTAGTTCTGTACCGATAGCGGTACGATGGGCGTCGTCGCTGCAGCGCGTGAGACCGTATCAGTCCTGGGCTACCCTCGGATGCCCCTGCCGCGCGAACGCGATTTGGTCACTTTCGTTGGTAATTACCCCGACGACTTTCGCCAGTTGCTTGCTAACGGTGACGTAAGCGTGGCCGATTCGGCTATTGAAATAAAGGCTGTCGCCCTTGTTTAGGCGCACCCTTTCACCCGTCTCGAAATAGACCTCAATTTCGCCGGTCACGACATACACGAATTCATGACCGAGGTGGCGCGCATAGTCTGCCTCCCCGTTGAACTCCCTGGCGTGGATTGTTCCCAACACCGGCTCGAAGGGCTTGCCGGTAACGCCTGCCGCCAGAAATTCGTAGGTGAACGAGAGCCCTTTGTACGCGACACCCTCTCCGCTTCGAGTGACCACCGGCCCCGTCGCGCGACCGGCCTCATCCTGGTCCTTCGAAACGAGCGCGCTCAAGTCAACATCGAGGGCCAACCCTAGCGCCGCTAGATTCTCATAGCCGAGCGCTAACTGACCTCGCTCGGCCCGCGAAATTGTCGTGATGGACACCCCGCTTTTTTCCCCCAGTTGCTGCAGGGTCCAGCCAAGCCTTTTGCGCGCCGTCCGCAACCGCTTGCCCAGTTCATCGGGCGCCAGCCCTCCGTGCCCTTCGGATTTGCTATTCAATGCTGTCGCCACAGAAAACCCTCATAACGAAGCCCGCCTTTCGTCCCGTCGTTCAGACGGAACATTCTTCCGAAGAAAACATGCTTTGTGAATTTGCGAATACGCAAAATATGCTATCTTGTCTGCGGATGCCATCTGGCGCTGTTAATTTCGTTGACGCAAGTATACGTTTTATCGGGAGTCCATTCACCATGCGAATTGTGGTTGTTGGCGCGGGTATCGCGGGCGCCGTAACTGCTTTGGTTCTAAGCCGGGAAGGTCATGACATTCTCGTGCTCGAGAGCGCAGGAGGTGCATCAACGGGTGCCAGTCACGCCAATGCTGGACTGATTTCGCCCGGACATTGCTTTAGCTGGGCCGAACCAGGCGTCGTGGGGATGGCGGTTAAAGCAGCGCTCGGCGCTGGCGACGGCATTGGCATCTGCCAGCCGCTGAGCCCATCACTCCTTAAATGGGGTTACTTGTTCAGCCGACAAAGCACGCGAGAACGCTGGTTCGCCAATTCTCGAGCCGCGCTGGCCCTTTCGGCGTATTCGCGCGACGAACTCTTCGCTCAAGTCAACATCCCTCTCGCTACCTACGGGGGGCAACATGACGGCATCCTGTACCTCTACGGAGCCGATACGGCTCCCGGCTCACACGACGCAGAATTGCTGAACGAAGCCAGTGAACCCTTCCGTTCCCTCAACGCAGACGAAGTGCTCGCGTGTGAGCCAGTCCTGAAACAGTCCCGCTTGCAGTTCCCAAAAGCTGTGTTTAGCCCGACCGATGGAACCGGTGACGCGGCGCAGTTTGCTGCAGCTGCACTTCAAGAGGCAATTGCACTCGGCGCGAAGGTCCATTTCTCTGAGAGCGTTGAAAACTTTGAGGTATCGGGAAAACGCATCAAGGCGGTGGTCACCGAAAAACAGCGCTACGAGGTCGACGGTGTGGTCGTCTCCGCGGGACTCGCGTCCAGCACGTTGCTCCGGCCTATCGGCTACCACCTCCCCATCCACGCGGTCTCCGGATACTCCGTCACTTACGCGGGAAAGTTCGAGCGCCTTCCTCGGGTCGGCGCGGTTTCAATTCCGCACAAAATTGCCTGGACTTCATTCAACGGTGACCGCGTCAGATTCACTGGCTTCGCTGACATCGGCATCCCGAATCCGAAACGGGTTTCTAAGAGATTTGCTGACCTGAAGCGGTTTGCGTCAGACATCATGCCCGAAGTTGCGAACTACCGACCGCTCGAATGGGTAGGCCAACGTCCTATGACGCCCGACAACCTTCCGTTTCTCGGCAGTAGCAATCACGAGAATCTCTGGCTCAACTGCGGCCATGGGGCGATGGGATGGACGATGTCCTTCGGTTCCGCACGTGTCATTTCCGACTTGGTTGGCGGCAAGACACCCAGAGTCAATACGATGCCCTACCGCTGGGACCGATTCTGCTAACGAAGCAAAGCCTTCGCTTTCAGTAACATTCTTTCAACGCTCCTAGTTCAACTCATATGGGCTGTGGTGCAAATAGCGATCAATGAATCGGTTAGAGTGGCGGGCTGACCAATTTGACAGCCCGCGATGAGCAAACGGAAGAATCTGGACAGTCTGTTTGCGGGTCGTCATTTTGACCGCGACGTGATCATTCTTTGTGTGCGCTGGTATCTGCGGTACAAACTCAGCCTGCGCGATCTCGTCGAGATGATAGCCGAGCGAGGGCTGTCGCTTGCTCATACGACGATCCTGCGTTGGGTGGTATCCATATCCATAAGAGGCATCTTGGGCGCGCCACCTATTTTCACCAGATCCCTCTATCGGGTTTCAAAGAAAATCATCGACGAGGCGATTGAACGCGTCGCCATGTTCTATTTGTGTCCAATGCCCGCAGTGTCCGAATACGTGCAATTGCGAAGGCCCGATTAGCTGATTGAGCCGCAGCGAGTTCTCTAGCGGAATGACACGATCCTCGCGTCCATGCACGATCAGTGTTGGATGCCGAATGCGGCGCAGCGCATCTTCGTCGCATGCAAGCGCATCGATCCAGCGCTGCCGCGGCGCAGGAAACATCGACGCGAACGACGCCTGATACCCGGGCCGCACACTCGCGCGGTACCGCGATTCGACAAGCTCGGGCGTAATACGCAAACGGTCGAACGCAAAGATATCCATAATGCTGCGCATGTTCTCGACGGAAGGCTCATAGCCCCATACCGCATCGAGCCCGTGAGTCAGTTCGAACTTCACGCCCGCCGCCCCCATCAGCACCAGTTTGCGCACGCGGTGTGGATAACGCACCACCATCGCCAACGCCAATGCGCCGCCAAATGAATTGCCGATCAGATCAGCTTGTTCGATCTCCAGCGCATCGAGCAGGCCTATCAGATGTGTGACCCAAAAATCCATGTCGTAGTGCACGCCCGCGCGCCGCTCGGTATAACCGAAGCCCGCCATGTCGGGCGCGATGACGCGCCGGGTATCCGCGAGAGCAGGCATCGTGAGACGCCAGTTCGCCCACGCCGTCACGCCCGGCCCTGAACCGTGTATGAGCAGCACAGGGCTGCCACTGCCGAGGTCATGATAGTTCGTATCGAGGCCCGCTGCCTGAATGCGCTGGCCAAGTTCCGGATCGTTCCGCTGTGTCATGTCAATAGGCTCCATCTCAGCCGCGCACGAGCGACGGCCACTTCTCGATATCAGAAAGGAATCACCGCGCGCGCCCAGACCGCTTCACCCGAAGGGCGATTGCGCACCAACAGTTCTTTCACGACGCGAATGTCGATGCTGCCCTTCTTGAACTCATAGCGAAAGCCAGGACCGATCGCAAAGACCTGCCCGCGAAATCCATCGCCATTCACGGGCTGTCCGTTCTGCACGTCGTTAGTGGTCTGCTTGACGAAATAGCCTGCAACGCCGATACGCGCCGACGTCGTCACCGCATAGCTCGCGCCATAGTCGAGGTGAAACAGTTGTCCCGAGTGGTAATTGGTTGCTGTGTTCGTCGTGTTGAAGCTATACGTGAACTTCGCCGACATTTCGAACCCCGGATACGGAAACCAGCTCACGCCGAAAACAGGTCGAATCGTGTAGTAGTTCTTGCCCGTATTCAACGGCGAACTCCTGTCGTACTGTCCAGTTGGAAAAACGAATTCGAGCGCGGCTACTGTGCGCAACGATCCGCTGCCCCATGCAATCATCGCGGGGCTTGCGATCAGGTCGCCGAGATTGGTCCGGTCGAAAGACGAACCGCCTGCATACAGCGAGAGACGCTCCATCGGCAGCAATGCGTACGCGCCATACCGGCCGCCGAGCACCGACAGGTTCGACATATAGATCAGACGCGGAATCAGCACATCGGCGTCGAGCTTGAATCCGGGTATCGAACCGTTGCCGTGCGAGTCGTTGAACTGACTCGCGTGATAGTGCGTGTAGTACAGCAGGCCGTAGAACCCTGCGGGCGGCAGTGCGCCCGCAAAGAAGCCTTCTGCACCTTCTCCGATCGTGTCGCTGCCGCCCTCCGTGGCCCGCGCGCTCGCGCAGAACATCGCGGTTGCGCACGCGTAGGCAAGCAGCGTCCCTCGCCTGACGGCGATTCGAAATTTCATTGACGTCTCCGGGTATTTGTTCTGGTGAGAGATACAGCGCTTTAGCGCATCACTTCACGAGGTCGAGCGCGACGTCGACGATCATGTCCTCCTGTCCCCCAACCATGCGGCGGCGTCCAAGTTCGACGAGTATGTCGATCGTCTTCAGGCCGTATTTCGCAGCGGCCGCTTCGGCGTGACGCAGAAAGCTCGAATAGACGCCTGCATAACCGAGCGCAAGCGTTTCGCGATCGACGCGCACAGGGCGGTCCTGAAGCGGCCGCACGATATCGTCGGCGGCATCGAGCAGGCCGTACACATCGCAGCCGTGGTTCCAGCCGAGCCGGTCGGCAGCCGCGATGAACACTTCGAGCGGCGCATTGCCCGCGCCCGCGCCCATCCCAGCGAGGCTCGCGTCGATTCGGTCACAACCTTCCTCGACGGCGACGATCGAATTCGCGACGCCCAATGACAGATTGTGGTGCGCGTGAATGCCCGTTTGCGTGTTCGCATCCAGCACATCCTTGAATGCGCGGAAGCGTTCACGCACGGCCTCCATCGACAACGCGCCGCCCGAATCGACCACATACACACACGTCGCGCCAAATCGCTCCATCAGCTTTGCCTGCTGCGCGAGCGCCTGTGGCGTCGTCATGTGGCTCATCATCAGAAAGCCGACGGTGTCCATGCCGAGTTCGCGCGCGTATTCGATGTGCTGCTTCGACACGTCGGCTTCCGTGCAATGCGTCGCAACACGAACGACGCGCGCGCCCGCATCGTACGCATTGCGCAGATCGTGCACGGTGCCGACGCCGGGCAGCAGCAGCGTCGCGATCTTCGCGTGCGCTACGGTTTCCGCCGCGGCGGCAATCCACTCGATATCGCTATGCGCGCCGAACCCGTAGTTGAAGCTCGAACCCGACAGACCGTCGCCGTGCGCGACTTCGATCGAATCGACGTGGGCATCGTCGAGTGCCTTCGCAATCCTTTTCACATTGGCGATGCTGTACTGATGACGGATAGCATGGCTGCCATCGCGCAGCGTTACATCGGAGATATAGAGTTTGCGATCGTTCATCTCGTGCCTCTCACACGGCGAGCGGCGCGAGCCGCGTTTCAGCGATACGTTCGGCGCACGCAAGAGCCGCCGACGTCATGATGTCCAGATTGCCAGCGTACGCAGGCAGGTAGTGCGCCGCGCCTTCCACTTCGAGAAAGATCGACGTCTTCAGGCCCGTCATCCAGCCAAGCTCCGGCACGTTGAGCGGATTGCGCTCGTCGAACACATCGAACTGCACGCGCTGCTTGAGCCGGTAGCCAGGCACGTAACGCTGCACGTGCGCGGCCATTTCATTGACGCTCGCTTCGATTGCATCGCGATCGGCGGGATCGGATAGCGTGAAGACGGTGTCGCGCATCATCAGCGGCGGTTCAGCGGGGTTCAGGATGATGATCGCCTTGCCGCGCGTCGCGCCGCCCAGCACTTCTATTGCTTTCGAGGTCGTCTCCGTGAACTCGTCGATGTTCGCGCGCGTGCCGGGTCCTGCCGAGCGGCTCGAAATCGATGCGACGATCTCCGCGTAGTGCACCTTTGCGACATTCGATACAGCCTTCACCATCGGAATGGTTGCCTGCCCGCCGCACGTGACCATGTTGATGTTCGGCGCGTCGAGTTCGGCGTCGAGGTTGATGGCAGGAATCACATAAGGGCCGATTGCTGCGGGCGTCAGGTCGATCACCTTGAGGCCGTGCGCCTGCAACACTTCGTTATGCCGCCCGTGCGCGCCCGCAGATGTCGCATCGAAAGCAATGCGAATGTCGCTGAAGCCCGGCAACGCCAGTAATCCGTCGATACCGCCCGCCGTCGTCGCCACGCCGAGCCGTTGCGCGCGTGCAAGGCCATCCGATTGCGGATCGATGCCGACGAGCGCGCCCATCGCGACGTGCCGCCCGTGGCGCAAGATCTTGATCATCAGGTCGGTGCCGATGTTGCCGGAGCCGATGATGGCCGCCTTCAGCAGCCTGTTATCGTTTGACAAGGTTGTCATGTATGTTTCCTTTTCGAGGTCGATATGCGTCGCCAGTCAGCGTCCGAGCGCTTGTGCGGTTCTGCCGCCAATGCCGAAGTCGGCCTTCGGTATTTCGATCAGCAGGACACGGATCGATTCGCGCGGGGCGTCGATGGCGTTCATCGCGGCCTCGGTCAGCGCTTCGATCAGGCGTGCCTTCTGTTCGTCTGTGCGGCCTTCGAGCAGATGAACGTTCATGATGGGCATGTTCGTCTCCGTGTCTAGATGAAGCGCATCGATACGCATCCCAGGTGCTGAAAGCGCACCGTCACCACGTCGCCTGCATTGACAGCGATGGCCTCGGTGACGCCACCCGTCAGAATCAGCGTGCCCGCCGGAATCGACTGGCCGCGCGCGCCCAGCATGTTCGCGAGCATCGCGACGCTCGCTGCGGGATGGCCGAGCACGGCCGCGCCCGACGCCGTCGCGACAATTTCGCCGTTCTTCTCCATCACGACGCCGAGGTTTTTCAGGTCGATGCCTTGCGCGCTTCGATGCCGCCCGCCGATCACATAGCGCGCCGCCGACGTGTTGTCGGCGATCACGCTCTTCAGGTCGAAGCGGAAGTTCTCGTACCGCGAGTCGATCACTTCGACGGCGGGCAAGACGAAATCTGTCGCGGCCAGCACGGCGCCGATATGACAACCCGGGCCCGTCAGTTCGCGCGACGTCACGAAGGCGATTTCCGCTTCGACTTTCGGATGAATCAGCGAGGACGTGTCGATCGCGGCACCGTCCATGCACGCACCGTAGTCAGTGAGAAATCCGTAGACGGGGTCGGTCACGCCCATCTGCCGCATCTTCGCGTGCGATGTCAGTCCCATCTTCAGCCCGGCCAGTTTCATGCCGCGCGCCGCCTTGCGCTCACGCAACGAATCCTGAATCGCGTACGCATCGGCCCAGTCGAGTTCAGGATGCTCGTCGGTGATCTTGACGATGGCGTTGCGATGCAATTCGGCATCATCGAGCCGCGCTGCAAGGCGTTCAATCGTTGCGTCATTCAGCGTCATCACCGCTCTCCTTCGACAAAACGCACCGACACGCCGCCGATGCCACCCAGGCTCATCCTCAACACGTCGCCCGCCTGCACGGAAACCATCGCGGCAAGCGAGCCCGACAGAATCACCTCGCCCGCCTTGAGCGTCATGCCGAGGCGGCCGAGCGTATTCGCGAGCCACGCAACGGCATTCGCGGGATGACCGAGCGCCGCCGCGCCCGCACCCGTCGCGGCAATCTCGCCATTCTTTTCGAGCGTCATGCCGACGAGCGCGAGATCGAGTTCACGTGGATCGACCGCGTTGTCGCCGAGCACGAACACGCCTGACGAAGCGTTGTCAGCGACCGTATCCTGAATGCGGATCTTCCAGTCGCGGATGCGCGAGTCGACGATCTCGAAGCAAGGCAACACGGCTTGCGTCGCGCGCAGCACGTCGGCATTCGTCACGCCAGGGCCAGCGAGATCGTGCTTCAGCACGAACGCGATCTCGCCCTCCGCTTTCGGCGCGATCAGCGAAGAAAGACCGATCGATGCGCCGTCATTGAACACCATCGCTGAAGTCAGATGGCCGAAGTCCGGTTGCCGTACATCGAGCATGTCCATCACCGCCTGGCTCGTCACGCCGATCTTCTTGCCAATCACGCGCTCGCCGTCCAGCGTCACGCGCCGCTCGATCATGCGAAGCTGGATGCCGTATGCGTCGTCGATGGTGATCGCGGGCTCGCGCGCCGACAGCGGCTCGACGGGTTGCGCTTCACGCAGCGCGCGATAGAGCTCGTCGCCGTAACGCTCGATGGCGGCGGGCGTCAGCGTTGATTTCAGTTGTGTCGTCATCGCATTCCTCACAGCTTTACGCAGACATTGCGCAGTTCGGTGTAGAACTCGAGCGAATGCACGCCGCCTTCCCGACCGATGCCCGATTGCTTCGCGCCGCCGAATGCAGTGCGCAAATCGCGCAGGAACCATGCGTTGATCCAGCAGATGCCCACGTCGAGCGCCCGGCCCATCCGATGCGCGACACCTGCATCGCGCGTCCATACGGTGGCGGCGAGTCCGTATGGTGTGTCGTTCGCTTTGGCGACCACTTCGGCTTCCGTGTCGAATGGCGCGATATGGCAGCACGGTCCGAAGATTTCTTCGCGTATCACGGGAGACGTTTCCGGCAAGCCCGTCCAGATCGTCGGCTCGACCCACGCGCCCGCTTGCAGACCGGCAGGCATGTCCGGCACGCCGCCGCCCGTCACGACGACTGCGCCCTCCGCACGCGCTTTCGCGTAGTAGGAGAGCACCTTGCTTCGATGCTCCTGTGAAATCAGCGGGCCGAACGTCGTGCCTTCATTGAGCGGCCGTCCGGGGCGCAGCGAACGGGCACGCACCGCCAGCGCATCGACGAAGCGCTCGTAGATCGGCCGCTGCACATAGACTCGTTCTGTGCCGAGACACACCTGTCCCGTGTTTTCGAACGCGGAGCGCGCGATGCCCGCGACAGCCGCATCGAAATCGCAGTCCGCGAACACGATGCCCGCGTTCTTGCCGCCGAGTTCGAACGACACCGGGCGCACGCCGTTGGCGGCCGCTTTCATGATCGCTTCGCCCGTTCGCGTCTCGCCGGTGAACGTGATCGCATTCACGCCGGGATGCGCGGTGAGGAACGCGCCCGCCGAGTCAGGTCCGTAGCCGTGTACGACGTTGTAGACGCCTTTGGGCACGCCGACCTTGTTCATCACTTCGCCGAGCAGCGTGGCCGTCGCGGGCGTTTCCTCGGACGGCTTCACAATCACGGTATTGCCGCACGCAAGCGCAGGCCCGACCTTCCACGTCATCAGAAGCAGCGGCAGATTCCATGGACACACCACCGCGATCACACCGCGCGGCGTGCGCACGCCGTAGTTCAGCGCGTGTCCGCCGTCGGGCGTCGCCATCGAAAAGCTTTCCGTCGGCACGTTCCTGATCATGTCGGCGAATACCTTGAAATTGGCCGCGCCGCGCGGAATGTCCACATGGCTTGCGAGCGCATGCGGTTTGCCCGTGTCGGCGACCTCCGCAGCGAGGAAATCGTCGAACCGGCGATTGATTTCGTCGGCTACGCCATACAGCAGATCGACGCGCTGCTGCACCGTGAAACCGCCCCACGGACCATGCAACGCCGCTTGCGCCGCTCGCACGGCGGCATCGACTTCTGCCTGTCCCGCTTCGTGAACAAAGCCGATCACGCTGTTGTCGACGGGATTGCGGTCCTCGAATGTGCGGCCTGTCGCGACCCATTCGCCGTCAATGAAGTTCTTGAATTCAGTCATGGATGCACCACTGTCAAAAGGTTGTGCGCAAGGAGGCGGCAGATCAGGTCAACACCGTGAGGAACGCATCGTTGAGCTTGCGGTCGTGATAGAAAATCGCGCGCCCCAGATCCTTTTCGTGCCACGTGATGACAGGCTTGTCCGGGTAATGGATGTAGCCGCCCGCAAATACCTCGTTACGATTGCCCGATGGATCGAAGAAATAGATCGTCGCGCCGCGCGTGATGCCGTGACGCGTCGGCCCGATATCGAGCGCGACGTCGCGCTTCGAAATCAGATCGGCTGCCCTCAGCACGTCGCCCCACGAATCGAGCACGAACGATGCGTGGTGAAACTTGTTCTTTTCGCCGTGCCGGATGAATGCGATGTCGTGCGCCTTGTTCGAGCATGTGAGAAACGCGGCAATCTGCAAGCCCTCGGGCGTAACCACCTGTTCCGTGAGCGAGAAGCCGAGTACTTCGCGGAACAGCTTCACGGTGTCGTCGAATCCGTCGCCATACAGCAGGCAATGATCGAAGCGGCTCGGCGACATGCCGCGCAATCCATCGGGCCACGGGTCGGGATTGACATCACCAGTTGCCGTGCCGATCTTCTCCTTGTGCGCGAAGAGTTCGATCGCGTGCCCCGTCGATACCGTGAAGCGAAAGCGCATGCCCGTCTGCAAATGCTCACCCGCTTCGATCCATTTGCAATCGCTGACGAGCCCCGAATCCTTCACCGCGATTGCGAGCCTGTCGAGCGTCGCTGGGCCGTCGACACGAAAGCCGACGTAATCCATGCCGGGCTCATCGGCTTCGCGCAGCACGACGCTGTGGTGATCGTGCTCGTCCCACGCTTTCAGATAGACGCGGCCATTTGCATCGCGTCCCGTTTCATGCAGCCCGAGCACTTCCGTGTAGTGACGCACGGCTGGTTCGAGTTCGAGAACCCGCAGCGCGATATGGCCGGGTCTCAGCACGCCTTGTAATGCCATGATGTATCTCCTGGTGTTTGTGATCCGTCTACTGCGCCTGGGCTTGCGCTTGCATGTGTGCATTCGCGCGGGATTTCTCGATACAGCGGGCCATCGTTCCGACTACACGCAGCGACAGATCCGACAACGGCGTGATACGGCAGGCGAGCACCGTGCCCTGTTCCTCGTCGTCGGCGCTCACGCACGCGCGGCTCATCTTGCAGGCGTGATATCGGCCGCTGAGCACCTGCACCTTGCACACGCCGCATCCGCCGCCTCGACAGCCGACGGGAATGCCGCGCCCGCCCGCTGCCGCCATTGCCTTGAGCACCGTCGCATCCGCGTCGCAGCCAAATGCATCGCCCGTGTTTTCGACTTCGATCCGATAGGTCATGTCGTCCGCTCCGTTCAATGGGTCGCGACGACGTCAGATGCGAAACAGCGGGCTCTTTGCTGCTTCGCCTGCATCGGCCGCCGACAGGAACTTCTCCGTATAGATGTCCTTTTCGAACAGGCGCCCTTGCATCAGCGTCTTGATGCACGCTTCGATCATCGGCGGCGGTCCGCACAAATAGGCTTTATGTCCACGGAAATCCGTGACGCCGGCTGCATCGGTGAATTGCTGCTTCAGTACTTCGTGGACATAGCCGCGTGCGCCGGACCATTCGCTGTGTTGCGGTTCATCCGATAACGCCGGCAGATAGCGGAAATTCGGGTGCTGTTGCGCGAGCTCTTCGAAGAAGTCCGCGAAGTACAGCTCTTCGCGATTGCGCGCGCCCTGAATCAGCTTGATCGGAAGCGTCGAGCCTTCATGCAGCAGATCGACGATCATCGACTTCGGACTCGACAGGCCTGATCCGCCCGCGAGAAAAATGGTCGCCACCTGTGCCTGCTTGCGCACGAAAAAGCGTCCGAACGGCGCCGAGAATTCGAGTTGCGCGCCGTGCTGCAACTCATCATGCAGCCAGCCCGTCGCCGCGCCGCCAGGCACACGCCGGACATGCAGTTCGATTTCCCCGTCATGCGGCGCATTGGCAATCGAAAACGCGCGTGCATCGTCGCAGCCAGGCACCTTCAGGTTCAGGTACTGGCCCGCCTGGAACTGGACAGGGTGCGCTTCATGCACGGCCATGCGGATCACGCGAATGGTCGGCGTAACATCGTCGATCGCGGTGACAGTGCCTTTGAAGTCCTGCAAGGGCAAATTCTGCGCATCGGGATCTTCTTCAAGGTCCGCTTCGATCACGAGGTCCGACATCGGCGTGGCGCAACAGGCAAGACACTTGCCCTCTTCACGCTCGAAGTCCATCAATGCGAAATCCGACGCACTGCCCTGATCGATTTCGCCATCCACGACCTGCACCTTGCACGTCGCGCACAAGCCGTGACAGCACGCATGCGGCAGCCACACGCCCTGACGCAGACACGCATCGAGCAGCGTCTGCCCCGCTGCGATGTCGATAGTCTGGCCGAGCGGTTCGATACGAACGGTGTAGTCCATCGCTGCCTCCTGCTAGCTGTACGAACCGTTGATGCCCGTGAGCCCTGGCGTGCGCAGACGGATCACATCCTTATGCACCAGACCGTTATCGGTGAGCGACGACGCAGCATCGGGTTGCCACGGTTGTCCTGAACGCAGCCACTGCGCGTCGTCCCAGTCGATCTTCGCGAAGTCCGGGTGCACGCCGTACAGACCGGGCAGCACATCGGAGACGAGCGCACCGAATGTCATGTCCGGCGATACAGGAATGCAGAACGGCGATGCAAACATCAGGTGGTCTTCCCAGCCGATATAGAGCAGCCGGTTGCCGTGAAACCTCGCTTCGGCGTCGGCGGGCTCGAATGCATAGGGTTTGAGGGCGATCGTCGCCATGTCATGTCTCCTTCATTGGATATCGTGCTTGAAGCCTTGCATTGAGTGCTTCAGCTTTCTGCCTGTTCCTGGTCCGCGCCCTTCCATACATTCCAGTTGCGCTCATCGGGTGAGCCCGCAAAATCGAGGTTCTCGTGGCCATTGCGGATGTGGTAGTACTCGAGCACGTCGTCGAGCGTCGCGCCGCCGCAATTGCCCTGATAGATCTGATGCACGGGGAGCCACGCCTGCACATATTTCTCGGGCTCTCCATCGAAGATGTCCTTGCAGCCATCCGAGCAGAAGTGAAACTTCATGCCGTGATATGTCGATTCACGGTACGCGATCTTCGTCGGATCGTCGGGCTCGCTGAAGGTCAATGGAATCTGGCAGGTCTGGCACAGCATCGGCAGATTCGTGTTGTAGAAGCGCTTGCCCGCCTGCTGCTGTTCGCGCCAGTACTCGAGACGCGGCCGGTAGAGCCGGTCGAAATGCTCGGGGTACTTTGCGGAGAGCCAGTCGAGTTCTTCATCCGACGGCACCCACGTATGAAAATCCGCCGCCGCTGCGTAGTTGTAGAACGTGCCCCAGGCTTCGTGCGTGATGCGGTCCTTGGTTTGCGTCGCGATCTCGTGATACTTCGGCATACGCAGGCCGTAGCGTTCGAGATCCTGAAAGAGCGCACCGCCCGCATCCTCGAAATAGATCTTCCATGCCTCGGACCACGACATCACGCGCTTGGGCAGCATGTAGTCCATCATCATGCCGACCAGCGTCAGCAGCCGGAAGCCGCGCCAGAACCACTTGTCGAGCCAGCGCTGGACGATAGGCACGTTCACAGGTTCCTGTTCGCACAGGAACTTGATCACTTCGAGACCCAGTGTCATATGGCGCGATTCGTCGGACTGCGCCGAGAAGCCAAACGTGACCGTCGCCATGTCGCCGTTATAGGCCGCGCCCGACATGAACGGCATGAAGAGCAGATTGGTCAGCACATACTCGAAAGAGAACGAGATGGCCGTGATGAACTCGAACGGGCCGGCCGTTGCGGCATCTTCGAAGTACGACTTCGGCACCGACAGATACCACACCCGGTCGTGCATGTGCGGCCACTCGGAAAAGCCGTTGAAGTACTTGTTGTAGAGCGACAACGTATGCACCTGTGTCTGGCAGTGGCGCAATTCGTCGATCGATTGCATTTGACACGCGACGCGCGCGCCGACGCCGCGAAAATGCCGGCCAAGATGCGCGTAATTGCGATGCGCCGAATACTCCAGCGGCGTGACGCCCGTCAGGAAGAGCTTGAGTGTGTTGATATAGCGCGCATCCGATACGTTCATGTGCCCATTGTTCTGCGCAAACGAATCGATGATCGCGTACAGCTTGCGTTCTTTTTCTGCCTGGTACTTCCAGTACGCGTCCATCGTCATGCGGAACGGGTCTTCCCACTTGTCCCAGTCGTGAATCACGATGCCTTCGTACTTGTCATACGGAAATACTTCGTCCATTGGCTGATACGTGGTTTGCCAGCCGAGGTCGCGCGTCATCAGCGCGTACTTCTCTTTCAGATTGAGTTTCTTGCGTGCGTCCATCGTGTGTCTCCTGGTGTTCTCAGACGTGCCAGTGCAGCGTGAAGGCGTCGTCGGTTTCGTCGATGTTTCCCGACAGCGAGATGAGGTTCAGTTGCAGTTCCTGGGTGTTCCAGTCGCGGCCCATTTCTTCGGACACGTGTTCGCGCGAGATCACGAGCTTGCCTGGCGCGTCGATCTTCACCATCGCAGGGTACTCGGTGACGGCGGCCTGAGGGTTTTGCGAAGTAATGGCAGCGACGATGGCGCGCGTTTCGTCGGTGTTCTGCAATGCGATGTAGACGTTCTGCATGACGGACTCGAATCGGTTATGCGCTAACCGGCACGACGCCGAGTTTCGCGAGACGGGTGGTGAATTGCGTGCGGACTTCTTCGAGCGCGCGTCCGACGTCGTCACCGAGCAGCGTGCCCGTGAGCGGGCGCAGCGCTTCGAGCGTGCGAGCCTGGTAATGCGTGGCCCAATCCGCAATACGTTGCTGATTGACGGGCGATTCCGCTGTCACCGTGCGGATCACCGAATCGATCCACTTCACATGGTCGTTCTGCCATTGCTGCTCGAACTCGGTGAGCATCGCGAGATTCGCGCCGATTTCACGTGCCGCGCGCGCATCGAAGTGCTGATAGACGAGGGGATAAACAAGGCCGTCCATCACGAGGTTCTGCGCGACGAAAGTTTCGAACCAGTCCGCGACGACGAAGATGTCTTCTACCAGCTTGCGCATCGGTTGCCACGTTTCGCTTTCGAGCCATGCGACGCGCGCACGTTCTAGCGCTAAGCCCGTGTTGCCGTCGAGCGCAAGGCCGATGCGCGAGATGTACTGCGCAATGCCCAGGCGGTCCATCGCGCAATACGTGCAGGCTTGCGTGATCGCGGTGCCGTAGCCGTAATCCGCGCACAGCATGTTGTTCATGTTGGCGCCCCACTCGACATGACGCAGCGGCAGCAACCCCGTAATCAGCCGCTCTTGCCATTCGAGTGCGAGGCCAGTCAGCAGGCCGCGTCGCTCGGCCAGATCGAATGCTGTCTCAGCCGCTTCCTGCTGACGCGCGCGCGCCGTGACATAAGCGCCGTAGTAGTACTGGCGCGGGTCCTTGAGCGCGTACCAGTCGCTCATCACGATCTGCGTGCGGGCCGTGTCGTACAACTGAAACTCGGGTGCCCACGTCGGGCGATAGTGGAAGTTCGCGGTCGGCTGGATGTCGTAGGTGGCTTCCTGATAGCGCGACGCGGGCTTGTCGCCGAAGCGGCGCGCGACGTGGCCATAGGTTTGACGCAACGGCTGAACCTTGAGCGTCCTGATTTCGATCTGCATGAAACTGTCTCCGTGTTGTCAGTGCTATATCGAATGAATCCGCTTGATATGCGGTGTTTGTTTTTGGCTTCAGCCTCCGAAGCGCCAGCGTTCTCTCGAACGTTCGAAGTCGCTTTCTTCGGCATCAAGCGTCTGTACTTCGTTGATGCGGCAGAAGTGCTCGAACATCGTGTCGTTCATGATGAGTTCGACGGCGAGATCCGAATCGCCGACAGAGAAGTCGAACTCGACATAGCCGTCGTCGCGCCGGCTTGTGATACGCACATAGCGTCGAGTACTCGAGAACAGCGGTTGGGGATGATTCATCGTGACCTCCTGTCGCAGCCTTTAATGCAGGAGGTATGCCATGCACGTCTCTTCGGGCATGACAAGGAGTTGGTATCTGGAATAGCGTTGTACGTCGAGGCTTTTTGCTTTTTCGATTGATCAATTCATCAAGTACGAGACGCGTGCTTCATCGTTTGGTCAATTGAATCCGAATGACGCACGGCCAGAGCGGCGCAACGGCCGTTTAGCGCGTGGTGAGATGAAGATGCGGAGAGATACGCTTGATGAAAAGATCAAACGCGCCGCTCGGGCTATATGTCTGCGAGGGTGGTGACGTGCTGGTTGTCACTGCGTGGCAAAGACGCGTGCCCGAGCACTTGAAGAAATATTGGCCGGCTCCCGTGGACCGGCCTGAATGACGGGATCAAGCGAGATAAGGGGTCACTCGTCGGCCGAAGCCGATGCCTTATCGCGATTGCGCCACCGATACGCCAACTGCGGCCTCGTGATCCCCAGCATCCGCGCCGCCTGGCTCAGATTCCCTGCGGCGCGCTCGACGGCAGTTTCGATCAGCATGTTCTCAATGCGATCGAGCGGAATGCCCTCACGCGCCATGTGATCGAAGAGCGCGTCGGCGGCACTGGCGTTCTGGCGCAAAGGACGACCGCTCGCATCGAGCGAAGCCGTATCGCACTCCACTTCCGCAGGCGGCGAAGCGAACAGATCGCACTCGGTAATGCGCGCGCCAGGCGCGGCGAGAATCACACCGCGCTCGACTACGTTCTCCAGTTCGCGCACATTGCCGGGCCACGTATAAGCGCGCAATGTCGTTATCGCGCGATCGGTCAGCCCGAGCACGCGCTTGCCATGCCGCGCACTGTACTTCGCGATAAAGCGCTCGACGAGCAACGGGATATCGTCGCACCGCTCGCGCAACGGCGGAATCGTGACGGGATACACGTTGAGCCGGTACAGCAGGTCCTTGCGGAATGTCCCGCGCCGCACGGCATCGTTCAAATCGACATTGGTCGCGGCCACCACGCGCACATCGACGCGCCGCACATGCGTATCACCGACGCGTTCGAACTCGCCTTCCTGCAATACGCGCAGCAACTTGGCCTGCGCATTCGCCGAAAGCTCGCCTACTTCATCGAGAAAGAGCGTGCCGCCGTCGGCGCGCTCGAAGCGTCCGGGGCGGCTCTGATGCGCACCCGTAAACGCGCCGCGCTCCACGCCGAACAGTTCTGCTTCGATCAGTTCTTCTGCTATCGCCGCGCAATTGATCGCGACGAATGGTTTGTCGCGTCTGCGGCTCACGTGATGCAAACCGCGCGCGAAGCGTTCCTTGCCGACGCCCGTTTCGCCGAGCAGCAGCATCGTCACGTCGCTCGGCGCGGCGCGCTGCGCGAGCCGCCACGCTTCGATAAAACCATCGGAGATGCCGACGAGATCTTCGGGCTGACCCGTGTCGTCCTGCATCGAACGCAGGCTCTCGACTTCGCTTTGCAACTGCAGCAGCGTATCGAACAAGGGGTCGGGTTGATAGAGCTTGAGCATCTGTTCGCCGTCGGGCCAGTCCTCGACCGGCTTGCCGACGATACGGCAATTGCGGTCGCCGCAACCGACGCACTCCGTCTCCTTGTAGAGAATCGTGCGCCCCATCAGCGACGACGTATAGCCGCTCGCGTAGCCGACTTGCATCCAGCACACGGGCTCGTCGCCAACACCGAACAGATGCCGGTGTACTTCGGCTTCGAACGAGTCTTCCCACAGATGGTCGCCGTAGTACTCGCCTTTCGCGATGTCGATATGAACATCTATTGGCGTCACGCGCACATTGCCTTCGAGCACGTGAAGACATGGACCGATTTCGAGCAAGCCGAAGTCGCTCGCCGTCGGACGTAGCTTGCGCGCGAGTTCGGCGTCGCGCGCGCCGGACTGAAAACCCATTCGCGTGAACAGGCCGCGCGTGCGTTCGAGTCCGAGTGTATCGACGAGCTCCTTGCGCAACGCGCCGAGCGCGGCCGTATGAAGCAGGATCATACGGTTCTCGTCGAGCCAGATATGCCCCTCCTGCATGACGAACTTCAGGCGACGCGACAGGTTGTCGAGACCTTCGCGCATGCTCGCCGAAAATCGGGCGGTGCTGTCTCCCACGACGTCTCCTTATTGGATCGAGTAATCGTTTTTACGCCTATTGTAGGCAAGGTTTGTGCCGAACAGCTTTCGCGCGGGCACGCCTGATGTTCTTTAACGTCCCTGCACGGTCTGCCCAGTGTTTACACGTAGACGCGTTTAACCATTTGATCAAAGCGTCCCAACCGATTCAACGATTTCGTCAAAACGGGCGCGCCTCCCGCTCACAAGCCGGGCTCGCGTTCACGATCTCATGAACCGCGCGCGCCGCTTGATCAATTGATCAAACCGGCTGCCATGCATCGGGCGCTCGCGCTTGATGGACGCCCATTGGCACCGCCTATGCAGAGCATCGCGCAAACTGGCTATGGCTGCGGTGAACGCGATGACGGACCCCACGAAAACACTCGATCAGGCTGACGATACCGGCCTCGTCGTCGGTGCTCATGTCGTCACGCAACGCCGCTGGTACACGCATCACGGCATCTATGCGGGCAATGGCAAGGTGATTCACTATGCGGGCCTTTCACGTTCGCTGCGACGCGCGCCCGTCGAAGAAGTGTCGTGCGACGAGTTCGCTGGCGGTCACGCGATATGGGTCGAGCGCGCGCCCGATGCGCGCTATGCCGGCGCGGATGCCGTTCGCCGCGCCTATCAGCGTCTCGGCGAAGACCGCTACCGGCTGATGACCAACAACTGCGAGCACTTTTGCGCATGGTGTCTGTATGGCGAAAGCCGCAGCGGCCAGATCGAGCGATTGACGAGCCTCGCGCAGCGCGGACGCGAGTTCGTTGCAAAGGCCCTGCTCTATGCCGGAACGAAAGCGCTCTTCGCGGGCACGACGCGTTTGGCCGTTCGAGTTTGATGAAGTCGTCACGCAGCTTCGATGCATTACACACTGGATGACCGCGCCGTGCCGCATTGAACGCGTGCCCAGCGCCCCCGCAAGACCATACCGCAATCACCCGCTATCTCGAGCCCGGCCTTTGGCAGCAGGTCAACGATTACGTCGCGCCAATGCCGCAGGATATCCCGCCGACAGCGCGCACTACGGCGGGACAGACTGCAGGACGGGCAGCAGCACAGCCCCGGGGCAAAGGAGAGGAGCGGCAGAGACCCGGAGGCTCCGTATCGGCCGCTGACGCGGGCCGCGCCGCACACGATCGTCAAGGATGTCTCGCCGGCGCGGCCGCCCCGACTGTGCGAACCCGGCGCAGCAGAAGTGCGCGCCAACCTCGGGCATGCGTCGCACAGCATCACCAGCCTTTATCTGCACGTCGACGACAATCGCTCGCTAGTGACGACAATCAGCGCAGCGAGGTGATGTTCACGCGGCACGATTGCCCAGCATCTCAAGGTAGCGCTGAACGGCTCCCCACTCTCCACCGATCCGGCTGATCGCGACCAGTTCCGCCTTCGGGCCACGCCCAGCAAGTTTCCGGTAGACCACATTCGGCGCTGCGATCTTGCTCAGCGGCGCGGGCGCGAGTGCCAGGCCGAGTCCTGCACCCGTCAGTGCCAGGACGGACAGCGTGCTGCTTACCTTATGTGCGATGCGAGGTTCCTTTCCGAGCACCTGACGCAGGATCGTGAGCTGACCATCGTCGTCCTCGTCGGCTGCATAGAGAATGAACGGCTCGTCAGCGAGCGTGGCGGAGGACAGGGAACGTCGGTTCGCGAACGGATGATTGCTGTTCATCACGACCTCCCATGTCCAACTTCCGACCAGGCGCACCGCGAGCTTCGCATCGAATTCGACGCCGAACGCCGGGCAGTAGCCGATGTCGAGGCGATCCGCGAGGATCGCTTCCTGCTGGGCAGCGGGTGCCATCTCGTGCAGTTCGAGCGCGACGTTCGGCCATGCGCGATGAAACGCGAGCAAGTCGTCGGACAAGGTCCCTGCTGCGACCGCATTGCCGACGAAGCCGATCCGTACAACACCAGTCTCCCCGCGCGCTGCGCGCTGGACCAGGCGCTTGGCCCGCTCAGCTTGCTCAATCGTCCGCCGTGCCTCGACCAGAAACAGCTTGCCGGCGTCTGTCAACGCCACCTTGCGCGTGCTTCGCACGAACAGCGTGGCGCCCAGTTCTTCCTCTAGCGCCCGGATCTGGACGCTCAGCCCGGGCTGCACGATGTGCAGCCTCTCAGCCGCGCGCCCGAAATGCCCTGCTTCGGCGACGGCGAGAAAGTAGCGCAGATGACGCAGGTCCATGTGAATCGATTGATTACTTAAAGTGACTAATATCGAACTTTAATCTATTGGAATGAAAACGCAAGCCGGCGCATCCTGATGTCACGACGCTACCCCCAGTGTTATTCGTACAGGAGCCGACCGTGACCGCGAAGAACCGTATTGATGTCCACCAACATGTCGTCCCGCCGTTCTGGGCCGACGCGCTGCCGTCGCACGGTGGCGATCCATCCGGCTGGCATATGCCTACCTGGAGTCCTGAGAGCGCTATCGCGTTCATGGACAAGCTGCAGATCGCCACCGGCGTCTTGTCGCTGACCGCACCTGGCGTGCAGGGATGGGCCGCCCATGAGAAGCGTGACATCGCGCGCCGAGTGAACGAATACACGGCCGACATCGTCGCCCGATATCCGGCGCGCTTCGGCCATTTCGTCACCATCCCGCTCCCGGACATGACCGGCGCGCTGCTCGAGATCGATCATGCGTTCGACGCTTTGAACGCGGACGGCGTCGCCCTGCTCAGCAACTACGGTGGCCAGTATCCTGGCGATCCCGCATTCGAACCCATGTGGGCCGCGCTCGACCGGCGCCGTGCTGTCGTATTCGTTCATCCGGCCAAGCCGGGCATCGAGACGCTAAGGGGCATGCCCGGACCGATGCTCGACTATCCATTCGACACGACGCGCGCCGCGGTCCAGCTCGTGCTCAACGGCGTGATTGGCCGTTATCCGAACGTGCGCGTGATCCTGTCCCATGCGGGCGGGTTTCTGCCGTATGTGGCATACCGCTGCGCCGAACTGGCGCCCAGCGTGCGTGCAGACGTGCCGTTGACGGATGACCTCCTTGTGCTCTTTCAGCGCTTCTATTTCGACATGGCGTTGTCTTCGAGTCCAGTGGCGCTGCCGAGCCTCACGGCGTTCGCGAAACCTGGACACATCCTGTATGGCAGCGATTATCCATATGCGCCGGCGTCGGTGGGCGCGTCGTTCACCGAGATGTTTGATGCCTACGACGGGCTATCGTCAGAACAGCATGCGGCGATCAACCGCGACAGTGCGCTCGAACTGTTCCCTCGCCTTGCGAAGCTGGCGCGGTGACACGTCCCCGAGGACTGGTGCGGGTCGCTATGTAAAGCTTTGCCACCTCCTCTGCAAATCACAACTGTGCGCACGTATCCTGAGATTGACGGTGCCACCCTCGACTCGGTCGAGCTTTCCGGCCGAAATCTTCTTCAAATAGTTGTAGCGTCCACAGTGCCGCCGTAGCCGCGTTCGGCGTAGTGAGCCTTGGGCGTTGGTAGCGGATATTGCCTTGTCAGGATGGCCCAAGGTTCAAGGCAAGCGCCGGAAGTGAGATTCAGTGTGACGAAACATACGTCGCATCGACAAATGCCGGAATGGCAAAGTTTTCGCGCATACGCCTTGTCTCCGCAGCTGGTGTCGAACCGAAGAGGCGCTTGAACTCCCGGCTGAACTGGGAAGGGCTCGTATAACCGACGGCAATGCTCGCTGCCTCCGCGCTCAGACCCTGGCGCACCATCAACAGGCGAGCTTGATGCAAGCGCGTGGATTTCACGTACTGCATGGGCGATACCTGTGTAATAGCCTTGAAGTGGCTATGGAAGCTCGGGACGCTCATGCCTGCTTCCTCCGCGAGCAGCATCACGTCGAGTGACTGCGCATAGCGGGTATGAATGAGGCGCAGGGATCGAGCGATTCGGCCGAACTGCCCACGCATCGTCAAGGCCTCTCTCATCGAGCGTCCCTGTGCTCCCGTCAAGACACGGAAGTACAGTTCGCGCAGCAATCCTGGGCCCAACACGGCGGCTTCGAGCGGCTTGTGCAGTGCTTCGAGGAAGCGCAACACAGACGACTGCATTGCTTCGTCCATCGGCGTTGACATCATGCTCTGCGGCGCTTGCACGTGTTCCTTTTCGCCTTCGCGATCGATCTGCGCCGCGAGCTCGGCGGCCATGCTGAAGTCGAGGTGAAGGTACAGGGCAAGTAGCGGGCGCTTTGCCGTTGCGTCGGTTTCCATTGTGAATGGCACCGGCACGGACACAGCGAGGTAGTGATGCTCGTCATAGAGATAGAGCTGGTCACCGAAATAACCTCGCTTGCGGCCCTGGCACACGATCACGATACCAGGATCATACAAAACCGGCGTGCGTGATAGTGCCCGGTCCGAACGCAGGATACGGACGCTGGGCAGTGCCGTCAGGTTATAGCCTTCGTCGGGCGCCAACGCGCGCAGCAGTGCTGCCATGCGATTCTGGCTTCCATTGCAGTGTTCGGGCTGCGCAGTATGGAATTTTGCCTTCATAGTTTTGTGCAAGAAAATTAGCGAAATCGGGATTTCCTAGCCTTGATTGCAAGATTAGCATCTACTTTTCAATCACGAGGAGGGATGTTCCGATGGAATCCGGTAAAACTCTGCTCATTACGGGCGTCAGCAGCGGTTTTGGCCGTGCACTGGCACAAGAGGCGCTAGCCGCAGGTTACAAGGTCGTCGGGACTGTGCGGACTGAGCAGGCGAAGAGCGATTTCGAATCGCTATCCGAACGCGCGTTTGCACGGGTTCTTGATGTGACGAATTTTGACGCCATCGACGGCGTAGTATCGGAAATCGACGCCAACGTGGGACCCATCGATGCGTTGGTCAACAACGCTGGTTATGGGCACGAGGGCGTCATGGAAGAGTCGCCATTGTCGGATCTGCGTCGGCAGTTCGATGTGAACGTGTTCGGCGCGGTCGCGATGATGAAGGCAGTTCTGCCGTTCATGCGCAGGCGCCGTCGTGGGCATATCGTGAACATTACGTCGATGGGCGGGTATATCACGATGCCAGGTATTACGTACTACTGCGGCAGCAAGTTCGCGCTGGAGGGCATTTCCGAAGCGCTTGGCAAAGAGGTCGAATCTTTCGGCATCGCTGTGACCGCCGTGGCACCCGGCTCTTTCCGGACCGATTGGGCCGGCCGCTCGATGGTGCGGACACCCCGTTCGATCCCGGTCTACGATGCGATCTTTGACCCGATTCGCAAGGCCCGCGAGGAGAAAAGCGGCAAGCAGCTGGGTGACCCGCAGAAAGCAGCCAGGGCTATGTTGGAAGCAATCGAGGCGGACACCCCACCGAAGCACCTCCTGCTCGGCAGCGATGCACTGGGTCTCGTGCGAGGCAAGTTGGCGTCGCTCGAAGATGAGATCCGTGAATGGGAGACTGTCACGCGTTCGACGGATGGCTGAGTAACGCACACGGGTGCAATAGGACAAAAACGTGCGGGCTGCCGCCAAGGTGGCCCGCACCTCTTCGCATTATTGTTAAAAAGGGTACTGCTATATGGCGTTCAATTCCTTGGTGAGCGATGACATGCTGGATCGAGTGTTTCGCAAGGCGCGGACGCACAACAGCTACATTGACCGTCCTGTCACCCGTGAGACGCTTGAGGCGCTATACAGTCTTTATAAGTGGGGACCGACATCGACCAATCAGCAACCTCTGCGCGTCGTGTGGTGTGTTACGAGCGACGCCAAAGAACGACTGGCCGCGCTATGCCATGCCGGCAACGCAGCCAAGGTACGCGCCGCCCCTGCAGCTGCGATCTTCGGTATGGATGAGGACTTCGTGCGACACCTGCCCCGGCTGTTTCCGCACGCCGACGCTCGCAGTTGGTATGGTAACGATCAGGCGCTCATCCGGGATTCAGCTTTCCGCAATTCGACGCTCCAAGCCGCTTATCTGATCATAGCTGCGCGACTGCTTGGACTAGACACAAATCCCATGTCCGGATTTGATGAGGCAGGTGTGAACGCGGAATTCTTCACCGGGAGCCGTACACAGGTTAACTTCATTACGACGCTGGGCTACGGTGATCCTCAAACGCTGTATCCGCGCGCCCCACGGTTCGAGTTCGATGAGGTAAACAAATTGGTTTAAAAACCTGGGTGAGTGCGGATAGCGCTGCCACGAGGAAGAATATGAATAGGTTTACTGAACTTTCCAAACTTGGACCTCTTGAACAGCTACGCGCTGGGAAATTGGGGCGGCGGCTTGTGCAACTGATGGTTGGATTGTCCTTTTATGGCATCTCCATGGCGATGATGATTCGTGGCAACCTGGGGCTGGCACCCTGGGACGCACTCCACATCGGCTTGACCAAACACCTCCATCTGAGTTTCGGCTCGATCGTCATCGGTGTTTCGCTTGCAGTGCTGTTGCTGTGGATTCCTTTGCGTGAGATGCCGGGCCTCGGCACCATTGCCAATTCAGTGACTATTGGAGCTGTAGCCGATTTCACGATGCAGGTGCTGGGAACGCCTCAACATTTTGGTCTGCGCCTCGCGTTCACGATCGGTGGAGTTCTTTTATGTGGGCTGGGTTCGGCGCTATACATCGGGGCACAGTTGGGTCGGGGACCCCGTGATGGCCTCATGACGGGTTTTCACCGCATAACAGGATTGTCGTTGAGGCTCGTGCGTACCGTGCTTGAGGTGACGGTCTTGATCGGGGGTCTATTACTGGCCGGTATGGGGCTTTTCAATATCGGCACGGTGTTGTTTGCACTATGTATTGGTCCGCTGACGCAAACGTTCTTGCCGTGGGTAATGGTTACCCTTGACGCCAAGAGCTGAGGGGCATGGAATGAGTTAAAAACCATTTGGTCGAGAATGAGCTTCCCCTGAAATTTCGCCTTCCAGCAGGTCGTGCATGAACTCGACCCAAAGGAAGGAAACAAGAGATGTTCCGTATAGCTAACGATGCGTCGTCGGACGGTTTGCTTGCGCTCATCTTCTCAACACGTACTTGACATCTAAATGATGTCTTTTCCACAGTCACTCACGACCACGTCTTTTGCCCGCAGCCGCACTGGGCGGTTTGATATCTGCTCCTGAAAGCCGATTTCGGAAGGCCGCCCGACTCCCATCTCCAGTACAGCACCGCAGGCTCTCGCCCGCGTTCGTGACACACTAAGATAAAAACTTTTCTTATCTTAAGGTACCTGTTTTTTGTACTATGCTGAGTCGCTAGGCATGGACGCGATGAAATCCATTGCAAGGCAGGCTGTCGAGCGGAGCCGGCAACGGCGGTACGCAGTGACGAACCGAATGCGTTAGAAGAGAGCGTACCAGCATCTGAAATCACGCCCAGTGTCCTCGTCATGGATTGACACGCAGGCTGTCACGTTCGCGTCAAGCCGATGAACCTCCGAACGCCGGCGGCTTCATGGGTATCCGCGGGTCAACGTCATCCGCCGTTGGAGATGGGCTGTCTCCGCAACGGGGGTCAGGGTGGCGATGTTTGCGGCCTCGACTTGTTCAGAAAGTCGAGGTCATTTTTTTGGTGCGCTGTTTTCGGGTGTCGCTAGTCTGCTTCTCCGGGCGACGCGAAAGCCGTCTCCGAAAGACAATCTGCACGAGACAACGATGACATCGCATCCCGTAGATTGGCGATGAGGCTGCCCATTGCCGGATCTTCGCGTGCCGGACCTGATCCATCCGTCAAATTCAGTTTAGCCCTCCATCGAGCGGCAATCTCGACTTCTATCACGTGAATTCCGCTGGCTGGCAAGCCATAGCGCCGGGCAGCGAATGCATCCGCGATGTTGCCGTTCACTACCCACGAACGGGCATGAGCTTCGACTGATCGAGTCAACGCAGAAACGAGTCGCCTGTCACACGAGCCTCCGACATTCGTCCCGACGTTGCAGTCAGACACACCGGACGAGGCACGATAGGGAGAGAGCCATGCACTCGCATGCGATACGAGCAGCAGGACGTTGTCGTGCATGCGCCTCAAACGTAGAAGTTCAGCAGCCAGTGCGGAATGAAATGGTCGCCAGTAAGCGGAGACACGGCGGCCGACTTCGGCTTCCGTGGGCTCGGAACCGGGCGGATACAGCGCTTCGCCGCACGAAGTTTGCGTCCGGCACAGAGACCCGTAGACAAGGGATTTCGGCAGACCCACGCCGCTTGCGACGTTGAGATCGATAGCGCATGGATGATAGACGGCGGAAATGCAAGATACAGAGTTCGATTTAGCCGCCCTTTGAAGCTGCACCCCGGCAGGATCGGCGAGTCGCCCATTGACGGGAACCCACGCGGGATATTCAAGCAGTTCAGCCGGTACGATGGAACCGGTATGAGGGGTGGCCACCAGTACCGGCGAGTCGGTACGCGATAGATGCTCGTAAGCGAGGTCGCACATCTGCTTACCCTCATGCGTGAAGTCGGGGAACCCTGGACGGTGGCATGGATCCGCGCGCCTGATGCGATATTCGCGACTGGACTTTATGTGCCGTCTGGCAAGTCGCTTATTTGCAATCCGTAAGCATCGCCGGAGGATTGAGAAAAAATACAATGCCCCGCAGCGAATCCAAATACCCAATGCGGGGAACTCCGGTCGATGTCCGCGTCGGCTATTCTCACAAGCCCCGCACTTCAATCGCTCAACCAATCGGCGTCTGATTTTCTTGCAGTGTCCGTGACCCGCCGCACCCACGTTGGACCACTTTGTGGAATCCTTCTCGCCCCCTATGCTCAGGTCGCAACTATGCACAGGTGATCATCGTGGGTGCCGCCAGCCCCTTGCGTGGTGCGGTCGCGGCTGGCGGAAGCCTACGCATAGTTACAGCGTCTGCAGGAACCGAATCAGCGAGTCCGATGCCTGATACCGGCGAATCCTGGCGTCGGGCGCTTCCAGTCGACCGAGCGCTTTCTCCTTCATCGCGAGATCTGCTTCGACGTAGCGATGGGTTGTCATCGGGCTCTCGTGACCGAGCCACAAGGCGATCACGTTGAACGCAACGCCCGCCTGCAACAAGTGCATCGCAGTTGTATGTCTCAAGATGTGTGGTGAGACGTGCTTCTTGAGGAGGCTGGGTTGCTCAACGCTCGCGCGGCTTACGGCAAGATCCATCCCTGCCGAAACGCGATGAGTGTGTCATCGTCGTCTTTGGCTGCAAGCCATTCTTTAACCTTGACCGCTCGTACGCAAGTACGTGCTATCTGGAGCACACCGCGCCGCGCGCCGGCATCGTCTCCACTTCGACGCGTTGACCATTGACCTGAATGTCTCGCAATCGCGGCTCAACGAGCTGAAACGCCCCCTTCGCCAAGGCATCACGAAGCGCAGCGCAATCCGGTGCGATCGAAAACTTGCCCACCAGTTGCCACTCGCCATCGCTGGCCTGGTCAAACACAAATCCAATACTTCCGCTGTTCGGGAAGAGCACAACGTTTGACTTGTGATCGCCGGTCAGGTCGACGAGGTAAGCGTCACACCTCACCGACGCAACGTTCAGGCAACCGGGAAGCATCCAGTTTTGCGTGACCCGCTTCCAGTCCGTCGAGAGAAATGACGCAGGAACCGGCTGACCGGGAGTGCGCGACACGATGTTGAGCGCGAGCGTCGCGGCATTCGGTCGGGCTGCGCCCAACAGGCCTCGACCACCAGGCTGACGTGCAGCCTGTGCGCTCAGTTCGCGAACGGTCGCGGCATTGGGTGCCTTGGTCTCTCCCTGCAGGCGCGCGAGCGCCTGCAGACCGTATCTCGCGGATCTGTACCGCAAGAAGTTGTAATCGAATTTCTCGGGCTCAACCCTACCCGCGAGGAGACGCTCTACCTGGTCGTCCACCGACAGACGTGCCGGGTCAGCCAGCGGCGTGAATACAGCGACGAGGACAGCGACTGATACCCACGCCGCGACCACGTTGACAGGCGCGATCTTGGCGAGGGTGTCAGTGCGCGCGTGCGCCGCCCACGCATAACCGATCGCATAGAAGTAAGCCACGAACGTTGCTGCACAGGCCAAAATGCGGTGCGGCGTGAACCCATACTGCCTAATGCGCAGGGAGAGCGCGTAAGTCGCAAGTATCACCAGCACGGGAAGCATCAGGCATGAAATCCTCATACAGACACGCAGCACTCGCGGTGCCGGATCGGACCCTGGCCCACCCTTGAAGACGGCGTTCACGAAGACTATTTTCAGCGCCGCGACACCGAGCAGGATCCACGTAGCAGACCGCGTGGCCCATAACATTCCGAGTCCGGTAAGCGGCAGGGATACGAGGAATCCACCAACAATGACAACCAGGACCAGGAGCAGCCACGAGAGTAGCGACAACACAAGCGTACGCGAGCCCCGGATGATGTCTGGCCTCACATCGGTGATGTGCAGGGCCGACGCAAAGGCCATCGCGCTCACAGGAATGTTGAACCACGATTCGCGCAGGAGTTGCTGAAGGAAATTCAGCTTCAGCAACAGGAAGAGCGCTGCCCCCAGCCAGAGCACAAGAAAGAGCGCACATACGAACAACCCGGACAACCAGACCTGGAGCCCGAGTTTCCAGCTGAATTCGAAGTACGACTCGTAAGGGGCGAACCACGACCTTGCCGCTTCGCCGGCGAGAACGAGGCAATAAGCGATGAATACGATCACGCCGCTGTAGAAGGTCACGGCCATTGACGGCAGCGGGACTCCGGCGCGACCGAACGGCTGCATTTCGACAATTTCAGCGCCTGCGGATCGCCACGCGTCGTGACACCCGAGCATTGCCACGACCGCGGCGAGCACGACGGCCCACATCGCGAGTCGAACTCCCCTCATTCGTTGCAGCCCCACGATGAACGCCGGCGGGATGAATAGGGTAACAAGAACCAGCGGAAAGAATAGAAGCGGGATAGTTGCGATGCCGCTGCGATTATGCGCAGCGCTCATGAGCAGATACAGTACTAATCCCTGGAAAATGCCCGTAAGGAGCCGCGGTGCGAAGAGATCTCGACCTGGAGCAGCCTGCGGTGTCCCCTGCTGATTATTTTGCATCTCCACCCCGCTTTCCCGAATATGTTTTCTTTTTACGTTCGCGCCTGCCTGACCGCCGCAACCAATTCTGTTGTAGTGCCGACCGACGCCCGGCATGTCATGCGGCGCCTTCCGCTGCGTCGCGCGCAAACGTTGTGTTCGAGTTCAAAGCCATTATATGCAACCGATTCAGGTCACAGTGTCCGAGAGTCGACGCACACATGCGTCAATTGTCGGTGATCCGGATGTTGCGATCTACTGACCGGTTTTGACCGATTGCACCGCTCCGCTGAACATTCTACAAAGCAGCCGTTGATTTAATCAACGGCGGTTTTCCCCGCAGCTTGTATGAACACGTACGACCGGCCAGGAACTGCCGCTGCCCACCTTCAAGACGGGCGCTCATCGTTTGACATGAGGGACTCCTCGATGGAAGGACCTGGCATCGGGTTCGTGGAAAACGGCGCGCAGCAGCATTGAACAACTATTAGCCTAACCGTATGAGTGATATTCCACTACAGCGGCTTGCTCGCGACTCCCGTCCGCCCTACTCTCGACAACAGCCACCCTTCCAATAGTCGTCGGGTCGGCCATTTTCTGCGATCCATACACTGACATGCCTTCCGGTTTCGGAAGATGCCAGCCCTATCGGAGAAGACATGCACGACAACCTGATTCCCGTCATCGTAAGCCGGAAATGGCAGATTGCTGAGAGCTACCATGCCGTTGAACTTCAACCTACGCATAAATCGGCGCTTCCGCCATTTGACGATGGGTCGCGCGTCACCCTCCGTCTGAATAGCGCTGGCGGCAAGGAAAGGATTTATCCTCTGCTTCCGTTTCCGTCCCTGTCCGGCGGTTACGTGGTAGGCACGAGGCAAGGAGGCGACGGCAGAACGAATGGTTTGCTGTCCGATTTCCCGTTGAATGAACGAGACGAAGTATTTGCCGGCATCCCCAAAAGCCCACCAACGATTGTGGACGAACGTGTGCGATCTATCCTTTTTTCTGGTGGGCTAGGCGCAGCACCGATCGCGGGAATCGCAAAGCGGCTTGCATCGGCGGGGCAAAGGTTCGAACTGCACAACTTCGCGCAATCGGCCGACCGCGCAGTTCTACGGGAAGAGCTTCACGCGCTGCGAAGTCATGGTGAGGTCTATCATTATTTCGGTCTGTCCGACGATCTATTCGCGCAGAAGAGTTCTCACGCAATGGGTCCAACTCATGCCAACACGCAGATTTACTGCAGTGGCCCCCCGGCTTTCATGGATTGCATTGAGCGCCAGGCCAGCGAATGGGTATACGCCGCGAACATTCATAAAATCGTGCTCGGTGAGCATACCGCATAGCCTGCTGCGGAGCGATGGCACGCGTTGGCAATATGAACGGATCGCGTGAGACAACACCAGAAAAGGCGCGCAGGAGGCGCTCAAACAGAAGGAACGGCGACCGCATCTCATCGTGCGGAGGTGAGCGGCATCGAAACGCGTCGCACAGCCGTGGCACAACGCGACTTGCCCGCCGTCTCTCCGCCGTCTCTCCTTGCCGTCACCTCAGGCGTGAGCGTTCCTGCGAGAAGCAGTTACGTCAACGGGATGGGCCGGTTGCGCCCGGTTCAGGGCGATCCACTCGCTCAGGATCTTCATCTTTGGCTGACATGCAACACAGTCAGGATACGCAAAATAGTAGCGCGACCCCGTCTCGACAAAGATATCGAACGGCATGACGAGGCGCCTGGCCGCCACGTCTTCACTCACCAGCGTCCGGTCGCTGATGGCCACTCCAAAGCCCTGCATGGCCGCGTTTGTCGCCAGATCGAGTGTGTCGAAACTCGGCCCGAGGTTCGCATCGACCCCGGATGCGCCCTCATGACCGAGCCACAACTTCCAGTCCCGATGGTCGCGCGTCGGATGCAGCAGAGTGAATTGCCCAAGATCGTCAACGCATTTGAGTGGCGTTTTGCCCAGCAATTCGGGAGCACAGACGGGTGTGATCTGCTCCTCGAAGAGCGGCACGGCGTGAACATCGACTCCGGGGGACGAACCATAGATGATGGCGGCATCGAACGGCTCGGCCTGGAAGTCGACGTCATGTTGCCAGGTCGTCGTGATCTGTAGCTGCAGGTCGGGATGTTCGAGCTGAAAACGCATGATCCTGGGCAGCATCCATCGCATGACACACGTCGGCACCTTTAACGCGACATCCGTGCGCTGGCGTGTGAGTCGCAGCGAGACTTCCTCGATGCGCCCCAAGCTCTCCCTGACCGTCGGCAACAGCATCTCGCCTTCAGCCGTCAGCGTGAGTCCTTTCGGGCCCCGGATGAACAGCGGAAACTGGTAATAGTCCTCCAGCGCGAGAATCTGGCGGCTGACGGCCCCTTGCGTCAGGTATAGATACTCGGCCGCACGGGTGAAACTGCGGTGTCGAGCCACCATTTCGAAAACCTGGAGTGCGTGTAATGGAGGAAGTCGTCTCATGGATGCAGCCATTCCGTACGAACCGGGTGTGCTCACGCGTCCGGCGGCGTCACGTCATTGCAATTCTGCACAAAAGCACAACACGGGAGTTTCGCGATGCGGAGTTCCCGCGAGCAAACCGGAAGGGTCGTCAGCACTCTGCATGCGCCCATCCATAAGCGTCTAATGCAGGATCTTGCCCAGAAAATCTCTCGCCCGCTCGGACCTGGGGTTCGCGAAAAACGCTTCCTTCAGGTCATCCTCGACAATGCGGCCGTGATCCATGAATATCACACGGTGCGCGACCTTGCGGGCAAAGCCCATTTCGTGCGTCACACACATCATCGTCATGCCTTCCTGTGCGAGTTCGACCATCACGTCGAGCACCTCGTTGATCATCTCCGGATCGAGCGCCGAGGTCGGCTCGTCGAACAGCATCGCGACCGGGTCCATCGACAGCGCGCGGGCGATCGCGACGCGCTGCTGCTGGCCGCCGGAAAGCTGGCCGGGATATTTGTCGGCATGGGCACGCAGGCCGACCCGGTGAAGCAATCGCAGCGCCTTGTCGGCCGCCTCGTCCCTCCGGCGCCCGAGCACCTTCACCTGCGCGAGCGTCAGATTGTCTGTGATCGACATATGCGGGAAAAGCTCGAAATGCTGAAAGACCATGCCGACCTTCGAGCGCAGTTTCGACAGGTTCGTTTTTGCGTCACCGACCGACTCACCGTTGATCGTGATCTGGCCGCCCTGGAACGGCTCGAGTCCATTGACGGTCTTGATCAGCGTCGACTTGCCCGAGCCCGACGGACCGCATACCACCACCACTTCGCCTTTCTTCACTTCGGTGCTGCAATCGGCAAGCACCTGGAACTGACCGTACCACTTCGATACATTGCTGATGGAAATCATGTCGAAACCTGTCTTCCGTGATGTCGTGCTGCCGCCGTATCCATTCCCTCGGGCGATCCCGGCTTGCATCGCCGCGGCGCCCAGGAAGTGAAAAACGATTCAGTGCGTGGTGCGTGCCGCGATCAGCCGGCACGCATGGGCCGGCATCTCCGCCAGCACCCGTACGCCGACCGCAAGGGATGGCGTCTCGCGCGGCGTCGTAGCCGCTGTCAGCGTGAAGCCGTCGCAGTCGATGGTGGCCTCGATCGAAGCCCCGACGTCGCGCACGAACGTGACCTTGCCGGCAAGAACGTTCGGTCCCGGCGTTGCGTCGATGGGCCGCACGCACACGTCCTCCGGCCGGATCAGCAGACGGATATCGCCCGCTGTGCGCGCTACGCGGGAAGCGGCATGCACGGCGATCGTCCGGCCGCCCGGCAGCCCGATTCTGTCCTCACCATCGAAGGTCACGGGCAGGATGTTGCCGAGCCCGATGAAGTCCGCCACGAACTCGCTCACGGGATCTCGGTAGATATCGAGCGGCCGGCCGACCTGGGCGATGCGCCCTTTTTCCATCACGACAATCTCGTCTGCCATCGTCATGGCTTCGCGCTGATCATGCGTGACCATGATCGTCGTAATGCCCAGGCGCTGCTGGAGCATCCGGATCTCCACCTGCATGGCTTCGCGCAGCTTCGCGTCGAGCGCCGAGAGCGGCTCGTCGAGCAGCAGCAATTTCGGCGATGATGCAATGGCGCGCGCAATCGCGACGCGCTGACGCTGTCCACCTGAGAGCTGGGTAACGGGCCGGTTGGCCATATGCGGCAACTGGATCAGTTCGAGCAGTTCGGCAACGCGTCTTGCCTGAGCGCCACGCTCGACACGGCGCAAGCGCAACGGATACGCGACGTTTTCCGCGACGCTCATGTGAGGAAACAACGCGAGCGACTGGAACACCATGCCAAAATCGCGCCGGTTCGCCGGCACATGGGTGAGGTCGCGGCCCGCAAACATCACCGAGCCGGAAGTCGGCGTTTCGAGCCCGGCAATCATCCTCAGCAACGTCGTCTTGCCGCAACCGGATGGCCCGAGAAAGCAGACAAGCTTGCCGTCAGGCACGCTCAGATCGACATGATCGACGGCGAACGTATTGTGAAAGCACTTGGTGACGGCCTGAAGTGTCAGATGAGTCATGAGCATTCCTTATCCCTGTGATCTTGTAGTGGCGAAGATCAGAGCGCCACGCCTTCGTCGCCGACGAGCTTTTCGAGCAGCCAGATCAGGGCAAAGTCGATCATCACGACGACCACCGCGAACGAAAACACGGTCGGGTCCAGCGACGAGACCGTGCGGCTGTAGAGCCAGACGGGCAGCGTCATCGTGTTGATGCTGTAGAGAAAAAACGTCACCGTGAACTCGTTGAACGAGATGATGAACGCGAACAGCATCCCGGCGAGGATGCCCGGGCGCATGAGGGGCAGCACGACATCGAAGAGAGCGCGATGCGGGCTTGCCCCCATCACGCAGGCGGCTTCTTCGAACTCCGGGCCGACAGACGCGACGGACGCCGCGCAGTTCTTCACCGTGAACGGCAGCGCGAGAATCACGTGCGCGATGATGAGCCGCAACACGCCGAGTTCCACCGGCAATGCGTTGAAGACGAGCAGCAGCGAAAGCCCCAGCATGACAAGCGGATAGACGAGCGGCAGCGCAACCAGTTGCTCGATGATCGCCTTGCCCCGGAAGCGGTAACGCGAGAGGGCGTACGCGGCCGGCACGGATATCGCGGTGGCGATCAGCATCGTCGAGATGGCAACTACAAGGCTCGTCGTCAGCGCGGCGCCCATCGACAGTACGTCGCCCGCATCGGGCGACACGAACGCATGCCATGCCGCGCGATACCAGTGCAGACCGAAGCTCTGGGGTGGAAATTCGAGCGTGTCCGAATTGCCGAATGACATCGTGATCATCGTCAGGATCGGCAGCGCGGCGAGAAAGAGCACGACTGTCGCGAGCAGCCCTGTTAGCCGGCCGAGCCGGCCGGGCATGGCTGCGGGAATACGCAAGGCGCTCATGAGCGGGACTCCCCGTGACGTTGCAGCGTGCGCACGAGCCGTTGCGAGATGGCCATCACGGCGAGTGTCGCCACCATCAGCACGACACCCGATGCGGATGCAGCGGGCCAGTTCAGCAACGGCGCCACCTGGTCATGCACCAGTACGGCGAGCATCGGCACGCGGCGTCCGCCGAGCAGCAGCGGCACCGCAAATGCGCTCGCGTTGTAGGCGAACACGAGCAGCGCCCCGGACACGAGCCCCGGCATGGCCAGCGGCAGCACCACATGACGCATCGTCTGCCAGCGGGTCGCGCCAAGTGTGGCGGCCGCCTCTTCGTACGAGTGCGATATCGCACGCATCGCGCTCGATATCGGCAGCACGGCGAGCGGAAACGCCGTCTGGATCAGGCCGAGCAGCACGCCGTTCTCACGATACAGCCACTGCAGCGGCCGCCGGATGACGCCTGCCGCGAGTAGCGCGTGATTGACGAGCCCCGCGGGTCCGAGCATCACGAGCCATCCATAGCCTTGCAGCAGCAGGTTGACCAGCAGCGGCAACAGCACGCCAGCAAGCAGAAGCCGCCGCGCGAGGCGCGATTGCGTGCGCGCCAGCGCGAGCGCCACGGGAATCGCGAGCACGACCGCACAGACCATGCTCTGCAATGCGAGCCGCAGCGTCAGCCACAGGGAATGCAGGAAGTACTCATCCCCCAGGTCCACATAGTTTTGCAGCGTGAACGCATGCCACTCGTTGCCAGGCACGCCGAAACTCATGCGCAGCACCGCGATGGCGGCCGCGACCAGCACCGCGAGAAACGTGAAGATCGGCGCGAGCAGCAACCACGGCGACACGCGGGGCAGCGCCGGAGGAACGCGGCGCTGCCCCGCGGCCTCGTCCGCGGATGCCGCCTGCCCGGCGCGGCGTGATGAGAGCGCAGGCATGTCCATCACGCCGCAAAGAGCGCGGTGTAGCGCTTGATCCATGCGGGCTGCACGGTGGCCAGCGTCTTGTCGTCATGCAATATTGCCTTCTCGGCGATCTGCTGCGGCGACGGCACGAACGCCCGGCTCTGAGCCGGGATGACGGCCTTCCCGTTGACGGGACCGTTGAGCACGTCTGCGGCCATGCGCCCCTGGACGCCCGCATCGAGCGAATGGTTGATGAACGCATGAATCAGATCGAGATCGCCGGGATGTGCTTTTGGAATCACGGTGAACATCAACTGCGTCGCGAAGCCCTCTTTCATTCCGTAGGTCACGCCCATCCGGTATTCCGGTTTGCGGATCTGGTCGGGGAAGAATGCCGGGGCATAGATGCCGCCGATGTCGAGCGAACCCGTACGGAACAGGTCGGCGACCTGGTTCGGGTTTTCTCCGAGCGTCAGCACGCGCTCCTTCAATTGCGCGAGCCGCGCGAATCCCGGCTCGATGTTCTGCTGCGAGTCACTTGCCATCTTCGCCGCGATGATCGCGAGATCGACAGCCTCGGCCCATTCCGGCGGCGGCAGGAAAAGCCGGCCAGCGTACTTCGGGTCCCACAGCGCCTCATAGCTTGCGGGCGCCGTCTTCACGGTCGATGTGTTGTAGATCAGGCCGTCCGACCAGAGCAGATAGCCGACGCCAAAGCCATTGGCGCCCGTGCGGTACTGCGGGGCGACGTCCTTCAGGTTGGGAAGCTTGTCCAGATCCGGTTTCATCAGCAGGCCCGCGTCTGCGAGACCCGACGCTCCGACACCCGCTAGCGTGATCACATCGTACGTGGGCCGCTCGCCGGCAGCCTTCACCTTCGCAACCATGCCGGAGGTGCCGTCCGCGCGGTCAGCGACGACCTGTGCACCCGTCTTCTGGCTAAACGTGTTGGCGATGTTGCGCAACGCCGCCGCGCCCGTATCGTCGGACCACGTCAGAAGCCGCAGCGTCTTGCCCGCGAAGTTCTTCTCCTGTGCCCTGGCAGTACTGATGAATGGCATGGGCAGTGCCGATGCCGCCAGCGCCGCGCCAATGGTCTTGATAGCCTGCCTTCTGCCCCGTTTGATGTCTTGCATGGTCGTCTCCAGTTTCAGTCGCGTGGCCGCGTGTCGGCGTGGTGGGTGAATCAACTGTAGGTTCGTCAAAAACGCGCAACAAACGAAATCTCTGCATGCGCGTCATGACGTGAACTCATGGGCAGCCGATGCGCTGCGCCGCGGGTGTATGCCCCTTTGGCATCAGGATCTGCTTGATTTCCTGGAAGGCGGCGAGGCCGAACGGACCGAGTTCACGGCCGATGCTGCTGCGTTTGTAGCCACCCCACGAGGTCTGCGGAAAGATCAGCTGCGGTGCATTGATCCACACGACGCCCGCTTCCAGTTCGCGGGCGACTCTGCTGCCGCGCGCCGCGTCCTCCGTGACGACCGTTGCAACGAGGCCGAACTCAGTGTCGTTGGCGACCCGGACTGCCTCGTCCTCCGTATCGAAACTGCGCACGCAAAGTACCGGACCGAAGATCTCTTCGCGCCACAACACGCTGTCGGACAGGACATCGACAAACAACGTCGGCTTCACGAAGTATCCTGGCCCGGCCGGCGCAGAGCCCTCGATCACCAGACGTGCGCCGGCGGCCTTGCCCTGTGCGATGAACCGCTGCACGCGCTCATACTGGGCGCGGTTGGCGAGCGGCCCCATCTGCACTCCCGCCGCGAACGGATCGCCCACCACGGTCTGCGTGACGCGCTGCGCCAGACGTGCGACAAGCTCGTCGGCGACGGGCCGCTCGACCAGTACCCGCGACGTGGCAGAACACATCTGGCCTGCGTTGAAGAATCCGCCGGCCGCGACCAGATCGGCGGCCAGTTCGAGGTCCGCGTCCGCGAACACGATAATGGCCGACTTGCCGCCCAGTTCGAGCCCCACGCCCTTGATGGTGTCCGCCGCCGTCTTCATCACCTGCGCGCCCACCGCGGTACTACCCGTGAACGACACCTTCGCGACGAGTGGATGTGCAACGAGCGGTGCGCCGACCTCTGCGCCCGTGCCCGTCAGAACGTTCACCACACCGCGCGGCACACCTGCTTGCTCCAGGATGGCGGCGAGCTCGAGTTCGGGCAGCGGCGTTATTTCCGAGGGCTTGAGCACGACGGTGCACCCGGCCGCGAGCGCGGGCGCGAGCTTCCAGGCCGTGGTGACCATCGGGAAATTCCATGGCACGATCAGCGCAACGACGCCGGCCGGCTCGCGGCTGATCTGCGCGTCATAGTCGCTGCTCGGTATCGCCACGCTGGATGCGCCCGTCTGATCCATGCTGTCCGCCAGATCCGCGTAGTAATCGAAGGTGGCAACGACATCGCCCACATCGGTCTGCGCTTCGGCCAGCGGCTTGCCGTTATTGAGCGACTGGAGCGCCGCCAGATGTGCGCGGCGCGCCTCGACACCACGCGCGATAGCACGGAGACGAGCGGCACGCGCGGCCCCCGTCGTATTCTTCCAGCTGCGCAGGGCCTGGGCCGCGGCTTGCACCGCACAGTCGACGTCAGCGGCATCGGCCGCCGCTACCTCAGCAATCTTCTGCGCCGTCGACGGGTTGACGACGCACAGACGGCGTCCCGCTTCTGCTGCGCGCCAGCAGCCATCGACGTACAGTTCGGTGCGCAACGGGATGCCTGACGGGAGGAGGTTTTCGGGTTTCATGCAGGCACCCGTGCGAACCAGTCAGCTTCATCGATCTCGATCACCGTCGGGATGTCCCGCCGCACGGCATGACGCAGTTGCGCCGCAAGGGCATCCGGAGTGTCGGCCCGGCAGGCTGCGCATCCGAAACCGCGCGCCAGCGCCATGAAGTCCGGTGTGTGAATGTCGACGCCGACAGGAACAATGCCGCGTGCGGCCATGTACTTGCGGATCTCACCGTAGCCGAAGTTGTTCCACAGCAGCACGATCGCGGGAACCCGGGCTTCGACGGAGCTCGCAAGCTCAGGCAAGGTGAACTGCAGGCCGCCGTCGCCGATCAGACATACGACGGGGCGCTCGGGCGCCGCGAGCTTCGCGCCGATTGCAGCGGGCAGACCGTAGCCAAGCGTGCCATAACCGGTCGACGAATTGAACCAGGAACGCGGAGCCGGAGCGTCGTATGCGAAGTTGCCCGCATAGACGGGACTCGTCGAGTCGCCTGCAATGATCGCATCCGGCAGCGTGCCGACGATCGTGTCAATCAGATGCATCTGTGAGCGCGTCGGCCGGTCGTAGCCTGCCATCAGGGCCTCACGCACGGCCGCAACACGCGGAGCGCCCCAGTCGGACTGCGGCGCGTGTGCGGCGCATTCATGGAGTCGCGTCGAGAGCCTGCCAAGCGCGTGCCGCGCATCGCCCGCGATGGCCACATCCGGGCGCAGGTTGCGCATCAGCTGCTGACCATCGATATCGATGCGGATCAGCAGGCCCTCGATCGCGAAGCCGCCGTCGAACATCACGTCGTAATCGGTTTCCCCCAGCTCGGTCCCTACCGCGAGCACGACATCCGCTTCGCGAACCATTGCCCGCGTTGGCGCCAACGACTGTGTTGAGCCGATGAGGAGCGGATGACCAGCGGGCAGAAGGCCTTTGGCATTGATGGTCAGTGCGACGGGTGCATGCAGGCGTTCGGCGAGTTCGCGCAGTTCGACGGGTGCATCCGACGCTCCGCCGCCCGCAAGGATCAGTGGCCGTCGCGCTTCGGCGAGCAGATCCGCAGCCGCAGCCAGGGCATTGGGGCAGGCAGCGGGCTTCGCGGGCGGCGCGGTGGGCGTGAGATTCATGCCACGCGCTGGCGCCACGATCACGTCGAGCGGAATCTCGATGTGCACCGGTCGCGGTCGGGCACTCGCGAAAACCGCGAATGCGCGGGCCAGAACCTGCGGCAGTTCCGCGGCATCGAGCAGCGTGTGCGAGAACGCGGTAAACCCGCTGAACACATTCTGCTGCGATGGCAATTCGTGCAGACGTCCGTCCCCTGTGCCCAGTTGGCGTCGCGCGTTCACACTTGAGATGACGAGCATCGGAATGGAGTCCGCATAAGCCTGCGCGATCGCGGTCGCCATGTTGGTCATGCCAGGCCCGGTGATGACGAAACACACGCCCGGCTTGCCGGTCACACGTGCATATCCGTTCGCCATGAAGCCTGCGCCCTGTTCGTGGCGCGGCGTAATGTGCCGGATCGTCGAAGCACCGAGTCTCCGATAGAGTTCGACCGTATGTACGCCAGGGATACCGAACACGTACTGGACACCGTATCCCTCCAGCAAAGCGACGAGCGCTTCGCCACATGTCAGATCCGTCGCGGGCCGCGCGGGCAGCCTTGTTCCCGCTTCATCGAAGTGGGCAATAGTTTCGGGAAAGTTCATCGCCTGTCACGTTCCTGGTTGGTACCGTCCCAAACGGATACGGTGCGTGGTCCAGATTATTGTTGGGGCTCGTGCGACTCCGAACAATCGATAAGTTTTCATGGCGCGCATGACCGTCGCGCATGACCACAGGAAAACCCTCATGATGTCCACGTGACGGGAAGACAGCGCAAAACTTCATCCGAATACTGACTGCGGAGTTCGGGCAGCCGAAAACGCGCAGGCCGCTGGCGCAGTGCGATTCGACGAAGCTGGATCAACGGGTGTGCAGGGCAGCGGCGCGGATGTGTGGGGCGTAAGCGGCGGCGCCGGACCTTTCTCCGCGCGCGCTGTCGACGCATCTTCCGCGATCAGCCGATAGCCGATCATGCAGAACGAGCGGCAGCCTCGCGCCGCGATCGAAGGCGCGATCAGAGTGCCGTCGCGAGCCCATCCTGCGCCCGTCATGCCCTCACGTCGGCTTGTTCACTCCTGGGGCTGTCGGGCCATCCCATACAGCGTGTGAGCGCGCTTCTTTCGGACTACATTTCGTTCGCGGCGATCCGGCTGGGCAACAGGGCTCCCGTCCGTTCAAGGACCGGGTACGCGGCGGCAGCCACGATATGTGAATTGATGAGCTTCAGGTCACGCAGCAGATCAAGGTGCAATGCGCTGGTCTGGGCGGTGTCGATGCGACCGGAGCGCAGCCGTTCGAAGTGCGAAGCCGTCACAGTGGATTCCGCTTCCCTGAAGGCCACCTTTTCGTCAGCCAGCATGCGTGCCGTGCCTGGGTCCTCCGTCATGAACAGCGAAGCGGCCGTACGGAGATTGGCCATCAGGCGGTCCAGCATGGCCAGCAGTTCCGCTTCCCCTTCCTTTGAAAACGCGAGTCCGCGCTTCACGCGCTTGGTAGCGTGCGGGAGCAGGTTCCGATCCACCACGTCGCCAGCCTGCTCGATGTTGATGACGAAGGTCAGGATCTCGTGCAGCCGCCGATGGTCGTTCTCAGAAAGCTCTTCGGGATCGAGCGACGTCAGGTACGTCTTGATCGCGGTATTCAGGTGATCCAGGATGTCATCGCGCCGGCGGGTCTCCACGATCAGTTTCCGGTCGCCGTCCACCAGCGCGGCGCGGGCACCCGCCAGCATGTCGCCGAGCACATCGGCCAGACGCAGTGCCTCACGTGCCGCATTGCCCAGCGCCACCATCGGCATCTGCCGTGCGGCCGGGTCCAGATACAGCGGCCGCGACGGGTCGGTTGGGTCGACGCGCCGGGGCAGCAGCCGGGCCAGCAGTCGCGCGTATGGAGATAGCGCCGGCAAGAACAGGCAGGCGAGCACCAGGTTGAAGAGCGTATGAAAATCGGCCACCACCCGGGCATTGTCCGGTTCCATCGCGACCATGAGTTGGCCAAGCGGCCCGAGCACGGCGAGCACCATCACGACGCCCACGGCCCGGGAGAGCAAATTGCCCACCGGCAACCGCTTCGACGCCGGATCGCTTGCGGTCGTCCCTTCGATTAGCGGATTGACTGCCGTGCCGAGATTTGCGCCCAGCACCAGTGCGAATGCGGCCTCGGGCGGCACCACGTTCTGCGCACACAGCGACATGATGAGCAGAACGATCGCCACGCTCGAATGCGCCGCCCACGTCAGACCTGCCGCCAGCAGCACGTCGACCAGCGGCACAGTGGATGCGGCACCCAGGAGCATGCGCAGATTGGGCGCGTCCTCGTAGTCTGTCATCAGCCTGAGCAACTGGTGCAGCGCGAGCAGCATCAGGCCCAGCCCGATGACCGCGCGACCCAGATCGTGTGCCCGTGTATTCGACGCCTTCCGGAACATCAGCACGCCGACGAGTATCAGCGCCGGCGAGGCCGCTGCAACATCGAACGACAGCACCTGCACGATCAGGGTCGTGCCGACGTTCGCGCCGAGCATGACGGCGAGCGCGGGAATCAACTCGACGAGGCCGCCAGCAGCGAAGCCGGCCGTCATGAGTCCCGTCGCCGTACTGCTCTGCAATACGGCAGTGACACCCATCCCGGCCATGAACGCGCTCAGTCGCCCGCGCAGAGCACGACCGAGCAGTGAGCGAAGGCTGGCGCCGAATGCGCGCTGAATGCCCGTCTGCACCATGTGGGTACCCCACAGCAGCAGCGCAACGGACCCAGCCAGATCAATCAGCGTGAACGTCAACGTCATAGCGCCCTCCGTGCCGAATGACGGGTCATTTGACTCTTCGTAGGGGCGTGTCGCGCCTCGCCTGCATGTTCGCATCAGAGCCTGAACCGTTACCGGCTGAACCCGGAGCGCGACTTCCTCTCGCAAGCCCCGGTTGTTGCCGCTATATCGCGCAAATATCAGGCCACGCGTGGCTCACTTCGATTTTGGCGGCCTGCCAGTCTTGACCGGCTCGACCGCCGTGACGGCCTCGCGCCGATGGCCGGCCGTCACCGCGAGATCCGATCAATCCGTCATACGTGACGGCACGAGTTCGGCGCGAGCCCGTACATTTCGGCCACGATCGGCACGATCGCCGTCCTCGTCTTCGTCGCGCTCGACGTCGGTTGCCTCGTCAAGTGGATCAGGCACCCCGCGGCCGTGCGCGGCGAATTCATGCACCCGAAATTCATGCACCCGATTGCGAGCAACTTCTCCGGCACGATCACGATTGCGATCCTGCTGCTGTCGTCTGTCGTCGCGCCCATCAGCGCGCCCATCAGCGCGCTGCTGTCCGAAACCGTGTGGACGATCGCCACCATCAGCACGTGCAGCGCAAGAGGTTCGAGATATTCATCGTCACAGCCACGGATTCCAGTTCGGCGCTACATGACGTGGCTCACCCGATGCCAACCGGCGATCGAGTGGTCTAGGCCAGAAATCATCAATGCAGGGTATGGAAGCTGCTGATGGTCTCATCGTCATCCTCATCGGACGAGGCTTGATCGAGGATCGCGCACCGAAAGTCCAACTTGACGCGAAGAATGGCTGATTCGATACGTGCATCGCCGCGATGGCCGCTCAGGCGAGTATTGATCGCCTCCTCGACTGCGAGAATTGCCTGCTCGATGCTATCAGGGTCATTGCTGTCGAACCCGACCTCAACCTCAATGCTCTCCAGCAGGTTTAACGCTGCTGCAATGTCCTCGGAAGCGACAAATAGCGTCTTGGCGCTTTCTCCCATCTACCCTCCCGGTTGCGTTGTCTAGCGTGTACAGACACGTGCGAGTTGCACGACTATCCTTGCACATCCAGAGCAAACCTGCCGGGCGATGAACGCGGGTGTCGGGTTCGAAACAACGGAAGGTTTGCTGCAAGTAGTGAAGCGAATAGAATCGACTGTTCCACCTTGCATGTTCCTTGTGTTCGAAAAACAATTCCGCGGGCCTGAAACCGCCGTGGAACGCTCAGCGGCACAAGCAGCCCTCTTGCGGCTTCTGCCTGGGCGGACACTTTTTTCGGCTTTTTTACCGCGCATTGTCGGCCGCCTCACTCTGACGCACGAGTCATCGTCGTCCGCCGCCACACAGAGTTTTTCAACGAAACAGGCCGAAACCTGTCCCACAACGCGTTACACCGCCAGCTTGAGCGCTTGCGAGAAATCCGCGATAAGGTCGTCGATATCCTCGATGCCCGCCGACAGACGCAACATGCCGTCGGAAATGCCCATCGCCTTGCGCGTTTCCGGGCCCGCTTCGAAAAAGATTGTCGGCGCAACGGGAATAATTAGCGTGCGCGTGTCGGCGAGACCCGTCGCTTTGATTGGCAGTTTGAGCGCGTTGACGACTTCAATCATGCGCTCCGCGTGAAGCAGTTCGAACGACAACAGCCATGACGCGCCCTTGAATAGCGCTTGCGCGATCTCGTATTGTGGATGGCTCTTCAGGCCAGGATAGAACACCTTGCCGATGGCTTCGTGTCCTTCCAGAAACTGCGCCAGTGCGAGCGCGTTGTCGCTGCTTTGCTTCACGCGCAAGGCGAGCGTTTCCGCGCCCATCGCGATGGAGTGCGCCTGCTCGGACGACAACGACGCGCCCATGTCGCGCAACCCCTTCTTGCGGATCTGCAAAAGCCCCTGCTCCTTTGCAGCCGAACGCCGATAGTCATCGGCGATGTTCGGATACGCGCTCCAGTCGAACAGGCCCGTATCTGTCACCGCTCCGCCGAGCGCAGTGCCATGGCCCGCGATCGTCTTCGTCAGGGAGTTGATGACGAGGCTCGCACCGACCGCCTTCGGCTTGAACAAGGCCGGGGAGGTGATCGTGTTGTCGACGACATACGCGATGCCACGTTCGCGGCACACGTCGCCGATGCCCTGCAGGTCTGGAATCTGCGTGCCCGGATTGGCGATGGTTTCGACGAACACCATGCGTGTATTCGGCCCGATTGCGTTCTTCACATTCTCGACATCGCATGCATCGACAGTCGAGACTTCGATGCCGAGCATCCTCAATGTGCCGAACAGGCTGTTGGTATTGCCGAACACGTATCGGCTCGATACCAGATGATCGCCTGCGCGCAGCAGCGTAAGGAACGTAGCCGTGATTGCGGCCATGCCGGTACTGAAGCAGACCGTGCCGACACCTTCTTCGAGGCTCGTGATCTTGCGTTCGAGCGCGGCCGTCGTGGGGGTGCCCTGCCGCGCGTAATTGAAGCCGCCCTTCTTCGTGCCCTGGAATACGCCGATCAGATCCTCGACGCGCTCGAAACCGTATTGCACGGACGTATGAATCGGTTGATGCACGCCGCCGTGCTCAGTGCCCGCGATCCTGTCGCCGTGAACGATGCCTGTGGTGAAGCCCTGCTTGTCCATCCCTACTCCCCTTCTTAAGTCGATTGTTTCTGGCCCATTATCTCCGGTAACTCGTGGTCCGCGAAATCTTCAGCGCCGCTTGCTGCACCACCGGCTACACCTCCCGCGAGCCCTTTCATGCGCCTGACGCCCAGACACTCCAGCGGGCCGCATACGCCGATAGCCTGACGAGACCTCCTGAAAGCCGTCCTTTCATATCAACTTTTTTGCATTCATTTGCAATGACAATGAATTTGCATGCTGAGAACGGCTGCCGGAAAATGGCCATGGAACGACGCATGCTGCACTGTGCAGACGCGCGTGAATTCGTACTGGCACGGGCCTGCGCGGCGTGCACATCGGGAGCCGACACGAGAGATGACTGTTGCGGAATTTCGGGGCCCGGGGCTGACCGACGCCCAATGGGAACACATCAAGGCCCTCACCCACTCGCTGGATTCCAGGCAGCTCACGTGGGTCAGCGGATTTTTAGCAGGGTTCGAAAACGCTAGCGCAGAATCACAAGCAGCAGCATCCCAACTGCCTGCTGCTGTCGGCGACACGGGCGGTACGGCCGCACGTCGGCTGACCGTACTCTACGGCAGCGAAACCGGCAACAGCGCGGCGCTCGCCCGCACGCTCGCCGAGCGCGCGGCGCAACGCGGCCTCGTCGTATCGCTGCATGACATGGCCAGCTACAAAGTGCGCGAACTGAAGGATGAGCAGGATCTTCTCGTCGTCGCGAGCACATATGGCGAAGGTGATCCGCCGCAGCCGGCAGCGGGCTTTTTCGAGTTCATCGAAGGACGCAAGGCACCGAAGCTGTCCGGCCTTCGATTTGCAGTGCTTGCGCTGGGCGACTCGACCTATGAACGCTACTGCGAGGCCGGCAAGCGCATCGACCGCCGTTTCGAAGAACTCGGCGCCGAGCGTCTTACGCCGAGAGTCGACTGCGACGTCGACTACGAGCAACCGGCGCATGCGTGGATCGAAGAAGCCCTCGCGATCCTCGAAAAGAGTTTGTCCGCGAGCGGCCATGTGCGAAGCACAGCGCAGCGTGCGCCCTCTCCCGCTTCGTCGCCGCAACGAGCGGCCATCGACAGGCACAGCCCGTTTTACGCGCGCGTCATCGAGAACATCGCGCTGACAGGGCGCGGATCGTCGAAAGAAACGCGGCATATCGAGTTGTCGCTCGAAGATTCGGGGCTCAGCTTCGAACCGGGCGACGCGTTGGGCGTCGTGCCGACGAACGACCCTTCCGTGGTCGATGCCGTTCTGCGCGCGCTCGATCTCGACGGGTCGCAGATCGTCAATGTGAAAGGCAAAGACATCTCGCTCGGCGATGCGCTCGGCGCGAGCTTCGAAGTCACCGCGCTGACGCCGCGCTTTCTCGAGCATTGGGCACGGCTTTCCGGTGCGCACGCGCTCGAACGCCTGACAAGCGACGAACATGCCGGCGAGCGGGCCGCCTACATGCGCGGCCACCACATCATCGACGTGATGCGGCAATTCCCCGTCAGCGGTATCGATGCCGGGCACTTCCTCGCTGCACTGAGGCCTTTGCAACCGCGCCTCTATTCGATTGCATCGAGCCTGGCCGCCGCGCCCGACGAAGTGCATCTGACCGTATCGGCCTTGCGTTATGAGCTGCACGGAGAACGGCGGGCGGGCGTGGCATCGGGTCAACTGTCCGATCGCGTCGAGCTCGATACCGAATTGCCCGTGTATGTACACCGTAACTCGAACTTCAGACTGCCCGACGACGACATGCCGATCATCATGATCGGTGCGGGCACAGGCGTTGCTCCGTTCCGCGCCTTCATGCAGGAGCGCGAGGTACGCGGTGCGAACGGACGATCGTGGCTCTTCTTCGGGGAGCGCAACTTCCGCACCGATTTTCTCTATCAGACGGAGTGGCAACGGCTGCTGAAAGACAAGGCACTGACGCGCATGGACGTTGCGTTCTCGCGCGACGGTCGCGCGAACGGCACAGCGAAAGTCTACGTCCAGCATCGTATGCAGGCCCATGCCCGCGATGTCTTCGCGTGGCTCGAGGAAGGCGCGCATCTGTATGTCTGCGGCGATGCAAGCCGCCTCGCTCCCGATGTCCATCACGCGCTGCTCGACATCGTCGGCAGCGAGGGTGGACTCGATACCGAGTGCGCGCAAGCGTACCTGCAACAGTTGCAACGCGACGGGCGCTACCAGCGCGACGTCTACTGAGTACCACGATGAGCAATACACCTACTGACCCTGATCGCAGCCGCGACCTGTCACAGCCCGTCGAACGGTTGAGCGCCGACGAGCGCCTGAAAGCCGCGAGTGATCAGTTGCGCGGCACGATTCGCGAGGGACTCGCCGATCCCCTGACGGGCGCTGTCTCCGAAACCGACACGAAGCTGCTGAAATTTCATGGCATCTATCAGCAGGACGATCGCGATCTGCGCGACGAGCGTCGGCGGCAGAAGCTGGAGGCGGCGTTTCAGTTCATGATCCGCGTGCGGATGCCAGGCGGCGTCTGCACGCCCACGCAGTGGCTCAAACTCGACGAGCTTGCGCGCGCGAGCGGCGGCGAAACATTGCGGCTGACGACGCGGCAGACGGTCCAGTTCCACTGGGTGCTCAAGCATGATCTGCGCTCCGTCATCGAGGGCTTGCGCGAAGTGCAGCTCGATACGATCTCCGCCTGCGGCGACGACGCACGCGGCGTGATGTGCTCGGTCAATCCGCATCTGTCGTCGTTGCATGCCGCCGTGTACGACCTCGCGCACCGCGCCAGCGATCAGGCGATTCCACGCATGCCCGCCTATCGCGAGATCTGGTACGGCGAGGCGCGCGGGCAAGCTGCGCAGCCCGAAGAGCCGTTCTACGGCAAGACGTACATGCCGCGCAAGTTCAAGATCGGCTTCGCGGTTCCACCCGTCAACGACATCGATGTCTACTCACAGGACCTGGGATTCATCGCCATCGCCGAGGACGGCGAACTGAAGGGATTCAACGTCGCTATAGGCGGCGGCATGGGCCGCAGCGATCAATCGGCAGCGACTTATCCGCGGCTCGCCGATGTGATCGGCTTCGTCACGCCCGATAAGGTGCTTGCCGCCTGCGAAGCCGTGATGGGGGTTCAGCGCGATTATGGCGACCGTCTGGATCGCGCGCATGCACGCTTCAAGTACACGATCGACGATCGCGGTCTCGACTGGATCAAAACAGAAATCGAACGCCGGCTCGGCTTCGCACTCGACGCCGCGCGCCCGTATGTGTTCACATCGAACGGCGACTCGCCTGGCTGGCACACGGGCGAAGACGGCACGCATCACCTCACGCTCTTCGTCGAGAACGGCCGCCTGAGCAATCGTTCGGGCCATGCGCTGCTCGACGGCTTGCGCGCGATCGCGCGAGTGCACGACGGCACGTTCCGGCTGACGCCCAATCAGAACATCGTGATTTCGCAGATACCCGACGCGAACCGCCAGCAGATCGAGCGGCTCGCCGAAGAATATGGTCTGCTCGCTCGCGCTTATGGCAGCGCGCTGAGAGTGAACTCGATGGCCTGCGTCGCACTGCCGACGTGCGGTCTGGCGATGGCCGAAAGCGAGCGCTACCTGCCCTCTCTCGTCACGAAGATCGAAGCTTTGCTCGAACGGCACCGGCTCACGGACGTGCCGATCACGATGCGCATGAGCGGTTGCCCGAACGGCTGTTCCCGGCCTTACATCGCCGAGATCGGGCTATCGGGACGCGCACCGGGAAAATACAACCTCTATCTCGGCGGCGGCTTTCACGGCGAGAGACTCAATCGCCTATATCTCGAGAACGTCGGCGAAGAGGCGATTCTCGAAGCACTCGATACGACGCTCGGTCACTTCGCGCGCGAGCGTCGCGAGCACGAGCACTTCGGAGACTTCGTCATCCGCGCGGGCTACGTCGATGCCGTCCGTACAGGACGGGATTTCAACCGTTGATCCGGCGCGTTGCGCTGACTGCATCCGCGATACGGGTTCGTGTGGTCCATGAAGGAGAAGTTGATGTTTTGGGAAAGAAAGCTGGCCTCGTGGGCGGCCGATGTGCGCGAGCGGACCAATCTTCCCGCACGCGTTTCACTGTGGAACGGCCAGTCGCATGACCTTGGCACCTTCCGGCAGCCGGCCGTCACGCTGCACGCGAAATCGGCGGCCGCCATGCCGTTGCTGCTGTCGCATCGGCTCGACAGTCTGGGAGAAGCCTACGTGCAGGGAAAAATCGACATCGAAGGCAACCTGAATGACATCGTGAATTTCGGCTATGCGCTCGCGATGACGTCGCCGGATGTTCACGGAAAGCTGCATCGCGCCGCACGCTATTTCAGCCATTCGAAGGCATCCGACGAGCGCGCGATCCAGTATCACTACGATGTCTCAAACGACTTTTACCGGTTGTGGCTGGACCGCCGCATGGTCTATTCGTGCGCGTACTTCGAGAATGGCAACGAGGATCTGGCGACGGCCCAGCAAAAGAAGATCGACCATATCCTCGCGAAGATCCAGCTTCGGCCTGGTCAAACGTTGCTCGACATCGGTTGCGGCTGGGGCGCGCTCGTCATTCGCGCCGCGCGCAAGTACGGCGCGCGGTGTGTCGGCATTACGCTGTCCAAAAACCAGTTCGAGTGGGCGACTGAACTGGTCAACGCGGCCGGTCTGTCGGACCGCGTCGAGATCCGCTTGCAGGATTACCGCGACGTAACCGGACGCTTCGATCGGATCACCAGCGTCGGCATGTTCGAGCATGTGGGCTGCCGGAACCTTCCCGAGTACTTCAAGCACGTGCAGGACCTTCTTGCCGAAGATGGTGTCGTGATGAACCACGGCATTACGTCGACGGACCACGAAAGCGGCGAGACGGCATACGGCGGCGGCGTGTTTATCGACAAATACGTGTTCCCCGATGGCGAGTTGCCTCATCTGAGTCTCGCGCTGAATGCAATGCAGGAAGGCGGGCTCGAAGCCTTCGACGTGGAAAATCTTCGCCGGCACTACGCGCAAACGTTGCGGCTATGGAGCGCCAACTACGAGGCGAACGCGGCGAAGCTGCGCGAACTGGTCGACGAGAAGACGTTCCGCATCTGGCGAATCTATCTCGCTGGCTGTGCCTACGCATTCGAAAACGACGACGTCGCCATTTACCAGATCGTCGCCCGCAAGGCGGGTACCCGAGCCAGCAAGCTTCCGTGGTCGCGCCGCTACATTTACGCACCGAACTGAGCATGTCCGGCAAAGCAATGCGGATTCAACCGGTCGATGCAACACACTAGCGACTGCGCAAGCAGTACGAGTGTTGCATATGCAGCGGCGACGCCGGATCTATTACAGCGAGACCCAGAAGGCACTGATGTGGGATCGTTGGCAGAAAGGTGAATCTCTGCAGAAGATCGCCAGCTTTTCGATCGGAACCATTCGTCGGTGCAGAGAATTCTGGCCGAGACTGGCGGGATCCGGCCGCCACAAAGGCGTCGCTCCCGACTGGCGTTGACGCTCGCTGAGCGCGAAGAGATATCGCGCGCCCTCGTGGCAGGGGATTCGATCCAATCGATTGCAACACGACTTGCGCGAGCTCCCTCCACCATCTGCCGTGAGATCAAGCGCAACGGCGGGCCGAATGGGTACAGGGCAAGCCATGCCGACCAGCTAGCCTGGGATCGGGCGAAGCGTCTCAAAGCTTGTAAACTGGTTGAATACCCAATGTTGGCGAACGTCGTCGCGGCCAGGCTTCAGTTGCAGTGGTCACCGCAGCAGATTGCAGGGTGGCTAAAGCGAGCCCATCCGGGCAACGAGGACTACCACGTGTCGCATGAGACCATCTATCGCAGCCTCTTCATTCAGGCTCGTGGTGCGCTCAAAAAGGAGTTGCTCGAGCATTTGCGACGCACGCGCGCCGCGATGCGTCGTTCGCGCCATTACACCCAGAAGACTGGCGATCACGGCCGAATTCGCGATACCGTCTCGATCAGCGAACTCCCCGCTACAGTTGAAGACCGCGCCGTAGCCTTCGTAGAATTCACGCTCTTCCACCGAACGGCTGCAGCGCACCAGATGGACGTAGTGCGACCAGGAGAGCGGAAAAACCGAGGCCATCTGCTAAAGGCTCAATTTCCGAGACGGCGTCTGGGATTTTTCAGACACGGGCTTCGCTGGCAATTTCCGAGACAGTGTCTCGGAAATCCGGTCGGGCGGGTATGCCAGATAGAACAGGCGCATCTGCTCCAGATTATCGGTGCCAAAACCTCGCCCGAATCGTACCGACAGGTCTGCCGACAAGCGTTTGAGCAGAGCTTGCCCATAGCCTGCCCGTCCAGCACCGCCTTGATCAAACTCGACGATGCGTCGACCACTTTCCCAGTAGGTGCCCGTCATCAGCGCGTCGACGCTGCGTGCGGCTGCGCGGCGAGCGGCATCCAACAGGGCGACGATGTCGCCATGAAACGTGCCATATTCGATGTTGTGGGATGTGAGATCAGTCATGCCTGCCCTTATGCTGCTTGCGCGTCTGCACGTCTATTTCGGCCCTTCGCCAACGAGGCGCGACGATTTCACCGCGAGCACAAGCTTGTGGGGTTACGTCTTGCCGGATCTTGTCAATGGTCACCGACGCTTCTCAATGAACCCCAACGTGCCGCGCCGCTGTTCGGCCTTGACGGCCGGCACCGGGCCGACGCCGGATTCGCGGGCTCATCATTGTATCAACGTGACGTGCGAGATGCCGGCCGGCACCTCCCAAATCTACGATCCAGTTGGTGCGAACGCACTGGTCATCGGAAAAGCAGGATCGTCTCAAGGCCCGTTCTCGACACTGCCATACTTCGAGTTGACTGCGCTTTTCTGACCACTGTCGACCGAGCGACATTGATTCAGGAATTCGCCCCGTGCGTTGGACGTGCCACTCAGATCGAAGTGGCCGTGGTGGTAACGCATGATGGAAAAGTACTTCGCCTCATACTGGCTGCACTCACGCCCGCCATTGCCGCCCTGTATCAGTCCGGCAAGACAGAGCACCGCACCACACGCATTCTCGTTATCGTCATTCGCGCGCGTCGGCGAAGTGGCCACCATGCCCGGGATCATAACCGTGCAGACCAGCACGAGCGCCCTCACCTGTCGTTCCATTTCATGCTCCCTATGTGCCAAAGAGATGAAGTGCCGCGATCGCGCCCGAGAGCAGCGCCGCGCCGATCGCAGTGCACACGGACCAGACGGCGAGCTCCCTGCGACTGATGGCACCCACGCGCCCTCGCTCCTCACGCAGCACATCACGAAGCAGCTCGCGGCCGCGGCCGTTGGCTTCGTCGTAATGCCGTAGCGATATCTCGCCGAGCAGCTGGTCGCGGGCCTCGTCGAAACTGGCTGCCTTGGCGAGCACGTCAACCGTTGATTCAGAAAACTCCCCGAGAAACTGCTCGTAGCGTGCAGCGAATCGCAGCAGCGTTAGCTCGCCGTCGTCCCTGAATTGCTTGCCGCTCGCCTCGAGCTGTTGCGACAGTTGCTTCACGTCGCGGCGCAGGAGTGACAGCTCGCCCAGCACCGCGCCGATCAGTTCCTCACGGATCGCGTCGTCCTTGGCGCCCATCTCAGTGCACCACGGCCTTGAAAACCGCGTCGAGCTCCGACGTCACCCGACCCGCGAGCCGTTTGAGTGCAACCATCTGCCGGATATGGGCGCGCTGCTCCTCGGGCGCGCCGGACTCGATTGCCTCCGCATTCATGGCCAGGTAGTCCGTCTGGTCGAGCGAGATGTCGGCAATCGTCTTGCCTGTGCCCTTGATCTTTTCGAAAATGGGGTTCTCGTGAATCACCGCGCTGGTGTCAAGAGCAAACCAGCCGTTACGGCCGACGGCGTCAAACAGCCTCGCAAAGGAGCGCACGAGATCCTGTTTCGGGTCAACCATGTTGAACACAACCCGGATCTTGCTGGACGGTACCCCAATCGCCTGCAGGGACTGGAGCGTCGAAATGGTGTCGACCTGCTGCTTCGAACCATAGACGGTTGGCACAACAAACCGGTCGAAGTCATGATGCGAGCCGTCATAGCGTTGCATCAGCATCAGGAAATCCTCGACATTCGAGGCGCCGACATCCACGACGGCGTTGCCGATCGTCAAGAGCCGGTCCTGCAACTCGGCAAACTGGTTGCCGCGTAGCGCGGCCGCCTCCTTGCCGTCCGCGTTGATCGACTCGACAGAAATGACCTCGGCGCCTTCCAGGCGTGGCGCCAGCAGATGATCAGAGACGGTCGTCTTGCCGACATTGCCCGAGTGGCTCAGTACGACGATTTTCATGGCTTGTCCCTCCGGTGGATGGTTGGCGATGACGGCTGCGGCATCCGCGTGGCCGCGGGCCAGTCCGGTTGTCGGGTTACGGATCGATTTCGAGTGTCGGCGCGTCATGACCTGCCTCGTGCGTGGGTTGCTGCTGTCCGTGGTCCGCGTCGTTCTGTTGCTGCCGCACGCTCTGACCGGCTCGCTCCCGCACGATCTGTTCGCGCATGGCTTGGATCGTCGCCTCGCTCACCTGCGGCATCGGGACATTGAGTGGCCGGTTATCCGCACGCGCCTCGGCCACGGCGCTTTCGAACTCCCCCCGCAGCTGCTCCTGCTGCTCGTCGGGCAGCCCCCTGATTTCGTCTTCCAGCACCTCGCGCGCGGCCTGTTCCTTGATCCGTTCGCGCGCGGCATCAAGCGTAGCCTGCTGCGCCTTCGTGTATTGCCACTCGTCGTTCAGGAACCGCTCACGCGCCTCCTTAATGCGCCGGCGCTCATCGACCTCGCGACGCATGGCTTCGATTTCCGCCCGCTGCTCGCGGGTCGGCATTCCCGGCACGTCAGGTGACGAGACGCGCCATTCGTTGCGACGGCTTTCCACCTCTTTGGGCGCCAGTTCCTTGCCGCTTTCATCGAACTGCCGCTGCGTGACGGTCACGACCTTGCTGCCGCCCCGTTCGAGCTCAATGCGTTGACCAGGCTGCAGGCCGCTCTCGCCAATCGCGCGCTCGAGGTCGAGCCCCCACACCGTGCGGTCGCCCGACTCCGTGCGCACGGTCGCGTAGTAGCTCGCGTTCTCCTTCGGATCGTGATGAAAGCGTGCCGCGCCGTGTTCCACCAGTACGCCCGCCGTAACGGTCGGGGGCTTCTGCGTGCCGGGGCCAGCTTTTTTGCGCGCCGCTTCGCCCGATGCCGTCCGTGGCGCTGTCCGTGACGGTGTCCGTGTTGATGTCTGTTGCGACGGCATACTACCGGTGTCCAGAGGTAGCTGCGCCTGGTCCGGACCTTCCGGTGCAGTCTTCGCTTCAGAGGATGCCGACGGCTGGCTCCCTGCCGGCCCGGGTTTCGAAGGGCGCGGACTTCTCCGTCGTCTGCCCCCGCCTGGCGATGCCCCGCCGGGACCTGACGTATCCTCGCCTGGTGCCTCAACGGTTACCGCCTTGCGGCTATCGCCGGGCTGACCAGGCTGGTCCGGCTGATGCTGCTTTGGCCCGTTCACAGGCGTGGCTTCCACCGTGTTCGTGCGAGCGGGATCCAGAGTCGCCGATCGCTCGCCGGTAGCAATACGCATGGCCTCGCGCGCGGCCTGCAGCATCGCGCGATCCTGTGCATCGGGTTTGAATCCGCGCGTGGGCATGTCCGCAAGTTCGGCGGCAATCCACGCCTGCCGGCGGAATTCCTCGCTCCCCTTCAGCTGCAACTCGCCCCAGTGCTTCGCCTGTGCGACCGCGACCATGTGCGCGATCACATCGCGATCTTCACTGGCCGTGGCCAGCGAGCGCCCCTTGTCCTCGAAATGCACCGCCTCGCTTTTGCGATCGAGGTATTTCCCTTCAAACGCCACATACCGGTCGCTGACCGACTTCGGTATGTCGTAGCCACTCTTCTCAAAGATCGGCTTCGGCCGGATCGCGTTCCCGCTCATATTGCTGTTGTTACTGTTCCCCGTGCTGCCGATCGGCTTGCCGAGGCCGGCCGCCGGCTGAACGCCCTCGTCAGCGGATGTATCCGGTCTGAGGCCACCCTCGTACTTCTTGCGGCTGGTTTCGCGGATCTTCTTCATCCTCGCCTGCGTCGCTTCATCCAGGCCCGTCTCCGGATTGCGCGGCACCGCGCGCGCATTCGACGCGCTCGCCTCGTTCGCCGGCGGTGTCGCGCGGGCCCGGATCGACGAGGCGTCATCAGCATTGGCGGCCTCGATCTCGCGGTAATCGGGCAGACCGTTCGTGAATTCAATCTCGTTCATGATGCAGCTCCTTCAGGGATGGATGGAGAAGCAGGGTTACCCTCGCCTGATCTGTCGGATGATGTATCGGACGATGGCTCGGATAGCACTTCCCGCAGATAGGGCATCAGCTCGAAGAGCGATGCGCGAATGCGGGACCGGTTGGCGAAGTGGGCGGCACCCAGCACGCCGATCTCGTGTTCGCGGACGTCACGCACGATGTTTGTCACCGGAGTAGCCGGGGGCGCCGCCGTACCCTGTGCGCGGCGGGCGGCGTTCTGTGCCTGCCACCACCGCTCGACATCGATCTGCGGCACGGGGGCACTCAATTCACGTGCGACGAACGCGGCGTGCTTCATCTGCTCTTCATCGGGCAGCTTCGGTCCGAAGCCGAAGCACGCGCGTCGGCGATTGGTCTTCTCGAGCTTCGCCATCACGCCTTGCAGGTAGGGGCTTTGCTGGACCAGCCGGTCGACCAGTTCCGGGTCTTCGTAGAAGTACGCCTTCTCGCACAGGATCGGCTCGCACCCGTCCATCGTGATGATCTGTTGGCGGCCGGGCAGTGCCCGCAGTTCCTGCGGCAGCATCAACGCCCGGCTGTGTTCGGTCTCGTTCGTGCTGGTTGAGGCACTGCGGCCGCGGCTTCGGCTGCGCGAGCGCGACAGGTGAGTAAAGGTCCCCAGCAGCTTCGAGTACTCCTCCGAATCCTTGAGCGTGCGCGGCGCAAAGAGGCTGCGCATTTTGCAGTTGATGGCGAGCGTTTCCGCACCATGCCTGCCATACAGCTTCGGATCTTCAAGCTGCGACATGCCGTGAAAGATCAGCATCAGCCGCAGGTTGAAGCCCGCAATGAATGCATTGGCCGTGTCGATGATGTCGATCTTGCCCGGTGCGGCAAACTCGTCCATCATCAGCGCGCACTGGTATTTCAGCTCCGGATTCTCCGCGGGCTGCTCGCGGGTATTCAAGTCGATCAGCTGCGAGAAGAACAGGTTGATGAGCAGCGCACCCGCCTTCAGGTCGCCCGGCTTGATGCCCACATAGATCGACATGGGCTTCCTGCGTACGTCCCCCAGGTCGAAGTCCGAGCGGCTCGTCGCCGCGTCGACGATCGGGTTGCTGAACACATTGAGCGGCGCCGTCATCGTGGACACGATATTGGCGAACGCTTCCTTCGATTGCGACAGAAACCGGTTAAGTGCATCCAGACATTCAAAGCTCAGCGGTGGCAGCGCGTCCGTCGCATGCGAGCGCGTGCTGACGATGGAAGAGATGTGCTCGCGCACGGCCCTCCCCTTGCCCGAGGCCTGGCGCAATACCTCACCAAATGTGCACGGCAGGGACGGCGTCTCGAGCAGGTACAGCACAATGCCAGTAAAGAGATTGCGCGCGTTGTCGTTCCAGTATTTCAGCCTCGCGTCCACGCTCGACGGATACAGGTGCTCCCCAACCGTCAGCACGTCGCCGACCCGCGTGTAAGGCGACCTGCGCTGGATGAATTCGAGCGGGTTGTAGGCGTGCGAGCGGCCATTTTCCGAAAACGGCGACCAGAGGTAGGTTTCCTGACCGCATCTGCGACGGTAGCCGGACGTGTACAGGTAGTTCTCTTCCTTGATGTCCTCGACGACGACTGAATCGGGATAGGTGAGAAGATTCGGGACCACCATCGAGACGCCCTTGCCCGAGCGTGTGCCGGCCGCCAGCATCAGAAAATCCTGGCCGCGGTACTTCAGGTATTCGCCCTTGTACTTGCCGACAATGAACGGTGGATACATGTGTGACATGTGTTCTCTCGAAGTGCGAACTGAAGGCCGGTCAGACTGACGGCCACGGTGTTCATCACGTTCACTTTTCCAGCAGGCCCGCTTTCACGATGTCGCGGCGTGTGGCGAAGCGCGCGTTGCCGAACTGCGCGATGCGTCCGCGAGCTTTCAGCAGCGCCATCGTGATTACTACGGCGGGCATCCCGCCAATGACGGCCGACAGGAGCGTGCAGACCGACAGTGCGCGCTTGACTGCCGGCACATCGCCATACGCCTGCCAGTAGTCGAACAGCGTGAACACACCCACGGTGTCCTGCGGCAGCTTCTGCATGCGGGCGAACAGCAGGCCGCCGAGATACTGGCCGAGGGCCGTGGCCCCGGCGACGAGTACCAGCACCACGAGGCATGGGATCAGGATGCGGAGATATTTCGGCATGACGGATCTCAGTGCGTTGAAGGTGACGATTTACCGATGGGCGGTGTGGACAGAATGCGCAAGGCGTCGCGCTGTGCATCGTCGAGTTCAACATCGGCGAGTGCCTCACAGCCATACACGATCACGGCGCCGTAAAGCCGTGCGAGCGCACAGGCCTCCGCACTCGCGGCGAACGCTTCGTCGGACGCTGCACGCAGGCGCCATCCCCCGATTGCGGCTTCGATGTCTCTGATCGCGTAGTTCATGACCGCCCCTCCCCGCGCACGAGCCAGTGCGCCGCGAGGCCACGCGCCCATGACGCGGCGTAGACAACGCTCAGCGCCAGCACACCATACTGATGTGCACGCCACGCCATGTCGAACCAGAACGGCTGCGCGGCCAGCCCGAAAATGCAGGCCCAGCGTCGCCAGCGTGGACGACTGTCCTGCGACAGGAAGACGGCGAGCGCACCGCACACGCCGATCAGGGACTGCTCGACAACCTGCATGTCTGGGTTCGCATTCATGCCATACCTCCGCGTACCTGTCCGCCCAGCAGTTCCCATTTCCCGACTGGGTCGTACCAGATTTCAGCGAGCCGCTTTTCGCGCATGAAGAGCACGAGGTCCATCGTCATGCGCACCTGGTCCAGAATGAATTTCCATTCGAGCGTCTGGCCAACGGCGCTCTGCTTGATGAGCGTCGCGGCACGCGAAGCCGCGGACCGCGCATCGTTGCAGTGGATCGTGGTGATGCCGCCCGGCGTGCCCGTGTTCAGCAGCGTCATGTAGTCCCACGTCTCGTCGCCCCGGAGTTCGGCAAGCAGTACGCGGTCGAACTTCATGCGCAACGTTGAGCGCACGATTTCCTTCGCGGGTAACGTGTCACTGAAGAACATGTGCACGCGGTTCGGGTGGTTCGGCAGCGACAGCTCCGGTGTGTCCTCGATCGTGCCAATCCGCTCACAGGACGGCACGAGATCGGACAGCGCCTTGTTCAGCGTCGTCTTGCCCGAGCCGGTACCACCCGCCAGCACGATGTTCAGCCGGTTGGCCACGGCAAGTTCAAGCATGCGGGTGACGTCGCGCCGCGACTTCGCGTCGATCATCTCGACCTCGAATGGCTGCAGGTCCACACCGTCAGGAACGGTGCGACGCGGCGACACGTCGCGAAACCCCTGAAACCAGCCGTTGCGCTCATACTCATGGACAGAAAAGCGCGCGCTCGGCGGAATACGGATCGTGATCGAGATCGTGTCCCGCTCGCATGCCGGCTGCATCAACACGTGTGCGCGCTGGCCATCTGGCAACACCACCGGGTGGACGGGCTCCTTTGTGGAAAACTTGCCACCCTTCATGACCGTCAGCGCATTGGCCAGCTTGAAGCACGCATCGAGCGTGCAGGCGGGCGCGTCGTGCCGTTTCCATCCACTGGAACCCTGCGTCCAGATCTCGCCCGGTCGGTTGATCGCTACTTCGGTCAGACTGCCATCGAAGAAATTTGCAATGCCCATCTGCTTCAGAAAGTTGCGGGCGACCGTCCCTTTCTCTATCACATCGATAACAACTGCACTCATCAGTAGTCCTTTTCGTTGGTTTCATAACAACCGGAATGAATGACACTGAAGACCCGTCAGTGCGCCGCCGGTACGTTGACCTGTGGCTCAACCCTCACTGATATGCGATGCGGCCGCCGGGCATCCGGCGCGCTGCCCGCGAATGCGCGTAGCGTCTGGGCGGGCGACGTGGAGACCACCGTCCCAACCATCGGCGCCGCGACGGGTCGCGCATCCCCCTCCCGCAGCACCGCCAGCCGTTGCCGCGAGCATCACTGCGCGACCGGGTTTTGTTGGCTCGTCTGCCCGTGGATGCTGGACGTTGTTTGAGAGCGACGATGGCGACAGACGGTTAGTTGCATCACCCTCTTCGCTAACCCGGTCCGCTGCAAAGTGTGGCTCTGTCAGATCGAGGCCCGGACGCGCGCGGACGGCGCGCACGATGAAGCGGCACAGCGCCGCCGGCACATCACCAAACGTGCAACAGTCGAGCGCCATGCATTGCTCGAATGTGTACCCGTCACCGATGCGGCACAGCGGCAGCACGCCGGGGGAGTGGAACGACCGGCGTGCATCGACCTGGTCGGCGAACTGCCTCACGCGGCTGCCGTCGAACAGGCCGTACAGGGCGTTGCGTAGCTTCGTGTCGAACGCGTCGCGCTCAATGCCGCGGAGCGGGAAGTTCTCCGGAAAATGGATGTGCGATTGCATCGTCATGTCCTCGCCCGTGCTCATTGCTGGTTCGTCCGGCCAATCTCGTTTCCGTCAAGACCCACGTTCTGGTACACACTGCGCAGGTCAACGTCGCGCGCAACAAAGATGTTGATCACCGAGCCCTGATTCGAATACGCGGTCGGCGGAATGTTGATGGTGCTGCGAAGCGTCTCGGCAGCGACATCCTGCGTGGCGTTCGAACTGTTCGAGAAGTTGATCGTCTGTCCCGCTCCGATCGCCTTGTTGGCCAATGCCTGACCGAAGTCGCCGATGAGGCTCACCATCAGCGCGCCCTTGAAGCGCTGCCAGAAGTGTTCGTCGACGTAGGCAGGAATCCCGGCCGCGCCAAGCGGATCAGTCGCCGGCGAATTCAGGGGAATACGGACATCGCCATCGTCGATCTCGTCCCAGATTGCACCGATCACGCCCTGTCCCTGTATGACCGCATCGCGCTGTTCACCCTTGGCCAATGCTCCCTTGCGTACGAGCAAGGTCGTTCCGTCGTCCGACCAGACATCCTGTGCGATCGGGCAGCCAATCAGGCCGGGCCGGTCAGTCCGGATCGCCGTGGCCTGCCCGCAGCGGATCATCGTGTTACGGCTGATCAGGTAGTGCCGGTCAGGGCGGAACGAAGCCTGCATTGGCTGCAGTTTCGAAGGCTGCAGGGACTGGTCGAACGACGTGCCCTTGCTGTCGCTGCTGCCATTACTGCTGCCGTGACTGCGGGTGGTACTTCCACGGGCATCGGCATTCGCGCCCCGTCCGGATCCACCACGCAGCGCGGACAGACCCATCGACCTGGCCATGCCCTGTAGCCCACTGTCAGCTCCCGCATCGCCGCCTCCGCCGCCCGAACCGCCGCGCCCTTCGTCGGACGCAACCGGGCCGCTGCCCTCAGCACTTTCAGCACCATCCGCGCGATCGGCGCCGGCATCATCTGACCGGGACGCGAGCACACTGCCGCTCAGACGCCGCTCCGCTGGCGTCTGCGGTCGCGGCTGATTATTCGTGTTCATCTGAACGCCAATCGCAGACGGTTGCGAGGGCGCACCCGCGGGTACCGCGAGGCTCGCTCGCGCGGCCGACGCGGCAGCAGCAGCCGCCGCCGCTTCCGAGGCCTCACGGTCGTGCTCCTGCTCATCGCGCTTGATGCGCGCCTTCTGCGTCTCGAGATCCGCGCCCATCTCGCTGCTCGCTGAATCTTTCGGTTTGTTCAGCGCCGCCTGCTTCGCGTCCTGATGCTGCTGAAACAGACGCTGCAGGTAAATCGTCACGCCCGATGCGCCCAGTGCGATGACCGCGAGCGCCACGAGTGCGAGCCGCACCTTGCCGACCCGGGTCTTGCGGCGTCCCGGCAGATCGAGTGATGCCTGAGGCACGGTGTCGGGCGGTGATGCGTTCGAGAGTTCGTTGGGTTCATTCATGTTCATTCGTCCGTGATCAGCTACCGGCATTGGCACTACCGGATCCGGCATGGTCACGCGGCAGACGCGCGGTCCCGGGCAGGGATGAGCCGGATCCGTTGTAACGGCCATCCGGCGCGTATCCATCATTGCGGATGCCCAGCACCGACTGACCGTAACGGACCACAAAATCCCTTGAGACCTCGTGCACGACCACGGTGTCGCCCTCCATGTGGAAGTTCACGGCCGCCTCACCCCCGTCCGGGAGTTTCGTAAAGATGGTGGGCAGATCTCGCGCGGTCGCGTATTTGAAATAGGTAAAGCGCCCGTCGTCCCACAGTGCCGTCGGCGCAAGCGCGCGATCGCCGCGCATCATGTATTGCATGTTCGCGCTGTTGCCCATTACTGACGTCTGTGTCGCGTTGCCGCCTGCTGTGGTCGGTGCGGTTGGTGCGTTCGCTGCGGCTGCCGGCGGCATTGCAGCTGGCTCCGCCGACGGCGGCACTTTCGCCACACTGCCGGCGAGCGCCGCACTCACGGCCTGCTGTCGCCGCAACTGCGCGGCAGAGGCCCTCGCGCGCGTGTCCGGATAGTCGAAACGCAAGACCCACGTGGCGGGCTGCAATGTCGATACGTCGGCGAGAGACAGCGTGTAGGTGCGTCGGTTGGTGACCAGCACAAGATTGGTTTCCGGCTGCATGGCGCCAGGCTTCAGCAGCGCACCGCTTTCGTTCATCGCCATGTGCCACGCCTTTGCGTCACCGATGCCCGCGCCGTGGTCGACGATGTGCTCACCCGGCTCGAACTGGATCATTACCGCACGTCCAGGCATGGTCGCCACCCGATACACCTGGTCGGGGTCGTAGGATGCGCATTGGACATGTGGGTCAGCGCCGCAACTGCGTGGCGTATCGAGTGCCAGAGCGGACGGACTGGTCGCGGCGACGCCGGCGGTAACGACCAACGCGATCGCAGTTCGGGCGGAAAGCGGGTACATCGTCATGTCGCGCCTCCGGCCGGCGGCGCAGTTGCCGCCCCCGAAGCCGCGCCGTCGGGAGTTGCATCGGCAGGTGCACGTGTCCAGTCCCGTGTGACGGTGTAGCTCGTACAGCGAAAGCCATCCGGATCAATGTCCTGCTCATCCTGCTTTTCCGGCACATTCACACGTGCAAAGGCGACCGTCGCAATCCAGTACGTCGGATCGGGACGGCGGACCGCGACGTTCAACGGAATCGCCTGCCGGGAAAAGAAAACCTGCGCGGTCGAACCGACGAAGGTGATGGATCCCACCTTTGCGATCACGCGCCACTTGTCCTTCAGCATCTTGAGCGGTCCCGACGGTCCACGAATAAACGTGTCGTAGGCGCTCTTCTCCTGGTCAGCGCTCATCAGCATGACGGCGCTGTGGGCGTCCTGGATCGTCTCCCAGTCGTAGCTCTCTCGCAACTCGACATACGTGTGCAGGTCGTGACGGTCCGTTTTTTCGGTGAAGGAAACGCGGCCGTTTGCCGTGGTGGGCAGTACGTCTACCTTGCCGGTGACATCGTTGACCCGCAGCACGGCGGGCGGATTGGGTCGCTTTAGTAGTCCTAATGCACCCATGCCAAAAACAGCCGCGAGCGCAATGCCACCCGAGAGTATCGAGCGCCGGTCCGCAATTCGGGCCTTCTCTTCAGCAGCCTGCACTTTGGACCGTTCGAAATCCTGCGCCTGTTTCAGATACCACATTACTGCATCGCGCTCGTCGGCAGTCACCTTCGCCTGCAGCTGCTCCGTGGTGACAGCCGGTGCGCTGACCGGCAACCGGCGGCGTCCGGTCGTCGCTGCGGCAAACCACTGTCTGATCAGTGCCGGCATTGCATCCTCACTTCGATTCCGCGCGGCTCAGTTGTGGCGCGGGCTGGTTAACGGGTATCCATTGGCCGGTGGGTTCAGGTGGTTTAGGCGGCGAGCTGCAAGCCTGCAATCCAACTGCTACTACCAGGATCGCGATTCTCGATTTCATGGTCATGTCCACCTGTTTCAATACTTCCCTCTGCGACCTTGATGCGCCTAACTTCGGAGAATGACAGTCAGCTAAAGAGCTTAATCGACATCATCGCCCCTATGGTGGCGATGATCGCCGCCATCAGCCACAGGCGGCCCAGTCTTGTAAGCAATCGAGACATGAGATTTCCTCCCCCTCATGCACTGATACGACCACCCGTTGCGCGGGAACCACCCCCGCCGGATTTCGCGAGCGACATTGCCATTCTCGCCACCCCGCCGAGCCTGCCAACCATCGTAGAGATGCCAACCCCTCCAGCGAGAGCCGACGCGAGACCCGGCAGGTTCAGAGAAATGACCCAGAACGAAAGTCCCATGATGTCGAGCTCTATAATCTGCGCGATCGATGGTGAACCATTGTTCACTGGAATGATCCCCATCGCAAAATTCACCTCTAGCGCGCATGCCGCAGCGAACAACGTGACGAGTAGAACGTAGTTCATGCACTGCCCGACCCAGTTCCAGAAGAATTGTCGCGACGGCGGAAACAGCGCCGCAGAGATGAACAGCGGTCCCAGCGTCAGCAGAAGTTCCAGCGCGAACTTCGCGAGAATGATGTAGGCAATGCCGATCGCCATAAACGGTCCACCAAAGATGATCATCAGGGCAATCGTCCAGATCGCGGCGATTATCTTGATCCCACTGGCTTGAGCGTAGATCGCCTGCGCCGCATTAACGTACGCGTTTAGCAGGCTGTCGAGTCCCGAGACTTCGTTGCCTCCGCCCGTCACCGCACCAGCGAGCTGTTCGCCAAGATCGTTGAAGAACGGGACTACGTGTTCCGTATAGAATTGGATATTCATCCCAGCCGTCAGGATGACCGCCCATGTTGCCATCCGCATCAGGAAGTCGTTGATTGGCTCGTCGTTCCTACCCTGCCAGTACGTCCAAAGAATGAGCAGTACGTAGATACTGAAGCACACTGCCATTAGTGGCGAGATCAAGGAAATAATGCGCGTCGATCCGGTGCTGATTGTGTTCACTACGTTCTGGTCAAAATAGCTGACCATTAAAGAAAAAATGTGCACATCCGCCACAGTCATTCCCCTTCACTCAGTGTTCTGTACGCATGCAACCTATCACTTCAGACCGGCTGCGCTTGCCTCAGCGTCTTCACTCGACGCGTTAATCCTCTGTGCCTTGCGCTCTGCAGCTAGCTGCGTCGGAGTTTTCCCCAGCATCGCAGCATCGAACTCGAGCTCCTTCTGCTGCTGGGCCTCTTCCTGCAGGTTGTGCTGGTGACGATCCCAGGCGAGGTAGCCCAGATAGCCCGCGACCGCGACGAGCAAGGCGACTATGGCGGAGAGAAGTGTCTTATTGACCATTGGTTTTCCCCAAAAAAGAGTTGTCAAATTCACGGTCGCGTTGCTCCTGTGCGAGCCCGAGTTCGTCCTCCTGCAAACGTGCAGTCAGCTGCAGCCGCGTCTGGTCGTTCGTGACCATCGCCTCCTCAGCTGCCATGCGGTTCTGCAGATCAGCCTTCTGCGCGGGGTCCTGGGTCAGGTTCGACTGCTGCATGAGCGACTGGATGTTGTTGAAACGTGCCATGATCGCGGTGTACGCCTGCTCGTTCATCGCCTTGTTGGTTGCCAGCGTGTCGTAGTAACGTTGCTGTCCAACGGTCGATGCGCCCGTCATTCCTTCCTGCTGCTCGATGACCCGCATCGACGAGCTGACGCCCGATAGCCCGCCGCGCTTCGCCTGGATGTAGACGTCCTGCCATTCCTCGGGCAGGTAGTTGCGCAGTGCCGGATTGTTGTTGATCATGCCCAGCCCGCTGTTACCGGTGAGGGCCTGGAATTGCGCTTCCTGATTCTGGACCTGCTGGATCAGTTGCTGCACCATCACCATCAGCTGTGCAAGCTCGGCTGGCGAGATGGTTGGCACGCCTTGGGCATGCGCAGTCGCCGCCGCGCAGAAGACTGATGCTGCCGCAACTATGCGGCGAAAGATGGTCCGGCACATGGCCGGCACAGCGAGGATGGGTTTCACAGCTCCCTCCATCAGGTTAGAGGTTCAGACGACAGCCACAGCGGCCACCTCCTGATTCACAGGCGGATAGATCGCGGCGAGTTCAGCACGCTTACGCTCGAGCGCGTGCCGCAATTCATTCATCCAAAGTTGCTCATCAGCACCGTGCTTTGCGGTCAGACGCGTGCGTTGCCTGCGCTCGAATACCCGTAGCAGGTACACCGGCAGCCACGCATCCGGGTCGTCGCCCATCTCGACGCGCACGCCGTCGAGGATCAGCACGTTTTCCCGGTCGCCCGAGAAGACCGCGATCGCATCATCAAGGCCACTCAGGTCGAAACTGGCGAAGGTCGACTGGTTGCCCTGCTTGATCAGGAAGCGGCGCGACTGCGGCGTGAGTTTCCTGAACTCCCGGAATTCCTTTCGCGTCATGCCATCGCGCAGATACGGCGCCTCTTCGGCGGCCGGGTCCGCGAGATAGATCTTCGTGGCGACGAGGCTGCGTAGCGCCGGATACAGGTCCGCTGCCTTTTGCGCCTGCTCCGGCTGCTGCGTAACCAGGCCGATGAACTCGCCTTCCTTACGTCCGCTGGCGAGGGTCTCCTCGATCTGCTCCCGGATCGGGCGAAACCGGATCGGCAGCCAGTATTCCTCGATGATCGTCGCCATCAGCGCGCCTTCCTGGCGCATCAGCCTCTTCAGGTGGAACAGCCAGGCGAACGCAGGTTCGGACGGTTCATAGTTCTCGACAAGGAACGCCTCGACGTCGAAGCCGATGCAGCGCTGCCCGCTCATGTTCAGCGACAGGTTGGGCGGGTTGTCGAACACCCACCAGAAGCGTCCCCCTTCCGACTTGCACCAGATCGACAGCCGCGCGCGCAGGCTGTCGTCGCCCTCGTCCGGAATGCTGTCCAACAGGAGGCTGAAGCGGCGCAGACGCACGTCCTCGATGTCCATCACGGCGTCGACCGCGTTGCGACACTGCATTTTCTCAGCGGCGCTCAGGTCGATCCTGATCGGCTTGCCCTGGTGGTCGACACCATTCCTGCGGCCACACAGTTCGACCAGACCGTAAAGAAATTCGCGATTCTCGGGCGTATCGGCCAGCTCGAACGGTGCCCAGCCCGTAGGCTTGCCCTTTTCCAGATACACATACGCACCGCCCATCGCGCGGATAAACACTTCCCAGCCGCGTCCCTTGTCCAGCACATAGAGCAGCGGCTCGAACCGGAACAGCATCGCGATGGCGGCTGCGATGAGCGTTGTCTTGCCTGTGCCCGTCGTTCCTTTGGCTTCGAAGTGTCCGGCTAGCTTCTCGGTTACGTTGACGTCACCGAGCCGGGTTGCATGGAAGTTGAAATTGAAGACATTGCCAGCGTTGGTGCGAAATGGAATGATTGCCGAACCGTCACCGACCGGATTGCCCTCAGCCTTGCCTGTCGAATAGTCGTGACACGCATGCATCGCGGCGAAGTTGCGCGACGACTGAACCTTCGGCCGCGATTTGACCTTAGCACCGGGCACCTGGGAAAAATACGTGAACGGCGCCGAACCGGTCGCGGCCATCCATTCGACGCCGCACTCATTCAGCGAGCGGGACGTGAACAGATCGCCATTCGCGATCGCTTCCTTCGCCGTCTCGCCATAAATCACCGCCGCTCCGTGATACTCGCCGAAGCTCAGTTCGCCCGTATTGACATACCCCTGCGCTTCGCGCAGTTCCCTGACCTGATGCCTCGCCTTGTCGCCCGCGGACTCCAGTTTGTTAATCGCGGAATCGATGGTGCGGTTGGCCTCGAACCCGGTCAGGCAGTTAAAGGACTGCGTGATCGTGAATTCCAACGGCAGCGTCAGCAACGGATTCAACTGTCCCCAGCCTGGTTTGTCTGGAAAACCACGCAGGTCATGGCAGGTCGCAAACTGCCGAGACGCCGAGACGCCAGGCCCACGGATCGCGACCGTGTTATAGCCGAAATGCAGCCAGCTGGACGGGATCACATCGGTACCCGGTTCGGCAGCGACCGGCACATCAGTCCACGCGGCGTTAACCAGATCGCTCACAAAACCGTAGTGCCTTGAGAACAGCATCTTCATGCCGTTCATGTGCTGACGCTCGTATACTTCCAGCAGCTCAGCCTCGTAGTCCGCAAACTGCAGCAGCGCCTGCTGCGCAAGAGATTCGATTTCCTTCAGTCCGTCATCGAAGTCGTCGTATTTCAGGATCAGCGACAGGTAGTAGCGGTTTTCGTAGAACCTGTCTTCATTGAACCGCCCGACATATTCCCGCGAGAACCACTTCATGAAACGAGGACTGAATCTGTACACGCGGTCGAACCTTACGCGCCGGCGGGTAAAGGTGGCGTGATAACCCAGGCGCCCACCAAGGTCACGTCCGAGCTTGCTGTACGTTTCGGTGTCGCGGTCGAACATGCGCTCGATCGCGACGTTCTCATGCACTTCAAACGGCACGCCTCTCTTGACAAGCGTCACCATGAAGCGTGTTCCCTCGAGATGCTGCACGTGCTTCGTCACCGGATGACCAAACTTCGGCATCCAGTCTTCGATTGCGCCGAGGCTGCCGAGCACCTCGCTCGATATTTCAGATTTGCGTGTCATGACTCTTCCGGCTCAAGCTCGCGCAGGCGACGCATGCCGCCAGACACGGGTTCGATGAAATTGCGGTAGACCCGCCGCTGCCGACCATAGCGAAGGGGTGCAAGCGTTGCCGTATTGCCAAAGCGCGGTGCGAACCGGTTGGCGTTGGTGAACGCGCGAACCTTCAGCATCCGGAAATAGAAACGGCAGCGCATTTCGAGCCACATGATGCGCAGGCCCTGGTCGTCCGTCTCACAGATGTGCTTGAAGTACATCAGCACCGGCACACCGAGAAACACGAACAGCAGGCCGCCGGGGCCGACAATAAGGGCGGTGAGCACACCAGCGAACATCGACGATACGACCACCACCAGCATCGCCATGTAGGGAACGCCCCAGATGGTCGCGGTGCGGCCAAGACCGTTGAAGCCAGGATAGCGGGCTTTTTCGTCCAGCATGGCAGGTGCTCAGGTGAACAGATTCCAGAGATAGGGCGCGAGCACTCCAACTACGGCGCCTACGACCGCGACCTTGCCCCCGAGCGTGATGAATTCGCTCCAGTGCGCGCGGTCCGCCCAGCACTCGGCGCCTTTCCATAGCAACACACACGACGCGCAGACCCCAAGGAAGGTGTAGAGCCAGATCCTGAAGGTATTGACACCCTGCGTCGCCGAATCCAGACCGCCGCCGGCGAACGCGAATTGTGGGCCGACGATCGTGCCCGCCAGACATGCTTTGCTCACTGCCTCGCTCAAGCGGTGCGCCCAGACGCACAACGCGCCATTTCTAAGTTGTGCTAATTGCATAATCGAAGACTTCGTATATCGATACATAATTTCTCCATCGGCTTGTCATTTCAAACCGGCGCTCGGAGGGCCGGCTACATCACTTGCACGATTCACCGTCGCATTGGTAGTCGCCAAAGGCATCCCATACCGGGTGTGGATCACCGCGCTTACCGCTTGAGGCTGCTGTCTTCCTCATGCCGGGCATTAGGACTGTTTCATGGGTAGCGCGCCCCGGAACATGGGAAGTGCGCCCCATAACAACAGGAATTGCCGGGACGACACTGGTGGAGTCAGCTGACGGCGGAGCGTTGGCGACCACTCGCTGGACATAGCTTGTTCCGTCAGAGTCCGCTGTCAGACCACGCGTGAGATTGCCGCTGTAGTAACAACTGATCGCTGCACGGAGCGCGTTTGCCCTCTCTCCCATCGCTACAGATGCCCTTTCGTAACAGTCGTGGAGAATTGCACTGCCGGCCCGAAGGTTTGCGCACGGATCGAAGGCAGTCTCGTAGGTCAAGTCGTAGCGGGCGAGGTTCGCCTTGTTGATCTGGCCAAGCCCTATGCTGAAATTAATGCCTTGAGCAGCGAGGGTTTTTGCGGTAGCAACGGCTTCATCACGATTACGTGGTTGACGCGTCAGATGACCGTCCACCACACCAATCGCGTTCGGGTTGAAGCCAGACTCCGCGCGGACGATCGCCCGCAATGTTACGGGGTGAACGGCCGGTGCGCATTGTTGGGCCAAGATGGCGAAATCGAGCATGATTTCGCCTGTCAGCGTCGAACGACCAGCGATGCAAGTTTCACCATTGTCTGTCCTCCGTCAGAGTCGACAGGTCACCCGTCAAATTCTACGAGGATCTTCACCATCGTTTTCAGTGCCATATGGTGACCCGTATACTGTTTGCCTGAAGCGACCTGCGATAATAATGGGATATTTTTATCACATTTTCAAGCTTTACGACCAATTTTTATGACATCAACCTTTGGCTCGCGCCTTCTTGAGGAGCGCGACCGGCTCGGACTTACGCAGACCAACATTTGCGAATGGACCGATATCAATAGAAGAACCCAATCGGCATATGAAAAGGACCAGCGATATCCAGATGCACGTTATCTCATGACCCTGCTGGAGCATGACTTCGACGTGTCATACCTGCTCACAGCAAAGCGGACTTCCCGCTATGGAGCGATCGACATAGAACTCTTGTGCAGCGTATTAACCGCGATCGAAGCGTGTCTGCAGTCGACGAACTGCGCCTTGGACGTGAACAGTAAAGCGCGGCTGTGTTCCCTTATCTACCAGGCATCATCCGAAACTGGCTCGGTCGATCCCCTCGTTGTGCAGAAGGCTATTGACCTTCTCGCATGAACCAACCATGCCGGGCCACCGTAACCACAAACTCGGGCACCGCCGGCGAAACGCAAATTCCACCGACCCGCGTGTCGGCAGAGCTCAGTTGCGTGCGAGCACGAGATGTGACCCAAGTCCACGTCGGCCGGCGTGACGTCGCGTATCGCCCCCAACTGGATTAATGACACTATGAACTACCAGTCGATACCAATTCAAGGGCGGGAATTAGTATCCTTCGCAGTACGTATGAATATTGATGAAGGGAGTTATTTTTCAGGACGCTCAGTCTAGCAGGCCGTACCCACCTGCTATCTCGACAGCCTCGGTGATACGCCCTGCCCCAAGTTTTTTGTTGATACTGGGAAATACGCTCTTATAGACGGTGTGTATGGATACGCCGAGTTGGTCCGCGATATGTTTCGCCTGCCCTCCGTCCCGAAGGGTCCGCAGGACATCTGTTTCCGACTCGCTCAATTGGAACTCACTAACTGCCTGCCGACGGGCCTGCTCGGTGTACCAGTCAAGCAGCTCCGATGACAGCGCCCTGAAATGGCGCCGGTGTCCCCAGAGCAACCTCTCACCATCGATCCCACCGATGTCGTTTCCCACCTGAAGCAGGCCAATCATTCCATGTCCATGGTGATGGACCGGCGCGACAAGTGTGTTCGAGAATCCATGTGCCTGCGCCTCGGCGTACAGCCAGTGGTCAGCACGATGTACGGCAACATGCGATTTCAAGGCAGGCGCGATGTTGCTGCGTGCATATATCACGTAAGGATCGTTCATATACCAGAGCCGCGCGATATATTGCTGCATCCATGCTGGCCTGCAGCCAACCAGGTAACGAGCCTCCACGAGATCACCACTTGTCGGGGACACGCCATCGAAGCGCAACCACTGATACGTAAATTGGGTAGCGCCCAGACGATGTACGATTGCGCGCACACGAGCAAGCAACTCCCCCTCGCCGACGCACCCGTTCAGACCATCTATGGCATCGCCCGGATCGGTGACGTGTGGAACTGAGCGATCGACGTCGGCGGCCGCCGCCTCACACTTTCTTGACAGCATCGAGTAGCATGATTCCAGCCTCTGCTCGTAGAGATCAGCGGTCGCCAGTTCGAACAAGGACTCGCTTTCTGCCTCGAGCACCTGGCTGAAGGCCGCGCCGTCCTGGCGCACCAATCGCCGAACGAGAACGCAGATCTTGTCTAACGCGAGGCAAAAATCCACGCGCTCGTCAAAGACGCGATAGGAAGCCTCATGCAGGATCCTGCTGCTGGTGGCTTCAGTGAATCGAAACTCCATCGTGGTACCCGGGTTCTTCACTGGCTCTGGTGCGCCTCTTCGCGCAAGAAGTTTCCTTGCGCATCAACGTGCCTGAACGGCTTGAACCATTCCCGCTGGTCAGGACGTTCGACCCCGTAGGCAAGAACATCGAGGCTCATCTCCCCGCATACATTGACGATCCCTGTGATAACTGCGCGCGTCACCGGATCACCGGGCAGGCGTGCGGTTAGATCCTCAGTAATACAAAGGCCATCGATGGGAAGAGTTCCGAGATTTGGAAACGCAGAGTGACCGCTGATTTCTGCCAGCACACGCACCCCTGTTGATCTCAGGGCCGCGAGTTTGTCCAGGACAGACTGTGACGCTTGATCAATGCCGTGCGGCACAACAATTCGTAACGCTCCCGGATCAAGACGGTACTCTCTAAGGCAACTGAACGCACACCCCGCCAAGTCTCCGTCAAGTACCTGCGACAGGGGAACTGTCACCGAGACGTACTGAATTCCAAGGTCTTCATCTTTACACGCGCGAAGGCGTTTGCTTGCATCGGCCAGCTGAAACTCACCTAACTGGACACCGAACCCGGCCGATTCGGCAAGATCGATCAGTTGAGCACCGGCGATTTGTGTGCCGTCTGGCCGCGCCCATTGAGGAGATGCCCGGAGTCCTCGTGTCCTTCCGTCGCACGACAGGAAGCAGTCGAAGCGCGAGCAGATTTCTCTTCTTAGAAACGCGTACTGCAATGACTGGTAGACCTGAAGACGCTGCGTCGCCTTGTCGGCAAGATCAGGCGTGAAGCGCCGAACGACGCTGACGTCTCGGTTTTTGCCCTCAGCCTTTGCTGCGTACATCGCAAGATCTGCCTGCTTTAGCAGGTCAAACGAGGACGTCCCATGTTGTACGTGTTCTGCAATGCCGATGCTCGCGCGCATGCGGTAGTTGCTGCTACGAAGCACGTATGCGAGCTCAAAGTCTCTGATAATTCTGTTGGCCAGATCGCTTGCCATGTAGTGCGCAAACGCACCCTGCAACAGGATGACAAATTCATCGCCACTGATCCGCGTCAGTTCTTGCCCCGACTCAAGGAGATGCTGAAGACGTCTGGCGACCTTCTTCAAGAGAACATCGCCGTCTTGGTGTCCGAGGGTATCGTTGACGCGCTTGAAGTTATCGAGGTCCACATAAAGAATCGCCAACGTACCGACAATGCGTGAGTCGGCGAGTAGCGCATGCAGTTTTCCAAGCAGATAGTTCCGGTTGCCCAGTCCCGTCAGACCATCGACATTTGCGAGCCTTGCGAGCCGCTGCTGAGCGTGGCGTTCCTCAGTGATGTCCGCGCCTGAGCACACCAGGAATTTCTCATCTTCGCCGGCGCCCGTCCGTACAAACTTGTTGCGGAAGAGAAAGAGCCTTGGACCTTTTACCGTTTTGACGACGCGCTCGACCTGGTATGGATCTCCGCATTCAAAAAACGCTTCAATATTCTTGCGGGATGCATGCGCTTCCTCATCGCTCATGAAGAGATCCCACGCGCTCTTTCCGATAACGTCCTCTTCCTTGAGCCCAGCAAGCTCTTCAGCCACACGGTTGAAACGTTGAATACGTCCATCGCGTGTAAGAACGACTACGAGCGAATTGACTTCAGAGAGAATAGTCTCTGCAAAGGAAAGCCCGCGTGCAAGGTCAATGGCGACGCTCTCGGAACTGACGCTCGGAGAACAGGTACCGGCCCATACACCACGGTCGACCTTGCGGCCGACAAGATGAAGCCGGAGATTGTGGCCAAACAGTCGGGTATCAACGGTGACGCTGCCTGTCACACCCCCGATTGTGCGCACACGCGCAGCCTGCCCGGATTGAAGCGCGATCGCTTGGGCGGCAGGACCGGTGAGGGGACTCAGCTCCAACGCATCGCTATCCGCAGCGAGCCTCCAACGTGGACTGGAAGTCCCAAATTGGGCTCTCATCAAAGAGAGCACGTCATCGTCAGGTTCTATCATCCGACGAAAACTACATTTTCTTCCCGCTATGTCGCGACGTTTGTTACGAGTTTTAACGTGGAGAAATGACCCTATTCCTTTCGGGTCAGTTATCCACAATTTGACGGTATCCGGAGGAAATCGGATTAGAGATCTGTTCGTCGCGGGCTGTTTTCGTAGACCGCGCAGCGCGACCACACGTTGTTGACTAATGGGAGGTTGATTGCACCCAAGTATGCCTCTGCTAATCCGCGCTCACAACGCGCGTCAAGGGGATTCCTTTTGGGGCGAAAACATATGAATTGGTAAGCGGGTTACGAAATACGTAACGTTTACTACATTCCCACCACAAAGGGTGGAGCAAGCGCGCGTCAGGATAATCCACAAGGGTTCCGGCGCGCACATAACGTTCTTGCGTGTGAAACATTATCCAAAGGCTCGTGGGAATTGCCCTCAAACACCCGTATCTATTGGCTCTCGTTGAAATAGGCGAATTCAAGGGAATGTTTCACGATTGATTGATCCTGACACACGCGACATTTCACGCGTTTCTTCAAAAGTTGGTGTAGATGTCTATACGTCTATACATCAATGGCTCTGGAAAGGGCTAGCTCCCTTCGATCGAGAGGCAGCGAACGCAAGCAGAAGGACGCCTTCGTCGCTCGCTCCGCATATCAAACTAAACGGCTTCCATCGTGGCCATACGAGTGCTGAATCAACGGGGACATCATCCACGGGCAGCTGGCTGGTGGTGGCCCTTGTCGCAACGGCGCGCAAACGCCAGAACTTCGCGCTGATATGGCGTCGCACCGCTTTCATCAGCAACGCATGGTCGATCTGGTCGAATGCTGCCTTGATGTCAAACTCGACAACCCAGTCATATCTCCAGCAACGCGTACGCGTCACGGCAATCGCCTGTTTAGCCGACTTGCCCGGCCGATAGCCATATGAATCCGGCACGCCATCGCTGCACAAATTCGCCGCCCGCACAATCCTGATGCCTTACGGAGAAGGAATTCCTCGAAGTGTTCAGCGCCAAGCAGAGGTCAGCCGCGACGGCCGCAACGCCTGTCCGACACCGTGATGTTGACGATCGGCTCGTACCGGCACCGTCGCGCCTTGGCGACAACAGCGCGTCGTATCACCGCGTCGCTGCAACACTATCACGTCGTCGATGACCTGAAAATCTTACGGCGTGCGCTGCCGCATCCGTCGGAGCGCGGGCTTACTGTGCTACGGCAGGACCGTGAGGCTGTCACGGGCGGTCGTGCCATTGAAGGATTTCCTGATTCCCAGACCTAAACGGATCGAGCGGCGCGGACCGCAACCAGAAACGAAGAACAAGTAATAGCACTCAAGCGCTGCCAAGTTGCACTGATAACCTGAAGAAAATTCTCTGCGATCTTGTCAATACGGCAGCGCCTTGACCCCAACGCCTTCTCAAAGATCGGAACGCTTTTGCCGACGGTTCCGTACAGTTTGGCGCGCCGCTAGCCTATGATGAATGTCATGGTAACGAGATACGCCCCGCCCGACTCTTTACGACGCGGTCCGCATACGAGCTTAACTCCTTCGCATTCTTGCCAACGACACGGCGTAGTGGGATCAAGTCCCAATCGCCGCCTGCCTATCGGATGCCGAATTCGTCGGTGACGTCGCAAACGCTCATACTTTCTTCGTCCGGGTGCACTCCTTAGATCCGTGGCTTCGCTGCGCCCACTAGTCACTCCCGGTTCCGTCGCCCACCGTCCTCGTTGGACCCGGCCGGATATTTAGGGCGCACGGCACCGACTGGGCGAAGCGCTGAACGCCCTCGCCAACTGGAGAGGACCAACCCACCGCAACCAGATCTACATGGCAATCGAGCGCATCATCGAGAAAGCGAATGCTTGTGGCCCTGCGCGACGCCTCCATGCGTACACGCGGCGTTGCTGCGGTCAGCCTCACAGGCTGCAGCACACGTTCGTGTCGCATCTGGTCGCCAACGGCATGCGCCTTGAAAGCGCGCCCATATTTTGGGAGACGCGGCATCCTCGATCAACCCAACGGCCGAGCTTGCGCGTGAGGACCGGGAGGCCAAACTTTCCCGCGACCTGCTGATGTATAGCTTCCTTCCGCAGGTCGCACAGTCAGTGCCCCCTTCCGCGGTGAGTCGCTACGGGGCATCGCGCTCTCGGAGGGCCCGCATGGTTGAGAGGGGACGCAAGCACACTATCCCCTGTGCCAGCAGGCGAATGTCCGCCGACGGCGCGTGCCCTTCTTGCACACGAACCGTTTGCGGGTCCCTCATGCCCTGAAACGGCAATCAGGAACGCCGTATTGCACGTAGTGGGCTCACCGGGCTTAGCATCGTCCTGTAAGCACAGTCAATTGACTGACAGATATAGTTCGTCGACCGGGTTTCGAGAGCGCCCTTCCGAATTGACAGTCAGTATGAATTTTCTATCAGTTAGACGGACGGCGGGCGCGAGATCGAGGCGTCCCCACTTGGAACGTGGAATAGGTGATTCGTTTCGTGGAGGAGTTCAGACGTAGGGATCGGGGTGTCCCCAATGGGGACACGAGAGATGAATCGGTGGGTAATGTGCCAGCGCCCTGTCCGCCGCGTACAGTACGCGTGTCCCCAATGGGGACACGCAATTACTCCCCGCCAGCGCTGCCCGCCGAAAAAAGCTGCGCGATAAGCGTCCGTATCTTTTGCTCCTTGTCCGCAGACAGCATTCCCGCTTTGATCTTGACGGTAAAGCCGACAGCGTCCTTCGTAATCGACCCCGCCTGACTCTTGCCCGAAAAGATCTTCTCGATGCTCCGGTCGCTGACGCCGCCGGAGGAGTTGTTGTCACTTTCGATAGCCTGTTTGATAACTCTCGCTAACTTGGTTTGATCCAAGTCGCCAGCTACAACTCTCGCCCAAACCCCACGCGCAATTTCAAACGCCTGTGCATTCTTGTCGCGCAGCACTGACACCACGTCTTCCGCGGCGTGCGCACCCATCAGCCGCGGCTGGATGTCCAAATCGTGGATCACGAAGTCCGGCAAATCGCCAAATGCCAAGTATCGATAGAGTTCCGAGCGTGAGACTCCCATAGCTTCCGCCATGCGCTTACGGTTTGGAAATTCTTTTTCGGTTCTTCGGATAGAGCGCGAAATCTCATAGTCCGACAAGTCTTCACGCGCTACATTCTCCACGAGTGCCAACATCGCCATCTCTTCGTCTGAGAGTTCGATAATGACAACCTTGATCGTCTCTTTGCCGATCATCTTATGCGCGCGCCAGCGCCGCTCACCAGCCACAATCTGATAACCGTGCGCCGCACGCCGCACCACAATCGGTTGAACCAGACCAGCTTCACGAATCGACTCCGCGAGTTGCGTTAGTTTCGCTTCATTGAACAGCTGGCGTGGTTGCCACGGATTTGGAACGATATCCGTCACCCGAACCTCTGACGCCGCACCTGCCTTTTCGAGTTCAACGATGCGTTGCTGCGCTTGGGCCAACGCGCCCGCCATGCCTGGGGCAGTACGTGGACTAGTCGGTCTGTCTTGCTGCGGCTCGAGCTTAATATCTTTTGCTGCCCGAACCTCGGCCGTCTTGTTCATCATGCGTTCGCGCATGTTACTCATTGTCCGGCCCTCCATTGCGCCACGTACTGGTCATCGATCCATTGGCAATAGTCCAGCAGCGGTTGCTTGATCCGCGCTAACGTCTTTGCCACGGCATCAGACCGCGACAAATCAAAAACCGTCGAAAATGCCAAGGCACCATTGCTCATCACGGAACTTGCCGGAACTTCGGTTGTATGAAGCCAATCGCCATATGCGCGCTGGGACCAAGAGCGCACAACGGGCGCTGATGACGTAGTGCCGTAGTCCACTCTCGACAGAAGAACGGAGATGAAGTCGTAGGTCTTATCTACTTCATGTTCCACGAAACCATTCGCAACTTCAGCGAACAGCGACCAAAACGACACCGATGAAATGAAGTCAAGACTCTCAGGGACCAGAGGCATTACCATCGAATCCGCAGCCATCAACCCGTTGAGAGTCATGTAAGAGAGAGAGGGCGCAGTGTCAAGGATGATGTAGTCATATTGTGCGCGCAACGGCTCGATTCCTTTGCGCAACACGGACCAGAACTCGAAACCCGGGTTCGTTTTTTGGGCTGTCGGCAGATGGAACTCTGCGTCGTGTAGGTAGTTATGCGCGGGAATAACGTCGAGCCCATCCCAATACGTGCTTTGCACTTTTGAATCGAGCCCGCCCTCAATCGTCGGGTCATAGATGTACGGGAGCACGGTGTCCTCCCACGTCACGTCCTTCTCCGCATACAACCCGCACAGTTCCGACAAAGAGGCCTGTGGATCGAGGTCGATCACGAGTACTTTGCGACCGCGAAGGCTCAGACCTTGTCCGATGCACATCGTTGTTGTTGTCTTGCACGAGCCACCTTTGAAGTTGGCCGTGATCAAGACGCGCCCACGATGCTCACGCGTACCTGTGACCAGCGGAGTCTGGTAGATATCGGATACCTGCTGCACCCAAGTACGTACGTCTTTCAGAGAAAATATGCGCGCTCTTCCGGAACCGTGAGCTTCACCCGGCGGCAGATCGCCTCGTTCCTTCGTTGCCAGATAGTTAATTTTCTGACGGTCGATGCCGCAGAGCTCTGACAGCTCGCCGATCGTGAATACTGGAGGTGTCTTGCGCGGCCGGGGTGCTAAGATTTGATCGCGCAGCTCGTTCGTCATAACTGACAGGCGTTCAGCAAACTCCCCAAGGTTGGAGAGCTTCACGCGTCGGTCGATGCCGGGCAACTCGCTCAAGTTCATTTAGGACGTTCCTTTTTGTCGACGGTGAGATGTTTTGTCGACGCTCACCATTCATTTCTACGGTTTCTGGCGTGATAACTGCCGAACCGTAGAATACTCGCCACATCGAAGAATAGCTATCGGAATCTAGTAGGACCCGCACTTTGCCGCGCGTCGGGCGAGAAGTCTCATGCATTCAATGATTTGAAGCGTCTCAGCACGAAACCTTTGATCGAAGAGGGACAGATCCGAACGCTTTTCGCTGCAAAGGACCATCACAGAAAGCCTCACCTTGGACTCGGGAAAGCCAACACATTTGACACGCATCCTGGGACAAACACAATTCGCCTCACCTTCCTCACCTTCCTCACGTCCCGCGAATCCGGCACTTGCCTCCGCATGTCTTAAGTAAAAATCCGTGCCCCGTCCTTGTCGTCTTCGTGGACAATCCGTCTTTTTCTACAAATCGGCTTGACTGGGTTCGTTGTGTTTTATAAACGATAGAACCAACCCACCACTAACGGAGAAAGAATATTTTTTAAAAATCAGAGACTTATGCGCACAAAGTGAGGCGTTCTGTGTTACAGGTGCTGTTAATTGAGCACTTGGGTGAGGTGTTTACCACTGGTAGGTGAGTCCATTTGTTGGAAAGGTGAGGTATTTGGGCGGTAGTAGGTGAGGTGAATTGAGTTTGGACGGGCGCAAAGGTGAGACGTTTTGTGTCGGGGCGCAGGCAAGGTGAGGTGAACTGTGTTGACATGGCACCTTGCGATCGGTACCTTACCGCTCCATATCAACGAAGAACAAGGCGGGAGGCCGAATGGCGACAGCAGGGCAAGTGACCACGTCCAGGCAACTGGCACTGGCCTTATTCGACGATGCGAACGCCGAAGACTTGCCCGTTGATGCCGCCCGCTCGGACATAGGTTTCGCCCGAAAGAACGTCTTAATCCGCATTATTGATTTGGGCGTTGCCGCTCGACGCTTGATTGACGCCGCTTATTTCATCGTCGCGCAGGAAGCGCAAGTTCGCGACCTGTACGACGTGGAGTTGGACTATTTCAAGTGGCTCATGCGCTACTCGAGCCGTAACAACACTCACCTTGAACAGGTCATCACCGAGGCGCAAAGAGCACTGATCCAAGCGACCACAACACCGGATGCCGACGGATCGAAGCCATTTGGTTCGGTGCAGTTGATCGGCCGGATTTCCTACGCGGGTGGACGCTTCCAGTTCCGTGTTCCGCCAGATCTGATCGGAATAATCCGTGGTCCAGGCAAGTCGCACTGGCTAAGCCTGCGAATAACCTCGCTGTTTACGCTCAGCTATGCGCGAGTGATGTATGACCACCTTCTGCCTTACGCAGATGGGGGTATTACCGACTGGTTCGAACTCGACGAGTTGCGCGCCTGGCAAGGGGCAATGGGCACCAAGGCGCACGAATTCAAGTATTTCAAGCGAGATTGGCTCGCACCGGCCGTGGAGCAGATCAATGAAGTTTCTGACCTGACGCTTTCATATGAGACTCGAAACGAGCCGGGCTCTCGCAAGATCGGGCGCCTACGGTTTCGCATCGAGCGGAAACAGTTGGCCGAGCGTGCATTACAAACACACGAACAAGCCCAAGCACTTTACAAGACTTTGAAGCAGGAGTTCGGCTTGTCCAGCGCGCAGCTCAATCAGATTGCGGCGGATCGGGACACATACACGGATGAACGCTTGGAACAGGCGATCGAGCGCACTCGTTTTAGTCTGAAGCTGGGCAATATATCGAAGAGCCCGGCGGGATTCTTCATGAAGGCATTGAAGGAACAGTGGATCGTTTCCGACGCCGAGCGCCAGATGGTCCAGATTCAGGAGGGGCTTGCTCTGACGGAGAAACGTGAGTTGGAAGCAAAAGAACAGGCTCAAACTCATACGGCGTTGCGGATCGCCGCGCAGGACGTGCATGCACAGGATCGAATGGTGGACGAAATCCGCCGTGGTTGGGACGCATACGAAGCTGCGACTTCTAAGCAGCGGGAGGACTGGCGACGTACCTACAAAGGGACGCCGGCTGGCAAGCTGACGCTGCGTCGTTTGGGCATTGATCCAATGACTGATCTATCCGAGGCCATGATTCAGAAGTTTCCCGATCTGAAAGACGGATTCGCTGGCTATGTGTTCAACAGGTCAAGGACTGGCAAGAGTCGCTAGTCCAATTCTTTCGTTTCCTCTTGAAACAAAGACTTGAGGAGCTCCTCGAGCCGTTTCACTGAAGAAGACGGCCTCCGCGCTGCCATAGGTTGGCGGGAAGCTTTCATCATCCCATCGCGCCGTCCAAGGTACCTCGGGCTCGGATCTGTTGGACTATAGATCATATCGCTTGCACATTTGTATTTCAGCTCACGCGACCGGTTCATCGTGACCCGCCGGGTCATCTGGTCCGTCCCGACGCAGGTTTTTCTTTTCGGCTGGATGCGCGCGCCTGAAGCTGCGCATTTCATCCGTATCGATCTGCCAGATCGTACCGAGGTCTGCTGCGTAACACAGCAGCGCCCACGCAGCGTAGGGAATTCGGGTTTCTCCACTGATCCACTTACGGACCTGCCGTCCACTTTTGTCGGCGAGATCAAGGTAGTCGGCGCCGAGCCTGCCGGTGAATCCGGCGCGTCGCAATACTTCCTGCACCTCCGCGCCGGTCGGTTGACTCCAGTAGATTGCCGGCCGCAAGCATTCATCGCGGATCTCGACACGTGGTTGATCGCTCATCGGTTTCCCTTACATTGTTATCGAGCCCCCACGGCATCGCTGCGGGGGATACACGCGTCCTCCGGACGCTTGACGACCCCAACCTGCGGTCCGCCTTCGTCCGAAGCCGGATCGTCCCGCCGCGATCCGCGGCGCGCCGGCACGCTCCCCACGCGTCCCGCGCGGGTCCCTGTGTGCCTCGATCCGGGCGCGCGGCGCGCGCGACGCACCCGTGATTATCCGACTTCGGGCTCGCAGGAGGAACGGTAGGGCGGGTGCCGCGCGACTGCCAGGATCACTTGGGTTGATCTACAGCTCTGTGACGAGCACCGCTGACGACCCGAGGCACCGTCGCAGCGGCAGTTGCCGGCGATACAGCGACACGCGAATGGCGTCTCTCTATGCAGCGGGTGGATTGTGACACCTCGATAAACGCGATGAATGCTCGTAGGTCACCAGTCCCGTAAACGTCAGCCAGCAGACACGCCCTCGCGCATGACGCCTCAGCCGTCTCGGGAGCCTGCCGGGCGCACCGGCAGTTGAGGTCTGTTCGCGTTCGGCCATGGTCAAAGCTTGTCGTTGTGGAAGCCTCGAAAACCCGCGCTGTAGACCTCGCGGGCGTTACATGTCAGTCGGTCTCGCGTGCCTTATTGAAGGTAGACACTATGTTCGACGAGCATCGCAGCGGGTGCGGAGGGCGGCACGCGGTCGAACTCCGCCAGAGCGGTCCGGGCAATCGAACGCAACTCTTCGCGGTGCATGTCGATGGCGTTGCCGTCACGATCCAGCATGCTAGCAATGCGCCTGAGTGCGTCGGCTGACTGTGCTGCCGCATCAGCCGACAGCGCCATGCGATACAGTTCGCCCCGAACGATATTCCGGTCTCCGTACTGCCACATCGCCAGCAAGGGGAGAAGGGCAGCTAGCCATGTCGGCCGGATATTGAGCGTATTCATGAATGTCTCCTGGTCGGGATGCCCCGGCCCGCAGGCCGGGGAAACCGGTTAGCCGCGCAGGCGGCGCAGTTCATCGGCGAGCACCCACAGGGCGCGGTTAAGACGGATGTTCTGGTCAATGCCGGTGACCGCGCGGGTCGTGGTCACCCTGCCGTTCGGGTTGCGACCGTGAAGGCCACCACGGAGCATATTTTCCTGAACCCGTTGGAAGGTCCTCCAGAGATCGGATGCATGATCCTCAACGCGACGTGGTGCGAGAAGCTGCCGTTCGGTGATCGGCGCGGGTTTGTCGTCGTCATAGCGCAGGGCGAGTGCTGCTCGGGCGAAGGCCGTCTGCTCGCCCTCATCGAGCATCGTCGTCGCCATGCCTTCGCGCTGCTGCTTCACGCCCTCGAAGCTGTCCAGTACCTTGAATGCCCCGTCGATCACCTGACCGACCACATCGCCCTTGTGCGGCACGCGGATATCGCTCACGTTGTCGCCGCACACCATGCCGTTCTTGCAGACGTACCGGAACATGCCCGCAATCATCTGGTAGCTGCTCGTACCATCGTGACTGTTCAGGAGGATGATCTCGTTCGCCTCAGATCCGCTGATCTGGTCTGCGTGACGCAGGCGAAGCATGTGCTTCGTATATGCACGTCTGCCATCGTCCCGCACGCGGGTCTGGCAAACCATGAACGGCTGAAAACCTTCCTTGCGCAGGGCATCGAGGACATCAACGGTCGGAATGTAGCTGTACCGCTCTGACCGGCTTTCGTGCGCAGAGTGCGCAAGGATGGAAGGAGCAACCTCGGCAATTTCGTCATTCGAGAGGGGGTGATCCGAGCGCAGGGCGAGGGCGTTACGGCTAAAACGGCTTGCAAGCATATTCATTGACGTCTCCAGAGAAGGAGCAGTCCCGGCCCGCAGGCCGGGGCCAGTTAATCAGTCGATAGCGCGGAGGATGTTGGCCGCTTCCGCGTGATGCACGGCGAACTCCCGCAACTGGTGATAGCGCGTGACGATGACGTCATCGAGCGTATGTTCCGCGAGGTGGCAAAGCGCGAACAGGGTGACGGTAATGCCGAAGGCGTCCGCACCCATCATGTCGCTGTAGCCGTTCATGTGCCAGCGGACATGCACACGACCCATGTTCGACGGGGCCATGTAAAAACCACCATTGGACAGCGTGAAGAAGTTCCAGTATCCGCCCTCGTAACTGCTGCACAGGCGCGCAGCCCAGTCATAGACCATCGATTCGCCGATAATGTAGTGGCGACCGAGATAGCAAGGCAGCACATTCAGGCGAAGTTCGTCGGGAACCACAGACGAGGTGATGATGCAATCAGTAGTACTCACAGTTATCTCCGGTTTGAGCCACAGCGGTGTGCCGGGCAACGCCTTTATATTAGGTTAAAAACACCTAATAAACAAACGCGTGCCGCATAAAAACGATAAAACATTATGCTTGTAATTAGGTTTAAAGAACCTAATGTAGTTAGTGATGCCCGGCACACCGCTGCGGCTCGAACCGGAGATAACCGTGCGTAAAGACGTTACAAACAATATTGCGAAAATAACTTCCGAAATGGCCGACGAAGCAAAAACGCAGATTGCGTACGTGCCATACTGGAGGCTGTGCCTGTCGCCGCTGAATGTGCGCAAAAGGCAGCCGACGGGCATCGAGTCTCTTGCCGAAACCATTGACGCTAAGGGCGTCATGCAGAACCTGGTCGCACATGAGATAAAAGGCCGGACGAAGGTGCCGAAACTCGGCGTATGTGCGGGTCAGCGCCGCCTGGCTGCGCTCGATCTGCTGTGTGAGCAGGGGCGCATCACAAAGGATTACCTGGTGCCGGTGCTAACCGTGAGCGAAGGCGAAGCGCTGGCCGCGTCGCTGATCGAGAACCGCGAACGCGAGGCGATGCATATCGCGGACGAATGCGTGGCGTTCCGGCTGCTGACGGAGGAGGGCAAGAGCGTGGCGCACATCGCGGCACTGTTCAAGGTGCCAGACATTGCGGTGCGTCGCGCGTTGAAAATCGCGAACCTGTCGCCGGTACTGCTTGACCTGTTGCGTGACGACAGGCTCGACTATGAACAGGCGAAGGTGCTTGTCCTGGCCGACGATCACGTGACACAGGAGCGTGTATGGAACGACGCACACAACGCGTGGCAACAACGCCCTTCGGAGTTGCGTGCGGCGATCACGACCGCCGCAATAGACGCGCGCGACAATGCGCTGGCGAAATTTGTCGGCCTGGAGGCCTATGAGGCGGCTGGCGGGTACATTCGACGCGATCTGTTCAGTGACGACCACAACGCCGGATACATCGAAGATGCCGATCTGCTGCACCGGCTCGCGACGGATCGCCTGATCGAACTGTCCCAGGGCCTTTGCGCCGAAGGCTGGGGCTGGGTCGAAACGAGGACGCGATATGAAGCTTTGGAGATCATGCGTCACGATCGCATCCCCTCGACCACACGCCAGCCGACGCAGGCGGAAGCGGACGAACTTGCGGCGCTGGTCGCAAAACGGGATGCCGCGCATATGGAACTTAACGCGTACTACGACGAGGACGGCGAACCGGATGAAGCCAGGCAGGACCGGCTCGATGCTGCTGTTACCGCTGCGACCTATGCCGTTGACCAGTATGCGGAAAGGTTCGAATCGTTCGATGCGGACGACATGATAGGGGCGGGGCATTCGTCTATCTCGATGATGACGGACAGGTGTGCATCGAGCGGGGACTGGTCCGGCGCGACAGCGCACCGGGTCAACCGGCGAGTGCGCACGCCGTCCATCAGGCGGCGACGCGAGAGCGGACACCGAAGGAGCGGCCCCTGCACGGCGAGAAACTGTGCAAGCGGCTGACTGCACACCGAACCGCAGCCGTACAGATCGAGCTTGCCCGGCAGCCTGGTGTTGCGTTGGCCGCGCTGATGTACCGCATGATTCCCGTTGTGTTTGATGACGTGTATGGCCGTGCCTATATCGATCAGGCGGTAAGAATCGAGGTGCATACGACGCGCGATGCACTGGTGTCCAATGCCGATGACATGGCCGACAGCGTTGCGTGGAATGCGCTTGAAGGCGAACGTGCGAAGTGGGCGTGGATGCTGCCAAAGCGGACCGAAGAACTGCTGCCGTGGCTGCTGCAACAGGACTCGGACGTGATGTCGAGCCTCTTTGCGTTCTGTGTGGCGGCGACGGTGGACGGCATCAGCCCTGCGGATCGCGCGCACCCGGTCAACGAACTGGCGAACACGCTTGAAGTGGATCTCACGCGCTACTGGAAGGCGACGCGCGCGGGATACTTCGAGCACGTACCGAAGGACCGCATCGTGACCGTTGTTGGCGAGACCGTTTCGGCTCAGGCTGCGGGTGAACTGCGCGGCATGAAGAAGGGTGATGCAGCCGCGGCTGCCGAGCGTCGCATGACGGACTCGGGCTGGTTGCCGGAAGTGCTGCGTAACCGCGATGTACCTGAGCGGAACGCATACGGACGCTGGGACGATGACGGCGAAACCAGCGACGAAGCTGAAACAGAAACAGCGTCGGTCGAGACGGGCGATTCGCCGTCAGACGGGGAGGCCGAGGAAACCGAAGCCGCCTGACCCGACATCCGGTAAGCGTTCATTGTCACATAGCCGTCCAGGCGAATGCCTGGGCGGCTTTTCCTTTCGCCGAAAAAAGAGCCGGGACCGCTCGCACGTCCGGCTCCACTAACACACGCCGGACTAATCGGGTGACCAGCCGGGTAACCCGGTTTACGGCACCGCATGTGATTCACTGAAGCCGCCCTTTTTCTGAAAGCAGCCTTCTAGGTTGTGGACGTTGAGCATATGCGCGCGCCGCGCGCCCGTTCCGAGGCCATGGAGAACCGCGCTGGAAGCATAGGGGAGCGGACTGACCCGGTGCAGTGCGCCGGGGCGATGCGCTCAGGCCTTCGGCCTGGGCGGGTATTTCCGTTTCAGTTCTTCAATGTCTGCGCTCGTGAACGCGGGCTGATCGTACTGTTGCGCGTACAGCTTTGTTAGCTCGAACTGGGGCATCGTGGGGTGTTCGGCGCGCAGTTGTTCAATCGTCTTGATACGGTCCGTTGTACCTGTCATCGAAATGGCGGACGGTGCATCGCCAGTGGATCGGGCGTATGCATCTCCCGCGTTCATTGCAGGACGCGGGGCGTGCGGGGTTGGCGGGCGGGCGTTTTTGCGAAGACGGTAGAGCGTGCCATGAAACGTGCGGGGCGTGAACGCCAGCCCATTTTCTGCAAGCGCGGTGATGATTTCCGCTGACGGGACGCCAGCGGAGAGGGCCGCTTCGACATCGGGCAATACTGCGCGAAGGCGGGCGGCCTTGCTGCGGTTGGGGCTGTTGAGGGCGAGACTGCGCAGACTCGCAGCGGCTTTTTCCCGGTCCATGGTCAGATGTGACATGAATGTAGGATGGAAGTAGTGTAGCAGTCGATCGATCGTGATAAAACGTTTGGTATGCGATTTATCCTGGTGGCATAAAGTAGTGTGGATGACGTACGCAAGTGGATTATCTGCACTATGCTTGTGATGTCGGTCGCGGAGCGAGGCACGTCGGATATGTTTACGCATCGCTACGCGCTTCGTAAAATATCGCGTGCCAAAGGGGCAAGGCCCCTTTGCAACCCCGACGCGGGCCACTGCCCCGCGTCCATCGCGCCGAAGGGTCTGTCGGCAACAATCAGCATTGCCAGGTATGCAACGCGAATAGGAGGCGCTTTCCTATGATTCCGATCAGCGCGTGGGTGATCCAGCGTGTGATGAGGCCAAGCGGTTTCGCGCGCAACAGGCGGTGGCAGTATCTGCCGTGGGCTGGTTATACGCATCCCATGACGGGCGATCAGGCGATGCACGCCTTATACGAATGTGAAGCGCATTGGCCAGCATACGAATTCCGCGCGCACCCGATCGACGGCGACATGACGCGATTCGATCTGCCGGGTCAGTCGGCGGACTGGACGCATCCCGTGGGGCTCTGATCATGCCACGCAAAAAGAGCAACGATGGGGCAGGGCTCGGCAAACCGATTGCGTTCAGGTTGTCGGATGCGGACCGCGCGGTCTATCTTGACAAGGTGAACCGGAGCGGGCTGACGCAATCTGAATTTTTCCGGCAGGCGGTGCTGACGAACCGGACGCAGGTGATCGCGCGGCCGGTCGCCAGCGTGGATCGCAAGCGGCTGCTGTACATCTTCAACAAGACCAGCAACAACCTGAACCAGATCGCCCATCGGGCGAATTCGGAACATGTAAGCGGTCAGCTGTCGGAGGCTACCTATGAGGAACTGCTCACGCAGCTGCAGATGATCTCGCGGTATCTGAGATGCTCACTGGACAAGGTGGACTGAATGGAGACCGTACCCATGGGCATCGATGACAAACACCCTGCCATTCTCAAGGTCCTTGCTCTGGAGAAGAAGCTGCAGGCGAAGAATGACAAGGAAGGGGACGCCACGCGAGCGCTGCGCGTGGCTGACTGCGCGGAAGCGAGGCAGGCCGTGGAGGCAGCCCGGCACACATTGCTCACCATCGTGTATTCAACGTTGCTTCGTCGCGTCGAGCAGTGTGAGCAGTTGCTCGCACAGCAGAGACGGTGAGCCATGCTGATCCGGGTGCGCGGTTATCACGATGGCATCAAGGCCTATCTGGAGGACGGCCAGAAGCAGGACCGTGAGTTCGAGCGCGACGAGATGGACGAGCGGGTGATTCTGGCGGGCGATCTGGCGCTGACCAACGACATCATCCAGTCGATGGATACGCAGGCAGAACGCTATATCAACGTCACGCTGTCGTTCAAAGAAGATGAAGTCTCGGGCGAGGTGCTCGCGGACATCGTACGGGAGTTTGAGTCGTTCGCGTTTGCTGCGTACCGGCCGGACGAGTACAACTTCTATGCAGAAGCACATGTGCCGCGTCTGAAGAGCTATGCCGACCGGCGCAGTGGCGAACTCGTCGAGCGCAAGGTTCATCTACATGTCGTGATACCGGAAGTGAACCTGCTCACGGGACGACGGCTGGAACCGTTCGGCAAGGTCGACCGGCATCACCGGTTCCTCGAAGCATTCCAGGAGCATATCAACGCGAAATACGGACTGGCGAGTCCGAAGGACAACCGGCGCGTGCAGTTCACCGACGCGTCGGAAATGATCAGCCGGTACAAGGGCGATGTATTCGAGCCAATGAATCGCGAGTTGAAGGCCGCGATCCTCGAAGCGTTGATTGCGCGCGATGTCACGCATTACGAAGACTTCAAGGCGCTGCTCACGGAATTCGGCGCGACACGCACACGTAACGCGGGCCGCGACGGCGAATACGAAAACGTCAAGCCGCCCGCCGCCGCGAAGGGCGTGAATCTGAAGGAGTTCGTGTTCTCACGCGAATTCATCGAACTCGACGCCGCTGGCAAGCGCGAAGCGCTCGATCACAATGTCCATGCGGAGTACATCGAACCGGGTGCGCCGCGCGCGACGCCCCGGCACTTTCTCGATGCCCTTTTCGAATGGAACGATATGCGGGCCCGCGAGATCAAGTATCTGAACAGCGGAAGCAGCTTCTACAAGGCGTATCAGGCCGCGTCGCCGGCAGAACAGCGGCGCATTCTCGAACATCGCGAACAGCGGTTCTATGACGCAGCAGGAGGGCTCGATGAGCGAACACGACGCAGCAGTGGTGGACCAGGAGACTGGCGAGGTTGGCGAGAGTGGCAACGACAGCAGCCAAGGCACGAGGCGCAGCTCGCGCAACACGAACACCGGGGGCGGTGGCGACGAGGCGCGGATCACGACCTTGACGCTCGCTTCGATCGACCCCGCCCGCCGACCGGATCCCCACACCGTGTGCGAAGTGTGCCCAGCCGCAGTGTGGATGGCGACACCGCGCGACGTCAAATGCTTCTGCAGGCTGATGCACTACTGGAGCTGGGAAACCACCAAGCCGACCGAATTGACTCACTGCGATGGACTGGCGATCGCGAGCGAACGGGAAGAGAACACCTAGATCCTGGGAGCAGCGGCAGCAATCCGCTCCTCGACGTAATCGCGGCGCGCATGTACGGCGCGTGGGACAAGGTGGACGATGCAGCGCGGGTGCGCCTTGCGGCGACAGCGGCCGACAAGTTCATGCGTCGCGACGGATCACGTGGTGATCGGCAGCACGCGGGCCATTGGTTCGGTCTGAATCCGCGATCGGGCGGGGGCCGGTTGCCGCCAGCGTTGGGCCCGCGTAATGAGATCCGCAGCCTTGCAGACGTCCAGTCGCTCGATGCGGTCGAGTCGCTTCCCTTTGCGTCGTCCGCTGCTGGCAGCGAGATGCTGACAGCACCTTTCAATGCACGCGCGCGAGCGGCAACCGGCCGGGAGGCGGATACCGTTCGGGACCAGTTCGCGCGCGATCTTGTGGAGTCGCGCAGTGTCCGTCGCTCGCGCGAGCGGGCGGAGTTTGCAGAGATCCTCGCGACACTCGATGCCAGCCGGCTGCTTGCTGCACTTGCCCACTCGCACGGGCTGATCGTCAACAAGTACGACATTGGCAAGGGTGCGGACGGCGGTGACCGGATTCGGGCTGGTTCACGCAATCTGAACGTGTCGGACTTTCTGACGAAGGAAATGAACCTGTCATGGGACGAGACCGCGCAACTGCTACGCGACACGTATCGGGCGCAGACCGGACGCAGCCCTGGTCATGCGCCGCGCCACACGCCCGAGCGTGATCTGTGGGGCGAATTCCAGCAGTGGCGTGCGGCGTATCGCGACGAACTACGTCGTGCATGGGATGAACAGGCGCAGCACGATAAAGCGCGACGTATCGATATCAAGGCGGCCTTCTATCGCGCCCGTAACGACCTTGCGGACCGCAAGGATCTGCCCGGCATTGAGCGGCGCGAACAGCTTTCGGCTGCCCGTGTCGCGCGGGTCGAGGCTGAGGCCGCGCTGCGCGAACGGATCGCGAAGGAGCGTCATGCGTTCAAGGCTGCCGCTCGCCGGCCGATCGCGGACCAGTACCAGGACTTCCTGCGCGAGCGCGCACAGACCGGTGACGAACGCGCGCTGCGCGAACTGCGACGCATGCGGCAGATCCGCCTGCAGGCGAGGAGCGCCGGCGACAAACGCGCTGTGATCTTCAGTGAGCCATCGCATGATGTGGAGCCACGGGCCGGACCCGATCGCAACGAGCTTATCTACCGCGGACCGTCGATCACGTACGAGGTGCGCGCCAGCGGTGAGGTCGACTATCGCAAGGACGGTGTGGCGTTCCTGGTCGACGAAGGCCGCTCGCTGCGACTGTGGGATAGCGAGCGCGAAGCGATCGAGATTGCGCTGCGTTTCGCGCAGCAGAAGTTTGGCGCCACGCTGTCACTGTCCGGTCCAGAAGCATTCCAGGCCGCGGCCGCGCGCATTGCGGCCGACACACGTATGTGGATCGTGTTCGAGCAGCCAGAGCTCGAGAGCATCCGGCAGATGCGGCTTGCGGAGCTCGATACCGAGGCACAGGATCGTCGAACCGCACAGCGCGAGCGCGACGCATGGGAACGCGATGAACTGCGCGACGCCGTGCGCAATACGCAACTACCCGTCCGCGACGACCAGACCACCCGAACCCAGGACGCTGAGCCTCCCGCTGATCCCGATGCACCCGGCAGCGGGCCGGATATCGAACGTTGAGTCATCAGTCTGGGAGGAATCGAACGCCCTGGTTCGCAATCAACGTGCGGTAGTGTGTCAGTCGCGCATGAGGTCGTTTTTAGTGACACGCCGTCCAGGTGGTTAACCTGCGAATCTGTATCAAGAGCGGCGCCGGAGTGATCGGCGCATTTGCCTCCTGGCCCCGCAGCTGAGGACGAATGCTCCCATCATCTGGATGCAAGGGCTTGCACAACACGGGTCCTGTTGAAGGTGAGGCTTTTTGTGCGTAAGCGCTCGATCAGTGTAAGCGTCAAACCGAGGCCGTCTTGACGATCAGAACTTGACCTCTGAGAGCCGCTGATTCGCAAGCACGAGATCGAAGGCGGCGGGATCGAAGCTACCGCCACACCACTCAAGGAAGTGGTCATGTTCCTCGTGCGTCGGATCGCCGATCGCTTCGAGGAAGTCGGCATATCCCGGCACTCCGCCAACGTCTTCCGGCGGACACGCATTCTGCCCATCCAGGCATAGCGGCCGGCGCATGTCCGGGTCGGGCACGAGTGCTTTCTCGACCTTGATTCGATGCCGCCAGTTGTCGCCGTAGTCGTAGATGTAGGTGAATGACTTCAGCCCGTCCAGCGCCTTCGTCAGCGTGACCCGTGCTTCATTGAGCATTGGCGGATCGCTCGGGAATCCGAAGTCATCCGGTTCACCATAGTTGGTTTCGCCGAAGACGAACTCATGCAGGTGCCCGCCTTCCCAACCCATGGCCAGCAGCAGCACGACATGCAGCTTGCCCAGCCTGATTGAGCCGGGGACGATGATTCGTCGCCAGATTGCCGGCTTGATGTATTGCAGTTCAACGCGCAGCACGTAGTCGGGCACTGGCGCTTTGACCTGTCGCAGGGAGGGCTTGCGGGCTTGGGCCATCGAATTATTACGCGGCTTGCTGCTCGACGTGTTCGGCCGTCATCAGGCGCCACGGCAGCAACTCGTCGATGCGGTTGATGGGATGATTAGCGATGCGCTCAAACACCGTGCGCAGGTACGCAAACGGCTCGATGCCGTTCAGGCGCGCCGTACCAATCAAGCTGTAGATCACTGCCGCGCTTTCGCCACCGCCGTCGGAGCCTGCGAACAGATGATTCCGCCTTCAATGCGGAATCATCTGCTTGCCGGCGCGGACTCAGGTGGCGAATGTGCCGCCGCGATGTACAGCCTGATCGGCTCAGCACGCCTGAATGGTGTCGATCCCGAGGCCTATCTGCACTACGTCATCGAGCGTATTGCCGATCATCCGATAAACCGCATCGACGAGCTGTTTCCCTGGAATGTCGCTCCCGTGTTGCCCGCCTCCGCGCACATCGATCCCATTCTTTAGCGGCCGCGGAAACTATCTGTCCCGTCAAACCACGGCCTTAGGCAGTGGTCATTCAACAGGTTGAAGCCTGGTTTATGCAAGTTCAGCGCTGGAAACCGCTGCTGCAGTCGTCCCCGTCCTCGCACATTCGGCAACAAAGGCGGCCTGCTGATCTTGGGTTTCGAAGTATTCTGTGCCGTAACCGCAGTCGTTCTCCCACACTACAGCGAAAGGGTCCATGCCGTCTCCATATCAGCCATTCCAAGAAAGAGCCTGAGTCACGCTCAATGCCGCTGCGAGAAGTATGCCACATCGGAGCTCTGACCACGTGGGCCGCCGCTTGCGGAGGTGCCTTCCCGAAACGTCGCGATGGACTAGCTTGTCGGTTCCGTCGCGGCCCGGTTGCTCAACACCATAGAGATACGATAACTCGTCAAGACGGTACGTATGACTCGCTTACTTTTGTGCTGCCAGCAACCCGGCCTGCTTCGGACGGTTCATAGAGGCCGGAGGGCGACCGGCAAACTGCTGTGCCTCCAGTTGAATAACGATGTGGGTCGGCATGCGCAGCGTCATGGCAATTGCGGCTACCCAATGATGAAGGTGACGATGGGAGCGCCGGCTTCGACGAGCAACGGCCGCGGATCAGCCGATACCGTCCACCCATGCCCGTGCCCATTGGATACCCGCCAGTTCTGCCTCTTCTTCTGTTCCAAACTCGCCGAGTACGCCGGAAGCCTCAACGACCCGGTTGTCTTTCGTGATGGTGCCGCTTGCGGCGTAGCGCTCAGTGTTCACGCGGCCCTCCTGCTGGAGAATCGCATGTCCCCAGAGCATGTAGCCCTGATGTTTTTCGCTTCGCATCAGCGTTGGACCTCGACCTGCCCGCGATGTCCATCGACGCGGAGTACATTCCCCTCGGGGGTAATCTGACGCGGAATGTCCTCATAACGAGGCGTGCGCGCGCGTTGCTCCGCTGCGGCGACCGATGCTCTGGGGCCAGGCGCTGCCGCAGCGATGCGGTGATGCAGTTGACCACTCGCGAAGTGGAGAGTCGCGTGCCGATGCTTCGGTGCCTTGCGGAGCGGTTGTGCCCGCCACTTGTCACCGCGTGCTTCAGGCGGATTCCACACTTCAACGTAATGCGCACCTGCGAATGCGGGGAAAGCGACCGCCAGCAATAACAGGCCACACCGGATTACCTTCCTCATCCTCTCCCCACTGCAGACATATCCCTGCCATCAGACACATCGGTCGTCCTGACCCGTGCACGATCCGCCGCATCGGGGCAGTCGGAGCGGACTATCGATGCGCTGAACATCAGCCGCCGGGATGGAGTTCAACCGGGTGTATTTTCTCATGGATGGGGTGCGTGATCGCTGCGCCAGTGATTCGGGAAAGACGCACAGAATCGCGCCCCACGCCCGGGTTCGGCGGTCGATATCATCGGCAGTTCTCCTGATGTCGCGCGCCCGGCGAAAATACTTCGCTAGAATATCTCGCTGATACACGTGCAATCACCAACAGGATGAGCTCAAAACGACGCGGGGCAGGTGCTTCACGACCCCGGAAGCATCTCACGAAAACGATGTTATTGCCGATGGACGAGGCGTCTGCGCGCGAGCAGGCGTTGTCTTCTCATCTTGCTCTCGTAGCCTGCCGGGAGGGTCACGGCAATACGCATCTGTTTAACGAACTGATCCGGACAGCGTATGTGGCCTGGTTTCTCCAGCAGGACGGTTACGGAAGCGAACCGGCAGGAACCTTCAAGACAGCCGAACACGCCGTAGAGACAGCGCTGGAACTGGCCCATCAATCCAACGAGTGGGTGCTCGCAGAGGACACCATTTGCGTGTTCGAGCGCCTGCTCGCACTGAACGACAGACAACTCGCCACTGCGCCCCTGCATAAGGTAATCGACGCGGAACGCCGTCTCAGGCGGTTTCTTGCCGGAACCGCAAATTCACCTGTTCCTGAAACAGATCAGACTGACATGCCGTAGCGGACATTGACCGCATTCGCGAAAGCGATTGCTGGAAGGCCAGCCGGAACACAATAAACCGTCATGCTCTGATTCCACGACATCGTGATGCGTAGCAGTCTCGACGATGAACGCCGCGCTGATCAGTTCTGCTATCTGGTTATTGCACAGTTGATCGCGCGTGCGCGAACTGATGACTGGGTTCGAACCGGTCACCTGGTTGAATCAAGGAGGTCAAGGCAACGGCTCTCGCCGCCACGCGTACGCTGATCATTCCCGTTGCACCGACGATCTTTTTCGAAGCGGGCCCGGAAACGCGCAAGGCGATGAGCATTTCCGACGGCATGTTGCGCCTGTCGGCGGGCATCGAGGATATCGACGACCTGATCGCGGATTTCTCGCAAGCGCTCAGGTTGGGCGGTGTAACGCGTTGCGGGACAAGTTTCGGCCTGTTTCGTTGAAAAACACTGTCGGCGGCGATGACTCGTTCGTCAGAGTGACACGGCTAGCAATGCGCGGCAAAAAGGCCGGAAAAGGGTCCGCCGAGCGGAAGCTTCAGGGGGATGCTGTGTCGCTGAGCGCTCCACTGCGGTTTCAGGCACACGGGATTTGTCCCGAACGCCATAACCAATGCATCAAGGTGGAACAGTCGATTCTATTCGCTTCACTGCGTACAGCAACCTTTTCGTTGTTTCGAACCCAACACCCACCTTTATCGCCCGGCAGGTTTGCGCTGGATGTGCAACGATATTCGTGCAACTCGCAGCTGTCTGAACACGCTAGACAACCGAACGGGAAGGGTAGATGAGAGAAACCGCCAAGATGCTATTCGTCGCTTCCGAAGACATTGCGACAGCGTTGAACCTGCTGGAGAGCATTGAGGTTGAGGTCGGGTTCGATAGCGATGATCCGGAGAGCATCGAGCGGGCGATTCTCGCCGTCGAGGAGGCGATCAATACTCGCCTGAGCGGCCATCGCGGCGATGCACGTATTGAATCAGCCATCCTTCGCGTCAAGCTGGACCTTCGGTGCGCGATCCTTGATCGAGCCTCGTCAGGTGATGACGATGATGAGGCCATCAGCAGCGTCCACACCCTGCATTGATGATTTCTCGCGCACAACACCCGATCGCCGGTTGGCATCGGGTGGGCCACGTCATGTAGCGCCGAACTGGTTTCCGTGGCTGTGACGATAAACATCTCAACTTCTCGAGCGGCACGGAAAAACCGCCATTCCCATGGCCGGCTCACATTCGGAAGCTGCCGGATGCCGACCGGAAGCAGTTCGGCGATACCTGACCTTCAGGTATCGCATCCGTCAGGCGGCAGTCGCTTTGCCGACATTCGCAGTTCGGCAGCGGCGAACGTCAGCGTTCATTGCTAGCGAATGCGTACTTGCGACCTATTTCGTTGAAAAACTGCGCTTTCGCGCGCGGACGCGGTGATTTGTAGTCGTGCAATCGACGTGCTCAGTGCTCTTTCCGATCGGGCTGCTTGTGCGCATCGCTTCGCGATGCCTATCAAGCGGCCGCTGCCGCCATTTCTTCCTGCTTTGGCATCAACCACGTCGCCATTCGCCTCAGATTCTGCGCAGTTGCAGCCAGCAAGAACTCGTCATGAGCACCTGACGGACCTCGCAGTCGGAGACGATCCAGCTTCATGACGCTTTTGAGGTGAGCAAACAGGATCTCAACCTTCTTGCGGTCCTTGCGTGACTGCCTGTATGTCGATGTTTTCACAATAGCCTTTGCCTTATCGCGTGCTGATTCGTGGACGCTTCGGGCTATCTTTCGTATTGGCGTGTTCGGACAGCATTGATCTTTCAATGAACATCCAGCGCAGTCCAACTGGCTTGATCGATAGACGACCGTGTTGGCCTTGATGATGTGCGTTCGCGGATTCTTGAATGGACGCCGTTCGCTGCGCAATGCATGGCCAGCCGGGCAGCGATACTCATTGCTTTGCCCGACCCACTGGAAATCGCTGTTCGCGAAGGTTTCGTCGCTACGCGCTCCTTTCTCCAACACTGGGACATGCGGCTCGATCGCCTTGTCATTGATCATCCAGGCAAGCATCGCCGCAGTGCCATATGCGGTGTCACCCAGCAGACGTTGTGGCTTGAGACGAAAACGCTGTTCGACCCTATCCATCATGGTCCTGGTCCAGTCCACCTCCTGTGTGCGGTATGCGGGAGTGGCCTCGACATCGACGATGATTCCCGCCTGCAGAACAATCAGGTAGTTGGTCGAGTAGGCAAAGAACGCTGGGCCACCGGGTGCAGCTGTCCAACGTGCAGCAGGATCGGTTAGCGAAATGTTCTTTGGTGGCGTAACGGGTTCCTGCGATGGCTCCATGGCTTGGGCGTCAGTGTCGTTCGCGTCGAGCGTCGCCAGATACTCACGCACTGCACGGCTGGGCTCTTCGCCACGACTCCAGTCGATCGCTTCAGTCCCGGCGATGCCTCGAGTGCGATTGGCGTCGGCTTTGATGACACTGGCATCGATCGCGAACCCTTCACCACCTACGAGGCCTTCGCTCATGCAGCGGTGTAAAACTGATTCGAATACATGGCGCAGCATATCGCTGTCGCGAAACCGGCCATGGCGATTCTTTGAAAACGTTGAGTGATCGGGAATCGGATCCTCAAGGCCGAGGCGGCAAAACCAGCGATACGCCAGGTTCAGATGGACTTCCTCACACAGGCGCCGTTCGGAGCGGATGCCGAAGCAGTAGCCGACGATCAGCATGCGAATCATCAACTCTGGATCGATCGAAGGGCGTCCCGTATGACTGGGAAACGACGCCATGTGCTGACGGAGGTCTCCGGCATCGAAGTACTGATCTATACCGCGTAACAGATAGCCCTTCGGAACGTGATCGTCAGGCTTGAACGCGTAAAACAGCTGCTCCTGATCGCCGCTTCGCTGACCCATCATGACGATGCACTCCCATCGATTGATGGATTCCAGGATAGCCAAGAACCGGGCTCTCAGGGGAGTTTTTCAACGAAATAGACCGGGAGTACGCGTTCACCCACGTCGCCGGAAAGTTACCGTTGAAGACTCGAACGTCAGCTTTGCAGAACGTTCACGGAACTGCTGCTCTCTGCCATCTCCAGTCATTGGCTCACGCTCTAACGCAGACATTCGAATGTCGGCTTCGCAACTCTACCTCTCTGCCGTACCCGCGCTGGTAACGCCCCGTGCCGCGAGGCGCAGCGCGGATGCCAGCGAAAAGCCAGGCGAACCACACCCGCGCCCATCGCGAACACTAAACGACAATATTGACAGGCGCGCCACGCACAAATCCGCCGATGTTATCCATCAACTGATCGGCAAGCGCCTGCTGCGCCTCATCCGACGCCCAAGCCACATGCGGCGTCACAATCACATTCGGCCGATTCGCAATGCGCATCAGCGGATTGTTGCCTTGGGGCGGTTCGCTCGAAAGCACATCGAAGCCTATGCCGCTGATCAGTCCTTCTTCGAGCGCGCACACCAGCGCGTGTTCATCGACGAGCCCGCCGCGCGCCGTATTGATCACAACCGGCTTGCGCTTCATCGCGCGAAACTCGGGCATCGCGAGCATGCCGCGCGTTTGTGGCGTCAGCGGACTGTGTATCGTGATGACGTCGCTCGTCGCAAGCACTTCGTCCCATGCCGTGTAAAGCGGCCCGAGTCCTTCGCGGCCCTTGTGCGCAGCGAACAGCGGGCGCATACCGAACGCCTTCGCAATTTCCGCCACGCGCTGACCAAGCACGCCTTCGCCGATGATGCCGAGCGTCATGCCGCCGAGATCATGTATCGCGTGATTGAAGAAGCAGAACTGGCCGGACTTCTGCCACTCGCCGTTCAGCACGTCGTCGCGATATGCGATCAGATTGCGGCGCAGCGCGAGCATCAACGCGAACGTATGCTCGGGTACGGTGTTCAGTGCATAGCCGCGAATGTTCGACACCTTGACGCCGTGACGTTCGCACGCGTCCTTATCGACGCAATCGGTGCCCGTCGCGGCGACGGCGACGAGCTTCAACGACGGCAATTGCGCGATCACATCGGCGGTCAGCGGCACCTTATTGGTAATGGCGATGGTTGCGCCGTCAAGACGCGCGGCGACCTGATCGGCTTGCGTATGCTCGTATTCGACGAACTCGTGTTCGAATGCCGGCCGTGCGAGCTTTATCTGTGGCGCGAGTGTCGCGCGGTCGAGGAAGACGATCTTCTGCATGCTGATTCCTGGTGGAGTTGGCTGATGAGGGGGATCAAAGATGACGCTTTGCTTCAGCGACGATATGCGCCGCCGTGATGCCGAAGTGTTCGTACAGCGCTTCGGCCGGGCCCGATGCGCCGAATCCCGTCATGCCGACAAAGCCACTGCGTTCGCCGAGATAGCGGTCCCAGCCGAAGCGCACGGCGGCCTCGATGCCGATGCGCACGGTGTTCGCGCCGAGCACGGTCTGACGATAGACGCGGTCCTGCGCGTCGAACAGTTCCCAGCACGGCAGCGACACGACGGCGGTCGGAATACCTTCTTTTTGCAGACATTCGCGCGCCACGACGGCTAGCGCGACTTCCGATCCCGTCGCGAGCAGCGTGACGAGGCGCTCGCCGCCTTCGGCCTCAGCGAGCACATACCCGCCGCGCGCGCACAGGTTGCCGGTGCTGATGCGCGTGCGTACGAGCGGCAACGTCTGACGCGCGAACACCATCGTGCTCGGTCCGCTGCGGTGCTCGTAGGCGAGCGCCCAGCATTCGGCGGCTTCGACGGCATCGGCGGGGCGAAACACTTGCATGTTCGGCATCGCGCGCAACGATGCGAGTATCTCCACCGGCTGATGCGTCGGCCCATTCTTGCCGACGCCGATCGAGTCGTGACTGAACACGAACTTCACGGGCAGGCCCATCAGCGCGGCCATGCGCATTGCGGGGCGCTCGTAGTCGGAGAACGCGAGGTACGTGACGGCAAGCGGTATCACGCCGCCGTGCGCGGCCATGCCGTTTGCCATCGCGCCCATCACGTGCTCGCGCACGCCACAATGCACGTAGGCGCCGCTGCGGTCTTCCGATGTGAACGCATGCAGGCTGCGCTTGTGGCTCGTCGGCGCTTCGAGGTCTGCGCAACCGACCATGCGTTCCGGCAACCGCGCGAGCAGATCGTTGATCTCGGCGGAAATCATGATGCCTGCCTGGCCTTCGCCTTTTTCCACAACCTGCTTCTTGTAGTCTTCGAGGACTCGCTGCCAGCCTTCGGGCAAACGGCCGGCCTGGATACGCTCGAACTCGGCGCGCGCGTCGCCGGGCAACGCGGCGAGGCGCTCATGCCAGGCGAGATATTCGCTTTCGCTGCGCCTTCCCGCGGCACGCCAGACTTGCAGCACGTCATGTGAGATCTCGAACGGCGCATGCGGCCAGCCCAGTTCGTCGCGCGCCGCATCGGCATCGGCGGCGAACAGCTTGCCGCTGTGACCGCCGCGCTGTCCCTGCAAGCGCGCGATGCCGCGCGCGATGACCGTGCGACACGCCAGCATCGACGGACGCGGGTCGTGCTTCGCTTGCGCCAGCGCCGCGGCGATGGCTTCCATATCGTGCCCGTCGACTTCGATCACGTGCCAGCCTGCGACGCGGAACCGTTCGCTCACGTCTTCGCTGATTGACAGCGACGTGCTGCCGTCATCGGTGATGCGGTTGTCGTCCCAGCAGAGAATCAGCTTGCCGAGCTTCAGGTGCCCCGCGAGCGAAATCATCTCCTGGCCGACGCCTTCCTGCAGACAACCATCGCCGACGAACGCATACGTGTAGTGATTGACGATACCGTCGCCGAACTTCGCGTTCAGATAAGCCTCTGCGACAGCCATGCCGAACGCGTTCGCAATGCCTTGTCCGAGCGGTCCCGTCGTGACTTCGATTCCGGCTGCGGGATCGAACTCGGGGTGGCCTTCGCAATGCGAGCCCATCTCGCGGAAGGTTTTGATCTGATCGATGCCGAACTCCGCATAGCCCGTCAGATGCAGCAGTGCGTACAGCAGCATCGAGCCGTGTCCGTTGGACAGCACGAATCGGTCGCGATCGGGCCATTGCGGATCGGCGGGATTGAACTTCATATGCTGCGTGAAGAGCGCCGTGGCGATTTCGGCCATGCCGAGCGGCACGCCCTGATGGCCTTCGCCGGCACGCACGATGGCATCGATGGCCAGGAAGCGGATCGCGTTGGCGAGCGGCCGCGTTGCGCGCAACGGCATGATGTCGGACATGACTTCTCCTTGCCGCTGCGCCTCTTGGGCGGCGGCTATCGCAAGTGTTGAAAGAGGGAAGAGGGCGCTGCGTCTTCGGCAGAAGATAAAGACGCAGCGCAATGCGTCAGTGCAGGAAGCCGGTCGAGATCCACGGCACGGCTGCGACGACGATCAGGCCGATCACGAGCGCGATGATGTAGCCGATGATCGGCTTCATGCCTTCGTCGGGATGGATGCGGCTCACGGCGCACGCCGAGTAGTAGCCGACGCCGAATGGCGGTGCGAACAGGCCCACGCCCATCGACAGGATCACGACCATCGCGTAATGCACATCGTGAATGCCCATCTGCCGCGCGATCGGGAACATCAGGGGGCCGAACAGCACGATCGCGGGAATGCCTTCGAGCACGCTGCCGAGCACGATGAACACGAGCATCGACGCGGCCATGAACATCGCGGCGCCCCCGGGCAGTTTGGCCATCGCCTGCGCAAGCTGGCCCGAGAAGCCGGACTGCGTGAGCGCCCATGCCATGCCCGTCGCCGCGCCGATGATCAGCAGGATCGCGCCGGAGAGCGCGGCCGTGTCGATCAGCATCGGCTTCAGGCGCGCCCATTCGAAGCGGCGATAGATCAACAGGCCCGCAAGCACCGCATACGCAATGCCGATCGTCGAAACTTCCGTGGCCGTCGCGACGCCTTCGACGACCGCGAGCCGAATCACGAACGGCAGCGCGAGCGCGGGGAAGGCGATCGCGAGCTTGCGCAGCACTTCGCCGCGCGCGGCGCGGCGCACGTTCGACAGATCGTCGCCGCGATAGCGCCACCACACGACCGAGCACAGCGTGATCGCGAGCACGATGCCCGGCAGCATGCCGCCCGTGAAGAGCGCGGAGATCGACACGCCCGTCACCGAGCCGAGCGTGATCAGCACCAGGCTCGGCGGGATGGTCTCCGTCTGCGCACCTGTAGCGGCGAGCAGTGCGACGAGGTCGCCCGGCTTCGCGCCGCGCGCCTTCATCTCGGGGAACAGCACGGGCGCGATGGCGGCCATGTCGGCCGCCTTCGAGCCGGAGATGCCCGACACCAGATACATCGCGCCGACCAGCACGTACGACAGGCCGCCGCGCACGTGACCGAGCAGGCTCGCGAGAAACGCGATCATCGCGTTGGCCATGCCCGTCATCTCGATCAGCTGCCCGAGGAACACGAAGAGCGGCACCGAGAGCAGGATCAGATGCGACATGCCTTCGTCCATCCGTCCAACGACGACGCTCAGCGGCGTGCTCGTCGTCAGCGCGAGATAGCCGAACGTCGCAAGGCCGAACGAGAACGCGATAGGCACGCCCGACAGCACGCACAGCGCGACGAGACCCACGAAGAAGATCAGCAGGTTCACGTTGCCCAGATCGTGCAGCACGGGACTCATCGCGACGAAGCCGCCCGCGATCGCGGCCACCGCCGCGAGCGCCGCGAGCGTCATGTGCCAGTTGGCCACGCGAATGAGGCGCAGGCACGCGACGACGAGCATCAGCGCACAGCCGATGGGCAGCGCCGCCGCGCGCCACGTGTTCGAGATTTCCAGCGCGGGCGTCGTGATGATGCCTTCGTCCTGCGCGAATTCGACAGCGGGTCCGATCACGAGCAGCAGGAACGCGAGGGGAGCGGCGATTGCGACGAGCTCGAGAAACGCGCGCACGGACGGCGATGCCTTGCCGACGAGCGCCGTCATCCGCATGTGCTCGCCGCGCCGCAGCGCGACCACGGCCCCGAGCATCGCGAGCCAGAGGAACAGCATCGACGCGAGTTCATCGGACCAGACGAGCGGCGTACGCAGCACATAACGGCTCGTCACGCCCGCCAGCAGCACGAAGATTTCGGCGACCACCAGCAGCGCGGCCGGAATCTCCACCATGTACCCGAGCACCGTGTCGATCGTATTGACGATACGGCGCGGCGACGGCTGAGGGAAAGTAGCGGTGTGCATCGTGTTCATACCAGTTTTCCGACGTACTTTTCGAGCGTGCTCCAGCCCTGGTCGCCATACTTCGCTTTCCAGTCGCTATAGAAGCTCGTTTTGCGCAAGGCGTCGCGAAACGCCTGGCGGTCCACATCGACGACATTGATGCCCTTGGCCTTCAGATCGTTGCGCAGCGACCCGTTCAGCTGGGCGATATCCGCGCGTTCCAGCATGCCCGCCGCTTCGAATTCGCGCGTGACGATGGCGCGCATGTCGGCGGGCAGCTTTTCCCATGCGCGCTTGTTGCCGAGAATCCAGTAGCCGTCCCACACGTGCGATGTGAGGCTGATCGACTTCTGCACTTCGTAGAGCTTGGCCGTCGCAATGATGGGCAGCGGGTTCTCCTGTCCTTCGACGACGCCCGTTTGCAGCGCCGAATACAGCTCGTTGAAGTTGATCGGGGCAGGGCCGGCGTCGAGCGCCTTGAAGAGCGACGTAAGCATCGGCGCTTGCGGCACGCGGATCTTGAAGCCCTTGAGGTCGCCCGGCTGCTTGATGACGCGCGTCGATGAGCTCACCTGGCGGAAGCCGTTGTCCCATACCTTCGACACCGTGACGATGCCCGTCTTCTCGATCTGCGCCCGGATGTACGCGCCGAGATCACCGTCCATCGCTTTCCAGACGGTATCGTAGTCGGGGAACGCAAAGCCTGTGTTGACGATGCCGGCGGCGGGCGCGAGCGTCGCGAGAATCGACGACGCCTGGTTGAAGAACTCGACGCCGCCGCTTCGCACCTGCGACAGCAGGTCGGTATCCGAGCCGAGCTGGTTCGCCGGAAAGACCTTGATGTCGAGCTTGCCGTTGGTCGCGGCGCGAATCTTGTCGCAAGCCTGCTGCGCGCGGATGTTGACCGGGTGCGTCGGGTCCTGGCCCGTTGCGAGCTTGTACGAGAAGTCGGCGGCCGATGCGCGTCGGATCGACAGGCCCCAGAGCGGTGCTGCTGCTGCGACGCTTGCGCCCGCTTTCAGAAACGTGCGTCGGTCGATGCCGGTGCGGATGGTCGAGCGGTTGCTCATGATGTGCTCCTCCAATACGGATTTGTGATGTATCGGTGTAGTTGTCTTACCCGGACAACACGCTCTGCGGCGCGTCTGTCTGCGTCCGGCTATTGCTGCTGTTGTTGCCTGCTTCGCGCGCGGCTGGCCGGACCCGGCCGCGCGCTGTGGCGTTATCCGCGGATCAGCCGTGAATCAGCATGCCGCCGTTCACGTCGATGACGGCGCCCGTGATGTACGACGAAATCGGCGACGCGAGAAACAGGAACGCGCCGGCGACATCGTCCGGCACGCCGAGACGGTTCAGCGGAATGCCCGCTAGAATCTCGCCGCGCTTGTCGTCGCTGATCTTGCCCGCGTTGATGTCGGTTTGAATCAGGCCGGGCGTCACGCAGTTCACGCGAATGCCATCGGAGCCGAGCTCGCGCGCCATCGCTTTCGCAAGGCCGAGCACACCCGCTTTCGCCGCCGAATAATGCGGGCCGCCGAGAATGCCGCCGCCGCGCTGTGCCGACACGGACGACATGCAGCCGATCGAACCGCTCTTCTGCTTCTTCATCTGCGGCACGACGGCTTGCGACAGATACAGCACGCCGCGCAGGTTCACGTCGAGAATGCGGTCCCAGCTTTCGGGATCGATGTCGAGCAGCTTCACGGCTTGCGTGATGCCCGCGTTGTTGATGAGCACATCGATTGCGCCGAAGTCGGCGACGATCTGCTCGACGGCTGCCTGGCACGCCTGCTTGTCGATGACATTGCACGCATAGCCGCGATGCTCGGGGCCGATCGAGGCGGCAGCGTCGCGTGCCGCGGAAGCGTCGAGATCAAGGATCGCGATCTTTGCGCCGTGCTTCGCGAACATGCGCGCGGTGGCCATGCCGATTCCACGCGGCGATGCTGCGCCGGAAATGACGGCGACCTTGCCTTCGAGAAGACGTGACTCTGACATGATGCTGTGCTCCTGATAATGATTGCTTGCGTAAGGGTTGTTGGTGTGGCTATTGGCTAAGCGGGTGTTGTCAGCCCAGCCAGCCTTTGATGGTGTCGCACATCGTTTTCGTCGAGATGCCATAGCGGTCGTGCAGCGTGGGCAGCGCACCCGCATCGAGAAACTCATCGGGCAGCGCGATCTGGCGGAACGGAGGAGTAACGCCTGCACTGAGCAGCGTGCGCGCCACCGCTTCGCCGAGCCCGCCGATCACCGTATGGTTCTCCGCGACGATCACCATGCGGCCCGTGCGCTTCGCCTCGCGCAGGATCGTGGCCGTATCGAGCGGCTTGATGGTCGGCACGTGCAGCACGCCGACGCCGATGTTGTCGGCTTGCAGCGCCTTAGCCACTTCGAGCGAGCGCATTGTCATGATCCCCGACGAGATCAGCAGCACGTCGTTGCCGTCGCGCAGGAGCTTCGCCTTGCCGAGTTCGAAGCGATAGTCGTATTCGTCGAGCACGACCGGCACATTGCCGCGCAGCAGACGCGCATACACGGGCCCTTTGTGCGCCGCGATCGCGGGCACCATCTGCTCGATATCGAGCGCGTCGCACGGATCGATCACCGTCATGTTCGGCATCGCACGCATCAGCGCGAGGTCTTCGGCAGCCTGGTGGCTCGGACCGTAGCCCGTCGTCAGTCCCGGCAGCGCCGCGACGATCTTCACGTCGAGGTTGTCTTCGGCGATTGTCTGGTGGATGAAGTCGTACGCGCGGCGTGTGGCGAACACCGCGTACGTGGTGACGAACGGCTGCGCGCCTTCGTGCGCGAAACCCGCTGCGGCACCCATCAGCAACTGCTCGGCCATGCCCATCTGGTAGTAACGTTCGGGAAACTGCTGCGCGAAGATGTGCAGGTCCGTGTACTTGCCGAGGTCGGCCGTCATGCCGACGATGCTGGTCTTCGTGCGCGCGAGTTTCGCGAGCGCGTGACCGAACGGCGCGGAGCGCGTGAGCTGGCCTTCGCCCGCGATCGACGCGATCATCGCGGAGGTCTTCAGACGCGGCTTCTTTTCAACGGTGCTCATGCGTGCCTCCCGGCATCGAGTGCTTCGAGCGCGAGCTTCCACTCGTGCGCATCGACGCGGATGAAGTGGTTCTTCTCGCGCTCTTCGAGGAATGGCACGCCGCAGCCCATCTTCGTATCGCAGACGATGATGCGCGGCTGCGGCTTGTCGTGATTGCGGGCGTTGTCGAAGGCCTGCTTGACGGCATCGATGTCGTTGCCGTTCACGCGCTGCGTGTACCAGCCGAAGGCTTCGAGCTTGTCGACGAGCGGCTCGAACGCCATGATCTGCGTCGACGGGCCGTCGGCCTGCTGGTTGTTCACGTCGACGATGGCGATCAGGTTGTCGAGCTTCCAGTGCGCGGCGGACATGACGCCTTCCCAGATCGCGCCTTCGTCGAGTTCGCCATCGGAGAAGAGGGTGTAGACGAATGCGTCCGAGCCCTTGCGCTTGAGGCCCAGGCAGCGGCCCACGGCAATCGTCAGGCCCTGGCCGAGCGAGCCGCCGGACATCTCCATGCCGGGCGTGTAGCTGGCCATGCCGGACATCGGCAGACGGCTGTCGTCGCTGCCGTAGGTTTCGAGTTCGTCGGCGGGCAGGACGCCGGCTTCGAAGAGGGCCGCGTATAACGCGATCGCGTAGTGACCATTCGATAGCAGGAAGCGGTCGCGGCCTTCCCATTCGGGATCTTCGAGGCGGTAGTGCATGGCGCCAAAGTAGGCGACGGCCAGTACATCGGCAATGTCGAGCGCCTGGCCGATATAGCCCTGGCCCTGTACTTCGCCCATCAGCAGCGCGTTGCGGCGGATGCGGTAGGCGTGTTCCGCGAGTTGGGCGGTACGCCCGGCTTCGCTCGTATTCACGCGTGTCTCCTTCTTGCAGCGCCTGGCTCGGTGAGGGCCAGGCGTGGAGTGATTCATGGCGGGATGTTTCGTCGTGCTCGCAGACTCAGGTAATCCCTTGCTTCGAGTGCGCTGCGAGTGATTGAAAGCGTATCTGCTTGAACACATCCACTCAAACGAATTAAAGTGGCTTATCCATGAATTGAATTCAACCGTACACTGCAATGCACAATCGGATCACACTCAAATCTATTCAGGCGTTTGAGGCTGCTGCGCGGCTGTCGTCTTTCGCACTCGCAGCAGACGAACTGTTCGTGACGCCCTCTGCGGTCAGTCATCAGATCAAACTGCTGGAGGATCAACTGGGCGTACGGCTCTTTCATCGCGTGCATCGCGCGGTGATCCTCACGGACACGGGCCGTCAATATGCGGAGGAAGTCGGCGCGGCGTTCGCGCGGATCGACAGGGCGACGCGTGACATCGGCCGCGTCGCGAAGAGCGACATCCTCACCGTGCATGCGACGCCGAGCATTGCGACGCAATGGCTGATGCCGCGGCTCGCGCGTTTCAGTGCGATGCATCCGGATATCGATGTGCGGCTGAATGCATCGTCGGCGCCCGTGGATCTGATCAAGGAGTCTGTCGATATCGACATTCGCTATGGCGCGCGGCGGCTGCAACCGGCGGGGACGATGGTGCTGGACTTGCCGCTCGAAACGATCGTGCCGTTATGTTCGCCGCGACTCGCGAGCGGCGAGCATCCGATTCGCTCGGTCGCGGATTTGAAAAATCACACGCTGATTCATAGCGAAGGGTGCCTCGTCGGATGGCGCGACTGGATGCGGCTGCATCGCAAGGTCGTGCTCGATATCACGCGCGGTCCGCGTTTCGATCGCTCGTTCATGGCGATCAGCGCGGCGGCGGACGGCATGGGCGTGTGTCTGGAGAGCCTGCTGCTCGTGCAGCGCGAACTGGAGACGGGCACGTTGGTGGCGCCGTTGGGACTCGAAGGATTGAGGGTGAATGGCTATACGCTGAACCTGCTCAAATCGCGCGCTGATCTGCCGAAGCTGAAGCGCTTTCAGGACTGGCTGTTTGCGGAACTCGAGACGGGCTGAGGCGCGGTTGGACAGATCGGGCCGCTTCTTGTGGTGAACGTACATTTCGATTGATTGCTGGCGGCTTCATGAAACCGAACCGCCTGCATAAAGATTTCGCCGCCTTTGGATGCCGCACGAGTCTGCCGAAGCGCAAGCCTTGACCTTTCGCTCTTTTCAAGGCTAGCCGCCATTTCCCGCACGAAAAGTACGATCACCCCTTTCTGGACCATGCGGCGATGGCCATCTCACGCCGTCACGTCGAGGATGAAGTGGAGAGCGTCACGCGGCATGGGACTGAGATCGCGCCCTACCGGAATCCCCATGCTCTACAGAAGCAACAGCATCAACATACATCGTGCGCAGACGAAGTCATCGATGACGACACGCACGGATGTCTTTGAAGGCACATCATGGACCCGTTTTGTCTGAGAACGACGTGTCCGAGCGGATCGTCGTGATTCGAGCGCGGGCCAGGATTACAGTTGAACCGTGACGTTCGACCAACCCGACATGTACGCGGAATTGACCTGACGTCGACCCGCAGTCGAACGATGCTGTCGCGGCATTCACGGATGATCGTGGATTCGAGCATCTTCATGGAGAGATACGAGATCCGGCGCCGTGATGCGTTCAGCCCGGAAGCAACGAGCCGCTGCGAATCGGCTTGGCCCCAGCGATGCACGCCACCTCCTGCCCGGCGGTGGTGAAGCGCGCACGCTGCCGCGCATATAGCACGCCGGCGATGGAACTGGTAATCGTGACGAGGCGATCGGCGAGTGGATCGACGACGTCGGCGATCGCCTGGCCGGGTTCGACCCAGATGCCGACCGGCGTGCGGAACACGAGCACACCGGAGATGGGAGCGAGGAGGGGCTCGGTGCCGGAGAACGGCGTCGCGTCGAACTCGAGCGGCGGCAAGGGGGCGGGCGTCCCATCGATGACGCCTCGGTAGGTCAGGTATTCGACGATTGCGCTCGCGTCGCGCTCGGCGAACGCGTAGGTCACGTCCGCCTGACCGCGCAGCTCGATCGTCACCGAAATCGAGCCGTTCGGTATTGGATAGCGCTCGCCATAGCGCGCCCGCAACTCCGACCAGCAGAAGCTGTGGATCTCATCGAATGGATTGCCGATCGAATTGAGCGCGAACAGCGAGGCCTTCGAATCGAGATAGCGCGCGAGCGGCTCGACGTCCGGCCACAAATCGGGGTTTGTGAAGAGATGCATCGCGCCTTCGAAGTCGCAGTGCAGATCGAGCACGATGTCGGCGTCGTATGACAGTCGCTGCAGCGCGAGGCGCTGGGATTCGAGCTCGGTGGTCGGCGTCTGCTCGTCCAGTGCTTCTCGCGTGGCGTCGCGCACGGCGAGCAGGTTCTGTTGCGCGTCGCCCGTCAGCCGATGCTCGATACGGGGGATCACGAGCGCGGCCAGGTCATGGAAGTTCCGGTTGAAGTTCGACGCAGTGCCGGTTTCGAAGCGGCCGAGCATCTGGCCGAGCAGCCGCTGGTTGAGCCCGATCGGATTCGGCACGGGCACGATGACGATTTCGCCGCGCAGCTTGCCCGCTGTCTCCAGCGCGGCGAGGCGCTTGCGCAGTGTCCAGGCGACGAGCATGCCGGGCAACTCGTCAGCGTGCAGCGACGACTGAATGTAGACCTTTTGCCCGCCCGCAGGGCCATAGTGGAAGCTCGTCAGGTGCCGCTGCGTGCCGAGCGCCGGGGAGATTAACGGGTGCGTTTGTGTTTGCATGATGGGTCGAGCGCGCGCCGGATGATACCGGCGCGGGGATGAGGTATTGCGATTCAGCCGATCGCTGCCGAGCGTCACGGTTCCCGTGTGTGTCAGGTGCCGTACACGTCGAATGCGAAGTACCTGGCCTCGATCTTCTTGTAGGTGCCGTCCTTGATCATGTCCGCGATCGCCTTGTCGATCTTTGCCTTCAGTTCGGTATCTTCCTTGCGCAGACCAATGGCGGCGCCACTGCCGAGCGTCCCCTGCGGATCGGTCAGTTCGCTGCCCGCGAACGCGAAGCCTGCGCCGCGCGAGGTCTTCAGAAAGCCCATGTCGGCCTGCACGGCGTCTTGCAATGCCGCGTCGAGACGGCCTGAGGTCAGGTCTGCATAGACCTGGTCCTGATCCTGATAGGGGATGACATTCACGCCCTTCGGCGCCCAGTTGATCTTTGCATAGGTTTCCTGGATCGAACCCTGCTCGACACCGACCGCCTTTCCTTTCAGCGCATCTGCCGCCGGCTGGAGGTTCGAGCCTTTCTTCGCAACGAGGCGAGTCGGCGTGTGGAACAGCCTCGCCGAGAACGCGATCTGCGCTTCACGCTGGGGCGTCATCGACATCGCCGACAGCACGCCGTCGAATTTTTTCGCCTTCAGCGCCGGGATCATGCCGTCAAACGCACTCTCGACCCACACGCACTTCGCATTCAGTCGCTTGCAGATCTCGTTGCCCAGATCGATATCGAAGCCGACCAGCTGGCCGTTCGCACTCTTCGATTCAAACGGAGGGTAACTCGCATCGACACCGAACCGGACGGTGGACCAGTCCTTCGCGCAGGCGGAGGTTGCGATCGCAAGCGTCGCCATGAACAGAGCAAACTTCTTCATTGATGTGGGTTCCAAAGGTTGTGAAAGTCGGATTGATGGAGATGCCGGGAAATTTCGAGCACGAAGTGCATCGAATGGGCTTACTTCAGCCGTCCTGCCAGAAATTGCTGCAGCCGCTCGCTGCGCGGTGCGGTCAGCACTTCACGCGGGTCGCCTTGCTCCTCGATCTTGCCCTTGTGCAGGAAGACAATGTGATTCGAAACATTCCGCGCGAAGCCCATTTCATGCGTCACGACGATCATCGTGCGGCCTTCTTCTGCGAGCGCCTGCATCACTCTCAGCACCTCGCCGACGAGTTCGGGATCGAGCGCGGAGGTCGGTTCGTCGAACAGCATGACTTCCGGTTCCATCGCCAGCGCGCGGGCGATCGCCACGCGCTGCTGCTGGCCACCGGACAGATGCGACGGATACTTCTGCTCGACATCGGCCGAAAGCCCCACTTTGTCGAGGTACTTTCGGGCGCGCGTTTCCGCGTCGCTGCGGCTCAAGCCCAGCACGCTCACGGGTGCTTCGATGATGTTCTCGAGCACGGTCATGTGAGCCCACAGGTTGAAATGCTGGAAGACCATCGACAGACGCGCGCGCATCATCCGCAGCTGCTTCGGGTCACTCACGCGCAGTCCGCCGCTGCGGTCTGTCGTGGTGCGGATTTCCTCGCGGTTCAGAGTGATGCGCCCGGAGCACGGCAATTCGAGGAAGTTAATGCAACGCAGGAACGTGCTTTTTCCCGAGCCGCTAGAACCAATCAGGCTGATCACGTCGCCGGCTTTCGCCTTCAGCGATACCCCCTTCAATACCTCGTTCTCGCCAAACTTCTTGTGCAGATCGTCGACAGTCAGCTTGTACATTCTCGATGCTCTCCATCAGGGCTGGACGGGTTCAGTGCCCTTGAGGTTTCAGGTAAGCCAGCATTCGCATTTCCATGCGGCGAAATACCCAGATCAGGGCGAACACGATAGACGCATACAAAGCGGCCGCGATGCCGTATGCCTGGAACGTCATATAGGTGGCCGAATTCGCGTCGCGTGCCACTTTCAGGATGTCGGGTACGGTCGCAGTGAAGGCTAGCGTCGTGGCGTGCAGCATCAGGATCACTTCATTGCTGTAAGCGGGCAACGCGCGTCGCAATGCGGAGGGCAGGATGATGCGCGTATAGAGCTTGAAATTCGACATGCCATAAGCACGGGCGGCTTCGATCTCGCTGTACGAGGTCTCCTTGATCGCACCGGCGAAGATCTCGGTGGCGTAGGCGCATTCGTTCAGCGTGAAAGCCAGCAGCGTGCAGTTCATCGCGCTGCGAAAGAACGCTCCGAGCAGTTCGTGAGCATGGACGAAGTGCAGGCTGTAGATGCCCGTGTAACACAGCAGCAACTGGACGTAGAGCGGCGTGCCGCGAAACACATAGGTGTAGAGCCAGACCGGTCGCGAAACAAAAGAGTTGCGAGACGCGCGCGCAATGGCGAGCGGCACGGCGAGCAGAAAGCCGAGTGCGATCGAAACGACCAGCAGCCAAAGCGTGATGACGAGGCCGCTGTAGTTGAAGCCGTCGCTGTAAAGATAGTTCGGCCAGTATTGGTGAATGAGTTCGATCACAGCGCAGCCCTCCGCACACCGATCGAATAGCGCTTTTCGAGGTGGTGCAATGCAAGGTTGGAAACGGTGGTGATCACGAGATAGATTGCACCGGTTGCAAGCGTGAAAAAGAAAAATGCCTGCGTCGCCTTGCCCGCGTCCTGAGCGGCTTTCACAACGTCGGCGAGACCGATGATCGACACGAGCGCAGTCGCCTTCACGAGCACCTGCCAGTTGTTGGCGATGCCCGGCAGCGCGAAGCGCATCATCTGTGGGAACAGAATACGCATGAACACGCGCGTAGAGTTCATGCCGTATGCGAAGCCAGCCTCGATTTGCCCGCGGGGAACGGCCAGAAAGGCACCGCGAAAGGTTTCGGTGAAGTACGCGCCGTAGATAAAGCCGAGCGTGATGACGCCCGCCACAAACGGATCGATGTCGATCTGATTCATGGCGAGCATGTCAGTCACGTCGTTGAGCCAGATCTGAATGCTGTAGAACAGCAGCAGCATCAGCACAAGGTCGGGTACCGCGCGAATCAGCGTCGTGTACATCGCGCCGAGGCGCGCGAGCATGCGATTGCGCGAGAGCTTCGCCGCGGCGCCGGCGAGGCCCAGCAGAAAGGCCGCAGCGAGCGAAAGAACCGCGAGCTTGAGAGTTTCGAGCGTGCCCGCCAGCAGCAGCGGGCCGAAGCCTTGAAAAAGCATGGAAGGAAGTCCCTGGTGACAGGGAGCGCACGCCGCGCGTCCGCGCAGCCTGTGCCCCTGTGTTGATGCGAGTGAATGCGACAGCAGTTAACCGCCGCACACGCCGAAGTCGAAATACCTCAACTCGTTCCTCTTGTATGTCCGTCCTTGACCATGTGGACGAAAGCTGTTCGCTGTTCGCTTTGGGCGAGCGTGCTTCTTCATGAAAGTCGCCGAAAGCGATGTTCGATGCGGCATCCCGCACGCGGGCGACCCTATCGAAAGCCTTAGATGCCCCGGTCAGACGCCCGAGGGCGGTTTCGCAACTTGTATATACAATTATCGACGCATCTCAGAAACCGACAATCGGTGTTATTACCAACACGTGCTCGACGCGGAAGTCAAAAGAGGCCCTGTTTTTGGCACTAAACAGGTGAGAACGGATGTTGTAAGGTTACTCAGAACTGTCATGGACGAAGTCATTCGCGCCTCCTATTGGCAACTTGTCCATACAACATCGTGCTGTTTGTTTCGGAAGCGACACATCCGCAGCGGGTAACAACGTCGCATAGGCGGCCGCCAGATCGCCGCTCAGATCGGCTCACCCGCACATCGAATGAGAAATTGCGCACGCTGTGCGAATGCAACCGCAACTGCCGTCCGTTCCAGCGAACGACATGGGCTGAAAGAAGGTGCGCCCACATGTAGTCGATGCAGTTCGCTCAGGTTGAGTCCGAGCCGAGGAAACGTTCTACGAGCCGAGTCCGGAATGTAGCGCCAATAACGAGATTTTCGTCGGCGTAGTCGTACTGCGCACTGTGCAGCATAGGCGCATTCAAGCCGTTTCCCAGACGCAGAAAGCAGCCCTGGCTCTGCTGCAGCAAAAAAGCGAAGTCCTCGAGACGTACGTCAAGGTGGGCGGCCGGTGGAAATACCTGTACCGCGGTGGACAAGGCCGGCAACACCGTCGACTCCTGCTGCACGCCCGTCGCTTTCTACGCGTGTCCGGCGGCACGATGGATCTGTGTCTCGCGCAGATTCCTTTGACACAGCGGGTCTCTTCTGGCGGGAACAGGACTTCGTGATGCGAAAGCAGGCTCAGGCGGGGGTTTGTATGCAATTACGCCGGTGTCGCGACCACCATCATTGCCTTCGCCCTGTCGCACTGGGTGCTCAACACCATCGTGCCGATCGAATTTGTGACCACGGTCGCGGTGTGTCTGGTCGTCTATCCGGTGCTGCGTTTGTGGGCGCTACGTCCGGCGCAGTCTCTGGTGGCTGGCGAATCACGAGGCGCTTGATCTATCGATGGAACGGGCACTGTGCCGTTGGTGCAGATGCCGCGGGAGGGTGTTCGTTTCCATCGACACGCAGGCGTCCCGTGCCAGGCTCGCGCTCAAACCTGCTTCCGCAGGTACGGCATACCGCCGCCCGCCGATACGATCTCCAGCACGAAGGGGGGCAACGGGGGCACCTGATGCGAAATTCCGCTTGCCGTCTGCCGAACATTTCCATTGAGAAAGTCGACTTCGAGTGTCTCGCCGTCCTCAATCGCGCCGTATTCGACAGCGGAAATCTCGAGAAACGGCACGCCCATGTAAACGGAGATGCGATATGGCGCCCGAGCGAGCTTAACAGCCAGAAGCCCAAGCCCGATTTCCTTCATCGCGATGAACGGATGGCTATGCTGACTGCCGTGAGCGAAGCGCTTTCCGGCCACGATGACGTCACCTGAACGTGCTTCCTCGGCAATCTCCGGGCGAACCTCGAACAGCAAATGCTTGCGCAATGCACGCGGATCATAGTTGAAGACGTGACTGGCGGAGATCAACGCATCGCTTGATACATCATCGGGCAATTTCCAGACGCGGCCTGTGGTCGAGAGCGGGACCGTCATGTCAAAGCTTCCTGTAAGAAATCGCGCGGATCAGCGATGTGGCCAGCAAGAGCCGATGCAGCGACAGTTAGCGAGCTTGCCAGATAGATGTTCGCGTCGAGGCTGCCCATGCGTCCGGGATCGTTGCGCGTGCTGGTACTGATGCGCACCTCGCCCGCCGCGAGTGGTGCGAGGCCGCCGAAGCACGGACCGCACGTCGACGGCGCGATCTGCGCGCCCGCGGCCATCAACGTGCCGAGCACGCCTTCGGCCATGGCCTGTTCGTGCACCCGACGCGTCGCCGGGATGACGAGCAACTGCACGCCGTCGCGCACCTTACGTCCCTTCACGAGCGCAGCCGCCATGCGCAATTCGGCGAGACTTCCAGATGCGCACGATCCGATATACGCGTGCTGGATCGCGACATCGCCCAGTTCTGTCGCTTCGCGCACGTGAGCAGGCGAAGGCGGAATGCTGACGAGCGGCCTGAGCGCGCGCGCGTCCACGTCGATGATGCGGGCGTAGTCCGCATCGTCGTCACCGCTCAGGACTTGCGGATCCTGTACGCCACTGTCGCGCAAATATTGAAGCGTGCGGGCATCCGCCGGGACCATGCCCGCGTCCGCGCCCATATCGACCGTCAGACCGGATATCGTGATGCGCTCCGGCACCGACATCCGTTCGATCGCCGTGCCGCCATATTCGATCACGCGCTCGTTCGCCTCATCGGCGTCGATCAGGCGCATCACGTGCAGAACGACGTCCCGCGCCGTGACGCCAACAGGCAGCGCACCGTTTACGCACACCCGGATCGTCTGGGGAACCTTGAGCCAGATCCGCCCGGTCGCCATGATCATCGTCACTTCGATGCCGAAGGGCATCGCGAGCGCGCCGACGCCGCCAAGTCCCGACGTATGGGTATCGGCGCCCGCCACGAACATGCCGGGCATCACGAGTCCGCGTTCGACGGTCAGCGGATGCGTGATCCCTTCGCCGTCGAAAAGATGGCCAACGTGCATCTTCGCCGCGAGCTGCCGCGTGAGCCGGTTGCGTTCGGCGGCGGCCACGCTGTGCGCGGGCGTCTCGTGATCAATCGCGACGACGAGGCGCTCCGGCCTCGCAAGCGTGTCGATGCCGATGTCCGCGAGACGCTTCACATACGCGGGATAGGACACCTCGGGCATCGTCGTCAGATCCGGCGTCGCCCAGATGACTTCGCCCGGCTCGACGCGTGCGCGGCCGCTCGAGCGGGCAAGGATTTTCTGAACCAACGTGGACGCCATGCTTCATTCCCCGCTCATGACACGACGCTCGAACGCCGCATAGCGCGACGCGCCGAGCATGTCAGTGATCTGCGCGAGCGGTGCCATGTCCGGCGTCATCGCGGCCGTGCTGCCTTCGGCTTTCAGATGCGCGAGCAGCGAACGCTGCCATCCGACGATCCCCTGTATCAGCGTGATCGGATACAGCGCCATGCCCAGCCCCGTCTTTGCCAGCTCGCTTTGCGGATGCAGCGGACGAATGGTTTCGGCGACCGTGTGAATCACCGGGATGTTCACCGCTTCGGCGACGGCCCGGCATTCGTCGAGGGACGAGAGCGACGGCACCATTACGGCGTCGACGCCGAGTTCGGCCATCTTCCTGAGACGGCGGATCGCTTCCTCGAGACCGTGCAGCGTGACCGCGTCGGTGCGGCCGATCACGAGAAAGTCGGGCGAGGTGCGCGCCTGCAGCGCGGCGCGCAGACGGCCGGCCATCTCGGCATCGTCGACGAGCGCCTTGCCGGTCATCGCGCCGCAACGCTTGGGCGACATCTGGTCTTCCAGATGCATCGCCGCGACGCCCGCGCGCTCGAGTGCGCGCACGGTCTCCGCGATATTCGATACGTCGCCGTAACCCGTATCGGCATCGGCGATCACGGGGATCTTGACCGCCGTGGCGACCTGCCCGGCCTGCGCGATCATCTCGGTTGCGCTGATCAGGCCGATATCCGGCTTGCCGCGGCTCGCGGCCACGCAATAGCCCGACATGTAGACGGCCTCGAAACCAGCGGCTTCGATGAGCATCGCGCCGAGCGCGTCGTGCGTACCCGGCACGGCAACCGCTTCGCGTTTCGCGAGCATCGCGCGCACGCGTGCGCCACGGGTTGCATCGGAAGGCAGGGAGATTGTCATGTGCGTAACCTCACGATTTCGGCAGCGTCGCGACCGCCTGCCTGACCGCTTGCGGATCGAACGTGTTCGCTGCGGGAATGAACTGGTTCGTATAGACATCCTTCGGATCCAGCGGCCCGGCGAGTTGCTTGTTGCTCTTCAGGAACTCGACCATCGCGCTGGCGGATTCGGCGGGCGTTTCGCCAAAGTTCTCGCCCGCGTCGGTCTTCAGATAATTCATGCGCATATTGACGAGCGCGAGCGCCTGCTTCATCGCCGCGGCGTCGGACAAGCCGGCCGGCTTGCTTGCGGGAAACTCGTCCCAGTGCGCGCGAATCGCGCCCTTCGGGTCGGCCATCGTGATCTGCGTACCTTGCACGACGCAGCGCAGCAGTTTCTCGATCACGTCTGGATGGGTCTTCGTATAGTCGTCGCGCACGAAGTAGGCGCTGCCGAACGTGAGTTTTTCCGCCGATGGCGATTTGAACACGCGCAGCTTCAGGCCCATGTCCTCGGCGAGCGCGATCTGCGAATCCCATGTGCCCCAGATGTCGACCTTGCCGCTTCGAAGCGCCGTGATCGCCTGCGCGCCCGTACCAGTTTCGACGAAGGTCACGTCCTTGTCAGGATCGAGCCCCGCTTCGGCGATTTGTCCTTTGATGATGTTGACGAGCACCGCGCCGTACGAAATCACGCCGATGGTCTTGCCCTTGAAGTCCTTGATGCTCTTGATCGGGCTCGAATCCAGCACGACCGGAAACTGGAAGTTGCGGCGGATGTTCAGATACACAGCCTTGATCGGCGCGCCCTTGGAGCGCGCGACGATCGCGGCTCCCGGCGCCATGTTGACGAACTGCGCCTGACCCGAGAGTACTGCCTGCATGCCGGCCGTCGAATTGATCGGCTGGATGGTCACGTCGAGTCCCTGTTTCTGCCAGCACTTCGTGTAGAGCGGAATCGACGTGTTGTTGGCCTGCGAAGCGTCGATCACCGTCGTGCCGACCGCCATGGTGATCTTCTGCATGTCCTGTGCGAGTGCGCCGTGCGGCGCGGTGGCGAGTGCGAACGATGTGGCGAGGGCGTACGTGCCGAGGCGAGCGCGTTGCGAGCGGGTCATGTTGCGTGTCTCCTGTGCTTTTAGATAGATGCCGTTCTGGCGATTCATCGGCCCTGGAAGCGCGGCGGTCTGCGCTCCCGAAACGCGCTGCGGCCTTCGACGAAATCGTCGGTGGAAAAAAGCAGGGTCTGCCCTTCGAGTTCGAGCGCGAGCGCCGCATCGAGCGAGTCGACCGGTTTCGCGAGCGCGGCTTTGGTCATCGCGACGGCGACCGGCGCGGATTCGCTGAACGACTGCGCGAGCGCGAGTGCGTCGGCGATCAGGTCCGCGGGTTCGGCCAGCTGGTCGGCGAGACCGAGCGCATGCGCTTCCTGTGCATCGAGCACGCGGCTCGAGAACAGCACGCGCCGCGTTTGCGCCATGCCGATGCGGCGCGGCAGTGTCCACAGCAAACCGAAGTCCGCCATCAGGCCGAGTTTGCCGAACACCGCGCCGAACTTCGCAGCACGGCTCGCGACGACGAAATCGCAGGCCGCCGCTATCGACAGTCCCGCGCCGTGCGCCGCGCCGTTGACCGCCGCGATGACGGGTTTGTCGCCGGCCGCGATCAGCCGGATCAACTGCTGGCCGCGTTGCATGCGCGCGCGCACGTTAAGCGGCTCGTGGTCGCGCAGGCCGTCGAGATCGCCGCCCGCACAGAAACTCGTGCCGCTGCCGGTCAGGACAACCGCGCGGCACGCGCTGTCGTGCTGCGCTTGCTCAAGCGCTGCGATTAGCGCCTCGCGCAACGTTTCGACGAGCGCATTGCGCTTGTCCGGCAGGTTCAGCCGGATCAGCGTGACCGCGCCATGCGTTTTGGTCTGCACGAGCGGGGCGCGCTCGATCGCGAAGTCGTCGCTCATGCAAATGTCTCCTTGTGCGGTGGGCGAAGGTCGATCGGCGCGCCGAGAAACGCGCCGCCATCGACGCGGATCAGTTGTCCGGTAATGAGCGCCGCGGCGTCGCTAAGCAGGAACGCGACGACTTCGGCAACCTCGCCAGCGCTCGCGTTGCGGCCGAGCGGCGTTGCCGCGCCGAGGGCGCGCGCCGCCTCGGCGGAGTAGGCGGCGACGAACGCTGGCGTTTCCACCGCGGCCGGCGCGACGCCGTTCACCCGTATCCCGCGCGCGCCCCATTCGAGCGCTAGCGCGTGCATCAGTCCCGCGACGCCGCTGCGAGCCGCGACTGCATGCGCGAGACCGAGGCCGCCGCGCCCGGCGGGGCAGATCGACAGGTTCACCACCGCGCCACCGCGCGGCATCAGATCGTGCGCGGCGCGGGTCGTGTTGAATACCGCGTTGAGATTGAGATCGACGACCGCGGCGAAGCCGTTCGGCGAAATCGCTTCGGCGCGCATGGCGAACTGGCCGCCCGCGTTGTTGACGAGGCCGTCGATGCCCGTGTCGCCTGCGAACGCGTGCAGGGCCGCGCGCATCGCGTCAGCGTCGCGCACGTCGCACACGTCGTACGTGAAGACGCCGCCCTGGTCCGCGATCATACGAGCGGTGGCGCCGAGCGTCGCCGCCTGTCTTCCGCACCCGCCGACTGTCGCGCCGAGCGCGGCTGCGCGGCACGCGATCGCCCGTCCGATGCCGGAACCCGCACCGGTCACGTAGATGCGCCTGCCGCTCAGCGCGGATGCAGCGAGGACCGGTGCGGCGCGGCTCATTGGTCGAGCCCTTCGCGGACGACGCGTCTGGACTTGTGCGTGCTGCGCGGCAGGCTGCCCGCCGCCACGATCTCGATTGTCGCGCGCACCTGCAGCTTCGCGCGAATCTCGTGCGCGAGCCGTTCGGCGATATCGGGGCCTACCGCCGCCCCCTTCGGTTCGACGCGCAACCGGAAACCGGTCAGGAAGCCCGTGTCCGCATCGCGCACCGATGGATCGAGCACGATCTGATATTCGCTGCTGAGTCCATCGAAACCTCGCACGATCTGTTCGACCGACGACGGAAACACATTGACGCCGCGTATCACCAGCATGTCGTCCGCGCGGCCCTGCACGCCGCCGGCCAGCCGCGCATGCGTGCGTCCGCACGCGCAGTCGCGGCTGTCGCGCACCACGACATCGCCGGTCCACCAGCGCACGAGCGGGCCCGCCTGCTTGTCCAGATGCGTGAGCACCAGCACACCGGGCGTACCGTCCGCGACCGGATCGCCATGCTCGTCGACGATCTCTGCGTACGCGAAATCCTCGGCGAGATGCGGACCGCTCTGCGCATGGCAGTCTTGACCGATCGTCTGAAATTCGAGGCTGCCGTACGCATCGAAACACTTCGCGTTCCATTCGGCTTCGAGCCGCTCGCGCGTCGCGGGCACGCTTGCCCCCGTTTCGCCGCCGAGCATGATGTGCCGCACCGGCGACTGGCGCGCGTCGAGTCCCATCGAGCGCGCCGTCTGCGCGAGGTGCGCGACGAACGATGGCGTCGCGGTGATGACGCTCACGCCGTATTCGAAGATCGAGCGGATTTGCCGCTCCGAGTCGGCGCTGCCGCCCGGTATGCAGGTTGCGCCGAGCTTCTGATAGCCCGCTGTCGCGCCGAGCCCGCCGACGAACCACGCGAAGCCGAACAGACATTGATAGACATCGCCGGGTCGCACGCCCTGCGCATGCGCATAGCGCGCGTAGAGGCCGGCCCAGCGGTCGAGGTCGGCATCGGTCCAGTACTGCGGAGCGGGCGCGCCGCTGGTGCCGGAAGAAAAATGGATGCGTCGCACGTCGGCCGGCGCCACGGCGCGAAATTCGCCGTACGGCGGCACGCGCGCGATCGTATCCACGTAGTCGCGCTTGCGGGTGAAGGGCAGCGCGCGCAGATCGTCGAGCGCGCGCAGATCGGCCGGCCTGAATCCATGCTCGGCAAACAGACGGCGATAGTAGACGCTGTGTTCGCCGACATAGTCGAGCTGCGTGCGCAGCCGGTCGAGCTGATAGGCGGCGATCTGTTCGCGCGGCCAGGTTTCGCAGGCGTCGCGCGGCGCGGCCTCGTCGGCGATCGCGTCCGGCGGCGGGAGCGCGTCAGCCTGCATAGTTCGCTCCCAGCCCGCGTACGCAGAACGCGGCGACGCTGTCGGCGGTCGAATTGCGTTCAGCGACGGTCTCTGTGCGACGCGGACGGTACCAGATCGTCGTCCAGTTCAGCGCGCCGAGCAGCGCCTTCACGACGACGTGCGCGTCCTGCTGCGGCAGCGAGCCGGCCGCCATTGCTTCCTCGATTGCATCGACGAACATCGCTTCGTAGCGGTCGCGCATCGCGAGGAATTCCTTCAGCACCTTGCGCTGCGCCGGCGTGGTCTGGCCATGCAGATGCATGTCGAGACCCTGCACGACGACGCACTGGTATTCGATGTTGCTCATGATGACGAGCACGTGCTCACGCGACATCCTGGCGATGCGGGCGATCGGATCCGCGACGCCCTCGGCTGCCGCGCCGACCGCGCTCGTCACCATCTCCATTGCCTCGCCATGCACCTGGAAGAAGAGGTCGGTTTTGCTCTTGAAGTGGTGATAGATGCGACCTTTGGTGCAGCCGAGCACGTCGGCGACATCGTCGATGCTGGTCGCGGCGAAGCCCTTGAGCATGAACGCGCTGGCCGCCGCGTGCAATATCTGCGCGACGCTGCTGCTGTCGTCCGCGGCGGCTTTCGACTGCTTCGTCTGGATCGCGCGGCCGCGCGGCGGGCGCGTTTCGACTTCGAGTGTCATACGGAACCTCCTGTTGCGTGGGCCCGGATCGCGCGCGCGATAAGCAGACGCTGGATCTCGGATGTGCCCTCATAGATTTCAGTGACACGCTGGTCGCGATACAGACGTTCCACCGGGTTGGGTTTCACATAGCCGGCGCCGCCGAAGATCTGCAGCGCGGCGTCGATCACGTCGTGGCTGGTTTCGCTCGCGATCAGTTTGGCCTGGGCTGCCAGCACCGAAACATCCGCGTAGTTATCGTGCGCCTTCGCGGCTTCGTAGGTGAGCGCGCGCGCGGCGGAAATGCGCGCGGCGAGATCGGCGAGGTTGAAGCCGAGCGCCTGATGATCGATCAGCAACTGGCCGAACGTGCGTCGCTTCGCAGCATACCCGACGGCCAGCCGGAATGCGGCAAGCGCCATTCCGCAGGCCTGTGCGGCGACGCCGATGCGGCCCACGTCGAGCGAGCCGAATGCCATGCGCAGCCCTTCGCCCGGCGGCGCGAGCACGCGCGCATGCTCGACCCAGGTATCGAGTTCGATGGTCGCGGTGCGCGTGCCGCGCATGCCCATCTTGTCCTCGAGCCGGCTGTCGTCGACGCCTCGCGCCTTCGCATCGACGAGAAACGCCGCGATGCCGCGCTTGCCCGCGCCCGGCTCGGTCTGGGCGAAGACCACATACCAGTGCGCCGCACCGCCGCCGCCGATCCAGCACTTCTGGCCGCGGATTCGCCAGCCGCCGCTTTCGGGCGTCGCGATGGTCTGCATCGATGCGGGATCGGAGCCGGCGTTGCGCTCGCTCAATGCGAACGACACGGCTTCGCCGCGTTCGGTGAGACCACGCAGCAGATCGCGTTTCAGCTGTTCGTCGCGCAGCAGCAGAAGTGGCGCCGCGCCGAGCTGGATGGTTGCGACGATGCCGCTCGTCGATGCGCAGCTCTGCGCGATTTCCTCGACCACCGCGCAATACGCGACCAGACTCGCGCCGCCGCCACCGTGCTGTTTCGGCAGCGCCATCGTTGCGATGCCGCTGTCGCGCAGGCGCTGCACGGTTTCGTGCGGATAGCGCTGGCTCGCATCGATCTCGACGGCAAGCGGCGCGAAGTATTCGACCGACAACTGCGCGGCGAGGTCGTGCCAGCGCCGCTCCTCCGCGCTCAGTTGCGGCTCCCAGACAACGTCCACCGAGGCGCGAGACGCGCCGTTCTGAGACGGCGAATCCGCCATGACTGCTCTTTCTGCCGCAACGGCTGCGCGTTCGGAAATGTTCATTCGCGATGACCTTGCCAGTTCGAAACGATTGACCAAAAAAAATACTGTGTAGTATGCTCGGTCAACACATCATACTAACGAGTATGTTTTCGGTCAACAGCGCGGAAGGCAGGGAAAGCCCGCCCCGCGCATGGCGAACCGATCGACAGGAGACAGGCGATGCACACAGTTGAAACGGTCGCGCCGGTGCTGAAGGTGTTCTGGGCGCCGGGATGCTCGAGTTGTCTGCGCGTCAAGGAGTTCCTGACGCGTCACGGCATTGCATTCGAATCGGTGAACGTGGCCGCGCAGTCTGGCGCAATGGAGGCACTTCGCAGTTCGGGGGCGCGCAGCGTTCCAGTTCTCGCAATCGGTCCGCGCTACGTCTACTGCCAGTCGCTCGCCGACATCAAGGCTTTTCTCGGTCTCGACATTCCCGACGGCACGCGCTTGCCGCCCGCCGCGCTCGCGGAGCGCGTCAGGATCACGATCACGAAGGCCATCAGCTTCGTCGCGCAAATGTCGGACGACGTGCTCGACGGCCCCTTTCGCAATAGCTGGGCGCCGCCGCGCGGTCTTGCGCATCACGTGTTTCGCGTCGTTGAAGCCTTTCTCGAAGCGGGTGAAACCCACGCTGAACTTACCTACGAAATGACGATGCGCGGCACGCACGACGTGCTGCCGAAGCAGGACGTCATTGCATACGGCCAAACGGTGCTCGCACGCTTCGAGTGCTGGTGGCGCATGCATCGCGACGACGACTTCGACGCGCTCGCGGCAACGTACTGGGGCGCGCAGCCGCTGCATGAAGTCTTCGAGCGCACGACATGGCATGCAATGCAGCACGCGCGGCAACTGACCGTCGTGATCGAGGCGCAGGGCGACACCGTGAACAATCCGTTCACGGCTGCCGATCTCTCCGGGCTGCCGCTGCCCGAAAAGGCGTGGGACGACGACAAATGACACTCAAGAATGGAGACAACGTGAATCTGACCGGCAAGGTGGTGGCGGTAACGGGCGCGGGCCGTGGCATTGGCCGAGAGATCGCGCTGCTGTGCGCGAGGGAAGGGGCGGCGGTGGTGGTGAACGATTACGGCGGCCCGGACGGCGCGAGTGCAGACGAGCCGAATCCGGGCGCGGACGTGGTCGATGCAATCCGCGGTGCAGGCGGGCTCGCGGTGCTGAACGCCGCGAGCGTCGCCGATCCGCAGGGTGCCGGTTCGATCGTGGAGGCTGCGATGCAGCACTTCGGCCGCATTGATGCGGTCGTCAACAACGCCGGCATTCTGCGCGACCGCATGTTTCACAACATGAGCCACGCGGAGTGGCGCGATGTCGTCGATGTGCATCTGAACGGCTACTTCTACGTGTCCAAGGCAGCTGCCCCGCATTTCAAGGCGCAGGGCAGTGGCGCATTCGTGCATTTCACGTCGACGTCGGGGCTGGTCGGCAATCTTGGCCAGGCGAACTACGCGGCGGCCAAGATGGGCATCGTTGGCCTGTCGACGTCGATCGCGCTCGACATGCAGCGTTACAACGTGCGCTCGAACTGCATTGCGCCATTCGCGTGGAGCCGGATGACCGCGTCGATCCCTGCCGAAACCGACGCGGACAAGGCGCGCGTCGAGCGGCTAAAAACCATGTCTGCCGACAAGGTCGCGCCGCTCGCCGCGTTTCTCTGCTCGGATTTGTCGAGCGACGTGACCGGGCAGGTGTTCTGCGCGCGCAAGAACGAAATCTTTCTGTTCTCGCTGCCGCGCCCAATCCGTTCGATGCAGCGCGCCGAGGGCTGGAGCGTCGAGTCGCTCGCGTCGGATCTGCTGCCCGCATTCCGACCGACGTTGCAGCCATTGCAGCGATCGTCGGATGTGTTCGCGTGGGATCCGGCATGAGCGCCGTGTTCGATCCCGCGAAGATCGTCGCGTCGCCGCCGCGCGAAACCATCGCGACGCATGATGCGCGCGACGTGATTCTGTATGCGCTGGGCGTGGGCGTGGGGACGGAATCGGCGACGTCGGACGCCACGCTGCGTCACGTCTACGAAACGCAACTGCAGGTCTTGCCGACGATGGCCGTCGTGCTCGCATGGCCCGGCTTCTGGCTGAAGGAACCGCAATACGGCGTGACGTGGCAGAAGGTGTTGCACGCGGCGCAATCGCTCGAAGTGTTCGCGCCGCTGCCGCCGCAAGGCGAGTTGAGGAGCGTGCTGAGCGTCGAGCGGATCGTCGATAAAGGTGCGGACAAGGGCTCGCTTTTGTATTCGCGTCGCGATCTATACGCGCTGGAGGGCGGCGCATTGCTCGCGACCGAGCGGCGCACCACGTTTCTGCGCGGCGACGGAGGACACGGATCGGCGGGCGCGAACGGGGACGGCCTCGCGCCGGAGCAGAACGTCGCGCCCGAGCGCGCGCCCGACACGTCCGTGCCGCTCGCGACGCGCGACGATCAGGCATTGCTCTACCGGTTAAGCGGCGATCGCAATCCACTGCACATCGATCCGCGCATCGCCGAAGCGGCCGGTTTCGGGCGGCCGATCCTGCATGGCCTGTGCACTTACGGCGTCGTGGCGCGCGCGTTGACGGGCGCCTTATGCAATGACGATGCATCGCGATTCGCGCGCATGGCGTGCCGTTTTTCGAAGCCGGTGTATCCGGGCGAAATCATCGTCACTGATATCTGGATCACCGGCGAGCGCGAGGCGTCGTTCGTTGCGCGCGTCGCGGAACGCGATGCGGTCGTGCTCGGCAATGGCCGTTTCCAATGGCGATGAAGCCCATACCAAGAGAGCAAATATGATCGGAATACTGGCTTGCGGCGCCTACGTTCCGCGCCTGCGCCTGCAGCGCGCGACGGTGGCCGCCGCGCATGCGTGGTTCGCGCCGGCGCTCAAGGCGCATGACAAAGGCGAGCGTGCGATGGCGAACTGGGACGAAGACGCGATCACGCTCGCCGTCGAAGCCGCGCGCGACGCTGCGCCCGAGGCATCGCGGGAGGCGATCGGTGCGCTCGTGCTCGCTTCGACCAGCCTGCCCTTCGCGGATCGCCAGAACGCGGGCATCGTGAAAGAGTCGCTCAATCTCCGCGATCAGGTCTTCACGCAGGATGTCGGCGGAAGCCAGAAAGCGGGCACCGGCGCGCTGGTTCAGGCGTTGCGTGCGTCGAATGGCGAGCACACGTTATGCATCGCGTCCGAGCGCGCGGTGTCCAAACCGGGCTCCGAAGCCGAACTGATCAACGGCGACGCGGCGGCGGCGTTCGTGATCGGTGAAGGCGAACCAATTGCGCGTTGTATCGGCACTCATTCGCTGTCGGTTGATTTCGTCGATCACTTTCGCGGCCGCGATGCAGCTTTCGACTACGGCTGGGAAGCGCGCTGGGTTCGCGACGAAGGCTATGTCGGCATCGTTGGCAATGCCTTGACGCAAGCGCTCGCAAAATTCGGCCTCGCGGGCGAAGACGTGCATCGGCTGATCGTACCGATTCCCGTGCGCGGCGTCGCCGAAGCGCTCTCGAAGCAAGCAGGCATTCCGGCGACGGCCATCGGCGATTCGCTCGGCGCATCGCTCGGCCACGCGGGTTGCGCCCAGCCGCTCGTGCTTCTCGCGCATGCGCTGGAGCACGCCCAGCCCGGCGAGCGGATCGTCGTGCTGGGGTTCGGTCAGGGTGCGGACGTGCTGATCTTCGAGACGACGCCCGCGATCGCGACACGCGTGCGCGAACACGGCCGCGGCGTGTCCGGCTGGCTCGCGCGCGGCAAGCCGGAGTCGAACTACCTGAAATATCTATTCTTCACGGGCGGAGTGGACCTCGACACCGGCATGCGCGCCGAATTCGATCAGAAACAGCCGCTTACCGCGCTGTACCGGAACCGGTCGGCGGTGCTCGGCCTGGTCGGCGGGCACGATCCGGAAAGCGGCGCGGTTCAGTATCCCCCGAGCGGCATCGCGGTGGGCGCCCAGGCCGCACGCATAAGCAAATTCGAGCCGTATCCGCTTGCCGAACGCACCGCGCGGGTGCTGACCTTCACCGCGGATCGTCTCGCGTTCACGCCGGATCCGCCGGGCTGCTACGGCATGGTCGAGTTCGACGGCGGCGGCCGCATGGTCACCGAATTCACCGACGCCGACGCCGATCAGATCGAAGTCGGCCGGCCGATGCGCATGACGTTTCGCATCAAGTCTGTCGATGCGCGCCGTGGCTTCGTCAAATATTTCTGGAAGGCAATGCCCGCCTGACAAGGAGCGAACACATGCCTAAAGGCATTCGGGACAAGGTAGCGATTCTCGGCATGGGATGCGCGCGCTTCGGCGAGCGCTGGAACGACGACGCCGACGATCTCATGGTCGAAGCCTACATCGAGGCGCTCGCCGACGCGGGCGTCGAAACCGCGCAGATCGACGCGGCATGGCTGTCGGTTGGCTTCGACGCGACGAACATCGGGCCGTCCGGCATTCCGCTTGCTATGGCGCTGCGGCTGCACGACATTCCGGTGACGAAAGTCGAGAACTATTGCGCGTCGGGCACCGAGGCGTTTCGCGGCGCGGTCTACGCGGTCGCGTCGGGCGCCGCCGATATCGCGCTGGCGCTCGGCGTCGAGAAGCTGAAGGACACTGGCTACGCCGGCCTGCCGGTGCGCACGCGCGGCACGACCTTCGACATGATCGGCGTGGTCGGCTCGGCGCCGGGCAATTTCGCGCAGCTCGCCGCCGCGTATCGCGCGCGGCACGGCGTCTCCTACGACGATCTGAAACGCGCGATGGCGCACGTATCGGTCAAGAGTCATGCGAACGGCGTCAATAACCCCAAGGCGCATCTGCGTCGTGCGATCACGATGGACGCCGTGCTGAATGCACCGATGATCGCCGAGCCGCTCGGTCTGTACGACTGCTGCGGCGTGTCGGACGGCGCCGCCTGCGCGATCGTCACGACGCCGGAAATCGCGCGCGCGCTCGGCAAGGGCAGCGAGCTCGTCACCGTGAAGGCGCTGCAACTGGCGGTGTCGAACGGCTGGGAATTGCAGGGTTCCGGCTGGGACGGCAGCTATTTCCACACGACGCGCATCGCCGCGAAACGCGCCTACGACGAAGCGGGCATCACGCATCCGCGCGAGCAACTCAGTCTGATGGAAGTGCACGACTGCTTCTCGATCACCGAACTCGTGACGATGGAAGACCTCCACGTGAGCGAACCGGGACAAGGCTGGCGCGACGCGCTCGACGGCCGTTTCGACGCGGACGGCGAGATCCCGTGTCAGATCGACGGCGGTCTCAAGTGCTTCGGTCATCCGATCGGCGCGTCCGGGCTGCGGATGATCTACGAGAACTATCTGCAGTTGCTGGGACGCGCGGGCAAGCGCCAGGTCAGGACGCCGCCGGTCTTCGGGCTGTCGCACAATCTGGGCGGCATGCCGAACCAGAACGTGAGCGCGGTCGCGATCGTCGGCCTTGCGGGAGCATGACGATGATCGACCGCGACACGCTCGAACAACTGAAGGACTCCGTGCGCCGCTACGTGCGCGAAAAACTCGTGCCGCTGGAACAGCAAGTCGCCGAAGACGACCGCATTCCGCCGGAGATCATCAAGGACTTCTGCGAGATGGGCCTGTACGGTCTGACGACGCCCGAGGCGTATGGCGGACTCGGGCTCGGTTCGGCGGAAGAGATCGAGATCATCATGGAACTGACGTGGACATCGGCCGCGTTTCGTTCGGCGGTCGGCATCAATCTCGGGCTCGGCTCGCAGGGCATTCTGATGGATGGCACGCAGGCGCAGAAAGATTACTGGCTGCCGAAGATCGCGAGTGGCGAGGTGATCACGAGCTTCTGTCTCACCGAACCGGATTCGGGCTCCGACAGCGCGGCGCTGTCCACGCGCGCGGTGCGCGATGGCGACGACTATGTGATTAGCGGGAGCAAGCGTTTCATCACGAATGCTCCGGTCGCGGGAGTCTTTCTCGTGATGGCGCGTACGCATCCCGAGCGCCTGCCGAAGAACGCGCACGTCACCGCGTTCCTGGTGTCTGCCGGGACGCCTGGCGTGACGATCGGCGCGAACGACAAAAAAATGGGGCAGGCGGGCGCCTGGTCGGCGGACGTCTACTTCGAGAACGTGCGCGTGCCGGCGAGCGCGATCATCGGCGGCGAACCAGGGCGCGGATTCGTCACCGCGATGAAATCGCTCGACCGCGGCCGCATCAATGTCGCGTCGGTGTGCGTCGGGCAGGCGCGGCGCATCCTGCACGAAGCCACGCAATACGCGGTCAACCGCACGCAGTTCGGTCAGCCGCTCGCGGATTTTCAGCTGATTCAGGCAATGCTCGCCGACAGTCAAGCCGATCTCTACGCGGCCGAATGCATGCTGCGCGATATCGCTCGGCGTTATGACGGCGGAGAACGCGTGTCCCTCGAAGCGTCGTGCTGCAAGCTCTTTTGCTCGGAGATGGTCGGCCGCATTGCCGATCGCGCTGTGCAGATTCACGGCGGCGCGGGCTACATGCGCGACAGCGCCGTCGAGCGCTTCTATCGCGACGTACGGCTGTTTCGCATCTACGAAGGCACGACGCAGATCCAGCAGATCATCATCGGCAAGGAACTGGCGCGACGTGCATTGGCGGCGTGAGGCTCTTATCAACAAGAACATCGACAGGAAGCGGCGGAATGGATCTCGGACTGAAGGGCAAGGCGGCGATCGTCACTGGCGGCGGGCGGGGGATCGGTGCGGCGATTAGCGAACGGCTGGCGATGGAAGGCGTGCGCGTCGCGGTCGTCGATCGCGACGAAGCCGGCGCGCGGGCGCAAGCGGACAAGTTGTCGTCGATGGGCGTCGAGGCGCGCGCGTACGCGGTAGACGTCACCGACGAAGCGCCCGTGAATGGCATGGTCGAAGCGGTCGCCAAGGCCTGGGGCAGCGTGCATCTGCTCGTCAACAACGCGGGTTTCACGCGCGACATGCGAATAACGAAGATGGGCGTCGGCGACTGGGACAGCGTCGTCGACGTGATTCTGAAGGGCGCGTTCCTCTGCACGCGCGCGGTGCTGCCGCATATGACCGCCGAGGGCCAGCGCTGGGGACGCATCGTCAATATTTCGTCGCGGGCGCATCTGGGCAATCCGGGGCAGGCGAACTACTCGGCGGCAAAGGCGGGTCTGATCGGTTTCACCCGCGCGATGTCACTGGAAAACGGGCGTCACGGCGTGACCGTGAACGCAATTGCGCCCGGGATCATAGATACGCAGGCAGTGCGCGATCTGCCTCATTACGACAAGGTCCGCGAAGCCGCGGGGAAAACGACGCCGGTTCCGCGCATCGGCGATCCCGCCGATGTCGCGGATGCGGTCGCATTTCTGTTGTCAGAGCGCGCGGGTTACATCAGCGGCGACGTTTTACACGTATCAGGCGGACGCTACTAGCCTTCGAAGCGCGCGACGCCTCGTGACAGCACTTTCACGTGGCGATCGGGCGCGTACACTTCGAACCGGGCGCGCTGGCCACCGTCCGATGCATGTGCTTTGATGCGCAGCGTGTCTCCGGGAAAGACCGGCGCGGTGAAGCGCGCTTCGAGTTCGCGCAGCGTACGCGCGCTCCGATTCAGCGCGCGCAGAAGCATGTAATTCGCGATGCCGAATGTCGCCATGCCGTGCAGGATGGGCTGCGGAAAGCCGGCTTCGCGCGCGGCATCCGGATCGGCATGCAGATCGTTCATGTCGCCGTTTAGGCGAAACAGCAGCGCCGTCTGCGGTGGAATGGTGTAGTCGAAAATTTGGGGTCGCGCGGCCTCGCCGTTGATGCAAGGCTTCGCTTCGCTCGCGACAAGATGCCGCGAGAAGCCGCCGTGTGCACGGAGAATGGATGTCATGTCGAGCGTGGCGATCAACGCGCCGTCGTCCGAGTCGACGAGCACGCGCCTCGTGACGACGCGTGCACCGCGCTCGCGGCCGAGATCGTCGAGCGAGATCACACGGCTTGCGCTGCGCACGTGCCCGCTCGTCGCGAGCGGCCGATGAAGTTCGATACGCTATGCGCTGTGCAGCATGCTCCGCCAGTCGAGCCCGAGGCGCGGATCCCCGAGCCACGGCCCCGGATCGGCGAGCACGGTCGCGAAGCCCGGTAGCATGTCGAGCGCATTTTCATGCACATAGGCGAGTTGCCTGCGATCGGCCGGCGCCTGACCGATGCCGAGCGACAGCGCATAGAACATCGCGTCGCGCGGCGTGTAGCGTTGAGTGATCGCGTCGATCGGCCAGTTCAGCAGGCGGGTCGGATCGGGCGGCACGCGGCGCCGCGCGTCAGGTGACAAGCGCGAGCGCCGATGCTTCGGCGACACGTCCACTCGGATTGCCGAGCAGCGTCGTGCGATACATCATGCGTGGCTGAGTCTGATCGTAATCGGACAACGCGATGTGCATGGCGCTACGGTTGTCCCACATCATCAGATCGCCGACCTGCCAGCGATGGCGATACACGTTCTCCGGCTGAACGCAGTGCTGGTAGAGGTATTCCAGGAGCGGCCTGCTCTCGGCGCGCGTCATGTGCTCGAATGAGACAGTCGTCATTTCGCTCACGTACAGCGCCTTGCGTCCCGATTCGTCGTGCACGCGCGCGACCGGCTGAAATACCGGCGGATTGCGCCGGCGGATATCGGCGAGTTCGTCGGCGCTGCGATTGGCCTGGGTTTCGCGTGCGATGGTCATGTCGTGCAATGCCCAGCGGCCATCGAGCATCGACTGCATGCCGGACGAGAGCGTGTCCCATGCACGTACCATGTTGCAGAACATCGTGTCGCCGCCGACCGGCGGCAGCACCGAGCAATAGAGCAGCGATCCCTTCGCCGGGCAGGTCGTCGTCGAGAGATCGGAATGCCATTGACGGCCGACCGCGAGCCGCTTGCCGCCGGCTTCGTAATTGGTGACCAGTAGAATTTCCGGATGCTCCGGATGACGGAAGCGCGGGATCGACGCGTGATCGTCGAGCGGGCCGAAGCGGCGGCTGAACGCGACGTGTTGTGCATGGTCGAGCGACTGGCCGCGAAACAGCAGAATGGTGTGGCGATGCCACGCATCACGCAAGGCGGCGATGGTGTCGTCGTCGAGCGGCTGACGCAGATCGAGTCCGATCACTTCCGCGCCGATCGCCGACGCGAGAGGCTTCAAAGTAAACGTCATGATGGAATCCGTAGTATGGGACGACAGGCGGCGACGAATCGGATGACATCAAACCTGCGCGATCTGATGTTGCTCCGACCAGAACAGCAGCTTCTTCTGAAGCATGTGCATCAGCAGATGCAACACGATTCCCATTCCCGAAAGCACGACCAGCGCAGCGAATACGCCCGCTGTGTCGAGATTGTTGTTGAGCTGCATGATCAGATTGCCGAGGCCCTTGCGCGAGCCGACGAACTCACCGACGATCGCGCCGAGCACGCTGAAGATCACCGCTATATGCAGCCCGGCGAAGATCATCGGTGCGGCGCTCGGCAGGCGGACCATGGTGAAGATTTGCCAGCGGCTTGCCTGGAGGGAGCGCATCAACTCGATACGCGACGTGTCGGTCGATCGCAGTCCGACGATCACGTTGACGAGAATCGGAAAGAACGCGACGACCGCCGCCATGATCACTTTCGAGGTCATGCCGAAGCCGAACCAGATGATGAAGAGCGGCGCAATCGCCACTTTCGGCGTGGTTTGTATCGCGATCAGATACGGGTAAAGCGTCTTTTCGACGAAGCGCGACTGCGCGATCACCGCGCCGAGCACGATGCCTAGCGCGGTCGCAAGCACGAAGCCGAGCAGCGCCTCGGCGAGCGTCGTCAGGCCGTTGCTGATGAACAGGCCGCTCGACAGGCCGTGGAAGAGCGCGTGATAGATGTCGGAGGGCGCCGGCGCGATGTAGATCGGTACCGATGCGAGCGCGAAGCCGGCCTCCCACACGGCGACCACCAGTACGAACAGCGCCGGCACGCACACCCATTCCGGATGCTCCTTCAACGCGGCGAATGCATGGCGGCGCGGCTTCGCCGGCTGATGAGAGAGCGCGAGTTCGGCACTCATTCTATGAACCCCTTTGCCTGGAAATGTTGTCGGATGCGGCGCGTGTACCCGCCGAAACGCTCGGTGGTCATCACGTCGAGATCCCGTTGCGCGGGAAGTTCGACGTCGACGATTTCGGCGATGCAGCCCGGACGGCTCGACAGCACGAGCACGCGGCTGCCGAGAAACACTGCTTCGGGAATCGAGTGGGTGACGAACAGCACGGTCTTGCCGGACTCGCGCCAGATGCGGCGAATTTCGACGTTCATGGTTTCGCGCGTCATCGCATCGAGTGCACCGAACGGTTCGTCCATCAGCAGCACAGCGGGATCGTGCACCAGCGCGCGGGCTATCGCGACGCGCTGCTGCATGCCGCCTGACAGTTCGTTCGGGTAGCGATGCGCGAAGTCGGCAAGACCGACCATGTCGAGGAGTTGCATCGCGCGCGCAGTCGTTTCCCGGCGATCGAGTTTCAGCACAGTGGCGGGCAGCATGACGTTGTCGAACGTCGTCTTCCACGGCAGAAGCACCGGGCTTTGAAACACCACGCCGATGTCGCGCTGCGGGCCGTCGATCGGCTGTCCGTTGACGCGAATCGTGCCGGAGGTGCGGGGGATGAGGCCCGCCAGCATCTTTAGCAGCGTTGACTTGCCGCACCCCGAGGGGCCGACGACCGTGATGAATTCACCCGTGTCGATGGTCAGGTCGATCGGGCCGAGCGCCTGCACCGAGTCGCCGCTTCGTGTCCGGTAATGCTTTTGCAGACCTTCGATATGGATCAGGGCGGGTAGCGGCGCACGGTGCTCGCGGTCAAAGAGCGACAGTGTGGGCATGCGGTCCATGGCGGCGAAGGCTCTCCTTGAGTCGTCTTGCAGGGAAGGGCGTCTGACGGGTGCCGAATTGCGCACAAAACATACTACGTAGTATGTCGTGGGGAAATCTTACTAATGCATATGTATGGCGTCAATAGCGTTGGATAGGTGTTTACGCGGGCTAAGGCGGGACTTGCTGTCAGCCTCGCGCTACTCAAATCAAGCCCGGTTTCGCAGAGAAGTCCAGGCCGGCTACTGGTTCCAGCTCATAAGCGAAGCCGACGAGGACGTGTTCGCGCAGTTCGGGCGTCTCGTCGAAAAGATGCGTCGTGCACTCAGGCACATCGATTTTCATGAACGCCAGATCATTGACAGCACGGCGCGCGGGCCTATCGAATGGGACGAGTCGTGCTCATACGACACATCTTCCGGTCGACACGCGCGAGCGTACGCATGTACTTCATGCTTGCGCGGCTTGAGCCGGCGCATGCGAACAGCAACTCTTCGGGCGTTCGTCTCTCCAGACCGGGTGACCGGGAAAATGAACCGCACCGAGAATCGTGGAGGCTGGTTGGTTTAAGTTAATGCGGGCACGTCAGTGATATTTCTGAGCTGCCTGTGGTAGTTGGTTCTGTTGCAATAGGAAGCTCCGCTATCATGCGCGGAACGAGATGAACGACTGAAAGCTTGATGAAGACGCTGAATCCGACCGTGGCCCGCGTGCTCAAACGCCTGCATTACCCGCTTGATGTCATCCTGACTTGCGTGCGCTGGTATGTGGCCTATCCGCTCAGCCTGCGAAACCTGGAAGAAATGATGGCGGAGCGAGGCATCTCGGTCGATCACTCAACCGTGCATCGTTGGGCCCTCAAGTTGCTGCCGGTGCTGGAAAAAGCGTTTCGCCGCCACAAACGCGCCGTCGGCAAGAGCTGGCGCGTCGATGAGACCTACATCAAGGTCAATGGCCACTGGAAATACCTGTATTGCGCCGTCGACAAGGCCGGCAACACCGTCGACTTTCTGTTGCGGGCCCATCGGGATAAGACTGCGGCGCGGCGGTATTTGGTGGAATAAGTAGTCCTAGTCATATCAGGTTTTTCTCAACTTGCAATCGTTATCGCGTCAAAACCAGTTTGATGACCCAGCGGTGCACCGTCGAATGATCCACCTCCACTCCGCGTTCGGCCATCATCTCTTCGAGATCGCGCAGACTCAACGAGTACGCCACGTACTAACGCACGCACAGCAGAATCACATCCAGCGGATAGTGCAGTCGCTTCAATACCTTGCCAATCCCCACGGGCAGCGTCTTGCGTGGCGTATTTGCCATCATCTATTGTCATGCGTTACGGTCCGACCGATTCTACTTGATCGCGTTACTGCGACAGAACCTTTCCGGTGCGGTGGCATCGAGGTGACTCACATGATCGCTAAGGGGCAGATGAAAGCCAACGGCGGCCGACAAACTTTCGCCGATCAGTTCTATTCGTTGGTGGAATAAGTAGTCCTAGTCATATCAGGTTTTTCTCAACTTGCAATCGTTATCGCGACAAAACCCGATCTCGGGCCAGTAGCTCGGATGGCCCTCGGTGCGTTCTCCACGAACGCTGGCCCAAAACAGGCGCGGGCGAGTTCCAGATCAAGCCGGCGCCATTCAGCGGTACGGCGCGGGCACGACGCCGGGGCGCATCGCGCGATCGGCGTCGCCGGACGCCTCACGTGCGAGCGCGCGCTCACGTGTCTCCTCCAGATCGGTCGGCGGGGGATATCGCCGATGCCACGGCCCCGCGATCTGTACCTGGCCCGGCACGCCATGGCCAACGAGGTGCGGCATGTGGCTCGCGCATTCGATGAGGCGCTCCAGATCGACGCCGGTCACGTACCCCATCGCGTCGAGCATGTGAACGAGGTCTTCCGTGCAGATGTTGCCGCTTGCGCCCGGCGCGAACGGACAGCCGCCCAGACCGCCGAGCGATGCATCGAAATGGCGAACGCCTGCATCAAGGCCTGCCACCACGTTCGCAAGGCCCATGCCGCGCGTGTTGTGCAGATGCAGCGTGAGCTCGACTCCGGACCAGCGCGCCGCGAGCGCGCCGCACACCGGTTCGACCTGACGCGGGTTCGCCATACCTGTCGTATCGCACAGCGTGATGCCCTGCACGCCGGCTGCGACGAACCTGTCGCCAATGTGGACCACCGAATCGATGTCGATCAGGCCCTCCATCGGGCATCCGAATGCCGTCGCGATCGACACGCCGATTGCGACCCGGCCGCCACAAAAGGCCGTGATGTCCATCAGCGCGCGGATCGACTGTGCGCGCGTCATACGCGTGTTCGCGAGATTGTGCGTCTCGCTCGCTGACACGACGAGGTTCAGCTCGTCAACGCCGCATTCGAGCGCCCGCTCAGCGCCACGCCGGTTCAGCACGAGCGCGGCGTAGCGAACGCCCGGGACACGCTCGATCTCCTGCATGACCGCCTCCGCGTCGCTCAACGCAGGAATCGCCTTCGCCGAGGTGAACGAGGTCGCCTCGATGCGGTTCAGCCCGCAGCGGCCAAGCGCGTTGATCAGCGCGACCTTCTGCGGCGTTGGCACGAAGACGGGCTCCATCTGCAGGCCATCTCGCATCACGACATCGTTGATCCACACGCGCTCGCCGGTCGTTTGCGCACTCATGCAATCACTCCTTTCGCGCGCATCGCCTCGATCTGCTCGACGGAGACGCCCACACATTCCAGTGCCTCGCGTGTATGTTCACCAAGCGCCGGGCCACCGCCGCAGAAGCCGCCTGGCGTCGCGCTCAGTTGCGGCACGATGCCGGGCACCTTCATTTCACTCCCGTCCTGCAGGCGCACAGTGCGGATCATGCCGCGTTCGCGATACTGCTCGCTCTGCGCGATATCCTCGATCGTAAAAACCTTGCCGGCGGGCACGCGGGCTCCTGCCAAGGCAGCGAGTGCGTCGTCGAGCGAGTGCTGCCGCGTCCAGGCGCCGATGGCGGCGTCCAGCTCAGCGGCGCGGCGCACACGCGCCGGGTTGCGGGCGAGAGTCGAGTCCTGCGCGAGATCGTCACGGCCCACGAGCGACATGAGCCGCTTGAAGATACTGTCGCCATTGCCGGCGATCAGCACGTAACGACCATCGGCGCACGGATACGCGTTGGTCGGGGCGACACCCGGCAGCGCACTGCCAGCGGGCTCGCGCACGAGGCCGTAGCGGTCATATTCGGAGAGCGCCCCTTCCATCATGTTGAACACCGACTCGTACAGTGCGACATCGACGACCTGGCCGCGCCCGCCGCGCGCGTCGCGGTGATACAGCGCGAGCAGCACGCCAATGACGCCGTGGAGCGACGACAGTGAATCGCCAATGCTGATGGCCGGCCGCACCGGCGGCTCGCCCGGCACACCTGTGATGTGGCGCAGTCCGCCCATCGCCTCGGCGATCACGCCGAAGCCCGGCAGATCGCGGAGCGGCCCGCTCTGGCCGTAGCCGGAGATGCGCAGCATGACGAGCTTCGGATTGGTCGAGGCGAGCTGTTCATAGCTGAGCCCCCATTGCTCCAGCGTGCCAGGGCGGAAGTTTTCGATGAGTACGTCTGCCTCGTCGATGAGCTTGCGTGCGAGCGCCTGGCCCTCCGGGCTGCGCAGGTCGATGGCGACCGACTGCTTGTCGCGCGACTGTACGTGCCACCAGACCGAGGTAGAGTCGTCGGGTGTCCGCCACACGCGCAGCGGATCGCCGCCGTCGGGCGGCTCGATCTTGACGACCTTGGCACCAAAATCGGCGAGCGTTTTCGCCGCGAACGGCCCCGCGATGAGGCTGCCCATTTCGACGACGCGAATGCCGTCGAGTGGACGCGGATTGAGTTTGTCCATATTCGTCGTGGGATGAGAGTCGTGATGCGTGGCACGCCTTGTGCGCCACGCCGTTGTTGGCTTTTACCAGCCGTGACGCTGCGTCCAGTCGCCAATCAGCCCGACGGCCTGTGCCAGTTGCTCGGGCTGCCCCTTGAAGTAATGGCCGGCGCTTTCGATACAGTGGAACGTCTTGTCGGCGCTCGCGCACGCGTGGTACATCAGGCCGACGTCCGGCTGCGGTACCGCGTCGTCGGCGCCATGCTCGATCGCGAGCAGCGGCACGCTCATGCCCGCCGCGCATTTCTCCCCGTCCGCGCGCGAATGCTCGATTGACCATTGCGAGAGCCACGCACGCAACGTCGAGTAACGTGCGAGGCCCACTGGGCCGCTGTTCACGGCTTCCGGCACGCCCATGTAGCAGCTGCCGATCGGGCGGCCGTTCGGATCGATGCTAGCGTCCAGAAAGCGCGGCTCCGCCATCGTGCGGTGCGTAAGCAGCCCGCGCTCCACTTCTGCGCCCCCACGCCTGCGCAAGGTCTCCAAGGTTTCCTCGACATACGCCGTGATGCGGCGCACGCGGCGCAACTGAGCCGCGCGATAGGCCGCCAGCCAGTCGGCCGGATACGGTGGGCGCACGGCCAGACCAGGCGAGTAGAGATCGAACTCGGGTTCGCGCCTGTCCGGGTTGTGCTCGTCGATGACCGACGGATCGATCCAGTCGGCGAGACACTGTGCCCGGGAGCGATGTGCCGCTTCGAGAATCACGCCATCTGCGGGAATGAGGCCCGCCGCCGTGAGGTCGACGGCATCGCCCGCGGGCGTTTGGGTGATCGTCGGCTTCTCGGCTTGCGACTGATAGAACAGCGACAACGAACCGCCACCCGACCAGCCGAGCAGGACAACCTTGTCGTAGCCATACTGCTCCTTTGCCGCGCGCACGCACGCGCCAAGGTCGAGCGCCACCTTCTCGAAAATGAGTGGGGTGTCGTTCTTCGCGTAGCGGCTGCCCATGCACATGACCGCGTGCCCCGCCTGCGCAAGCGCGCTCGGCAAGGGCAGCAACTGGAGCGTCGAACTCGGATGCATCATCAGGAACACTGTGCGCGAGCGCGGCTCGCGCGGTTCCAGCAGCACGCCTTCGAGATTCACGGTGCCCCGGCTACCGACGAAACCATAGACCTCGGTGAACGCGCTCGTTTCCTCATAGGCGATATGAACCCAACGCCGGTTGATCGCGTCGCTCATGACAGTGCTCCTTCGCGGAGCACTTCGTCAGCGCTCGATTCGACGAGCGCCACGATGCGATCCGCGTGACCGAGTTCATGCGCAATCTGCAACACAAGGCGCGCCAGATAGACATTGCGCCGCGACTCGGGGACGCGATCGAGTGAACGCGCCATCGCGTCGTACAGCACTTCAAGCTGTTGAAAGCTCATCTTTTCCATGTTCCACCCTTTCGTTTGGATCACGCGCGTCCGCCGCGCAGCACCTGATGCACCGCGTCGGCGACGTTCGCCGCGCTACCCACGCGCCAACGCGCGCAAATGTGCTGATCTGGCCGCATGACATACACGGCATCCTCCGTTGCGCCCCACATCGACGCGACGTGTCCATTCGCGTCAAGAACGAATACATCGGCGTGCGTGGGCCGCTCGCCTTCACTACGCACGGCGACGAGGCGTACGGGAATGCCTTCCGCGTTCAGGCGCTTCACATCTTGAGCGGCACGCTCCCACGTCACCGCGTCGGTGCCGAACATGAGCACGTTGAACGACCTCGCGAGGTGATCGAACAGATACGTGCCGTCCGCGAGGCGCACATTACGCGCGGGCGCGCCCGGCCTCGGGCCGGACTCGAATTGCGCGCCGCTTGCGTCGATCTGCGTGAGCGGGCTTGCCAGGTAGTCGATCGGATGCGACGTGCGCCAGTGCAGCAGGTCTTGCGGAAACGCGTGATCGAGACACAACGACAGCACCGCCTGCTGCATGATGCGAAAGCCCTCGCTCGGCGGTGCGTACATGCGCGTGCTGCGGCTCGCTTCGACACAGATCTGGCGCGCGTCGGCGACGCGTTCGACGCTGTAGCTATCGAGGAGCTTTGCGTCGGCACGGCCTTGCAAGACGGCGGCGAGCTTCCACGCGAGGTTCAGCGAATCCTGCACGCCGGTATTCATACCGCGCACGCCGAATACGGGCAGCAAATGCGCGGCATCGCCACAATAGAACGTGCGGCCATTCGCATACGAGCCGAGCGTCAGCGCGTTCGGTTTGTAGATCGTGGTCCACTCGACCTCCCACGGCAGATGGACGCCGATGTAGGCGAGATGATCCTTGATGTTCTTGCGAATCTTGGCGTCATCTAGTGCGGCTTCATCACTCATACCCTCGGGTACCTGATAATCGAGCCGCCAGACGCCCTTCGGCGCCTTGTGCATGAGCGCGGTTTGCCCCGGCAGCCACGGCGGATCGAAGTAGGCGCGACGGCCCGCAGGCTCGTCGAGGTCGATCCTGAAGTCGGCAATGACGAAGCGGCTTTCGAACGATTCGCCCTCGAAGCGTAATTGCTGGAGCTTGCGCACGGTCGAGCGCGCGCCGTCGCACGCGACGAGCCATTGCGCGTCGATTCGATACCCGCCTTCAGGCGTGTCGAGCGTGAGCGTCACGCCTTCGTCATGCGCTTCCTGCGCGACCAGCTTCGTCTGGAAGCGCACGTCGATGCCGAGCTCGAACACGCGATCGAGCAGGATCTTCTCGATGTCGCATTGCGCGAGGTTAGTCATCGGATAGAACTTGTCGTCCTCGGCGAAGGACAGTTTCATGTGATGGACTGGCTTGCCCTTGTAGTAGCTGTAGCCGTCCTTCCAGAGCAGTGCGCCTTCGAGAACGCGCTCTGCAACGCCGCACTGCTCGAAGATTTCCATCGAACGCCTCGTCAGCGCGAGCGCGCGGCTGCCGCCGCATACCTGCGCCTCGGCCTCGATCAGCACGGGCGCGACTCCCTGCTGCGCGAGCTGGATCGCCAGCACTAACCCGATCGGCCCCGCGCCAATGACGACGACCGGATGGTGCGTGAGCGTCGCGGCACCGGCTTCGGGCGAGCGCTTGAACGGATAGATTTCGTAGTCGAAGTAACTCGACCTATGCGGAGTGGTGTTCGGTTGGTACATGTCTCTTGCGCGTCCTTTGTTTTGTTTTACGCGCGCGAACGCTTTTCCTGCATCCACGCATCGAGTTGTTCCCGCGCCTCTGCGCGAGCCGCAGCCGCGTAGGCCGCGTCGGCGGTATCGGTCGTCAGCTCGAGGCGAACGCCGTTCGGATCGAAGAAGTAGATCGAATGCACGAAGCCGTGGTCGGTTACGCCGAGCACCTCGATGCCAGCCTCTTCGAGGCGACTTTTCGCGCGCTGTACCGCCTCAATGGACCCGACGCGCAACGCCACGTGATTGACCCACGCTGGTGTGTTCGGCGAAGGCAGGGCGGATTCGTTGTCGCCAAGATCGAAGAACGCAATTGACGAGCCATCGGCAAGCTGGAAGAACAAATGCACGTAAGGGCAGTGCTCGCCGGTGCTCGGCACGTTCTCGGCGCGCACGACATGCGTGAGCGGCAGTCCCAGCACGTCTTCGTAAAACTGGCGGGTTTCTTCGGCGTCCCGGCAACGCCACGCGAAGTGGTGCAGCCGCTCTATGGTTTCGAATCGTGATGTCATGGTGCGTCTCCTTCGGTTACTGTATGAAACGGGACGGCTTTCTGGTGGCCGTCAGGTTTCGCAAAAATTGACACTTTAGGTGGGTCGCAAAGCCGGCGCGACTAACCCGAAGTCGCGCCGGCTTCGCCAAAATTAGAACGTGTGGCGCATCCCGAGCACTACCATGCTTTGCATGTTCGACGATGACGGGCTGTTCAAATACAATACCGCTGAGCCCGGGCCGGAAACGCGCTGAAAATCGGCAAAAGCGAACACATCAGTGCGTTTCGACAGAAAATAGTCGACGTTAATCGCGGCGGTATGCCAATGAGGATTGGCATCGATTCCGTGATACTGCCCGCCTGAATAGACATAGCCCGCGCCGAGCAAAAGGGCAGGCGTAACGTAGTAGCTAACTGAGATATCGTAGTTGTCGAGGCGGAAGGCTGTCCCGTCGAGGTAAGAGTACCGTACGGTATCGTAGAGGGCGTTGAGCCGCAATCCGTGACCAAAGTCATATTGGCCGCCGACACCCGCATTGCGCTGCTTCAATACGCCCACTTTGTTAACAGGGCTCGTCTGGAACGTCAAAAATGGCGCAGCCTGGTAGTCGTCGGTTACGGCTCCGGCTGTGTTCGCTATACCTGGTCGGTCAAGTTCAACATAGGCAGCAGCCAGTTTGAGAGGGCCGTGTGTGTATCCCGCGCCAACACTGAACGCCCGATTGTTTGCAAAGTCCCCACTGGCGTTACTGAATGCGTACAGCGCTTCGGCGTTGAACCCGCCTATGGTCGGCGATTTGTACTTGACCGAATTGCTATAGCGCCACGTGCCAAACAGATTGTCGGCGTCACCAGGATGTGCGGCTTCACTACCTGTGGTCGTTGCCGTGGTCCACGGCAGGAAGTAATCCCAGAACATGTCGTACTGGCGGCCGAACGTGACTGTGCCGAACTGATCGTTCGCCAGCCCCACGAACGCCTGTCGCCCAAACAGTCGGCCACCTTGCTGAAGTTTCCCGCTGGTGATGTCGAACCCGTTTTCAAGAACGGCTAACGCATGATTTCCGGCTCCGAGATCTTCGGTGATTCGAAAACCCATGCGGTTGTTCTGGTTAACGCCGCTCAGCAATTTGATGTTTCGATTCCCGCCATCGTTGTTGACCCATGCGATTCCTTCTGAAATGACGCCGTACAGGGTTACGCTACTCTGTGCAGCAGCCAAAGTTGACAGGGTCATCAACGCCGCACCAATCCCGAACTTTCTTTTATTCACGTAAGTGTCTCCTTGCGAGCTTGGTGTTCGTATTTCAGATGCTGTGTCCGGTATCCGGAAAAAACGCGTGTGATCCTGGTGATCACTTCGCGGTACGGAGGCGCGTTCCGCAATGAAACGCGCGCTCTCCGGGCAATTCAGTTGCTCGATACATGCAACCGTTCAGGTTTCGTGGTTGTCAGCGGCAGCGAGCGACTGTGTCTCGAATACCGGTCCTTCATGCCGTTGTGACCTGGACGTCAGCCATATCAGCGCGCCACCTGCGGCAAACATGGCCGCAAGTACGATGAGGCCGACGTCAAGCTTTCCGGTCGCGGCCTTGATGAGGCCAAGGCCGTAGGGCGCAGCGAAACCGCCAAGTTGCCCCAGGCTGCTGACCAAAGCGATTTTTCCGGCCAGCGCATTGGGTTTTAGATCCTTGAACGGAACGGCCCAGAATATCGGCATGCCGCCATACATGAACGCAATTGCGCAGCTGAGTAGTGCGATGACCAGCCAGAACGTTTGCACATGCAAGGTAAGCGACCAGAGCGACACCGCGCCAAAGAAGGTGCAGGCGAGCAAATGCCACCGACGTTCCTGGTTGCGGTCGGAGCTCCGGGAGATGGCGACGATGCCGACGGTTCCGAGCGCGTAGGGGACTGCGCTCCAGACTCCAATCATCAGGGGGTCCCGAATACCGAAATCCTTCAGGATCGTCGGCAGCCAGAAACCCAGTCCGAAGTTCCCGCTATTCAACGTAAAGTAAGCGATCGCCAGAATGTACACATAGGGATCGCTGATCAGGTCTTTAAAGCGGATTTTTTCCGCCTTCTGAAGGGCCTCCGGGCTTAATAGTCGACCCTGAACAATCAGCGGAGCCTTCTACAGTGGGGCTTTGAGTCGGAAATGGTGTTGTGGGAATTGCAGGGACCTGGCATATTGATGCGTGAATCCTGCAATTCCTGATGAGGTGCAGA
>NZ_JAYMRZ010000013.1:0-247435 GCF_038900715.1 Paraburkholderia phymatum | reverse complement strand
ATGTTTTTCCGGGCTAAAAAGCCCGTTAAGGAAATGAGGCGTGGGTCAGCGGATTCCATCGAGGCCAGCGGGTTCGACCTGCAACAAGGCCGGATATAAAACCGCAGCCTTCCTGTCCACCAGCACAAACAATCTCTTGGCAAACGGGAGGCGTCCATATAATAAACATGAAGGTTTCGTTCTATCGCTGCATGCTCGCTGCGTTTGCTGCGGCGTCGCTGGCCGCGTCGGGTGCCGCGTTCGCGCAGGTCGACATGGGCAAGAGCACGGTCACGGCGACGTCGAAGCAGATGAACGTGCCCGTCGAAGGCAAGTTCGGCAAGTTCACCGCGCAAGTCTCGTTCGATCCTTCGAAGCCGACGTCGGGCACCGCGCAGGTCACGATCGACACGTCGAGCTACGATCTCGGCGACGAAAGCTACAACGAACAGGTGCGCGGCAAGGAGTGGTTCGATTCGAAGACGTATCCGACGGCGACCTTCGTATCCAGCGCGATCGCGCCCGCGGGCACCAACCAGTTCAAGGTCACGGGCAAGCTGACGATGAAGGGCAAGTCGCAGACAGTCGTCGTGCCCGTCACGATGACGAAGCAGGGCGCCGCGCAGGTCTACGACGGTTCGGTGTCCGTCAAGCGCTCGCAGTTCGATATCGGCACGGGCGAATGGAAGGATACGTCGGTGGTCGCGGACGACGTGACGATCAAGTTCCATATCGTCGCCGCGAGCAAATGATTCATCGCATGCACACAGAAAGGAGAATGAAGTGAAACCGATGCTTTTGATTGCTGCCGGCGCACTGGCGTCGTCGATTGCGGCGGGCGCGTTTGCCGCCGATACCTATCAGCTCGATCCGGCACACACCTATCCGAGCTTCGAAGCGGATCATATGGGCGGCGTGTCCACGTGGCGCGGCAAGTTCACGAAAAGCTCCGGCACGGTGACGCTCGATCGCGGAGCGAAGACGGGCACGGTGGAGGTCTCGGTGGATACATCGTCGATCCAGATCGGCAACACGAAGCTCGAGGAGCATCTGCGTTCGCCCGATTTCTTCGACGTCGCCAAGTATCCGGCGGCGACGTACAAAGGCACGGCGATCAAGTTTGACGGCGATAGGCCCGTCGCCGTGGACGGCCAGTTCACGATGAAGGGCGTTACGAAGCCGCTGAGCCTGAAGATCGAATCGTTCAAATGCATCCAGCATCCCGTGCTGAAGCGCGAAGTGTGCGGCGTGGAAGCGGAGGGCGAGTTCAACCGCGCGGACTATGGGATGGACTTCGGCACCAAATATGGTTTCAGCATGAAGACGGTGCTGCACATCCAGGCGGAAGGCATCAAGCAGTAAGCGTTCTCGCCTGAACCGGCGCGCAAGCCGCTTCGTCCGCATTGGCGACGAAGCGGCTTTTTCATTGGTTTCTTCGTGATGACAGCGAAGGCGGTGAACACCTGGCGCTTTCACGTCTCGTGCGGATTTCTTTTTTGCGGTACATAGTGAGGCAGACGCCGGACCGGTTGTGCGCGCATCGAGTCCCGGCAAACATGACAGACGCGGGCAATTCCGCTGATTGCCACGACAACGACTACCTCGCGCGCACCTGGAGATCTGCAATGAGTTCAACGATAGCCGCGAGCGCGGCGCAAAATCGTCCCGATACGTGGCGCACGGTGGTCGCCGCATCGATCGGCAACGCGCTGGAATGGTTCGATCTCGTCGTCTATGGTTTTTTCGCCGTCGTCATTTCAAAGCTGTTCTTTCCGGCGGGCAACGATACGGTGTCGCTGCTGCTGACGCTCGGCACGTTCGGCGTCTCTTTCTTCATGCGGCCGCTCGGTGCGATCGTGCTCGGCGCGTATGCGGACAAGGCGGGGCGCAAGGCCGCGCTCACGCTGTCGATCGTGCTGATGATGATGGGCACGCTGATCATCGCCGTGCTGCCGACCTGGCAGTCGATCGGAATCGCCGCGCCGCTGATTCTCGTCGTCGCGCGGCTGATGCAGGGCTTCTCGGCGGGCGGCGAGTTCGGCAGCGCCACCGCGTTTCTCGCCGAGCACGTGCCGGGCCGGCGCGGCTATTTCGCGAGCTGGCAGATCGCGAGCCAGGGCTTGACGACGCTGCTCGCCGCGCTGTTCGGCGTCGTGCTGACGGGCGAACTGTCGCCGGAACAGCTGAGCGCGTGGGGCTGGCGCGTGCCGTTCTTCTTTGGGCTGCTGATCGGGCCCGTCGCGTGGTATATCCGCACGAAGCTCGACGAAACGCCCGAATTCCTCGCCGCCGAAACCACGCAGACGCCGATCCGCGATACGTTCGCGAGCCAGAAGACGAGGCTCTTCATCGGCATGGGCATCGTCGTGCTCGGAACGGTGTCGACGTACCTCGTGCTGTTCATGCCGACTTATGCGATCAAGCAACTGGGTCTCGCGCCTTCCGTGGCATTCGCGGCCATTTCGCTCGTGGGCGTGATCCAGCTGGTGTTCTCGCCGATCGTCGGTCATCTGTCCGACCGCTACGGACGCGTGCGGATCATGCTCGTGCCCGCCGTGCTGCTGTTCCTGCTGATCCTGCCGGCGTTCACGTATCTGGTCGCGCATCCGACGTTCGGCACGCTGATGCTGATGCAGATCCTGTTCGGCTTCCTGATGACGGGCTATTTCGGCTCGCTGCCGGGCCTGCTGTCGGAAATCTTCCCGGTGCAGACGCGCACGACGGGCATGTCGCTCGCCTATAACATCGCTGTGACGATCTTCGGCGGCTTCGGGCCGTTCATCATCGCGTGGCTCATTCGCGCGACGGATTCGAAAGTCGCGCCGAGCTTCTATCTGATGTTCGCGGCCGTCGTGAGCGTGATCGCGCTGGTGGCGGCGCGGCGCAAGCTTGGGTTCAGGTGATCGCGTGGCTGCTATGCCGCCGCCGTAAACGACAAAGGCCGGTTCAGTTTCGAACCGGCCTTTTGTTTTATGCCTCAGAACGTCTCAAACGCAACCGATCAAACCTGCGCGCCTGCGTTCGGATCGTTCGGATCGTGGCGTTCCTTCTTTTCCTTCAGCAGGTCTTCACGCTTCACGCCGAACCACATCGCCAGCGCCGCCGCGACGAACACCGACGAGTAGATGCCGAACAGAATGCCGACCGTCAGCGCGAGCGCGAAGTAGTGCAGCGTCGGGCCGCCGAACAGGAACATCGACAGCACCATCATCTGCGTACAGCCGTGCGTGATGATCGTGCGCGACATCGTGCTCGTGATTGCATGGTTGATCACTTCCATCACGCTCATCTTGCGTTCGCGGCGGAAGGTCTCGCGAATCCGGTCGAAGATAACCACCGATTCGTTCACCGAATAGCCGAGCACTGCGAGCACGGCGGCCAGCACCGACAGCGAGAATTCCCACTGGAAGAACGCGAAGAAGCCGAGAATGATCACGACGTCGTGCAGGTTCGCGATCACGCCCGCGATTGCGTACTTCCACTCGAAGCGGAACGACAGATAGATCACGATGCCGGCGACCACGCAAGCGAGCGCGAGCAGGCCGTCGGTCGCGAGCTCCTTGCCGACCTGCGGACCGACGAACTCGACGCGTTGCAGCTTCGCGTTCGCGTCCTGGCCCTTCAGCGCGGACATCACCTGATCGCTTTGCTGCGCCGACGTCAGGCCCTGCTTCAGCGGCAGACGGATCAGCACGTCGCGCGAGGTGCCGAAGTTCTGCACCTGCGCGTCGCCGTAGCCGATCTTCGTCAGCGTGTCGCGCACGGGTTCTAGCGGCACCGCGCCCGGATACTGCACTTCGATGACCGTGCCGCCCGTGAACTCCACGGAAAGATGCAGTCCGCGATGCAGCAGGAAAAACACAGCGGCGATGAACGTCAGCAGCGAGATCGCGTTGAAGATCAACGCGCGCTGCATGAACGGAATGTCTTTACGGATGCGGAAAAATTCCATGTTCTCTTTCTCCGGGACTCAGCGGGATGAACCCGGTTTCTTCGTGCCATCCGGCGCGTTGCGGTTGCGCAGCGTCGGCTTGCCGGTGCGGGCTTGCGCGTTGCCGGCGGGCGCTTTCGCCTTGGCCTTTGCCTTCGGCGCCGTTGTCGCCGCCATCGCGCGTGCCGTGTCGGTGTCCGTGTCGGCGTTGTCGAGATAAGCCGTTGCGCCGTCGGCGGCAGCCGGCTTCCATACCTGGCCGACAGCAAGCGACTTCAGCTTCTTCTTGCCGCCGTACCACAGGTTCACGAGGCCGCGCGAGAAGAACACGGCCGAGAACATCGACGTCAGAATGCCGATACAGTGCACGACGGCAAAGCCGCGCACCGGTCCGGAGCCGAACGCGAGCAGCGCGAGACCGGCGATCAGCGTGGTCACGTTCGAGTCGAGAATCGTCGCCCATGCGTGCGCGTAGCCGTTCTGGATCGCCAGTTGCGGCGGCGCGCCGTTGCGCAGTTCTTCGCGCACGCGCTCGTTGATCAGCACGTTCGCGTCGATCGCCATACCGAGCGCGAGTGCGATAGCGGCGATGCCGGGCAGTGTCAGCGTGGCCTGCAGCATCGACAGGATCGCGATCAGCAGCAGCAGGTTCACCGACAGCCCGATCATCGAGATCAGGCCGAACAGCATGTAGTACGCGATCATGAACGCCGCGATCGCGATGAAGCCGTAGACGACGGAATCGAAGCCCTTCTTGATGTTGTCCGCGCCGAGGCTCGGGCCGATCGTGCGTTCTTCGATGATGTCCATCGGCGCCGCGAGCGAGCCGGCGCGCAGCAGCAGCGCGAGATCGGTTGCCGCTTGCGGCGTCGGCTGGCCCGTGATCTGGAAGCGGTCGCCCAGTTCCGACTGGATCGTCGCAACCGTCAGCACTTCGCCCTTGCCCTTTTCGAACAGCACCATCGCCATCGGCTTGCCGATGTTGTCGCGCGACACGCTGCGCACCGCGCGTCCGCCCGCCGAATCGAGACGGATATTGACGGAAGGACGCTGGTGCTCGTCGAAGCCCGCCGACGCGTCGATGATGCGGTCGCCCGTGAAGATCACGGCCTTGCGCAGCAGCACGGGCGCCTGGTTGCCCTGCGTGAACAGCTCGTCGCCGGCCGGCACGGGGTCGCTCGGGTTCGGATGCAGGCCGTTCGGATCGGCGAGACGCGCTTCGAGCGTCGCCGTGCGGCCGATGATGTCCTTTGCCTTCGCCGTGTCCTGCACGCCCGGCAGCTCGACGACGATGCGGTCGGGGCCTTGCTGCTGGATCACCGGCTCGGCCACGCCGAGTTCGTTGACGCGGTTATGCAGCGTCGTGATGTTCTGCTTGAGCGCCGCGTCCTGCACCGTTTTCTGCACGGCCGGCGTGAACGTGCCCACCACCTGGACGCCGCCGCTCGGGTTCGGCTGCGTGGCCCACTGCAGTTCGTTGACGCCTGCTTGCAGCTGCGTGAGCGCGTTTTCCGCGACGCTCTGGTCCGCGAAATTGACGACGACCGACTGGCCGACGCGGTTCACGCCGCCGTCGCGGATGTTCTTGTCGCGCAGCAGCGTGCGCGCATCCGAGGCGTCCGAATCCAGCTTCTTGTTCAGCGCGCCCGCCATGTCGACCTGCAGCAGGAAGTGCACGCCGCCGCGCAGATCCAGACCCAGATACATCGGCAGCGCGTGCAGCGCAGTCAGCCAGTGCGGCGATGCGCTCTGCAGGTTCAGCGCGACGATGTACTGCGGATCGCTCGGGTCGCTATTGAGCGACTTTTGCAGCAGGTCCTTGACGCGCAGCTGCGTGTCGGTGTCCTTCACGCGCACGCGAATGTTCGCGTTCAACGTGGAGTTGTCGAACGTGACGTCGTCCGGCTTGATCTGGCTCGATGCGAGCGCCGCTTCGACCTGCGACAGCGTGGTCGAATCGAGCTTCACCGTGGCCTTGCCGCTCGACACCTGCACCGCCGGCGCTTCGCCGAAGAAATTGGGCAGCGTGTACACGAGGCCGATGACGAGCGCCACCAGCATCACGACATATTTCCAGAGGGGGTAACGATTCATGGAGTGGTCCAACGGGAGGTTGGCTTGAGTGCGATGCGTCCGGCGATGAGCGCGGCGAGCGGAAGCGCCTGGGCGGGCTTCGACCGGCGCGAGGCCGCGCCGGACGCGAGAGAGCAGGCCTTACAGCGACTTCAGGGTGCCCTTCGGCAGAATGGTCGTGACCGACGCCTTCTGCACGGTGATTTCAGTGCCTTCCGCGATTTCGACGCCAACATACGCTTCGCCGACCTTGGTCACCTTGCCGACGATGCCGCCGTTCGTCACCACTTCGTCGCCTTTCGCCATCGCGGCGAGCATGTTGCGGTGTTCCTTCTGGCGCTTCATTTGCGGGCGAATCATGATGAAGTAGAGCACCGCGAACATCAGAATCAGCGGCAGGAAGCTCATCAGGCTCGATTCGGCGCCACCTGCTGCACTGCCTTGCGCGAAGGCATTGGAAATGAACGACACGTTGGTCTCTCCGTTATAACAATCAAAAAAATCAGCCGGTTATTCTACCACCGGCCATTTACGGGACGGCACCCGGAACAGGTTTTCCTGACGGGCTGTCAAGGGGTTTCGGGTGCTTCGCCGAAAGTAAATTGTAATATCTGCTGCGCTATCTGGGAGGATGCTTTCCGCGCGTTGCCCGACGTGCTTGCGTCGAGCGTCGTTTAACTCTGGTCCGTCCCGCGCGCCCGGTTTTCGTGAAATAGCTTCTTGAACGCGTCGAACATCTGCCCGTCGATGGCATCGCGCATCTCCTGCATCAGTTCGAGGTAGTAGTGCAGGTTGTGGATCGTGTTCAGCTGCGCGCCGAGAATTTCGCCGACGCGATGCAGATGATGCAGATAGCCGCGCGTGAAGTTGCGGCACGTGTAGCAGCCGCATTGCTCGTCGAGCGGGCGCAGCGAGTTCTTGTGCGTCGCGTTGCGGATCTTGATGTCGCCGTAGCGCGTGAAGAGCCAGCCGTTGCGCGCGTTGCGGGTCGGCATCACGCAGTCGAACATGTCGACGCCCGCCGCGACGCCCGCCACGAGGTCTTCCGGCGTGCCGACGCCCATCAGGTAGTGCGGCTTGTCGGCGGGCAGCTTCGGGCCGATGTGATTCAGCACGCGCATCATGTCTTCCTTCGGCTCGCCGACGGACAGCCCGCCGATCGCGAGGCCGTGAAAGCCGATCTCCGACAGCCCCGCGAGCGACTCGTCGCGCAGGTCTTCGAACATGCCGCCCTGGACGATGCCGAAGAGCGCGTTCGGATTGTCGAGCCGGTTGAATTCGTCGATCGAGCGCTTCGCCCAGCGCATCGACATGCGCATCGAATCGGCGGCGTCCTCGTGCGACGTCGGCACGCCGTTGGTCGCGTAGGGCGTGCATTCGTCGAACTGCATCACGATGTCGGAGTTCAGCACCTTCTGGATCTGCATCGACACTTCCGGCGACAGGAACAGCTTGTCGCCGTTGATCGGCGACGCGAAGGTCACGCCGTCTTCGGTGATCTTGCGCAGATCGCCGAGCGAGAAAACCTGGAAGCCGCCGGAGTCGGTAAGGATCGGCCGCTTCCAGCCCATGAAGCCGTGCAGGCCGCCATGCGCCGCGATCGTTTCGAGACCGGGGCGCAGCCAGAGGTGAAACGTGTTGCCGAGGATGATTTGCGCGCGGATTTCCTCGAGCTCGCGCGGCTGGATCGCCTTCACGGTGCCATACGTGCCGACGGGCATGAAGATCGGCGTTTCGATCACGCCGTGATTGAGCGTCAGACGTCCGCGGCGCGCCTGGCCGTCGGTTTTCAGCAGCTCGAACTTCAGGCCGTTGTCGGGGCGAACGTGGTCGCCGAGGTAGGCGCCGTGGTCCGCGCGTGCAGCGTTGTTGTGACCGTCGGTCATCTTCTTGTACTCCTGTGCCACCAGAAAACAGTCTGGCGCAGATGATAAACGCCGCCAGAAGATTTCCGGCGGCGGTGTTGGATTATGCGTTCAGCGCGTCGTCGCTGCGCGTGAGCAGCATCGCGTCGCCGTAGCTGAAAAAGCGGTAGCGCTCCTCGATTGCATGCCGATACGCCGCACGTATCGTCTCGATGCCCGCGAACGCGGACACGAGCATCAGCAGCGTCGACTTCGGCAAATGGAAATTCGTCACCAGCCGGTCGACGACGCGAAACCTGTAGCCCGGCGTGATGAAAATATCCGTGTCGGCGCTCGTCGCGGCAAGCGGACGGCCCGCAGCTTCGGCGTCGCGCGCGGCGGCTTCGAGTGCGCGCATCGACGTCGTGCCCACCGCGATCACGCGATTGCCGCGCGCCTTCGTCGCCGCGATCCTGTCCGCGAGCGACTGCGGCAACCGATACCACTCGCTATGCATCTTGTGCTCGGCGATGTTCTCGACGCGCACCGGCTGGAACGTGCCCGCGCCGACGTGCAGCGTGAGCGTCGCGCGCTCCACGCCTTTTTCGTCGAGCCGCGCGAAGATCGAATCGTCGAAATGCAGCCCGGCCGTCGGCGCGGCGACGGCGCCCGGATTTTGCGCGTACACGGTCTGATAGCGCGTTTCGTCGAATGCGTCGGGGTCATGCTCGATATACGGCGGCAGCGGCAGGCGGCCGTGCTGCTCGATGAGCGTCAGGCAGTCGTCCGGGAAGTGCAGCGTGTAGAACGGCTCGACGCGCTCGCCGACGGTGACGTCGAACGCATCGGCGAGACGCAGCATCGTGCCCGGCGCCGGACTCTTGCTCGCGCGGATCTGCGCGAGCGCGGTACGCTCGCCCGTCAGGCGCTCGACGAGCACTTCGATCTTGCCGCCACTGGCCTTCTGGCCGAGGAAGCGCGCCTTCAGCACTTTGGTATCGTTGAATACGAGCAGGTCGCCGGCATCGACGAGCTCGGGCAGATCGGCGAAATGGCGGTCGGCGAACGTCGCGGGCTTCGTCTGGCCATTCACTTCGAGCAGACGGCTCGCGCTGCGCTCGGGCAACGCAACTTGTGCGATCAGTTCGGGTGGCAGGTCGAAATCGAAATCGGAAAGCGTGAACATGCGGACTGACTTGATGTGCTGATGTGATGCGAAATGAAACCGGATTGCCGTCTCGGACGGGACAAAGCTGGAACGAAGCCGGACCGGCGACGGGATCGACGACGCGATCCATAGCGGGTACGCCAGCGGCCGTCGAGCGGCTATGATTGCGGGACATTGCCGCAGCGGTCATGCATGCGCGCCCGACTGGCGCGCGCTGGCCGCGAAACTTCTGAAGCCGATATTGTACTTGCGAAGCGACTCATGCCTTTGTCCGATACCCGTTCCCCCCTCGACACCGACGACGCCGGCGCCCCGAAGAAGCGCCGCGCCGCGCGGAGCAAGGCGGGCGAGGACGCGGCTCAGGAGCACGCTGTGCCCGACGCTCAAGACGCGAAGAAGCCCGCCGCGAAAAAGCCCACGATCGCGAAAACGGCCGACAAGCTCGCGAAACTCGGCCTCACGCGCGACATCGATCTCGTGCTGCATCTGCCCATGCGCTACGAGGACGAAACGTCGCTGACGCCGATCGGCGAACTCCTGCCCGGCGGCGTCGCGCAGACGGAAGGCGTCGTGTTCGACAACGAAATCGCGTACCGGCCGCGCCGCCAGTTGCTGGTGAAAATGCGCGACGACGCGGGCGACGAGCTGATCCTGCGCTTCCTCAATTTCTACGGCTCGCAGGTCAAGCAGATGTCGGTCGGCGTGCGGCTGCGCGTGCGCGGCGACGTGCGCGGCGGTTTCTTCGGGATGGAGATGGTGCATCCGGCCGTGCGCGTCGTCGATGAAGACACGCCGCTGCCGCAAGCGCTCACGCCCGTCTATCCGAGCACGGCGGGCGTTTCGCAGGCGTATCTGCGCAAGGCGATCGACAACGCTCTGTCGCGCACGTCGTTGCCGGAGCTGTTGCCCGAGCCTGTCGCGCGGCAATATTTGCAGCCGCTCGACGTGCCGCCGCTGATGGACGCCGTGCGCACGCTGCACCATCCGACTTCGCATGCCGACGAAACGGCGCTGATCGACGGCACGCATCCCGCGTGGACGCGCATCAAGTTCGAGGAACTGCTCGCGCAGCAGATGTCGCTCAAGCGCGCGCACGAAGAGCGCCGCACGCGCGCCGCGCCGACGATGCCGCGCCGCTCGCCCGCCGACGACGCATCGCTCGTCGCGCGTCTGTTGAAGGCGCTGCCTTTTGCGCTGACGGGCGCGCAGCAGCGCGTGAGCGCGGAGATCGCGCACGATCTGACGCAGCCGCATCCGATGCAGCGTCTGTTGCAGGGCGACGTCGGCAGCGGCAAGACGATCGTCGCGGCGCTCGCGGCCGCGCAGGCCATCGACGCCGGTTATCAGGCCGCGATGATGGCGCCGACGGAAATCCTCGCCGAACAGCACGCGCGCAAGCTGCGCGGCTGGCTGGAGCCGCTCGGCGTGACGGTCGCGTGGCTCGCGGGCAGCCTCAAGACGAAGGAAAAGCGCAGTGCGCTCGAAGCGGCGGCGCTCGGCACCGCGCAACTCGTGATCGGCACGCACGCGATCATTCAGGACGCGGTCGAATTCGCGCGGCTCGGCCTCGTGATCGTCGACGAGCAGCATCGCTTCGGCGTCGAGCAGCGGCTTGCGCTGCGCGCGAAAGCGCAAAACGCCGCCGACGGCGCACGCGATTTCCAGCCGCATCAACTGATGATGTCCGCGACGCCGATCCCGCGCACGCTCGCGATGACGTACTACGCGGACCTCGACGTCTCGACGATCGACGAGCTGCCGCCCGGCCGCACGCCGATCCTGACCAAGCTGGTATCGGACGGACGCCGCGACGAAGTGATCGGCCGCGTGCGCGAAGCGGCGCTGACGGGACGCCAGGTGTACTGGGTCTGTCCGCTGATCGAGGAAAGCGAGACGCTGCAATTGCAGACGGCCGTCGAAACTTACGAAACGCTCATCGCCGCGCTGCCGGAGCTGAAAGTCGGCCTCGTGCACGGTCGCCTGACGCCCGTCGAGAAAGCGGCCGTGATGGACGCGTTCACTCGCAACGAAGTGCAGTTGCTGGTCGCGACGACGGTGATCGAAGTGGGCGTCGACGTGCCGAACGCGTCTCTGATGGTGATCGAGCACGCAGAGCGCTTCGGGCTCGCGCAACTGCATCAGTTGCGCGGACGGGTGGGCCGCGGCAGCGCGGCGTCGGTGTGCGTGCTGATGTATTCGGGACCGCTGTCGATGACGGCGCGCGCGCGTCTGCAGACGATGCGCGAAACCACCGATGGCTTCGAAATCGCCCGTCGCGACCTGGAAATTCGCGGCCCCGGGGAATTTCTCGGCGCGCGGCAATCGGGCGCCGCGATGCTGCGCTTCGCCGATCTGGAAAACGACGGCTGGCTGATCGAACCGACGCGCGAGGCGGCCGCGACGCTGCTTGCGCAATACCCGAACGTCGTCACGCAGCATCTTTTGCGCTGGCTGAACACGCGCGAGCAGTATCTGAAGGCCTGACGAGGCCTGACAGGGAAGCGCTTGCGCGCCGCGGCACTCTTGAAGGTTGGCGAATTGGCCCCATAGGTGTATAACAGAAACCTATCGAATCTATCGCCCTGATTGGTCCCCAATGACCCTCACAGAACTGAAATATATCGTCGCCGTTGCCCGCGAGCGCCATTTCGGCCGCGCGGCGGAAGCGTGTTTCGTGAGCCAGCCGACGCTGTCGGTCGCGATCAAGAAGCTCGAAGACGAACTGAACGTGCAGATCTTCGAACGCGGCACGAGCGAAGTCAGCGTCACGCCGATTGGCGAGCAGATCGTCACGCAGGCGCAGCGCGTGCTCGAACAGACGCTCGCGATCAAGGAAATCGCGAAGCAGGGCAAGGACCCGCTTGTCGGACCGCTGCGCCTCGGCGTCATCTACACGATTGGACCGTACCTGCTGCCCACGCTCGTCAAGCAGATGATCAAGCGCGTCCCGCAGATGCCGCTGATGCTTCAGGAAAACTACACGCTCAAGCTGATCGAACTGCTCAAGCAGGGCGAGATCGATGTCGCAATCATGGCGCTGCCGTTTCCGGAGACGGGTTTGATGCTGCGTCCGCTGTACGACGAGCCGTTCGTCGTCGCGTTGCCGTCGGGGCATGCGTGGGAGTCGCGCCACAAGATCGATCCGACCGACCTGAAGCAGGAAACGATGCTCTTGCTCGGCAGCGGTCACTGCTTCCGCGATCACGTGCTCGGCGTGTGCCCGGAATTGATGCGCTTTTCGCAGAACGCGGACGGCATCCAGAAGACGTTCGAAGGGTCGTCGCTGGAAACGATCCGGCATATGGTCGCGAGCGGCGTCGGCATTACGGTGCTGCCGCGCATGTCGGTGCATGAAGTGAAGGCGCACGCGGGCGGTGTCGATTCGGGGCTGCTCAGCTACGTGCCGTTCGACGACCCGGTGCCGGATCGCCGCGTCGTGCTCGCATGGCGCAAGAGCTTCACGCGGATGCCCGCCATCGACGCGATCTGCGACGCCGTCGCCGCGTGCGATCTGCCGGGTGTGAAGAAGCTCGATCTGCCCGCCGCCGTCAACTAAAAGCTTTGCCAGGGCATGTGCATCCCGGTCATCGGGATGCACGACCCGCCTGCCGCCGCCTTCTGCATGAGGCGGAGACTATTGAATGCATAAAATTAATCAAATCGTCGCATTCGATAGTTTTTAATAAACTTCTTCCGTGGGTCGCCGAGATCCGTCACAACAAGCGGGAGGAATCATGCAGCCATCTACGTCGTCATCGATCCAGTCTGTTTCCCCATCGCCGCAGCAAGCGGTCCCGGCCGTGAATGCCGCGTCCAGTTTCAGAACTGTCGCGTTTGCATTGCTGGTTGATCGCGCGCTGGCCGCCTGAAACGCTTTTCCTCTTATTCGAATTCCCCAGGACGGCATTCGCCGGAACTACCAAGGAGAACAGATATGTCTGAACGCAATCTCACGACCGCCTCGGGCGCACCCGTCGCCGACAACCAGAACTCGTTGACAGCCGGCCCGCGCGGCCCGGTCGCGTTGCAGGACGTGTGGCTGATCGAAAAGCTCGCGCACTTCGACCGCGAAGTGATTCCCGAGCGCCGCGTTCACGCGAAGGGTTCGGGTGCATTCGGCACGTTGACGGTGACGCACGACATCTCGCGCTACACGAAGGCCAAGGTGTTTGCGGAAGTCGGCAAGGAAACGCCGCTTTTCATGCGCTTTTCGACGGTCGCGGGCGAGCGCGGCGCCGCCGACGCCGAACGCGACGTGCGCGGCTTCTCGATCAAGTTCTACACGGAAGAAGGCAACTGGGACGTGGTCGGCAACAACACGCCCGTGTTCTTTATCCGCGATCCGCTGAAGTTTCCGGACTTCATCCATACGCAAAAGCGCGATCCGTACACGAACATGCGCAGCGCGACAAACGCGTGGGACTTCTTCTCGCGTCATCCGGAGTCGCTGCATCAGGTGACGATCGTGATGAGCGATCGCGGCATTCCGAGGAACTATCGGCAGATGCACGGCTTCGGCTCGCACACGTTCTCGTTCATCAACGCGAACGACGAGCGCTTCTGGGTGAAGTTCCACTTCAAGTCGATGCAGGGCATCGAGAACTACACCGACGAAGAAGCCGCGCAAGTCGTCGCGAGCGACCGCGAGAGTGCTCAGCGCGATCTGATCGGATCGATCGACAGCGGCAACTTCCCGAAGTGGCGCTTCCGGATTCAGGTGATGCCCGAAGCGGACGCGGCGACGTATCGCTACAACCCGTTCGATATCACGAAGGTGTGGCCGTACAAGGACTATCCGCTGATCGACGTCGGCGTGATCGAGCTGAACCGCAACGCGCAGAACTACTTCGCGGACGTCGAGCAGGCCGCGTTCACGCCGGCCAACGTGGTGCCGGGCATTGGCTTCTCGCCGGACCGCCTGTTGCAGGGTCGACTGTTTTCGTACGGCGACACGCAGCGCTATCGCCTTGGCGTGAATCACCATCTGATTCCCGTGAACGCGTCGCGTGCGCCGAATGTGCGCTCATTCCATCGCGACGGCGGCATGCGCACGGACGGCAACCTCGGCGGCAACGTGAACTACGAGCCGAACCGTTTCGGCGACTTCGCGCAGGACCGCAACGCGATCGAGCCGCCGCTCGCGGCGGGCAACGTCGATCGCTACAACCATCGCGAGGACGAGGATTACTACAGCCAGCCGGCGGCTCTTTTCCGAATCTTCGATGCGGGCCAGCGCGAGCGTCTCTTCGCCAACATCGCGCGGGCGATCGACGGCGTGCCGGCGGATATCGTCGCGCGCCAGGTCGAGCACTTCCGCAAGATCGATCCGGCGTATGCGGACGGCGTGGTGGCGGCTATCGAGGCGCTCGCCAGGGCGAAGTGAGGTGGAGCGGGCGAGTGGTGATTGAGGCGCCCGCATTGAGGCAACGATGTTGCTTGGGACCGGAGTAAGGCATGGGATGGGAGTAAGCACTAAAGCGCCAACTCCCGTCGACACGCCGGCTCTGGTCGACAGCTTTGCGTGGGACCCGAGTAAGCGCTGAAGCGCTAGCTCGGGATCGACAGCTTTGCATGAGACCAGAGTAAGTGCTCTGCATGGGGCTGGAATAAGTGCTAATGCGCCAACTCCAGCCGACGGCTAAAGCGCCAACTCTGGTCGACAGGAGAAAGATCATGGTTCAGATGGTGATGAACGCAGTCGGTCACAGCGCCGGCAACGTCGCGCAACAAGTGCGCAGCCCCATGCTTGTTCAGAAGCTCGCGGGGCTCGCGATCGTCAGCAGCGGGTACGCAGTGATCGTCGCGAATCTGCTGCACGCAATCAGCCGATGACGAACCGCGCGCATGGCCGTGTGCTGTCCGAACAGCCGCATCGGCGAGGTATTGCGTCGCGCGAACGCATGCCATTTCTAAGATAAACTGGCGGACGTTCGAGCGTTGACGGACTGCACACACGCAACTCCGGGCATGCAGACAGGTTCGTATCACTCTTAGAAGGAGTCATCATGGCCAAGAAAGAAGCCGTACCGCACGTCAACATTGGTATCAGCGACAAGGATCGCAAGAAGATCGCAGAAGGTCTGTCGCGCCTTCTCGCCGATACGTACACGCTTTATCTGAAGACCCACAATTTTCACTGGAACGTGACGGGTCCGATGTTCAACACGCTGCATCTGATGTTCGAGACGCAGTACACGGAACTGGCCACAGCCGTCGATCTGATCGCCGAGCGCATTCGCGCGCTGGGCGTCGCGGCACCGGGCAGCTACAAGGAATTCGGGAAGCTGTCGTCGATCGCCGAAGCGGACGGCGTGCCCGCCGCTGAAGACATGATCCGCCAGCTGGTGGAAGGGCAGGAAGCCGTCGTGCGCACCGCGCGCGCGATCTTCCCGGTGACGGACGCCGCCCACGACGAGCCGACGGCCGACCTGCTGACGCAGCGCATGCAGACGCACGAAAAGAACGCGTGGATGCTGCGTTCGATGCTGGCGTAATCCGCTTTGGCGGGCCATCTGGCGCGGTTCGACGCGCCGGTGGCCTGTGCAGGTGAACGTGAAGCCCGATGGGTGCTAGCCCGTCGGGCTTTTTTGTCGCCTTTCCCTGTGTGCGCGTCTGGTCGGGGCGGTCGCTCGCGCTGCTCTAGAATACGGGGATCCGTATTTCTGCGCACCGCCATGTTCGCCCGACTCCCGCTTTTTCTGCGCCTCGTCCGCATGGACAAGCCGATCGGCAGCCTGCTGCTGCTGTGGCCGACGCTCAACGCCCTGTGGATTGCATCCGACGGCCATCCGTCGTTGTCGCTGCTGGTGATCTTCACGATTGGCACGGTGCTGATGCGCTCTGCCGGCTGCGCGATCAACGACTACGCGGACCGCGATTTCGACCGCTACGTGAAGCGCACCGAAAACCGGCCGATAACGTCGGGCAGGATCAAGGCGTGGGAAGCAGTGGCGCTGGCGGTCGGGCTGTCGCTGATCGCGTTTCTGCTGATCCTGCCGCTCAATACGCTGACGAAGGAGTTGTCGGTGGCGGCGCTGTTCGTCGCGGGCACGTATCCGTTCACGAAGCGCTTCTTCGCCATTCCGCAAGCGTATCTGGGCATTGCGTTCGGCTTCGGCATTCCGATGGCGTTCGCCGCGATACAGAATCAGGTGCCGCTGCTCGCGTGGGTGATGCTGCTCGCGAACGTGTTCTGGTCCGTCGCGTACGACACCGAATACGCGATGGTCGATCGCGACGACGACATCAAGATCGGCATTCGCACGTCCGCGCTGACGTTCGGCCGCTTCGACGTGCTCGCGATCATGATCTGCTACGCGGTCACGCTCGGCATCTATGTCGGCATCGGCGTCGTGCTGGGGTTCGGCGTGCTGTACTGGATCGGTCTTGCCGCCGCTGCCGGCTGCGCCGTGTACCACTACACGCTGATCAAGGACCGCGAGCGCATGCCGTGCTTCGCGGCGTTCCGCCATAACAACTGGCTAGGCGGCGCGTTGTTTGCCGGCATTGCCGCGCATTACGCGGCGCAGGCGTTCTGAACGCCTTTTGATAAGCGCTGCGGCGCCGATCGCGTCGTCGGTATCGTGCCGCAGCGTCCGCCCGTGTCAAACGGCAAGCGCCTTCACTGCTTGCCGAATTCCTCTCCCATTTCACGGGCCCGCGCATCGGCGGCCAGCGCGCCGCGCACGATCGCGTCCTTCACGCCTTGAGCTTCGAACGACGCCAGCGCGGCCGCCGTCGTGCCGCCCTTCGACGTCACGCGCTCGCGCAGCACGCTTGCCGGTTCGCCCGATTGCGCGGCGAGTTGTGCGGCACCCGTGAATGTCGCGACGGCGAGCGCGCGGCCCTGTTCCTCGTCCATGCCCAACTGGCGCGCCGCTTCCTGCATGGCCTCGATGAAGTAGAAGACGTAGGCGGGGCCGCTGCCCGAGATGGCCGTCACGGCATCGATCTTCGCTTCGTCGTCGAACCATACCGTCTGTCCGACCGCGCCGAGAATCTGCGACGCCAGCGCGCGTCCCGCCTCGTCGACGCCGCCTAGCGCGACCAGCCCCGTCACGCCCATGCCGATCAGCGCGGGCGTGTTTGGCATCGTGCGCACGAGGCGCGCGTGACCGCCGAGCCAACGCGAGAGGTCTGCGCCGCGAATGCCCGCGACGATGCTGATGACGACCTGCGACGGCGACAGATGCGGCGCGAGCGCGGCCGCGACGTCCTTGACGATCTGCGGCTTCACGGCGAGCACGACGGCATCGAACGATTTCAGCGACGCATCCGCCGTCGCGCTCGTGCCGACGCCGAACTGCTGTTCGTTGCGCTTGCGCGCGTCTTCGTTGGGATCGATGGCTCGAATGTCCGTCGGCGCAACGCCGCGCTTGATCAGACCGCCGATGAGTGCGGCGGCCATATTGCCGCCGCCGATGAAGGCAATTTTCATGATGTACGGGAGTTAGTGAGAGTAATCACGGGCGCCGAAGATCGCCGTGCCGATACGCACGATCGTCGCGCCTTCGAGCACGGCCGCTTCGAGATCGCCCGACATGCCCATCGACAGCGTGTCGAGTTCGAGACCCTCCGCGCGCAGCGTCTCGAACAGCTCGCGCAACGCGCGATGCGGCGCGCGCTGCTGTTCGACGTCGCCTGCCGGTTCGGGAATCGCCATCAGGCCGCGCAGCCGTAACTTCGGCAGCGACGCGACTTCGCGCGCGACATGCAACGCTTCTTCAGGTGTCACGCCGCTCTTCGATGCTTCGCCGCTGATGTTCACCTGAAGGCACACGTTGAGCGGCGGCAAGACGTCGGGCCGCTGTTCGGACAGCCGCTGCGCGATCTTCAGGCGATCGACGGAATGCACCCAGTCGAAATGTTCGGCAACGGGGCGCGTCTTGTTCGACTGCAGCGGTCCGATGAAATGCCATTCGATCGAAGCGCGCAGATCGGGCAGCGCTTCGATTTTCGTCAGGCTTTCCTGCACGTAGTTTTCGCCGAACGCGCGCTGGCCCGCTGCATGGGCGGCGCGAACGTCTTCGGCGGGAAACGTCTTCGAGACGGCGAGCAGCGCAATCGAGCGCGGATCACGGCCCGCGACCTGCGCGGCGAGAGCGATGCGCTGATGCACTGCGTCGAGATTGTGAGCGAGATCTGGCATGAATCGTTGATTACCGATGCGAGGGGCGACGATTCGAATTATACGGATGCCTCCCGCGCGTCACGACCTGGCCGAATGGCCAGGTTGCGCGTGCATCGCCTGCGAGCGATGCTGTGGATCACGACGCAAGCACAGCACGCAGGCTCAGGCCGCGAGCATGTGCTCGACCAGTTCGATCCAATGTACGACAGGCGTGGAGGTTCCGCTTTGCAGATGCGCGATGCAGCCCACATTAGCCGAGACGATGATCTGCGGCTCCTGCGACTTCAGCTTTTCGAGCTTCTGGTTGCGCAGCGCGTACGACAGCGCCGGTTGCGTGAGCGAATAGGTGCCGGCCGAACCGCAGCACAGGTGGCTGTCGGCGGGCAGCCTGACGTCGATGCCGAGCGCCGTCAGCAACTGTTCGACCTTGCCGCGAATCTGCTGGCCATGCTGGAGCGTGCAAGGCGGGTGAAACGCGACGGTGTGGATCGCGCGGCGGCGCGTGAGCGGCGTCAGCGCTTCTTCGAAGTCGGGCAGGATTTCGCTGATGTCGCGCGTCAGTTCGACGATGCGCTTCGCTTTCTCCGCGTAAGCGGAATCGTTGCGCATCAGGTGCGCGTATTCCTTGACGGTCGCGCCGCAGCCGGATGCGTTCATCACGATCGCCTCGACGCCCTGTCCGACATGCGGCCACCACGCGTCGATGTTCTGCCGCACGTCGTCCAGCGCTTCGTCGTTGTAGCCGAGGTGCAGCCGGATCGCGCCGCAGCAGCCCGCTTCCGGCGCGATGACCGTCTGGATGCCGAGCGCGTCCAGCACGCGTGCCGTCGCGATGTTGACGTTCGGCATCATCGACGGTTGCACGCAGCCCGCGAGCATCAGCATCTTGCGCGGATGCGTGGCCGTCGGCCACTCGAGCTGACGTTGCCGTTGCGGAACCTTGTCGCGCAGCTTCTTCGGCAGCAGCGGACGGAAGTGCTGGCCGATACGCATCGCAGGCGTGAAGAGCGTGCTGTTCGGCACGAAGCTCGCGAGCACGCGGCGCATCAGCCGCTGGCCGAAAGGCCGTGGCACTTTTTCTTCGGTGAGCTTGCGGCCAATCTCGACGAGCCTGCCGTACTGCACGCCGGACGGGCAGGTGGATTCGCAATTGCGGCACGTGAGGCAGCGGTCCAGATGCAGTTGCGTGCTGCGAGTGACGGGCGCGCCTTCCACCATCTGCTTGATCAGATAGATGCGGCCGCGCGGCCCGTCGAGTTCGTCGCCCAGCAGTTGATACGTCGGGCAGGTGGCGGTGCAAAAGCCGCAATGCACGCATTTGCGCAGGATGGCGTCGGCTTCGTCGCCGTCGGGCGTGTTGCGAATGAAGTCGGCGAGATTGGTTTGCATCGCGCGCTCAGAAGTCGGGGTACAGCCGGCCGCGATTGAAGATGCGGGCCGGGTCGAATGCAGCCTTCAGGCCGCGATGAATCTTCATCAGCGGCGCGGGCAGCGGCGTAAAGACGCCCGCGCCGCGATCGTAGCCGTGGCCCGTGCGAAAGATCGTCGCGTGGCCGCCTGCCTGTTTCGCGCTGATGCGCACGGTTTGCGCGTCGGCGTCGGTGATCCACCAGCGTTGCGCGCCGCCCCATTCCATCAACTGCGCGCCGGGCAGTTGCAGCGGCTCGGTGATGGTCGGCAGCGCGAGGCGCCAGAGCGCGGACTTCGGCGCGATGGCCGCGAAAAACGGATCGGTCTGTTCGCGCAGGCCGGCCCAGAAGCGTTCGGCTTCAACAGCGTCGACGACTTCGCCGCCCAGCGACGTGCGCGCCGACTTGACGGCCGCTTCCGCGCCGCCCAGCCGCACGGCCAGCGTGCCGTTGCGCCACGCGCTGCCTGTGATCGGCAGCGGGCGGCCGCCCCATTCGTTGAGCTTGCGCACGGCATCGGTGCCGTTCATGTCGAACTTGAGCGTTGCTTCGGCCTTCGGACGTGGCAGCACTTTGACCGACAACTGGAGAATCAGCCCAAGCGTTCCGAGCGATCCGGCCATCAGACGGGAAACGTCGTAACCGGCGACGTTCTTCACCACTTGTCCGCCGAACGAAAGCACTTGCCCCTGGCCGTTCATGACGACGGTGCCGAGCACGAAGTCGCGTGGCGCGCCTGCCGAATGGCGGCGCGGACCGGCGATGCCCGCCGCGATGCAGCCGCCGAGCGTCGCCTGCGGGCCGAAGTGGGGCGGCTCGAAGGCGAGCATCTGGTCATGCTCGGCGAGCGCCGCTTCGATTTCGAGGAGCGGCGTGCCTGCGCGCGCGGTGATGACCAGCTCGGCCGGGTCGTACGCAATGATGCCGCGAAGCGCGCGCGTGTCGAGGATCTCACCCTGCAATGACTGGCCGTACCAGTCCTTCGTGCCACCGCCTCGGATGCGGAGCGGCTGTTCGGCGGCCGTGGCCGCACGAACCCGTTCCGACCACGCGGCGACGATGTCGTCCTCTTTCATGATGCGTTGTTTCGTTGTAGTGCTTTCGATTGTACCGAGGCAAGCCGTGCTGGCAACCCGGTTCCGACCCGTATCACGAACCCGAGGGCGCCGGTTATGCCTTATGGGCGTTCAAGCGCAACGCGTACGCACAGCCTGCCGCGAGCCGAAACATCCGACAGGCTCAGCATCAGCCGGACCAGGCCGCAATGCCGACGGCGCACGGAGTGAACCAGGCAACCGCCGGCCAGGCGATCAAAAACGCGGCAGTTCGGGATGAGGCAGCAGTCCGCCGCGCACATGCAGCTTGCCGTACTCGGCGCAACGCGCGCGCGTCGGGATGCCCTTGTCGGGGTTGAGAAGCGCCGCGGGATCGAAGGCGCGCTTGACGGCATGGAACGCGTCGCGCTCTTCGGGCGAAAACTGCACGCACATCGAGTTGATCTTCTCGATGCCGACACCGTGTTCGCCCGTCACCGTGCCACCCAGTTCGACACAGGTCTCGAGGATGTCGCAACCGAAGGCTTCCGCGCGGTGCCACTCGTCGAGGTCGTTGCCATTGAACAGGATCAGCGGATGCATGTTGCCGTCGCCCGCGTGGAACACGTTGATGCAACGCAAGTTGTACTTCTTTTCCATTTCCTCGATACGCGCGAGCAGCGGTCCGATGCTGCGACGCGGCACCGTGCCGTCCATGCAGTAGTAATCGGGCGAGATCCGGCCGGCGGCCGGGAACGCGTTCTTGCGGCCCGACCAGAAGCGCAGCCGTTCGGCTTCCGTGCGCGAAATCTGGATGCGCGTCGCGCCGTGTTCGCGCAGCACGGCCGTCATGCGCACGATTTCTTCGCTGACTTCCTCGGGCGTGCCGTCCGACTCGCAGAGCAAAATCGCGGCCGCATCGAGATCGTAGCCGGCGTTGACGAACTCCTCGACGGCGCGGGTGGCCGGCTTGTCCATCATTTCGAGGCCTGCGGGGATGATGCCCGCGGCAATGATGCCCGCGACGGCATCGCCGCCTTTCACGACATCGTCGAAGCTCGCCATGATGACCTGCGCGGCCTGCGGCTTCGGTATCAGCTTGACGGTGACTTCCGTGACGATCGCGAACATGCCTTCGCTGCCGATCATGACGGCCAGCAGGTCCAGGCCAGGCGCATCCGGGCTCAGCGAGCCGAACTCGACGATTTCGCCGTCCATCGTGACGGCACGCACGCGCATGACGTTATGCACCGTGAGGCCGTACTTGAGGCAGTGCACGCCGCCGGAATTTTCCGCGACGTTGCCGCCGATCGTGCAGGCAATCTGCGATGACGGATCGGGCGCGTAGTAAAGGCCGTAAGGCGCGGCGGCTTCCGATATCGACAGATTGCGCACGCCGGGTTGCACGGTTGCCGTGCGCGCATACGGATCGACTTCGATGATCTTGCGAAAACGCGCGAGCGAGACGACGACTCCGTTCCGGATAGGCATCGCGCCGCCCGACAGACTCGTGCCCGCGCCGCGCGGCACAATGGGCACATTGAGCCGATGACAGATCTGCGCGATGCGCTGCACCTGCGACTCGGTTTCCGGCAGCGCGACGGCAAGCGGCAAGCGCCGGTACGCGGCAAGACCGTCGCATTCGTATGCGACCGTGTCTTCTTCGCGAAAGAGCAGGCAATGGGTGGGCAGTACGGCCATCAACGCCTGCACGACCTCGCGCTGACGTTGCGCAAGCATCTCGGGCGACAGCTCGGGGGACAGCTCGCCGGGTGCGTTCATGGAATGTCTCCTCGTTGACGGCCGCGCGCCTCTTTGTGCTGCGCGGCCGGACATGCGGTTACGCTATGCCGCCCACGTAAAGATCTTGCCTGGGTTCATCAGGTTGCGCGGATCGAGCGAATGCTTGATCGAGCGCATCACGTCGATCGCGACGGGACCGTGTTCTTCGAGCAGAAAGTTCATCTTGTGCAGGCCCACGCCGTGTTCGCCCGTGCAGGTGCCGTCCATGCGCAGCGCGCGCTGCACGATGCGGTGATTCAGGCGCTCCGCTTCTTCCATCTCTTCCGGCTTGTTCGGGTCGATCAGAATGCAGACGTGGAAATTGCCGTCGCCGACGTGTCCGACGATCGGGCAGGGCAGCGGCGAACCGTTGAGGTCCGCTTCCGTTTCGACCACGCATTCGGCGAGGCGCGAAATCGGCACGCAGACATCGGTGGAGACCGCTCGGCTGCCGGGCTTCAGTTGCAGCATCGCGAAGTAGGCGCTGTGACGCGCATTCCACAGGCGACTGCGGTCTTCAGGGCGCGTCGCCCATTCGAAGTCCTCGCCGCTGTTTTGCGCGGCGATTTCCTGCACGAGTTCGGCCTGCTCTTTCACGCCGGCTTCCGTGCCATGGAACTCGAAGAACAGCGTGGGCGCTTCGCGCAGCGTCAGGTTCGAATGACGATTGATCGAGCGGATCGCGAGCGAATCGACGAACTCGACGCGCGCAATCGGCACGCCGATCTGGATCGTCTCGATCACGGCGCGCACGGCGTCGCCCATCGACGGGAACGCGCAGACAGCCGCCGACACGGCTTCCGGCTGCGGATAGAGGCGCAAGGTGATTTCGGTGATCACGCCGAGCGTGCCTTCGGAGCCCACGAACAGGCGCGTAAGGTCATAACCCGCCGACGACTTGCGTGCTCGCGTGCCCGTGTGGATCACGCGGCCATCGGCGAGCACGACGGTCAGGCCCAGCACGTTCTCGCGCATCGTGCCGTAGCGCACGGCATTCGTGCCCGACGCGCGCGTCGCCGACATGCCGCCGATGCTCGCGTCCGCGCCCGGATCGATCGGGAAGAAGAGACCCGTGTCGCGAAGCGCCTCGTTTAACTGCTTGCGCGAGATGCCGGGCTCGACGGTGACGGTCAGATCTTCCGCGTTGATCGACAGCACGCGGTTCATTTCGGACAGATCGATCGACACGCCGCCTTGTACGGCCAGCAGATGGCCTTCCAGCGAGGAGCCATTGCCGTATGGAATGATGGGAACGTCGTATTGACTGCACAGCGTGACGACGGTCTGGACGTCTTCGGTGTTGCGTGCGAAAACGACAGCGTCGGGCAGTTGCGGATCGAACGGTGATTCGTCGCGGCCATGATGGGCACGAACGGCGTCGGATGTCGATACGCGTTCACCGAATGCCGATTTGAGCGCGGTGAGTAGCTCTGCAGGAAAAGGGCGGCGCACGGGGGTGGGCGGCACGGGATGGTTCACCTGCGTCTCCTGATGGCGAATATTCTGATGGTTGATAGCCATTTTACGCCCTTCGACCGTGGCCCGGCGTCGGACTCGCAAGCTCTGTGCAGCCTTTGATGCGGCGTTTGACGCGGTGTCGCGAGCGGGGAGCGCGGCAACTCTATAATGAAGCGCGACGGCATATCGCGATGTATCCGCATGGACGCATCGTCAATCGACACAAGGAAACGCACATCATGGGCAACCGCTTGAGCAGGATCGCGACGCGCACGGGCGACGACGGCACCACGGGTCTCGGCGACGGCCGCCGCGTGCGCAAGGATGACGCGCGCATTGCCGCGATCGGCGACGTCGATGAATTGAACTCGAATATCGGCGTGCTGCTGTGCGAGACATTGCCCGACGGCGTGCGTGCCGCGCTGACGGCGATCCAGCACGATCTGTTCGATCTGGGCGGCGAGCTATGCATTCCGGGCCATTCGATGATCGCCGATACGCATCTCGCACAACTGGATGCATGGCTCGCTGAACACAACGCGACCTTGCCGCCGCTCAAGGAGTTCATTCTCCCGGCGGGCACGCGCGCCGCTTCGCTCGCGCATGTGTGCCGGACGGTTTGCAGGCGAGCCGAGCGCTCGATCGTCGCGCTCGGTGCCGTCGACACGATCAACGCGGCGCCGCGTCGATATGTGAACCGGCTGTCCGATCTGCTGTTCGTGCTGGCTCGCGTGCTCAACCGCGCGGATGGCGGCAGTGATGTGCTGTGGCAACACGACCGCGGCTCGAAAAGCACCGGCGGCTAGCGAGGCGGGCCAAGGACACGGCCAGCCGCGCAAGAAGCGCGGCAAAAGCCTGGCGAAGAGGCGGGACAAAAAGCGGGACCAGGAGCCCGATAACAAGCGCCTGACATCGAGCGCGACAAAATGCGAAGCGACGGGCAGCCCGACCGCTCAGCCGACCGCGAGCGTGACCGGCTTGCCGATACGGCTCATCATTTCGACGAGCGTATCGATCGTGAATTTCGAAGTCTTCTTGTTGACGACATCCGACACGCGCGGCCGCGACACCATCAGGATTTCCGCAGCCTCGGACTGCTTCAGATGATGCTGTTCGATCCACGTGGACAGTTCGGACATCAACTGTTCCTTGAGCAGGCGCGTGTCGTTGATCTGCTTTTGCGATGCGGCGTGCAGCCGTTTTGCTTCGTCTGCGGGGAAGCCGAGTTCGAGAAACAGATTCGCGCCCGGTTTCGTGACATGACGGACCCTGGTGTCGATGGTCTTCATACTTTCCTCACATTGGCCGCTGCGCGATAACGCGCTTCGGCGATTTCCCTGTCATGCCGGCTGGTTGCCTGCGTCTTCTTCTGGAAGCAGTGCAGTACATATACGGCTTCGACAAACTTGGCGACGTACATCACGCGAAAAGTGCCTTCCTGTTCGCTGATGCGAATTTCACGCGTGCCCGCGCCGACGATATCGAACGGCTTCCAGTTGTCCGGATCGAGGCCCGCCTGAACCTTGGCGAGCTGAAAGCCTGCCTGGCGGCGAGGTTCATCTGGAAACGAAAGCAGATCGTCATAGCTGGAGCCGATCCAGCGAATCTCTTTTTCGAGCTCCATGTGCTCCCTTCATGTACAAAATTTTATACCCAAATTTCCCGGTGTTCAACGCCTTTTCGCAAACACCGGCACGAGATTCGAAGGCACAAAAACCGCACATGAAGCGCGATTCGGCCGAATGGCCAAAAAAATGCCCGGCTGCATGAGTCGGGCAAAGTCTGCGTGAAGCAATATGGGCGATGGTCAGTTGCCGCTGCCGCGCGCGACGCGCCGTTGCCTGACGGCATCCGCGAGACCTTCGAGCACGGCGATGCTGTCGTCCCAGCCGATGCATGCATCGGTGATGCTCTGGCCGTACGTCAGCGCGCAGCCCTCTTGCAGGTCCTGGCGGCCCGCGACGAGATGCGATTCCACCATCACGCCGACGATGCGCTCGTCGCCCGCCGCGATCTGGCGGCCGATATCCGCGCACACGGGAATCTGGTTTTCGTGCTTCTTCGAGCTGTTCGCGTGGCTTGCGTCGATCATCAGGCGCGCGGCGAGGCCTGCCTTGCCGATGTCGGTGCACGCTGCGTTCACGCTGTCGGCGTCGTAGTTCGGCACCTTGCCACCGCGCAGGATGATGTGGCAGTCCTCATTGCCCGCCGTCGATACGATGGCCGAGTGGCCGCCCTTCGTCACCGACAGGAAATGGTGCGGCTGCGACGCGGCCTTGATTGCATCGACGGCGATCTTCACGTTGCCGTCCGTGCCGTTCTTGAAGCCGACGGGACACGACAGGCCCGACGCGAGTTCGCGATGCACCTGCGATTCCGTCGTGCGCGCGCCGATCGCGCCCCACGAGATCAGATCGGCGATGTATTGCGGGCTGATCATGTCGAGATATTCGGTGCCGGCGGGCAGGCCCAACTCGTTGATCTTCATCAGCAGCTCGCGCGCGGTGCGCAGGCCGTCGTTGATCTTGAAGCTGTTGTCCATGTACGGATCGTTGATGAGGCCCTTCCAGCCCACCGTCGTGCGCGGCTTTTCGAAGTACACGCGCATCACGATCTCGAGTTCGGTCGCGAAGCGCGTGCGCTGTTCGATCAGGCGGCCTGCATATTCGATCGCGGCCTTCGGGTCGTGAATCGAGCAGGGTCCGATGATGACGATCAGACGGTCGTCCATGCCGTGCAGGATCCGATGCATCGACGAGCGAGCGTTGAAGATCAGGTCGGATACCTTCTCGTCGCAGGGGAACTCGCGGATCAGGTGAGCAGGCGGCGTCAGTTCTTTCAGTTCGCGGATGCGGACATCGTCGGTATTGTGCGGGGGCATGGTTTTCTCCTCGATTCGGTTCGTAGCGCGGTTCGCGCGGTCTGCGATTCAACGACGGCGCCGCAGCGAACGGGTCAACAAGCTAAAACGGTCAAAGTCAAAGTCGTTGGGACGAAAAAAAACCGCCAGACTCGCTGGCGGTTTTTTCGGGAATTTCAGGTGCCTATGTACGTTCACACCCCTCTCGATCCGCCAGCGGTCTGAGATGCCCAAAAGAAATAAAAATAAAACTTGGCGGACATGGCGAAAAAGGGATGGCTCGTCAAAAGGGTTGAATTGCTTTATAACCCGAGGATTGCTCAGCTGGCAAGCTGTGGGCGCTGAAAATGCGGAAAATCCGCACGTTTCGCGCGACCGATGCACGAAACGTGCGGAACGTGCGAAATCAGACCGTGCCGCCGACCGTCATCTTCTCGATGCGCAGCGTCGGCTGGCCCACGCCGACGGGCACGCTCTGGCCTTCCTTTCCGCACACGCCGACGCCCGTATCCAGCGACATGTCGTTGCCAATCATGCTCACGTACTTGAGCGATTCCGGGCCGCTGCCGATCAGCGTCGCGCCCTTGACGGGGTACGTAATCTTGCCGTCTTCGATCATGTACGCCTCGGACGCCGAGAACACGAACTTGCCGTTCGTGATGTCCACCTGGCCGCCGCCGAAGTTCACCGCGTACAGCCCGTTCTTCACGGACGCGATGATTTCCTGCGGGTCCTTGTCGCCGTTGAGCATGTACGTGTTGGTCATGCGCGGCATCGGCAGCGCCGCGTACGATTCGCGGCGCGCGTTGCCCGTCACGGGCATTTTCATCAGGCGCGCGTTCAGCGTGTCCTGGATGTAGCCCTTCAGGATGCCGTCTTCGATCAGCGTCGTGCACTGCGTCGGGTTGCCTTCGTCGTCGATGTTCAGCGAGCCTCGACGGTTGGGCAGCGTGCCGTCGTCGACCACGGTGACGCCCTTGGCCGCGACCTGCTCGCCGATGCGGCCCGCAAACGCGGACGACCCCTTGCGGTTGAAGTCGCCTTCGAGGCCGTGGCCGATCGCTTCGTGCAGCAGCACGCCGGGCCAGCCCGGTCCGAGCACGACCGTCATCGCGCCCGCGGGCGCCGGACGCGCATCGAGGTTGACGAGCGCTGCATGCACCGCGTCGTCCACGTACTTCGACAGGATGTCGTCGGTGAAATAGCCGTAGTCGTAGCGGCCGCCGCCGCCGCCGCTGCCGATTTCGCGTCGGCCATTCTGTTCGGCGATGACCGTCACCGACACCCGCACGAGCGGGCGGATGTCCGCCGCCAGCGCGCCGTCGCTGCGCGCGACCAGCACCACATCGTATTCGCCCGCAAGACCCGCCATCACCTGCGTGATGCGCGGATCGCGGCCGCGCGCCATCTGCTCGATGCGTTCCAGCAGCTTGACCTTCGCCGTTGCGTCGAGCGAGTGCAGCGGATCGGACGGCAGATAGAGATCGCGCCCGGACACGCCCGTCAACGTCGACGCCGCCTTGATCTTCTGCTTGCCGCCGCCCGCCTTGGCGATCGCGCGCGTGGCGATCGCGGCCTGGCGGATCGCTTCGGGCGACAGGTCGTCCGAATACGCGAAGGCCGTGCGGTCGCCGGAGACGGCGCGCACGCCGACGCCCTGGTCGATGCTGAAGCTGCCCGATTTGACGATGCCTTCCTCCAGGCTCCAGGCCTCGCTGCGCGTCGCCTGGAAGTAGAGGTCGGCGTAATCGACGCGATGCGTGAAGATCTCGGCGAGCGTGCGGGTCAGCACGGCTTCGTCGAGGCCGTAGGGCGTGAGGAGCACGTCTTTGGCCGTCGCGAGATTACGGATGCTGGGTTCGATGATGTTCATGCGAAGTTCGCTCGATTCAGGGTATTCGGTTGCGTGCGCAGCCGTCAGATGGGTAACGGCTGCGGCACTTTCAATGCATGCGGTTCAAATCAGACTTAGTCAGCTGAGCATGCGGTGGCGCCAGGCCGGCAGGCTTTGCCGGACTTCGTCGATGCGTGAGCGCTCGATATTGCCCGCGACGACGCCCGCGCCTTCGTCGCGCACGTCGATGATTTCGCCCCACGGGTCGATCAGCATGCTGTGGCCCCACGTGCGCCGGCCGTTTTCATGCTTGCCGCCCTGCGCGGCGGCGAGCACGTAGCACTGGTTCTCGACGGCCCGCGCGCGCAGCAGCGTTTCCCAGTGCGCGCGGCCCGTCGTGTACGTGAATGCGGACGGCACGACGATCAGCGCGCAGTCGCCCATGCGCCGGTACAGCTCGGGAAAGCGTAGATCGTAGCAGACCGACAGGCCCACGCGCCCGAACGGCGCGTCGAACGTGCGGACGGTGTCGCCGGCGCGGATCGTGCGTGCTTCGTCGAACGATTCCTCGCCCTTCTCGAAGTTGAACAGATGGATCTTGTCGTAGCGCGCGGCCTCATTGCCTTGCGGATCGAAGACGAGCGTCGTGTTCAGCACGCGCGTCGCTTCGGGCGCCGTCAAAGGCAGCGTGCCGCCGATGACCCACACCTTGTGCCGGCGCGCAGCGTCGGCGAGAAAGCGCTGGATCGGGCCGTCACCGTAGCGTTCGCGCACGGTGAGCTTGTCGGTTTCCTTGTAGCCCATGAAACAGAAGTATTCGGGCAACAGGACGAGCTGCGCGCCATCGGCGGCAGCTTGCGCGATCAGGCGTTCGGCCTCGGCGAGGTTGCGGTCGCGCTCCGGCGTGCTCACCATCTGCAGCGCGGCGACGCGGAAGGGGCCAGCGTGAGGGGATGACTTCGCGGACTGCGTGTTCAGGTCGCTCATAGGCGTTCGATAGACTCCTGCCAAAGGGAACGGCGCAAAAGCACGTCACCGGGGCACTGCGGAAAGGGGATGCCAGCAACGGCTCTGCACTTCCGGGCGGCCGGCACGGGCACGTGCAATGCAGTGCCCAGGCGCGTCAGGCGTGCGCTTCGCTCAGTTGGGCGCCGCGACGGCGGCCGGCGCGTTCATATTACCGCGATCGGTGTGGACCCGCTCGACGTGCGGCTTGGCCCATGAACCCGTGATTGCGTAATCGACTGCGAACGCATGCTCGATCGAATGCGACAGCGCGATATCGGCGACCAGCGCGCCCAGCCCGAGCAGCGGGTTGATCACGGCCGCGGCGACGACGCCCGCGCCCGCGCTGACGGTCGGCACGATATGCACCTTCAGGTCCTGCGTTTCGTGCGGCAGGTCGACGGAGCCCTTCATTTGGGCCCGCGCGGGCGCCGTGACCATCTCGAAGTCGTTCGTCGTGCCGATGCCGTTCTCGACGCGTGCCGTGCCCGTCACGTGCTCGAACGGCAACCCTTCGCCGATCACGTCGCGGAAATCCATCGACGCGTAGCGCGCGAGGCTTTGCAGGCTCAGCACGCCGAGCAGCTTCGCGACGCCGGGATCGACCTTGAGAATCTGTCCGTGCCGCAGATCGGCGGCGAGGTTGCCGTTGAGCGTCGGATAGTCGGGTTTCGTGGGACCGCCCCGCCAGCCGAGCTTGCCCGACACCGATCCTTCGCCCGCCTTCAGCGTGCGCGGCAGTCCCGCGCGTTCGAGCAGCGCGCCCGCATCCTTGATGTCGAGCTTGAAATCGAGTTCGGTGCTGCGCTCGGCCTCGTCGTCCTGGTTCGCGCCGTAGTTGCGGCCCGTGCGCCAGTTCGCCGTCGCCTTGAGCGTCGCGGCCGGGTTGCTGATGTCGAGCGAATCGAGTTGCCAGACGGGCGTGCCGTTGTCCTCGAAGTTGTGCGCATTGACTTCGAGCTTGCCGAAATTGCGCCCGCGCACGCTCAACTCGTTGACGACGAGATCGATCGTCGGAATGTTCTGCGCCGGCTGGTTGATGGCCGGACCGAGCAGATCGTTTTCGGCCACGGATGGAATCACGAGCCGGGCGAGCCGCGCCTGCAGCGTGCCCGGCGAGCCCGGCGTCGCGCCCGGCAGCCACGACACGTGCCCCGACACCTGGTTCGACGCGATGTTCGCCTGCCACTGCTTGTCGTAGCGCGACGCGCCGACCACCACGCTTTCCCAGCGGCGCTTGAGCAGCGTCAGCGTGCCGATGTGCACGGCGAAGCGGTTCGGCATGAACTGCACGGCCGTCGCGCTGGGCGGCATCGGCGCGACGCCTTCGTTCGCCTTGCGCATCTGCACGAAGAGGGCGCGCCAGGCGTCGGCGTCGAGCGCGTCGATGTCGACGGCGGCCGTCACGCCTTCCGACGGCAGATCGGCCGGCCGGTTCACGCCGACGGCGCCGCGCACGACTTCGGGCGGCTGGCCGGGCGCGTGCCTGAGCAGATAGGTCGCCGCGATCGGGCCGAACGTGAGGTCCGCGCGCTGGATGCCATTGCTATTGCCGTTGCCTTCCGCGACGGCGCTGCCGCCTTCGTTCGAAACACTCGGCCGGAACGTGAAGTCGAGCGGCATCGGCGTGCCGATCGGCTTCTTGAACGGCGCGGGGAAATCGAGCGCGAGCCCCGTCAGGTCCGAATGAACGGCGACATCCGGCAAGCGGCCTTTGGCGCCGCGCACGCTCATGTCGTACGGCGCGCCGCCGTTCATCCGCGTCAGCACCTGCGCGGGCAGGCCGCGCAGGTTCAGTCCGCGCGCGGCATCGACGGCGACATGCCCGGACACGTCGAGTGCGTACGCGCCGCTCGCGTCCAGTCCGCCTTTCGCGCGCACGTCGCCGCCCATGAACTGCCCCGAGAGCCCGTCGACCTGCGCCGTGTGCTCGGTGAAGCGCACCTTGCCGCGCAGTTGCGACAGCGGCGGGACGTTGTCCATCGACAGCCTGTCGTTCTCGAACGCAAGCGAGCCCTCCACGGCGACGCGCGGCTTCGGCGGCGTGCCGGGCGTGGGCAGCGTGCGCGGCACCGTCAGCTTGAGCGCGAGCGCGGCGGGGCCCTCGGCATGGAGCTTTTCCGTCTGATGTTTCGCCATCCCGCCGAGCGCGCTGTTGTTCACGTAGTCGAGCATGTCGGCGAGCGGCCCGCGCGCGTCGCCCGTGATGACGAGGCTCGATGCGCGCGTGCCCAGGTCGTCGATCTTGCCCGTCACCTTGTTCAGCGCGAGGCGCTTGTAATGGGCGCGCTCGGCGTCGAAGCGCAGCAGGTTCTCTTTCAGCTGGAACTCGCCGTCGATGCCGTCGAGCGCGGGCCATACGTTCGGCGTGCCGTTCTTCAGCGTGCGCGGCGGGTACGGCGACGGGTCGAAGCGGCCGCCCTTGAACGGCGCGACGATCCGGAAGACGCCCGCCTTCGGATCGCGCGAGTAGGGGAATTTGTCGAGATTGCCGTGAATCTCGATGGTCGCGCCGCGCGACATGCCCGCCTGCAAGCCGTGGCCCAGATAGATGCGCAGCTTTTCGCTGATGCTGGTCGGCAGATAGCGCGTGATGCGCGGCACCTGCGCGCGCTCGAACTCGGCCTTCAGATCGAGCGAGCCGCGCCCGCTGCCGATGTTCGAATAGCTGGCCGTCGCTTTCGCGTCCGCGTCCGCGTTCGACACCTTCAGCTCCGACACCTGCACGTCGAATGCCTTGTGCCGCTGCCCCGGCGCGACGGCGGGCGCGATCGTCCATGTGCCCTTGCCGCTCAGATGGTCGAACGTCAGGCGCGGATCGTCGAACACGCCGGGCATCGTGATCGCCGCGTTCGCCGTGTCGATGGTGAGCGCGCCGTGCCGTTCGTCGGCGTCGACGGTGCCCCACAGATTCTCGATGCCCGGAATGCCCGCTCGCGGGTGATTTCTCGCGGTGAGCCCAGGCGGCGGCTCCTGCGCGGCGATGCTGATGCCTTGCAGGTCTCCCTTGAAGCGATAGCGGATGATCGGCTCCGCGCCCGGCTCGCGATGCTCGCTCGCGGCTTCGCCCGAATCGGGCTTGCCGCGCTCGACTTCGATCGTGTAATCGGCGACGAGGCCGCGCGGGTTGTAGCGCACGAGGTTGTTCAACAGACGCCTCGGCAGCGGCAGCGCGCGGCTGAATTCTGCAAGGATGCCGAGGTCGACGCGATCGCCCGTGATGCTGATCAGCTGTCCGTGCTGGACGCTCGGCACCCGGTAACGGCTCGACAACGTATGAAGCGCGAGGATGCGGGCGACGGGCGTGCCGTCGTCGAGCGGCGGCTGGCCGAGCTCGGCGCGCAGATCGCGCAGATCGAGCGTCCATTCGTCGGCGTCGTGCGCGACAGCCCACGAAAAACGCGCGACGGGCACGTCGAGCTTCGGCTGCGTCGGCTTCACGCGCAACGCGATGCTGTTGCCCGACAGCTCCCCGGCGGCAGACCTCACGCGGCCTTGCGTGAACTGCAGCCAGATCGCGTTGTCGATGCGGCCGGCGTAGGTTTCGATCGGGAAATCCATGTAGCGGGCGAGCATCGGCAGATCGACGGGGCCCGTCGAGATATACGCCTCGCCCGTCCAGTTGATCGGCTTGCCCATTGCCCCGAGTCGCGCGTGACGGAAGTGCGCGCGAAAGTCGAGCGGACCGAACAGCACCTTGCCGTCGGGCGGCGCCTGGAGCGCGAGCTTGTGATCGTAGCCGTCGCTGAGAATGGCGAGGCGGATATTCTGCAAGGCAATCTCAGGCGCGTCGCGCCGCGTGTCGTGCCAGCGCAGCGTGCCGCCGCGCAGGATCATCGCCTGCTGCCGCAACAGCCATGTGCTGAACGTGTCGTTGCCCGTGTGAACCGTCGGCACCGTCACGCCGGCGATGGTGAGCGAGCCGTCCGTCTCTCGCTCGATGAGCAGATCCGGCTTGTCGATGATCACGCTGGAAAGAATGGGCGCGAGCTTCCAGACGGACGACCACGACACGGTCGCGCTCGCATGCGGAATCATCAGCGCGACTTTGCCGTCGCGATTGGTGATGGTGACGTTGGTGGCTTCGAGTCCTGGCTGGAAGCCCGTCCAATGCGGCGCGAGCTTGCCGATCCTGAGCTGGGCGTGGATCTTTTCGGATACGGCTGCCTCGATTTTCGGACGGAAGGAGTCGGCGTACGGCAGCACGAGATAGCGCAGGCCGAGCACGGCCAGCAGGACGACGAAGTACAGGAAGAGCGCAATGCTGAGAAGGACTCGCAGCGTGTGGCGCAGCACCACATGATCGCTTCCGCCTACGGGCTTGACGCGTCCGGCTTCATGCGGGTCGGCGGATGAGTTTCGCTCGGACATGCTGCGACGGGGTAGGCATATGGTAGTTTTGCGGTTCTAACGACGAAATGTATCACACGGGCCAGCCGCCAAGGCCGTGAGGCGCAGCGGGTGTGCGCAAGGCCACACGGGGTGCCGGCGGTTTGCGCGAGCAACGGCCGCGAGATACCTCAGCCGCAATTCAGCAACAAGCGAGCCAGATCCTTGATGACCGAACCATCCCTGTTGAGTTCCAGCTATTCGCACTACGCATCGCGTGCTTACGCGGCGCAACCCCATCTCGCGGCGCGCGTCGCGGCGCTGGCGGCGGCGCCCATCAACCGGCAGCGCATCGACGCGCGGCTCGATGCGCTTGCCGACGCGTTGCGTGCGGCGCCCGATGCGCCGCTTTCCGAAGACGCGCTGAAAAAGGCGCTGCGTCAGCTTCGTACTGAAGTGTTTTGCGCAGTGATGGAGCGCGACCTGACGGGCGCGGCCGACGTGGCCGAAGTGACGGGCACGATGACCGACCTCGCCGAAGCGACGATCCAGCGCGCGATGGCCGTCGTATCAGCCGATCTCGAAGCGCTCTTCGGCGAGCCGCGCGGCTCGCAGGGCGAGCGCCTGTCGCTCGGCGTGGTCGGCATGGGCAAGCTGGGCGGGCGGGAGCTGAACGTATCGTCGGACATCGACCTGATCTTCGTCTACGAAGACGACGGCGAGACGACGGGCGGCCAGCGCTCGCCCATCGCGACGCAGGACTTCTTCACGCGACTCGGCAAGCGGCTGATTGCGGCGCTGGCCGAAGTGACGGCCGACGGCTATGTGTTTCGCGTCGACATGCGGCTGCGGCCGAATGGCGATTCCGGGCCGCTCGTGTGCAGTCTCGGCATGCTCGAAGAGTATTTCTATGTGCAGGGCCGCGAATGGGAGCGCTACGCGTGGATCAAGGGGCGGCTCGTGTCCGCGCAGGCAAGCGACTCGGCGCGCAGGCTCTCGAAGCAGCTCGACTCGATCGTGAAGCCGTTCGTCTACCGGCGTTACCTGGACTTCGGCGTGATCAGCGCGATCCGTTCGCTGCATCTGCAGATTCGCCAGGAAGCGCAGCGGCGCGCGTCGATGCGCCCGGATAAAGCCGACGATATCAAGCTCGGCCGCGGCGGCATCCGCGAGATCGAGTTCAGCGCGCAGGTGTTCCAGCTGATACGCGGCGGCCAGGACGCGGGCTTTCGCGTGCGTCCGACGCTCGCCGTGCTGACGCATGCGGCCGCGCGCGGTCTCGTTTCGCCGGAAGTGTGCGCGGATCTGTCGAGTGCGTATCTGTTCCTGCGCGAGCTCGAACACCGCTTGCAGTACCGCAACGACGCGCAGACCCACGCGATGCCCGTCGATCCCGGCGAGCGCGCGCATCTCGCGAAGTCGATGGGCTTCGACGACTACGCGTCGCTGATGTCGAAGCTCGAAGCGCACCGCGAGCTGGTCGAACAGCAGTTCGACCAGATTTTCGCCGACAAGGTGAGCGGGCAGGGCGGCTGCGGCGCGCCCGAAGACGGCGCGGCGGCGTGGGTCTGGAGCAGCGCGCTCGCGGACGATGGCGCCGACGAAGCGCTCGCAGCGCGCCTCGTCGAGCTGGGCATCGACGCGCCCGGCGATCTGCTCGCGCGCCTCAAGGCGGTGTGGCAGTCGTCGCGCTACGCTGGTCTCGCGGAGCGCAGCCGGCAGCGCTTCGACATCGTCGCGCAGCGCGCGCTCGAAGCCGCGCGCACGCTGGAGCCGCCCGAGCGGCGGGCCGATATTCTCGTGCGCCTGTTCGATCTGCTCGAAGGCGTCGGACGGCGCGGCGCGTATCTCGCGCTGCTGACGGAGTATCCGCAGGCGCTGCATCGCGTGCTGTCGGTGCTGGGCGCGTCGCGCTGGGCGGCCGGCTATCTGATCCGCCATCCGCAATTGCTCGACGAGCTGCTCGACGACGAAGCGATGGCGAGCCCGTTCGACTGGCCCGAGTTCAAGCGCGCGCTGCGTGCGCGGCTCGCGGCGGCCGACGGCGTCGAGCAGCAGATGGACCTGCTGCGCCACGCGCATCAAGCCGAAGTGTTCCGCATTCTGCTGATCGATCTGGCGGGCAAGCTGAGCGTCGAGCACGTCAGCGACCGTCTGTCCGAACTCGCGGACGCCGTGCTCGACGTGACGATCGAAGCCGTCTGGAACCAGCTTGCGAAGCGCCATCGCGAGGTGCCGCGCTTCGCGATCATCGCGTACGGCAAGCTCGGCGGAAAGGAGCTCGGCTACGCATCGGACCTCGATCTGATCTTTCTCTACGACGACCCCGACGACAACGCGTCCGACATCTACGCGACGTTCACGCGCCGCCTGATCACGTGGCTCACGACGGCGACGGGCGCGGGCATTCTGTTCGACGTCGACTTGCGGCTGCGTCCGAATGGCGAGTCGGGTTTGCTCGTGACGGACCTCGACGCATTCCGCCGCTATCAGCTGCGCGAAGGCGATGCGGCCAACACGGCATGGGTATGGGAGCACCAGGCGCTCACGCGGGCGCGCTATTGCGCGGGCGATCCCGAGATCGGCGCGAAGTTCGAGGCGATCCGCGAACAGGTGCTGACGACGCCGCGCGACGCGGCATCGCTTGCCGGCGAGATCGTCGGTATGCGGCGGCGAGTCGAAGAAGGCCATCCGAATCGCACCGAACTGTTCGATCTGAAGCACGATCGCGGCGGGATGGTCGACATCGAGTTCGCCGTGCAGTACTGGGTGCTGCTGCATGCGGCGCGCGATCCCGAGCTGATCCGCAACACGGGCAACATCGCGTTGCTGCGCGAAGTGTCGCGCTTCGGCTTGATGAGCGGCGAGGAGGCAGATACCGTCGGCGCGGCTTACCGGACGTATCGCAAGCTGCAGCACAAGCTGCGGCTCGACGGCATGGAGAAGGCGCGTGTCGAGCCGCAGACTGTGGAGAAAGAACGCGAGGCCGTGTTGCGCTTGTGGAAGCGGGTGTTCGGATAGCGGCTCGCGTGTTGTTACGGCGAGGGCGTTCGTTTCACGGCGCTCCCTGACGAGGAGATGGGGACAAGCTGAGGGCGAGCGCCGTTCGGGACTCAGGCCGTCGTGAGCATTTCCTTCGCGTGCTTGCGCGTGGTGGGCGTGATCTCCAGGCCGCCCAGCATGCGCGCGACTTCTTCGATACGGCTCGTCTTGTCCAGCGACGTGACGGTGCTGATCGTACCGCCCTTGCCGTTGCCGCTCTTCGCGACCTGCAAGTGATGATCGCCGCGTGCCGCGACCTGCGGCAGATGTGTCACGCACAACACCTGGCGCTGCTCGCCGAGCTGATGCAGCAGGCGTCCGACCACTTCCGCGACGCCGCCGCCGATACCCGTGTCCACTTCGTCGAAGATCAGCGTGGGCGTGGGGCTCGCCGCGCTCGCGATCACCGCGAGCGCGAGACTGATACGCGCGAGCTCGCCGCCCGACGCGACTTTCGCGAGCGGCCGCAGCGGCACGCCCGCATGACCGGCGACGCGGAATTCGATCTGCTCCATCCCATGCGCACCGCCTTCGGGCAGCGGCACGAGCGCGACCTCGAAGCTGCCGCCCGCCATCGACAGTTCCTGCATGCCCGTCGTCACGGCCGCGCCCAGCGCCTTCGCGGCCTTCGCGCGCGCCTTCGACAGCACCTTCGCTTCGGCGACGTACGCGTCTTTCGCCTTGGCCTCGGCGGCACGGAGCGCGTCGAGATCGGCGGCTGCATCGAGCTTTGCGAGCTGCTCGCGGCGCTCGTGATGTTCTTGCGGCAGCGCTTCGGGTTGCAGACGGAACTTGCGCGCAGCCGAGTGCAGCGCGTCGAGGCGCTTTTCGACCTGAGCAAGCCGATCGGGATCGAGTTCGAGCCGCTGCGCGTAGTGACTCAGCGAGTACGCGGCTTCCTGCAACTGGATTTCGGCTGGCTCCAGCGCGGCGAGCGCGTCGTTCAGTTCGGGATCGATCTCGGCGAGATCGCGCAGCTTCGAGATGATCGACGACAGATGACCGATCATCGCGTCGTCGGATTCGGACAGCGCGGACAGCGCGCCCTGCACGCCGTCGATCAGATTCGCCGAATGCGACAGCCGCCGATGCTCCGCGTTGACCTCTTCCCACTCGCCGGGCTGCGGCGCGAGCTTGTCCAGTTCGGTGAGCTGCCATGCGAGCCGCTCGCGTTCCAGTTGCAGCTCGCGGTCCTTGGTTTGCGCGGTTTCGACGGCCTGCGCCGCATCGCGCCACGCACGCCACGCGCGCGTGACGGCTGTGGTCGTGTCGAGCAGCCCCGCGTGCGTATCGAACAGCTCGCGTTGCGCGTCGGGCCGCATCAGCAGTTGATGCGCGTGCTGGCCGTGAATATCGACGAGCATTTCGCCGACTTCGCGCAGTTGCGTGAGCGTCGCCGCCGTACCGTTGATGAACGCGCGCGAGCGGCCGTTCGCATCGATCACGCGCCGCAGCATCACCGTGTTGCCATGTTCTGTTTCATCGGCGGCGAGCGCCTGCTCGTCGAGCCATGCATCGACGAGCGGGTGCGTTTCGAACTCCGCCGTGATGTCCGCGCGCGCTTCGCCCGTGCGCACGACGCTTGCATCGGCGCGCGAGCCGAGCGCCAGCGCGAGCGCGTCGATCAGAATGGATTTGCCGGCGCCCGTTTCGCCGGAGAAGACCGTAAAGCCGCTGTCGAATTCGAGGTCGAGCGCGGCGACGATGACGAAGTCGCGTATCGAGAGGTGGCGGAGCATGGCTCGTCTGTCTGGCGTGGCTTTGCGTGTGATGGTTGGCGTACGGTGTCTTGCTATGTTTGCGGGCGGTGCGGGCCGGTTCAGTCGTCAGGATCGTCTTCGCGCGACGGGTACTCGTTCCAGTGCAGCTTCTTGCGCAGCGTCGCGTAATAGCTGTAGCCGACGGGGTGCAGGAACGGCACCGTATGGCGCGAGCGGCGCACGTCGATCGTGTCGTTCAGTTCGAGCGCCGTGAACGACTGCATGTCGAAGTTCACGTTGACGTCGCGGCCCGAGATGATCTGGATGCTGACCTTCGAATCGTCGGGCAGCACAATGGGGCGGTTCGACAGCGCGTGCGGCGCGATCGGCACGAGCACGAGGCCCTGGAGCTGCGGATGCAGGATCGGCCCCTGCGACGACAGCGCATAAGCCGTCGAGCCCGTCGGCGTGGCGACGATCAGGCCGTCCGAGCGCTGGTCGTACATGTAGCGCCCGTCCACCGACACGCGCAGTTCCGCCATGCCCGAAAAGCCCGAGCGGTTCACGACGACGTCGTTGAATGCGAGCGCGTGGTAGATCGGCTGGCCGTCGCGCATGATCCGCGATTCGAGTAGCGTGCGCTCTTCGCGCTCGAAGCTGCCCGACAGCATCTGCGGGATGATCTCGCGCATGTCGGAGAACGGGATGTCCGTGATGAAGCCGAGCCGCCCGTGGTTGATGCCGATGAGCGGCGTCTTGTACGGCGCCAGTTGCCGGCCGATGCCGAGCATCGTGCCGTCGCCGCCGAGGACGATCGCGACGTCCGCGCGCGCGCCGATCTCGGCTGGACGCAGCATGGGCCAGCGCGTCACGCCGATTTCCTGCGCGGTCTCCGCCTCGAACGCGACCTCGAAGCCGAGCTTTTCGACGCACGTGGCGAGCGCGGTCAGCGGCTCCCCGATGCCCGGCGTATTGCTGCGCCCGACGAGCGCAACGGTCTTGAACTGGCTGTTAGCTTGCATGCCGGCATTACACCATAGGTGCGACCCGAAAAGAACCGTCGGCGGCGGCCGCGCGGGGCGGGCGGATGCCCCGTTGCCGCGCGCTACCGTCCAGCCATTGGCCGATTATCGTTAGAATGGTGAAGCCCTCATGACAGATGTGACGACTGCATAGGCGAACGAGCGGCGGCGCGAGCGCGGATGGGGTGCCGCGCAGCGCGTGGCCTGTGGCAGCGCACCCGTTGCGTTGCGTGCTGGCATGCGCTCGCCACTGTATGGACGGCTGTTCGGTTCGCTGTTCGGTCATTACGCTAAAATTTCCTCGCCATGCTAGATCCTCGCGCACAAACCCTCCTGAAAACGCTGATCGAGCGATATATCGCCGAGGGTCAGCCGGTTGGCTCGCGCACATTGTCGCGGTACTCCGGGCTCGAACTCAGCCCGGCGACCATCCGCAACGTGATGTCCGATCTGGAGGAACTGGGCCTCGTCATCAGTCCGCATACGTCGGCGGGACGCATTCCGACGCCACGCGGCTACCGGCTTTTCGTCGACACGATGCTGACCGTCGAGCCCGCCGCCGATGACGATGCCGTGATGCGCGCGGTGAAAACGACGCTCCAGCCCGGCGAGCCGCAGAAGGTGGTCGCGGCGGCGGCGAGCGTGCTGTCCAATCTGTCGCAGTTCGCGGGCGTGATCCTGACGCCGCGCCGCAGCCACGTGTTCAAGCAGATCGAGTTTCTGCGCCTGTCCGACAAACGCATCCTCTTGATCATCGTGACGCCCGAAGGCGACGTGCAGAACCGCATCATGGCGACGCAGCGCGATTTCACGCCGTCGCAGCTCACCGAGGCATCCAATTACATCAACGCACACTTCGCGGGCCTGTCGTTCGACGAGGTGCGAAGGCGTCTGCGCGAAGAGATCGACGAATTGCGCGGCGACATGACGACGCTGATGCACGCGGCCGTCACCGCGAGCACCGACGTCACCGACACGGGCGAAACCGTGCTGATTTCCGGCGAGCGCAACCTGCTCGAAGTGGCCGATCTTTCTTCCGACATGGCGAGGCTGCGCAAGCTCTTCGATGTATTCGATCAAAAGACGAGTCTCCTTCAGTTGCTCGACGTGTCGAGTCACGCGCAAGGCGTGCAGATTTTCATTGGCGGCGAGTCGAATCTCGTCCCCATCGAGGAAATGAGCGTCGTGACCGCGCCGTATGAAGTGAACGGCAAGATCGTCGGCACGCTCGGCGTGATCGGGCCGACGCGCATGGCGTACAACCGCGTGATTCCCATCGTCGACATCACCGCGCGCCTGCTTTCGATGACGCTCAGCCAGCAATAAGCCGCGGTAAAGCTACGCTGCATTCATCGGCACATCGCTGCCGTCATGATGATCATCATGCGCGGCGTTTTTCGCCGTGACAATTGGCCGAATGATTGGCCGAATGGCCAGGTATCGGCGGCAGACCGCGCCGCTATAATGTTCTCCAGCCCAATACGTTCAATACGACCATTACGTGCCGCGCGTGCGCGGCGTTTCTCCAGCCTATGCGCTTCGACCTCGAGCGGCCTTCGCAGCCTGCCGCGGCACATCGTGTCGCCGTACTGCTCATCAACCTCGGTACGCCCGATGCGCCGACGCCTCGCGCCGTGCGGCGCTATCTCGCGCAGTTCCTGTCCGATCCGCGCGTGGTCGAGATCCCGTCGTTCCTGTGGCAGATCGTCCTGCGTCTGCTGATCCCGCCGTTTCGCGGCGCGGCATCGGCGAAGAAGTACGCGGCCGTGTGGATGCCGGAGGGCTCGCCGTTGCGCGTACACACGGAGAAGCAGGCGGAAGGGCTGCGGCATCTGCTGCAGGTGAACGACTACGCGGTGATCGTCGATTACGCGATGCGCTACGGCACGCCCGGCATTCCCGCGATGCTCAACCAGCTCAAGCTCGCAGGCGCCGAGCGCATCCTGCTGATGCCGATGTACCCGCAGTATTCGTCGTCGACCACGGCCACCGCCTTCGACGATGCGTTCGCCGCGCTCAAGCGAATGCGCAATCAGCCGGAAGTCCGCACCGTGCGCCAGTACGCGGACCATCCCGCGTACATCGCGGCGCTCGCCGCGCAGGTGAATCACTATTGGCACACGCATGGCCGTCCCGATTTCGCCGCGGGCGACAAGCTCGTGCTGAGCTTCCACGGCGTGCCGAAGCGCACGCTCGATCTGGGCGATCCGTATCACGAGCAATGTCAGCAGACGGCATCGCTGTTGATGCACGCGCTCGGGCTCACGTCCGTCGAGTGCCGCGTGACGTTCCAGTCGCGCTTCGGCAAGGCGGAGTGGCTGCAGCCTTATACGGCGCCGACGCTGAAGGAACTGGGCGCGGCGGGCGTGCGTCGCGCGGATGTGTTCTGTCCGGGCTTCACGGCCGACTGCCTCGAAACCATCGAGGAAATCGGCATGGAAGTGCGTGATGAATTCATTCATGCAGGCGGGAAAGTTTTTCACGCTATCCCTTGCCTGAACGCATCGCCGGCATGGATCGCGGCGCTCGGCGAAATCGTCGCGCAGCATCTGCAAGGCTGGCCGGTTCAGGCGAACGTGCCGCAAAGCGCATCCGCGGCTTGAAATTCCGTGTCCGGCATGCAATGTGCATTCATGACCGGCTGACGTCTCTCAAGACGTACTTCGTATGACCGCGCCTCGGGCGCTCGAAGAAGGACTGATGAACTACAAGATTTCTACCGAACCTGGCGCGCGCTTGCGCATCGACAAATGGCTGTGGGCGGCGCGCTTCTTCAAGACGCGCTCGATCGCGGCAGACGCCGTCGAGAAGGGCCGGGTGCGGATCGGCGGTGCGGCCGTGAAGCCGGCGAAGGATGTGCGCGTCGGCGACATGGTCGAGATCGAGATCGAACGGGTCGTGTGGCAGGTCGAGGTGCTCGGCGTATGCGACGTGCGCGGCCCGGCGAGCGTCGCGCAGACGCTCTACGCGGAAACCGAAGAGAGCAGGCAGAAGCGGCAGGTCGAGCACGAGCGGCGCAAGACCTATCGCGAGCCGGCCGCCGGATTACATGGCCGGCCGACCAAGCGCGACAGACGCGTCATCGACAAAATTTCCAGTGGGGATTGAACAGCTCTTCGATCGTCGCATGCACGCCGCCATATTCGGTGGTGCGGTCGTTGACGACTCCGGACATGCAGATGGTCGTGGTGCCTGCAATGAGTACCATTGCGACCACCGATATAGCGAAGGTCAGTTTCACGGTACTCCCCTTGGAGATTTGCAAGCGGAAACGGGCGGTTCAGCTAGTGGTAAGGTCGGCGTCAGGTTAGGGTTAACGTGCCTTTTCGGACGCTCAAGATGAGTTTAGGACACTCGCGCAGCGCGCTCAATCTGATTATGATGACGCGCCTGAAATGCTTGTTACCGCGCATTTCCGGGCGCCTGCAACGTGCAAAAAGCCCGCGGGTGCCTTGAAATACGGCGTACGCGCCCTAACTTGAACGGTTGATGCGCGGCTGGCGGGTTGTAGCGGCACAACGTCCATCGGGCGGTCCGCATGACCCTTCCGCCGTTTCTTGGCCTTAATTTTTTTGAATTTCAGCGACATGGAAAACACGCAAGAGAAACCGACGAGCCAGAACCCCACGCCCGCCGACGAAGCGCGCCAGGCCGCAGAGGGCGCATCGGGCGAGCAGCAGGCACAGCAGCCGGAAGCGGGCGCTGCCGAACAGCCGGCACAAGCCGCGCAGGCAGACGCCGAGGCCGCGCTGGCCGAAGCTCAGGCGAAAGTAGCTGAATTGCAGGAAAGCTTCCTGCGCGCGAAAGCGGAGACGGAAAACGTCCGCCGCCGCGGCCAGGAAGACGTCGCGAAGGCGCACAAATTCGCGATCGAAAGTTTTGCCGAGCATCTGCTGCCCGTCGTCGACAGCCTCGAAGCCGCCGTTGCGCATTCGACCGACGATCTGGCGAAGGTGCGCGAAGGCGTCGAACTCACGCTGCGTCAGCTGACGGGCGCGCTCGAAAAGGGCAAGGTCGTCGCGCTGAACCCGGTCGGCGAGAAGTTCGATCCGCATCGTCATCAGGCCATTTCGATGGTGCCGGCCGAGCAGGAGCCGAACACCGTCGTCGCAGTGCTGCAAAAGGGCTACGTGATCGCCGATCGCGTGCTGCGTCCGGCGTTGGTGACGGTCGCGGCGCCCAAGTAAGCGCCTGTCCGTACCGTCATGGCCGGCATACCCGTCGACAGCGCCGCGTTCGCGGCCTTCGACATGCAGGAACTCACCGCCGAAACCTTCGACTCTGGGCTTCAGTCCGCGGGAGAGGAACTGGCCGTGGTGTTTTTCTGGGGGCTCGACTGCTACAACTGCGAGATCGCGAAAAAGGCGATGCTCGCGCAGCCGGACGCGATTCGCGCGCTCGGCCTGCGGTGGTTTCACAGCAATGTCTACGAGCATCGCGATCTCGGCCGGCGCTTCATGCTGCACGGCGTGCCGACATGGTTCTTCTTCCATCGCGGCAAGCGTCTCGGTCGGGCGACCGGCTGGCACGGGCTCGCGCAGTTCGAGGCGGCCGTCGCCGCGGCCCGTGAGAAAATGCGCGCGGCCGGTTCAGGCACGGCCAGCGTAGGCACGGCCGGTCCAGATACGGCCGGCGCAGGCGCGGCGGCTGGCTCGGGCGCGTCCGGCCAAGGCACCGCTGGCGGGACGGGCAAACCGGCCTCGGACAACGGCCGCACCGATTGAAAAAATTTAATGACCGCATCGTATTTGGGGTCTTGAAAACGATGTGGGCGCACTTATGTTGAGTGCAGGGTGAATTTCAGGGCGGGGCGCCCGGTGGCCGGATGGGCCAGCCAGCGATGCCCGCAACGATCAAAGTCAGGAGATTAGTAAAAATGGGCAAAATCATCGGCATCGACCTCGGCACCACCAACTCGTGCGTGGCGCTGATGGAAGGCAACCAGGTCAAGGTGATCGAGAACTCGGAAGGTGCTCGTACCACGCCGTCGATCATCGCCTACATGGACGACAACGAAGTGCTCGTCGGCGCGCCGGCGAAGCGTCAGTCGGTCACGAACCCGAAGAACACGCTGTACGCGGTCAAGCGCCTGATCGGCCGCCGCTTCGAAGAAAAGGAAGTGCAGAAGGACATCGGCCTGATGCCGTACAAGATCGTCAAGCACGATAACGGTGACGCATGGGTCGAAGCGCACGGGCAAAAACTCGCGCCGTCGCAGGTGTCCGCCGAAGTCCTGCGCAAGATGAAGAAGACGGCTGAGGACTACCTCGGCGAGCCCGTCACGGAAGCCGTGATCACGGTGCCGGCGTACTTCAACGACAGCCAGCGCCAGGCCACGAAGGACGCGGGCCGCATCGCCGGTCTGGAAGTCAAGCGGATCATCAACGAACCGACGGCGGCTGCGCTCGCGTTCGGTCTGGACAAGGCCGAAAAGGGCGACCGCAAGATCGCGGTGTTCGACCTGGGCGGCGGCACGTTCGATATCTCGATCATCGAAATCGCGGACGTGGACGGCGAGAAGCAGTTCGAAGTGCTGTCGACGAACGGCGATACGTTCCTCGGCGGTGAAGACTTCGACCAGCGCATCATCGACTACATCATCGGCGAGTTCAAGAAAGAGCAGGGCGTCGATCTGTCGAAGGACGTGCTCGCGCTGCAACGCCTGAAGGAAGCCGCTGAAAAGGCGAAGATCGAACTGTCGTCGGGTCAGCAGACGGAAATCAACCTGCCGTACATCACGGCGGACGCATCGGGTCCGAAGCACCTGAACCTGAAGATCACGCGCGCCAAGCTGGAAGCGCTGGTCGAAGACCTGATCGAGCGCACGATCGAACCGTGCCGCATCGCGATCAAGGACGCAGGCGTGAAGGTCGGCGAAATCGACGACGTGATTCTCGTCGGCGGCCAGACGCGCATGCCGAAGGTGCAGGAAAAGGTGAAGGAGTTCTTCGGCAAGGAACCGCGCCGCGACGTGAACCCGGACGAAGCCGTTGCTGTCGGCGCGGCGATCCAGGGCCAGGTGCTGTCGGGCGACCGCAAGGACGTGCTGCTGCTCGACGTGACGCCGCTGTCGCTGGGCATCGAAACGCTCGGCGGCGTGATGACGAAGATGATCAACAAGAACACCACGATCCCGACGAAGCACGCTCAGGTGTATTCGACGGCGGACGACAACCAGTCGGCCGTGACGATCAAGGTGTTCCAGGGCGAGCGCGAAATGGCGGCGGGCAACAAGCTGCTGGGCGAATTCAACCTGGAAGGCATTCCGCCCGCACCGCGCGGCGTGCCGCAGATCGAAGTGACCTTCGACATCGACGCGAACGGCATTCTGCACGTCGGCGCGAAGGACAAGGCGACGGGCAAGGAAAACCGCATCACGATCAAGGCGAACTCGGGTCTGTCCGAGGCCGAAATCGAGAAGATGGTGAAGGACGCGGAAGCGAACGCGGAAGAAGATCACAAGCTGCGTGAACTGGCGGATGCCCGCAACCAGGGCGACGCGCTGGTCCACAGCACGAAGAAGGCGCTCACCGAGTACGGCGACAAGCTGGACGCGGGCGAGAAGGAAAAGATCGAAGCCGCGCTGAAGGATCTCGAAGAGACGCTGAAGAACGGCTCGAGCGACAAGGCTACGATCGAAGCGAAGATCGAGACGGTTGCAACGGCGTCGCAGAAGCTCGGCGAAAAGATGTACGCCGACATGCAGGCGCAAGGTGCAGCAGGCGCCGCGGGTGCGGGTGGCGCGGCCGGCGCGGAAGCATCGGGCGCGAGCCAGCAGCAGGCCGACGACGTCGTGGACGCCGAGTTCAAGGAAGTGAAGAAGGACTAAGCCGGGTTGCTCTTTAACCGCAAAGCTGCGCATAGCGATATGCGCAGCCCGGCTGCAAGAGGTTGGCGCCTGACGGAAGTCTGCGGCGTTTGACCGGATCACGCGCCTGGCGAGCCTTTTTGGCTCTCCGGGCACATTTGTTTTATGGAGGGCGCGGCTTTTGACCCGTAATTGCGGTCGAGGCCCAAGCCTTACGAGTCGCGAGACTCCAGCATTCAAGAGGAGCCGCCGCGTCGCATTGCGCGGATGGCGTTGAACCGATATGGCGAAACGGGATTACTACGACGTTCTGAGCCTCGCGAAGAACGCGAGCGACGACGAAATCAAGAAGGCTTACCGCAAGCTCGCGATGAAGTATCACCCCGACCGCAATCCGGGCAACAAGGATGCGGAAGAGCATTTCAAAGAGGTGAAGGAAGCCTATGAAATGCTGTCGGACTCGCAAAAGCGCGCGGCCTATGACCAGTACGGCCACGCGGGCGTCGATCCGAACATGGCGGGCGCGGGCGCTCAGGGTTTCGGCGGTTTTGCCGACGCATTCGGCGATATTTTCGGCGACATCTTCGGCCAGGCGGCGGGCGGTGGACGCGGCGGCCGAAGCGGTCCGCAGGTGTATCGCGGCGCCGACCTGCGCTACAGCATGGAAATCACGCTCGAACAGGCCGCGCACGGTTACGATACACAGATCCGCGTGCCGAGCTGGGTGTCGTGTGAAGTCTGTCATGGCTCGGGTGCAAAGCCGGGTACGAAGCCGGAGACGTGCCCGACCTGTAACGGCGCGGGCGCGGTGCGGATGTCGCAAGGCTTTTTCAGCATCCAGCAGACGTGTCCGAAGTGCCACGGCACGGGCACTTATATCCCTGAGCCTTGCACGCACTGCCACGGCGCAGGCAAGACGAAGGAAACCAAGACACTGGAAGTGAAGATTCCGGCAGGCATCGACGACGGCATGCGCATCCGTTCGGCGGGCAATGGCGAACCGGGCATCAACGGCGGTCCCTCGGGCGACCTGTACGTCGAGATTCACATCAAGGCGCACCCAGTGTTCGAGCGCGACGGCGACGACCTGCATTGCCAGATGCCGATTCCGTTCACGAAGGCGGCATTGGGCGGCGAGATCGAAGTGCCGACGCTCGCAGGGCGCGCGAGCTTCACGGTGCCGGAAGGCACGCAGTCGGGCAAGACGTTCCGTTTGCGCAGCAAGGGCATCAAGGGTCTGCGCTCGAGCATCGCTGGCGATCTCTACGTGCATGTGCAGGTGGAAACGCCCGTCAAGCTCACCGAGTCGCAGCGCGAGTTGTTGCAGCAGTTCGAGAAGTCGCTGGTCGAAGGCGGCGCGCGTCACAGCCCGCAGAGCAAGAGCTGGTTCGACCGGGTCAAGAGCTTCTTCGACTAACGCGTTCCGAAGTTGGCGGTATGCATGACGTCTCACGAAACAGCGGCTCACGAAAGCGGCACCGTCTTCGCGTTGCTGGACGACTGCGACTCGACACCGGGTCGCCGGTCGAGCCGGCTCTACACCGGCTTCCGGCACGAGCGCGCCTGCACTGACGTCGCGCAACTGGATGCCGTCTGCGAGGCGGCATCGGCCGATGTGAACGCCGGCCTTTTCGCGGTCGTGCTGGCCGACTATGAATTCGGACAGGCTATGCATCAGAAGACGCAGCGCGCTGCTGGCACGCTGCGTTTTTTGTTGTTCGATTCTTGCCAGAAGATGTCGCGCGACGAGGTCGACGCGTGGCTTGCGCTATACGACAGCGCGGCGGTCGAGCCATCGGTGGCGGGCATCGGCGGCGTCGAGGCGAGCGTCGACGAGCGGGAGTTCACGCAGGCCATCGGCGCTATTCACGACGCCTTGCGCGCCGGCGATTCCTATCAGATCAACTACACGTACCGGCTCGACTTCGATGTGTTCGGCACGCCCGCCGCGCTGTTCCGGCGGGTGCGCGCGCGACAGTCGGTGCATTACGGCGCGCTGATCGCGCTGCCGGACGGCCGTTGGGTCGTGTCCTGCTCACCGGAACTGTTCGTCGAGAAGAAGGGCGCGTCGCTGCGCACACGGCCGATGAAAGGCACCATGCCGCGCTCGGCGGATGCGGCACAAGACCGCGCGGCCGCCGATTTTCTCGCCCACGATCCGAAGAATCGCGCGGAAAACGTGATGATCGTCGATTTGCTGCGCAACGACCTGTCGCGGATCGCCGAGACGGGCACGGTGAAGACGCCGGCGCTCTTTTCGATCGAGCCGTATCAGTCGCTGTGGCAAATGACATCGACCGTCACGGCGACGCTGCGCGCGCGCACTACCTTCGCCGATGTCCTGCGCGCGCTCTTTCCGTGCGGCTCGATCACGGGCGCGCCGAAGCACATGACGATGCAGCTGATCGAGCAGCTCGAATCGACGCCGCGCGGCTTGTACACGGGCGCGATCGGCTGGCTCGATGCGCAGCCCGATCTCGGCGAAGCGGTCGGCCGGCAGTGCGGCGATTTCTGCCTGTCGGTCGCGATCCGCACGCTGACGCTCGGCGCGCCGACGCAGGCCGGCCGGCGGCGCGGCGAAATGGGCATCGGCGCGGGTATCGTGCTCGATAGCGTCGCGCAGGACGAATACGCGGAGTGCAAATTGAAAGCGCGTTTCCTGACGGAAGCCGATCCCGGTTTCCAGCTGTTCGAAACGATGTACGCGACGCGCGACGACGGCGTACGCCATCTCGATCGCCATATCGCGCGGCTTGGAAACAGCGCCCGCTGGCTGGGCTTCGCTTTCGATGAAAAGGCCGTGCGCGCGAAGCTCGCTGCGCAATGCGCCGATCTGCGCGCCGACACGCCGCACCGGATGCGGCTGACGCTCGACAAGACGGGCGCGGTGGAAATCACCTCGACGCTGCTCGTCCCGCTGACGGAGGAAGTGGTCGGCGTGCTGCTGGGCCCCGATCACGGGTTCGCGACGACGCAGGCGGCCGATCCGCTGCTGCTGCACAAGACGACGCGCCGCACGGAATACGATCGCGGCTGGCGCGAAGCCGAAACTCATGATGCGTTCGATACGCTGTTCTTCAACGAGAAAGGCGAGTTGACCGAGGGCGGACGATCAAACGTGTTCGTGAAGCTGGAAGGCTGGTGGTGGACGCCGCCGTTGTCGTCCGGCGTGTTGCCGGGCGTGATGCGCGGCGTGCTGCTCGATGATCCCGCGATGCACGCGGGCGAGCGCGTATTGACTCGGGACGATGTGTCGAACGCAGAAGCGCTGATGCTCTGCAATGCGCTGCGCGGGGCGTTGCCGGCGCGGATTATCGGTTGATCGTTCTGGCCGGCGGATCGTAGAGCGCACGCATCAGCCGTGATGGCGATGAATCAGTCGTCCGATCCACGCGGCGAGACGCTCGTGCCACGTGACGTCGTCGTGCTGATGAGGGTGGCTTGCGTGGTCACGAATGCTCGTGACATCGATCAGGCAGAAGGGGCTCATGGTCGTCTCTTCGTTGACGCGCGGGTCCGCGCGTTGAACAGAGAACGAAGGTAGACGACGGGAATTGCACACCGAATCGCACACCGAATCGCACGCCGAATCGCACACAGATTCGGACCGGTGTTGAAAGAATCCGGACGTCCGGTTCGGCTTCCATCGTCGACTGAACCTCAACAGCAGCGACGGCGGCGCGTGTATCTAGCCGAGACGCCGCCGCATGTGCTCAGAACGTGTGCTCTGCGCCCGGAAACGTGCCGTCCTTCACGGCACGCACATACGTTTCGACGGCAGCCAGAATGCTCGGCTGTCCCTGCATGAAATCCTTCACGAAGCGCGGACGCTTGCCGGGGAAAATACCCAGCATGTCGTGCAGCACCAGCACCTGACCCGAGCAATCGATGCCCGCGCCGATGCCGATCGTCGGAATGCGTAGTTGCTGCGTGACTTCGGCGGCGAGCAGCGTCGGCATCGCTTCCATTACGATCAGTTGCGCGCCCGCGTCCTGCATCGCGCGCGAATCGCGCAGCAGCTGGCTCGCGCCCGCTTCCGTCTTGCCTTGCACCTTGAACCCGCCAAACGCGTGCACCGATTGCGGCGTGAGCCCGACATGCGCGCACACGGGCACCGAGCGCTCGACGAGAAAGCGCACCGTATCCGCGAGCCATTCGCCGCCTTCGAGCTTCACCATCTGCGCGCCCGACTGCATCAGCTTGACGGCGCTCGCGAACGCGTCGGCGGGCGTGCCGTAGGTGCCGAACGGCATATCGGCGACGATCAGCGCGGACGGCTGCGCGCGCGCGACGCACGCCGTGTGATAAGCGATGTCATCGAGCGTGACGGGCAGCGTCGTCGTTTGCCCTTGCAGCACGTTGCCGAGCGAGTCGCCGATCAGCAGAACGTCGACGCCCGCGCGATCGAGCAGCGCCGCGAAGCTCGCGTCGTAGCACGTGAGCATGGCGATTTTTTCGCCGGCGTCGCGCATCGCCTGCAGTTTCGGGACCGTGACGGCGCTGCGGCTCGTCTCCTGCAAATAGGTCATGGGATGTCCGTTGGGAGTGCGGCAGCGCGCTACAGCCAGACGCTATAGCGCGGAGCCTTTGACAAAGAATTCCTTGCGCCCGCGCATCGTTTCGACGCGCTCGACGAGCAGAGCAAGGTCCGCGTCGGAATCGAGCGGATTCAGGTGTTCGGCGTTGACGGTGAGAACCGGCGCGCCGTCGTAGTGATAGAAGAACTCGTTGTACGCGTCGCACAGCGAGCGCAGGTACGCATCGGAGATCTGCAGCTCCATCGGCACCGCGCGCTTCTGGATGCGCGAGAACAGCACCTCGGGGCTCGCCTGCAGATAGATGATCAGATCCGGCGCCGGGCCCGGCACGTCGAGCCGCGCGGACAGCGCGCGGTACAGCTGGTATTCGTCGTCCTGCAGCGTCAGACGCGCGAAGATGTCGTTCTTCTGCGTCATGAAATCGGTGATGAGCGGCGTGCCTGCCGTGCGCAGCGCGTCGATGTCCTGCACCTGCTGCGCGCGCTGCAACGCGAAGCTCAGTTGCGCGGGCAACGCATAGCGCGACGTATCGCGATAGAAGCGTTCGAGAAACGGATTGTCCTGCGGGCGTTCGAACAGCTCGTGCATCGACCAGCGTTGCGCGAGACGGCGCGCGAGCGAGGTCTTGCCGACGCCGATCGGCCCTTCGATCGTCAGATAGCCGTGCGGCGGACGCAGATCGGGTGCGGTGACGGTGAGCGGCGGGGCGGTCATCGGCAGCGAGTTCATCGGCAACCGCCCTTGGGGGCGTTGCCCGCTTCACTGTCAGCGTTTGTTGTCATGCTTGTCGTTGCGTCCGTCGCCGGGTTTGCCGCATTGATCATCGGACATTGACACGCCGACTTCATCTTCTCGATGCGCTGATCCGCGACAGCCGCAAGAAACGAATCGGCGCGGCCGCGTTGCGGAATGATCAGCGTGGGTTCGATTTCGACGAGCGGCACGAGCACGAACGCGCGCTCCGTCATGCGCGGATGCGGCACGATCAGATCCGGTTCGTCGATTGCGTGTTCGCCGTAAAGCAGGATGTCGAGATCGAGCGTGCGCGGCGCGTTGCGAAAAGGGCGCTCGCGGCCGAACTGATGCTCGATCTTGTGGCACAGCGCGAGCAGATGCCGCACGGGCATCGTCGTTTCGAGCTTCACGACGAGATTCAGATAATCGTCGCCGCCCGCGTCGATCGGGGCGGTTCGATAGAAGCTCGATTTCGCGAGCACGGTGATGGTGTGCTGTTGTGCGAGACACACCACCGCGTCTTTCAGGGTCTGGCGCGCGTCCCCGAGATTCGCGCCCAGGCCGAGATAGGCAACCGTCATGGCATAACTTCCTGCAACTTGCGTTCGACAGCGCGCGCCGGAACTGCGTCAGTCGTCACGCGGGCCGTCTTGGCTCGCATCGTTCGCTGCGCGGTTTCCTGAACCCGTGCCGCCCTCCATTCCGTCGCCCTGTTTGCTGCGGTTGCGGCTGCTGCGTCGCCGTCGTTTTCTGGGCGTCCGGTCCTTCCCGCCTTGCGCAAGCAGTGCTTCGCGCGCGGCAGCGTCTCCTTCGATGAACTCCGTCCACCACGAACCGACCGACTCATCCAGTTCGCCCGATTCGCAGCGCAACAGGAGGAAATCATACCCCGCTCTAAATCTTTGGTGTTCCAGCAGCTTCAGCGCGGTCCGGCCCGAGCGTTTTTCCAGGCGATGCTGGAGGCCCCAGATTTCGCGCATGTCCGACGAGAAGCGCTTGTGAATCGCGAGCTTTTCCGTCTGCATGTCGAGCACGTCGTCCATTGCCTGATGCAGCGCAGGCACCGGGTATTCGGCGTTCGTCTGATATTGCTGCCAGCGTTGTTGCACGTCGTGCCACAGGAGCGTCGCGAACAGAAAGCCCGGCGAGACCGGCTTGCCCGCGCGAACGCGCGCGTCGGTGTTGTTCAGCGCGAGCGTGATGAACCGCTCGCCATGCGGCTGTTCGAGCACGACGTCGAGCAGCGGCAGCAGGCCGTGATGCAGACCTTCCTTGCGCAGACGCTGCAGGCACGCGAGCGCATGGCCCGACAGCAGCAGCTTGAGCATCTCGTCGAAGAGCCGCGCGGCGGGCACGTTGTTGATCAGATCGGCGAGATCCGTGATCGGCGCGCGCGTCGCTTCTTCGATTTCGAAATCGAGCTTCGCGGCGAAGCGCACGACGCGCAGCATGCGCACCGGGTCTTCGCGATAGCGCGTGGCCGGGTCGCCGATCATGCGCAACAGGCGCGCGCGCACATCGGACATGCCGTTGTGATAGTCGAGCACCGTCTGCGTCGCCGGGTCGTAGTACATCGCGTTGACGGTGAAGTCGCGGCGTGTCGCGTCTTCGTGCTGCTCGCCCCAGACGTTGTCGCGCAGCACGCGGCCGCTCGCGTCCACGGCATGCGTGCGCCGGTCCAGCTCGTCGCGCTTCAGGCGGCGCGGCGGCGCGGCGCTGACGTCGGCATCGGCGGCCGGCGCGTCGACGAGCGCGCGGAACGTCGACGTCTCGATGATTTCCTGGCCGAACTGCACATGCACGATCTGAAAGCGCCGCCCGATGATGCGCGCGCGGCGAAAGAGCTTCTGCACCTGTTCGGGCGTGGCGTCGGTAGCGACGTCGAAGTCTTTCGGCGCGATGCCGAGCAGCAGGTCGCGCACCGCGCCGCCTACGATGAACGCGCGAAAGCCCGCTTCCTGCAGGCCTTCCGTGACGCGGATTGCGTTGCGCGAAATCAGCGACGGGTCGATGCCGTGAATATCGGAGGAGATGATGACGGGCGCGTCCGGCTCGGGTACGGCTGCTGAGGCCGCTTTGCGGCGCGAGCCGCCTTTCGATGATGCAGCGCTGCCTTTCGACGACGCGGCGGCCGTGCGGCCCGTGCGCGCGCGTTCATGGCCGTTGCCGTCGTGCGGATTGTCGTCGGTTTGAGCGGACGGCGCGGCCTCGCCGGCGGAGTCCGCGTCCTGTCCGAGCAGCTTGCGAATGAGTTTCTTGATCACGTGGGTTGAAAGAGTTCGAGGATGCGCCAGCCGTGCTTCTGCGCGTGAGCGCGCAACGTGTCGTCAGGGTTGGTCGCGATCGGGTCTGTGACCTTTTCGAGCAGCGGGATGTCGTTGTGCGAATCGCTGTAGAAATAGCTGCGCTCGAAGTCCGACCAGGTTTTGCCCAGCGACGCAAGCCATTCCTCCGTGCGCACGATCTTGCCTTCGCGGTAGCTAGGCGTGCCCTTCGGAAAGCCCGTGTAGGCCGAAGCCGGATGGCCGTCGATCGTCTCCACTTCGCACGCGATCAGCTTCTCGACACCGAACGCTTCGGCGATGGGCGCCGTGATGAACTCGTTGGTCGCCGTGACCACGCAGCACAGATCGCCTGCATCTCGATGCTTGCGCACCAGTTCCATCGCGGCCGGGATGATCGCGGGCTTGATCACTTCATGCATGTACTGGTCGTGCCACGCCTTCAGCTGCTCGCGCGAATACTTCGCGAGCGGCGTCAGCATGGCGACCAGGTACGCATGAATGTCCAGCTTGCCGGCCTTGTAGTCGGCATAGAAGCGGTCGTTCTCACGCGCGAAATTCTCGGCGTCGACGATGCCGAGCTTCACCATGAAGCGGCCCCATTCGTGGTCGCTGTCGGTGGGGATGAGCGTGTGATCGAGGTCGAAGAGAGCGAGGTTGGCCATGGGGGACTATTTTACTTGAAGCGGATGACGAGGCTCAGGACGAGACACGGCGCGGGCCGTCGGGCCCGTCGCCGCTGTTGTTGCCATTGTTGCCGCCGTTGCCGGGCGACGCGAGCATCGTGCGCAACAGCGGCAGCGTCACCGCGCGCTTCTGTTCGAGCGAAAACCGGTCGAGCGCGTCGAGCAGCGCCATCAGGCTCGGCATGTCGCGGCGGAAATGGGTGAGCAGATAGGCGGGCACGTCGTCGGCGAGATTGATGCCGCGCTCGCGCGCCGCGTGCTTCAGCACGGCCGCCTTGCCTTCGTCGGCGAGCGGCGCGAGGTGGAACACGAGGCCCCAGCCGAGGCGCGTGCGCAGGTCTTCGCGCACTTCGAGCCCCATCGGCGCGGCGTTGCCCGTCGCGACGAGCGCGCTCGTCGGATGCGCGCGCACTTCGTTGAACAGGTTGAAGAGCGCGATCTGCTGCGCGCCCGACAGACGGTCGCAATCGTCGATCGCATACAGCGCGACGGAAGGGTCGAACGCGAACGCGGCGAGGCTGCTCTGCGGGCCGGCATAGCGTGCGTGTCCCGGCGGCGCTTCGTGCACGAGCGCTTCCAGCAGATGCGTGCGGCCGCTGCCCGTCTCGCCCCACACGTAGAACGTGCGGTCCGCGACGGGGCCCGCCGCGAGCGCCGCGTCCAGTTCGCGCAGGCGCGTAACCAGCTCGGCGTTGGCGCCGGCGAAGAAGTTGTCGAATGTCGATGGCGGCGGGGTGCCGAGATCGAGCGTCAGTTGGCGCGACACGATAGATAAGCCGTAAATGAGCCCCGAATAACCGACAGGCGATCAGTTCTTGTAAAGCGAACTCGACAGATAGCTCTGGCGCAGCTCGCGGAACGCGACCGACAGGACCGCGCTCACGGGCAGCGCGAGCAGCACGCCGAAAAAGCCGAACAGCTGGCCGAACGCGAGCAGTGCGAAGATCACCGCGAGCGGATGCAGGCCGATCCGTTCGCCGACGAGTCGCGGCGTCAGAAAGAAGCTCTCGAGTATCTGGCCGATTCCGTAAACCACGGCGACGGCGCCGAAGCCGTACCAGTTGCCGAACTGCAGCAGCGCGGCGACGAGCGCGAGCGCGAGGCCCGTCGCGAAGCCGATATACGGAATGAACACGGCGAGCCCCGTGAAGATGCCCACGGGCAGCGCGATCTCAAAGCCGGCGATATACAGCGCGACCGCATAGAACACGGCGAGCACGCCCATCACGAGCAACTGGCCGCGCAGGTATTGCGACAGCATGTGATCCATGTCGCGCGCGAGGTGGATCGTCTTCGCGAACAAGCGGCGCGGGATGAAGCCGCGCAGGCGCGCGAGCATCGCGTTCCAGTCGTACAGCAGATAGAACAGCACGAGCGGCACCATCACCACGTTGCCGACGACCGTGATCATCACGTTCGAACTGGTGCGGATCGACGTCCACGCGTACAGCGCAACCGTCTGCGCGCTGCCTTCGAGCTGGCTCATCACCATGTCGCGGATGCTCGCGAAGTCGAGCGGATCGGCGAGTCCCAGCATCGCGAGCTTCGGCTGCAGCCAGAAGTGCAGGTGCGAGAAGAAACCGGGGACCTGCTGCTTGAGCTGCGGCACTTCCTTCTGGATGACGGCGAGCACGAGCAGCACCAGCAGCGTGACGATCAGCACGAACAGCAGCATCATCAGAAGCGCGGCGAGGCCGCGCGGCACGCGCCGGCGCGTGAGCCAGGCGACGCCCGGCTGCAGGATGTAAGCGAGGATCGCGCCGAGCAGGAACGGCGTGAGCACGGGGCTCAGCAGCCAGAGGAGAATGCCCACGGCTAGCGCGATGGCAATCCAGATGAAGGCGCGGCGCTGATACGGCGTGAGGATCGGACTGTTTTGCTGCAAAGCGGATTTCCCAGGTGTCGTGTCGTCGGAGGCGGCGTTTCAAATTCCAGCCACACGGCCGGCATCGGGTAAAATCGCATTTTACCGACCTTCGAGCTCTCCCCTCATGAATCAACCGAAATCCGCCCCGAATTCCCCTGATTCGGCCCAAGGATTGTCGTACCGCGACGCTGGCGTGGACATCGACGCGGGCGACGCCCTCGTCGACGCGATCAAGCCCTTTGCCAAGAAGACGCTGCGCGACGGCGTACTGGGCGGCATCGGCGGTTTCGGCGCGCTGTTCGAGGTTCCGAAAAAGTACAAGGAGCCCGTGCTCGTGTCGGGTACGGACGGCGTCGGCACCAAGCTGAAGCTCGCGTTCCAGCTGAACAGGCACGATACCGTCGGCCAGGATCTCGTCGCGATGAGCGTCAACGACATCCTCGTGCAAGGCGCCGAGCCGCTCTTCTTCCTCGACTATTTCGCGTGCGGCAAGCTGGACGTCGGCACGGCCGCGACCGTCGTCAAGGGCATCGCGACGGGCTGCGAGCTGGCCGGCTGCGCGCTGATCGGCGGCGAAACGGCTGAAATGCCGGGCATGTACCCCGACGGCGAATACGACCTCGCGGGCTTCGCTGTCGGCGCGGTCGAAAAGAGCAAGATCATCGACGGCAGCAAGATCGTGCCGGGCGACGTCGTGCTGGGTCTCGCGTCGAGCGGCATCCATTCGAACGGCTACTCGCTCGTGCGCAAGATCATCGAGCGCGCGCAGCCGGACCTGAACGCCGATTTCGACGGCCGCTCGCTCGCCGAAGCGCTGATGGCGCCGACGCACATCTACGTGAAGCCGCTGCTCGCGCTCATGCAGCAACTCGAAGTGAAGGGCATGGCGCACATCACGGGCGGCGGTCTGGTCGAAAACATTCCGCGCGTGCTGAAAGAGGGCCTGACGGCTGAGCTCGATCATCGGGCATGGCCGCTGCCGCCGCTGTTCGCGTGGCTGCAGAAGCACGGCGGCGTCGCCAACGAGGAAATGCATCGCGTGTTCAACTGCGGCATCGGCATGGCCGTGATCGTGTCGGCCGCCGATGCGGAAAAGGCGATCGGCCTGCTGTCCGCAGCGGGCGAGCAGGTCTGGAAGATCGGCGCGGTGCGCGCGAGCAAGGAAGGCGAGGCGCAGACCGTCGTCGTTTGAGCGCAGCGTCGCTGAAAAGGTCAGAAAGCCGCCCGGCTGCGAAGCCCGGCGGCTTTTTTCATGTGTTCGCGTCTTATTGGTCCGCGCCCGACGTCACGCGCTCGATCGCGCGCAACGCCTGCGCCGTCGCATCGCCCGCGCAGCAGTCGATCACGATCCGCTCCGGCATCGCGCGCAGCCACGTCAGCTGGCGCTTGCACAGCTGGCGCGTCGCGAAGATGCCTTTGTCGCGCATGGTGTCGTAGTCGGTTTCGCCGTCCAGGTATTCCCACGCCTGCCGGTACCCGACGCAGCGCATCGACGGCAAGCCCGGATGCAGATCGCCGCGCGCGCGCAGCGCCTTCACTTCGTCGATGAAACCGTTCGCGAGCATCGCGTCGAAGCGCTGCGCGATGCGCGCGTGCAGCACGCTCCGATCGGACGGCTCCAGCGCGATGGGGACGAAACGATAGCGGCGCGCGGCGGCGTCGTCGCGAGCGGGCGCGGCGAGCAGCGCCGACATCGGCTGGCCCGTCAGCATGAACACTTCGAGCGCGCGCTGGATGCGCTGCGAATCGTTCGGTGCGAGGCGCGCGGCCGTGACGGGATCGACGTCGGCGAGCCGCGCGTGCAGCGCGGGCCAGCCTTCGCGCGCCGCGTCTGCGTCGAGCGTCGCGCGCACGTCGGGATCGGCGGCGGGCAGATCGTTCAGACCCTGCGTCAACGCCCTGTAGTAAAGCATCGTGCCGCCGACCAGCAGCGGCACATTGCCCCGCGCAACGATCTCGCCGACGAGGCGCAACGCATCGGCGCGAAAATCGGCGGCCGAGTACGCGTCGATGGGGTCGACGATATCGATCAGATGATGCGGCGCGACGGCGCGTTCTTCCGGCGACGGCTTCGCGGTGCCGATGTCCATCTCGCGATAGACGAGCGCCGAATCGACGCTGACGATTTCGACGGGAGCGCGCGCGGCGAACGCGAGCGCGGCGGCCGTCTTGCCGGAGGCGGTCGGGCCGAGCAGGCAGGCGACCGGCTGCGGTTCGTGCTGCGCTGCTTGCTGCATTTTGTGATGCGTCATGACAGGCGTGAGCGGAATGGGACAGCGGAGCCGCTCACTGTCCGCGCATGAAGAGGCGGTCGAGATCGGCAAGCGTCAGCTGATACCACGTCGGACGTCCGTGATTGCATTGATCCGCGCGTTCAGTCGCTTCCATCTGGCGCAGCAGCGCGTTCATCTCGTCGAGCGTCAGACGCCGGTTCGCGCGCACTGCGTGATGGCACGCGAGCGTGCCGAGCAGTTCGTGCTGGCGTTCCGTCAGCACGCGCGAGCCGCCGTACGCATGCAGGTCGGACAGCACCGCGCGCGCGAGCGCTTGCAGGTCGGCATCCTTCAGGAGCGCGGGCACGGCGCGAATCGCGATGCTCGTCGGCGACAGCACGGCGAGATCGAAGCCGAGCGCATCGAGCGTCTCCCGCTCTTCTTCGACGACGCCGATTTCGACGCCATCGGCTGTCATCGACAACGGGATCAGCAGCGGCTGCACGGCGATCGTCCGGTCGGCGAGCGCGTTCTTGAACTGCTCGTAGAGGATGCGCTCGTGCGCCGCGTGCATATCGACGATCACGAGGCCGCGCGCGTTCTGCGCGAGCACATAGATGCCGTGGATCTGGCCGAGCGCGAAGCCGAGCGGCTGCTCGTCGTTCGCGTCGAAAGTCTGCGGCGCGCCGGTCTGTTGCTGCTGTGGCGCGAAGCCCGAAGGCGAGGGCGCGCGGCCGTAGTCCGCCGGGCCGTGACCGTCGTCAGCGTCGCGCAGTTCGAGCGTCGTCGTGCCTTGCGATGTGCCCGCGCCGGTGTCCTTGCGCCCGAACAGCGCATCGTAGAGCGCCAGCGGCTGCGCGACGGGCAGCGTGCCCTGCGTCATGCGCGCCTGGCGCAGCCATGTGTTGCCAGGCTGCGGGCTGCCGCCGTCGCTGACCTTGAAGCCGCCGCCGAGCGGCGTCGAGCCGAACGAAGACGGTGTCGCTGCGGGCGTCGCGGACGGCATCGGGTCGATGCGCGCGGCGTGGCCGCCCGATGTCGTCTCCGGCGACGCGCCCGCATGTCGCGCGAGCGCGCGCTGCACCGCATGAAACACGAACTGGTGAATCGAGCGCGAATCGCGGAAGCGCACTTCGATTTTCGACGGATGCACGTTCACGTCGACGGCTTCGGGCGGCAGATCGAGGAACAACACATACGACGGAAAGCGGTCGCCATGCAGCACGTCCTCATACGCGGCGCGCACCGCGTGCGTGAGCAGCTTGTCGCGCACGAAGCGGCCGTTGACGAAGAAATACTGCTGATCGGCGCGCCCGCGGCTCGCCGTCGGCAGACCGGCGCAGCCGTACACGGCGAGCGGTCCCGCCGATTCGTCGAGGGGCAGATGCGCGGTCGCGAACGTCTCGCCGAGAATCTTCGCGACGCGCGTCGCGGGATCGCTCGCATTCCAGTGCTCGACCGCGCGTCCGTTATGCAGCACCGAAATCGCGACGTCCGGCCGCGCGAGCGCGGCGCGGCGGATCATTTCGAGGCAATGGCCGAGTTCCGTCTGCTCGCTCTTCAGGAACTTGCGGCGCGCGGGCGTGTTGAAGTACAGCTCGCGCACTTCGATCGTCGTGCCTCGCGTGCCGGCAGCGGGCGACAGCGCGCCCGTCTGCGCATCGATACGCATCGCGTGCGAAGCATGCTCGGTGCGGCTCGTGATGTGCATTTCCGATACCGACGCGATCGACGCGAGCGCCTCGCCGCGAAACCCGAGCGTCGCGACGGCTTCGAGTTCGGCGAGCGAGCGGATCTTGCTGGTCGCGTGGCGCATCAACGCTAGCGCGAGTTCGCCTTCGGGAATGCCGCAGCCGTCGTCGGTGATCGAAATGCGCTTGACGCCGCCTTCGTCGAGCAGAATGCGCAGCGTTTTGGCGCCTGCATCGAGCGCGTTTTCGAGCACTTCCTTCACGACGGATGCTGGCCGCTCGACCACTTCGCCCGCGGCGATCTGGCTGATCAACTGGTCGGGAAGCGGCTGGATCGCGCGCAATGCACGCGGCGCGACGGCGCTGTCGACGGCGTTCGCAGCGGGACTCGAACCTGGGCGCGAAGCCTGATCCGATGACTGGTCCAAAGCGGGACTGGGTGCGGCGCTCGTCGCGGGCTTGTTGCCGTCGGGCGTTTCGGAAGATTCGGGGATCGCGGACATGGCGAAATTATAGCGATTCGTCGCAGATCGTCTGAGCGCGTGACCGAATCCGCTATTCAGGGTGCGGTCGATGCCGTTGAGTCTGCAGTCTAGCCGGATCAAGGCCCGCGACTTTTTTTCAAGACGTCATGGCACTTCGGTATCATGGCGCGGTCAAGTCTAGGCTCGGTCGCGAATCGTGATTTCGCTTCGCATTCCGCACGCGACGGCCGCTGCGCCCGTCATGTCAGCCATCTGCTTTTTAAAGGACGATCTTTGGACACGCTGCTGCAATTCGTCAATCTTGTCCTGCACATCGACAAGTTTCTAGGGGTCTTCATCCATCAGTACGGCGCGTGGGTCTACGCGGTGCTGTTCCTGATCGTGTTCTGCGAGACGGGTCTCGTGGTGCTGCCGTTTCTGCCCGGCGATTCGCTGCTTTTCATCGGCGGCGCGTTTTGCGCGACGGGCGAAATGAACATCGAACTGCTGATCGTGCTGCTGCTGGCCGCGGCCGTGCTCGGCAACACAGTGAACTATATGATCGGCCGCGCGATCGGGCCGAAGGTGTTCAATTCGCACATTCCCGTGCTCGAACGTTTCCTCGATCGCGAGGCGCTGCGCAAGACGCACGACTTCTACGAACGCCACGGCGGCAAGACCATCGTGCTCGCGCGTTTCATTCCCGTCGTGCGGACATTTGCGCCGTTCGTCGCGGGCGCGTCGCAGATGAGTGTCCGGCGCTTCCAGCTCTTCAATTTCGCGGGCGCGTTCTTCTGGGTGCTGCTGCTCACGCTGCTTGGCTATTTCTTCGGCAACATTCCGTTTATTCGCCAGTATCTGAATGTGATCGTGCTGGTGGGTATTGGCGCGGCGATCGTGCCCGTGGCGCTCGGCGCGCTGTGGAAGATGATGCGCGGCAAGCGCCAGCCGACAGGGTCGGCGAGCAACCATACGGGGCAGTGAGCGCCGGGGCGCTCGAAGGGAGCGCCTTGAACGCCCGCCCGCGCGAAGCGGAGCAATCGCCACGCGACAAACAAGGAACTACGCGGCCGCGCGCCGCACGAAAGGCGTTTCGGGCGTCGGATAACCCGCATCGCGGAACGTCTCGACGATCGCGCGATTCGTATCGAAGTAGACCTGCCAGTAGTTGTCGTTGTGCGTGTACGGCCGCACGCACAGCAACGGACCTTCCGGCGTGAACGACAACAGCTCGACATCGGGTGGCGGATTCTGCGAGACATTCGGAATCTTCGTCACGGCCGCGCGCAGGCGATTCGCGGCATCGACGGGATCGACGCCGTTCGCCACCTTCGCCGTCAGTTCGACGCGCCGCACCGGCTGCGCGCTGAAATTCGAGATCACGCCCGAGAAGATCGTGTTGTTGCCGACGATGGTCAACACGTTATCGGGCGTGATGATCGTCGTGCCGAACAGGCCCAGTTCCTGCACCGTGCCCGTAACGCCGCCCGCCGTCACGAAATCGCCGACCTTGAACGGCCGCAGCACCTGCATGAAGACGCCCGCCGCGAAATGCGCGAGCAGTCCGCCCCAGGCCGTGCCCACTGCAAGGCCGACGCCCGCGAGCAGCGCGGCGAACGAGGTCGTCTGCACGCCGAATACTTGCAGAATCGCGAGCACCAGCAACAGGTTCAGGATGCCGGCGAGTATCGAGCCGAGATAGTGCGCAAGCGTCGGATCGACGTTGCTGTTGCGCGAGAGCAGCTTGCGGATCAGGCCGGTGATGAGCCCGATCACCCATCGCCCGACAATCCATAGAACGATCGCACCGAGTACCTTGGTTCCGAAGTCGATGCCCCGGGTCATCAGAAAGACGCGTGCGGCTTCAATGTCCACGATTCCCTCGCTTGAGTCGGTTTGCGCTTGACTGACTGCGTGCATGCGACGACGAAGAAGAACGCGGCGCGGACGGGCCGGGCGAGTCCGCGAGAGGAAGCGACGCCGCGTCCATCGCTTGTGCTGCACGACGTTTTATCTGGTACGGCGAACGGCTGGAGGAGACTGGTTGCCCGATATACAAGAACGGCGGCGCAAATCGCGCCGCCTGCAATCATCGAATGTTATAGGCGACGGCGCGCCCGTTAGCAAGACGTATTCCCGGCCTTCCGGCCTGCCTACATGGGGAGTTGCGATTTGGTGTACGCCGACGTGCGGATGACGGCGGCGCCTTGCGCGCCACGCGACGCTTTGCGGCTGCGCATGCGCGCGAGAAAGATCGCGATGCCGGATGCCGTCAGATACGCGGCGCCGCGCTGCATGAAGGATTCCGTGGTGCTGAACTTGCCGTAGCGCGTCTGCGAATCGGCGAACACCAGAAAGGTCAACGCGGCATCGAATGCCAGCGCAATCGCGATGAACACGAAGAACACGAGATAGCCGTTTGCCTTCGCGCCGGGCCTCATCCCGTTGAATAGGCTGCATGCCGTCAGCATGACGGCGAGGATCACCAGGTTCGAAATCAGATCGAGCAGGAAGTTGACCATGACGTTGAGATCAAAGCGTTGCATTGCGAACGCTGCTCGCCATGTGTCGTCGACGTGTTGCAACCGGCACCGCGAGTAGCCGCGGGATGATTGCACGTCTTTTCATCTCGATAAATGCAAATATACGGAGTCCGCAATAACGCGTTGGCGGCAAACGACAGGCAATGAGCCGGCGCGGCCGCCCGGGAGGCGGAATGCGAAGAAGCGCAAGGGTCTTCCGTTGCCGGAAGACCCTTGCGCTTTCAATGTGACGACCGTGACGACGGATGTTTCGAGAGTCTCTCGCCGGTCCGCCCGCGAGCCGCGCAGCCGGTCAGCCTTTGGACGCGCTGCGCCGATGTGCCGCGCGATAGTCGGTCGGCGAGATCGACAGGCGCTTGCGGAAGATCTTCGCGAGCCCGTCGCCGCTGCGCACGCCACAGCGGCGCGCGATGCCGTCGATCGACATGTCCGTCTCCGTGAGCAGCAGGCAGCTCGCGTCGAGCCGCGCGCGCAGCAGGTATTCCGACGGCGTGAGCCCGATTTGCGACTTGAAGCGGCGCAGGAAATTGCGCTCGCTCATCTTCGCGACTTCGGCGGCTTCGGCCACCGAAATATGGCGCGTGTAGTTCTCGCGTATCCAGTGCGCGGCCGTCGTGATCTTGCGGCTGATGCCTTTTTTCTCGTCGTCGTCGAGAAGCGCATCGAGGCGGCGCGACGCGCCCGACAGCGCGCGCTCCGACACGAGCCGCGCCATCGGCGTGCCGTGATCGCGCTTGATGACTGTCAGCGCCGCGGCGATCGAACGCACGGGCGCATCGACGTCGAGCGATGCGCCAGGCTCGATCTGCCATTGCGGATCGTTCGGGACGGGCGCGAGCGGCTTGCCCAACGGATCGGTCGCGCCCGGCACATTGCGCCAGCCGCGCCGTTCGAACGCGAGATCGGCGGCCGCGAGCACGCCGAGGCCTTCGTCGAGCGCCTTGACGACGCGGATTTTCGGCGCGATTGCGCGCAGCCGGCGGATCAGCCGCTCGTTCGCCTTCGCGCGCGACGCGCCCGGACCGCCGACGATGAACAGCGTGTCGAAGCCGTTCAGCAGCGGCCCATTGAGGCTCTCTGTCCACACGCGCAGCGAACAGCTGCTGACTACACTGCCGCCCATTTCGGACAGCATCACGATCGAATACGAGGGTTCGACACCTGAACCCTCGCCTGACTGATCCGCCTGGGCTTCATTGGCGAGTCGGAATGCGTCGGCAAGCAGACACACGTCGCTTAACGGAAATCGTTCAAAAACGAGAATACCGATGCGTTTGACCATGTGCCCGACGTTGACGACTGCGCTATACGAGGATGAATCCAGCCACTGATTCTCCGCGTGCTCATATCGCATCGTCTGTCTCCAGTGCCGAGGACGGCGAAAGAGTAAGGTCCGTGTACTTTGCGTCAATCATAGGCCGACGTTTTTACCCGCTGTCGCACGGAGTCGGAAAAAAACGAGAAGTTGGCAGATCGGCTCGATATTCGCGGAATACGCTGGCGTATCGATGCTGATCAATCCACTCAACGAGGCGAGCATGCTCACCCTACGCAAGGCCGTATTTCCCGTGGCCGGATTCGGCACGCGCTTCCTTCCAGCGACGAAAGCAAGCCCGAAAGAGATGCTGCCCGTCGTCGACAAGCCGTTGATTCAATACGCGGTCGAGGAAGCGATCGCGGCGGGCATCACCGAGATGATCTTCGTCACGGGACGCAGCAAGCGCGCGATCGAAGACCACTTCGACAAATCGTACGAAGTCGAATGCGAGCTGCGCGCGCGCGGCAAGCTCGCGTTGCTGGAGCTGGTGCGGAACATCAAGCCGAGCCACGTCGAATGCTGCTACGTGCGCCAGCCGGAGCCGCTCGGGCTCGGCCATGCCGTGCTGTGCGCCGAAAAGCTGGTCGGCGGCGAGCCGTTCGCGGTGATGCTCGCCGACGATCTGCTCGACGGCGAACCGCCCGTGCTGTCGCAAATGGTGCAGCTCTTCAGCCGCTATCACTGCTCGATCGTCGGCGTCGAGGAAATCGGCAAACACGAAACGCGCTCGTATGGCGTGATCGGCGGCAAGCGCTGGGACGAGCGGCTCTACAAGATGTCGGGCATCGTCGAAAAGCCGGCGCCGGAAGACGCGCCATCGAATCTCGGCGTGGTGGGCCGCTACGTGCTGATGCCGTCGATCTTCGATCACCTGCGCCGCCAGCAGCCGGGCGCGGGCGGCGAAATCCAGCTGACGGACGCGATCCAGGCGCTGCTCGGCGACGAGCAGGCGCTCGCGTACCAGTACCACGGCACGCGCTACGACTGCGGCAGCAAGCTCGGCTACCTGAAGGCGACGGTCGAATTCGCTCTGCGCCATCCCGAGGTCAAGGAACAGTTCGAAGCGTATCTGCGCGGCCGCGCGCACGTCGCGGGCGGTGCGCCGGAAGTGCTGGCGGATATGGTGGGCAGCGCCTGATCGCGTCGGCGCGTCGGCGGTTCTGCGCGTTCGGGTTCGTATGTCGGTATCGCGTGACCATCAAGAGCGGCGCACTCCGATGTGCCGTTTTTCATTCGCGCCCGCGACATCTTTCGACGGCAGGCAGACTGTGGCGCTAGCGGAAATACGCCTTCGTGTTCTCGTGCACGCCGTCGTGCGCGAGCAGGTCTTCGGGCGTGAGCCAGATATAGCGGCTGTGCTGATCGAAGCGACCCACGGATGCCGTGCTCTCGAGCGTCAGGAAGTACGCGATCACGACGTAGTGCGTGGTGATTTCGTCTGCGCCCGCGAAGTTGTCGGTATATAGATGCTCGAACAGCCCGCCGAAGCGCGCGGCCGAGCGCTCCATGCCCGAAATGCCCAGTTCCGCGTCGACGATGCGCGTAAAGGCCGCGTCCAGCCGCTCGTTCTTGCAGATGCGTCCGCCGGGCACGAACCATGTGCCGAGCGCGGGCCGATTGCGCCTGTGTCCGACGAGCACACGTCCCGCGTAGTCGGACACGATCAGGTCGATCGACACGAGGGGTGTCATCCTTACCACCTGAAGGAAATCGTCTGCTTCGAGGAAATCGGCGCATGTGGTGGCCATGTCTGTCTCTCGTCAATGTCGTGTGTGTGCAGTCGCGGCGAGGCCGGCGCGTTAGCGCGAAGCCGGCGTGCGCGGGCTGCGGGTTTATTGATCGGAGTCGCGGGTGAAAAGCCGGGACGACGTGGCGAACAGAATGGCAATGACAATGACGATAGCCGCGCACAGAATCAGCCCGGAAGCCAGCACTGCAATGACCACCACCATGATCCAGGCGAAGCCACTCATCCGACCGCTCCCTAGTCGTGCCTTCGCGCGCGCCCGCTGCGCAGCGCGCGGGCGGCGCCTCGCATGCGGCATTGCCAAGAGTCTATCCGCAGCAATGAAAGGCGGTTCTGTCGTCTCACGCCTAAATCTCGTCACGTATGGACAAATCCGCGTGCGTGGCGCGCATGCGGAGGGCACGCGTCACGTGTGCATCACGGCTTGCGTCGAGGCTTGCATCAAGCGTTGCATCAAGGCGCGATATAGCCCGCCGGCGTCGTGACGTTCGCCTTCATCACGGCCGCATCCGACGAAACGACATAGACAGGCGTCTCCGTCAGCGCGAGCGTCACGTAGCCGTTCTGATAGGGCACGCTCGACGGATTGCCCATCATGTCGAACACCGTCACCGTGCCGGACGTGCCCGGCGCATCCACTTGCAGACGCCACGACACGCCCGCCGCCGGATCGAAGTGCGTCGACTTGTTCCACTTCGCGTTGTCGTGCGTCCACGCGGCCGTGACGATCTTGCCGCCGTTCAGCCGCTGGAACGCATACGCATAGACGCCGGCGGGCGTGCGCTTGACGGGACCGAGCGTGGCCGTGCCGTCGATCAGCCGCGTCATCGCCGCGACCGCGAGCGCCGCGGGCTTCGGGCTGATCGCGCCCGGACCGAAATCGCCTTTCGGATGATCGAGATCGAAGAACACGCCGTAGCCCGGCGTCGCGTCGGGCGTGTCGTTCGAATAGAAGATGTAGGTCATGTCCGCGCCTTCGCCGAGCAGGATCAGATGCGTGCGCGCGACGACGGCGCCTTGCGCGTAGAGCACGTCGCCCGTCGGATAGTGCGGGCCGTATTGTTCGCCGACGTCGTAGCTGATGCCCGTCTCCGTCGCGAAGAGTTTCGCGCCAGGCTTGTACTGAGCGGCCATCAGACGGCGCAGCGCGCGCATCGAGGTCGGCAGCGCGTATTGCGCCTGCTGCGGATCGCTGGCGTTCATCAGGCGCTCGGGCGGATGCGACGGGCTGGGGCCGTTCGGATCGTAGTAGCCGTGAATCGCGATGCCGTCGAGATACTTCGGAAGGCCAAGCGGCGCGAGGCGCCTGAGCGATTCGATATTGCCCGTCACGGAGCCATACGTCGGCCCCATCACGACGGCATTCGGATCGGTCGCGTGGATGCCTTCATACACCGTCTTGTATAGCTCGACGAAATTTGCGTCGGTGTCTTTCCACGGCAGGCCGCCTCCCGCGTCGGGCTCCCACGTGACCTGATAGTAGTTGCTCGACTGCGCCGCAAAGACCGTGGTTCGCACGCGGCTCGATTCGGTGCCGACGCGCTGCATGTACTCGCGCAATGCGCCCGTCGATTTCGGCAGATAGCTGTGCGTCTGCTTGCCTGTTGGGCTCGCCCAACCAGGAAAGCCGTCGAGCTGGATCAGACGCAACAGGTCGCCTTTGCGGAACCACGGCGCGAGTCGCGCAGTGGCGGGATCGAACGTGTTCGCGCGGTCCGGCTCTTCCGTATACCAATTGCGGTTGTCGTTGACCCACGTGAGGCCGAGCTGCGGATACAGCGGACGATAGCCGTCGCCATCGCAGCAGTGCTGTCCCGGCGCGACGAACGCCGTGCCCTGGCCGCCGAAGCGATGCAGGTCCGCGCGCGCGAAATGCACGGGCGGCACGCTCGCCGATACATCGGGCAGCACGCCGAACGTGGCGATGCCTTCGGGACGCGTGCCGCGCGCGGGCAACTGTCCATGCTCTTGTTCGAGCGAGGCGGACAAGGCGAAGTAGCCCGCGAGCGTCGACGTGCAATTCAGCGTGATCTGACGCGCGCCTTGCGCGACCTCGAAAGCGCCACTTGCCTGCACGGCGCCCCACGCATCGCGGATCTGCCAGGCGAGCTTGTCGTTGCGCGACGCGCGGGTCGTGATGGCGACGCGGAACGAACGATCGAGCGTAAATAGACGCGTGCCGTTGCTGTCCGGCGTATCGGCGTCGATGAGACCGCCTTGCGGATTCGCTGTCGCGACATCCGGTGAAGCGTTGCAGCGGAGCGCCTGAGCGTGGTTCGAATACGGTTGCGCTTTCGCTTGCCTGGCGTCGTTGTCGATCGCCGCGCGAGGCGATGCAGCGGGTGTCGCGCCGGCGTTCGCGGCAGCACCGGATGCACCGGCCGCGCTGTGGGTCCCTGAAATCCAGCACTGCTTCTCTTCGCCTGGCGCTGGATCGTCGAATACGCCGTTATCGCATGAAGTGCCGTTCGTCAGCGTTTTGACGGTATGACGCGCCTGCGTGCCGTAACGGACGTCGCGCGTGCCGTTGAACGAGCAGGTGCCGTGCTCGTCGGCGCATTTCGTCCACGGCGGTTCTTGCGCGTTATCGGCGGAGGCCCTGTCGCAGCCGCTCGCCAACGCAATCGCTGCGGCAAGCAGCGACGCGCGCATGACGAGGGACACATCGAGCGCATCAGCGATGCACTTCAGCCGGAGTACGTATCTTTTGCAGGACGATTGGTCGCCATCAGTCATTCTTCCCCCCCGTGACGGTATGGATGACCGGCTATGCATTAGAGCGACCAAGATTACACCGCGCACTTAGCAGGAATTGGACGTTCTTTAGTGTTCGTGCGCAACTTCAATGGCGGATGAATGCGAATGTTGCGTCGTCGCGACGCTTGCCAATGGCGGCATTCACCTAATGCGCATTATCCGCGTGGCATAAGGCCCGGCGACCACACGACAGGCGTTTGCGCGTTCGACGGGACCGCCGGGAGCCGCCAAAACCCTCGCTTTACCCCGTTTCGATAGCGTCGCGGCGTCTGTTATCCGGCTTTAATGTTTCGCTTTTGAAACATTAATGGTTTTATTTATAGACGAATCTAAAGACGAAAAGAATTAATTATTCGGGCTGGTTTTCGTCTTCTTATAATTCGTAATCCGAGCATTGCGAGCCGCTTTTTTCATCATATTAATAAGGCTTTAATTTCATATTAGCAAAATCCCACTTAGAGGAGGAATCGACGGGTTTTGAGTAACTATTACAGGTGCTAAAGAGAGCCTGAAAAAATTGCAGTCCTCCCGTGGGCTGGTCCAGTAATTGCAACAAATTGTAATGCTTTGTGTCAAGCCTGGCGGGGCGGAGCCGGAAGCGCCTCATTTGTGATATGAAATGGCGAATTCGTTCGCCGCGCGTAAGCCGAATTAATTTGGCTATATGTGACTGTCAAATGCGGGCTGAAAGGCTTCGATCAGCAATCGGACCGAATACGCCAATACATCGTCAGTTTCAGTCACTGTCCGCCGGGATTGTTTTTTTAATGCGTATGATGCACTGCACATCGCTTGGATTTAACTAGTTCTTTCCACGCCGGAAGGTCAAGGGGGAAGAGTCATGGCGTATGCAAGTTTGGAAACTCCAATGGTAGGCTGGGTACGAGCGCCTGAGCGCAGCGCGCACTACGCAACCGCCACTCGCCACATTGCTATTTTGCTGTTCGACGGTTGCTCCCTCCTTGGCGCGGGGATCGTCGCCGAGGTCTTTCATGCAGCTAACGAACTGGCGTCATCCGCCAGCCACGGCTGGACTTACGACGTCAGTTTCCTGTCGGCCTCGGGCGGCAACATCACGTGCTCGTCATCGATTCGCGTCTGGACGGACGGACTCGATGCGCGGCATTACATGGGATTCGATGCGCTGTTCGTGGCGGGTGGCAAGGGTGCGCGCAGCGCGTCCCGCGACGAACGGCTCATTGCGTGGCTGCGGCGCGTTCATGCGAACACGAGCACCGTGCGTCCGATCGGCGAAGGGCGCGCGCTGCTCGAAGCGGCGTGCATCAACGGCGTGCAGCAACGCGATTTCGGCAGCTACACCGTGCGCGAAGAGCGCGACGAGCAAAACGGCAACGAAGCGAACGATCGCCTCGAATCGATGAAGAGCGCGCTGATGCTGATCAAGCGCGATCTCGGCATCGACGTGGCGCGCAACGTGGCCGAACGACTGATGCCCGATGCGGGCGACAGCCTGATGTCGCTGCTGGGCGACAGCACGGGCCGCAGCCCCGCGGACAAGGTGCGCGCGGCAGCGCGCTGGCTACAGGAGAACTGCCAGCGGTCGATTTCGATCGCGGATGCGGCCCAGGTGGCCGCGATGAGCGAACGCAATTTCCTGCGCCGCTTCAAGATGGAAGTGGGCGTCACTCCGTCCGACTACCTGCTGCACGCACGGCTCGCGATCACCTGCAGCCTGTTGACCGACTCCGAACTGCCCGTCGACAAGATCGCGCGGCGCACGGGAATGGGCAACGGCGATCGCCTCGCGAAGATCTTCCGCAAGCGGATGAAAGTCTCGCCGACGGAATACCGGATGAAGACCCGGCGCGAAGCCGGCATCTGAACGCCGGCCGAGATCTGAAAACGCGTCTCAGGTAGTCCTGCCTGGCCATCAATGGCAGACATTAAGGAGTGCGTACATGACAGTCGACCAGAAAAATCCGACGAATGCAGCAGAGCCGGCAAGTTCGTTGCCGGACTGCTCGCACATCGTGCCGGTGATACTGGCGGGCGGATCGGGCACCCGGCTGTGGCCGATGTCGCGTGAACACTTTCCGAAGCAGTTGATCGGCGTGGTCGGTTCGGAATCGCTGTTGCAGGACACCGTTCACCGGATGGAAGGCTTTCCTGCGGGCTGGGACGTATCGAGCGCGCCCATCGTCGTGTGCGGCGAAGAGCACCGCTTCGTGATCGCCGAACAACTGACGTGCAACGGCTGCACGCCGCGGCTCGTCGTCGAGCCGGCGCGGCGCGATACGGCGCCCGCTCTTACGCTCGCGGCCGCGCTCGCGTGCGCGAACGGCGACGACGCGATTCTCGTCGTGATGCCGTCCGATCATTCGATCGCCGATGTGCCCGCGTTGCAGCGCGCGATCGAGATTGCCGCGCGCCATGCGCAGCGCGGCGCGATCGCGACGCTCGGCGTGCCTCCGCGCGGTCCCGAAACGGGCTTCGGCTATATCCGCGTCGGCAGGAAGCTGGACGACGAAGCGTGCGAGATCGACGGTTTCGTCGAGAAGCCCGCTGCCGAGCTCGCGAGGCAATACGTTGCGGCGGGCACATACTGGTGGAACAGCGGCATCTTCGTGATGCGCGCGAGCGTGTGGCTCGCGACGCTGCAATCGCTTCAGCCCGACATGCACGCCGCGTGTTGCGCGTCGTTCGTGCAAGGGCAGTTCGACGGCACAACCTTCCGTCCCGCAGCGGACGCGTTCACGCGTTCGCCCGCCGATTCGATCGACTACGCGGTGATGGAGCGTTTGAACGTGTCGACCGGCTGGACGTCGACGGGTGTCGTCGTTCCGCTCGACGCGGGCTGGTCCGATCTCGGCTCGTGGGACGCCGTGTGGGCCGCGCAGCCGAAGGACGAAGCGGGCAACGTGGGACGCGGCCGCGTGATGTTCGAAGGCGCCGTCACGAGCTATGCGCACTCGGAAGGGCGGCTCGTCGCGTGTGTCGGCACGACGAATGTGGTCGTCGTCGAAACGGCGGACGCCGTGCTCGTCGCCGATCGCTCGCGCGTGCAGGACGTGAAGGGGCTCGTCGCGCGCATCAAGGCGCAGAAGGCACCCGAGGCCGACGCGCATCGCAAGGTGCGCCGTCCGTGGGGCTTCTACGATTCGATCGATCACGGCGACCGCTTCCAGGTCAAGCGCATCGTGGTCACGCCGGGGGCCAAGCTGTCGCTGCAACTGCATCACCATCGCGCGGAGCACTGGATCGTCGTGCGCGGCACGGCGCTCGTCACGCGCGGCGAGGATCAGTTTTTGCTCACCGAAAATGAATCGACCTACATCCCGCTCGGCGTGCGGCATCGGCTCGAAAACCCCGGCAAGGTGCCGCTCGAAATCATCGAGGTGCAGTCCGGTTCGTATCTGGGCGAAGACGACATCGTGCGGTTCGATGACACGTACGGCCGCTGCGATCCGGCGCAAGGGCAGAGCCAGTCGCACAGCGAAGGCCATGTGGAGGAACAGGGCGTGAGTCAGGACACGGGGCATGGTCCGACTCCCGCCGCGAGTTAGCGCGGCGCCGAAATGCGGAACACCCGGACGAAAGGCAACGAACGACGAATGGCAGGGTGACTGATATGCGGGACTTACAGGACTTTTTTGCGCGGGTTGCGGACGTGGCGCTGATTCTGCTCGGCGCCGCCGTCGCATCGCAGATCCGCTTCGACGAATTCTCGCAGCGTGGGTTCTACGACGCATTCGTCCTTTTCTCGGGGGCCTTCGCGCTCGCGATGTTCCCTGCGTTCGGAGTCTATGAGTCCTGGCGCGGCCGCTCGAAGCTCGCGCTCGCCGGACAGGTCGCGCTCGCATGGCTCGTCGTGCAGGGCTGCGCGCTCGCGCTGATGTATTCGCTGCACCGGATCGACATCGTTTCGCGGCTCTGGTTCGCATACTGGACGGCGATGGCGGGCGGCCTGCTGATCGCGTGGCGGCTGATCGCGCACGCGGTGCTCGCGCGCGCGCGCCGCGCCGGCTGGAACCTGCATCAGGTGGCGATCGTCGGCAGCGGCGGCCATTGCGACCAGATCCTGCGCCGCATCGAATCGCAGCCGGCCACCGGCTTTCGCGCGACGGCCGTGCTGAACACGCATCCCGAAGAGTCGCCGCTGACGAATCCGCGCGTGACCTGCTTCGATTCGCAGCAGGCTTTCGCCGAGTATGTGCGCAGCAACGACGTGCACGAGCTATGGCTCGCGCTGTCGCTCACCGACGAGCGCACGATCTTTCGCCTCGTCACCGAGTTTCGCAACGACCTCGTGAACATCCGCTTTATGCCGGACGTGCGCAGCCTTGCGCTGTTCGACACCAGCAGCGTGATCGAGCTGCTCGGGGTGCCTGCGATCAACCTCGTCGCGTCGCCGCTGTCGTCGCGCGCGCTCTTCAAGAAAGATCTATTCGACCGGGTGTTCGCCGCTTGCGCGATCATCGGCCTCGCGCCGCTTTTGGTCGCGATTTCGATTGCCGTCAAGGTGACGTCGCCCGGTCCCGTTTTTTTCAGGCAGAAACGTAAGGGGGCCGATGGTCGCGTCTTCACAATCTATAAATTCCGTTCGATGCGTGTGCACACAGAGGAAGCCGGCAAGGTCAGCCAGGCGACCCGCGACGATCCGCGCATCACCCGCGTCGGCGCGTTCTTGCGCCGCACGAGTCTCGACGAGCTGCCGCAGTTCTTCAATGTGCTGCGCGGCGACATGTCCGTGGTCGGGCCACGCCCCCACGCACTCGAACACGACGATCTGTATCAGAAGGTCGTGGCCGGCTATATCCATCGCTACAGGATCAAGCCGGGTATCACAGGTTGGGCTCAAATCAACGGCTTTCGCGGCGAAACAGACCGCATCGAAAAGATGGAGCGGCGCGTCGCGCACGATCTGTATTACCTGGGGCACTGGACCTTCTGGCTCGACATGCGAATCATCGGCGCCACGATCGTCAAGGGCTTCATTCATACCAACGCGTACTGAGGGGGGCAAGTCAATGAACAAGGATCAAGCTCCCTGCAAGGAGGAAATGTCATGAACCAGAAACGAATAAGCGTGTGCGCGCCGCTGGTGCTGTCGATGTCCGTGATGCTGCTCTCTGCGTGCAGCATCGTCCCGGGACAACGTTTTGAATCACCTCCCACGCTGCCCGAGACGGGCGGCGAGTACAGCAGCGAACCCGAACAGAATGTGCAGATTCCCATCACGGATATCAACCTGAAGCTCGTGCGCACGATGAACGGGCAGGCGACGCAAGTGGATCAGCAGATCGCGTCGCTGTTGAGCCCCAAGGCGCCCACCTACAAGCTCGGACCGGGTGACGTGCTGCAGATCACCGTCTGGGATCACCCCGAGCTGGCGGCCGCGCTCGGCCAGCCATCGCCTTCGAGCAGCAAGAACGATCCGGGCATTGGCTTTCTCGTCGACGCCGACGGCAATATCCAGTTTCCGTATGCAGGCACGATCCACGCGGGCGGAAAGGATGCGGCGACGGTGCAGAAAGAGCTGTATCGCAAGCTGAGCGTCGTCTTTCAGAAGCCTGAAGTGACGGTGCGTGTCGCCGCGTTCCGCGCGGCGCAGGTGTATGTCGATGGCGAAGTGCATGCGCCGGGGCCCGCGCAGGTCAACGATATTCCGATGTCGCTGACGGAAGCGATCAACCGCACGGGCGGCTTCACGCCGAATGCCGATCAGAGTCACGTCGAACTCGTGCGCGAGGGCAAGACGTATGAAATCAACGTGCCGGGCCTCATCAGGGCGGGCCGCGCGCCGACGCAGCTCTATCTGCAGGGCGGCGATCTTCTTCGGGTCGGGTCGCGCGACGAGTACGGCATCTACCTGATGGGCGAAGTCAACAAGCCGGCGACGATCCTGCCGATGCGCGACGGCCGTCTGACGTTGGCGGAAGCGTTGTCGCAGGCGGGCAGTCTCAACCCGAACACGGCTTACGCAAAGCAAACCTTCGTGATCCGCAATTCGATGAGCGACAAGCCCCAGATCTACCACCTGGATGCGACATCGCCGACTTCGATGGTGCTTGCGAACCAGTTCAATCTTGAGCCGAAGGATGTCGTGTACGTGGACAACAACGGTCTCGTGAAATTCAACCGCGTGCTGTCGCTGTTGTTGCCTGCAATCAATGCTGGCGTGACGGCTGCATTGCTCGCGAAGTAAGGGTGACGAATGCGTCGTGCAATAACGGGGTGCAGCAACGCAATGCTTCCGACAGTGTGGTTACTTGATGGATCACGCAAATGGCTATCAACTTTGACAATCGCTATACGGACGTCAGCTCCGATGAGATGCACCTGACAGATTATCTGCAGGCTATCGTTGCGAACTGGAAGTCGATTCTGTTGATTACGCTGGCCATCACGGCGCTGGGCACCGCCTACGCATTTCTGGCGACGCCCGTGTATCGCGCAGATGTCCTTTTTCATGTGGTGGACAAGGCCGATAACAACAAGCAGGACGGCCTTCAACCGCTGACGGGCATGTTCGATACGAAGCCGTCGACGGCTGCGGAGATCGAGTTGATGAAGTCACGGCTCGTGACCGAGGAAACTGTCAAGACGTTGCACCTCGATATTGCCGCGCGCCCCCACACGCTGCCGTTCGTCGGCGGGCTGCTTGCCCCGCTGATGAACGGCAAGTGGGGGTTCAAGCTGCCGCCTGCGCTGCAGCTTCCGAGCTACGCGTGGGGCAATGAAAGCATCAAGGTGTCGCAGTTCGACACCGCAAAAGATATGTACGACAAGGACTTCACGCTGATCGCCGGACAGAACGGCGACTTCGTGCTGAACAGTCCTGACGGCGTCGCGATTCTCGAAGGGCATGTCGGCGAAAACGTCGTGCGCGAAACGCCCGTCGGACCGATCGCGCTGCGCGTCGATGCGCTCGTCGGCGCGCCGGGCACGCGCTACGACATGACGCGCGGCTCGACGCTGACGACGGTCGAACGTCTGCAGAAGTCGATGGATGTCGCCGAATCGACGCTGCAATCGGGCGTGATTCGCGCGAGCCTCGAAGGCAGCGACGCGAAGCTCACGGCCGACATCATGAACAACATGGCGCGCGAGTTCATCCGCCAGGACATCGAAAGCCGCTCGTCGGAAGCCGAGCACATGCTCGCGTTCCTCGACCAGCAATTGCCTCAGCTGCGCAAGGAACTCGACGCCGCCGAGCAGCGCTACAACACGTTCCGCAACCAGCACGGCACCGTCGATCTGAGCGAGGAAAGCCGGCTGCTGCTGCAACAGATCGTCGACAACAAGACCAAGCTCGTCGATCTGCAGACGCAGCGCGCGGAGATGTCGCAGCGCTTCACGGCGAATCACCCGGCCGTGGCGGCGCTCGACGCGCAGATCCGCGCGCTGCAGGGCAATCTCTCGACGATGGGCAAGAGCGTGCAGTCGCTGCCGGATACCGAGCAGACGGCGCTGCGCCTGCTGCGCGACGTGCACGTCGATACCGAGCTGTACACGAACCTGCTGAACAGCGCGCAGCAACTGCGCATCGCGAAGGCGGGCCAGGTGGGCGACGTGCGCATCGTCGACTTCGCGGAAGCGGCCGACGATCCCGTGCGTCCGAAGCGCCTGGTCGTGATCCTGATCAGCTTCGGCGCGGGCCTCTTCATCGGCATCGTGTTCGCGTTCGTGCGCAAGACGCTGTATGGCGGTGTTGAACGTCCGGACGAACTCGAAGCCGCGCTGGGCGTGCCCGTGTTCGCCGTCGTGCCACGCAGCGAGCAGCAGATACGCTTGCAGCAGGACGTGATGATGCGCCGGCGCGGCCTGCACGTGCTCGCCGAACAGGCGCCGCAGGATATCGCCGTCGAGGGCGTGCGCAATTTGCGTACCTCGCTGCAGCTGACCGTCGAAGACAGCCAGAGCAACGTCGTCATGCTGACGGGCTCGCGTCCCGACGCGGGCAAGTCGTTCCTGTCGGTGAACCTGTCGGCCCTCGTCGCCTCCGTGAACAAGCGCACGCTGGTGATCGACGGCGACATGCGGCGCGGCGACGTGCATTCGCACTTCGGCCTGCAGCACCAGCCGGGTCTCTCCGACGTGCTGCGCGGCGGCGATCTGCAATCGTCGATCCAGCGCGAGGTGCTGCCGGGCCTCGACGTGCTGACCAAGGGCTCATTGCCCTCGCATCCGTCCGAGCTGCTGATGAGCAAGCGGTTCGAAACGATGCTCGACGAGCTGAAGAAGCAGTACGACCTGATCATCATCGATACGCCACCCGTCCTCGCCGTCACCGATTCGACCGTGATCGGCAAGCACGTGGGGACGACGTTGCTCGTGATTCGTCACGGACGCCATCCGGTAGGCGAGCTCGCGGAAACCGCGAAGCGTCTGCGCAATGGCGGCGTGAATTTGCAGGGGGTCTTGTTGACCGACGTGCCGCAGGCGGGCGCATTCATTGGCTCCGGCTATCGCGGCGGCTACTACGGTTACGAGAGTATCGCAGGCTAAACGCTGTTCCTGTGCGTCGGATCGCGCCGTGGTCCGACGTCATTCATCAGGAGAACGTAATGACTCAGAAGGTTGCCTTGATTACAGGCATCACCGGCCAGGACGGCTCATACCTGGCAGAGCTGTTGATAGACAAGGGTTACGAAGTCCATGGAATCAAGCGCCGCTCATCGTTGTTCAACACGGACCGCATCGACCACCTCTACCGGGACGTACATGACCCCGACCAACGCCTGCAACTGCATCACGGCGACCTGACCGATTCGACGAGCCTCTTGCGCATCATCCAGCGCGTCGAACCGGACGAAGTCTATAACCTCGCGGCGCAAAGCCATGTCGCCGTGTCGTTCGAAGAACCCGAATACACGGCCAACGCCGACGGTCTCGGCACGCTGCGCATGCTCGAAGCGATCCGCATCTGCGGCTTCGAGAAGAAGACGCGCTTCTATCAGGCTTCGACATCGGAACTCTACGGCCTCGTGCAGGAAGTGCCACAGCGCGAGACGACGCCTTTCTATCCGCGCAGCCCTTACGCTGTCGCGAAGCTGTTCGCGTACTGGACGACCGTCAACTATCGCGAAGCGTATGGCATCTACGCGTGCAACGGCATTCTGTTCAATCACGAGTCGCCCGTGCGCGGCGAAACGTTCGTCACGCGCAAGATCACGCGGGCGATCGCGCGCATCGCAGTCGGCCTGCAAGACGAGCTCTATCTCGGCAATCTGTCCGCGCTGCGCGACTGGGGACACGCGCGCGACTACGTACAAATGCAATGGATGATGCTGCAACAGGAAGCCCCTGAAGACTTCGTGATCGCGACGGGCGTGCAGTACAGCGTGCGCGAATTCGTGCAGCGCGCGGCGGCCGAACTGGGCATCACCGTGCGCTTCGAAGGCGACGGCGTGCATGAAGTGGGCATCGTCGAGCACGTCGAGCGCCGTCATCGCAGCGAAATGCGCGTGCAGGCGGGCGACGTGATCGTGCGCGTCGATCCGCGCTACTTCCGCCCGACGGAAGTGGAGACGCTGCTCGGCGATCCGTCGAAGGCGCATCAGAAGCTCGGCTGGCAGCCTGTGACGCCGTTCGAGTCGCTCGTCAAGGAAATGGTGGTGTCGGACTATCAGATCGCGCGGCGCGATGCACTCGTCACGCTGGCCGGCTTCAAGGCGCTGGAACATCACGAGTGACGGCCATGGACAAGAACGCACGCATCTACGTCGCAGGACATCGCGGGATGGTCGGTTCCGCGCTCGTGCGCAAGCTCCAGGCGAGCGGCTATTGCAATCTCGTCACGCGCACGCATGTCGAGCTCGATCTCACCGATCAGGCCGCCGTGAACCGCTTCTTCGCGAGCGAGCAGATCGACGTCGTGCTGCTCGCGGCGGCGCGCGTCGGCGGCATTCTCGCGAACGCGACACAGCCGGGCAAGTTTCTCTACGAGAACCTCGTGATCGAAACCAACGTGATTCACGCGGCGTATCGCGCGAACGTCGACCGGCTCGTGTTCTTCGGCTCGTCGTGCATCTATCCGAAGATGTGCCCGCAGCCGATTCGCGAAGCGTATCTGCTGACCTCCGAACTGGAGCCGACCAACGACGCGTATGCCATCGCGAAGATCGCGGGTCTCAAGCTCTGCGACGCGTACAACCGCGAGTACGGCACGCGCTACGTCTCGCTGATGCCGACCAACCTGTACGGGCCGAACGACAACTACGACCTGAAGAACAGCCACGTGCTGCCCGCGCTGATCCGCAAGGCGCACGAAGCGCGGCTGCGTGGCGATCGGGCGCTGACCGTGTGGGGCAGCGGCACGCCTCGGCGCGAGTTCCTGCACGTCGACGATCTCGCGGCGGCGACGCTCTTCGTGCTCGAGCACGACGTGAACACGGGTGTCTTCAACGTCGGTGTCGGAGAAGACCTGAGCATCCGCGAACTGGCGCAGACGATCTGCGATGTGGTCGGCTTCGAAGGCGAGTTGCAGTTCGACGCGAGCAAGCCCGACGGCACGCCGCGCAAGCTGCTCGACGTGTCGCGGCTGGCGGAAATGGGCTGGCGCGCGAGCATCGGTCTTGTTGAAGGAGTCGGCAATACTTATCGGGAGTTTGCCGCGACGTACGAGGAGAAATTCGCCACGCCTTCTCTAGAGATGGCTGCGCGCGCCTGAAGAACCGTTCCTGGTGACGGACGTTGCCTGGGACCGGGATTAGGGTGACGTCCGTTCTTTTTTCCAGGGCAGTCGACAGTTTCGACCGAATGAGGACTGTAAGAAATGGATGCGTCAGTCACGATCTTTCATAACGTCGTGTGGTCACGGCACAAGGGCGCCGTGTTCTCCGCGTTGCACAGCATTTCGGCCACGGGTGCGATCCGCTATTCGATGGTGCAGATCGCGGACACGGAGCACGACAGGCTGGGTTTTTCTGACGTCGATTATTCGTTTCACCGTTATCCGATGCACAAGCTCTTCGACGGCTGCTATGAAGATGTGCCGACCTGGCGCCTCACCGGGCGCCTCGTGTGGGAAGTGCTGAGAGCCAGATCGGATCTGATCGTGTTGCCCGGCTATCACCGGCCCGAGTATTGGGCGATGCTCGCCGCGTGCATCGTCACCGGCAAGCGGCGCGCCGTGTTCTGCGACTCGACCGCGCGCGATCGTCCGAAGCGCCTTCTGACTTCGGTTCCGAAGCGCGTGTTCTTCTCGCTGTGCGACGGCTACTTCGGCTTCGGCGAACGCAGCCGCGACTATCTGATGTCGCTCGGCGCGAAGGCCGACAAGATCTTCATTCCCTGCCAGGCCGCCGCGCTGCCCGTCACGTTCTCGCGCGAGCGCGCGCTTGCCGATCGCTTGCGCTATCGCGCGGGCAACCCACACGTGTTCCTGTTCGTCGGGCGTCTGTCCGAAGAGAAAGGCATCACGACGCTGATCGACGCATTCGCGGGAATCGCGAAGCGTCTGCCCGATCCGCAATTGCGCATCGTCGGCACGGGGCCGCTCGAAGGCGCGTTGCGCGAGAAGGTCAGCGAGCTGGGCATGGACCATTCGATTACGTTCGTCGGCAGCCTGCAGGACGAGCCGCTGTCGCGCGAGTACTACGGCGCGACCTGTCTGGTGCTGCCGAGCCGAAGCGAACCCTGGGGGCTCGTCGTCAACGAGGCGCTTGCGCATGGATGTCCCACTGTCGTCAGCGAGAGCTGCGGATGCGTGCCCGAACTCGTGCACGACGGCGTCAGCGGCTATGCATTCACCGCAGGCGATGAGGCGGGTCTGCAGCGCACGCTGCTGAAAGCGACGGAAGCATTCGCGGACGCCGAAGCGACGGCGCGCCGCTGCATGGACGTGATACGGCGTTTCGATCCGCCGTCCGCCGCGGCCAACATCGCGCGCGGCTGCGCGCTGATGCTGAGCGATTGAGATCGATCGATTGCGCGGCTACCACGGCTTGACCACGCCGTGGCCGCGCAATGTAGTGGCTGGGAGGCGTAGCGCCGTCCGCTGCCGCATGACGGGCATTCGACGTGGATGTCAAATATGAAGATCTTGATCTATGGCCTCAATTACGCGCCCGAGCTTTCGGGAACGGGGAAATACACAGCCGAAATGGCACAGATGCTGGCGGAATGCAGCCATGAGGTGCGGGTAATCTGCGCGCCGCCGTACTACCCTGAATGGAAAGTCGCGGCAGGCTATTCGATGTGGCGCTACCGGCGCGACGTCATGCGCGGCGTGCGCATCTGGCGCGCTCCGCTGTGGGTGCCCGCGCGGCAAAGCGGGCTCAAGCGGATGACGCATCTGGCGTCGTTCGCGCTGTCGTCGCTGCCGCTGCTCGCGCGGCAGATCGCATGGCGCCCCGACGCCGTGATACTGATCGCGCCGACGATGATATGCGCACCCGGCGCGCTCGTGCTCGCGCGCGTCACGGGCGCGAAGGCGTGGCTGCACATCCAGGACTACGAAGTGGACGCGGCCTTCGAGCTCGGTCTGCTGAAAAGCGGACGCGCGGCGCGCATCGCCTACTGGGTCGAGCGCGTGATCCTGAAGCGCTTCGATGTCGTGTCGTCGATATCGGGCCAGATGGTCGAGCGCGCGGTCGGCAAAGGCGTCGAGACGGCGAAGACCGAGTTCCTGCCGAACTGGGTGGATACGCGCGCGATCTTTCCGCTCGAGCGCGCGAGCGAGTATCGCGAGACCCTCGGCATTCCGGCGCGCCATACGGTGGTGCTCTACTCGGGCAACATGGGCGCGAAGCAGGGCATCGAGACGCTTGCTGCGGCGGCCGCGGCGCTCGACGCGCGCGACGACATCAGCTTCGTGTTCTGCGGCAGCGGCGCGGCGCGGGCGGACCTCGTCAAGCGTTGCGAAGGCTTGCGCAACTGCCGCTTCCTGCCGTTGCAGCCGGCGGCGTCGCTCAACGAACTGCTGAACGTCGCCGACATTCACGTGTTACCTCAGCGCGGCGATGCCGCCGATCTCGTGATGCCGTCGAAGCTGACGGGCATGCTCGCGAGCGGCCGCGCCGTGATCGCGATGGCGCGCCCGGGTACGGCGCTGTACGAAGCCGTCGCGGACAACGGCGTGATCGTGCCGCCCGACGATACGGGCGCGCTCGTCGAGGCGATCGAGGCGCTCGCCGGCGATGGCGCGCGGCGTGCCGCGCTCGGCGCGGCGGGGCGGCGTTACGCCGAGACGATGCTCTCGCCGCTGTCGACGCTGCTGACGCTCGATACGCGTCTCGCGTTGCTCACGGGCGACGGCACGCCCGCGACGGCGGCTCCGCCTGTCGCGGCTCCACCCGTCGCGGCGCCCACGGCGAATGGGGGCGTTCTGTCGGCGTCCGTCGAGGAGTCGAAAGTGGAGTAAAGCGAGTGCCGCGACGCGCCGGCTTTGCTTGCGGCGCGCGCTGGCTCGACACGCGTTCGAACGGCCTCGAACACTTGAAATGAAGAGGCCGCATTCGAACGGCACGAAAGCAGTTCGAATGCGGCCTCTTCGTTTTTCCCTGTCACGTCGAGTCGATTGACACCGATGCAGCGAACACGCTCACCACGGCGACCGATAGATGTCGCGTCCTCCCTTGTTGATGTACGGGTTGCCGTAGACGGCATTGGCGGCGACGCCCGCATCGGCGGGAGGCATCGCACCGCCGCGCTGTCCCGCGGCGCGAGCCGGGCCCGCGACGCCGCCAACGGCACCGTTCGCTGCCGCGCCACCGTTTGCCGCCGCGCCGCCGCGCGCGGGCCGCTTGATCGCGACAGCAGGCGCCGCGCCTTTGCCGCCCGCCGCGCCTCCGTTGCCACCATTGCCGCCGGCCGCTGCGGGACCGCCCGCGCCCTGCGTATTGGGCTTTGCGGCGCGCATGCGCTCGCTGTTCAGCAGCGACTCGCGTTCCGAATCGGGTGTGGCGCCATCCATTTCATAGCCACCGAGCGACGCGTTCGGGCCGCCGAGCAGACGCTGCGCGTCCTCTTGCGTGCGCTGCGCGGCTGTCTTCTTCGGGGGCGCGCCGTTCACATTGTTTTTGGCCGCGGCGGCCTTCGCGCCATTGCCCGGCGCGGCGTTGTTGTTCTGCGCATGGGCGCACGGCATCAGCGCAACGCTCGACAGCAGCGCGGATGCGAGCGCGATCGACGGCAGCCACGCACGCGAACGATTCGCACTGCGCAGCGGATATTCAAGCGGCGAGCGTTGTCGCGAATGAAGATGAGCGGTCATCGTCGTCTTCCTCCCGTGCAAACGTCGAAGTCTGCTTCCATGGTGAACCGGACACTCTGCATGGATCCGCCAAAACTACGCCCGGCGCGGCCAGCCGTCATCCATGCCGCTGCACGGACCAGATAATCGATGACGAAAGGGCGCGCGACAGACGGCCTGATGGCCCGACATGAGACGGCGCTCCATCACGGGAGAAGAGTATGAACAATACGATCGGCTCCACGATCGGCGAGGACGCGCAGAGAGAAGGCTTGCATGACACGCGCGCGTCGGGGCCGGCCGCCACGGCGCAGCCCTCCACGGCGCAGCCCTCCACGGCACAGCCCTCCCAGACAGGCCGCGTGATCGACCTGAGCCGCGCGGGCAAGGGCAACTATGTCGCGTCGCGCGGTTTTCTCACCGAGATCATCTGGTACTTTGTCGAAGCCTGTGTGATCAACAACAAGCTGCTGCCCGTGTCGTCGGTGCGCGTTGGGCTGTTGCGGCTCTTCGGCGCGAAGATCGGTACGAACTGCCGTTTCGTGCATCCGGTGCGCGTAAAAGCGCCATGGAATCTCACGGTGGGCGACAACTGCTGGTTCGGCGTCGATGTGTGGATCTACAACCAGGCGCCGATTCGTATCGGCTCGAACGTCTGCATTTCGCAGGGGACTTTCCTGAGCGCAGGCTCGCATGAGATGCGCACGAACATGGATTTGCGCGTCGCGCCGATCGTCATCGAAGACGGCGCGTGGGTCTCGTCGAAGTGCGTCGTGCAGATGGGCGTGACGATCGGGCGATCCGCCGTGGTGACGCCGCTTTCTGTCGTGCACCGTTCGCTCGAGGCGGAAGGCGTGTACGGGGGCAATCCTTGCCGCTTCATTCGTAAGCGTTTCGACGGGGATGTGGGCGGGGCCGCATAACGTGCATCGTATGCATGGTCTGTCTGCCGGAAGCGCGATGTTGGCGGATGAACGGCTTGGCGCAGAGCCATCATCCAAGTAGGCATGGGCGGCTGGGGGAAATCACTACCTGCCGCGACGCGCCGCGATGGCGCAAACCTGCAACGCGTTGCTGCACGACGAGCCAGGCACGCAGGCTCGGCGAGGGGCCAGAACGGACGGAGTCTCACACGGCCGTAGAAGGTGCGAACAGAACACAAGGCTGGGAGCAGGGGATGTTTATCGATACCCGAAGTGTCGAAGAGGGCGTCGCTGTGTCGACGACGGTATGCATCATCGGGGCAGGCGTCGCGGGTATCACGCTCGCGATGGAACTGGATCGCGCGGGCATCGAATGCTGCGTGCTCGAAAGCGGCGGCTACAAGGCAGACGACGACACACGCGATCTCTATCGCGGCGACAACGTCGGCATCCCATACACATTCGCGGACGGCTGCAGGAGCCGCTATCTCGGCGGCAGCAGCAATTGCTGGGGCGGCTGGTGCCGGCCGCTCGATCCCTGGGACTTCGACAAAAAGGATTGGGTCGCGAACAGCGGCTGGCCATTCGGCCTCGACGAACTCACGCCGTACTATCAGCGCACGCACACGCTGCTCAAGCTCGGACCGGATAATTTCGATCCGGCGTGGTGGGAGCAGCAGATCAACCGGCACGACGTGCGCCGCTATCCGCTGATGTCGGGCAACGTGCGCGACACCGTCTCGCAGTTCAGCCCGCCTGTGCGTTTCGGCAAGGTGTATCGCGAAGTGCTGCGTCGCGCGGAGCGCGTGCGCGTATTCCTGTACGCGAATGTCGTGAACATCGACACCGACAGCGAAGCGAAGCAAGTCACGGGCGTCGATATCGCGACGCTCTCGGGCAAGCGCATCCGCATGAACGCGAAGCTCTTCGTGCTCGCGACGGGCGGCATCGAAAACGCGCGGCTTCTGCTCGCGTCGAACAAGGTGCAGGCAGCGGGCCTCGGCAATGGAAACGATCTGGTCGGCCGCTTCTTCATGGACCATCCGCGTCTGATGACGGGCACCGTGAAGTTCTCGAAGCAATGGGCTCGCAACAAGCTGTACGACATCAAGTATCACTATCAGAACCCTGTCGTCGCGGCGCACGGCACGCAAATCTCGTCGCAGTTCGCGCTGACGCGCGACGTGATCATGCGCGAAAAGCTGCTCAACTCGCGCGTGTGGTTCTTCTCGCGTTTCTTCGGCGAAGGCAGTGCGGGATCGGAGGCGCTGATCCGCTGCCGCGAGGCGCTGCATCGCAAGGAGCAGCCGGGCCGGCGCGCGCGCGACGACTACATGACGATGGCCGCGCATCCCGTCGATACGATCGGCTTCGGGCTGACGCGCCTGTTGCAGTTGCGCGCGCTGATATCCGACGTGAAGCTGCAGGCGATCGTCGAAGCGGAGCCGAATCGCGACAGCCGCGTGACGCTGTCCGATCGCAAGGACCGCCTCGGGCTGCCGCGCGTGAAAGTGGACTGGCGGCTGACGGAGCTCGTGCAGCGCACGTTCGACCGCACGTTCCAGTTGCTCGCCGACGAACTGAAGATGATGGGCGTCGGAGAGGTCGAACTCGACGAGCCGCTGACGGGACGCACGTCGTGGCCCGCGAAGCTCGAAGGCACGTGGCATCACATGGGGACGACGCGGATGCACGACTCGCCGCGCGAGGGCGTCGTCGATCGCGACTGCAAGTTGCACGGCGTGAGCAATCTGTATATCGCGGGCAGTTCGGTGTTTCCGACTGTCGGCGCGAACTTCCCGACGATCACGATCTCCGCGCTCGCGCTACGGCTCAGCACGCATCTCGTGCAACAGCTCGGCAAGCCCGACACGGCGACCGTGGTGCCGATCGGCGAAGCCGTCAACGCGCGGTTCGGCAACGTGCCGAATCCCGAAGTGAGCACGCTGCCGATTGCGGCGCAGTCGCTGGTTCGGGCTGGGGGGAATGAGGCGGTGTGAGGCTGCGTGCGCCCGGTGTAACGCGAGCGCTCGAGATCATAAAAATCCCGCGATATGTCGCGGGATTTTTTATTTGAACGCAGCGTCTTGCGACGCGTGAAGCGGGTTCAACTCACGGAATGCTCCCTCTGCGCCGCCGCTTTCGAAACCGTACCCGCAGCGGCATCGGGCGCATTCTGCTGCCCTTCGGCCGCGCGTGACGCCATCGTCGCAGGCGCCCCCGGCGGTTGCAGCAACGCCGTCAACGCATCGACCATGCTCGCGATCCCAAAGCGCGCGTCGAACGTTCTGCGCGCCTGCTCGCGCATCTTCGCCTTGTCGAAGGCGTCGAGCGAATGCCAGTTCAGCAGGTTGCGCTGCGTGCCGCTGATGGTATCGCTCGATACCAGCCCCGCGTGATCGCTTTCCACCTCGCGCCATACGCCGACCTTGTCGGACAGCAGCACAGGCAGGCCGCACGCCAGCGCCTCGGCAACGGCGACGCCGAAGTTCTCCTGATGCGACGGCAGCGCGAACACATCGCTTGCGTAGAACGCGCCCCACTTCATATCGCCTTGCAGCATGCCGGGCCATGTGACGCGCTCCTCGATGCTGCACGCGCGCGCCAGCGCCTGCAACGGACGCTGCCAGCCCGTCGCATCGGGACCGGCGATCACGAGATGCGCGTCCGGGTCGCGCTGCGCGTGATCGGCGAATGCGTGGACCAGCAGGTCGCAGCCCTTCTTCTCGTGAATGCGCCCGAGAAACAGCACGATCCGCTTGCCGCGCAATTGCGGGTACGCGCTCAGGAAGACTTCACGCAACGCTCGCGCATGCGGCGGCGGCGCGTTGGTGCCGAACGGCACGACGCGCTCGTTCGCGCGATACAGCCAGAACGACTGGCGCGCGAGCAGCCGCTCTTCCTCCGTCGTGAAGATCACGGCGGCCGCGTCGCGCAGCACGCGATATTCGGCCCACGGCCAGTACGCCCATTTCTTCAGATGCTTGAGCGGATAGGTGCGCTTGAACCAGGGGTCCAGCATGCCGTGCGTGTACACGTAGTAAGGCACGTTCGACCCGCGCAGCGCGCGCCACGCGCCGAAGCCGTGGTATTGCCACAGGCCATGCACGATCACCGCGTCGAAGCGCTGCGCTTCGCGACCCAGCCAAGGCACGTAGCTGGGCGTGAAGCCGTAGTAATTGCGGCCGGGGCCCAGCGCGTGCACGGGCAGCGGGAAGTCGCGCACGTAGGGCGCATCGGCGGCATCGAGCGATGCCACTTCGATCTCGTGACCCAGCGACGCCATCGCGACGCCGCTCTGTCGGACACCTTCAGTCGGCCCGCCTGCACGCGGATCGACTGTCGAAAGCAGATGAAGGATTTTCATTGGCAAGTCATGCGGCGTAGTGCGAAAGGAAAGGGCGTGACGCAATCGAACCGGGTGTCGGGCGAGGGACCCTCATGCGGATGCCGGCACCCCGCGCTGACGCAGGCCGCCCGCGCGGCTTGCATCGAACGGCTCGGTGTCGCTCGTGTCTTGAAGCGCGTCGTGCTGCGCAGCGGAGGCAAACGGCGCGGGCCGCGTCGGCTGTCCCGTTGGACCGGGTGCCGGACGTCTTGCGCCGGCAGGCGTCCTCGATGCCTGCGGCGGCACGACGGGTTCAACGCGCGAGCGCGCTTTCGCATCCAGCTCGCGACGCAGCCGGCAATAGGTGGCGACCGTCAGGCCGAGCGCGATGCCGAATACGAGGCCGGAGAAACGCGGTCCGAGCGGATTGCCGCCGATCGACGTCGCGGGCAGCGCGGCCAGTTGCAGGATCGCGCGGCCGAACACGGGCAAGAGCGGCGCGCCGGGCGAGCGCGCGCGCCATCGCCGGTAGGCAAGCGAGCAATGCCAGAGCACGAAGACCACCGCGATGGGCAGCGCGATGCCGAACAGAATTCCGCCCGCGAACAGCTGATAGATCCAGAAGTTGTGGCCTGCCGCCCACTCGTGGATCGCGTAAAAATCCTTCTTGGTGATCTGTCCCGCCAGATCGGGCAGATATTGCGGCGAATAGCGATAGTAGTGGCCGTAGCCTTCGCCGAGCAGCAGCGTCTGCGTCGACGACGTGACCTGGTCGAACTGGTCCTTGATTTCGGCGAGACGCGTGATCGTCGTCGGGTCCTTGCCCGTTTCCGTGTTGGCCGCGGCGTCGAAGCGCTGCGTCCAGTGCTTGCTGACGGACGGAAAGCTCCATACGGCGGCAGCGGACATCGAGCCGATCACGACGCTCACGATGAACACGCGCACGGCCGAGTTCAGCAGATGGCGCACCGACGGCGCGCTCATCCACGCAGCCAGCAGAAACAGCATCACCGTGCCCACCAGCAGGCTGCGCGTGACGCTCAGCAGCTCGATCAGCACGGTGACGAGAAACGTCGCGAGCATGAACGGCGAAAAGCGCCGCGCGAGCACGAACTCGTGCAGCAGCACGCCCTGCAATCCGAGCAGCGTCACGGAGACGATGCGATAGCGCACATCGGCGATTGCACCGAGTCCGCCGCTTGTCGCGATGCCGAAGATCAGCGTGAAGATCAGCGCAACCAGGTTAGCCCAGAAAAGCGCCTTTTCCATCTGTCCGATGCGGTCTTCGTGCCACGGATGGCAAGCCATCTCATAGCCGAGCAGAAACAGCAGAAAGGGCAGGATGACGCGCATGTAGTTGCCGAAATCGTTGCCCTGCACCAGTTGCGAGATCAGGCTGCACGGCACGCTCAGCACGAGGCAGAACGTGACGAAGCTGCGCAACGGCGAGGACTGCTTGAAGCGCGGCGCGATGAACATCAGCGCGACGGCGGCAGCGAGCACGGGGAGGACGAGCAGCACCTGGGCGGCGTGGCCCGAATCGGCGTCGGGAGCCTTGTAGTCGAGCGCGAGCGGAAAGATGCACATCCAGATCCACAACGTAGCGTACTTGTTGCGCATCGACGATTCTCCCTCTCCCGGTGGGGTGTGCGGTGCGTTCATCGTGACAGGGCGACGCGCGCCACTGTTCAGTCTGAATATAAATGGCCGGCTTCCGCTCAAGTCCGCGCGAGGCGTATTTCGCCTGGGTTCTGGCGGGGTCGACCGATGCGGGCCGATGCCGTTCGTCAGACGGTTTCGCACCTCTAACGACGCTGTCCGAGAACGACGGCAACTTGGCGAACGGGTACACGCAGTAGCAAGCAACATGACTGGAATACCGTGCCAGAAGTGCCCGCCGAACGCGCCCGTGCATGGGCCAAAACAAGGCAGGCCGGTCTCCGCACGGCGGGCTCGCGAACAACGAAACGACTGAGCGATAAGCAAACGACCAAACGACCAACAAACGACGTCGAAGGGGAACAGCATGAAGCTATTCGGCAGCGCGGAATCGATGGTGCGGGGCAGGTCCGTCGAACTCGACTTCGTGCGCGGTATTGCGATCCTCGCCGTGATGGGCTTTCACTTCCACACCGTCAACACGGGCAGCACGCTGATCTCGATCATCGAGTATCCGCTGAAGAATTTCGGCCGCGAAGGCGTGAACCTGTTCTTCACGCTGAGCGGGTTCCTCGTCGGCGGATTGCTGCTGCGGCAATACGCGGAGAAGGGACACGTCGACGCGCGCCGCTTCATCGTGCGCCGGATGTTCAAGATCTGGCCCGCGTATTACGTGCTGATCCTCTTTCACGCAATCATCGGACGTCACCCGCTGGACTCGTTCCTGTGGCAGAACCTGACCCACCTGCAGAACTACTTCGGCACGTCGATTTCGCAGACGTGGAGCCTCGCCGTCGAAGAGCACTTCTACCTTTTCCTGCCCGCCGTGCTGCTGCTGTTCGCGCGTTGGCAGATGCGCGCCCGCTCGATCATCGGCGTGCTCGGCGGCATCTGCGTGATCGTGCTGATCGCGCGTTGCATCGAAGTGGCGAGAGGGGGCGTGGACCCCGCGTTTTTCTATACGCAGTACCGGATCGATAGCCTGCTCTATGGCGTGATCCTCGCCGCGATCTACTGGATGAGGCCGGACGTGTATCAGCGTCTTGCGAAAAAGACTGGCTTGCTGCTCGCTGTGGTCGCGGTGCTCGTCGCGTGGCTCGCGTTCGCGACGAAGCACATTCCGCTCGACGAAAGCATCGGCTATACGATTCAGGCGCTCGGCTTTTGCGCATTCATCGTGCTGATGCTCGAGCACTCGGGCAAGGTGCGCACGTCGTTCGCGTATCGCGCGGTCGCGTGGCTCGGCGTCTACTCATACGGTATCTATCTGTGGCACTCGCTCGCGCTCGCGCCCGGCGACATGGTGATCCACAAGGCGACGGCGCTCGGCTTGCCGCCTATCGTCGTGTGGGCGCTTGCGCTGTCCGCGCAGTCTGCCGTCGCGATCATCGCGGGCTACGCGATGACGCGCGCCGTCGAGTATCCGTTCCTGCGGCTGCGCAATGCGCTGTTTCCGGCCAAGCGGAATGCGTCGGTGCGCGAAGAGATGCCTGTCGGCGGCCAACTGTCCTGATGCGCTGATGCCCGCGCAGCGACAGTTGGCCATAATTGTCAGTGAAGCATGCACGTCGACGACACGACGCGAGCGCCCCGCGTGACGTCGTTGCTCAAACGAAGTGTGGCTCAGGCTCGCGTGGCGACAGCGTCGGTGATCGCCTGTCGCAACGTTTCCTTGAATTGCCCGAGCGTGTTGCGCGCAAGCAGATGATCGAGCGGGCGCCGATGCGGTTCTCCACTGCGCCACTTGGCGGCGACTTCATCGAGCGCGTGCTTGATCGATTGCGCGGACAGATCGTCGAGGCACGGCCCGAGTTGCCCGCCGCGGCAGAACCAGCCGATCAGCCCTTCGCTCGTCGCGACGACGGGCTTGTCGAAGCGGTACGCCTGAACCAGCACGCCGCTCATTCCGTAGTGACCCTTGTAGCCGAGCCATACGACGTCGCAGGCGGAGAACAGGTCGCGCTCCATCTCGTTCGAAATGAAGCGGTCGAGGATCACGGGCGCGGGCTTGAGGATCGGAATGAATGCGCGCATGAAGCCGCGGATGTCCGGGTCCTGTTCGCCCGCGAGCAGCAGGGTCGGCGCGTCCGTCATGCCCGCGAGCGCTTCGGCAAGCTCGCAGATGCCCTTGCGCTCGCTGATCGAGCCGTAGACGAGCAGATAGCGGCCGTCGGGATCGAGCCCGAGACGCTCGCGCGCGACGAGCGGGTCTTCGGCTTTCGCATCAGGAAACGGATCGGCGACGTACTCGACTTTCGCGCCATGTTTCGGCTTCGAGCGGCCGACCCACTCGGCGAGCGTCGGATCGATCGACAGCAGCGCGCGCAGCCCTTTCGTATGCACGGCGCGGCGAAACAGCAGCGATTTCAGCATATTGACGAGCGGCCGCCCCGGCGTGCGCACGCCGACCTTGCGATGGTGGAACGTCGCGCGCATCGTAATGGCGATCCACGGCGTCCTGCCGAACGGCGTGCCGAGCAGCGGCAGCGCATGAAAGAAGTAATCGACGTAAGGCACGACGACTAGCCGCACGCGCTCGACACGTTTGACGGAGTCGTATGCCAGCTTGAAATAGGCATGAAAGCGCGCGTAGCTGACGCGCCTCAGGCCGCGGCTCTGACGCTGGCTTTCCGCATCGACGAACGCGATCTGCAGATCCTCGCGGTTCGCGGCCATGATCTCGCGCGCGAGCCGATGATCCTCGTTCGAGTTCTCCGTCACGACGAGGCACGGATAACCCGCTTCGAGACAGGTCTGCGCGATCCATTCGACGTAGCGCCACCGATGCCCCGTGAAATTCGGCTCGATGATGACGACGTAACCGAGCCTGGCGGCATCGGCGATGGGCGCTTCGACGGGCACGAGGTGAGTTGCGCGTTCCATGGTGATCCTGACGAGCAGTATTGGGTCCACCTTAGCATCCCGCTTTCGGTGCGAACCGACAATTTCGCCATATCTTTGGCGAGAACGGACAGCCCGCGCTGCGCGTTTCCGATTCTGCCTGGCAGATGGCGTTCGCGTGCGGGTGTGGCGAGTTACCTTGAAGAACGACGTGTTTGCGCCGGCGGCCCGCGTCGTGTCCGCGCGTGGCGCGAGACATGACGCATCGATTCGACACCGTGCTTTCTCACGACGATGCAATGCATTGACGGAACAAGGAGAAGAAGATTGCGGACGATGAGGCTACCAGCGTTTTCGTTCAGGGCGAGTCTGGGTTCGAGCGCGGCAACGTGGGTATTGCTGCAGCAGGTGTTGATGCGCGGGCTTGTGGCCATCAAGTTTCTCGCGATCGGCCGCATTCTCGGGCCGGAGGCGATCGGCAGCGTGAGCGTCGCGCTGCTGGCCGTTGCGATTGCGGAGGCGCTGTCCGATACGGGCCTGTCGCAGGCCGTGATACAGGGTCAGGCCGCGCCGACACGCGATGAACTCGGCGCCGTCTGGACCACGCTCGCGTCGCGCGGCGTGCTGATCGGCGCGGCGCTCGTCGCGCTCGCGCCGATCATGAACAGCCAGTTTCATCTGGGCGGCGCACTGCTGCTGTTGCAGCTTGCGGCGCTGCTGCCGCTGCTGCGCGGCGTCGCGTCGCCGGCGTATTACGTCGTGCAGCGCGACCGGCGATTCCAGCACGTCGCGCTCGTCGAGATATCGGCGGCGTTCGTCGATTGCTGCTTCGGGCTGGCGCTCGCGCTGGCGGGCGCGGGTGCGTATTCGGTGCTGCTCGGCATGATCGTCGGCGAATCGCTGAAAACGGCGCTGACGTGGATCACGATGAATCCGCGTCCGCCCATTCGTTTGCGCTGGTCGGGCATCGGCCATTACATCGGATTCAGCCGCTGGATCTGGGCGGGCAGCGTCGTCAATCTCGTGCTGAACCAGTTCGACAAGGTGGTGGTCGGCAAACTGTTGGGGCCGGCGCAACTGGGCGCGTATCAGATGTCGTCGCGGCTCGCACAGATGCTGCTCGCCGATGCCGCGATCGCAATGTCGCAGTACCTGTTTCCTACGTTCGCCGCGCGCCATCGCACCGATCCGAAGGTCGCGGCGCGGCTTTTCAGGCGCTATATTGGTTTGATCGCACTGGGGCTCGTCGTCGTCGTGATCGTGCTGCGGCTCGCGGCGCACCTGCTCTTTTCGCTGATTCTCGGACCGGCGTGGCTGCCTGCCGTGCCGCTCTTCAAGATCTTCGTGATCAACATGGCGATCGGCGCGCTGATCGCGGTGCTGGTTTCGTATCTGCGCGCGGTCGGCGACGCGAAGGCGACCACGCAGGCGTCGGTGATCCAGGTCATCGTGCTGCTCGCCTGCGTGCCGCCCGCGACCCACTACTGGGGCGTCACGGGCATTGCATGGGCCATGACGCTCGGACTGAGTTGCGCGGCGATGTGGATGGCGTATCGGACGGCAAGGGTGCTTTGATGCGGATTCTTCATCTCGTGCTTGAGCCGCGTCTGTCGGGCGCGGAAGTGCTCGCGAAGGATCTCGCGATCCATCAGCAGCGCGAGGGAAGCGTGGTCGGCGTGACCTCGCTGTTGCCCGAGCACGCGGATTTCGCGCCGCTCACGCGCGAGCTGGCGAGTCACGGCGTAGAGTGTGTGTTTCCTTGCAGGCGTTCGACACTGCCCGGCAAGCTCGTCTTTCTGGCCCGCATGTTGCGGCATTTCAGGCCCGATGTCCTGTTCGCTCACGCGACGATTCCTGCTTTCTATGCCCGCGCGCTGCCGACCAAGGTGCCCGTGATCTACGTGATGCATTCGGCCGTTAACGATTTCGAGCGGGCGCTCTTTCGCTACGTCGAACGGATATTGTCGTCGCGGGCGAGGGCGGTGATCGGCGTGTCGCCGGCCAATCTGCATGACTACACGAACAGTGTTCGCGCGCATCCGTCGCTGACGCTGATTCCGAACGGCGTCGACACGACGCGCTTCGCATTCGACGACCGCCCGCGCGACGGCAACGCGCCGCTGCAGATCGTGCAGATCGGGCGATACACGTCGGTGAAGAACCAGTTGCAGACGGTGCATGCATTCCAGGAGGTCGCGGCGCAAGTGGAGGATGTGCGGCTGCAACTGTATGGCGTCGTCGAGGACCCGGCTTATCTGGCCGCGGTTCAGGATCTGGTGAAGAAGCTCGCGCTCGAAGAGCGGGTGAACGTGGAGGGGCCGCATCCGGATGTGTGCGGCGTGCTTCGGGCGTCGAACGTGTTCGCGATGCCGTCGCGTTCCGAGGGGCACAGCATTGCGTTTCTGGAGGCGCTGGCTTCGGGGATTCCCGTCGTCGCCAGCACGATCATGCCGTTCCAGTTCGCGAAGACGCTGCCCTGCGTGCAACTGGTCGATACCGACGATACGGCCGCTTATGCCGCCGCGCTGCTCGGCGCGCTCGTGCAGCCTCGGGTGCAGCGGACGCTCGTCGGGCTGACGTTGCAGGATACGGCCGAGCGGTATCTCGATGTCGCGAGGAAGGTGGCGGCGCGGGTTTGAGCGCCGTTGAGCGGCGGCTCGCGTTGCAGCGGCGTTGCGATAGCGTTAATGACGCGCCGGCGTTCTGGTCAAAGCGCTTCGTTTAAAAAGCGGTTCGTTCAGAGCACTTCGTTCAGAGCGCTTCGTTCAAAGAGCACTTCGTTCAAAGAGCACTTCGTTCAAAGAGCGCTTCGTTCAAAGAGCACTTCGTTCAAAGCACTTCGTTCAAAGCACTTCATTCAAAGCACTTCAAAGAGCCCCGCCGCGCCCTGGCCGCCGCCGATGCACATCGTGACGACGACATACTTCACGCCGCGACGCTTGCCCTCGATCAGCGCATGGCCGACGAGACGCGCGCCCGAAACGCCGAACGGATGTCCGACGGCAATCGCACCGCCGTTCACGTTGAGCCGTTCCATCGGAATGCCTAGATGGTCCGCGCAATACAGGACCTGCACGGCGAAGGCTTCGTTCAGCTCCCACAAGCCGATGTCGTCGACCTTGAGGCCCGCTTTCGCCAGCAGCCTGGGTACGGCGAACATGGGGCCGATGCCCATCTCGTCGGGCTCGCAGCCGGCGACCGTGAAGCCACGGAACACACCGAGCGGCTGCAGGCTCTTTGCGGCCGCGGCGCTCGCGCTCATCACGACGCAAGCCGATGCGCCGTCCGAGAACTGCGATGCGTTGCCCGCCGAAATCACACCGCCCGGAATGGCAGCGCGGATCTTTGCCACGCCTTCGAGCGATGTGTCGCCGCGAATGCCTTCATCGCCGGCGATCGTCACTTCGCGCGTGACGATCCGGCCGGTTGCGGAATCGGTGACGCCGGCCATCACCGTCATCGGCACGATTTCGTCGTCGAAGAGTCGTGCCTGTTGCGCGGCAGCTGCGCGCTGCTGGCTGCGCACGCCATACTCGTCCTGGCGTTCGCGCGAAATCCCGTAGCGCTACGCGACGTTTTCGGCCGTCTGAAGCATGCTCGAGTAGATCTCCGGCTTGTGCCGCACGAGCCACGGGTCGAGTGCGTGAATCTGGTTCATTTGCCGCTGTGTCCACGAGATGCTCTCGACACCGCCCGCGACGTAAATATCGCCTTCGCCCGCGATGATGCGCTGCGCCGCCATCGCGATGCTCTGCAAACCCGACGAGCAGAAGCGGTTCACGGTCGCACCGGGCACGCTCACCGGACAGCCGGCGCGTAGCGCGATCTGTCGGCCGATGTTGCCGCCCGTCGCGCCTTCGGGATTTGCACAGCCGATCAGCACGTCCTCGACTTCGGCGGGGTCGAGCTTCGCGAGCGATGGCGTGCTGCACGGCATGAGCGCCGAGCGTCGCGCCGTGTGTGAGATTGAATGCGCCCTTCCAGCTCTTCGCGAGCTCCGTGCGCGCCGTGGATACGATCACTGCGTCGTTCATGTCATGTTCCCGAGGTATCTGGTAGTCGTCGCGCGGCCACGGTGGGCGAGGTGCGCAGCGCGTGCGCCGCGCGGCGGCCGCATTGAATCGAATTCGGCAGCATTCAGCCGTTGAAGGTCCCGCCCGCGTCGGCGAGCCGTTGAAGCAGCGGCGCGACTTCCCACGCGTGGCCGTGATAGCCCTTCGCGTAACGGCGGATCGCATTCGCGACGTCGCAGAGTCCCGCCTGATCCGCGTGCAGCATCGGGCCACCGCGGAAGGCCGGAGAGCCATAGCCGTTCAGATTGACCATGTCGATGGAGGCGTTCGACGCGATGCCTTCTTCGAGAATCAGCGCGCCCTCGTTGACGAGCGCGAACACGAGCCGCTTGACGATTTCCTCGTCGGAGATCTTGCGCCGCGTGATGCCGAGGTCTTTCGAGTGCTGGACGATCATTTCATTGACGAGCGGGCTCGGATACGCCTTCCGGTCGCCGGGCTTGTAGTCGTACCAGCCGGCGCCGGCTTTTTGCCCCAGTCGCTCCATTTCGCACAGCAGGTCGCCCGCCTTCGAATATTTGAACTCCGGGCGCTCGATCGCGCGGCGCTTGCGGATCGCCCACGCGATATCGTTGCCCGCCATGTCGATCATCTGGAATGTGCCCATCGCGAAGCCGAACTGCTCGATTGCGCGGTCGATCTGCTCGGGCAGCGCGCCTTCGTCGAGCATCAGCCCGGCCTGGCGGCAGTACTGCTCGAGCGTGCGATTGCCGATGAAGCCGTCGCATACGCCAGAAACGACGGCCACCTTTTTGATCTACTTCGCGATCTGTATCACGGTCGCGAGCACGTCCTTGCCCGTTGCCTTGCCGCGCACCACTTCGAGCAGCTTCATCACGTTAGCTGGACTGAAGAAGTGCGGATTCCCCATCTGTGCATGACAGGCGAGTGCGGTTCGTGTCGTTGCCGCCTGCTGCGCGGAAAAGTGCGGCTCAGGCGCGACATCACGCATCACGTCGATGCGCTTTGTTGCAGCGCGGTTATCTTCTCGCGTGCCAGGGCGAAGCGCATAGCGACGTGGTGCTTGCAATCCCAGGACTGTCGGCGGACATGGAGGAACAAGGGCTTGTGCGCACTACTGGGCGGATCAAGGCGGTGACGACGCTCAATCACGATATTCGCAGGCTGACAGTCGAACTGGATCACGGGATCGCTTACCGCGCGGGTCAATATGCGCAACTGAGCGTCCCTGGGAATCCCGTGCTGGCGTCGACGCCGCGCTGTTATTCCTTTTGCGCAGCGCCGCTGGGCGAGCGGCAATACGAGGTGCAATTTCACGTGCGCCTGGTGTCGGGTGGCGAGTTCACCGAGTGGCTCTTCGCAGCTCCGCGCGTCGGGCAGGCCGTCGACCTGACTGGTCCGCTCGGCGATTTCCGATTCCGCAACGATGGCCGTTCCGTCGTCTGCATCGCGGGCGGCAGCGGCCTCGCACCGATCATGGCGATGCTCGAAGACTTGAGCGCGCGCCCGGCCGCTCCCGATACGACGCTGTTCTTCTGTGCTCGCAGTCAGCGTGATCTCTACCGCCTGGAAGACCTGGAGCGCCTGCGGCGCGCGTGGCCCGGTACGGGACGCCTGTTGCTGCTTTCTGTCCTCTCACATGAGCCAGTCGATTTGGGATGGAACGGTCTGCGCGGTTTTTGCACCGATCATCTCGAGCAGTTCTGCAGCATTGCTGACAGCAGTTTCTATCTGTGCGGACCACCGCCGATGATCGACGCGACGCTCGACCAATTGAGCGGCGTCGTGTCCCCGAACTGCATTCACTACGACAGCTTCCTCGATCGAAGCCATCTTGCTGAAGCTGCGGTTTGATTCCAGTTCGTGCAGGAGACCGATATGGTGAAACATAACCTTGCACTTTGCGTGCTGCTCGCTGTGGCTGCGCACGCGCATGCCGCGAACGCGCCGATCGGATTGACGGTCGGCGCTGCCGTCAAGGCGACATCGCGCATCAATACCGGCCCCGACAAGTCACGCGTGAGCATCGTCGCGGAGGGCGCGGGCGTGCTGGTGGCACAGGGCAGGACGATACGCTTTTCGTCGCAGTGCAGTGTCGTCGATACGCTGGTGGGGACCCCGACAGATCGATGGCGTCGGCGATTGCGAACTGAAGTCGACGGCGGGAGGTGTCGCGTACTTTCATTTCCAGAGCGACACGGAGCATGGCGATCGGGGGAGGATATTCATCCGCGGCGGTACAGGAGACTTTGCGGACGTCGAAGGCACCATCGACGTCGAAGTGACCGTCAATCCCGCCAAGGTCGGCGTGCCTGTCGTTCTAGTCGAAGGCCGCAAGGGCGCGCCCGCAACGCGATAGGGAAGGAGACGGAAGATGAATCTTGTCGTGATCGCAGGGGTCATGCTGGGGCTGCTGCTGCTCGACCTCTTCACGGGCGAGTTCCGGAAGCCTCGGGCATCCAGCAAGCGTGAAATCGGTGCGAACCTGCTGACGATCGTCATCGCGCACTGCGTTCGAGCATTGCTGATGGTGGCGATAGGCTGGCCGCTTGCGAGGTTCTTGCCGCAATGGGGAAGGGCGCGTGGGCGGGCGTGCCTGTCAGGACGATGTTTTTTGCCGTGCTGGTGGCGGACGACGGCTTTCGCAGGCCGCCAACGCAACAATAATTCTCCGCGCTGATGATTGACAGTTTGCAGTCGTTGGAAGACGCCTGGCAATTGGAAAGCACGAAATGCCTCGTTCTTCCCGGCGCAGGCAACGACGCTTCGTCGAACGTCATCAATCCCGGGAACATGTACCGGGATTGTCTCGCGGCGAAAATCCAGGAGCGAACTGAAGTATTGAAGCGTCAAGCATCGTGGATTCTGCGGCACTAAGCGCCAGACAGGCGAGTTCCGTAGTGCGTGCGCGTGGACGCACGGGGCCACTCGCTGCTGCCCGTGATGCGGGCTGTTGTGCTTTCCTCTTGATAACGATGTCCCGCATTGCGTCGTACTCAAAGACGTAAAATCGTTGAACCCGATTCAACTGTGCTTCGTTGTGGACGCACCTTGCTTCGAAAACGACGATTTTTCACTACAGAGGACAGTAGAATTGCGTTTACTAAAAATTGAATCAATATTACGCAAAGCTTCGAAAACTAAAAGTTTGCTGGCGGCGAGAAAAGCTTTAGGTTGGGAATCATTTTCGAGCTAACTTTCCAAAAAGCAGTTACAAGAAAGGCAGGCATTGCTTTCAAGAATCTATCAAAAACCATTCATGAAATATACCGACCTTGCATCTGCTGAGTTCTACCGAGACCCTTATCCGCTGTATCAGCATCTCCGCCAGGCGGGACCGTTCATTCCGATTGCGCCCAACACACTGATGACAGGACGGGCCGAGATTGTTCGGTCAGTGCTGCTTGACCGTAAGATGGGCAAAGCGTATCTGCAAGCGGTTCGTTCCCGGTATGGTGAAGCTGGTGTTCAACAGCGGGTGTTTCAAGCGCTCTCACGCACGCTGCTGATGATGAATCCGCCCACGCATACGCGGTTGCGCGCGTTGCTCATGAAGGCGTTCAATACGAAGCAGATTGACTCGATGCGTGAGATGTCACAGGCAACGAGTGATGAGCTGATTGATGCCTTGCCGACGGACGGCCCGTTTGACCTCGTCTCAGGCTTTACGACACCGATGCCCGTTCGGCTCATTTGCAAAATAATGGATATGCGCGTCGAGGACGCACTGATGCTGGGTGCCGAAGTCAGCAAGATGGGGCAGGCGCTGGAAGCCGCGCCGCTCAATACGGAGCAGCTTGCTGCGGCTAACGCGGCAAATGTCAATCTCGAGGCCTACTTCAAAGACTTGGTGGCAGCTCGACGGAAAAAGCCCGGAAGTGACCTTATCTCGATGCTTCTGTCAGTGAATGACAACGGCGACACGCTTACCGAAGAAGAAGTCGTTTCGAATGTGTTGTTGGTATTCGCTGCCGGCCACGAGACAACAGGCAACATGATTGGCAATGCGCTGATTGCCCTGCATCGGCATCCCGACCAGCTCGAGAAGTTGCGCGCTCATCCGGAACTCTTGCCGAGCGCTATCAACGAGTGCATTCGTTTTGACAGTTCGTTGCAGGCAGTGCAGCGTATCGCGCTGGAAGACACGGAGATTGCCGGTATCCCCATTCCCCGGGGGACACTCGTCATGCTGTCGCTTGGGGCAGCAAATCGCGACCCGGCACAGTATGCAGAGCCTGAGAAGCTGACTATCGACCGCCCGGAGACGACAGCGATACCGTTGATGTTTGCGGCAGGCATCCACTATTGTATTGGTGCTCGCCTTGCAATGCTGGAACTGGAAAGTGCGCTGGGTACCATCCTCAGGCGCCTGCCGACGCTGCGCCTGACGAATCTGGACAATCTGGAGTGGCAGCCCCGTAACGTCTTGCGAGGCGTGAAGTCGTTGATGTGCGCGGTTTGACGTGACCTGCTCCCCGCGCTTAGTCCGATAACAATGTAGAGTTCGTTCCCATGGCCCCCGGGCGCACCAAAGAAAAAGGGCTTGCGTCTGCAAGCCCTTGGTTTCCCACTGCTAATCTTTGGTAGGCCGTACTGGATTCGAACCAGTGACCAACGGATTAAAAGTCCGCTGCTCTACCAGCTGAGCTAACGACCCAAAAGAGAAGCGAAATTATATCGGCGAGGGCAGGGGCTGTCAACAATGCGCCGGGCAAACTAGTCGCCGACGGACAGCCCGAAAACCAAAAGCCCAAAAAACGAAAAGCCCGAAACCGCGAAGTTCCGGGCTTTCCAGCGAGAGGCACGCGTATCGGTTATCGAACCTCGACACGGCGTGCTTTTACTGCGTCTACATCTAGCAACCGGGCGCCCGGCACAAACCGGACGCCGCAAAGAATCGCAAAATCACTTGATCTGCGAAAGCTTGCTTTGCGCAGACTGCGCGACATCGGAGCCGCCGTATTGCGCGACGATCTGCTCGAGCGTTTTTCTGGCGGCGGCCTTCTGCCCCTGTTCGAGCTGATTGTTCGCGATTGCCAGCAAGGCCTCAGGCGCGCGCGGATGCTGCGGATACTTCTGCACGATACCTTGCCAGACGGTCGTCGAGCCCTTGTAGTCGCGCAGCGCGTACAGCGCGTTGCCGAGCCAGTACTGCGCCGTCGGCTGATACGGGCTTTGCGGGTACTTCGCGATAAAGCTGCGGAACGATGTCGCCGCGTTCTTGAAGTCCCCGTTGCGGAACTGCTGCGAAGCCGCGTTGAACGCATCCGTTTCACCGGGCTGCACGCTGCCCTCGACGCCATCGACCGTCTGTTGCTGCGGCTCGAACTTCTTCAGGCGACCGTCGAGGTCGGTGTAGTAGTCCTTCTGCTGCTTCTGCAACGTAGCGAGCTGATTGGCGAGGTCCTCGTTCTGTCCGCGCAGCGTCGCGACCTGCTGGTTCAACTGGTCGAGACGGTTGGATTGATCGAGGATCGTGCGTTGAGCCGCCGACAGCTGGCTCGACAGACTATCAGTCTTGCTGCGCAGATCGAGGATCGCCTGGCGAGCCTGATCGTCGTCGAACATGCCTGCGTGAGCGGGCAGGGCCATCGCGGCCGTCCCTGCGACGCAAGCGGCTGCGGCCATGCGCAGCCAGGAGAAACGGTGCGTCATACGGCTTGCCACCTATTACTGTTGATAGACGAGGTCGGCGCGGCGGTTCTGCGCCCACGACGCTTCGTCATGACCCGATGCCACAGGCTTTTCCTTGCCGAGGCTCACGGCTTCCATTTCCGATTCCGGAACGCCCTGCAGCGACAGCGAGCGACGGACTGCTTCAGCACGCTTCTGGCCGAGTGCCAGGTTGTACTCGCTGGTGCCGCGCTCGTCCGTGTTGCCCTGGATCAGAACGTGACGCTGCGGATGGCTCTTCAGGTACTGCCCGTGTTGCTGCAGCAGCGGCTGGTAATCGTCCTTGACCGAGTAGCTGTCGAAATCGAAATAGATGCTGCGCTTTGCGAGCGGGCTGTTCGGATCGTTCAACGGATCGACGTTCACCGTGGCGACATCGTTCGGGTTAGGTTGCGCGCCTGCGCCGCCCTTGTTGGCGTTCTCGTCGAGCTTGACGCCCGAATGACAGGCAGCCAGCGCGCCGACCATGGTCACGGCAAACGCGATTCGAAGTTTGGACATCATGCTTCACTCTCCTTGTGTGTTATTGCATAAACGGGCCCCAGGAAGGCTCGCGTACGCTGCCCCCCTGAACGGACAGGACCTGCCGCGTACGACCGTCGGTCGAAACTGCGGCCAACACGCCACGGCCGTTCACCTGAGTGGCGTAAAGAATGTACTGACCATTCGCCGCGAAGCTCGGCGATTCGTCATGTGTCGTATCGGTGAGCGCCGTCGCGACGCCCGACTGCAGATCCTGGATGTACAGCTTGAAGCCCCCACCCGTGCGCGAGATGTATGCGAGTTGCTTACCGTCCGGGCTCACGCGCGGACTCGTATTGTAGTTCCCGCTGAATGTCACGCGCTGCGCGCCGCCCGAGCCTTCGCCGCTGGCCGGCATTTTATAAATTTGCGGCTGGCCGCCGCGGTCGCTGGTGAAATAGATCGACTGGCCGTCGGGAGAGTACGACGGCTCAGTATCGATCGAAGTGCCTTGTGTCAGACGGCGCAGGCCGCTGCCGTCGGCGTTGACGGCGAAAATCTGCGTATTGCCGGTGCGCGACAGGGCGACGGCGACCGTGCGGCCGTCAGGCGACCATGCGGGCGCACTGTTGTTGCCCTTCTGATCGGACACGACGGTGCGGCGGCCCGTCGGCAGATCGTGAATGTAGACGATCGGCTTCTTTCGTTCGAACGACACGTACGCGACCTTCGTGCCGTCCGGCGACCATGCGGGCGAGATGATCGGCTCGGGGCTGGAGAGCGCGATGTGCGCGTCCTGGCCGTCGGAATCCGAAATCTGCAACTGGTAGCGGCCGCCCGTCTTGATCACATACGACAGGCGCGTCGCGAACACGCCACGGCCGCCCATCAGCTTGGCGTAGATATAGTCCGCGACCTTGTGCGCGCTCATGCGCAGGCCGCTTTCCGGACTGGTCAACTCCAGGCCGCCGAGGTTCTGCTGCTTGACGGTGTCGTACAGCTTGAAGCGCACCTGGTATTGGCCGTTCGGCAGACGCGTGACGCTGCCCGCGACGAACGCGTCCGCACCCTTGGCCTTCCACGCGCCCAGATCGACCGAATCGCCTTCCGAAACGGGCGTGCCGCCGGCGTCGATGTTGGTGAATTTACCGCTGCGCTGAAGGTCCTGGCGGACGATCGCGCTGATCTGCTGGGGAGAATTTGCCTCGTTGGCAAAATTTGCCGTGGCAATCGGGAACTGGGTGGACCCTACGCCCGTCACGAGGACGTTGAGTTGTGCATGGGCGGCACCGCCGGTGGCGATCAGGCACGACGCTACGAGCGCTCGCAGGCCTAGCTTGGTCATCAAACTCATTCTGTATAGATTCCCCAAAAACGAATTTCTAACACTCCAGGATTACAAACAGACCGCCATACGCAGAAATCGTTCCCGGTCGCCTACTTGTAAGGCGGGCGGACCGTTCAACGCGGTTCAGCGCGTTCAGGCGGCTGGACGCAGTGTGATCGTAAAGCTCGCGGGCGTCTTGCCGTTGACGTCTTGCGGCATCGGGTCCGAGCGCTGGACGGCGCGCAACGCAGCGTCGTCCCACGCCGAATTGCCGCTGCTGCGCGTGACGGTCGCGCTCAGCAACGTACCTGTCGGCGCGCAGTGGACGGCAACCACGGTTTCGAGCCCCGCTGTGTCGCCCGACCAGACGATGTTCGGACGCACGCGCCGCTGGACCTTGTCCGCATAGCCCGGCGACGCGGCGTTGCCGCCCGCGCCGCTGCCCGTGCCGCCCTTCGTCAGGCCGTTGCTCGTCGAGCCTTCGCCGCCCGCCATACCCTGCATCGCCGCGAGACGCTCGCGGCGCTCCGCATCGAGCTTCTTCGCGGCTTCGGCCTGCGCCTGTGCCTTGGCCTTCGCGGCTTTCGCCGCCTCAGCCTTGGCCTGTGCTTCGGCCTGGGCCTGCTTCGCTTGCTGTTCCTTCTGCTGCTCTTCCTGCTGCTTCTTCAACTGGTCCTGCTTCTGCTGGGCCAACTGCTGCTGCTTCAACCTTTCGGCTTGCTGCTGTTGTTGCTGTTGCTGCTTGAGCTTCGCGGCTGCTGCGGCCGCCGCCTGATCGGCGGCCAGCTGCTGCTGGCGCTTCGCTTCCGCTTCCTGCTGGGCCTGCAATTTCTGCTGACGCTGCTGCTCGGCGAGTTCGGCCTGACGCTGGGCTTCCTGCTGTTTACGCTTCTTTTCCTGCAGCGCGATGTCAGCCTCTTCGTCGTTGACCTGCGGCGCGGGCTTCACCGGCGCGGGCGGCGGCGGAGCGGGGCGGGGCGCCGGCGTATCCGGCACCTGCGTCCACAGTTCGGCTTCCGCGCCCGCGGGCGTGCTGTTCTGCCAGTGGATGCCGTGATACAGGAAGAATCCGAGAAGCACGTGCATCAGCGCGGCGAGCGCGAACGCGCGCCCCGTGCCGCGCTCGCGCGGCGGCTGCAGCGGATAGACGTTTTTCGGTCGGCGGATCATTGCGATTTGACGAGCAATCCAACGCGCTTGACGCCGCGAGCCTTCAGGTCGGACATCACGTTCATCACGACTTCATACTTCACGGTTTTGTCGGCGGCGATCACGACAGGCTGATCCGGATGCGATGCCTCGCGGTCGGTGACGAAGCTGCGCAGGTCGGCCTGCGTCATCGTCTCCTGCTGGGTCGTGCCCGCGTCATCCTTGTACTTGACGCTCATGTTGCCGTCCGCGCGGATGTTGACGACGACGGGCGGCGTCTGCTGCTGGGGCGCGGCGCCGCCGACAGTCGGCAGGTTCACGATCGACGGCGCGACGAGCGGGGCCGTCACCATGAAGATCACGAGCAGCACGAGCATCACGTCGATGTACGGCACGACGTTGATATCGGACATCGCGCGGCGCGAGCGGCTGCCGCGCATGCTGGAACGAACTGAACCGGCCATCGTGGACTCCTTAATGGGCCTGGCGTTGCAGGATGTTCGAGAACTCTTCGATGAAGGTTTCGAAGCGGATCGCGAGGCGATCGATGTCGTGCGCGTAGCGGTTGTACGCGACGACGGCGGGGATGGCGGCAAAGAGACCAATGGCTGTTGCAGTCAGCGCTTCGGCGATGCCTGGCGCGACGTTCGCGAGCGTCGCCTGCTGGACGTTCGCGAGACCGCGGAACGCATTCATGATGCCCCACACCGTGCCGAAAAGACCGATATACGGGCTGACGGAACCGACGGATGCAAGGAACGCGAGGTTGGCTTCGAGCACATCCATTTCGCGCTGGAATGCGGCGCGCATCGCGCGGCGTGCGCCGTCGAGAATCGCGCCCGGATCGTTGATCCGCTTTTCCTTGCCTTTCAGAAACTCACGCATGCCCGATTCGAAGATACGTTCGAGCGCCCCGATCGTGTGACGGTTGTTCGCCGCGCTCTGATACAGCGCCTGCAGGTCGCCGCCCGACCAGAAATCGCGTTCGAAACGTTCAGTCTGCGCCCGCGCGCGGCGAATCGCAAACCACTTGCGGAAGATGAAGGTCCACGACATCAGCGACAGCAGCAGCAGTAGCGCCATCACCGCCTGCGCCAGCAGGCTCGCATTGAGAACAAGAGAAATGATCGAAAGATCTTGAGTAGTGTTCATAGAGTTTCGCTGTAACGTCCCGGGAGGGGCATCCGGCTGAAAGGCGGTTCGAAGCGGTCGGTTGGCATTCAGTCGGCAAACCGGAAGCTTCGGCGGATCCTTCGCCGAACCATGCTTGGTCTTGTTGTGACCGTTACGAATTCACTGTCGAGGTAACAACGACACTTAATTGCCTGCCGTTGACACGCTCGCGCCGTTTGAGTCCGATCCGCGCCGCAACGCAGCGAGAACAGGCGGAGGAATGGCGGCCGGTTTCATCGCCGTCGAGTCGACGCAGCCCACGCGGATCGTGCCCGTTACCAGCAGCGTGTCGTCGCGCCAGGCTTCCTGAGCGAAGTCCACCGACGCCCGGCCGATCCGCTCGATCCGGCTGACGATGCGCAGCACGTCGTCGAGCCGCGCGGGCGCGCGATAGTCGAGCGCGGTGCTGCGCACGACGAACAGCGCGCCTGTTTCGTCGGCCAGCTTGCGTTGATCGACTCCGCAGGCCCGCAGCCATTCGGTGCGGGCGCGCTCGAAAAACTTCAGGTAGTTCGCGTAGAACACGATGCCGCCGGCGTCGGTGTCTTCGTAATACACGCGAATCGGCCAGATAAAACCGGTTTCCGCGTCAGACTGACTGTCAGACATATTCATAGCCGCGCATTTTACCGGAACGCAAAAGCGCGCCGCATTTTTGGGCACATTTGTTGCGCGGGCGCCGCGCGCTCTTTCGCGGTCGCCGGATATCCCGTTGCGGCGATGCTCAACCCCGGTGGATGTTCAGGCCGGCGAACGACTGTGCGACGGGCATCAGCTCGATCGTGTTGATGTTGACGTGAGCGGGGCGCGTCGCGATCCAGTAGATCGAATCGGCGATGTCTTCGGGCGTGAGCGGCTGGACATTCTGATAGACGTTTGCCGCCTTTTCGTCGTCGCCGCGAAAACGCACGTTGGAAAACTCGGTGCCGCCGCACAGGCCCGGCTCGATGTCCGTCACGCGAACTGGCGTGCCGTGCAGGTCGGCGCGCAGATTCAGGCTGAACTGGCGCACGAACGCCTTGGTCGCGCCGTACACGTTGCCGCCCGGATACGGCCACGTCGCCGCAACCGAGCCGAGGTTGAACACATGCCCGCGATTGCGCTCGATCATGCCGGGCAGGAACGCGCGCGTGACCTGCACGAGGCCCATGCAGTTGGTCTCGATCATCGTCGTCCAGTCGTCGAGCAGCGCACGCTGGGCCGGTTCGAGGCCGAGTGCGAGGCCCGCGTTGTTGACGAGCACGTCGACGGCTGCGAACTCGGCGGGGAGGGCGGCGGGCGCCGCCTCGACGGCCGCGCGGTCGCGCACGTCGAGTTCGAACGGCAGCAGGTTATCACCGAGTTCGTCCGCGAGCGCCTGCAGACGGTCCTTGCGGCGCGCGGTGGCGACGACGCGATGGCCGCCTTTGACAAAAGCGCGGGCGATAGCGGCGCCGAACCCGGCGGACGCTCCGGTAACGAACACGATCATTGCTGTTCCCTGGTCGGTGGAGAAAGGCCACAAGCCTACTTCCAATGGCGCGCTGCGGCAAGAATGACCCCGCCGCGCGAAGGCACGTCCGGGCGGCCGGCCGAGCGGCGCTGCGGGCCTTCTGGCGGCGGGCGCGGCGCGCGTGCCCGTTCGGTTGCCTATTCCACCTGGTTCCAATAAACTAACGCGCTCACCCCTGCGTGACTGGCGATAGAACCCGACGCTGTCAAGCGTGACGGGTTCAAGGTGGAGCATCCCACCGTGAAGCGCAGGGTGCCGTTTTGCCGTTCGCCTGGGCAGCCATGTTTCGAGCGCGCCGTCGTTTGCGCTGCCGGTGGTTGTCCTGCCTCGCGTGTGCGGCACCTCCTTCACCCGCCACGTCAAGGCTCCCACCATCAGCAGCGGCCAGCAGTGCTGCGTACCCACTACGCTCCCGGCACACGACCTGCGCACGATCCGGTCAACCTGAACACACTTAACGGAACCAGCATGTTTGACAGAGCCCAAAGCACCATCGCCAACGTCGACCCCGAAATCTGGAAGGCAATCCAGGACGAGAACCACCGTCAGGAAGAGCACATCGAACTGATCGCGTCGGAAAACTACACGAGCCCGGCCGTGATGGCCGCGCAAGGCTCGCAGCTCACGAACAAGTACGCGGAAGGCTATCCGGGCAAGCGTTACTACGGCGGTTGCGAGTACGTCGACGTCGTCGAGCAGCTGGCGATTGACCGCGTGAAGCAGCTGTTCGGAGCGGAAGCAGCGAACGTCCAGCCGAATTCGGGTTCGCAGGCGAACCAGGGCGTGTTCTTCGCGATGCTCAAGCCGGGCGACACGATCATGGGCATGAGCCTCGCGCACGGCGGCCACCTGACGCACGGCTCGCCCGTCAACATGTCGGGCAAGTGGTTCAACGTGGTCAGCTACGGCCTGAACGAAGCGGAAGACATCGACTACGACGCAGCCGAAAAGCTCGCGCAGGAACACAAGCCGAAGCTCATCGTCGCGGGCGCATCGGCGTTCGCGCTGCGCATCGATTTCGAGCGTCTGTCGAAGATCGCGAAGTCGGTCGGCGCGTATCTGATGGTCGACATGGCGCACTACGCCGGCCTGATCGCTGCGGGCGTGTACCCGAACCCCGTGCCGTTCGCCGACTTCGTCACGACGACCACGCACAAGAGCCTGCGTGGTCCGCGCGGCGGCGTGATCCTGATGAAGGCCGAGTACGAGAAGCAGATCAACTCGGCGATCTTCCCGGGCATTCAGGGCGGACCGCTGATGCACGTGATCGCGGGCAAGGCGGTCGCGTTCAAGGAAGCGCTGTCGCCGGAATTCAAGGAATACCAGCAACGCGTGGTGGAGAACGCACGCGTGCTCGCTGAAACGCTCGTCAAGCGCGGTCTGCGCATCGTGTCGGGCCGCACGGAAAGCCATGTGATGCTCGTCGACCTGCGCGCGAAGAAGATCACGGGCAAGGCAGCGGAAGCGGCACTGGGCGCCGCGCACATCACCGTGAACAAGAATGCGATTCCGAACGACCCGGAAAAGCCGTTCGTGACGAGCGGCATCCGTCTTGGTTCGCCGGCAATGACGACGCGCGGCTTCGGCACGAAGGAAGCCGAGCAGGTGGGCAACCTGATCGCCGACGTGCTGGACAATTCGGAAGACGCGGCCACCATCGAGCGCGTACGCGCGCAGGTCGCCGAGCTGACGCAACGTTTCCCGGTCTATCGTTAAGCTGCCATGCGCTGCCCCTTCTGCCGGCATGACGATACGCAGGTCGTCGACTCGCGCGTATCGGAGGATGGCGCCGCGATCCGTCGTCGCCGCCGTTGCCCGGCCTGCGACAAGCGTTTCACGACATACGAGCGGGTCGAGCTGGCGTTGCCCGCCGTGGTGAAGAAGGACGGCAGCCGCACGGAATTCGATCGCCGCAAGTTGATCGCGAGCATGCAACTGGCGCTGCGCAAGCGCCCCGTTGCGGCCGACGCGGTGGATGCCGCCGCGTCGCGCATCGAGTATCAGCTGCTTGGCAGCGGCGAGCGCGAAGTGCGCAGCGAGCGTCTGGGCGAACTCGTGATGAACGAGTTGCGTGCGCTCGACACCATCGCGTACGTTCGCTTTGCATCCGTCTACCGGCGCTTCGAAGACGTTTCCGAATTCGAAGACGTCATCGAAGAGTTTCGCCGGATGAACGCACCGGCCACGCCCGCGAAGTCTCCTCGCAAGCGCTGAGGGGGCGAATTCGTCGCAACCGCTCGTCGAAGGTGTCGAGCGCGTGCGCTTGCGGTACTGGCTGACGGGGTGCGTCGTCGGCGCTCGATGCCACGTGACTTGCGCCGGCGCAATGGAGCAGCGTCGTCGCCGTCGATGTGTGCATGCTCGTTCGCGGCGCGCCGGAGACCAACACAATCTGCGTCAGGGCGGGTTCATATCGGCGTCTTTCTCCCTGGCGGACGTTGCCGCAGGCTTCGCGGCCTCACGCCTGACCTGCCTGTAGATGCGATATGCTTCCCATGCCGCCAACGCGAGGCTCCCCCATTTGAGTACGGGCTTAGCGGTCGCCGTCACACTATTGCGGATCGGCTTCGCGAGCACGAGCGACACGATCGAACTGATCAGCGGGTACTCCCTTAGCAGCGCGCCGATTCCGCTGGCCGCGCCGCGACGGCGTCCCCACGGCATCGCGCCGAAGCCTGGCACGATGAACTTGAGCCAGCTGAAATGCGTGACGGCATTGCGCAGATCGAACGTTGCCTGCGCGAGCTCCATGCGTTCGACGTCCGCTCGCACGATCAGCAGCTCCTTGCGCAGCGCGCGCAGATGCGGCGCGCTCAGGTCTTTGCCGGTGTGGCGGTGGCTTCGAAATGTGTTATCGGAATGGACCTGGCTCATGGTGGATGGCGGATTGATCGAACGGTTGATCGAAGTCGTTGTCGATGGACAGCCAAGGGCCGCATGGCCTTCAGTGTTTGCGGAAGATCTCGCGGTCCTTCTGGAATTCGTGAAGCGTGGCTTCGAAGATCATCGGCGCATTACGCAAGCCGCTACGAGCCTTGAGCGCGAAAATGATCGCCGCGATTGCGTAGACGATTGTGATCCCGGCGAGCGCCTGCCATCGGTAGGTGTCCCAAAAGGCGATCGCGATGAGCGCGGTCAGCGCGATCAACGCCATCGTCGCGAGCATCATGGCGGCTAGCCCCATGAAGAGCACCAGCAGCAACCGGTCCTTTTCCTCGGCCAGCTCGATACCGATCAGTTCGAGCCGCGTTTGCAGGATCGAAAAGAACGAACTGAGAATGCGCCGCAATGGCCCACGGTCCCCGCTGTGCGATTGTTTGTCGATCATGGCTTGAGCGTGTTGCGCGCGAGGATGCGCGTAGATGGAGCCGACCGGCCGCTCGCGCGTCGGTCGGCAAGTCAGCAAAGCGCGCCGGCCGCTCGACCGCGCGTCCGGAGCGCGCGTTACTTGCGATTGATCAGCAGGCCCACCAGCACGCCAACGCCGGCTGCGATGCCAATCGACGCCCACGGATGTTCGTGGACATAGTCGTCGGTGGCGCGAGCGGCCTTCTTGCCTTTCTCGACAACCACGACCTGCACGTCGGCAGCCTTTTCCTTCGCCTGCTTGAGACGCGAGAGTGCCGTCTCGCGAAGTTCAGAAGCGCGTTCGCCCGTGGCGCTCGCGGCCTGCTTCAGCAGATCTTCCGCGTCTGCGAGTACGGTTTTGATATCCGACATCAATCTCTCCTTGTTGACTTCCGACATTGACTGCTCCCTTCGTGCACGCTACGCGTGAATCGTAACCAAAGAAGCGTTCGCTGGCGAGCCAGCGAACCGTGCGCTGTGGGTTACGCGCATCATCGCGCGCATGGTCCCGAACGCGCTCGCATGAAGCGTTCCTGGCCGTTACAGATATTTCATCCTGCCCGTTTCGAACCTTCCCGCTCATGTTGTTGCAAAGCAAGCCATCGACTGGATGGAGTTGATCTGTCCCGTTAAGTTTCGTACATCCGCGAGAAAATTACCAGGAAGCGCAGAAAGCCCGTTTGTTTCACGAAGCGGATGTAGAGCGCGTCGACCGCATGTCGAATTGACTTTGGTTGCAATGTTATTAAATTAGCTCCATGCCCAAAATCAGGCCTGATCCGACAACCACGACCCGCGTGCTCAGAGTCCGCCTGAAGGACCGGCACGCGCCGGAGTTGCTCGACAGGGCGTTCTGGGTCAATCAGGTCTGGAATTATTCGAATGAACTGTCGCACAAGGTCTGGGAGCGCGAACGGCGTTTCATCAGCAGCTACGAGATAGACCGGTACACCAGCGGCGCGTCAAGGGCTGGCGTCAGGCTGCACTCCCAGACGATCCAGGCGGTCAGTGCGGAGTTTGTGACGCGGCGCGTGCAGGCCCGCATGGTCAAGCTGCGCTGGCGGGTTTCGTCAGGTTCGCGCCGCAGTCTCGGCTGGGTGCCGTTCAAGGCATCAGCGCTGCGTTACCGGAACGGACAGTTGTTCATGTCCGGCTTCGACAGGCCTCTGTCGCTCTGGGACAGCTACGGTCTGTCCGGCTATGAGCTCGGGGCCGGTTGCTTCAGCGAGGATGCGAGCGGACGCTGGTACCTGAACGTGACGGTGAAGGTGAGGAAGGCGGTGCCGCGGCAGGGACGCAGCGCGATCGGCATCGATCTGGGCCTGAAGGATTTCGCGAAGACCAGCGACGGCGAAACGCTAGAGGCACAGCGCTTCTACCGCAGGTACGAGGCCGCGCTGGGAGTAGCGCAGCGCGCGCGACAGACGAAGCGCGTCGCCGCGCTGCATGCAAAGATCAAAAACAGCAGGAAGGATTTCCTGCATAAGGCTTCAACGGCGCTCGTGCGCAAGTACGGCGCCATTTTCGTCGGCAACGTGAATGCCTCTGCCCTGGCGCGGACTGGTATGGCCAAATCCGTACTCGACGCAGGCTGGAGCGCGTTCCGGACCATGCTGCAATACAAGAGCGATGACGCGGGCGTGTGGTTCGAGCAGGTCGACGAGCGTTATTCCACCCAGACCTGTTCCTGTTGTGGATCACGCTGCGGACCCGGCGGCCCGGCAGGGCTCGCGGTACGCGAGTGGACCTGCGCCTCGTGCGGTGCCCTGCACGACAGAGACACCAACGCGGCCCATCCTGCGGCACGGTCTGAAACGGATGGAAGCGCAGTTTGCCGCGATGGCCGGTCAAGCCACCGCGAATGAGGCGAAAGCCGGGGTCGGACGTGACCCCCTTGCAGAAGGAATCCCCGTCCTTTCCGCGTTAGCGGCAGCCTCGGGCTGAGCGCGGGGCGGACGTCAAAAAAACAGATAAGCGTCGCAGTCGAAGTTCGTTCGCGGTGCACGTCCTCGTCCCGTATGCTCTAATTTGTAACCCTCGGCCGGCCAGACCGAGCGGATCATTCGAACAACTTCAAGGAGCTGCACTATGAGTCTACGTCTTGGCGATGTCGCACCGGACTTCGAGCAGGAGTCGAGCATCGGCCGCATCAGGTTCCACGAATGGCTGGGTGACAGCTGGGGCGTCCTGTTTTCGCACCCGGCGGACTTCACGCCCGTCTGCACGACGGAGCTCGGGCTGACCGCGAAGCTTGCAAGCGAATTCGAGAAGCGCAACGTAAAGACGATCGCGTTGTCCGTCGACAGCAAGGAGTCGCACAACGAGTGGATCAAGGATATCAACGAGACACAGGCAGCCAGCGTCGGGTTCCCGATTCTCGCCGACGGCGACCGCAAGGTCTCGCAGCTGTACGACATGATTCATCCGAACGCGAACGAAACGCTGACGGTGCGCTCGCTCTTCATCATCGACCCGAAGAAGAAGGTGCGCCTGATCATCACGTACCCGGCCAGCACGGGCCGCAATTTCGACGAAGTGCTGCGCGTCATCGACTCGCTGCAACTGACCGACAACTATCAGGTCGCGACGCCGGGCAACTGGAAGCATGGCGACGATGTCGTGATCGTGCCGTCGCTCAAGGATGAGGAAGAAATCGGGCGCAAGTTCCCGAAGGGCTACAAGGCGCTGCGTCCTTATCTGCGCATGACGCCGCAGCCGAACAGGTAAGCACCCGTTCTCGGCGCAAAACAGAAAAGCCCGCGTTCGCAATGAACGCGGGCTTTTCGCTTACAGACTTCCTATGGATTCTTTGTGAATCGATGAGCGTCAGAAGAACGCCTGAATGCCCGTCTGCGCGCGTCCGAGAATCAGCGCGTGAATATCGTGCGTGCCTTCATACGTGTTCACGACTTCGAGATTCACCAGGTGCCGCGCGACACCGAACTCATCCGAAATGCCGTTGCCACCCAGCATGTCGCGCGCCATACGCGCGATGTCGAGCGACTTGCCGCATGAATTGCGCTTCATGATCGACGTGATTTCGACGGCTGCCGTGCCTTCGTCCTTCATCCGGCCAAGACGCAGCACGCCTTGCAGGCCGAGAATGATTTCGGTTTGCATGTCGGCGAGCTTCTTCTGAATCAGCTGATTGGCGGCGAGCGGCCGGCCGAACTGCTTGCGATCGAGCGTGTACTGCCGGGCCGTATGCCAGCAAGCTTCGGCTGCGCCGAGCGCGCCCCACGCGATGCCATAGCGCGCCGAGTTCAGACAGGTGAATGGCCCGCGCAGACCTTTCACGTTGGGCATCAGATTTTCCTCAGGCACGAACACGTCGTCGAGCACGATCTCACCGGTGATCGATGCGCGCAAGCCGACCTTGCCGTGAATCGCGGGCGCGCTCAAACCCTTCCAGCCCTTCTCAAGGATGAAGCCGCGAATCTCATCCTTGCCATCCGTTTGGAGTTGCGCCCAGACGACGAACACGTCCGCGATCGGTGAGTTCGTGATCCACATCTTCGAACCGGACAGCGAGTAGCCGCCATCGACTTTCTTTGCGCGCGTGACCATGCTGCCCGGATCGGAACCATGATTCGGCTCGGTCAGGCCGAAGCAGCCGATCCACTCGCCCGTCGCGAGCTTCGGCAGATATTTGTCCTTCTGCGCGTCGGAGCCGAATTCGAAGATCGGCACCATCACCAGCGACGACTGCACCGACATCATCGACCGGTAGCCCGAGTCGACGCGTTCCACCTCGCGCGCGATCAGCCCGTAGCTCACGTAGTTGAGGCCGGGGCCGCCGTACTGCTCGGGAATGGTCGGGCCGAGCAGGCCCAGTTCGCCCATCTCGCGGAAGATCGCGACATCCGTTTTTTCATGGCGAAACGCTTCGAGCACGCGCGGCGCGAGCTTGTCCTGCGCATAGGCCTGTGCGGCATCGCGCACCATACGTTCTTCTTCCGTGAGCTGCTGGTTGAGGAGCAGCGGGTCTTCCCAGTGAAACTGCGCGGCGGCTGCCATGACGTATCTCCTTGTCGACGGGAGCCTGCTTTTTGGCGCTCGCTCCTGTCCCATGCTTGACTCGAGTTCCGCTGTGCGAAACAATGTTTTGCAAACGACGATTGAGTTTAGCACCCGATGTCGAAACCTGCATCCACCCCATCACTATCGGCGCGCGTTTCCGATTCTGTCGACGAACGCAAGTTCGTGGTCGCGCTGGCGCGCGGGCTCGATTTGCTGCGCGCGTTCCGGCCCGGCGAGACGCTGCTCGGCAACCGCGACTTCGTCGAGCGCACGGGCTTGCCCAAGGCGACCGTCAACCGGCTCGCGTACACGCTCACAATGCTCGGCTATCTGCGCTTCGACGAGGCGCTCGGCAAATACGCGCTCGACGCGGGCGTGCTGTCGCTCGGCTTCGCGCTGCTGTCGGGCACCGACACGCTCGAACTCGCCCGCCCGCATATGCGCGACTTCGCGCGCGAGGTCGGCGCGGCGGTGTCGCTCGGCTGCCGCGACGGCATGGACATGATCTATCTGGAGACGATCCGCAGCGAAACAGCGCTGACGCTCGGCCTTGCATCAGGTTCGAAACTGTCGATGCTGACGAGTTCGATGGGCCGCGCATACCTCGCCGTGCAGCCCGACGACGCGCGCGCGGCGCTGCTCGCTGAATTGCAGCGCGCAGCCGGCGACGAAGGCGCGCAACAGGTCGAGCAGGCGCAGAAGGAAATCGATGCGTTCGCGCACGAGGGCTGCTGCTATTCGTTTCGCGACTGGCATGACGACGTGAACGCCGTCGCCGTGCCGTTCAGGGACCCGCGCGACGGCCGGCTGCTGGTGCTGAGCTGCAGCGGACCGGCGTCGTCGATGGGGGAGAGCGTGTTTAGGGAAAGGGTCGCGCCGCGTCTGAAGTCGCTTGCGCGGCGACTGGGCGACAGCGCCTGAATACCGCGCACAGCGTGCGAATCTGACAACCTGAGCGACAGACAACCTCAAGCCGGCCGATTCTCATGCACGACGAATAGCGGTCCCTGCACGAACCGCACGTCGTACTGCTGCAACAGATCGAACTGCGCTTCAGTCGTCACGCGATTGAAGATCAACGGGATTCTTAGCCGGTTCGCATAGCCGACGAGCGGCTTCACCATCGAGTCGCGCAATGCCGAAGCCGCATCCATCTTGATGAAGTCCAGTCTCGCCATGTCCGACACGGACAGAATCTGCCCTGCGTTCGGCAGATTGCCGGCGACCTTGAATCCATAGTGCTGATAGCTCTTGGTCAGATAGCCAAGAAACGTCCGATGCGCGACCGCCGCTGGCGGCAACTCGATCACGATGCGCGACGGATTCAACCCGAACGACATCAGCACGGTCGAGAAATGTCGGCCATGGTCGTAGCGCACGCTCTTTAGCAGCCGCTCGTGGACGCGCAGAAACAGCAGGCCATGCCGCTGCGGCCCGAAGAAATTGATCGCGTGCATTGCGCGCGACATCCGGTCGAGCGCGACGAGTTGCTGATCGTCGGCGACGTGCTCGAACGGATCGAACGTGTCGGACTCCGTGCCGTCCAGCTGTTGCGTGATTGCCTGAACGCCCAGTTCGTCGCCGAAACGGTCCGCGCTCTCGGGCGCCGACGACAGCGACTGCGCGAGCGCATGCACCGAAATATCGAAGATCGGCTCATAGCTGCTGCCGATTTCCACGTTGCCGAACTTCGCGACCGCCTCGTCGGCGCGAATCCCCGTGCCCATCCTCAGATGCTCGCCGAGAAACGGGTGAGTGGAGGCGCGGTCGACGAGTTGGGGGATGGTCAGCGGAATCATGAATGCGTTCGGGGGAGCGAATCTGGGTGCGGTCGGTGCCGCATGAGTTGATGGTAGCAGCGGCCGCCGCTCTTTCATGCACCAAATACTGATATGGATTTCGCCCTCCGTGTAGTGATCGTAGCCCAACTGAGGGTTTACGTTAATTTCACTAATCATAATCTGTTTTACTATTCGAAAAATGTAGGTCGCGCTGCAAGCGAGCGCGCGGCCGGGCATCTACGGAGATCACTGCATGGAATCGACTACACGACGCGAAATCCAGCCGGGTTACCAGTCGGGTTTTGCTAACGAATTCGCGACCGAGGCCTTGCCCGGCGCGCTGCCGCAAGGCCGCAATTCGCCGCAGCGCGCGCCGTACGGCTTGTACGCGGAGCAGCTGTCGGGCACGGCGTTCACGGCCCCGCGCGGCCACAACCGCCGTTCGTGGCTGTATCGCATCCGGCCGGCGGCTGTGCATCAGCCGTTCACGGCGCTGCCGTCGCACCGGCTGGTCGCGAATTTCGCCGACGTGCCGCCGACGCCGCCCAACCAGTTACGCTGGGACCCGCTGCCGATGCCGACAGAGCCGACCGATTTCATCGACGGCTGGGTGACGATGGCGGGCAACGGCTCGGCCGAAGCAATGAGCGGCTGCGCGATTCATGTGTACGCGGCGAACCAGTCAATGGAGGACCGATTCTTCTACAACGCGGACGGCGAACTGCTGATCGTGCCGCAGGCCGGGCGTCTGTCGATCTTCACGGAACTGGGCAAGCTCGACGTCGAGCCGTTCGAGATCGCGGTGATTCCGCGCGGCGTGCGTTTTTCGGCGGCGCTGCCGGACGGCCGTGCGAGCGGCTATATCTGCGAGAACTTCGGCGCGCAGCTGCGTCTGCCGGACCTCGGGCCGATCGGCTCGAACGGTCTCGCGAATCCGCGCGACTTCCTGACGCCGCACGCCGCCTACGAAGACCGCGAAGGGGACTTCGAACTCGTCGCGAAGATGAACGGCCATCTGTGGCGCGCGGACATCGGTCATTCGCCGCTCGACGTCGTCGCCTGGCACGGCAACTACGCGCCGTACAAATACGATCTGCGCCACTTCAACACGATCGGCTCGATCAGCTACGACCATCCGGACCCGTCGATCTTTCTCGTGCTGCAGTCGCAGAGCGACACGCCGGGCGTCGATAGCATCGACTTCGTGATCTTCCCGCCGCGCTGGCTCGCCGCCGAAGATACGTTCCGTCCGCCGTGGTTCCATCGCAACGTCGCGAGCGAGTTCATGGGTCTCGTGCACGGCGCGTACGACGCGAAGGCGGAAGGCTTCGTGCCGGGCGGCGCGAGCCTGCATAACTGCATGTCGGGCCACGGCCCGGACGCGGACACGTTCGAGAAAGCCTCGAACATCGATACGTCGAAGCCGAACAAGGTCGACAACACGATGGCGTTTATGTTCGAAACGCGCACGCTGATCAAGCCGACGCGCTTCGCGCTCGAAACCGCGCAGCTTCAGGCGCATTACTTCGAGTGCTGGCAAGGCCTCAAGAAACACTTCAACCCGGAGCAACGATGAACGCATTGAGCGATCTTCAGGCGACGCTCGATGCGTCGCGCAAGAGTTGGGTCGAATCGGCGAACGAGCCGGCCTGCGACTTCCCGATTCAGAACCTGCCGTTCGGCATCTTCAGCGACGGGCTGAACTCGACGCGGCGTGCGGGCGTCGCGATCGGCGATTGCATCGTCGATCTGGCCGCGCTCGAAAGCGCGGGCCTGCTGACGGTGCCTTCATCGAGTGCCGGCGACAGCGTATTCGTGCGCGACGCGTTGAACGACTTCATCGCGCTTGGCCGCGATGCATGGCGCAGCGTGCGCATCCAGTCGAGCAAACTGCTCTCGCGCGATAACCCGACGCTGCGCGACGACGCCGAGCTGAAGAGCCGCGCGCTGATCCGCCAGGCCGACGCGACGCTGCATCTGCCCGTGCAGATTCACGGCTACACGGATTTCTATTCGTCGAAGGAGCACGCGACGAACGTCGGCTCGATGTTCCGCGATCCGAAGAATGCGCTGCTGCCGAACTGGTCGGAGATTCCGATCGGGTACAACGGACGTGCGTCGTCGGTGGTGGTGAGCGGCACGCCTGTGCGCCGTCCGAATGGCCAGCTGAAGCTGCCGGATCAGGAGCGGCCCGTCTTCGGCGCGTGCCGCAAGCTCGATATCGAACTGGAGACGGGCTTCATCGTCGGACGCGGCAACGCATTGGGCGAGCCGATCCCATGCGCGGAAGCGGAAGAGCATATCTTCGGCATGGTGCTGCTCAACGACTGGAGCGCGCGCGACATCCAGCAATGGGAATACGTGCCGCTCGGGCCGTTCAACGCGAAGACGTTCGGCACCACGATCTCGCCGTGGATCATCACGCTCGACGCGCTCGAACCGTTCCGCGTCGCGCAGCCCGCGCAGGACCCGCAGCCGCTCGAGTATCTGCGCCACGCGGGCGAGCACGCGTTCGACGTTTCGCTCGAAGTGCTGCTGAAGCCGCAAGGCGCAAACGAAGCGACGACGATCGCGCGCACGAATTTCCGTCACATGTACTGGACGATGGCGCAGCAGCTCGCGCATCACACGGTGTCGGGCTGCAATACGCGCGTCGGCGATCTGATGGGCTCGGGCACGATCAGCGGTCCTACCGACGATTCGTTCGGCAGCCTGCTGGAACTCACGTGGAACGGCAAGAAGCCGCTGCAACTGAAAGAAGGCGGCACGCGCGCATTCATCGAAGACGGCGACACGCTGACGCTCGCGGGATGGTGTCAGGGCGATGGGTATCGCGTGGGCTTCGGCACGTGTGTCGGCGAGATTTTGCCGGCGCGTCAGTGAGGTCTATTACATCTATCACACGGCTTATGTCGGCGTATCGTTCGCGGATCTGAGCCCTGTCCATGAAGCCGTGCGCAGCATCGAATGCGCGCGGCTTCATTGTTTTCACGACGCCGCGCTCACCACGCCGCGCCGCTTCTCCCACACAGCCGCCGCGAGAAACGCCAACGCGCTCGCGAGCACCACGCCGATCAGCGCGTCGTTGCCGACGCTCTTCATCAACGCGCCCGCGATCAGCGGTCCGCCGAAACTCGCGATGCTCCACGAAGCGCCGACGAGCGAACTCGCCGACACCAGCGCCACGCCGCGAAAGCGTTCGCCGCACGCGACGAGCGACAGCGTATAGATCGCGCCCGCCGCCGCGCCGAGCACATGGAGCAGCGGCCAGCACAGCCACGGCGACTGCACGGCCCATGGCAAGAGCGGCAGCAGCACGACGACGAGCACCGCGCATCCGATATGCACGCGCTCGCGTCCGAGGTGATCGGCGAGCCAGCCGATCGGAAACTGCATCGTCGTGTCGCCGAGCAGCAGCGCCGACGCGAACAGCACGGCCACATCGGTTGCGACGCCATGCGCCATCGCAAAGAGCGGCATCAGCGACAGCGCGATCGTGTCGAACAGCGCGAAGAAGCCCGTGCCCATCACGAGCGCGGGCATCTGCGGCAGCACGCGTCGCCAGCTGCCGTGCGGCTCGTGTTCGTCGGACGCGTGGGGCGTCGAGCGGATCATCGTCAGCACGGGCAGCGCGATCAGAAAGATCAGCCCGCAGATCACAAAGCGCCAATGATCGAACCGGGCGATCTGGCTCACGAGCACCGGGCCCGCCATCTGGAACAGCGTGAAATTCGTCGCGTAGATCGCGACCACGCGCCCGCGCGATGCATCGTCGGCGAGCTGGTTCACCCATGCCTCGCCGATCGTGAAGAGCAACATCAGCCCCGCGCCGCACAGCACGCGCAGCAGGCCCCAGACGTACGGATTCGGCGTCGCCTGCATTAGCGCCGTCGCGACGGCGACGATCAGCACCGAGCCGATGATCACCTCGCGGCCGCCGCAGCGCGCGGCGATCCGGCCGGCGATCGGCACGACCAGCAGGCCGCCGCCCGCCTGCGCGGCCGTCAGCAGGCCGACGACATCGGTGCCGTAGCCGGCCTGTGTCAGCGCGAGGGCGGTGAGGGGAAGCGTCGCGCCGCTGCCGAGGCCGACCACGGCCACGCTCAGGATCAGCGCGAGGAAATCGCGGGAGAGGACGACTTTCATCCGGCGAGATGCTACTACGCCGTCATGTCACGCGCAGCGTGGGATCGCCGGGTGGCACGATGAAGGCGTTCGATATGTGCGGCCGCTCAGCCCGCCACAGGCAGCCGCCTGTCGAGCGACACCGACCACCACGTCAGCGCGACAGCCGCAGCCGCCGTCGCGACGCCGACCCACGGCAGCGACGTCAGCGGCGCGCCCGCGCCGATCGCCATGCCGCCGAGCCACGCGCCCGTCGCATTGCCGAGGTTGAAGGCGCCCTGATTGAGCGTCGACGCGAGATTCGGCGCGCTGCTCGCGCGGTCGACGATCAGCATTTGCAGCGGCGGCACGATGGCGAAGGCGAGCACGCCCCACAGGAAGATCGTGATCATCGCCGGGATTTCGCCGTGCATCGTGATCGCGAAGATCGACAAGATTGCAACGATCGCGAGCAGGAACGACAGCAGCGAATGCACGGGGCGCCAGTCCGCGAGCTTGCCGCCGAGCGTGCTGCCGACCGTCAGCCCGAGACCGAACAGCAGCAGCACCATCGTCACGGCATGTGGCGTGAAGCCCGTCACGTCTTCGAGGATCGGCGTGATGTAGGTGAAGGTCGAGAAGAGGCTCGCCGACGCGAGCACGCTCGTGCCCAGCACCATCAGCACCTGCGGATTCTTCAGCACCGTGAACTCGTGGACGAGGCTTGCCTTCTGCATCTCGATCTTCGACGGCAGGCACAGCGCAAGCGCGACGGCCGCGATCACGCCGATGCCCGTCACGGCCCAGAACGTCGCGCGCCAGCCGACGGCCTGGCCGAGCGCCGTGCCGAGCGGCACGCCCAGCACGTTCGCGAGCGTGAGACCCGTGAACATCAGCGCGATGGCTTGCGCGCGGCGGTTCGGCGCGACGAGCCCGGCAGCTACGACCGAGCCGATGCCGAAGAACGCGCCATGACAGAACGCCGTCACGATGCGCGCGGCCATCAGCACTGCATAACCCGGCGCGATTGCGCACAGCAGATTGCCGACGATGAAAATGCCGATCAGGCTCATCAGCGCTTTCTTGCGCGGCATGTTGGCCACCGCAATGGCGACGATCGGCGCGCCGATCGTCACGCCCAGCGCATACGCGGACACCAGCATGCCCGCAGCCGGAATCGACACGCTCAGATCGCGCGCGACATCGGGCAGCAGCCCCATGATGACGAACTCGGTGGTACCGATACCAAACGCGGCAACGGCAAGGGCAAGCAGGGGCAAGGGCATGTTGGGGCTTTCACGGGAGGGTCGCGCCGGCGGGCTGGGACGCCGTTCGCGTTGCCGTCGCGCGCTTTCGGGACGAGTGCGCAGGCGTCAGCAAGGGAAAATCAGTAGGGGATTGTACCTAAGCCAATTCGACCGTGCTGACGGCCTGACGCACTGTTGTATTTCGTCGATTGCGATGTGGTCGAGCGGAGAAAATCCCTTGTTTCAGGGGACTTTCTTGTCGGGCGCGGAATCGGATGCATCGCGGGGAACATCGCCGGGAACATCGCCGGACATATCGCGAATCGCGCTCCCATGACGACCCGCTCCCGCGGCGAACGCCGCCGCGCCCGCGATGCCCTCGGCGAACACAGCCTGATAGCCGCCCGCGCCTTCGCGGCGCAGCGCTTCGGGCAGATCTTCGAGGGACGCATTTTCGTAGACGGACCGGCGATCGGCGAGCAGCGCTGCCTGCGGGAACGCGGCGAGTTCGGCGGCGAGTTGCTCGGCGGCGGCGCGCGCGGCGCCCTTCGGCACGACGCGATTCGCAAGACCGAACGCAAGCGCTTCGTCGGCGCCAATGGCGCGGCCTGTCAGGATCAGATCGAGCGCGCGCGACTGGCCGATCAGACGCGGCAGGCGAATCGTCCCGCCGTCGATCAACGGAATGCCGACGCGTCGGCAGAACACACCCAGCACCGCATCCGCTTCGACGACGCGCAGATCGCACATCGCCGCCAGTTCGAGCCCGCCCGCCACCGCATGACCCGCGATGGCCGCGATCACGGGCTTCGTGAACATCATGCGCGTCGGTCCCATCGGACCGGAGCCGCTGCCGTCGGCGTGCAATTCGTTGCGCCGCGCATCGTCTTGTAGTGCAGTGAGGTCCGCGCCCGCGCAAAAGGTGCCGCCCGCGCCCGTCAACACGGCGACGCGCCACGCATCGTTTGCTTCGAAGTGGCGCAACGCTGCGGAAAGCGCATCGGCTGTCGGACGGTCGACGGCATTGCGGCGGGCGGGGCGGTCGATGACGATCGTCGCGACGGCGTCTGGCGGGTCTGCCAATTGCTGGTTCTGTGCAATTGCGGTTTTTTGTGCAGTTTCAATTCGCACGTGCTCGCCGAACTGTTGGATAGCCATCATTCTCTCCGCGTCAGTGTTCGTTGAGGACCTAGACTGGAATGGAAAAGCGCACGAATGCGCGGCGACACCCTAAAGAACCGCGCAAAACATCCGCTAAACCGGAAGCTCGAGCCTGCGCGACGAAGCGTGAAAATGCAGCGGCGATATAGCGCGAATCGCTTGCATGCCAGTCACGTGCTTTTAACAATCGACTCGTAGCTTAGGCGCTTTTTGAACTGCCAGGGCGCGCGCACGCACCGGCGCATGGAGTACGCCCTATGTCCTCATTGATGGAATTACCGACGACGTCTTCGGCAGCATCATCGCCATCCGGCAACGAGCCCGTATGGATCGTTCCGCTGCTCGATCATCCGGCCTACAACCATGTGCGGATGAAGCGCGTCTTCACGGCGGACGGCACGCGTCACCAGGTCGTGCTCGTCGATGCGCGCAAGCTGCTTGCATGCGCCAATCGCGACGACACCGATTACGTGCTGCGTCCCGTCAACGAATGGCATCAAGGCAAGGTGCGCGGCATCCGCGAGTTTCTCGACCCGTCCAACGCGCGCATTCCGCAGATGCCCTATGTGACGATCACGACGCGCCGCGCGCCAGGGTTGCTCGGCTGGCTCAGGCTGGAACATGAAGGCGTGGTCGCGTTTCGCAACGGGCAGCATCGCGCGCGCTACATGCTCGCGGCGGGCGCGGTGTGGTTTCCTGTCGAAGTGCACGAACGCGAAGCGGCGCTGCTGCGCCAATACTGCGGCGCGCCCGACGACGCGCGCACCGCGCTGCGTCCCGGTTCTGCCGGCGCGGATGTGGTGCCGCGAACCTGAGCGATGCGCGTTCGCTACGCGCGATCGAATCCTTGGAAGTTCGACGCTGCTTCCGCGCTGGCCTTTATCGCTTCGTTGGCCGCTTCGGCGTATCGGGCCGGCCGTGCGCCGATCATCCTTTCGCCGGCGCCTCGACGACATTGCGCGGCGTCCCTTCGCGCCACGCTTTCACATTGCCGAGCGTCGTCTGCGCGATCTCGGTCATCGCCTCGCGCGTGAAAAAGGCCTGGTGCGCGGTCACGATCACATTGGGAAACATCAGCAGACGCGCGAGCACATCGTCTTGCAGTGGCAGATTCGAGTGGTCCTCGAAGAAGATGCCGCCTTCCTCTTCGTACACGTCGAGCCCGAGATGTCCCAGCTGGCCGCTCTTCAACGCGCCGACCAGCGCATTGCTTTCGACCAGGCCGCCGCGCCCCGTGTTGATCAGCATCGCGCCGCGCTTCATCTTCGCGAGCGCGCGGCTGTCGATCAGGTGGTGCGTCGAGGGCAGCAGCGGGCAGTGCAGGCTCACGACGTCGGACTCCGCGAGCAGCGTATCGAGCGGCACGTAGCGCCCGCCGAGCGCGAGGACTTCGGGCGACTCAGGACCAGGATCGTGCGCGAGCACCTGCATGCCGAAGCCCGCCATGACACGCGCAAAGCACCGGCCGATGATGCCCGTGCCGATCACGCCGACCGTCTTGCCGTGAAGATCGAAACCGAGCAGCCCGTTCAGCGAGAAATCCCCCTCGCGCGTGCGAGCGAAGGCGCGAGGCAGCTTCCGGTTCAGCGCGAGCACCAGTCCGGCCGCGTGCTCGGCGACCGCGTGCGGCGAATACGCGGGCACTCTCACGACGGGCATGCCCAGGCGCTGAGCCGCTGCCAGATCGACGTGATTGAAGCCCGCCGAGCGCAGCGCGATGAGCCGCGTGCCGCCCGCGTGCAGGCGCTCGAGCGTCGCCGCATTGACGGTGTCGTTGACGAACGGACACGCGACGTCGTAACCGTCGGCGAGCACGGCTGTGTCCGCATCGAGATGCGACTCCTGAAAGTGCAACTCGTACTGGAACGCGGTGTTCGCGTCGGTGAACGTGTCGATGTCGTATTGCCGGCTGCTGAACAGGATCATGCGCATGGATTCCGGACTCCTGTGGGCACCGCCGGCGTGTTGGCGACGCCGCGCGGCCTATGAAGCGTGCCGCACGACGTGCAACTCGTGCGCCACGATTGCATGCGCGTTCGCGGGAACCTCCGACTCCGCGCATCCCGCATGCTCGACCGTGTAATCGATGAATGTACGCGTTTTCGTCGGCAAGTGGCGGCGGCGCGGATAGACGAGCGACACCTTTGCCTGCGACTCGTCGACCGAATAGTCCGGCATGACGCGCTTCAATGCACCCGTTGCGAAGTCGTCGGCGACGAGCGTTTCGGGCAGCACCGCGACGCCCATGCCGGCGATCGCCGCGAGCCGCACGAGCAGCCGGCTGTTCACCGTGTACGACGGCTCGAACGCGACGGGTTGCGGATCGCCTTCGCCATCGACGAAATGCCATGCCATCGGACCGCGCTGCTCCGCAGGCGTCGCGATGCACGAGTGCAGCACGAGTTGCTCGGGATCGCGCGGCTCGCCGCGCAGCGCGAGGTAGGAGGGCGCGGCGCACGGCACGAGTCGCTGCGTCGCGAACGACAGATCGACGCTGTCGACCTCCGCGCTTTGCCCCGTCGATCCATGCCCCGCGATGAAGAGGCCGACGTCGTAACCGTCTTCGAGCAGATGCGGCGTGCGTTCAGCGAGCGTGAGGCGGATGCGCACTTTGGGATAACGCCGCCGGTAGCCATCGAGCAATTGCGTGAGGGCCTGAGGCGACAGCGCGCCCGTCGCGACGACACGCAGCGTGCCGGCGGGCTCGCGCTCGGTTCCCGCCACCGAGCCTTCCAGAAGATCGAGTTCTTCGAGCAGGCCGCGGCAGCCTTCGAGATAGTGCGTGCCCGCTTCCGTCAGCGAGAGATTGCGTGTCGTGCGATTGATGAGGCGCGCATGCAGATGCGCCTCCAGCGTCGCGATCGAACGTGTGACCAGTGCATTCGACACTTTCAGTTGCTGGGCCGCGCGTCTGAAGCTCTGTGTCTCCGCAACCCGGACGAAGACCCGCATAGCGTAGATCTGATTCATGGTAGCGCCCTCGCAAAGCGCGGTTTAGCCGCGCGTCGTTGACCCGGCGTGGCGTGCGGAAGCATGCTCCCCGCATTGGCCTCGCTGGTGGTGTACCGGCCGATTACAAACGATCGCCGGTTCTGGAATTTTTACCAGGTCATCCCAAAAAATAGTATTGACAGTGGCTGGGAATTTCAATATTTATCGAATGGACGATGTTATTTCGCAATTGTAAAAACCAGCTTGCTTTGATTTGGCGGAATCTGTCAAGGCGATTTCGCAAGCTTCAAATGCGGATATAAAAAAGCCATCGGGCTGAAAGACGGTTTCCGTGTCGTTTGACACCTTTGCGAGGGAACGATGTCTTCTCAATGGAAGCGACACAGGCTGAATTGATATCGGTCAAAAGCGCCAATGCCCGCTGACATGAATGTGTCACCGCATCGCATTACGTGTTGTTTCGAATCAGGCGGGTTAATCCCGTTGTTATTCGTATACGCATTTCAATTAATCCTGTTCGGTTCATGGATGAATTAATGCGCGCGTAATTTTTTAAAAAGATTCATACGAATAACCATAAATGACGGAATTCCGCAGCGCGCAAGCGCGCGCTGTACGAGAAGATCGGCATCTCATCCGGCGGCAAGGACGCGTTTGAGAGACGAGAAATCAAAGAAGGCTCGCCCGAATCCGTCATCGAATCGCCCTGAACGCTTGCGCAAGCGTGCATATCGGTGAATGATCGAAAGATGGCCCGCCGCCCGCAGGTGTTGCTGCGCGCGGCGGGCCATCTTTCCTGCAACGTTCATCTTTCGTGCGTCTCCGTCATGACCCATACAACGTCCAACGTCGTTCCCTGTCCCGAAGTCGAGTCGCTCGATGCGATTCTTCCCGAAGAACCGCTCCTGATGATGGGCGCCGGCCCCGTGCCGATTCCCGCCGCCGTCGCGAAGGCGAATGCGATCGTCATCAACCATCTCGGCGGCACGATGGCCAAGGTGGTCGGACAGGTGAAGACGATGGCGCGCTACGTGTTTCAGACGAACTCGAAGTGGGTGCTGGGCGTCGCGGGGCCGGGCTCGGCGGCGATGGAAATGGCGATCTCCAATCTCGCGTGGCCCGGCACGCGCGTGCTCAGCATCAAGAACGGCTTCTTCAGCGCGCGGATGGCCGAAATGGGGCGGCGCGTCGGCGCGGACGTGTCGCTGCTCGAAATCGCGGACCGCACGGTCGCGACGCTCGAACAGGTCGAGGAGGCGATTCGCCGCGTGCGTCCCGAGATCGTGACGATCGTGCAGGGCGAGACCTCGAACACCGTCTGGAACCATCACCTGAACGACATTGCGGCGCTCGCGAAGAAGGCGGGCGCGCTCGTCGTCGTCGATGCCGTGTGCACGCTGTCGACGATGCCGCTCGAAATGGACGCCTGGGGCATCGATGCCGTCATCACGGGCGGGCAGAAGGGGCTGTCGTCGATTCCGGGCGTGTCGCTGATCGCGTTCTCGGATGCGGCGTGGGAGCGCGTGAAAGGACGCTCGCATGCAAGCGCGCACTGGTGCCTCGACGCATCGCTTGCCGAGAACTTCTGGCACAACGCGGGCTATCACTACACGGCGCCCGTGTCGGGCGTGCTCGCGCTGCACGAGGCGCTGCGGCTCGTGTGCGCGGAGACGCTGGAGAAGCGCTTCGCGCGGCATCTGAAGTGCTCGCTCGCGCTACAGGCGGGGATCAGCGCAATGGGCCTGCAACTGTACGCGCCCGCCGAGTGCCGGCTGAACTCCGTGGTCGGCATCGAGGTGCCGACGAAGGACCGCCCCGATCTCACGCCCGGCGACATCTGCGGGCACATCTCGCGTCATCATCAGGTCGAGATTTCCGGATCGTTCGGCTTGCCGATCGTGCGCATCGGCCAGATGGGCGAGCAGGCCCGCGAACACAACCTGTTCCGCACGCTGCACGCGTTCGGGCGGACGATGATCGATCTCGGCGTGAATGTCGATCTGCCTGCGGGCGTCGCGGCGCTGGAGCGGTCGCTCGCGAGCAGCGCGAAGGGCGAAGCGCTGAACGCCTGATCGGCGAAAGCGGAGTGCCAATGAAAAAGCGACGCACGCGGCGTCGCTTTTTTTTTTGATCCGAACTCAGACCGCTATCACGCCGCTGCCGGCGCGTTCGGCGTGCGCGCGTTGCGCAAGTAGAGCATCGTCGACAGCGCGACGGCGGCTGCGGCAGCGACGGCCGCGAACAGAAACACCGAGCCGTAGCCGAACTCGCCGGCGATATAGCCCGCCAACGGTCCCGTCACGCCGAGCGACAGATCGAGGAACACGGAATAAGCGGACAGCGCCGCGCCACGGCTCGCGGGCGGCACGAGTCCCACCGCTTCGACGCCGAGCGCTGGGAACACCAGCGCGAAGCCGAAGCCCGTCAGCGCGGCGCCCGCCAGCGCGACATGCGGCACGGGCGCGAGCCACAACAACAGCAAGCCGGCGCATTCGAACGAGAACGACGCGATCGCAACGCGAAAGCCGCCATACGTCTTGATCGTGTTGGCGAACAACAGCCGCGCGCCGATGAACAACGTGCCGAACACCGTCAGGGACAGCGCCGCGTTCGGCCAGTGGTTCGCCGCGTAGAAGAGTGTGATGAACGTCGCGATCGACCCGAAGCCCGCCGAGCCGAGCGCGAGCCCGATGCCGTGCGGCAGCACGCGCGTGAACACGCTGCGATACGACATGCGTTCGCCGTGCACGACGGGCACGGGCGCGATCAGGCGCGCAAGGTAGTAGCCGAGCGCCGCGAGCGCGATCACGACGACGCCGAGCGCGAAGAACCCGACCGCATGTGCAATCGCGACGCCGAGCGGCGCGCCGATCGCGAGTGCGCCGTAAGTGGCGATGCCGTTCCACGAGATCACGCGCGCATTGTTCGTCGTGCCGACGCGCCCGATGCCCCACAGGATCGCGCCCGTGCCGCACATGCTCTCGCCGAAGCCGAGCACGAGACGGCTCAGCACCAGCAGACCGAGGCTCAGCGCGGGCCAATGGCCGAGCAGCACGGCCACGAGCAACAGCACGCCGCTCGCGCCGCAGCCGATCAGGCCGATCGTCACCGTTTTCTTCGGCCCGAGCGTGTCGGCGGAACGGCCGGCGAGCGGCCGCGACGCGAGCGTCGCGAAGTACTGGACGCTGATCGCGAGACCCGCGAGCACGGCGCTGTAGCCGAGATCGTCGTGGACGTAGCCTGGCAGCACCGCGAGCGGAATGCCGATCGTCAGGTAGCAAAGAAACGTGAAGAAAACGACGGGAATGATCTGCAACGTGGTCGCAAATTCGCTGCGCGAGTCGACGGACATGGGGAAAACGAGACTTGAAATCGGCAAGGAGGCGTGATTTTCCCATGGAACCGATTCCTTTGCAGACCTTGCTCGATATTTTCTCGTCGATGAAACAGGGCTGCACGAGGGTTCTGACGGGTTCCCGTCAATTTTCCTGGCTCCTGGCAGGTTTTGATTGCGCGCCGTCAGCGCATGTGCTGTCCTATATGAGCGAATATCAATCAAAACAGCTCGAATCCGACGTGGCGACATAAGCGCAGCGACCCGCCGCCGTCTCAATTTATCGCTCCAGCTGTATGTCCCCCATGCGATCGAGCCTATGGGTTGCGATGATTGATGATGCTACTTTTCGAACCGTCAGCCGCACCGTCCGCATTCCCCATGCGGATGCGAATAACCGAAACGAGCACGAGACATGAGCCAGCCGATCCGCTTCTACCATCGCAACGCGATCCGTGAGATCACCGACGCGCCCGTCACACGCACCGTTCTCCAATACCTGCGCGAGGACGCGCGCTGCACGGGCACCAAGGAAGGCTGCGCGGAAGGCGATTGCGGCGCGTGCACGGTGGTGATCGGCGAACGCGACGACGCAGGTGGCGTCAGCTTCAAGGCCGTCAACGCGTGCATCCAGTTTCTGCCGACGCTCGACGGCAAAGCCCTCTTCACCGTCGAAGACCTGCGCCAGCCGGACGGCGCCCTGCATCCCGTGCAAGAGGCGATGGTCGAGTGCAACGGCTCGCAATGCGGTTTCTGCACGCCGGGCTTCGTGATGTCGATGTGGTCGATGTACGAGAAGCATGGCCACGAGCATGCGTGCGCGAACCGGACCGTGCCCGATCGCGCCGAGATCGCCAACGCGCTGACGGGCAACCTGTGCCGCTGCACGGGCTACCGCCCGATCGTCGATGCGGCCGAGCGCATGTTCCAGTTGCCCGCGCCGAAAGCGCCCGTCGATGCGAAGGCGTTGGCCGAAAAGCTTGCGACGCTCGAGCGCGGCGACACCTTCCACTACGAATGCAACGGCCAGACATTCGACGCGCCGCGCACCGTTGACGCGCTCGCGAAGATCAAGGCCGACGCGCCCGCGACCCGCATTCTCGCGGGCAGCACCGACATCGGCCTGTGGGTCACGAAGATGATGCGCGACCTGGGTCATATCGTGTATGTCGGCCAGATCGCCGAGATGCAGAAAGTCGAGACAAACGACGACTGGATCGAAATCGGCGCGGGCGTGACGGTCGAGCGCGCGTATGCCGAGCTGGCGAAGCAGTATCCCGAACTCACCGAGATGTGGCAGCGCTTTGCATCGCTGCCGATTCGCAACGCGGGCACGCTCGGCGGCAACGTGGCGAACGGTTCGCCCATCGGCGATTCGATGCCGGGCTTGATCGCGCTCGGCGCGCGTGTCGTGTTGCGCGGCGGCGACGTCGAACGCGAGCTGCCGCTCGAAGACCTGTATCTCGCGTATCAGAAGAAGGACATGGCCGAGCATGAGTTCGTCGTGGGTCTTAAAGTGCCCGCGCGCAACGAAGCGCGCAGGCACTTCACGTTCCGCACGTACAAGATTTCGAAGCGCTTCGACTCGGATATTTCCGCCGTGTGCGCCGCGTTCTCGTTCATCGCGGACGGCGACATGATCCGCGAGCCGCGTATCGCGTTCGGCGGCATGGCGGCGACCCCGAAGCGCGCGACGCATGCCGAAGCCGCACTCGCCGATGCCAACTGGCACGAAGCCACCGCGCAGGCCGCGATGATCGCGCTCGCGAAGGACTACGAGCCGCTTACCGACATGCGCGCGACGAGCGGCTATCGGCTCGAAACCGCGAAGAACACGCTGTACCGCTTCTGGCTCGAAACGCGCCCGAACGATCCGCTGCAAAAGAGCGCGCTCGATGTGCGTGCAGTCGTCGCGGCCGGTGTGGCAGCCTGAAAACAGGATCACGGAGAACCAGCAGAATGAACCAGCAAGCCGAACCGTTCCTGAAGGACGCCACCGAACTCGCCGACTTCACGCAAGTACACCTGTCGCGTCCGCATGAATCCGCGCATCTGCATGTGAGCGGCCGCGCGAGCTATACCGACGACATGCCCGAACTCGCGGGCACGCTGCACGCGGCGCTCGGACTGTCGCCGAAAGCGCACGCGAAGATCGTGTCGATGAAGTTCGACAAGGTGCGCGCGACGCCCGGCGTCGTCGCCGTCTTCACCGCTGACGATATTCCCGGCCACAACGACTGCGCGCCGATCGTCAAGGGCGACGATCCGATTCTCGCGGACGGCATCGTGCAATACGTCGGCCAGCCGATGTTCATCGTCGTCGCGACGTCGCACGATGCGGCGCGTCTCGGCGCGCGTCGCGCGGAATTCGAATTCGAGCAACTGCCCGCCGTGCTGACGGCACAGCAGGCGCGCGTCGCGAACCAGAGCGTGATTCCGCCGATGAAGCTCGCGCGCGGCGACGCCGCATCGAAACTGCAGCGCGCGACGCATCGCGAAGCGGGCGAAATGCTGCTCGGCGGCCAGGAGCAGTTCTATCTGGAAGGCCAGATTTCATACGCGGTGCCGAAGGACGACGACGGCATGCACGTGTGGTGCTCGACGCAGCATCCGAGCGAAATGCAGCATCTCGTCTCGCACATGCTGGGTGTCCACTCGCACAACGTGCTGGTCGAATGCCGCCGGATGGGCGGCGGCTTCGGCGGCAAGGAATCGCAGTCGGGGCTGTTCGCGTGCTGCGCGGCGCTCGCTGCATGGAAGCTGCTGTGTCCCGTCAAGCTGCGTCCCGATCGCGACGACGACATGATGGTCACGGGCAAGCGCCACGATTTCCACTATACGTATGAAGTCGGCTACGACGACGAAGGCGTGATCGAAGGCGTGTCCGTCGACATGACGTCGCGCTGCGGCTTTTCCGCCGACCTGTCCGGTCCCGTGATGACGCGCGCCGTCTGTCACTTCGACAACGCGTACTACCTGTCGGACGTCGCGATCGACGGCTTCTGCGGCAAGACGAACACGCAGTCGAACACAGCGTTTCGCGGCTTCGGCGGCCCGCAGGGCGCGTTCGCGATCGAGTACATCATCGACGATATCGCGCGTTCGCTCGGGATGGACTCGCTCGACGTGCGCCGCCGCAATCTGTATGGCAAGACCGGGCGCAACCAGACGCCGTATGGCCAGATCGTCGAAGACAACGTGATTCACGAGCTGATCGACGAACTCGAAGCGACGAGCGACTATCGCAAGCGCCGCGCCGAAGTGCTCGAATTCAACCGCAACAACGACGTGCTGAAAAAGGGCCTCGCGCTGACGCCCGTGAAGTTCGGCATCGCGTTCAACGTCACGCACTTCAACCAGGCGGGCGCGCTCGTTCACATCTATACCGATGGCTCCGTGCTCGTGAATCATGGCGGCACGGAAATGGGCCAGGGGCTCAACACGAAGGTCGCGCAGGTGGTCGCGCATGAACTGGGCGTGAGTTTCGATCGCGTGCGCGTGACGGCGACCGATACGTCGAAGGTCGCGAACACGTCGGCGACGGCGGCATCGACGGGCTCGGACTTGAACGGCAAGGCCGCGCAGGATGCCGCGCGCCAGTTGCGCGAGCGTCTCGCCACGTTTGCCGCCGACAAGTTCGGCGCGGGCGAAGTGACGGCGTCGCAGGTGCGATTCGCGGGCGATTGCGTGCTGGTCGGCGATGCCGTCGTGCCGTTCGAAGAAGTGATCGCGAAAGCGTATCTCGCGCGCGTGCAGTTGTGGTCCGACGGTTTCTACGCGACGCCGAAGCTCTACTGGGATCAGGCGAAGCTGCAAGGGCGGCCGTTCTTCTACTACTCGTATGGCGCGGCCGTGTCCGAAGTCGTGATCGACACGCTGACGGGCGAAATGCGCGTGCTGCGCGCCGATGCGCTGCACGATGTGGGCGCGTCGCTGAACCCGGCCATCGATGTCGGCCAGGTCGAAGGCGGCTTCATCCAGGGCATGGGCTGGCTGACGACGGAAGAGTTGTGGTGGAACGCGGGCGGCAGGCTGATGACGCACGCGCCATCCACCTACAAGATTCCGACCGTCAACGATACGCCGCCCGATTTCCGCGTGCGCCTCTTCAAGAACCGCAACGCGGAGGACAGCATTCACCGCTCGAAGGCGACAGGCGAGCCGCCGCTGTTGTTGCCGTTCTCGGTGTTCTTCGCGATCCGCGATGCGGTGGCCGCCGTCGGCGATTACAACGTGAATCCGCCGCTGAACGCGCCCGCGACGGGCGAAGAAATCCTGAAGGCGATCGGCGCGGTGCGTGCCGCCTGCCTGGACGGGCGCTCAACCCGAGTTGCGGAGTGACCGCCATGATGCGCGTCCCGTCTTTCACCGACATGCCCGTTCAGATCGGCCGACGCAGCGGGCATGCGACGAAGTTGCCGCCGCCGATGCATATCGTGTTGTTCGGCGCGGGCCACGTCGGTCATGCGCTGATCGCGCTGCTTGGCCGTTTGCCGTGCGTCGTGCAATGGGTCGACGAACGCGACGAACTGTTCCCCGACGAAGTGCCCGCGAACGTGCAGGTCGAAGCGACCGACACGCCCGCTGCCATCGTCGACGAAGCGCCGCCGGGCGCGTACTTCCTCGTGATGACGCACAATCACGCGCTCGATTTTTCGCTGACCGAGCGCATCATGCGGCGCGATTTCGCGTACTTCGGGCTGATCGGATCGAAGACCAAGCGCGTGAAGTTCGAGCGTCGTTTGATCGATCGGGGCGTCGATGCCGAGCGCCTCTTTGAAATGACCTGTCCGATCGGCGTGCCGGGGATCGTCGACAAGGCGCCGCCGTCGATCGCGGTGGCCGTGTGCGCCGAGCTGCTGCAAGTGCGTACGCAGCAGGTTTCGCTTGTGGATTTTGGCTCCGCTCGGAACGCGCACTGTATCGGCGTTTGAAGCGACGTTCGGTTCCTCCAGCGGGCGCGGCAGCAAAGGCTGCTGCTGCGCCTGTTTTTTTGCGTTCGCTTTTTTCGTTTGCTGCTCTTGTTTGCTGCTTTCGTTTGCTTCGCTTTTGCCTCGCTCCGCGCGGGCATCCGCGAACGATCTCGCCGCGCTTTACTTCGTCCCCCGCCGCCCCTTCGCCGCCACCAGCATCTCCGACACCTGCGCCATCAGTCCGCGCAGCCACGCGATATCGCTTGGCCGGTCCGGCTGCGGATGCCACATCTGATAGCACTTGATGCGCGGAAACGGAATCGGCACGTCGACGACCGCGAGCGGCAGCATCTCCGCATAATGCCGCGCGAAGCGGCGCGTCGTCGTGAAGATCAGGTCGGATTGCAGCAGCACTTGCGGCACGAGCCCGAAGTAGGGCAGCGTGGCGACGATGCGCCGCGACGCGTTCGCTCGCTTGAAGCCCGTGTCGATCGCGCCGCCGCGCGCGCCGCTGTAGTGCGCGGGCGCGAGATGCGGCGCGGCGAGATACGCGTCGCGTGTGAGCGGCGCTTTCGCGAGGGGATGATCGGCGCGCATCATGCACACGACGGTATCGGAGAACAGGTCGCTGCGCTCGAAGCGCGGGTCGGGCTTCGGCCAGTTGCCGATCACGAGATCGAGTTCGCCTGCATCGAGCGCGGACGCATGATCGAGCAGCGGCCCGAGCGATTCGATTTCGAGCCGCGCATGCGGCGCCGCCTCGCGGAACTGCGCGATCACCGTCGGCATGAAGAAGTCGTTCAGATAATCGGGCGCGGCGACGCGGAACGTGCGGCGCGAGCGTCCCGGATCGAAGTCGCCATGAGGCGTCGCGACGAAATCGACGTCGCGCAGCACCTTCTGCGCGGAAGCGAGCAGTGATTCGCCGTACTCCGTCGGCACCATGCCCGACTTGCCGCGCACGAGGATGGGATCGTTCAGCGTTTCGCGCAGCTTGCGCAGCGCAGTGCTGATGGCGGGCTGCGTCTGGTTCAGCCGCAACGCGGTCTGCGTGACGCTGCGCTCGACGAGCAGCGTGCGCAGCACGCGCACGAGCCAGATATCGAGTGAAGCGGCGTTGTCGTCCATGAATCGGCGGGGCGGGGAAGGCCCGTTGAAGGCATTCGAATGCGGGTATCGAACCGTGCATCGCGCGGGCAGTGATCCCGTTGCCTGCAACGCGCCGCACGCGCGAAGCTATAACCTTAGGCCCGTTTGCCCCGCGCCGGCCATAGCGCAAGCGGTATAACGGGCATCACGGACCGTGAGCAGCGCGCTTTGTGGGCGTCGTGCAATGCCGTCGTTCAATGGCGTCGTGCAGTCGCGTCGTGCAAGGGTGTCGTGCATCGGGCGTCGTGCTACGGGTGCCGTGTAATGGGCGTCGTGCAGCGGGCGTCGTGCAACGGGTGTGTCGTGCAACGGGTGTCGCGCCACGGGCGCCACGCGATGCACGACGTGCGCCGCCAGCGCCGCGCGACAAGCCACCGTGCAGCAGTCGCCCGGCAACGGACGCTTCCGCCAGACACCCTCCGCTCAGGCCTTCGAGAGTCCCGACGGCAGCGACGTGATGCGCTTCACTTCCTTCGATTCGAGCCAGTTCGGCGTGCGCGCGCAGTAGAGCACCATCGGCAGCGCGTCTTCGCCCCAGAACAATTGCTTGTTGAGCCAGAACGTCGGCACGCCGAACACGCCGATGGCGATCGCGTCGGTGCCGTTGCGGGTCAGTTGCGCGCGCGTCGCTTCGCGTGCGATCAGCGCCTCGCCGTCGGACACGTTCAGGCGCTCGCACAACGCGGCGAAGCCATCCGCTGTCGACGGATCGCGGCCGTCGCGCCAGATGAAGCGGAAGATTTCGCGCACGGTGTTCAAATCGGCGCCGAGCGCCGTCGCGAGCAGCATCGGCTTGGCCGAGTCGAACGGATGCGCGGGCGGCATCCGGAATGGAATGCCCAGTTGCTCGGCGCGAAAGAGCGCGTAGCGGTACGTGAAAATGCGCTTCGCGGGTACGTCGTAGGCGATCCGCTGCCGCCAGTGGCGATACAGATCGTTCAGCTGAACAGGAGTGAACACGAACGGCAGCCCCGGCCATTTGTCGTGCTGTTCGAGCAGCAGATACGAGAACGGTGAGACAAAGTCGTAAAACCACAGTGGCTGCGTGGCGTCGATGCCATCGGTCATGATGTCTCCCGGTTTCCTGATTCGGCGGGCGGTCGCGGATGCCGTGCGTCAGCCCGTTCTGGTTGATTCGATCTTACGCAAAGCACGCCCCGTTCGCATCATTTGATGAAACGGCGCTGTTGCGTCCGGCTCTTCAGCAGGCGTTCACGGGAACGGTCACGCGTCGTGGTCCGGCCTTTCGCGGCTCTCGTGAGCTTCGTGACTGGCGGCGCGTGCTTCGGCGCGGCTGATCGCGCCACCGGAATGGGCGCGTGCTTCGTCCGGCGAGCCCGTCGAGCCAGTCGAATCCGCCGAACCGGCGGACGATTCGGTCGATTGCGCGTCGTCCGTCGCGTCGCGCGCGGCAGCCGTCGTGGCCGCTTCCGAATCGCGCGTGAGGCGCGCCCGCACGAAGCCGATATGTTCGCGCAGCACGTAGAACTGGTCGGCATAGGCAAGCGGCATCTTCAGTCCGTTGACCGACTCCTCGATCTTGTCGAGCCGCTCGACGAGCGCCTCGCGCTCGGCCGCCGACGTATCGTTGAGCGCCTCGCGCTCGATCGCGATCAGCGCGCCGTACCAGCGGTAGATACGCGACTTCACGCGCCACGCATACAGCGACGGCACGAGCCTGAGCCCCGGAATCAGCACGACGATGACCGGCACCAGCACGACCAGCAGCCGGTCCGCGAGGCTCGCGAGCCAGAACGGCAGGATGCGGTAGAGAAAGCCCTTGCCCGACTTGTAGTAGCGGGCGGCATCGTCGCTGATCGGAAAGTCATGCGCGAGCGGCGCGGGGAATTCGCCCGCCCTCTGCATCACGCTCGCCTTGCTGTGAACCTCGCGCGCCGCTTCGATCAGCAGATCGGAGAGCGCCGGATGCAGCGAACCGCGCGCGACCAGTTCTTCCGTCGGCGCGATCATGTGCAGCGTCGTCGACGGGAGGTTCTTGCCCAGGTCGAACGAGCCCATCGGCATTTCGAGCTGCGTCAGATACGGAAAGCGCCGCGCATATGCGCCCGCCTGCGTGAAATCGTAGAACTGCACGCCCGCCGTGCGATACAGCTTGCCCATCACGGGAGGCTGCGCGTTGTCGCCCGTGAGGATGGCCGCGTCGATCTTGCCCGCGATCAGCGCCTGAGCGGCGTCGTCACCGGAGAGCGGCAGCAGCTTCGTCGGGCCGTCGGGCGTGATGCCGTTGGCCTTCAGCAGTTGCAGCGCCAGTTCGCGCGTGCCGCTGCCTTCGGCGCCGATCGCGACGCGCTTGCCCTTGAACTCGGACAGCAGCGTGATCATCGCCCCGCGATAGAAGATCGCGACGGGCACGTAAGCGACGCTGCCGAGCGACATCAGCCCGTCCATCGTCTCCTTCGATGGCGCGATGCCGTCCTGCACGAAGCCGACGTCGACGTCCGCATGCGGATCGGTCAGACGTTTGAGGTTGTCGGCGGAGCCTTCCGTCTCCAGCACGTTGAGCGTGATCCGGTTGCGCGCGAGGATGGCCTTGTACTTCTGCGCGGCCACCCAGAAGGTGCTGCCTTTCGGGCCGGCCGCCATCGTCAGCGTGTCGGGCGGCGCGGGCTGGATCAGGCGCACGGCGATGTAGATCGCGATTGCGCTGATCAGCAGGATCGGGCCGAACGACACGGCAAGATCGCGCCATGAAATCGCCACGAAGCGGGCGACGAGGTGGGGCGGCTTGCGGCGAGGAGTGCGTTCCGGTGGAGTTCCGTCGGAAGGCTTCATGGGAATGCGTGTGGTCAGGAAGTGGTCAGGTTGGCTCAACGATGTCGATCGGGCTTTCGTGGGCGCAACGGCTCGCGCCCGCCTGCTGTGTCTGCTGCAAATACGGCCCGCCCGTTTCGACGTTCGCGCCGATGGTACATGAGATTGAAGGCGCGGCGGCGCGCGCAACCGGACGCGCTGCCATAAACGCGTAACAAAGCGTGAGCCGGCATTCATTCGACATCGTCGGCGCGCAGGCCAACGAAGCCCGACGTTGCACCGCGAAGCGCGACGAAAGCGCGATATCCTTTGCAGAACTTTCGCGGCTAGATTACATTGGCATCGCTGCCGCGAAACAACGTTCGCGCTGCGCGACCCGGCCGGACTCACGAGACCAGGGCGCGCCGCCGACGCGCGGCGGACGGCCAACGTAATGAACCGCTGCGCATCGGTAGCGCCGGCCGTCGCACCTTCCAATGCCTCTCTCGCAGACCGTGACAACGCTCCAGGCCCGCCATTGCCTCGTTGCGCCTTTGTGCGCCGCGTGCAATCGGGTCGCCCGCAGTCGTAACCAAGCCGCTAGCCAAACGCGGTCCAAACCAAAGCAAAAAGGAGAAGTCATGAAATCGGTCGATTTTCTGAAGGCACTGGGTGGTGTTGTCGCAATGGTCGTCGCATGCCACACGTATGCCCAGGCAAGCGACTCCACGTCCACTGGCACGACGGCGGAAACGCCCGCTGCCAATTCGAAGGCTGCCAAGAAGGAGAACCGCGCGCTCGGCAAGAAGGTCCGCGCGGCGCTCGCGAAGGCGCAAGGCCTCGACGTATCGGCGATCAACGTCCGCGCCCATGGCGGCGCAGTCACGCTGACGGGCACGGCGCCCGACAACGACCAGATCCAGAAGGCTGGCGATGTGGCGAAGGGCGTTGCGGGCGTGACTTCCGTGACGAACAAGATCAACGTTCAGCAGCAATAAGCGATGCTGCCGCGCTCGCGTCGGAGGGACCGCGGTCCGGATGGCGCGGGCAGCGGACGACCGGCAGTACGACGAGCGGCACCGTGCATCTTGCGGCGTCCTTACCGGTCAGAATGACAAGCGGGCTTCCGTGCCGAACGGAAGCCCGTTTTTGTTTGGTACGGTTTTGCGCGGTTTTCTCCGGCGTCGCGTGGCGCTCGCGCTCGGCAAGCGGGGGACACACGCGGCAGGCGGCTGCGCGAAGGCCCGTGTCTCTCCACGAAACGGGACGGCGTGGCCCTCGTCTCCGCGCGTAGACGGACAGCCCGTTGCCTCGAAACCCGCATCCGACCGATATTCCCGGCCATGCGGGCATGGCGCGATGGGTTTCAGCGCCACGGGATTGTCTACGGAACAAGACGGCACTCGTGGCTCGCGTTCGTGTTCATCCGAAGCGCGAAAGCGCTGTGAACCTGCACGGCAGCGCCGCCGACGCGACATCCGTGCATTCGGCGCGAAACTTGCATTGGAGCAGCCGCCGTCGGCTCGCCCGCTGCGTGCTTCGACTGACGGCAGCGGATGAGCCCCGGCGCCGAAACAACAAGACAATGGAGACGACGATGACAGGGAAACTGCCGTTCAGACGTGCCGCCACTGCTCTTTGCACGACGATGTCCGCGATACTGCTCGCCGCGTGTGGCCACGGCGACGATCACCACAACAACCCGACCACCAACGCGCTGCCTTCGTTCGTGGTGTCCAGCAGCGTCACGACGACCGCCTATGACGGCAACAGCGACGACCTGCTGACGGGCGGCCTCGGCAAGACGGGCCTCGGCTCGGCGACGCCGCCTTCGTTCGCGAACTCCGCCGCGCCGACGCCCGCCGAGTTGCGCCGCCTTGCGATCTGGTCGAACTACCGGGCGCTCGTCGACATGTCGGCGAACGGCGGCTATGGACGCTTCTGGGGGCCCAACGTCGACCTGAACGGCAACGACACGCTTGGCGAGGGCAAGATCGCCGGCACCGAGTATCTCGCCTACGCCGACAACGGCACCGGCCAGCAGAACGTGACGTTGATGGTGCAGGTGCCGTCCACGTTCGACCCGAACAATCCGTGCATCGTCACGGCGACGTCGTCGGGTTCGCGCGGCGTTTACGGCGCGATTTCGGCGGCGGGCGAGTGGGGCCTCAAGCGCGGCTGCGCGGTCGCCTACACCGACAAGGGCAGCGGCAACGGCGCGCACGAACTGGCGACGAGCCTCATCACGCTGATGAACGGCACGGTCGCGGCGGCAACGGCGGCGGGCACGAAGAGCCTCTTCACGGCGAACGTGTCGTCGAGCGCACTGTCGACGTTCAACACCGGCTTTCCGAACCGCTACGCGTTCAAGCACGCGCACTCGCAGCAGAATCCCGAGCAGGACTGGGGGAAGAACACGCTCGAAGCCGTGCAGTTCGCGTACTGGGCGCTCAACCAGCAGTTCGCGCCGGCCGTCGACAACAACGGCCAGCAGCACGGCGTGCGCTACAACCCCGGCAGCATCACGACGATCGCGGCGTCCGTCAGCAACGGCGGCGGCGCGTCGCTCGCGGCGGCTGAGCAGGACACGCAAGGGTGGATCACAGCTGTCGTCGTCGGCGAGCCGCAGATCAACCTGCGCATGGCGTCGTCGGCGAAGGTGCTGGAGGGGGCCGTCCCCATTCCCGCAGCGGGCGCGCCGCTGGCCGACTACATGACCTACGCGAACATGCTGCAGCCGTGCGCGGCGGCCGCGACGGCGGCGACAGGCTCGCCGTATCTGACGGCGCTGCCGCTCGCGACCACCCAGGCGATCCGCGCGGCGCGCTGCGCGTCGCTGGCGGCAGGCGGCTTCGTAAGCGGCGCGGACGAAACGAGCCAGGCCAACGATGCGCTCAACCGTCTGCACGAGGCCGGCTACGAAACCGATTCGGACCTCCTGCACGCGCCGATGTGGGATTCGCAGGCCGTGCCCGCCGTCGCCGTCACGTATGCGAACGCGTACACGAAGTCGAGCGTCGTCGACAATCTGTGCGGCTTCAGCTTCGGCACGACGAACGCGACGACGGGCGCAGCGGGCGTCGCGCCGGCGGCGCCGCCGATGTTCTCCATCTTCGGCCTGGGCAACGGCGTGCCGCCGACCAACGGGATCAACCTCGTCTACAACAACTCGGCGGCGCCGGGCGGCGCGGACCATCGGCTCGCGACGGCCGACGCCAGCTTCACGGGCGCCGCGTGTCTGCGCGCGCTGTGGACGACGGGCGACCAGCGCATGCAGGACAACGTCAACGCGATCCGCGTGAACGCGAATCTGCACGGCAAGCCGGCCATCATCGTGCAGGGCCGCAGCGATGCCCTCGTGCCCGTGAATCACGCATCGCGCGCGTATCTGGCGATGAACAACATCACGGAGGGATCGAAGAGCCAGCTGTCGTTCTATGAAGTGATGAACGGCCAGCACTTCGACGCGTTCCTCAGCACGGCCGGTTTCGACACGCGCTTCATCCCGGTTCATTACTACAACATCCAGGCACTCGATCTGATGTGGAATCACCTGAAGAGCGGCGCGCCGCTGCCGCCGTCGCAGGTGATCCGCGCAGTGCCGCGCGGTGGCACGCCGGGTGCTGCGCCTGCATTGACGACGGCGAATCTGCCCGCGATCTCGATGAGTCCGGGTGCGAATGCGATTCAGGTCGGAGCGGGCGCGGTGAACGTGCCCAAGTGAAGGGCATGAAGGTATGAAGGACATGAAGCGCCGCTTGCCGTAGCGACGATCGCATCGCTCGCGTCAGTGCGGAAAGTCAGCGCGGAAATGACGCGAGCGGTGTGACGCGCGCATGAGATGCCGTCGCAACGATGCACACGAATGGAGCCGAACGCAGGGTGCCTTGCAAGCACCTTGTCGGACACGCCGCGTGTGCATCGTTTAAACGCGACGGACCATCGTGCTTGTACGCCGTGACACACTGTTTACCCGTCGCGTGAAGTACTGTGAAGTATCGACGCTTCCGGAGCGACGGCCATGGACAGACACGCCTTCATTTACACCGATCTTCCGATCGGCGAACGCGCCGCGTTCGAACTCGTGTGCGCGCGGCATGGTTTTGCGCCCGCGCATTTCGACATCAGCGCCACCGACGATCCCGACGACGCTTCACACCACGCGCGCCTCCTGACGATACGGCGCGGCGGCTGGGCGCAGTCGTATCACGAGGACCAGGCAGGCCACTGGATCCGGCAGTTCGAAACCGACCTCAACTGCCGCTTCTTCAAATGACCGTCGCGTCATGCCATCACGAGCTTCACGCCGACGAGTGTCAGCGTCGCCGCGAGCAGGTTGCGCAGCAGCTTGTCCGGTGCCTTCGACGCCAGATAGCTGCCGATCATGATGCCCGGAATCGAGCCGACCAGCAGCGACGCGAGCAGCGACCAGTTGACCGAACCGAGCAGCCAGTGGCCCGCGCCCGCGAGCAGCGTGAGCGGCACGGCATGCGCGATGTCCGAGCCGACGATGCGCGTGATCGGCAGCATCGGGTAGAGCAGCAGCAGCACCGTCACGCCGATCGCGCCCGCGCCCACCGACGTCAGCGACACCAGCACGCCGAGAACGGCCCCCGTCAGCATCGTCAGCGCGAGCGTGCTGCCCTGGCCCGTCGCGCGCCGGCGCGAGGCCGCGAACGCGGTGAGCTGCGGCCGGAACACCAGCGCGATCGCGGTGATCAGCAGCGCGACACCGAGCACGACGGAAATCAGATGGCCGCCGCGCTGCGATTCCATTCCGTAGCGATGCAGCAGGATCAGCGTGACGGTCGCGGCGGGCACGCTGCCGGCCGCCAGCCGCAGCGTCACCTGCCAGTCGATCGATCCCTTCACGCCGTGCACGAGCGTGCCCGTCGCCTTGGTCGCGGCCGCGTACAGCAGGTCCGTGCCGACGGCCGTCGCCGGATGGATGTTGAAGAGCAGCACGAGGATCGGCGTCATCAGCGAGCCGCCGCCGACGCCCGTCAGCCCGACCAGAAAGCCGACGAAAAGGCCCGACGCGGAATACAGGAGATCGATGTGGGGAAGTGCCATTGCTCGGACCGCGGACGGTCTCTTAAAGAATTCGGTTGCGGGCAGGCTTGCCGGTACTGTCGCCAGAAGCCGCGCGCGGGCTGTGCCTGAAGGCGGTTCCTCAGGCGGGGGCTCGGGCAGTCCGTCGGGCGGTTCCATCGGGCTGCGGCGCGGCGAAAGACCGCTATTGTCGCAAAACCGGCGGCGCAACGTCCTGATGTCCGCCGATGTCCGCAATGATGCCGGCTCCCACCGCCCGTTTACAATAGCGTTTCGGGCGCCGCGGGCGCGTCGGACGGCGCTTGCACGGGGCGTCGACGATGTGCGCCGCGCGATGCGTTGCCCGTGCCTCCCCATCCGCAGACCGATAAAAATGAACTACGGCGTCGCCTACGCAGTCCTCGCATTCACCCTCTGGGGACTCTTTCCCGTCTACTTCAAGACGCTGCACCAGATTTCGCCGATCGAAATGCTCGCGCACCGGATGGTGTGGTCGATGCTGTTTCTTTTCATCGTGCTGGCCGTGCGGCAGCAATGGCGCTGGCTCGGTCCCGTGCTGCGCGACCGGAAGCTGCTCGGACGCTTCGCCGCGAGCGCGCTGTTGCTGTCGACGAACTGGGGCACCTATATCTGGGCCGTCAACGCGGGGCATATCGTCGAGGCGAGCCTCGGGTACTTCGTCAACCCGCTGATCAACGTGCTGTTCGGCTTCGTGTTTCTCGGGGAGCGGCTGCGCCGCGTGCAGTGGCTTTCGGTGGCCGTCGCCGCGTGCGGCGTGCTGTGGCTCACGTGGGAAAACGGCCATCCGCCGTGGATCAGCCTCGCGCTCGCGTTCAGCTTCGCGGGCTACGGACTGCTGCGCAAGACGGCGCAGCTAGGCGCGCTCGAAGGGCTGACGCTCGAAACGGTGCTGCTCTTTCCCGTTGCCGCGCTGTATCTGTTCGTCGCGTCGTCGCATGGGGCGAGCGGTTTCGGCGACGCGTCGTTCGGCGTGAAGGTGCTGCTCGCGCTCGCCGGCCCGATCACGGCCGTGCCGCTGCTCCTGTTCGCTGCGGGCGCGCGGCGCATTCCGCTGTCGATGCTCGGGCTCATCCAGTACGTGACGCCGTCGCTGCAACTGCTGATCGGCGTGCTGATCTATCAGGAGCCGTTCGGACACGTGCAACTGATCGGCTACGGCGCGATCTGGATCGCGCTCGCCCTCTATTCGCTCGACGGCTTGTGGCGCGCGCGCTTCGCGCGGGGCGTGACGGCGACGCGATAAACGAAAGGCCGCCCGCAGGCGGCCCGGCTTGCTGCTGACGATATGCAAGCGCCTGCGTCAGATCGCGCGGCGCACTTCGGCGACGCCGAACGCGGCCAGTGCAAATCCCGCAATGCGATCAATGACAACGCGCAGCTTGTGCCCGATCGCATGACGCGCGAGCGACACGGCCGTCACGAGAAGGCACCACCAGGCAATCGATCCGCAAAATACGCCCAATACCGTCGTGAGCGCGACGTTCGACGAAAACGGTCCGCGTGGCGCGAGCGTCGTGAAGAGGGCGGCGAACATGATGATCGTCTGCGGGTTGGTCAGCGTGAGCAGCAGCGCGCTAGCGAAAGCCTTCAGCGCGCCGGCATGGCCGATGCCCGCGAGCCTGCCTTCGCCGTTGTTTCCGTTGCCGCCGTTGTTCCCATTGTCGGCGGGCACTTTCTGCAACATCGTGCGAATGCCGAGATACAGCAGAAAGAGCCCCGCGACGATATGCAGCGGCTTGTCATAGGCCAGCATGAACTGCGACACGCTCACGAGACCGAGCGCGGCGATCAGGCCGTAGAACGCATCGCCGCCTGCAATGCCGAAGCCGATCGCGAGACCGGCGCGCGGACCATCGGTGAGCGTGCGGCGAATGCACAGCATGCCCATCGGACCGACGGGCGCCGCGACCGCGAGACCCACGCCCGCTGCCGTGAGAAAAAGACCGGGACTGAACATCGATGCTCCTGTGTGTTATGACGAGGGCCATGCCGGATGGCCATCCGCAAGCATAGCCGCGCGGCGCGCCGGCGGGCAATGCCGGCAAAAAACGGCCGCGCGTTCGTCGCGAAAGCGCGCGTGTCGCGGCTCAGATCGTTCAGGCCTCCACCGGATGCTCCCTGTCGCGATGATGATCGGCGGCGAGGAACATATACATCGCGGGCACGACGAAGAGCGTGAACAGCGTGCCGATCGACAGCCCCGTGAAGATCACGAGCCCCATCGCATTGCGGCCCGCCGCGCCCGCACCCGACGCGATCACGAGCGGCAGCACGCCCAGCACCATTGCCGCCGTCGTCATCAGGATCGGCCGCAAGCGCACGCCGGCCGCTTCTTCGAGCGCCTCGCGCTTGCGGCGTCCCGCGCGTTGCAGCTCGTTGGCGAACTGCACGATCAGGATGCCGTGCTTGCTGATGAGGCCCATCAGCGTGACGAGACCGACCTGCGTGTAGATGTTGAGCGTCGAGAGTCCCATGTTGATGAAGATGAGCGCGCCGAACAGCGCCATCGGCACCGACACGAGAATCACGACAGGATCGCGGAAGCTCTCGAACTGCGCGGCGAGCGCGAGAAACACGATGATCGTCGCGAACAGCAGCGTGATCACGAAGCCGCCGGACTCCTGCACGAACTGCCGCGACAGGCCCGAATAGTCGGCCGTGTAGCCTGTCGGCGCGACGTCGGTGGTGGCCTTGCGCAGGAAGTCGAGCACTTCGCCCTGCGAGATGCCCGGCGCGAGCACGCCGGAAATCGTCGCTGAATTGAGCTGCTGGAAGTGATTGATCGACTCGGGCACGATGGTCTGCTTCAGATGCGTGACCGTCGATGCGGGAATCACGCTGCCATCGGGCGTGCGCAAATAGTAGTCGAGCACTTGCGACGGGTTCAGCCGGTCCGTTTGCAGCACTTGCGGAATCACCTTGTACGAGCGGCCCGCGATCGAAAAGTAATTGACGTAGTTGCCGCCGAGCGCCGCGCCGAGCGTCTGCCCGACGTCGCTTTGCGACAGGCCGAGCGAAGCGACCTTGTCGCGGTCCACGAGCAGCACGCTTTCCGGCTTGTCGATCTTCAGGTCGCTGTCGACGAAGAAGAACATGCCGCTTTCGCGTGCCTTTTGCAGCACCGCTTGCGACACTTCATTGAGGTTCTCGAACGGCTCCGTCGTGCTGATGACGAACTGCACGGGCAGCCCTTGCGCGCCCGGCAGCGGCGGAAACTGGAACGCGGCGACGCGCGCGCCCGCAATGCCGTTCCATTGCTGCTGCAATTCCTGCTGCAATTGCGTCGCGCCTTTCTTGCGCTTGTCCCACGTCTTGAAGAGCACGCCGCCGATGCCCTGGTTCAGCGTCGGTGCGCCCGTCAGCTGGAACATCTGCGAGTACTCGGGCAACTGCTTCGAGATGTCGAACACCTGGTCCGCGTAAGTCTGCATCTGCTGGATCGTCGCGTTCGGCGGGCCCTGGATCTGCGACAGCACGATGCCCTGGTCCTCCTGCGGCGCAAGCTCCGATTGCGACGTCATGAAGAGATACACTGTGCCGCACAACAGCAGCGCGCCCATCACGATGAATACGGGCCACGTGTCGAGCATCGCGTGCAGAAGACGCCCATAGCCGCGATGCACGCGCTCGAACTGCCGGTCGACGAAGCGCGCGAAGCGCCCCGACTCCTGATCCGTGCGGAAGAAGCGCGAGCACATCATCGGCGATAGAGACAGCGCAATCGCGCCCGATACCGTCACGGCGCCCGCCAGCGAGAACGCGAATTCGGTGAAGAGCGCGCCCGTCAATCCGCCCTGAAAACCGATCGGCAGGTACACGGCAACGAGCACGACCGTCATCGCGAGAATCGGTCCGCCGAGTTCGCGCGCGGCGATCAGCGCGGCTTCGAAGGGCTGCTTGCCTTCCTCCTTCATATGCCGGTCGACGTTCTCGACCACGATGATCGCATCGTCGACGACGAGCCCGATCGCGAGCACGAGCGCAAGCAGTGTCAGCAGATTGATCGAATAGCCGAGCAGCTGCATCACGAAAAACGTGCCGATCAGCGACAGCGGCATCGCGATCACGGGCACGATCACTGCGCGGAAGCTGCCGAGGAACAGGAAGATCACGGCCGTCACGATCAGCAGCGCTTCGACGAGCGTCTTCACCACCTCTTCGATCGCCGTGTTGATGAAGTCGGTTGCGTCGTAGACGATGTCGCCCGTCATGCCTGTCGGGAACTGCTTCTGCAGATCGGGGAAGATCGTCTTCACGCGCTTCGCGACGTCGAGCACGTTCGCATCGGGCGCCACCTTGATGCCGATGAACACCGAACGCTTGCCGCTGAACGCGACGTTGAAATCGTAGTTGTCCGCGCCGAGCACGACGTTCGCGACGTCTTCGAGGCGCACGATCGCGCCGTTCTTCTGCTTGACGACGAGCTTCTTGAAGTCGTCGACGGAATGCAGGTCCGTGCCCGCGTTCAGATCGACGCTGATCATCTGGCCTTTGGTCGTGCCGAGCGTCGCCAGGTAGTTGTTGTTGCCGAGAGCCGTGAAGACGTCGGCGGCCGTGACGTTGTGCGCGGCAAGCCGGTTCGAATCGAGCCAGGCGCGCAGCGCGAACTGACGTCCGCCGAGAATCTCCGCCGTCTGCACGCCCTGGATCGAATCGAGCTTCGGCTTCACGACGCGCAGCAGATAGTCGGTGACGTTGTTGCTCGGCAGCACGTCGCTGTAGAAGCCCATGTACATGGCGTCGGTCGTTTGGCCCACCTGCACCGTCAGCACCGGCTGCTGCGCTTGCGGCGGCAACTGGTTGCGCACCGACGCGATCTGCGTGTTGATCTCCGTCAGCGCGCGATTCGAGTCGTAGTTCAGGCGCAGCGTCGCGGTGATCGTCGAGACGCCCGTGCTGCTCGTCGACGACATATAGTCGATGCCCTGGGCCTGCGCGATCGCGGATTCGAGCGGCTGCGTGATGAAGCCGGCCATCGTGTCGGCGCTCGCGCCGTAGTACGACGTCTTGATCGTCACCACGCCGTTTTCGGTCTGCGGATATTCGCCGACTTTCAGCGCGGATAGCGACCGCAAGCCGAGCACGAGAATCAGCAGACTCACCACCGATGCAAGCACCGGGCGTTCAATGAAAATGTCGGTGAATTTCATCGGGCGGCCTCTTATTGTTCCTGAGGCGTCGGATTCGGGTTGTCAGCAGGCAGCACGCGGTTGTCGATCACGAGCGGCGTGCCGTTCTTCAGCTTCAGCTGGCCGCTCGTCACGACCTGCGTGCCTTCGCTGATGCCCTTGAGAATCGCGACCTGATCGCCGCGTGTCGGCCCCGGCGTGACGAACACCTGCTGCGCGACAGGCATGATCTTGCCTTGTGCGTTCTTTTGCGCGCCGGGCTTCACGACGAACACGGTCGCGCCGTACGGGTTATAGGTGATCGCCGTTTGCGGCAAGGTCAGATAGCGCTGTACGCCGCCCGCGTCGATCTTCACATTCGCATACATGCCGGGCAGCAGCTTGCGCTCGTGGTTGTCGACGGTCGCCTCGATCTGCACGTTGCGCGTCGTGCTGTCCACGCGCGGATTGATCGAGCGGATCTTGCCGTCGAACGTGCGGTTGCTGAACGCATTCGTATCGACGACGATGGCCTGACCGACCTGCAATTGCCCGAGCTGCTGTTGCGGAAGATAGAAGTCGGCGTAGATCGGATCGATCGCTTGCAGCGTGACGATCGCATCGCCCGGATTGATGTACTGGCCCGGGTTGACCGTCGTGATGCCGACGCGTCCCGCGAAGGGCGTGCGTATCGTTTTCTTTTCGACGAGCGCGGCCTGCTGATCAACCTGGGCTTTCTTGCTCTTCAGGTCGGCGGCATCGGCGTCGAGCTGCGCCCTCGCAATCGCCTGAATGTCGAACTGCGCCTTGTCGCGTTTGTAGACGGTTTGCGCGAGTTCCGCGGCGGCCTGCAGCGACGCGAGCTGCGCGCGGTCCGAATCGTCGTTCAGGCGCACGAGCACCTGGCCTGCCTTCACCTCCTGGCCCGAGCTGAATGCGATTTCGCGCACGAGCCCCGCCACTTCCGTCGTCACGTCGACGCCGCGCACCGCGCGCAGGCTGCCCACGGCGGCGAGCTGCGGCTGCCATGTCTGATAGCCCGCGACAGCGGCCGTGACGGTCGCGGGCGGCACGGCATTGCTCGCCATGAACTTTTTGAGCATGTGCGCCCTGAACAGATTGAAGCCGACCAGCGCGCCGAGCAGTACGCCCACGCAGATCAGCATGATGATCATCCGCTTGGTCATCGTCCGCTTTGTCATCGGTCTTTTCGTTGTCATCGTCGTCTTGTCCTTGCACGGCAAACTGCTCTGCATGAGACGGGAGTAAGCCCTAAAGCGCTAACTCCTGTCGACATGACGCACAAACTCGTCCGGCGGCGCTGCCGTCTGATCGCATGCGACGCGCGGCTTGCAAAAAGATTCACTGCGGCCTGGCAGACGCCGGGGCGGCCGCCGGCGTGGCCTGGGCTGCCTGGCTCGTCGCCGTGTCGTTCCACCAGCCGCCGCCGAGCGCCTGGAACAGCGCCGCCGTGTCCGCATAGCGCGCGGCCTGCGCCTGCGCGAGATTCACGACGGTCTGCTGGTACTGGCGCTCTGCGTCGAGCAACGCCAGGTAGCTGACGCCGCCGACGCGAAACTGGCCGCGCGTCAGATCGAGCGAATCGCGGGCCGCGTGCCATGCTTCCGTCTGCGCAAGCAGACCGGTCGCATCGTGTTCGAGCGCGCGCAATGTATCGGCGACGTTCTGGAACGCGAGCAGCACCGTCTGCCGATACTGCGCGTTGGCCTGATCGAAGGCGGCTTCGGCTGCGCGCTTTTGCGCGCTCAGCTGGCCGCCGTGAAAGATCGGCTGCGTGACGCCTGCGCCGACGCTCCAGATCATGTCCGCGTACTTGAGAAGGCCCGCGGGCGTCAGCGCCTGCGGGCCGTAGCTCGCCGAGAGCGTGAGCTTTGGATACATGTTGGCCGTCGCGACGCCGACCTGCGCGCTCGCCTGATGCAGCGTGGCGTCGGCGGCGAGGATGTCGGGCCGCTGCCGCACGAGCGACGACGGCACGCTGACGGGCAAGCTCTGCGGCAGCGTGAACATGGACAGCATGAACTCGGGCACACCCGTGTCGCTGGGGGGCTTGCCCGCGAGCACGGCGAGCTGATGGCGCATCTGATCGAGCGACTGGCGCAACGGCGGCAACGTCGCGCGCGTCTGCGCGACGAGCGTTTCCTGTGAGAGCACGGCGGCGCGGCTCACGCCGCCAAGCTCGAACTGCTTGCGCAACACACCGAGTTGCGCGTCCTCGTCGGTGGCGATGCGCTCGGTCGCTTCGATCTGCTCACGTAACGAGGCTTCCTTGACGGCCGCCGTCACGATGTTCGCCGACAACGCGAGATACGCAGCTTGCAACTGAAAGCCCTCATAGTCGACCTGGGAGCGCAGCGATTCGAGTTCGCGCCTTGCACCGCCAAACACATCGAGGTTGTACGACACGCTCACCGATGCGTTATAGAGGTTCAGCACTTCCGTGAGTCCCGGCTGGCCGAACGTGACGCCGTTGAATTTCTCGCGCGTCGCACTGGCCTTCGCATCGACGGACGGATACAGCGTGGTGCCCATTTGCGCGCGCAGATTTTCGCCGGCCTGCCTGAGCGCCGCTTGCGCCGCGGCGACGTTGGGACTGTTGGCGAGCGCTTCGCGGATCAGCGCGTCGAGCGGCTCGCAGTGAAAGAGCGTCCACCATTGCGCGGGAATGTTCTGGCCGGCCACGAACTGTTGCGGGACGCCCGATGCGCCCGGCGACGACGCCGTTTGATCGGGCAGCGGCGTGGGCGTGTAGGATTCGATGGCGGGCGGGGCGGGCGTGCGGTAATCGGGGCCGACCATGCAACCGCTCAACGAGCCAGCGATCAGGACGGTGATCGACGCGGCACGCGCGAGAGATTGACGTGCTGCGTAGCGGCACGGTGCGTCGTGCAAGTGTCGATGCAAACGACTGCGACTGAAACTGCGGTTGGCGTCATCGATCATCTTCCACCTTCTCTCACCTGCGGGGAGTACGAACGAAATAGCGAATGCAGAAGTGAACTCTCACCGGGCTAAAGCCTGATGCTTCTGCGCCTCGCGACGCATGATTCCTGCTTCATGGCGGACTGCCTGACCTACGCCTCAAGGCGTGGGTCAGGTCTTACATTCGCTCCACAGGCAACTTCCGGCGTCCCACCGGTCGTACTGCTGTTCTTGCGTCGAAACGCAACGCGCTTTTTCGGTTTCTCGACAGAGAAGGCTCCGTCGCGCAATGCCTCGATTCCGCGGGTCCTGATGTTGATCCCCGCGTTATGGTCGGCATGCAGCGCGAAACCACAGCGTACACAGACAAACCGACCGGCATCCCGGTTGTCTGCGTGGATGTGCCCGCACCGGGAACATCCTCTTGATGTATTTTGGGCAGGCACCTTGCCGACCAGCTTGTTCTGTTTCGCGGCCTTATAGCGCAGAAACACGTCGATTCTGCCCCAGCACGAGGTGAGGATCTTCCGGTTCAGGCCAGCCTTTGCCTTGGCTCCGTTTCTAAGCCACTTTCCCGTGCGCTCGTCTTTCACGGCCTTGGGGCGGCGGCTCATGTTCCGGACCTTGAGATCCTCGAGCACAAAGAAGCGCGCTTCGCTGTTGACGACCCGGTACGTGAGCCGGTGGGCGAAGTCGTTACGCACGCGTGCGGCGTAGTCCTGCCGCCGGGCAAGCCGTCTGGCCAGCCTGCGGTGGTTCGCCGAGCCTTTCTGCGATCGCGCCATGCGCCGCTGATACCGCTTCGCACCGATCTCCTTGCGCCGCATGCGTTCGACAGTCACAGGATCGAAGCGGAACTGCTCGCCAGCGCTCGTGGCGACACAGTTGTCGGCCACATTGCGATCAAGGCCGAGCGTGACTCCGGCGAGCGTCTCATCGTCGAGCGCGTTCAACTCGTACGCCAGTTCGTGCGGCTCGCGCGGGATGACATTGCTCGCGTGCTCGTAACAGAAACTCACGAACCATTGGCCGGCAACCTCGCGGAGGACGATACTCTTTGGCAGCCCAAACGGACGATGCGCCCTGAACGGCAACCAGCCGACGGGATCGGCCTTCGTGCCCAGTTCGATGGCCGGTCCCGCAGCGGTCTGAACAAAGCGGAACAGTTCCGCCGTCACATGGACGCTGTTGAAGTCCCTGCGGGTCCGGCGACGAGGTGCTTTGCCGAGCTTTTTCAGCTGGCGTTGCTTGGCGTTCATCCAGCGTACCGCGCCGTTGCGCAGGATCTGACTGGGCACCTCGTACAGCCAGGGTGTGAGCTCCCGGTCCTTGAAATGCGAATACGCCTGGTCGAGCGGGGTGTTGATTTCCACGTTACCCGAGGCCATCTCAAGCTGGCGTTGCGCCGCGAACAGCCGATCTTCGTTTACCTTACCGTTGTAGATGAAACGCTGACAGCCAATCCATCGCGCGAGCGTCGACGCCAATCGCGCATCGGGATAGGACCTGAATCGAACGCCAGACTGGAGTATCGAAGACATGTGGGTACTGTACATCCATACATATACGTGTCAAGCCAATTCGATCCACATCGGCCCCAGAAACGAACCGTCGGTTCGCCGCCTATCCTTCCTTCCTGTGAACGGGGAGAATTGCCGGCTTCCTTGTTCAACAGCCAGATGCCGCGCATAGCCTAGCATTGGTCGTTGCAAACGCCATCATGTAAGCGGAAGCTTTAGGGGATTTGGCAGTTGGCAAAGGTTAAATGCATCGCGGGCGCGCATGCAATGACGCGTATGCACAAAGACAAAGGGCACAGCATACGCCATGTGGTGACATATGCAGTGCTCTCAGAGAGGATTGAAGGACTATTCCGTGATCGGTTGAAAATCGGCGCAGGGAAGGATTTGACAATTCGGCAAGGCGCGGGTGGCAAGCCTTGAGATCTAGTGCGTATCCGCCGTGCGTTCGCCAGACGTCGCGACCGTGCCCGGCCTGCGCAGCATCTTGTCGACTTCGCCCGCATGCATCTCTTCGACCGAGATCATTTGCCGCGCATATTCTTCGAGCGCAACGGAGCGGTCTTTCACTAGCGCAAGCAGATCGCGATACAGGCCGAGCGCGACATCTTCGGCTGCAAGCGACTCGCGCAGAATGGACGCGATATCCGTCGTATGCGAATCGAGCAATGGTCCGATGCCGAGCGACGGATATTCGCCGAGCGTCGTGATCCATTCGCCCGCGAGATGCGCATGCGTGAGCGATTCGTCGGCCTGCTGACGCAGCCACGACACGATCGGGATGCGGCCAAAGCCGAACACCAGAAAAGAGTAGTGCGTGTAACGGACCACCCCAGCCAGCTCGGATTCGAGAATCTGGTCGAGCACGGCAATGACCTTGTCCTTTTCGATCTCTGACATAGCGCCCTCCGCGAAGCTCGTCGAATGCCGGTTAATGCTGGTTAGACGAAGGCTTTCATTGTTGGCCCCGGCTTTCCAAAGATCAAGCGAATAGGCGCGGCGTTGCAATCAGCGAGTGACGACGACGCCAGGCACGACGGCGACCGGCTGCGCATAGACGATGCTTCTTGCGGGCGCAACGGCATAAGCGGGCGCCGCGACGACGGGGACGGCCACCGTCGCATAGGGCAACGGTTTCGCGGGCGCGGGCGGCGGCACGACGGCGACATATGGAACCACGGGCACCACGGGCACGACAGGTGTCACAGGCGCGCTGTTGACGACGGGCACGACATAGGGCGGTTGCGGCGGCACGTAATAGAGCGTGCGCGGCGGCGCATAGACGACAGCGGGCACATAGGCCGCATGGACGAACACAGTGCCGGCGAAGGCGCTGGTCGAGCAGGCGATACCCATCGCGGCGATCGCGGACGTATAAGCAGAGCGAATGTTCACATCAAACTCCTCGGCGGACGAGCGGACAGTCGGCGGATGCGATGCGAAGTCCTCACATCGCCGCCGACGTGCAGACGATACGCAACGCATCCTCGAATGGGCAGCGATAACTTGTTTCATTCGATGTCGCCGGAAAAGCACGCTCATGCTTGAAGCGTTTGCTTCGTTTGCTTCGTAATCGCGATGCCGCGCGCGATGCAACGGCGCATCGAAAACACCCGTAAACGCACGGCCCGGATGAAACGCGGCGACATAACTTTGAAATTGCCTTCCGCCTTCCGGACAGTAAGAATTCGCTTCGCCAACGACGAATCGCAACACCACGTGAGCGAAGAAGTTGAATGAACCGATTGGAGAGTGACATGAAGAAGTGGATCGCCATGCTTGCCTTGTGCATCGCATCGACGGGCGTGCTGGCGCAGACGGCGCCGCAACCGATGGCCGCATCGCCGCGCATGGAGCGGATGATGCAGGAGTTGCAGCAGCGCTTTGCCGCCGCCAACACGACGCATGATGGCAAGCTGACGCTTGCGCAGGCCCAGACAGGCATGCCGCGCGTCGCGCAGCATTTCGGCGAGATCGACACGCAGAAACAGGGCTATGTGACGCTCGGACAGATCGAGCAATTCATGGCGCAGCGCGCGGGATCGCACTGACGGAAAAACGGGTCGGCCCGAAGCTAAACTGTTGCAAGTAGCGAAAGGAGCCATCGCATGGACCGACCCGCCCGCATCATCGTGCTCGACGACGAAGCGGAACTGCGCAACATGCTGCAGCGCTTCCTGAGCGGACATGGCTTCGAAGTCCGCGCCGTCGAAAACAGCAAGCGGCTCGAACGCTATTTGCAGCGCGAGCCCTATGATCTGCTGGTGCTCGACCTGATGATCGGCGAAGAGGACGGCTTGCAGATCTGCGCGCGCCTGCGCGCGGAAGGCCATACGATGCCGATCCTGATGCTCACGGCAAAGGGCGATCCGCTCGACCGCGTGATCGGTCTCGAAACGGGCGCCGACGATTACCTCGCGAAACCCTTCCTGCCGCGCGAGCTGGTGGCGCGCATCAACGCGCTGTTGCGCCGCCAGAAGATCGCAGCGGGCGACCCGACCGTCACCACGCAAACGCTGCGCTTCGGCGACTTCCGGCTCGATGTCGGCAAGCAGTGTCTCTATCGGCTCGATGCGCCCGTCGAACTGCATTCGGCGCAGATGCTGCTGCTGACGGCGCTCGCAGCGTCGCCGAACCGCGCAGTGAGCCGCGACAATCTGATCGCGCGCGCGAGAGGGCGCGATCACGATGCGCTCGATCGCAGCATCGACGTGCAGATTCTGCGCTTGCGGCAGGCGATCGAAAGCGATCCGTCGAAGCCCCGTTTCATCAAGACCGTATGGGGCGTCGGCTATATGCTCGTCGCCGACGTCGAAGCATGAACGCGCGCATCCTGTCGCGCGTGCTGCCGCGCAGCGTTCTCGCGCGCAACATCATGCTGCTGATCGTGCTGATGGCGGTTAGCCAGGTCTGCGCGCTGAGCGTGCTGATCCATTATGTGCAAAGCCCGCGCACCGAGCGCGCCGCTGCCGTGTTCGGCACGTACATCAAGACATTGGATAACGCGCTCACCGCGTCGCCGGAGATTGCGCGCGACACGCTCGTCGCGCGGCTCGACGCGCGCGACGAACCGCCCGCCGATGCGGTCACGGAGCCGCGCGTCAGACTGCTCGCGTTCTACCGGCTTCATCAGTTGCAGCTGTTTCTGGAAAGTCTGCGCCACTATCTGCCGTCGGGCACGGAAGTGCGTTGGCAACAAGCCGGCCCACGCATGTGGATACGCATGCACGTCGCGGGCAAGCCGTACTGGATCGGCTTGGGGGTGCCGGAAGAAGCGCAGGGCGGCGGCATGCTGACAGCCGTGTTGCTGTCGCTGGGACTCGGCCTGCTGGCGGCGTTGACGGGCTTCGGGCTGCAAAGCTATCTGAACCGTCCGCTGCAGGAACTCGCGCATGCGGCTCGGCGCGTGAGCGCGGGCGAAACGCCGCCGCCTTTGCCCGTCGACGGACCGACCGAAATCGCGCAGGTGAGCGGCGCGTTCAATCAGATGATGCAGGCGTTGCAGCAGGCCGAGGCGACGCGCGCGCTGATGCTCGCGGGCGTTTCGCACGATATTCGCACGCCGCTCACGAAGCTGCGTCTCGCGATGGCGATGGCGAACGAGACGGGCGGCGACGAAGCATTCGCCGGCGCGGCGGAGTCGTATCTGGACCAGATCGACACGATCCTTCAGCAGTTCATGGACTACGCCGGAAGCGGCGAGCGCGAGACGCCGCAGCCCGGCGATCTGAATGCGCTGATCAGCCAGCTTGCCGCGGACTTCGCGGGCCTCGGTCACGAGTTCGCGCTGTCGCTCGGCGAGCTTCCCGAACACGCGTTCCGGCCGATCACGATGATGCGGCTCGTGATGAACCTGATGCAGAACGCCGTCGTCTACGGGCAGACGGGCCTTGCTGTCAGGACATGGGTCGATGCGGATGCGATCCGTGTGGCTGTCGGGGATCGCGGCAAGGGTTTGAGCGCGGAAGAACTCGAACGCCTGAAGGCGCCGTTCCAGCGCGGCAAGAATGCGCTCGGCAAGACGGGCGGCACGGGGCTGGGGCTTGCGATCGTCGAGCGCATCGCGCGCTTGCATGGCGGCACGCTGGAGTTTCATCCTCGCGAAGGCGGCGGGCTCGAAGTGTGGGCCGTGCTGCCGATTCAGCGTCGCGTGGCCGAGCAACCGGCTGCGTGATCTTCACGCGGTTGGCATCCACAGGTGACACCGCGCTTCGCAAGACTTTTCCCGCGCGAGCCGCTAATCTGTCGGCTGTCTTGATCGGCCACGCCAGCGAAAAGCGGAGCTGCGATGACACGCGTCGAACGCCCCTTCGATATCGAACGTCTGGAAGATGAATGGCTCGAGGCCGATGGCTTCGGCGGCTTTGCGTCGGGCACGGTGGGCACGTTGCGCACGCGCCGTTATCACGCGCTGCTGCTGACGGCGACGCGCGCGCCTGCGGGGCGCGTGGTGCTCGTCAATGGCATCGAAGCGTGGATCGAAGCGAACGGAGCGCGCTATCCGTTCACGATGCAGCGCTACGCGCCCGACATTCTGTATCCCGACATCGTCGCGAGCCTGATCGCATTCGATACGACGCCGTGGCCGACATGGCGTTTCCGGATCGACGCGCAGACGAGCGTGATCGCCGAAGTGTTCGTTGCAAAAGCGACGTGCGAAACGGTGCTGCGCTGGCGGACTGAGTTCGAAGAAGATACGCCGCGCGATTACACGATCGCGCTGCATGTGAGACCGTTGCTGTCGGGCCGCGACTATCACGCGCTGCATCACGAGAACGGCGCGTTCGATTTCAGCGCGCGCGTCGATGGCGAGCGCGTGCAGTGGCAGCCGTATCGCGATCTGCCCGCGATACGCGCGCTGACGAACGGCGCATATGAACATGCGCCCGACTGGTATCGCAACTTCTGTTATGTGCGCGAACGCGAGCGCGGCCTCGACTACACGGAAGACCTCGCGACGCCCGGCGTCTTCAGCTTCGATCTTCTGAGCGATGCGGCTGTCATGGTGCTGAGCGCGGACACGAGTGATGCGCAGCACGACAGGCAAGCGGCAAGCGCTCACGCCGATGCGCTTGCGAATATGGAAGCATCGCGTCGCGCTGCTTTCGCGTCGCGCCTGCAACGTTCCGCCGATGCCTATGTCGTTGCGCGTTCGACGGGCCACACGATTGTCGCGGGCTTTCCGTGGTTCACCGATTGGGGCCGCGATACGTTCATCGCGATGCGCGGTCTGCTCATCGCCACAGGTCGCTATTTGGAAGCCGAATCGATCCTGCTTGCGTGGGCGGGCACGATCTCCGAGGGCATGTGTCCGAACCGCTTTCCGGACTATGGCGACGAGCCGGAGTACAACTCGGTCGATGCGTCGCTCTGGTTCGCGATCGCCGTGCTCGATTATCTGGCGACGGGACATGCGTCGAACTCAACGCGAGACCGCTTGCAGGAAGCCGTCGATACGATTCTGTCCGGCTACACGCAAGGCACGCGCTATGGCATACGCGCCGACGACGACGGCCTGTTGCGCGCCGGCGTGCGCGGCGTGCAGCTCACATGGATGGACGCGAAGGTCGGCGACTGGGTCGTGACGCCGCGCATCGGCAAGCCCGTCGAAGTGCAGGCGCTGTGGTTCAACGCGTTGCAGATTGCCGCGCAATGGAACGCGCGCTGGCGCGAGCCCGCAATGCGCGCGGCGCAGTCGTTTGCCGGGCGCTTCGTCGATCCGCAAACGGGCGCGCTGTTCGACAACGTCGATGTCGATCATGTGCGCGGCGCCGTCGATCGCTCCGTGCGTCCGAATCAGATATTCGCTGCCGGCGGGCTGCCGTTCGCGCTCGTCGAAGGGGAGACGGCGCGCGCCGTCGTCGCGCAGGTGGAAGCGCATCTGCTGACGCCGCTCGGATTGCGCACGCTCTCGCCGGCAGATCCCGCGTATCGCGGGCGCTATGCGGGGACGCCGCTTGAGCGCGACGGCGCCTATCATCAGGGGACCGTGTGGCCCTGGCTGCTCGGGCCGTTCGTCGAAGCATGGCTGCGCGTGCAACGTCCCGATGCCGCCGCACGCGTCGCGGCTCGCACACGCTTTCTCGCGCCGCTCGATGCGCATCTGGACCGCACGGGCCTCGATCACATTTCGGAAGTCGCGGACGGCGACGCGCCGCACGCGCCGGGCGGCACGCCGTTTCAGGCGTGGTCGCTCGGGGAACGGTTGCGTGTGGGGGTGTTGCTTGGGGAACGCGTCAGCGCCGATGTGCCCGCTGCGCCACACGAACCCCCCAACCGCGCTACGATGTGACTCCTGCCGTCACCACGAGAGGAAGGACGCTGCCATGCCTGCGCTGCGCGCTGCGAATCTGCTTTCCACGACCGAGGGGATACGTCTGCATTCCGCCGAGTGCGCGCGGTGGCAGCGCTGGGGCCCGTACCTCAGCGAGCGTCAATGGGGCACGGTGCGCGAGGACTACAGCCCGAACGGCACCGCATGGGACTACTTCCCGCACGAGCACGCGCGCAGCCGCGCGTATCGCTGGGGCGAAGACGGCATCGCCGGATTCGGCGACGAAACGTTGAACTGGTGCGTGGCGATTGCGATGTGGAATCGCGCCGATCCCATTCTGAAGGAGCGTCTCTTCGGCCTCACGAATCAGGAAGGCAATCACGGCGAGGACGTGAAGGAGCTGTACTTCTATCTGGACGGCACGCCGACCCATTCCTATATGCGCATGCTGTACAAGTACCCGCATGCCGCATTTCCGTATCAGGATCTCATCGAGGAAAACGCGCGGCGCGGCGGCGATATGCCCGAGTACGAAGTGCTCGATACAGGCGTGTTCGACGATCTGCGTTATTTCGATGTGACCGTCGAATACGCAAAGAACACGCCGGAAGACATCGTAATGCGCGTCACCGTCGAGAATCGCGCGGACGAATCGGCAGCGCTCGATCTTCTGCCGCAGATCTGGGCGCGCAACAAGTGGTCGTGGAAGGATGTCGACGAACGGCCGAAGCTCGTCAAGGAAACGGTGCACGGCGTCACACATCTGCTGGGCACGCATCCGGGCCACGAGCCGATCGTCGTGACGGCGTGGTCGCCCGATACGACCGTGCTCGAATGGATTTTCTGCGAGAACGATACGAACGTCCGGCGTCATTTCAACATGGAGGCGGCGGGTCCGTTCAAGGACGGCTTCAACGAATACGTCGTGCATGGCGACGCCGACGCGATTCGCCGCGACGCGGGCACGAAGGCGGCCGCGCATGTGCCGTTGAATCTGCCGCCGCATGGCACGGCCGTCGTCTATCTGCGCTGGCGGCCCGAGTTCGCCGTCGACGACGAGCCTCTCGACGTCGACGAGCTGTTCTCGCAGCGCATCGCGGAAGCCGACGCGTTTTATGCAGCGTTGCAGCGCGACATCGACGGCGCGGACGAGCGCCTCGTGCAGCGTCAGGCCCTGGCGGGCATGCTGTGGTCGAAGCAGTACTACCAGTTCGACGTGCAGCGATGGATGGACGGCGATCCTGCGCAGCCCGCGCCGCCCGAATCGCGCAAGCAGGGCCGCAACCGCGACTGGCGGCATCTGTGCAATGCCGACATCGTGTCGATGCCGGACAAATGGGAGTACCCGTGGTACGCGTCATGGGATCTCGCGTTTCATGCGGCGGCGTTCGCGTTGATCGATCCCGCGTTCGCGAAGCGTCAACTGCTGTTGCTCGTGAAAGACCGCTACATGCATCCGAACGGGCAAATCCCCGCGTATGAATGGGCGTTCAGCGATGCGAATCCGCCCGTGCATGCGTGGGCCGCATGGCGTGTCTATGAGATCGATCGCGCGCTGACGGGCAGGGGCGACCGCGATTTTCTCGAGCTGGTCTTTCACAAACTGCTGCTCAACTTCTCGTGGTGGGTGAACCGCAAGGACGCCGATGGCCGCAATATTTTCCAGGGCGGCTTTCTCGGGCTCGATAACGTGGGCATCTTCGATCGCTCGTCGCCGCTGCCGACGGGCGGCCGCATCGATCAGGCGGACGGCACGGCATGGATGGCCGCGTATGCGCTGGACCTGATGCGCATCGCGCTCGAACTCGCGTTTGCGAACCATGTGTTCGTCGATATCGGCGTGAAGTTCTTCGAGCACTTTCTGTATATCGCGCAGGCCGTCAGTTGCGAAGACAATTGCGAAACCGGCCTGTGGGACAGCGAAGACGAGTTCTTCTATGACAAGCTGCGCTTGCCCGACGGCTCCAGCACGCCGATGCGCGTGCGCTCGATCGTCGGCCTGATTCCGCTGATCGCGGTGCATGTGCTCGAAGAACGCCTGCATGGCTCACTGCCGGGCTTGCGCGATCGCCTCGTATGGTTCTTGCGCTTTCGGCCCGATCTCGCGCGGCTGGTATCGCGCTGGAACGAGCCGGGACGCGGCAACAGCCTGCTGCTCTCGCTGCTGCGCGGGCACCGGATGAAGGCGCTGCTCAGGCGTGCGCTCGACGAAGCGGAGTTCCTCTCCGATCACGGCGTGCGCGCGTTGTCGCGCGTGCATCGCGACAATCCGTTCGTCTACCGGCACAACGGTCAGAGCTTTTGCGTGAAGTACCTGCCCGCCGAATCGGATTCGCGCGTGTTCGGCGGCAATTCGAACTGGCGCGGACCGGTATGGATGCCCGTCAACTATCTGCTGATCGAATCGCTCTACGAATTCCACCGCTATTACGGCGACGATTTTCGCCTCGAGTATCCGACGGGCTCGGGCAACAAGCTGTCGCTGGCCGAGATCGGCGATGCGCTCGCGCGGCGCACGACTACGCTCTTTCTGAAGGACAAGAACGGCGAGCGTCCCGTGATGGCCGCGTATCCGCTGTTGCAGGCGGACCCGCGCTCGCAGGATCTCGTGCTCTTTCACGAGTACTTTCACGGCGACAACGGACGCGGCGTGGGCGCATCGCATCAGACGGGCTGGACAGGGCTCGTCGCATTGCTGTTGCAGCCGCGCGAAGTCGCGAGTTCGGGGAATGTGCCCGCGGCGGCAGGGGTTGCTCAATCGGCCGCCGCTGCCGCGCCGACTCCGGTTGCGGTGAAATAGCGCGTGCATTACATCTGCCTTGCGCACGGCTGACGCGTGCTTGACGTATCGCCTGGATTGCATTGTTGAACGCATCGACTGGCTTTGATTGAACCGCGCGGCCTGGCCGCGTGTCTTTCGGATATCGCCACTTCATCTGGCTCATTAGGGAAGAATGCCATGTCCAATGACGCGATAAACACGGCTGCTTCATCCGCCAAACAACCTGTGAACCGCAAGCTCGACGCGGGGCCGCATCCTGCTTCGTCGGGGCCTGCAGGCGAGCAGCCCGCACCACCGTGCACGCTGGTCATCTTCGGCGCGGGCGGAGATCTCACCAAACGGCTCTTGACGCCCTCGCTCTACAACCTGACGGTCGACGGCCTGCTCGACGATCGCATGAACGTCATCGGCGTCAATCACGGCGAGCGCGAAACGAAGGACTGGGTCGATGATCTCGGCCAGTCGCTACAACAGTTTGCCGCGGACAAGGCCAGTGAATTTCATACCGGCAAGATCGACGACAAGGCATGGCAGTGGCTCTCGTCGCGCATGGAGTACATGGCGGGCGAATTCGAAGACGACGCGCTTTATGAGGCGCTCAAGCAGCGCATCGACAACGCGCCCGACGGCAATGCGATTTTCTATCTCGCAGTTGGCGCGCATTTTTTCAAGCCGATTGTCGGGCGACTCGGCAAGCACGGCTTGCTCAGGGAAGATCCGCAAGGCCATGGCGGCTTCCGGCGTCTCGTGATCGAAAAGCCATTCGGTACGGACCTCGCGTCTGCACGCGATCTAAATGCGCACATTCTGCATTTCGCAAAGGAAAAGCAGGTCTATCGCATCGATCACTTTCTCGGCAAGGACACGGTGCAAAGCATTCTAGCCGTGCGCTTTGCGAATGCGTTGTTCGAGCCGGTATGGCGGCGCGAGTACATAGACAACGTGCAGATCACGGCGGCCGAAACGCTCGGCGTCGAAGGGCGCGGAAAGTTCTACGAGCAGACGGGCGCGTTTCGCGACATGGTGCCGAACCACATGTTCCAGTTGCTCGCGATGGTCGCGCTTGAGCCGCCCACATCATTCGATGCCGAAGCCGTACGCGACAAGAAAGCCGAACTCTTCCATGCAATCGAGCCCCTGACGCCCAACGATGTCGTCTTCGGGCAATACGAAAAGGGCGATGCGAAGGCGGCCTATCGCGACGAACCGGATGTCGCGCGCCACAGCAAGACGGAAACCTATGCGGCTGCGCGCGTGTCCATCGACAACTGGCGCTGGGCAGGTGTGCCGTTCTATCTGCGCACGGGCAAGCGCATGACGGCGAAGCGCACGGAGATCGCGGTGCATCTGAAACGCGTGCCGTATCTGATGTTCCGCGATACGCCCGTCGATGCTTTGACGCCGAACGTGCTCACGCTGCGCATCGATCCCGCGCACGGCACAAGCTTCGACTTCAACGTGAAGGTGCCCGGACCGACAATGCAGATCGGCGCGGCGCGCTCCGCGTTCGACTACAACGACTACTTCGAGGAAAGCGCGAACGTCGGCTACGAAACGCTGCTGTACGACTGCATGCGTGGTGATGAGACGCTGTTTCAGCGCGCGGACGGCATCGAGTCGAGCTGGTGCGCGGTGGACCGTGTGCTGCATCCTCAGGGCGCCGCGTTGCAGGTGCATGGCTATCCGGCGGGAAGCAGTGGCCCGGCGCAAGCGGATGAAATGCTAGCCCGCGACGGCCGCACGTGGCGGCCGCTGGAGAAAAGCGGCTCGGCGAAATAGCACGCTGAATGGCGCACCGAATCAGCCGCACTGAACAAGAACCAGAGAAAGGGGAACGACTTGGCTACGAGCAGGAAAGAAGCAGCAAGCCGCGAAGAACGGATACTCGCGATCGACGTCGGCGGCACGGGCCTGAAGGCGGCAGTGCTGGATCCGGCCGGCAGCATGAAAAGTGAGCGCGTGCGCGTGCCCACGCCGCATCCGTGCACGCCGGCGCAACTCGTCGAAACGCTCGCGAAACTCGTGCAGCCGCTCGTCGACGAGCATCATCCCGCGTTGATGTCGATCGGCTTTCCCGGTGTCGTGCGCGACAACCGCATTCTGACCGCGCCGAATATCGGCGACGAGAGCTGGCGTGGGTTTCCGCTTGCGGACGAGCTTGTTGCGCGTGTCGGCGGCATGCCCGTGCGGATGATCAACGATGCCGAAATGCAGGGTCTCGCTGCAATCGAAGGGCACGGCATCGAGTTCGTGCTGACGCTCGGCACAGGCGCGGGCACCGCGCTCTTTCGCGACGGCGAGCTGATGCCGCATCTCGAACTCGCGCATCATCCCGTCAGCAAGAGCCGCACCTATGACCAGTACATCGGCAACGCGGCGCGCGAGAAGGCCGGCAACAAGCGCTGGAACCGGCGCGTCGAAAAAGTGATCGGCATCCTGGCTTCGCTCGTCAACTACGACAAGCTGTGGATCGGCGGCGGCAACGCGTCGAGGCTCACGTTCGAGTTGCCGACGAATGCCGCGATCGTGTCGAACGAGGCGGGCATCGAAGGCGGGGCGCGGCTCTGGCATGCGAAGTCGGTGCGCGAGTCGCGACGGTTGCCGGAAATGAACAAAAGGTAGAGCGTATTCGGATAGTGACGGGCCTGTGCAGCCGGTTAAAATCTGCTCAAAACTCCTCATCCGCGCGCGTTACATCAACGGCGGTTGCGCGGTTCTCTCGAGGCTGATACTGTATATTCATACAGAGAACCGATTTCCCAGCAGCCGACTCATGACCGATCCGCGTTGCTACACGTACCAGTCACGCCCTGTGGTAAGCGTAGCGCAAGCCGCTTGGCTGGACGGCTACGCCGCGCTGTACGGTCGGGCCGAACGCAGCCTTTTCGCGGCACTTCAGGCGGGCGGCAAGGATGTGAACACCATCAAGCGTGAGTTCCTGTTGCGCTTTGGGCTGACCGCCCGCCAGTTCAACGCGATGCGTATCGGCCTGCAGGGCAAGGTCGACAGCATCGACGCTCTGCGGTCGGAGCGCGTGGCGGGTCTGAACAAGCAGATCAGGCGGGCGGCGACGTACGTTGGCAAGCTTGAGAAATCGGCGCCTGGCACGTCGAAGCTGCATCAGAAGCGTCGCCGTCTGGGCATCCTGCAGGCGAAGCTGGAACAGATTCAGACCGACCAGAAGACCGGCCACGTGAGGCTGTGCTTTGGCTCACGCAAGCTGTTCCGGGCCCAGTTCGCGCTGGCGCAAAACGGGTACACCAGCCATGCGGAATGGAAAGCCGACTGGCAGGCGCGGCGCGATGCGCAGTTCTTCGTACTCGGCAGCAAGGACGAGACGGCGGGCAACCAGTCGTGCCAGGCAAGCCTCGAAGAGGATGGCACGCTGACGCTGAAGCTGCGTCTGCCGGATCGCCTCACCGCAGCGGGTAAATACATCACGCTCCCCGGCGTGCGCTTCGCCTATGGCCATCAGGACGTCGTAACTGCGCTCCTGTCAAGCCAGCGGGTGCAGTCCGGCACGAAGGATGGCAAGCCCGTCTACCGGCGCACCGGCACCGCCGTCAGCTATCGCTTCGTGCGCGATGGGAAGGGCTGGCGGGTATTCGCCAGCGTGGACGTCAGCGCTCCGGCTCGAACGAGCCGCCGCCAGTGCGGCGCGATCGGTGTGGACATCAATGCCGACCATCTCGCGCTGGCCGAGCTCGACGCATCAGGCAACCTAGTCCGAACCCTGAGGCTCGACCTAGCGACCTATGGAAAGACCACGGCGCAGGCTGAAGCAATGATCGGCGACGCATGCGTCGCTATTGCCGAACTCGCCCGCGCGGCAGGCAAGCCGGTCGTACACGAGATGCTTGACTTCACAAGGAAAAAGCCGGAACTGGAGGTTACTGGCGCGCGGTACGCGCGCATGCTCTCATCGCTGTCCTACCGCAAGCTCATGGCCGGTATCGATAGCGCGTGCTTTCGCCGTGGCGTGGAGACGATCGCGGTTAATCCGGCCTACACGTCGGTGATCGGCGCGGTCAACCATGCGAAGCGGCGCGGGATTTCAATACACATGGGCGCCGCGTGTGCGATCGCCCGAAGAGGATTGGGCTTGTCAGAACGCCTGGCAGTGCGCAGCGGTCAGGTGCCCGCGCACTGCGGTGGTCACGTCACCTTCGTGCTACCCGAGAGGAATCGTGCGAAGCATGTGTGGTCACTGTGGGCCGGTGTGAAGAGAAGTCTGAAAGCGGCGCATGCAGCGCATCTCCGGTCGGAACGTGAGCGGGCCAGAGGCGGCTCACGTTCTGCACCACTGGCCCCGGCAACGCGGCCAGTGGGTGCTATCCGGACCTCCGGGGTGCGATCCCCCGGCGCGAATCGTCATCAACACTGCTCGGGTGGCGTCTGATCGAATCTGTGCAAGTTTGAGCAGGTTCTTAGGAGCGGTAGGGTAGTCCGTTTGTGCGGATGCAAATGCGGGGCCGCACATCGTTCAACGGAGTCGCGCGATGAAAAGGTTCCCTTATGCCGCACTTGCGCGTGTCGCGCTATGTGTCGCGTTGTCGGCGAGAGCGATGCAGGTCTTTGCGGCGGACGCTTTCGAAGTCACGTCGCCGGGCACGCCCGATGGCGGCACGGTCGATTCGAGCCATGGCGCAAGCGCGAACAATTGTGGCGGCGGCAACCAGTCGCCCGCCGTGCAGTGGCGCAACGTCCCTGCGGGCACGCGCAGTTTCGCGGTGACGCTGTTCGATCCCGATGGCGCGAAAGGCCTGGGCGTGATCCATTGGGTGCTGTACGGGATACCTGCATCGATGACGTCGATGGCGCATGGCGCGTCCGCGCCGGAGGGCAGCGTGAGCGGCATCAATCGCACCGGGAAGCCCGGCTATTACGGGCCGTGTCCGCCCGTCGGCGACGTGCCGCATCACTACGTGCTACAGGTCTACGCGCTCGATCTCGCGCAAGACGCTTTGCAGCCCGGTCTCAATCACGATCAGTTCCTCGCGGCCATCAACAATCACGTGCTGGCCGCGAGCAGCACCGTGCTGCGCTACGGGCGCTAACGCACGTTGCCTAGCGCGGCGCATCGCCCCAACGGTATTCGACCGTCGCCTGATCGAGCTGTGACTTGAGTTCAGGGTCGAGCGTGTAGTCGGCGGCGGCGAGCGAATCGTTCAGCTGATCGACGCGGCTCGCGCCGATGATCGCCGATGTGATGACGGGATTCGCGAGCACCCACGCGATCGCCGTCTTCGTCATCGGCTCGCCCGTTTTCGCGTTGATCTCGCGCAGCGTGTCGATCGTCTTGAACTCGCGCTCGTGCCAGTAGCGCTCCGAATACATCTCGCCTGCCTTGCCGACCGTTTCGGTGAAACGTCCGTCCGCCGGCTTTGCGCCGTGACGATGCTTGCCCGTCAGCAGGCCGCCTGCGAGCGGGTTATAGGGCATCACGGCGAGACCTTCTTCATCGGCGAGCGGCAGCAGTTCGCGCTCGATCTGCCGGAACAGCAGGTTGTAGCGCGGCTGCACCGACACGAAGCGCGCAGTGCGCAGCGCGTCCGCGCGGCCAAGCATGCGCGCGAGCCGGTACGCGAGATAGTTCGACACGCCGATATAGCGCGCCTTGCCCGAACGCACGATCACGTCGAGCGCTTCGAGCGTCTCGTCGAGCGGCGTGTCGCGGTCATCGGAGTGCAGCTGATACAGATCGACGTAATCGGTGCCGAGGCGGCGCAGCGACGCATCGATCGCATCGAGCAGATGTTTGCGCGACGCACCCTGGTCCCACGGCGACGGGCCAACCTTGCCGACGGCTTTCGTCGCGAGAATGAAGCGGTCGCGCTTGCCCTTGAGCCAGCGCCCGATGATCTCCTCGGTGCGGCCGATGACACCCTCGGTGCCTCCGAGCGGATAGACGTCAGCCGTATCGATGAAATTCACGCCGGCGTCCGTTGCCTTGTCGAGAATGCCGCGCGATACATCTTCTTCGGTTTGCAAGCCGAAGGTCATCGTACCGAGACACAAACGCGAGACATTAAGGCCGGTGCTACCGAATTTGCGGTATTGCATGATCGACTCCGCGAGAAGGGAACTATGGGTGATGGGTTGATGTGATGTGCAGCAGGACGGGCAAAAGCGCGACAAAGCAGCAAGCATAGCGGCTATTGCGGATTCGCGTCGCTGGCCCGTCATGCGCGGTCGTGCACAGCTGAATCGCCGGTACTGCTTTGTCCTTTCTTCGTCCCGTAATGGCGAAAACTTTTCATTTGCGTAGGGTCTAAACGGCTTTGACATCGAGTCGAGGTTCATGTCCGATGAGTGTCGAACGAAGCGTCAACGACAATATCGAGCAAAGCAGTTTCCCTAAGCGCGGTGCACTGGTCGCCGCTGCAGTCGTGGCAGTCGTGACGTTAGGGATTGCCGTCACGTACGCAATCCGCTTGAAAAGCAAGAAGGGCAATGCGCGCGTGCCCGAGCCTGTGAAGAGCGTCGATCTGGACCGCTACACGGGGCACTGGTACGAGTTTGCGCGTTACGACAATCACTTCGAACGGGGCCGCGATTTCGTCACGGCCAACTATGCGAAGCGCGATGACGGCTCGCTCAGCGTGATCAACACGGGCCGCGACGGCGCAAACGGCGTGCGGCGCATTGCGAGAGGCAAGGCGCGCGTGACGCCCGGCTCCGACAACGCCAAACTGAAAGTGTCTTTCTTCGGACCGTTCTACGTCGGCGACTACTGGGTGCTCGATCACGCCGACGACTATCGATGGTCGATCATCGGCGAGCCGAGCGGTGCGTATCTATGGATACTCACGCGCGACGCGAAGCCCGCTGGGGAACTGCAACACGCGCTGCTCGAACGCGTGCGCGCGCTCGGCTATGACCTTTCGATGCTGCGCCGTACACAGCACTGAAAGCCCGGCTGAAAATTTTTCTGCTTGGCGAAGCGGTCGTCGGCTTATTGCTTGCGTTGCGCTATTGAACGCCGCTTCGAATGCAGCTTCGCGGTAAGTTTTGCTCTTGCCTTGCACGTCGCGCACGGTCGACGTCAACGCTTTTGCGTCGATCCGCGCACGATCAGTCGCGGCTCCGATGTCACGCACATGCGCGGCGCCTTTTGCTGCGCACCATGCTTGCGTGTCGGCCGCTCGATCAGATCGCGCAGCAGCGTCACGGCAAGTTCGGCGGCTTCGACGGTCGGCACGGCGACGGTCGTCAGCGGCGGGCGCGATTGCTGCGCAAGCTGGATGTCGGTAATGCCGACCACGGAGAGATCGCGCGGCACGTTGCGCCCGAGATCGGCGGCAGCATGAATGGTGCCGAGCGCGGGCAGGTCGTTCGTCGCGAAGATCGCTGTCATGTTCGCGTCGCGCTCCAGCAGATCGCGCGCGGCCGTGTAGCCGCCCTGGATCGTGTCGGGCGCGTAACGCACGTTTTTCGCGGGCACCTTCAGGCCCGCTTCGCGCATCGCATCGACGAAGCCTTCGTAACGCGACGCGTGAATGCCAGAAGGCTTGCTGCCGACAATCGCGCCGATGCGACGATGGCCCAGTTCGATCAGATGCTTCGCGGCCAGCCGGCCCGCAAGACGAAAGTCGACCGCGATGCACGGCAAACCCGGCGGATCGTCGGGACGTTCCCACATGCACAGCACCACGGGCGCGCCGCGCGCTTGCGTCTTGTGCAGATCGTCGAAGTCGAGATTCGCGTTCATCACGAGCACACCCTCGGAGAGCGTGCCTGCAATCTGGTCCAGATACGCGCGGCCCGCGCGCGGGTCCTCGTTCGTGTTGCAGATGATGACGAAGTGGCCGCTCTTGCGCGCCTCGCGTTCGACGGCGAGCGCGAACTCGGGATAGAACGGATTCGCGATGCTCGACACCATCAGCGCGATCGTGGGTGCGCGGCCTTCGGCGAGCGCGCGTGCGGCAAGATGCGGACGGTAGTTGAGCGCTTCGACGGCTTCGAGCACGCGCTGACGTGTCTGCTCGCCGACGCGTCCGCGATTGCGCAGCACGTTCGAGACCGTGGCGGACGTGACGCCGGCGCGCCGCGCGACTTCGCTGAGTGTGGACATGGTTTGCGCGTCAATATATGGGACAAGCGTTCATCATTTGCATTGGCTACGAAGGCGGGGCACCATGCGCGAAACACCAGAACGATGATCGGAGACAGCGTTGACAGGCCAGCAGCACCGCTAACAAAAAGGCCTGCGGCCCCGCGATCGCAATGCGATCGTTTTTTCGGCCGTGCAGATTAAGCGCTTAATCTCCGCTTCGCGCTGATTAAATCACGGAGTCGAAGCGATGGCGAGCATTTCCTTGAGGGGCGTGCAGAAAGCGTATGGAGACAACGCGCCTGTGATCCGCAACGTCGATCTGGAGATCGGCGAGAACGAGTTTTGCGTGTTCCTCGGTCCGTCGGGCTGCGGCAAGTCCACGCTGCTGCGCATGATCGCAGGGCTCGAAGATGTGACGGACGGCGACCTGTCGATCGGCGGGCGCATCGTCAACGACGTGCCCGCTGCCGAGCGCGGCGTCGCAATGGTGTTTCAGAGCTATGCGCTCTTTCCGCACATGAGCGTGCACGAGAACATGGCCTTCGGCCTGAAGCTCGCCAAAAAGCCGAAAGACGAAATCGACCACAAGGTTCGCGAAGCCGCGCGCATCCTGCAACTGGAAGCGCTGCTCGACCGCAAGCCGCGTGCGTTGTCAGGCGGGCAGCGGCAACGCGTCGCGATTGGCCGCGCAATCGTGCGCGAGCCCGGCGTGTTTCTGTTCGACGAGCCGCTGTCGAATCTCGACGCGACGCTGCGTGGCCAGACGCGCATCGAAATCGCGCGGTTGCACAAGCAGTTCGCATCGGCGAGCGTCGTCTACGTGACGCACGATCAGACGGAAGCGATGACGCTCGCTGACAAGATCGTGCTGCTGCACACGGGCAAGGACACGGAGCGCTACGGCAGCATCGCGCAGATCGGCGCGCCGCTCACGTTGTATCACCGGCCCAGCAGCCGTTTCGTCGCGGGCTTCATCGGCTCGCCGCGCATGAACTTTCTGCCTGCACGCGTCACGGCGATCGACGGGCAAGGCGTCGACGTCACGCTCGATCATACGAATGAAACCGTGCGCGTTCTCGTCGACGGCAGCACGCTGCAAGGCGCGCAGCCGGTGACACTCGGCGTGCGTCCCGAACATCTCCGGCTCGTCGCGGCCGATGTATCACGACGTGAGGCAACGCTCACGCGCACCGTTTCGCTCGTCGAGCATCTGGGCGAACACAGCTATGCGCATCTCGAACAACCCGGCGGCGACGTGCTGATCGCGAAAGTGCCCGGCAATGCGCGCATCGAGCAGGGCGAGCGCGCCGTATTCGAGGCGCCCGCCAACGCCTGCCATCTTTTCACCGACGACGGATTCGCCGTGAAGGCGCTCAACACCGTCGAACACTACGCATAAGGGACATGCGCATGCGCCTTGGAGTCTGCTATTACCCGGAGCACTGGCCGGAATCGATGTGGGAAGACGACGCGCGCCGTATGAAAGCGCTCGGCATCGAACAGGTGCGAATCGCGGAGTTCGCGTGGAGCCGTATCGAGCCCACGCCGGGCGAATACGATTGGGGCTGGCTCGATCGCGCCGTCGACGTGCTCGGCGATGCGGGCTTGCAGGTGGTCATGTGCACGCCCACGGCCACACCGCCGAAGTGGCTGATCGATCGTTATCCCGACATCCTTCCCGTTGGCGCCGATGGCCGGCCGCGCGCGTTCGGCTCGCGACGTCACTACGATTTCTCGTCGCCGTCGTATTTCGAGGCGTCGCGCAAGATCTGCACGGCCGTCGCGGAGCGTTATGGCAAGCATCCTGCCGTCGCTTACTGGCAGACGGACAACGAGTTCGGCTGCCACAACACGGTGGTCAGCTATTCGCCTGCTGCCGTCGCGCGTTTTCGTGTTTGGCTCACGGAACGCTATCAAACCATCGATGCATTGAACCGTGCGTGGGGCACTGTGTTCTGGAGCATGGAGTACCGCAGGTTCGACGAAATCGACGCGCCCGTTGCGACGGTGACGGAAGCGCATCCGTCGCATCGTCTCGACTATCGGCGTTTCGCTTCCGACGAAGTGGCGCGCTACAACCGCATGCAGGTCGAGATCATTCGCGCGCATTCGCCGGGGCGGCCCGTTGCGCACAACTTCATGCAGCTCTTCACCGAGTTCGATCACTACAAGGTCGCGCGCGATCTCGATGTGGCGACGTGGGACAGCTATCCGCTCGGCGCGCTCGAAGAGCAGTGGTTCGCGCCTGAGGTCAAGGCGAAGTTTCTGCGCACAGGGCATCCCGATTTCGCGTCGTTCAATCATGACGTGTATCGCGGCATGTCGAAGCTGCCCTTCTGGGTGATGGAGCAGCAGCCCGGTCCCGTCAACTGGGCGCACTGGAATCCCGCGCCGCTGCCGGGCATGGTGCGCCTGTGGAGCTGGGAAGCGTTCGCGCACGGCGCGGGCTGCGTGTCGTACTTCAGATGGCGCCAGGCGCCGTTCGCGCAGGAGCAGATGCATGCGGGCCTGAATACGCCGGACAATCGCCTCGATATCGGCGGCAGCGAAGCGACAAAGGTCGCGCAGGAGATCGCGCATGTGCTGTCGGCCGATGCGGATGCAAACGCCGATGTGCGCAACAAGATCGCGCTGATCTACGACTACGAAGCGAAGTGGCTCTTCGAGATTCATCCGCAGGGCGCGGATTTCCACTATCCGCGTTTTGCATTCGAGTACTACTCGGCGTTGCGCTCGCTCGGTTTCGATGTCGACGTGATTTCCGCCGATGCGCCGCTCGACGGCTACGCGATGATCGTCGTGCCGCCGCTGCCCGTCGTGCCCGCCGACTTTGCGGCGCGGCTCGCGGCGTCGGGCGCGCAGATCGTGCTCGGTCCTCGCACGGGCTCGAAGACGCCCGATCTGCAGATTCCCGCGAACCTGCCGCCGGGCGCGCTCGCATCGTTGCTGCCGATTCGCGTATGGCGCGTCGAATCGATGCGGCCCAACGTGACGGAGCCGGTGCGGCTCGACGGCAACGGCGGTGCGCATCGCGAAGGCCATGCGCGTCACTGGCGCGATCTGATCGATGCAGTCGACGAACGCACCTTCGGCGTGCATGCACGTTTCGCCGACGGCCATCCCGCGTATGTGCAGCATGGTCGCGTCCATTACTTCGCGAGCCTGTTCGACGACCGTCTCACCGAGTCGCTGTTCGCGCGCATCGCAACGCAAGCCGGCCTCACGCCGATGCCGTGTGGTGACAGCGTGCGCATCAGCCGGCGCGGCAAGCTCACGTATGTCTTCAACTATGCGGGCGACAGGCACGTGATCGCAGGCGTCGATGCATCGCGCTTCGTGATCGGCGCGCGTGAAGTCGAGCCGCAAGGCGTAGCGGTTTATCGGACCGAGTAGGCAAGTGATCCAGCACGTAAAAACCAGACGCAAATGACAGGAGACGAAAGGATGACAGCAAGCCAATTCAACCCGCGCAAGGCGTTCGCGACGATGGCCATCGCGGTTGCGGCAGCCGTGTCGTCGTTCGCTGCGACGACCACGGTCGCGCAGGCGGGCACGATGACGATGAACATCGCGTTCAAGGGCGCAAGCCAGCGCGCGGTGTGGCAATCGGTGATCGACGACTTCAAGAAGGCACACCCGGACATCGACGTGAAGGTGTCGTTCGTCGATGAAGAGGCGTACAAGGTGCAATTGCCGGGCTGGCTGTCGACGGTCGCGCCCGATGTCGTCAACTGGCACAACGGCGAGCGCATGGCCTATTACGCGCGGCGCGGCCTGTTCGAGGACCTGAGCGGCGACTGGAAGAAGAACGGCTGGGACAGCATGTATGCATCGACGAAGGAATCGTCGACATACAACGGCAAGCAGTACGCGGCGCCGACCGTGTATTACTCGTGGGGCCTGTTCTATCGCAAGGACCTGTTCCAGAAGGCCGGCATCGCGTCCGAGCCGAAGACATGGGATCAGTTGATGGACGCGTGCAAGAAGCTGAAGGCCGCGGGCATCACGCCGTTCGCAGTGGGCGGCCGCGACGCATGGACGCTCGCGGGCTGGTTCGATTATCTTGACCTGCGCCTGAACGGCAACGCGTTCCACCAGAAGCTGATGGCGGGTGAAGTGCCTTATACCGATCCGCGTGTGAAGAAGGTCTACACGACGTGGAAGCAGATGCTCGACGATCACGATTTCATCGACAACTCGCTGTCCTACGATCTGGATGCGGCGCAACCGTTCCTGTTCCAGGGCAAGGCCGCGATGATGCTGATGGGCACGTTCATCACGGGCGGCTTCCCGCCGAGCGTGAAGCCGAACATGAGCTATTTCCAGTTCCCGATCATCGATTCCAACGTGCCGACTGCGGAAGACGGCCCCGTCGAGTCGCTGCACATTCCGGCGAAGGCCAAGAACAAGGCCGATGCGCACACGTTCCTCGCGTTCGTCGAATCGCCCGAGCAGGGCGCGAAGCTCGCGGCGGGTCTCGGCTCGCTGTCGGCGAACAGCAAGTCGCCGGAACCGGAAGATCCCATTTCGAAGATCGGCTTCCAGATTCTGTCGAACACGAAGGGCGGCATCGCGCAGTTCTACGATCGCGACATGACGAAGGAAATGGCCGACGAAGGGATGAAGGGCATGCAGCAGTTCGTCTCCGATCCATCGAAGCTCGACGCGATTCTCGCGCAGCTCGAACAGACGCGTAAGCGCATCTACAAGAAGTAACGGCGGGAGCGCCGGGCGACGATCGCATGCGCATGTCGCCCGGCGCGCAGCAAGTCAGCAGCCCGCTTGCATGAAGAGGAGCATCGTCGTGTCGCATTCGGTCACACGTCAGGACATCAACGCCACGCCGCCTTCGCCGCAGGCCGCGCCCGCGCCCGGAGCGGCGGGCAGGCGGCGCGGCCCGTCGCCGTCTGCGCGCCGGCAGCGCAAGGCCGCGCTTCTTTTTCTCGCGCCCGCATGCGTGATGGTTGCCGTGTACGTCGTCTGGCCGATCCTGTCGTCGATCTGGCTCAGCTTCTACAACTGGGACGGCATGACCGACAAGGTGTTTATCGGTCTCGCGAATTACATCGAGCTGTTTCAGGCGCCGACGTTCTATACCGCGTTGAAGAACAACCTGATCTGGCTCGTGCTGTTCCTGCTCGCGCCGCCGATGGGACTCGCTGTCGCGCTCTATCTGAACCAGGCGGTCGCGGGCATACGCGTGGTGAAGTCGCTGTTCTTTGCGCCGTTCGTGCTGTCGGGCGTAGTCGTCGGGCTGATCTTTTCGTGGTTCTACGATCCGACATTCGGCCTGCTGGCGATGATCCTCGGACATGGCGTCCCCGTTCTCGGCGATGCGCGCTATGCGACCTTCGGCATCATCTTCGCCGCGCTGTGGCCGCAGACGGCGTACTGCATGATTCTCTACTTGACGGGGCTCACGACGCTCAACAGCGAGCAGATCGAAGCGGCGCGGATGGAAGGCGCGAAGGGCTGGTCGATGCTATGGCACGTGGTGCTGCCGCAATTGCGGCCCGTCACGTTCATGGCGATCGTCGTGACGGTGATTGGTGCGCTGCGCAGTTTCGATCTGATTTCGGTGATGACAGGCGGCGGCCCGTTCGAAAGCTCGACTGTGCTCGCGTATTACATGTACGACCAGGCGATCAAGTACTACCGCATTGGTTATTCGGCGTCGATTGCCGTTGTGCTGTTCGCGATCATGCTCGTGTACATCGTCTATCACCTGCGCCGCATGCTGCGCCACGAACAGTAAGGAGCGGACCATGTATCCGATGCCCGTTGCGAAATGGAAGCCGCTCAACCGGCGCCTGTACAAGCTGACGCTGCCCATCGCGCTCCTGATCTGGCTGCTGCCGATGATCGCGGTGCTCATCACGTCGGTGCGCTCGACGGAAGAACTGAGCGAAGGCAATTACTGGGGCTGGCCGAAGCACATCGCGTTCATCGACAACTACCGCGAAGCGCTCACCACATCGCCGATGCTGCATTACTTCTGGAATAGCGTGCTGATCACGGTGCCTTCCGTGATCGGTTCGATTGCGCTCGCGGCGATGGCGGGCTTCGCGCTGGCGATCTATCACTTTCGCGGCAACACGACGCTCTTCGCGACGTTCGTGGCGGGCAACTTCGTGCCGATCCAGATCCTGATGATTCCCGTGCGCGACCTGTCGCTGAGCCTCGGGCTCTTCAATACGCTGTACGCGCTGATCCTCTTTCACGTGTCGTTTCAGACGGGCTTTTGCGCGCTCTTTCTGCGCAACTTCATCAAGCAGCTGCCGTATGAACTCGTCGAGGCGGCGCGCATCGAAGGCGCGGGCGAATGGACCGTGTTCTTTCGCATCGTGTTGCCGTTGATTCGTCCCGCGCTCGCCGCGCTCGCGATTCTCGTCTTCACGTTCGTCTGGAACGACTACTTCTGGGCGCTGTGCCTGACGCAAGGCGATGAGGCCGCACCGATCACGGTGGGCGTCGCTGCGCTCAAAGGACAATGGACGACGGCGTGGAATCTCGTGTCGGCCGGTTCGATTCTCGCCGCGCTGCCTTCCGTCGCGATGTTCTTCGCGATGCAGAAGCACTTCGTTGCGGGCCTTACGTTCGGCGCGACCAAGGGATAGTGCTGCGAGCGCGATACGTCACCGCCCCGGTTGCGCAACCGTGTGCACCCCTGCGAGCGGCGATCCATAACCGCCCGAGTGCGCATTGTTCGGCAGACCGTTCACAAGTTGTGCGCGCGGGTCGATCGGATTCAGATTGAGTTCGCCGGCCTGCTGGTTGCCATGCGTCGGGTATTCGCTGCCGAGCGGCGCTGTGGGCATCAGACGCGTGTCGTTCATCGGCGCGTTCATGTCGTCATAAACAGAAAGTCCCTGCGCCTGCGATAGAACCGCGCTCAACGCTAGCGCGAGCGCTGTGGCGCCATGAAGCGAAAAGGTGGTCTTGTGCATGGTGCACTCCTTGCTCGATGATGCCGCGGTCACGCGAAGAGATTTGCTTCGCAAACTTCACGCGACGCGGTTCGCTTTAACTATTGGTCATCGCATGCAGGAGTTCAAGGCAGCGAGCACGCCGTAGTGCAGGGCGCATGGGGGTTTTGGTTCTGGTTCGTCGCAAACACCGCTTTCAGGCCTTTTCGCCCGCAATCTCGCCGACCGTGCGCCGCACCGCGCGCAGAATTTCGTTCGCCAGTGCCGGTTGCGCTTTCAGCACGGCACGCGAAGCCGCGATGCCGCCGATCAGCGCCATCGTGATCGCAATCGCCTTTTCGCGCGCGTTGCCCTTCGTCTTGCGCGCGTGCAGGTGTTTCTCGAACACGCCGACCATGTTCTCGATCCCTTCGCTGTAGCGCGCGCTGATCGTTTCGTCCTGCCGGCCGATCTCGCTCGCCGAGGCCGCCATCGCGCAACCATTGGCAATGTCGTCGCGTCTTTCCTCCGACAAATAACTGTCGAGCAACTCGCTTAGGCTCGGCATATGGCCGTTGCGCGGCGTCGTCATCCGTTCGTGGCTGATCTGCACGCCATACGCGAGCGCTTCCGCGGCGAGCGCCTCTTTCGACTTGAAGTGCGCGTACAGCGCGCCGTGCGTGAGTCCCGCCGCCTTGCCGATCTCGGCCACGCCGACGCCATCGATGCCCCGCTCGCGGATCAGCCGCGCGGCCGTCTCGACAAGGGCCGCGCGGTTCTGCGCCGCCTTTTCCTTGCTTACTTTCATCGCTGTTCCGTCCTGCCGAACGATAGCGACGCGAACGCCAGCGCAAAAAGCGCTTGACGCACGTTCATTGCGATCGCTATCATTAATTTAAGATTGCAGTCGCAATTATAAAGCAGCTGCCGGCGGATGTCCGCCTCATCTATCAACTCTGGAGAATTGCAATGTCATTCGAAAACAAGGCGGCGCTCGTCACGGGCGGCAACAGCGGCATCGGTTTCGCGACGGCGCGGTTGCTGATCGCGCAGGGCGCGCGCGTCGCGATCACGGGCCGCGACCAGGCGAAGCTCGACGACGCCGTCGCCGAACTCGGCCCGAGCGCGCTGCCGATCCGCGCGGACGTGAACGACCCGAAGGCCATCGATGAAGTGATGAAGGTGATCGGCGACCAGTTCGGCAAGCTCGACATCGTGTTCGCGAACGCGGGCGTGAGCGGCGCGACACCCGTCGGCGATACGACGGCGGAAAAGTTCGAATCGATCATGCGTACCAACGTCACGGCCGTGTTCCTCACGGTGCAGGCAGCCGTGCCGCTGATGGGCGACGGCGGCGCGATCGTGCTGAACGGCTCGGTGATGCGCGAGATGGGGCGTCCTGGCGCGGCGGCTTATTCCGCTTCGAAGGCCGCGATCTCCGGCATGGCTCGCGTGCTCGCGTCAGAGCTGGTGACGCGCGGAATTCGTGTGAACACGGTCATTCCCGGCGCGACGCGCACGCCGATCTGGACGCGCGGCGACCGCGAGGGCGTGACGCTCGACGCCACCGAAGCCGCAATGAAGCCGATGATCCCGATGAACCGGCTCGCCGATGCCGAAGAAGTCGCGCAGGCGGCTGTGTTCCTCGCGTCGGACGCATCGTCGGGGATGACGGCGGCGGAGATCGTCGTCGATGGCGGCAGCACGGGCGCGCCGATGGGTGCGCCGATGTTCCGCGGATAAGCGCGAAGCCCTGAACGCAGACTTGGCCACGCTAAGTCACGGCGAGAAAAAGGGCGATGCACGGCCATGCGGCTGCGCATCGCCCTTGTCATCAGAACGCGCGTCGTCGTGCGAGCACAGCGCGAATGCAGCGCGATTGCAGCGTTAAGCAAGCCCCGCCACGATAGCCGCGACAATCGACCCGAGCACCAGCACGGCGCCGATCGTTCTGCGTTTGGTCAACTGCGTCCACAGCAGCACGCCCGTCAGCGACAACAGGATCACGCCGCCCGCGAACGTGTCGATGAGCAGCACCCAGCCGACGCTCAGGCCCACGCCCTTGTGCAGATTCGTGAGCGTCGCGAGGAACGTATTGGCGCTGTGCTTCACGCTCACGTAGTCGTTGCCGACCCAGTATTCCGCCGACGTGCTCTCGTTCGGCGTCGCGAACGTGATCTGCCAGCGCTCCGGCTGAATGGCCTTGCGATCGCCCCACGCGACGGGATGCGCCGGCTCCTTCTGCATGCGCCCCGGCTTGCCTTGCACCTTCAGTTCCTGCTTGAGCCATTTGGCAAGATCGCGCGGCGACTCGGGCGAGGGCTGCGGCAAACGAACCTGTAGCGACTCGACATGCGGCTCGCCCGTCGGCACGCGCAGCGGCCCCCCGCGATGGTTCAGCAGAAAGCCGCTCGTGCCCATCAGCAGGCCGAGCGCGGCGCCCCACAAACCGATCCAGCTATGCACCTTGCGCAGCCATTTGATGAACGTGATGCGGCGCGAGCCGGCAGGCGGCATGCCGTTGCCCTGGCTCTTGTTCTGTCCATTGCCGCGCGTGGCGGGATCGATGACGACGGTTTCGGGTGTATTCACAAGTCGCTCCAGGGGGCAGGACAGCGTGCAGTCGCAACGGATTTCGACCGCTGCGCAAGCGAAACCGCGTCGTGGCCGGAGAGGCTTGCGACGGGCTTGGCTTCGCTACGAATGGGCCATCGGCGCAAGGGCGCGATGGCATGGCTGGCTGGCCGCGTTGCCCATGAATGGGGCGCTGCAGTGGGCTGGCTCGACGATCGGATTCGGCAATCAGAGTCGACGATCAGATGTGCGATCGGATTGTCGATCGAATCAGCGACCGTCTAAGGGTGCCTATGATTTCATGGCGTAATGAATGCCGCAATCGCCGGGCGCGATTTACAACACCGTCAATGTTTCGACAGATTACGGCAAGCCGCGTGCGGCGACTCTGGCGATCAACGGACGCCGAGCCGGTAGACAGTAGTGTGCCGGTAGTGCGCGCCGGGCCGCAGCACGACGGCTTGCGCGTCCGGCATGTTGATCTGGTTCGGAAACGCCCCTGTTTCGAGGCACAACGCCGCGTGCTTGCAATACGTCCTGCCGTTGCGGCCCTTCACGCCGGCGAGGAAATTGCCGGTATAGAACTGCATGCCCTGCGCGTTCGTCGATACGGTCAGTTCGCGGCCGCTCGCCGGATCGTAGAGCACGGCCGCCCTGCGCAACGCGGTGGGAGCATCGCGCAGCACATAGCAGTGGTCGAAGCCGCTCGCGCGCGCAAGCTGCGCATCGGGCCAGTCGAGCCGCGCGCCGATCGGCGCGCCCGCGCGAAAGTCGAACACGCTGCCCGCGACGTCCTTTCGTTCGATGGGGATCATCGTGTCGTCGACGGCGAAGAATGCGTCCGCATCGATCGAGATCACATGGCCGCGAATGTCGAAAGCATCGGCGAGCGCGTCGCCGGACAGATTGAAGTACGCGTGATTCGTGAGGCTGATCGGCGTGGGCGCGTCGGCCGTCGCATCGTAGTCGATCGTCAGCGCGCCGTCGTCGTCGAGCGCGTAGCGGACGGTGGCCGTGACCGCGCCCGGAAAGCCCGCATCGCCTTCCGGCGATTCATGCGAGAACACGAGCGCGCCGTCGACTTCGCGCGCCGTCCACAACGCCTTGTGAAAGCCGCTTGCGCCGCCGTGCAGCAGATTGTCCCCTTCGTTGCGATCGAGCTGGTACGTGACGCCGTCGAGCGTAAAGCGCGCGTGCGCAATGCGGTTCGCCCAGCGGCCGATCGTCGAGCCGAAAAACCAGCGGCTCGCCAGATAGTCGGCGGGCGTGTCGTGGCCGAGCAGCACATCGGCGACGCGGCCCGCGCGGTCGGGCGCATGCCACGAGACGAGCGTCGCGCCGAAATCGCTGATCGTCGCGCGCATGCCGTGTGCGTTGCGCAGCGTGAACAGACGAATGTCGCCGAGCCCGGGCAACGTGCCCCAGCGCTCGATCTGCATGCTGGATGAAGTGGAGGTATCGGTGCTTTGCATGTCGGCGAAATTCATGTCGGTCGTTTGTTGAGACCCGAGTGTGAGGCGAAGGTAAAACCGGAATGTGAGACCAGATTAAGGCATTTGCGACGATGACGCTGAGCGCGGCTGCGCGGCCCGCATGCGCTCCTGATACTCGCGCGGCGTGCAGTCGAGTTCTCGGCGAAAGACCGCGTACATGTACTGCAGCGAAGTGAAGCCGCAGCGTATCGCGACTTCCGCGCTCGACATGTCCTGTTGCGCGAGCAACTGCTTCGCGACATCGAGCTTGTGCTTGAGGATTTCCTGATGCACGGTGCAGCCGAGTTCGCGCCGGAAGTAGTCTTCGAGCGACGAGCGCGACACGCCCACATAATCGGCCACCTGTTCCGTCTTGATGCCCTGGCACGCGTACTGGCGGATGTAGTGGCGCGCGCGCATCACATAGGGGCTGGCGAGCGGCTCGTGCTTCGTCGATTCGCACACGTTGATGCCGACGGGCGGCACGAGAATGCGGCGTCCCGCAAAGCGCGCGCCGCCCAGCATCTGGTGTAGCAGGTGCGCGGCCGTGCGGCCCATTTCCTCCGTGCCCTGAATCACCGACGACAACGGAATGCGCGTGAGCGAGCGCGTCAGCGGATCGTTGTCGATGCCGATGATCGCCACCTGCTCGGGCACCGCAATGCCGCTGATCAGACATGCCTGCAACACCTGACGCGCGCGCGCATCCGTCACCGCGATGATGCCGACGGGCTTCGGCAGGCTTTGCAGCCACTCCGTCAGTTGCACGCTGGCCTGGTGCCAGACGGGCGCGCTCGTCGGCAGTCCGCGATGCACGTCGCCTTCGAGTCCGTCCGCCTTCAGCAGCGCATCGAAAGCGAGTTCACGCTCCTGGGCCCAGCGGTTCGTCGGCGATTCGGGCAGGCTGTAGAGCGCGAAGCGTTGCAGCCCCGCGCCGATCAGATGTTTGTACGCGAGCGACATCAGTTGCATGTTGTCGGTCGCGATGTACGGCAGGTTGGCCGGATACTTCGACGCGTCCTCATACGAACCGCCGACGGCGACAACGGGTAAACGCGAATTCGCCAATGCGTCGCAGACGGCGGGATCGTCGAAGTCCGCGATAAAGCCATCGCCTTCGAAGCACTCGATGCCGTTTAGCCGCGCGCGAAAATCTTCTTCGAGAAACAGGTCCCACGCGACGCGCGTCGACAGCAGGTAATTGCCGATCCCCGTGATGATCTCGCGGTCGTACACCTTGTTCGCATTAAAGAGCAATGCGATCCGGTGCGTGCGTTGAGCGGCGTGCTGTCGTGTCATCGAGGTTCCTGACGCAGGCTGCGGCGCGGCGCGCTCATTACGCTGAATTTCACGTTGATCGTCACGTTGTCTCCGGATTTGCGTTTTTATGTTTGCGGCTGCGTTAGCTGAGGTTTTTCGCGGCGCAGACATTTAAGTGTTCTGCTTATTCTAGGCGTCACTTCCCCCTGCCTGCCAATGGATTTTAAGCGCCAGCAAGAATCACCAAGCGCGCTGGCGAATTTCGCAATTGCCGCGCAAAGCGGCAAGCGTCAGCATGGCGTCACATCATGCATGGCCCGATGCAACGTCGGGCTGATACCCAAGGAGACACGCATGTCTTACTTCGAACATTTGCCCGCTGTGCGCTACGAAGGCCCGCAGACGGACAACCCGTTCGCATACCGCCATTACGACAAGAACAAGCTGGTGCTCGGCAAGCGCATGGAAGATCATCTGCGCCTTGCCGTCTGTTACTGGCATACGTTCGTGTGGCCGGGCACGGATATCTTCGGAGCGGGGACGTTCGAGCGTCCGTGGCATCGTTCGGGTGACGCGCTCGAAAAGGCGCATATGAAGGCCGATCACGCGTTCGAGCTGTTTTCGAAGCTGGGCACGCCGTTCTATACGTTTCATGACACGGACGTCGCACCCGAGGGCGACACCATCAACACGTATGTGAACAACTTCAAGGCGATGACGGACGTGCTCGCGCGCAAGCAGCAGGAGACGGGCGTCAGGCTGTTGTGGGGCACGGCGAACCTCTTTTCGAATCGGCGGTATGCGGCGGGCGCGGCGACCAATCCGAATCCCGATGTGTTCGCGTTTGCCGCCACGCAGGTCTTTCACGCGCTCGAAGCGACGCACCGACTTGGCGGCGCGAACTATGTGCTGTGGGGCGGTCGCGAAGGCTACGACACGCTGCTCAATACCGACCTCAAGCGCGAGCGCGAGCAGTTGGGCCGCTTCATGAGCATGGTCGTCGAGCACAAGCACAAGCTCGGCTTCCAGGGCGCGCTGTTGATCGAGCCGAAACCGCAAGAGCCGACCAAGCATCAATACGACTATGACGTCGCCACTGTTCACGGCTTTCTGACGCAATTCGGTTTGCAGAATGAAATCCGCGTGAACATCGAAGCGAATCATGCGACGCTCGCGGGCCATTCGTTCCACCACGAAATCGCCAATGCATTTGCGCTGGGGATCTTCGGCAGTGTCGATGCAAATCGCGGCGATCCGCAAAACGGTTGGGATACCGACCAGTTCCCAAATAGTGTCGAAGAACTCACGCTGGCGTTCTACGAGATCTTGCGCAACGGCGGCTTTACGACGGGCGGCATGAACTTCGACGCGAAAGTGCGCCGTCAGAGCATCGATGCCGAAGATCTGCTGCATGGTCATATCGGCGCAATCGATGTGATCGCAATCGCGCTGGAGCGCGCGGCGCATCTCGTCGAAAACGATCGCCTCGACGCATTCAAGCAGCAGCGCTACGCGGGCTGGGACAGCGAGTTCGGACGCAAGGTGCTCACGGGCGGCTATACGCTCGAGTCGCTCGCAAGCGATGCCGTGCAGCGGAACATCGCGCCGCGCCATGTCAGCGGACAGCAGGAGCACCTGGAGAACATCGTCAATCAGGCGATCTACTCGCACGCCAAATAGGTACTTCGATCAGGCCTTAACGCCAGGCCTTCAATCTCGCACGAAATATCGTTAGCAGCGCCGGCAGATTTCGCAATTGCTCCGCCGGCGCGCACGGCACACGCTGTCGTGCGAATAAAAATGGGGCACGGCTTTCGACAACAACCGACGCTCGCGAACAGGTATTCGCGGCGCGCCCTTGAGGTTAAGACGGCGTTTCGAGTTCTCGCATTCGATACCGCACGCAACCCTAAAATGGAGTGAGACATGAAATCTGCAATGCGTCGTTCCGTATTGAGTTCCCTCGTTTGCGCCGCAATGGCCGCAGGTCTGACGATGGTGGCGCCGCTCGCGCACGCAAGCAAGGACAAGCCCGAGATCGGCTTCTGCATCGACGATCTGCGCGTCGAGCGCTGGTCGCGCGATCGCGACTATTTCGTCGCCGCTGCAACGAAACTCGGCGCGAAAGTCTCGGTGCAATCCGCCGACGCGAGCGAAGCGCGACAGATTTCGCAGATCGAGAACCTGATTTCGCGCGGCGTCGACGTGATCGTGATCGTGCCGTTCAATTCGAAGACGCTCGGCAATGTCGTTGCGGAAGCACACAAGGCAGGCATCAAGGTCGTCTCGTATGACCGCCTGATTCTCGATGCCGACGTCGACGCGTATATCTCGTTCGACAACGAGAAGGTGGGCGAACTGCAGGCGCAGGGCGTCTTTAGCGCGCAGCCGAAGGGCAACTACTTCCTGCTCGGCGGCGCGCCGACCGACAACAACGCGAAGATGCTGCGCGAAGGGCAGATGAAGGTGCTCAAGCCAGCGATCGATCGCGGCGACGTGAAGATCGTCGGCCAGCAGTGGGTGCCGGAATGGAGCGCGGCAACGGCACTGCGCATTACCGAAGATGCGCTGACCGCGAACAACAACAAGATCGATGCGATCGTCGCGTCGAACGACGGCACGGCAGGTGGCGCGATCCAGGCGCTCGCCGCGCAGAAGATGGCGGGCAAGGTGCCCGTGTCCGGCCAGGATGCCGATCTTGCAGCCGTCAAGCGCGTGATCGCCGGCACGCAGACGATGACCGTCTACAAGCCGCTGAAGCTGATCGCAGGCGAAGCCGCGAAACTCGCCGTCGATCTCGCGAAGGGCGAGAAGCCCGCGTTCAACGCGAAGTACGACAACGGCAAGAAGCAGGTCGACACTGTTCTGCTGCAACCGACGCTGCTCACGAAGAGCAATGTCGACGTCGTGATCAAGGACGGCTTTTATACGCAGGCGCAACTGGCTGGCAACTGATAGCGGGCGCGGCGCTTTTCCGCATGAACGCGGGAAAGCGCTCGCGCATCTTTCATCCATCCAGGACACTACGCATGGCACAAGCGCTACTGGAGATGCGCGGCATCGCGAAGTCGTTTGCCGGAGTGAAGGCGCTCGACGGCATCGATCTCGTCGTCGCGCCCGGCGAATGCGTCGGACTGTGCGGTGAAAACGGCGCAGGCAAATCGACGCTGATGAAGATTCTGTCCGGCGTCTATCCGCACGGCGAATGGTCGGGCGAAATCGTCTGGGACGGCAAGCCGCTCGTCGCGCAGAACATCCGCGATACCGAACGCGCGGGCATCGTCATTATTCACCAGGAACTGATGCTGGTGCCGCAGCTGTCGGTGGCCGAGAACATTTTCCTCGGCAACGAAATCACGCTGCCCGGCGGCCGCATGAACTACGCGGCGATGTATCAGCGCGCAGACGAGCTGTTGCGCGAGCTGAATATCACGGGCATCAACGTCGCGCAGCCGGTGATGAACTACGGCGGCGGGCATCAGCAGCTGATCGAAATCGCCAAGGCGCTCAACAAGCAGGCAAGGCTGCTGATTCTCGACGAACCTTCTTCTTCGCTGACGGCAGCGGAAACGAAGATTCTGCTCGACATCGTGCGCGACCTGAAGAAGCGCGGCGTCGCATGCGTGTACATCTCGCACAAGCTCGACGAAGTGGAAGCCGTGTGCGACACGATCACCGTGATACGCGACGGCAAGCATGTCGGCACGCAGCCGATGACGCAGCTCGACACCGATCGCATCATCGCGATGATGGTGGGGCGCGAGATCACGAATCTCTTTCCACGCGAGCCGCACGATATCGGCGACGTTCTATTCGAAGCGCGCAACGTCACGTGCTACGACGTGACGAACACGAACCGCAAGCGCGTCGACAACGTATCGTTTGCGTTGCGCAAAGGCGAAATACTCGGCGTCGCGGGACTCGTCGGCGCGGGCCGCACGGAACTGATGCAGGCGATTTTCGGCGCGTATGCGGGCATCAGCGAAGCCGAAGTGTGGATGAACGGCAAGCGCCTCAAGATCCGCACGCCCGCCGATGCGATCGCGGCCGGCATCGCGATGGTGCCGGAAGACCGCAAGCGTCACGGCATCGTGCCGCAACTGGGCGTGGGCCACAACATCACGCTCGCCGTGCTGCAACGCTTCGCGAAAGGCGGACGCATCGACACGGCATCGGAACTCGACACGATCAATACGGAAATGAAGCGGCTGTCGGTGCGCGCCGCGCATCCGATGCTGTCGATCGCCAGTCTGTCGGGCGGCAACCAGCAGAAAGCGGTGCTCACGCGCATGCTGCTCACCGATCCGTCCGTGCTGATTCTCGACGAGCCGACGCGCGGCGTCGATGTCGGCGCGAAGTATGAAATCTACAAGCTGATGTTCGCGCTCGCGAAGCGCGGCGTGTCGATCATCATGGTGTCGTCGGAATTGCCGGAAGTGCTCGGTGTCAGCGATCGCGTGCTCGTGATCGGCGAGGGCGAATTACGCGGCGATTTCGCCAACGACGGCCTCACGCAGGAACACATTCTGACGGCCGCCATCGGCGCCGGAAACAATGGCACCCAAAGCAATGACCCCCAAAGCAATGACCCCCAACGCAAGGACCCCACTCAACTGGCGAGCGTCGCATGACTCCTGATCTCACTTCCACCGATAGCCACGCAAAGCACGGCGCATCGCTCGCGTCGGGGCAGCGCATCAAGCTGCTGTTCTCGCGTTACAAGCTGCTCGCGCTGCTGCTGGCCGTCGCCGTCATCTGGATTTTCTTTTCGTTTCTCACCGACGGCGCGTTCGTCACGCCGCGCAATCTGTCGAATCTGCTGCGGCAGATGTCGATTACGGGGATGCTCGCGTGCGGGATGGTGTTCGTCATCATCTCGGGCGAGATCGATCTGTCCGTCGGTTCGCTGCTCGGTCTGCTGGGCGGCGTCGCGGCGATTCTCGACGTCACGTATCACTGGCCGCTCGCGGCGACGCTGCCCGTCGTGATGGTGCTCGGCATCGCCGTCGGGTTGTTCAACGGATGGTGGTCGACGTATCTGCGCGTGCCGTCGTTCATCGTCGGACTGGGCGGCATGCTCGCGTATCGCGGCGTGCTGCTCGGCATCACCGGCGGTTCGACGATCGCGCCCGTCTCCGACAACTTCGTGTTCATCGGGCAAGGCTATCTGCCGCGTATCGCCGGCGACACGCTCGCAGTCGTGCTGTTCGTGCTGCTCGCCGCGTTGACGGTGCGGCAGCGGCAGAAGCGTCAGCACTACAACCTGAGCGTCGTGCCGCTGTGGCAGGACGGCGTGAAGATCGTCGCGGCGGGGCTGATCCTGCTCGCGTTCGTCGCGACGCTCAACCGCTACGGCGGCATTCCCGTGCCCGTGCTGCTGCTGCTCGCGCTGCTCGGCATCTTCACGTATATCGCGACGCAAACGGTATTCGGCCGGCGCATCTATGCGGTCGGCTCGAATCTCGAAGCGACGCGGTTGTCCGGTGTCAACACGAACCGCGTGAAGCTCGCGATCTTCGCGCTGATGGGTCTGATGTGCGCGTTCGGCGGGCTCATCAACACGGCGCGTCTCGCGGCGGGTTCGCCTTCGGCGGGATCGATGGGCGAGCTCGATGCGATCGCGGCATGCTTTATCGGCGGCACGTCGATGCGCGGCGGCTCGGGCACCGTCTACGGCGCGCTGATCGGCGCGCTCGTGATGGCGAGCCTCGACAACGGCATGTCGATGCTCGACGTCGACTCGTACTGGCAGATGATCGTGAAGGGCGGCATTCTCGTGCTCGCCGTGTGGATCGACGTGATCTCGGGGTCCGAACGGCGGTAGCGCATCGCGCACGGCTGTGGTGCGCTGCACCACGGCACAGCATCCGCGCGCTTCGTCGAGGCGCGCGCAGGCGCCCTGCAAAGGGCGCTTTTCTTTTGTCGTACACGAACGAAAACAGGCAGGACGTGCGGCGCGTCAGAAAAATAAAAGAAAGCGCGCAAGCCTTGTCCTGCAAGCGATTGCGCGATGCTCGCACGCTTCGCCAGCGCTTTTTGAAACCTGTTTCGACGTCAAGGCGACGGCCTGGAAGAGGCCGATGGCATACCTATTGCGTTATCCGCCGCGGGGCCAACGGCGGCTTCAAGGATTTCTGAATTTTTTGCGGACGCTCGCATGGCGGGCGACCACAGGGGCAACGGCGTCCCGAAACGCAACGCGAGGATCGTTCGATCGCATCGGTCGACGGCACAGGCGTGCGGTTCGGGACGCTTTTTTCTTGCGCAAACGGAACGCGCTCCGAAACGCGCTCGAAACGCGCGCTCTTTTGACACGCGCATCCGACGCGCTCATTTGAAACAATCGGCACGATGAACGAGCACACCAGCACGCAACGCATCGAAGTATCGGGGCAGACGATCGGTGAACTGATCAATCTGTCGGGCCGTCAGCGGATGCTTTCGCAACGCATCGTGCTGCACGTGTCGCTCGCGTCGCATGGCGACATGGCCGCGCTCGCGGTCGCGCGCGAATGTCTCGCGACGTTCGCAACGACACACGCGGTGCTCGTGAACGGCAACGATCATCTGCCGGGCGTGTTCTCGGACGCGTTGCGCCAGCTTTATTTCGGCACACGCGAGGCGGACGAGCGCGTCGGACGCTTCATCGCGCTGACGGCGCAAACGGCTGCGCACGTTGAGGCCCGCGACGATGCGGCGCACGCGCATGTCGAAGCCCTCGTCGCGCAGGCGACGCCGCTGCTCGATCTGCTGCAGGAGATCACGCTCGTGTACCAGCACGAGATGCGCGGCATCGAAGCGGCGGCGCAGCGCCGTCAGGCGGCCATCGCGGAGCAGCTGTCGAGCATTTCGATGCAGGCGAACATCGTCGCGTTGAATGCGCGCATTTCGGCAGCGCGCGCGGGCTCGTATGGCCGCGAGTTCGCCGTCATCACGACCGTGCTCGCCGACATCATCAAGGAGATGGACGCGCTGATCTACAGCGTCGTCGACAGCGATGGCGATGACGCCTCGCAGCGACGCGACGTGTCGCGTCACGCGCCGCGCAATGTTTCATCCGTTGCTGTTCCACCTGTTTCCGCGCGCAGTCGGATCGCCGAACGCGCCTGATCTTTTGTTCTTTACACGACCACGCACCAGTCCTGCTTTCGTTCAATGAGAGACACCGATGAAAAACCTGCTGAATTCGCTTGCAAGCGGTAACTGGCGCGCGCTGCTCGCGTGCTTCCTGTACTTCGATACCGGCTTCACCGTGTGGGTCATGTTCGGGCCGCTCGCGCCGTTCATTCACAAGGACATCGCGATGTCGCCCGCGGAACTGGGCTTTCTCGTCGCGGTGCCTGTGCTCGGCGCGGCGATCCTGCGCGTGACGCTCGGCAATCTCTATCAGGCTTGCGACGGACGACGCGTTGCGCTGATGGGCGTCGCGCTGTCGGCGATTCCGTCGATCGTGCTGCTGCTGATGCCCGGCGTGCCGTCGTACACGTTGCTGCTGATTCTCGGCGTGTTTCTCGGCGTCGGCGGCGCGAGCTTCGCGGTCGCATTGCCGATGGCGGGCAGCAACTATCCGCCGAAAGTGCAGGGCCTCGTGCTGGGCCTCGCGGCGGCGGGCAACATCGGCGCGGTGCTCGACGGCTTCATGTTTCCGTCACTCGCCGATCACTTCGGCTGGGCGAAGGCCGCGGGCGCCGCGCTGCCGCTGCTGGGTCTCGCTGCTGTTGCGCTGTTTTTCTGGGCCAAGGATCTCGGACCGAAGACGGGCAGCGGCTCGCAGGCGCTGCGCAGCTTCGTCGTGACGCTCGCGGGTCTTGTCGCGCTCGTCGTCGCCGTGCATTCGGGTGTGTTCGGCGCAGGCAAGACGGGCGTGCTGCTGTTGCCCGTGCTCGGCGCGCTGCTCGCGATCGCCGTGCTGCCGAAGCATTATCGGAGCGTGCTCGTCGAGGGCGATACGTGGATCGTGATGCTCGTCTACAGCATCACGTTCGGCGGCTTTGTCGGCATGTCGTCGTATGTGACGACGCTGCTCATTTCGCTCTATGAGATGCCGCGTCTCGAAGCGGGTCTCTTCATGTCGCTGCTCGCGTGCATCGGCGCGCTCGTGCGGCCCGTCGGCGGACTCGTCGCGGATCGCATCTCCGGCGTGCGCGCGCTCGTGATCCTGCTTGCGGCGATCTCGCTGTGCGACTTCCTGTTCGCCGCGTGGATGCCGCCGCTGTCGGCGGGTATCGTGCTGCTGATCGCGACGTATGTGTGCTTCGGTCTCGGCAACGGTGCGACGTTCCAACTCGTTCCGCAGCGCTGGAAGGGCAAGACGGGCTTGATGTCGGGCATCATCGGCGCGGCGGGCGGTATCGGCGGCTTCTATCTGCCCGTCATCATGGGCATCGCGAAGGAAAGCACGGGCAGCTATCAGATGGGCTTTGCGACGTTCGGCGTGCTCGCGGCGATTGCATTCGGCCTCGTGGTGCTGCATCGCGTGCGCTGGCTCGAATGGGCGCTGCCGAAGGAGAGCCACGCCGTCGTCGAGCCGATTCGCGCGGGCGTGAGCGCGGATAGCGGAGCTTGACGATCGTTCGTCGTTACCCGAATTGTTGACGATCGCCAGCGTGTCGTGCGCTGGCGATTTTCATTGTGTGATGACGCGCTTGCCTTCAGGACAGCAACCCGTCCGTGCGTTCACGCTGTATCCCGTCGAGGCCGTCGAACGATCCGCCGTCCGGGCCACGTCGAACGATTCGTCGCAGCGCCGCCGCCATGCCGCCAAGCAACGCGGCGACGATCAGCCAACCGGCGACGCGGCCCGAGGGCGAGCGCTCGATCAGCCTGGCGGTCCAGAAATCCGGAAAGCGCCGGCCATCGTCGGACTTCGCAAACTGCACATTCGAGTTGGCGAAAACGAGTGGCTTGTCGTTCACGCCGCGCCAGAATCCTTCCCAGATTCCTTCGAGCGCGTACGGCGCCGGGGCGTCCATCACTTCGGCGCCGGGGTACTCGGCGATGATCACGTGCCAGTTCGTCGTTGCGGGCGCAACATTGAAAAGCACGGCTGCTGTAATCGCAATGCCCGCAGCAACTCGCGATTTCCTCAGAACTTCAACGAGGCACGGACCGACGACCAGAAAAATAATCGGTAGGCACGGAAGGAGATATCTCGGTCCCCAACCAAATGCTCCCCAATGGTTGAGCTTCGAGACGACCAGCATATAGAGGAAGGTGCCAATCGACATTGCTTCGATCAGGTGTCGATGCCTCGCTTGCAGGCCGCGCCAGATCCACGGCAGCAGCAGGCCGAGCAGCAGGATCGGCGAGTAAAAGAAAAGTCCCCGATTGCTGCTGAATATCAGGCCGATAAAGCCATGAACGATGTTGCCGTCCATCGCATTGCCGTGGCTCAATTCGAATGCGGACGTGTTGGCCGGGCGCCAGAACGATCCCGTGCGCGCGGCGTTGTAGACGAACATCGGCACCATGCCGAGCACGAATACGGATGCCAGCAGCAGGTAAGGGCGCAGCGAGGCTCGCGTGCGCCACCACAGGAACACGAGCGCGACGACGAACGCGGGAGCCATCGAGTAGCGGAACGTGCAAACGACAGCCAGCCAGAGTCCCGCTGCCGCAAACGTTCGAGCGCTGGCATCCGGAAGCAGCATGCGCTGCGCGTAGTAGAGGAAGGCGCACATGGCGGCGGCGCAAGGCGCCACGTCCCACGCTACCTTTGCATACGCCAGATAGTAGGTGCCCGCCGCGAACGCGAACACGATCAGGACCGCTTGCGATACCGCGTAGCGCTGCGCGAAGAGCAGGAACAGAAAGAAACATCCGATCGCGCAAACGACCGCATACGTCAACGAGACGCCCACTTTGGCAGGCAAGGGCGGATTGAGAAACTGGCTGTCGACGGGCCGGTGATCCAGTTGCGATCCGATCCAGGCGGCGGGCAGCATCAATAGCACGGCGCCGAGGTCGTGTGGCTCATAGTAGAGGCCATTCGGCGCGTGGCTCCAGAAGACGGAATCGGGTGGATTCGACGTGCTGAGCGTGTGTTGGGTCGCGGCCAGCGTGGCGGCCGAAAGCTGCTGGCCAGCGTCGTAGCTGCCAATCCTCCCACTCGATATCATCAGGAAGAAGCAAAGAAAGAAGCCGAGCACAGCGGCTTTTACGCCGGCAAACTGACGTTCATCCACTTGACGGTCGCGGGCCATGTCGCGCTTCTCCCCTCGATGCGATCTTCGGTTAAGGCCCAGCGACACTGTCAATCTGGATCTGACGTCAACTCTCGAGCCCGGGGCTTCACTCTAGATCGATCCCGGTGAATGCAATGTACGTTGTCGCACGATGCGGGGTCATGGTTCGCGCGGTGTCGATGCGGGCGTCCGGGTCGATCGCGTACGACGCGGCATCATGCGCCGATAAGCGTTGCGCTACGCGGGCTCTTGTCCGCTTTGCGTTGGACGCGAGACAGGCTCGTCGTGCGGATTCTGCGTGGGCAGGTCAGCTTGTTCTTGTTCTTGCTGCTGTGCCTGCGTCTCGCGCGACATCGAAGCGGACGATTTGGCATCACCGCGCTGCGCGGCATGAAACGAGCGCACTGCGGCCCGCAGCGTCGCAAAGTGCAACTGCGCGGCCGTCACGTCGTCCATGCCGTGCTTGTGAAGCCAGTCGAGCCGTTGCGTGCGGCGTCCGGCGAGCACGAGCGACACGCCGCGCTGCTCGAGCTCTTCCCGCAACTCGTCGAGCGCGTGACGCCCGGTGACATCGATGCCCGTCACGGCCAGTGCGTCCAGCACGAGCCATTGCGGCTTCGGCACCGTTTCGGCGACCACGTCGAGCGCCGTCCGTTTGAAGTATCGCGCGTTGAAGAACACGATCGGCGAATTGAAACGGAACAGGCACAGTCCGGGCGTGCAGCGCGCATCGGGATGACGCGCGGTGCTGTGAAAGCCCTTCATCCCGTCCGCGCGGCCGAGCACTTCATAGGAAGGGCGCGCAACGAGGCGGATGAAGCGGAACAGCGCGAGCGCGACGGCGAGCATGATGCCCTTGAGCGAGCCGAGCGCAACGACGCCCACCGTCGCGACGATGCAGATGGCGAACTCGCCGCGCGCTTCGCTCCACAATGCCTTGACGGTGGTGATGTCGACGAGCGATATGGCCGCCATCACGAGCACTGCGCCGAGCGCCGCAGTCGGCACGAATCGCAGCGGCCCGGTGAGAAAGATCAGCACGAACGCGATGGCGGCCGCGGCGACGATCGATGCCAGTTGCGTGCGTCCTCCCGCCATGTCGTTCATCGCGGTGCGCGAGTCGGCGCCGCTGATCGCGAAGCCGTGCGAGAGCGCCGACGCAATGTTCGCCGCGCCGATCGCCGACAGTTCGCGGTCGTCCTCGATGTCATAGCCGTTTTTCGCGGCGAAGCTGCGTGCCGTCAGCGTCGCGCTGCAGAAGGAAATCAGCGCGATGCCAGCAGCGTCGACGGCGAGCGTATCGAGGGTATCGAAAGAGAAGCGCGGCACGACGAACGACGGCAGGCCCGCAGGCACGGCGCCGATCGTGCGCACGCCGTGTGTGTCGAGCGCGAGCAGGGCCGTCACGCACGCGGCCGCGGCGAGCGTGGCGAGCGCAGCGGGCACGCGGGGCGCGAACTTCGGCATCAGCAGGAGCAGCGCGAACGCACATAATCCGACGGCCAGAGTCGGCAGATGCGTTTGCCCGATCTTCGCCGCGATTTCGATCAGCGTACCCACGACGCCCGTCGACTCGATCTTGAAGCCGAGCAGCTTGCCGGCCTGTCCGAGTGCAATCGATATCGCGATGCCGTTCATGAAGCCGGTGAGAATCGGCCGCGACAGAAAGTCGGCGCATGCCCCGAGGCCGACGAAGCTCGCGGCGACGCAGAACACACCCGCGAGGAACGCGACCGTGATCGACATCGACATGTATTCGGGCGAGCCGACGGCCGCAAGCGGCGCGATTGACGCTGCGATGAGCGCGCAGGTCGCCGCATCCGGGCCGACGATCAACTGGCGCGAGGTGCCGAAAAGCGCATACGCGACGAGCGGCCACATGCATGAATACAGGCCGACGGCCGGATTGAAGCCGGCCAGCTCCGCGTACGCGACGCCGACGGGCAGCGCGACCGAGGCCACGCACACACCCGCGACGACATCATGGCGCAGGTCGTCGCGGCGATAGCGGACGAAGGCGACGACGCCTGGCGCGATCCGCGCGAGGCGGGCAAGCACTCTGCCGTTGATGCTGGACGATTGCATATCGATGGCCCGAAGGTGCGCGGTCCACGCAGCGGCCAATGCGGCGCGGCGTGCAACGCTGCCAATATCGCTCAGTGTAGTAGCGGATGAGCGGCTTCGGAGCGCGATTGCTCGCGTGAGGCGCAGGGCTATCGAGTGAAGGAAGGTTTGCGCGGCAAGGCCAGGGGGGTTGTCACCGGATGAGAGGTTGACGGACCGGGGCCGTGTCCATCGACTTCATCGAAAGCGCGCGATGAAGGAAATTAGCGATCCTCACTGAGCTGACTTGCAATTCGCCTGAATCATATTTCAGTGCGCTTGACGGCGCATTTGAAAATGCTTCGCAAGTGTTCAAGGCGCGGAAAAGAAGGTGCGAGAACGTACAGACTTAAAGTCAGGCATCCAAAGAATATTGGTGTGCTGGTATTGAATGAAACTTTCAATCGGGAATATTTCGTTCAGAGAAATGCAAGCATGTGGTGTGAAGGAAAGATAATTTCAATCAAAAAAGAAATATATCGGCCCGAAGGGGAGAATAAATTGAACAGGACGTTTCCTGGGCTGGATGCACTGCGAGCTTTGCTCGCATTCTATCTGGTTCTGTTTCATACATTGCCGTCGTACAAGGAATACGGGTCGATGCGTCTATATGATGTCTTCGGATTCGGCGGCTATGCAACGAGTACGTTTTTCGTTTTATCCGGATTTATTCTTTCGCACATTTATGTCGGAGCAGAATCACGGCGAGGATTCAAGGTTTCGACGTCCCGCTTTTTCATCAAGCGATTCAGCAGCCTTTATCCCATACATATTTTCACCTTGCTGTTGACGGTTGCATTGACGTTTTTGAGTTCTCATCCGAACGATACGCTTTTGCAAACGATAGCGCCGCGAACAAGGGGAATGGATGAAGCCGTTTTGAATCTGGTCATGCAGCTTCTTCTGCTGCAGGCGTGGAATCCGTTTTATCTGTCGTACAACATCCCCGCATGGTCGATTTCGACTTTGATGTTCTTTTATCTGGTATTCCCTGCAGTCGCGCCGCGACTGATGAGGATCTCAAATAAAGCCGCAATGCTGTTAGCGGTGTGCGCGGCCTATCTCGTCGTTGCGCTGATTGCGGTTCTGGAGAAATGGTATGGCATCGGTGTAATTGGAATGCTTCATACGAATCCGCTACTCCGTCTTCCGGAATTTCTGGCGGGGATACTCACATACGGCGTGTTCGTCCAACATGGCGATGAAATCGCCGATGCTGTCGCACGCCATTGGCGCTATTTGCTGTCTTTTCTGGCAGTCGTCTTCTGCGTCGCGAGCTACGTGTATGCGAACGGCTCGCATTCGACACGGATTCTGCTTCATAACGGCGCAATGCTGCCCACTCAGATAGCCGTCGTGATCGTCTTCGCATGCCTGCTGCGCGACACGTCGGCGCAGTCGGGCGAGTTTGTACGGCGGCTCGGAAATGCGTCGCTTTCGATCTTTGCGTTGCAAAGCCCATTGTTCGACCTGTACGCAAAGGCAGAAAAGATCCTGGACCTGCCATTCCCGATTCTCTCCTGTCTCGATCGCTTGCATCTATGCGCGCATATCGCGGGTGGAATACCGTTGCGGTTTTCCTTCTACCCCATCTTTCTGCTGTTGATCGCCTGCGTGGCGATTGTCTTTCAGGAGAAGGTCGTCGCCCCAACGAGAACGTATGTGCGCCGCGTCCTGACGCGCGAGAAAGTCGCGACCGTGCCGGTGCATTCCGTTGTGTCGCCGGATTGAGGATCTGTCGCAACGGGATGTTTCTGTTCCGGCGACTTCGGGGCGGGAAAAGAGCGTAGTGAGCCGCGTACTTGCGCGTCAGTAGCGTGCTCTGATGCGAGTGCGGGATTTCCCCAGGTCCGGTGTTTCGTCACGTCTAGCGGAGTGGTTCGGGCCAGACGGGCTGTCCGCTGCGATTCTCGCCACGCCTTCGCAAGCCCTTGTTTTCGTGGATTTTTTCAGAGGGTGTCGGCAGCTTTCCGAGCCCGGCGAATCTGAATCTGTATGAGCACCGCCCCACTTCGAGCGCACCACGACGCTCCGAATCTGATCCGACGCCCCTTCTTGAAAATGTAATTCCCGGTCCATATAATTAGCACTCACTGCACGAGAGTGCTAACAACTTCGCCGGCTGGCTCAGCCAGCTGGCTTTCCTCAGCGTACTTCAGTCCCAATCCAAGAGAGGATATATCCATGAACCTTCGTCCTTTGCATGATCGCGTGATCGTCAAGCGTCTGGATCAGGAAACCAAGACCGCATCGGGCATCGTGATCCCCGACGCAGCAGCAGAAAAGCCGGATCAAGGCGAAGTGCTGGCCATCGGCCCGGGCAAGCGTGACGACAAGGGCAACCCGATCGCGCTCGACGTGAAGGTCGGCGACCGCGTCCTGTTCGGCAAGTACGCAGGCCAGACCGTCAAGGTCGACGGCAACGAACTGCTGGTGATGCGCGAAGAAGACATCATGGCCGTTGTCAACAAGTAAGCACCTGTTCCAGTCAGTACTTGTTCCGGTTCATTCTCAAGAATTCAAGGAGTTAGAAGATGGCAGCTAAAGACGTCGTGTTCGGCGATTCCGCCCGTGCCAAGATGGTTGAAGGCGTGAACATTCTCGCCAACGCAGTGAAGGTCACGCTGGGTCCCAAGGGCCGTAACGTTGTTCTCGAGCGCAGCTTCGGCGGCCCGACGGTCACGAAGGACGGTGTGTCGGTCGCGAAGGAAATCGAACTGAAGGACAAGCTCCAGAACATGGGCGCGCAAATGGTCAAGGAAGTCGCTTCCAAGACCAGCGACAACGCCGGTGACGGCACGACGACGGCAACGGTTCTGGCCCAGTCGATCGTTCGCGAAGGCATGAAGTACGTCGCATCGGGCATGAACCCGATGGACCTCAAGCGCGGCATCGACAAGGCCGTCGCGGCAGCAATCGAAGAGCTGCGCAAGATCAGCAAGCCCTGCACGACGAACAAGGAAATCGCGCAGGTCGGCGCGATCTCGGCGAACAGCGACACGTCGATCGGCGATCGCATCGCTGAAGCAATGGACAAGGTCGGCAAGGAAGGCGTCATCACCGTCGAAGACGGCAAGTCGCTGCAAGACGAGCTGGACGTCGTCGAAGGCATGCAGTTCGACCGCGGCTACCTGTCGCCGTACTTCATCAACAATCCGGACAAGCAAGTCGCCGTTCTGGAAAACCCGTTCGTGCTGCTGCACGACAAGAAGGTCTCGAACATCCGTGATCTGCTGCCGGTTCTGGAGCAAGTTGCGAAGGCTGGCCGTCCGCTGCTGATCATCGCTGAAGACGTCGAAGGCGAAGCGCTGGCTACGCTGGTCGTCAACAACATCCGCGGCATCCTCAAGACGGTTGCTGTCAAGGCTCCGGGCTTCGGCGACCGTCGCAAGGCAATGCTGGAAGACATCGCGATCCTGACGGGTGGCCAGGTCATCGCCGAAGAAACCGGCCTGTCGCTGGAAAAGGCAACGCTGCAGGAGCTGGGCCAGGCGAAGCGCATCGAAGTGGGCAAGGAAAACACGACGATCATCGACGGCGCTGGCGAAGCAGCGAGCATCGAAGCGCGCGTGAAGCAAGTGCGCACGCAGATCGAAGAAGCGACGTCGGACTACGACCGTGAAAAGCTGCAAGAGCGCGTGGCCAAGCTGGCTGGCGGCGTTGCAGTGATCAAGGTCGGCGCAGCGACCGAAGTCGAAATGAAGGAAAAGAAGGCACGTGTCGAAGACGCACTGCACGCAACGCGCGCAGCTGTGGAAGAAGGCATCGTGGCCGGTGGCGGCGTCGCGCTGATCCGCGCTCGCAGCGCAATCGCTGGTGTGAAGGGCGACAACGCTGACCAGGACGCAGGCATCAAGATCGTGCTGCGCGCGATGGAAGAGCCGCTGCGCCAGATCGTCACGAACGGCGGCGAAGAAGCCAGCGTCGTGGTGGCAGCTGTTTCGGCCGGCAAGGGCAACTACGGCTACAACGCAGCAACGGGCGAGTACGGCGACCTGGTCGAAGCGGGTGTCGTCGATCCGACGAAGGTGACGCGCACGGCGCTGCAAAACGCAGCTTCGGTCGCTGGCCTGCTGCTGACGACGGACGCAGCTGTCTGCGAACTGCCGAAGGAAGATGCACCGATGCCTGGCGGCATGCCCGGCGGCATGGGCGGCATGGGCATGGACATGTAATTTCCGGCAACGGAAATGCATGCGGGAAGCGCGCCGCAACGCGTGCTTCCCAAAAATAAAAAACCCGCAGCGATGCGGGTTTTTTATTTGCGCTTCCGGCAGGCAAGCCGTGTTCTGGCCATGCGGCGCTGCTATACCGAATGTTTCAGCGCTTCAACAGAAAGTGCGCGCCCAGATGATCGAGCACGCACGACACACTGGCGGCTTCCGTTTCTACGGCTGTTTCGAGAAGCAGGTCGGGATTTTCAGGCGGTTCATAGGGCGCAGATACGCCCGTGAACGAGCTGATGGTTCCCGCAATCGCTTTCGCATAGAGTCCCTTCGGATCGCGCTTTGCGCAATCGTTTGCAGAAGCGGACAAATAAGTTTCGACAAACCTTTCGTGTCCGATGATGTCGCGGGCCATCGCCCTGTCGTCGCGCATCGGCGAAATGAGCGCGGCAACTACGATCAGGCCGGCGTCGTTCATCAGTTGCGCGACATGCGCAACCCGCCGGATATTTTCGCGGCGGTCTTCCTTCGAAAAGCCGAGATCGCTCGTGAGGCCGTGACGAACATTGTCGCCGTCGAGCACGTAGCACGCATGGCCCATCGACATGAGTTTGCGTTCGAGACCAAACGCGATGGTCGATTTGCCGGCCCCCGATAGGCCAGTCAGCCACACGGTGACGGGCTTGTGTCCGAATATCAGCGCGCGGTCGGGTTCCGTGATCGTTCCATTGCAACGAAGCACAAACGGCTGGGCGCGTTGGGCGGGCGTTTCGCTGACCTCACGGGCGGCGCGGTCGTTCGATGCGTCGTCGCGCGCGTGAGATGGCCACGGTTCAATGTGGTAAGTGCCGCCAGGGCAAAGGTTTTCCAATTCGGCTATTTCCTTTCTTCGACCGAAGGGGTTCAACAGCCTGCCTTCGACACTTCCCGATTGGACGCTCGGGCGCGAATCGCACCGTGTGCGGGCAAGTGAACAAAGACGGGCGGGAGACAGAGTTCAAGTTTACAGTTCGTAACTCTAATCCATTAGATTTAACGGTGCTGTAACGCTTCATTACGGAAGTAATATCTGACTTGCAATTTGTGCTTGACTACCGGATTGACGTGAGCGTGCGCGATGTGGACGCGCCCTCCGCACGTTGCGAGCGAAGGGCGAACCGCGCGAAAAGGGCGGAAAAGGACGTAACCGAACGGGTCAGTGCCGCGCCTCGCCCGGCGGCGGCTCCTTGCCTCCTGCAAGCGGCACGTCTTCATCGCTGCTGCGTGCCCAGAAGAAGCGGTCCGGCAAGTAAGCGCCCATGCCCGGGCGAAACGCCGCCTGCGTCGCCTGGAACAGATACTCCTGCGCTTCGCGCACGGCTTCGGCGGGCTCCTGACCGTTCGCCAGCAGCGCGGCGATCGCGGCGCCGAGCGTATCGGTGATGCCCATGACGCGCTGCTGGGCACGATCCCACATGTCCTGCCGTATCTGGCCATCGTCGCTGAAGAGCGTATTGACGAGCCGGTGCGTGCCCGTTTCCGTCGACAGGATGTATTCGCACCCTTGCGACAGCAGATGCGAGATCGCGGCATCGAGCGTCGGCGCTTCGGCGTCGCCGTCCGGTTGCGCGAGCGCGAGCAGCGCGGTCGTGTCCGCGACGAGCAGCGTCGTCTGCGGCGCGAGCAGATCGGCGATCGCCTCGCGCAACTCGTCGGCGGCGAGCACGTGTTCGTCGTCGAGCGTGAAGTCGGGGGCGAGGATCAGTGGAATATTGTCGTAATCGGCGACCACTTCGGCGATTGCGCTGACCACTTCGGCGCGCGTCGCCGCACCGACCTTGAACGCGGCGATGGGCATGTCTTCCAGCAGCATCCGCGCCTGGGTCGCGACGACTTCCGGGTCGAGCCCGGTCACTTCGTCGCAGTTCGCCGAGTCGCGCACCGTGTAGCCGGTCAGCACGGACACGCCGTGGCAGCCCATGCTGGCAAGCGTCATCAGGTCGGCTTGCAGCCCGGCGCCGCCCGTCGGATCGGAGAGGCCGAAGGTGAGAACGATGGGAGGGGTGTCGCTGGCCATGAAATCTTTGATGAGTCGATAAGCGGGACGTTCGTGGGCCGTAGCGCGCGAGGCGCCAATGGGGCCCGCAGACGGCTCAATTATGCGGCTTTATATTGGCATCCGGCATTTTTTCGCATCAGTCGGCCTGTCCCATCATAGATAAAGCGGCCACCGGGCCGCGCGAAGCCGCTCGAGCCCCGCATCCGCTAGGCATGGGGGCGGCAACACGGTACCATCATGGCTCCCGTTTCCACGGACTTTTCGACGCGACTCAAGAATGGAATATAAGAGCTGGATGTGCCTGATCTGCGGCTGGATCTACGACGAAGAAGCCGGTCTGCCAGAGGAAGGAATCGTGCCGGGCACGCGCTGGGAAGATGTCCCCATCAACTGGACCTGCCCCGAGTGCGGCGCGCGCAAAGAAGACTTCGAGATGGTCCAGATCTGAGCGACCCATCGTTCGGCGAGGGCGGCGTTTCCATGTCCGTCTCGAAGCGAAGGGCTGCAAGATTCGAATTGCACTATGATGCAACGACTCCAGGCTTTCAAGTTCGAACTGATGCCGACTGGCGAGCAGGATCGCAATATGCGCCGCTTCGCCGGCGCGTGTCGGTTCGTCTTCAACAAGGCGCTAGCGTTGCAGAGAGACACGTACGAGGTGGGCGGTAAGTACATCGGCTATGTCGCAATGGCCAGGCACCTCACCGTTTGGCGCAATGGCGACGAGACGCCCTGGCTCATGGACGCACCGGTACACGCACTGCAGCACGCGCTCAAGGATCTCGATCGCGCGTACAAGAATTTCTTCGAGAAACGCGCTGCGTTCCCACGGTTCAGGAAACGCGGTCAGAACAACGGCTTCCGCTATCCCGATCGCAAACAGATCAAGCTCGATCAGACCAATTTCCGGATCTTCCTGCCCAAGCTCGGCTGGGTTCGCTTTCGCAAGAGCCGCGATGTGCTTGGCGAAGTGCGAAACGCAACCGTGTCCCATGCCGGCGGCAAGTGGTTCGTCTCGATACAAACCGCTCGGGAGATCGAGCAGCCGCTCCCGGTTGGGACGTCCTCGGTCGGTATCGACATGGGCGTCGCCCGCTTTGCCACGTTCTCGGACGGCTCATACCTCTCGCCGCTCAACAGCTTCAGGCGCCATGCGCCGCGGCTCGCGCGCGCACAGCGAGCGATAAGCCGCAAGCAGAAGTTCAGCAATAACTGGAAGAAGGCGAAAGCCAGAATCCAACGTATTCACGCGCGTATCGCCAATGTCCGGCGCGACTTCCTTCACAAGGCCTCGGCCGCGATCAGCAAAAACCACGCATTCGTGTGTATCGAAGACCTGAAGGTCCGCAATATGTCTCGCTCGGCATCCGGTACGCTCGGCAATCCCGGCCGCAACGTCAACGCAAAGTCAGGCCTGAATAAAGCCATCCTCGACCAAGGCTGGGCAGAATTCCGGCGCCAGCTCGAATACAAGCTCGACTGGAATGGCGGCTGGCTTATCGCCGTGCCACCGCACGATACAAGCCGCACCTGTCCGTGCTGTGGCCATGTGTGTGCTTTCAATCGCATGACGCAGGCGCAGTTTTTCTGCGTCGAGTGCGGTTTCGAGGCCAACGCCGATTTGGTCGGCGCGATCAACGTGCTTCGTCGTGGCGAGGCACAACTGAGCAGTGAAGGGCTGGAATTAGCCCGGATAGCCTGTGGAGAATCGGTGCAGTCAGGCCGCTCGGTGAAGCAGGAACCCTCCGAGGTGACTTGCGATGGATAACTCCGTCAACGGCACGGTAGGAATCCTCCCCATTCATGGGGGGGAGGATTTCAATGTGGTTTTGGTCCAGCAGCAGGTGGCAGGCGCCGTCTCGTCGGTGTGGATCTTTGCCGACGATTGCCGACGTGTGCAACCGGTGCGCATGCCGTCTCGCGTAGCCGTTGCCAGCCTGTCGTATCGCTGCTTCGAGACGCGGCGCCGTTTCCGGCTACGCGTCGGATGGCCCTGCGGTTGCTTTATTTTCGCCACTGCGGCAGTTCGGGCGGCGCCGTGCTGGTGCCCGTTCGACGAAGCCGGCGTTCCTGCAGCCTGCCCATGACACCTCGATCCGCATCGCCCGATACGCTCGACGCTTTACCGAACCCCCGCGGCGGCGCCGTCCGTCCGGCGGAACAGGCCATCGCCGACGCCCTCAACGCGTTCGAAGGCCGTCGCGACATGACTGCGCAATTGCTCGTCGCAGTGCGCGCGCTGCGCGAGGCGGGTTGGGTCGCCGCGCAACGTTTCACCGATGCGCTGCTGCTGGTATCGCCGATGGCCGCGAGCGGTCTCCCCGATGAGGCCCCCGCGCGCGCCACGTTCGGCGCGGCGTTGCGCGCGTTTCACGCGGCGCTGGAGCGGCGCAATCTGCGCGAGCTGAGTTGCTCGCCCTCGTTGTTCTCGCACTACCAGGCACTCAGCACGCATATCGCGCAGCGCACGCCCGGCTACAGCGTGACCTTCGAGGACATCGCATTGGCCGGTCGGCCGATTCCGCCCGTCACGCTGCGCTCGCAGTCTGCCGCGCGTCTCGCGCATGCGCGGGCGCGTTACGAGCGGGCGCTGCTGCCCGTGCTGCGCTCGAAGGGCAATGTCGGCGCGAGCGCCGCGGTGGCGGGGGCCGTCAACGCGGCGCTCGGCGATCTCGACGCATGCCTCGCGGAATTGGCGGGCCCTGATCCATACGACTTCTGGCGTCTCGCGTCCGCCTGCGCCCGTGCGTTACGTACTCGCGGCCTGTCCATCGAAGACGCCGAAACGCGGCGTTTCTATGCGCGCTGCAATCTGGCGCTCGCGGACGCGGCGCGGGGCATCCCGCTCGCGCCGCGCTCGCTCGTGCGCGCGACGCTCGCGCTTCTGTGGCGCGACTACGCGCTTTTCGGCGCGGCGGCCGAAGACACCGAACACGTGGAACTGCTGCGCGACTACGGCCTGACCGTGGACTGGCATGTTGCGGGCACGCAGGCGTCGGAGGCGTTGTGGGAGGCGGGCGCGCACCAGGCCGAGACATTGGCGCACGTCGCGACGACGCGCGAGCTGGGCGTGCTGACGGTCAATGCCAACGCCTACGAGGACTTCCTCCAGACGGCCGATGGCGCGATCGTCGCGCTGACCGACCATGCGCGCGCCGCAGACAATCCGCAGAAGGCCGACCCCAGCGCCGCGCTGCAGGCGGGCGATGCCGCGTACCGGCTGGGCGCGGCGGCGTCCGCGCTCGGACTGGGCCAGGTGGCGCTGCTCGCCGATGCGCTCGGGCTTGCGTGGCGTCGTCGCGCGCATGCCGGCGTGTCGACGCCCGCGGTGCGCGCACATGTCGTCGTCGATGCGCCCGGCGCGCCTTCGCTCGAAGCCGCCGCCGAGGCGCTGCGCGCGATGTTGCACAAGGTGGCCGCGGGTGTCGCGCCGCAGTCCGCGACGACCGCTCTCGCGGCGCTCACGCACGCGGTCGAACAGGGCGGCGCGTAGCGGGTCGAAGGCTCGCGCGGGTTGAATAGGGACGGTCACTTGTCCTATGCCATCTGCTGCGCGATAGCGCACGTTGCTCTTGACCGGCAAGGGCGAAGCGCGTGATAGAGTGCAGTTTCATGAACTGCGGTTTTTGCCGGCCGCGCACCGATGCACACAGGTTGCGCACAGGTTGCAAGCGTGGCGCGCGGTACGATCCGGCAGGCCTCCGTGTATGAGGCCGGAAGGCCGCAGTTGCGCACCGTCTTTGCTAAAATTCGACCTATGCCCAAGAGTAACGATCGCATCAATCTGACCAACCAGTTCCTGATCGCCATGCCGAACATGGCGGACCCCACGTTTTCAGGAACGGTGGTCTACCTTTGCGATCACAGCGAGCGTGGCGCGCTTGGCCTCGTCATCAACAGGCCAACCGATATCGATCTTCAGGCGCTCTTCAATCGCATCGATCTCAAGCTCGAAATCGAACCTCTGCTGCATGTTCCCGTGTATTTCGGCGGCCCCGTGCAAACGGAGCGCGGCTTCGTGCTGCATGATGCATCGGAAAGCACGTATACGTCGTCGATGCAGGTGCCGGGCGGGCTCGAAATGACCACGTCGAAAGACGTGCTGGAAGCCGTCGCGAGCGGCAAGGGCCCGCAGCGCTTTCTGCTGACGCTCGGCCATGCCGGCTGGGGCGCGGGCCAGCTCGAAGACGAAATCTCGAAGAACGGCTGGCTCACCGTTCAGGCCGATCCGAAGATCGTATTCGACGTGCCCGCTGAAGACCGCTTCGAAGCCGCGCTCGCACTGCTCGGTATTTCGTCGTCGATGCTCTCCGGCGAAGCGGGTCACGCATGAGCGACATAGCCGGACGTGAAGCGACGCTGCTTGCGTTCGACTATGGCGAAAAACGCATCGGCGTGGCCGTCGGCAATTCACTGACGCGCAGCGCGCGGCCCCTCGTCGTTCTGCAAAACCGCAATCGCGAATACCGTTTCGAAGCCGTCGGCAAACTGATCGACGAATGGAAGCCCGATGCGCTCGTCGTCGGGCTGCCGATGCATCCCGACGGCACCGCACATGAGCGAACGCAGCTTGCCAAACGCTTCGGCAATCAGCTGAACGGGCGCTTCAATCTCCCTGTCTCGTGGGTCGACGAGCGCTATTCGTCGGTCGAAGCAGAGGCGGGCATTCGCAGCGGATCGAGACAGGCCGGCATGCTCGACGCCGAAGCCGCGTGCATCATTCTTCAGCAATATCTGGACGGACTTTCCGACGATCATGAGTTCCATTGACGCCGAGGCGCTTTATCGCGCCGTGCTCGAACAGATTCGCGCCGCATACGGCGACACGCTGGGTGCTCCCGACGGCGCGGTGCTCGCGGGCATCTACAGTGGCGGCGCGTGGCTCGCCGAGCGGCTCGCCAAGGACCTGAACGTCGCGACGTTCGGCGTCGTCAACGTCGCGCTGCATCGCGACGACTACGCGAAGAAAGGTCTGCACACGCAGGCGAGCCCGACTTCGTTGCCGTTCGAAGTCGACAACCGCCGCATCGTGCTCGTCGACGATGTGCTGTACACGGGCCGCACCGTGCGCGCCGCATTGAACGAACTGTACGACTACGGGCGCCCTGCATCCGTCGAACTCGCGGTGCTCGCCGACCGTGGCGGGCGCGAGTTGCCTGTCGCGGCGCGCTTCGTCGGCGGCACGGTCGAGATGCCGGCGAATGCGACGCTCGTGCTCGCGCGCGATGGCGAACGCTTCACGTTTCACACCGAGCCGCGCGCGGATTGAGCGAGCTTGCCTGAGCGGGACGGCGAGCCGTGCATCGAGCGTGCAGGCGCATATCACGCGTATGGCGCACGTAGCACGCCGACAAACGCGAGCCTGGATCGAAAGAGATCGCTACCTCGCAGCAGCATCCGAAACGCTCCACCCCAAAGCTCCACCGAACAGCATCACTCGCAGTCCCAAGTCTGATTCAGGATCACCATGAACACGCCCAACCCGGTTTCCCAAGGTTCCACCGATTCGACCGAGAGCGCCGCGTCAGCGGACCGTTTTCGCTTCGGTTTCCTGAAGGGCAATCCGCAGCTCACGAAGAACGGCGAGCTGAAGCATCTGCTGACAATCGAAGGCCTGCCGCGCGCGATCGTCAGCCACATTCTCGATACGGCCGAGCAGTTCGTCAGCGTGACCGACCGCGAAGTGAAGAAGGTGCCGCTGTTGCGCGGCAAATCGGTGTTCAATCTGTTCTTCGAAAATTCGACGCGCACGCGCACCACGTTCGAGATTGCGGCGAAGCGGCTGTCGGCGGACGTCATCAATCTGAACATCAACGCTTCGTCGACGAGCAAGGGCGAATCGCTGCTCGACACGATCAACAACCTGTCGGCGATGCATGCCGACATGTTCGTCGTGCGCCACGCGTCGAGCGGCGCGCCGTATCTGATCGCCGAGCACTGCGCGCCGCACGTGCATGTGATCAACGCCGGCGACGGCCGGCACGCGCATCCCACGCAGGGTCTGCTCGACATGTACACGATCCGCCACTACAAGCGCGACTTCACGAATCTGCGCGTGGCGATCGTCGGCGACATTCTTCATTCGCGCGTCGCTCGCTCGGACATCCACGCGCTCACCACGCTCGGCGTGCCGGAAGTGCGCGCGATCGGTCCGCGCACGCTGTTGCCAGGAGGTCTCGAGCAGATGGGCGTGCGCGTGTTCCACAACCTCGACGAAGGTCTGAAGGACGTCGACGTCGTCATCATGCTGCGTCTGCAGAACGAGCGGATGAGCGGCGCGCTGCTGCCGTCGGCGCAGGAGTACTTCAAGAGCTGGGGGCTGACGCCCGAGCGTCTCGCGCTCGCGAAGCCCGATGCGATCGTGATGCATCCGGGCCCGATGAACCGCGGCGTCGAAATCGATTCGCAGGTCGCGGACGGGCCGCAATCGGTGATCCTCAATCAGGTGACGTTCGGCATTGCGGTGCGCATGGCGGTGATGGGCATCGTCGCGGGCAACAACGACTGATCCGCGGCGGTTCGCATAACCACATCAGGCACAGGTAGGTAAAAAGGTAGGGCATGAAGATCCATATTCAAGGCGGCGCGCTGATCGATCCGGTCGCGGGCACCGAACAGCAACAGGACGTATTCATCGCGGCGGGCAAGATCGTCGCGCTTGGCAGCGCGCCTGCCGATTTCAACGCGGCGAAGACGATCGATGCAAAGGGCCTTTATGTGGCACCCGGTTTCGTCGATCTATCCGCGCGGTTGCGCGAGCCCGGCTATGAGCACAAGGCGACGCTCGAATCGGAAATGGCCGCGGCGCTCGCGGGCGGCGTGACGACCCTCGTGTGTCCGCCCGACACCGATCCCGTGCTCGACGAGCCGGGCCTCGTCGAAATGCTCAAGTTCCGCGCGCGCAATCTGAACCGTGCGCATGTGTATCCGCTGGGCGCGCTGACGGTCGGCCTCAAGGGGCAGGTGATCACCGAGATGGTCGAGCTGACGGAAGCGGGCTGCGTCGGTTTCTCGCAGGCCGATACGCCCATCGTCGATACGCAGGTGCTGCTGCGCGCGCTGCAGTACGCGAACACGTATGGCTATACCGTGTGGCTGCGTCCGCAGGATGCGTATCTCGCGAAGGGCGGCGTCGCGGCGAGCGGGCCGCTCGCGTCGCGGCTCGGTCTGTCGGGCGTGCCCGTATCGGCGGAAACGATCGCGCTGCACACGATTTTCGAACTCGTCCGCGTGACGGGCGCGCGCGTGCATCTGTCGCATGTGTCGTCGGGCGCGGGCGTCGCGCTGATGCGCGCAGCGAAGGCGGAAGGCTTGCCCGTCACCTGCGACGTGACGATCAATCACGTGCATCTGATCGACATCGACATCGGCTATTTCGATTCGCAATTCCGGCTCGATCCGCCGCTGCGCTCGCAACGCGACCGCGAGGCGATTCGCGCGGGCCTGCTGGACGGCACGATCGACGCGATCTGCTCGGACCACACGCCCGTCGACGACGACGAAAAGCTGCTGCCGTTCGCCGAGGCGACGCCGGGCGCGACCGGGCTCGAACTGCTGCTGTCGCTGACGGTCAAGTGGGCGGACGAAGCGGGCGTTTCGCTCGCGAAGGCGCTGAACCGTGTCACGGCCGCGCCTGCCGACGTGCTGAAGCTGCCCGCTGGCCGCATCGAAGCGGGCGCAACCGCCGACCTGTGCGTGTTCGACCGCGGCGCGCACTGGCGCGTCGAGCCTCGCGCGCTGAAGAGCCAGGGGCACAACACACCGTTCCTCGGCTACGAGCTGCCTGCGCGCGTGCGTGCGACGGTTGTCGGCGGGCAGGTTGCGTTCGAGCAGCGCTGAGAAAGCCGGACGTCGGCAGTGAGCGCAAAAGAAGCTGAAAAGAATCGGAAGGTTAGCGGAAGACTCCCACCATGAAGCTCGCATTTCGCAAGATTCGGCTGGTCGTGCATCTGCTGTACGGCATGTGGACCGTCTGGACGCGTTTTCATCGTGCGACTGCGCAGCAGCGTCTGGAATTGAATCGCGCCTGGTCGCTGCGCATGCTGCAACTGTGCGGCATGCGTCTCGTCGTGCACAACGATGGCGTGCGGCTCGATGAAGGCGTGCTGGTCGTCGCGAACCACATTTCGTGGATCGACATCTACGTGATCAACGCATGGCGGCCGACGCCGTTCGTGTCGAAGGCGGAGATCCGCAAGTGGCCCGTCGTCGGGTGGTGCGCGCAGCAACTGGGCACCGTGTTCATTCAGCGCGAGAAGCGCAGCGACGCGAAGCGCATCATGCACGAACTCGCCGACCGGCTGAACTCGGGCGAGCTGATGTGCGTGTTTCCGGAAGGCACGACGTCCGTCGGCACTCAACTGCTGCCGTTTCACGCGAACATGTTCCAGGCGCCCGTATCGGCGTCACGCCCCGTGCAGCCGCTCTGCCTGATGTACGAAGATGCACAGGGCCGGCAGTCGACGGCGCCTGCGTATATCGGCGAGATGTCGCTTGGTGAATCGCTCGATGCGTTGTTGCGCGGCGGGCCGCTGACCGCGCATGTGTATGTCGGCGCACCGCTCGCGCCGGGTGCCGACCGGCGCTTGCTGGCGGCCGAGGCGCAGGCTTCCGTGCAAGCGGCGCTCGCCGCGTTGCAGGACCCGGAGTCGCGTCGCTCTGGACAGGTTGCCGACCGGACTCAGGCGTTGATCGATGCGAGCAGGAACGCCACGATAGAACCGCTAAACGGCGGTTCGGACGTCGATCTGACGCGCCACGCGTAAAACCGTTCAGGTGCCGATCAACCGGCGTTGGCGCGACAGCCTTCGCATTCCACTTGCGTGATCGTGCGCTCGGCCGGCGACTGCGCCAGCCGGACGGCCGTCAGCTGCGCGCCCCACACGCAACCAGAATCCAGTCCGATCAGATTGTCGCGGATCATCAGGCCGAGCGCGGCCCAGTGTCCGCAGATGATCGTCATGTTTTCCGTCTTGCGCCCGGGCACGTCGAACCACGGCATGAAGCCTTTCGGCGCGGAGTCGATGCCGCCGCTCGACGAAAAATCCATTACGCCGTCGGCATCGCAGAAGCGCATACGCGTGAGTGCGGTGCAGGTCAGACGCAGACGGTCGATGCCTTTCAGGCTCGATGTCCATCGGTTCGGCTCGTTGCCGTACAGGCCCGCGAGCGTCTCTTTCCAGCCCGGCGCGCGTAACGCGCGTTGCAGCTCGTCGGCGAGTTCCAGCGTCAGATCGACGTCCCATTGCGGCAACACGCCAGCATGCACGAGCAGCATGCCGTTCTCGTAGTGCGCGAGCGGCCGGTGGCGAATCCAGTGGAGCAGATCTTCGGCGTCGGGCGCGGCAAGGATTTCGTCGATCGTGTCGCCTTTCTTTGACTTGCGGATGCCAGCCGACACCGACAGCAGGTGCAGGTCGTGATTGCCCAGCACGGGAACCGCTCGGTCGCCGAGCGCGATGATGTCGCGCAGCGTCGCGAGCGATTCGCGGCCCCGATTGATCAGGTCGCCCGCGAACCAGAGCGGCGCATCGGCAGGCGGCGCGGCCTTGGCGAGAAGTTGCTGGAACTGGGTGCGGCAGCCCTGCAGATCGCCGAAAGCGAGGGGAGGGGAGCTGGTGGAAACGGTCATCGGGAGAATGGGTGGTTCCAAAGGACGCGGCAGCAGCGTCGTGGCGCGACGGATGCCCGCTCGATACGGGAACGAATACGCTGCCAACGACCTGCGCTGCACAACGCGACATGATAGCGCGCGCTCGTGACATCGTCGTTGAGCGCGCTTGCGCCTCGATGCCGCCGACATCGCATCGACGGCGCAATGCAGAGATATTTTTGTTTTTTTCCGATTTTTTGAGGATTTTCTGGCCGCCAAACTCGCTTTTACGCGCCTCGGGAATGAAGCGGGCCGATTTATTCGTCTGATATATTCGGCCGGCTGCCTGCACGGGCGTGCATTTCAGAGCAGGGGAGGAAGGGTTTGCGGCATCCGTCTGAGCCGGTTATCCATCGCGTGCTCCTTACAGGGGCGAGCGGTTTCACTGGTGCCTACGTCCGGGAAGAACTGGCCGACGCGGGCTACGACGTCATCGGCACGACGGCGGGCGCGCCGGAGCCCGGCGAGCGCACGCTCGACATCACGTCTCTGTCGGACTGCCGACGCCTGATCGGCGAACTGAAGCCCGCATTCATCGTGCATCTGGCGGCGATCAGCTTCGTCGCGCACGACGACCCGTTGGATCTGTACAACGTCAACGTGATCGGCACGACGAACCTGCTGCAGGCGTGCGTCGACGTCGGCCACGAGCCGCGCAAGATCCTGATCGCGAGCAGCGCGAACGTCTACGGCAACGCGGAGGGCGTCGTCGACGAAGCTACCGCGCCCGCGCCCGTCAACCACTACGCGGCGAGCAAGCTGGCGATGGAGCATCTGGTGCGGACATGGTTCGACCGCCTGCCCATCGTCGTCACGCGGCCCTTCAATTACACGGGGCGCGGGCAATCCGAGCGTTTCCTTGTTCCCAAAATCGTTTCCCATTTCGTCCGGCGGCGGCCGTTTATCGAGCTGGGGAATCTCGACGTCGCGCGCGATTTTTCCGATGTGCGGATGGTATCGACCGCCTATCGGGCGCTGCTGGAATCGCCTGTTGCGGGCGAAACGCTCAACGTTTGCAGCGGCACGCCGCGCAGGTTGACGGACATCGTCGACATCGTGCGGGAAGCGACGGGGCACGATCTCGAAGTCCGCGTCAATCCAGCGTTCGTCCGTCAAAACGAGGTCAAGGTGCTGGTGGGTTCGGCGGAACGGCTGAACCGCGTGGTGCCGGAGATGCCCGCCATCGGGCTCGAAGACACCATCGACTGGATGCTTGCTCTGGCCTGACTTACAAAACGTCTCAGTTTGTTAGCGTGCTGGTGTTTCTCATTGACACCTTTATAATTGCCGGTTACAAACCGCGCGCTTCGCGGGGTCGGTCAGCTTTGCCGGAGTTCGGGCCACTCGGGTAAAGGCTGCCGGGTTTTTCACAACTGCGGCTAGCCGGCTACTCGGTCAAGAAAATTTCTAGAAGGAATCCCATGATCCTGGTAACGGGCGGTGCCGGCTTTATCGGCGCCAATTTCGTGCTTGAATGGTTGAATGCCTCCGATGAGCCAGTCCTCAATCTGGACAAGCTCACTTATGCCGGTAATCTGGGCACCCTCAAGTCGCAGCAGGACAATCCCCGTCACGTGTTCGTGCGCGCCGACATCTGCGACCGCGCGACGCTCGACGCACTCTTTGCCGAGCACAAGCCGCGCGCGGTGCTGCACTTTGCAGCCGAAAGCCATGTCGACCGCTCGATCCACGGGCCGGCGGACTTCGTGCAGACCAACGTCGTCGGCACGTTCACGCTGCTCGAAGCAGCCCGCACGTACTGGAGCGCACTGAACGATGCGGATAAGGCGGCTTTCCGCTTCCTGCATGTGTCGACGGACGAAGTCTTCGGTTCGCTGTCCGCAACCGATCCGCAATTCTCGGAAACCACGCCTTATGCGCCGAACAGTCCGTATTCGGCGACCAAGGCGGGCTCCGATCATCTCGTGCGCGCCTATCATCACACGTATGGCCTGCCCGTGCTGACGACGAACTGCTCGAACAATTACGGCCCCTACCAGTTCCCCGAAAAGCTGATTCCGCTGATGATCGCGAACGCGCTCGGCGGCAAGCCACTGCCTGTCTACGGCGACGGTCAGAACGTGCGCGACTGGTTGTACGTCGGCGACCACTGCAGCGCGATCCGCGAAGTGCTCTCGCGCGGCGTGCCGGGCGAGACGTATAACGTTGGCGGCTGGAACGAGAAGAAGAACCTCGAAGTCGTGCACACACTGTGCGACCTGCTCGAACAGAAGCGTCCGAAGGCGCAGGGTTCGTATCGCGACCAGATCACGTATGTGAAGGACCGTCCGGGCCACGATCGCCGCTATGCGATCGATGCGCGCAAGCTCGAGCGCGAGCTCGGCTGGAAGCCGGCCGAGACGTTCGAGACGGGGCTTGCGAAGACCGTCCAGTGGTATCTCGACAACCAGGAATGGGTCGACGAAGTCGCTTCGGGCGAGTACCGCAAGTGGGTCGAAACCAACTACGCGCAACGCGCGTAAGGGCGGCACGATGGCACGCAAAGGCATCATTTTGGCGGGCGGGTCGGGCACACGGCTGTATCCGATTACGCATGTCGTGTCGAAGCAATTGCTTCCCGTGTACGACAAGCCGATGATCTATTACCCGCTGTCGACGCTGATGGTCGCGGGCATTCGCGACGTGCTGATCATCTCGACGCCGCAAGACACGCCGCGCTTCGAGGCGATGCTCGGCGACGGCAGCCAGTGGGGGATGAACATTCAGTATGCGGTGCAGCCGTCGCCCGATGGCCTCGCGCAGGCGTTCATCATCGGTCGTGAATTCGTGGGCAACGATCCGTCGGCGCTGATTCTCGGCGACAACATCTTCTACGGTCACGATCTCGCGAAGCAACTCGAGCGCGCGAATGGGCGCACCGACGGCGCTACCGTGTTTGCGTACCACGTGCATGATCCCGAGCGCTACGGCGTGGTGGAATTCGACAAGGAATTCCGCGCGCTGTCGATCGAAGAAAAGCCTGTAAAGCCGCGTTCGAATTACGCGGTCACGGGCTTGTACTTCTACGACAATAAAGTGTGTGACATCGCCGCCGATATCGAGCCTTCCCCGCGCGGCGAACTGGAAATCACGGATGTCAATTCGCGCTACCTCGAGCAGAAGAAGCTCGACGTTGAGATCATGGGGCGCGGGTACGCATGGCTCGACACGGGTACGCACGATTCGCTGATCGAGGCCGCGACGTTCATTGCGACCCTGCAGAAGCGCCAGGGGCTGGTCGTCGCGTGTCCTGAAGAGATCGCTTACCGTCGGAAATGGATCGATGGCGAACAGCTGCTCGCGCTCGCAAAGCCGCTTTCGAAGAATGCCTACGGGCAATATTTGCAAAACATTCTTACGGATCAAGTCGCATGGCCATCAGCGTAACTGCAACTGCACTTCCCGAAGTCAAGATCATCGAGCCGAAGGTGTTCGGCGATGCGCGCGGGTTCTTCTACGAGAGCTTCAACGCGCGCGAATTCGCTGAGCACGTCGAGGCGGGTGTCGAGTTCGTGCAGGACAACCATTCGCGTTCAGCCAAGGGCGTGCTGCGCGGGTTGCACTATCAGATCGAACACGCGCAGGGCAAGCTCGTGCGCGTTGTGGAAGGGGAAGTGTTCGACGTCGCTGTCGACATTCGCAAGAGTTCGCCGAATTTCGGCAAGTGGGTCGGTGTGAATCTGTCGGAAGAAAACCATCGGCAGTTGTGGGTGCCGCCGGGTTTTGCACATGGCTTCGTCGTGTTGTCGGAGTCGGCGCAGTTCCTCTACAAGACGACCGATTACTGGTATCAGGCGCATGAGCGCAGCATCGTGTGGAACGATCCGGAGATCGGTATCGAATGGCCGATCGATTTCGAGCCCCTGCTCGCGGCGAAGGATGCGGCGGGCAAGCGGTTGGCGGAAGCCGATTGCTTCGCATGAGGACGTAGATGACGACTGAACAACGCACCATCCTCGTAACGGGTGTCAACGGTCAGGTTGGCTTCGAACTGGCGAGAAGCCTGCAAGGTCTCGGCAACATCGCCGCGCTGAGCCGGCAACAATTCGACCTCGCGAACTTCGACCAGATTCGCAGCGTCATTCGCGAATTGAAGCCCGCGCTGATCGTCAATCCGGCTGCGTACACGGCCGTCGATCTGGCTGAAAAAGAGTGCGACGACGCAATGCGGATCAACGGTGAAGCGCCTGGCATCATCGCGGAAGAAGCGAAGAAGTTGGGTGCGCCCATGCTGCATTTTTCGACCGATTACGTCTTCGACGGCACGAAGCCGGCGCCCTACGTCGAGTTGGACGAGACGAACCCGCAGAATGTGTATGGCGCGAGCAAACTGGCCGGCGAGCGCGCAATTGCCGAAGTCGGCGGGGCGTCGCTGGTATTTCGCACGAGCTGGGTGTACGGCGGACGTGGCAAGAATTTTCTGCTGACCATGCTGCGCCTCGCGGCGGACAGGCCGGTTCTGCGTATTGTCGGCGATCAGTTCGGCGCGCCGACCTGGAGCAAGACCATTGCGGCGCTGGTTGCGCATATCGTTGCGCAAGGTCACGCGGCAGGCACCGAGTGGTGGGCCTCGAAGTCAGGTGTGTATCACCTGACGGCGGGCGGTTCGACGTCATGGGCAGGGTTTGCACAAGCGATCTTCGATATGGCTGAGCTCGAGAAAAAACCATCGGTCGAATCAATTCCTGCTAGCGAGTACCCGGTGCCCGCAAAGCGTCCATCCAATTCGAGGATGTCCTGTGAGAAGCTTGCTGCCTCATTCGGCGTGCAGGTGCCACAGTGGGACGACGCGCTGCGTCTCTGTATCGGCGAAATGTAAGCAGGCGGAGCGAAAAGAGAGGTCGCCCGGCCGCAGGCCGGCATGCGAGCCTGTGCGGCCGAACCTCCCGTCAAGATCGGTTGGCCTGTTCGAACTTGCCCGTCTTCCCGCGCAAGCCATCCCAAATGCCTCTGGACATCATGGTGAAGTCAGCAGCACGGCGTTTCGATAACGCACTGAATACGAAGAACTTGATTCCGAGGCGAGTGATCTCACTGATCTTCCAGGCGAGGGAAATGTAGTGGCGTCTGCATAGCAGGATGGCATTGCGATAGTAGTAGTAGCGCCTGAGTGGCTTGTGCACGGCTAGACGAATGCCGGCTACTTCAAGGGCGCTTTCGCCGATTCTGTGTTCCATGCGAACGTCGAACGCGCCATAGCTTTGAAAACCGGCGGCTTGGGCGCGCAGGCCCCACTCGATGTCGACGTAATCGATGAACAAGGCCTCGTCCATATTGCCGACCACGTTCAACGCTGCAATTGATATCAGGGCACCCGACGAGATCAGATAATCGGCAGTCGTCCAGGTGCCATTGCCGGGATCGCGCTTCCTGCGCGGAAAGCCAAGTTTGAACTCGATGAACGGTAGGAAAATCCCGCGATTGTGCTCGAAGAAGTAAGGGCCGACCTGCGCGACGGGGCCGCGCGACGACAAGCGATCATGGTACGTCTCGAGCTGGTCGATCATGTTTGCGGACGGCGCGCTGTCTTGATCGAAGATTGCGCAGAACTGGAGGTCGCCTTCGCGCTCTGCGCGGGCAAGCCCATGATTAAGTGCCGCGGCGATACCCAGGTTGCTCGACAGCCGGATGAGATGGCATTGCGCGGCTGGCAACGCGTGTTGCCACTGATCGAAATTGCTCGATGCATTGTCGACGATGAACAACATTCGTACCTGCGTTGAGAGCATTTCGATCAGTCGTAACAGGACCTCGCGCTCTGGGTCGTATGTGACAATGATGGCGGCGGTACGATCAGACAAGAGGCAAGGTCCGGGCAAGAGAGTTCGAGCAGGTTAATCGAATAGATGCTCGCCGGTCAATTGATCGGTTTGAGCGCGGCGAAGGCGAGAAATTTAGGAAACAAATGGGTAACGATAAATATCGGATTCTGTTGCTCGATACGAAGTTTCGCAACCCCAATCACTATATCTGTATTGCGTTGCGCGACGCGCTTGGTCGATCCAGCGATGTGGAGTTCGTCGTCAAGGCCGATCCGCTAGATGCGATCGACAAGGCGTATGAACATCAGTGCAATCTGTTCGTGGCGTTCGACGGTGAAGAACTCAATCAGACGCTGTGCCGGCGCCTTGCGCGCGCGTGCGGCCGGTCGCTGCTGTGGGTGACCGAAGACCCCTACGAAGTATCGGTCAACAAACGCAATGCAGAGATCTTCGATCTGGTCTTCACCAACGATTCGTCCACCGTGGCTGAATATGGTGAGAAGGGCCGTCACCTGCCGCTTGCAGGGGCCGTCGAATTCCACAGCATCCCTGTCTTGCCGGTCGACAAGGCGCTGCGTTACGAGCTGTTTTTTGCCGGTACGGCTTGGCCTAACCGAACGGCCTTCGTGCGATCGATACTTGGCCAGATGCCGTCAGACTGGCGATTCAAGCTCGCGCTTCCTGCCAACGAGCATTTGCCGCCGCGCAATGTGGATCTGCCGGAGAGCCTGATCACCTGGCGCACGTCGCCACCGGATTTCGGGCGCTTCGTCAATCGTTCGGCGATCACGATCTTGCTGCCTCGCGTCTTTTCGGCTTCAGGGGACAGGGAGTTTGCGGAAACGCCGCCCCCTCGTCTATTTGAAGCCGCGCTGGCTGGCGGCGTGCAGATGGTACAGGAGTCGCTTGCGGAAGTCGCACTTGCATTCGAGCCTGATTCCGAAGTCGTGCTGTTCTCGGATGCTCAGGACTTTATTCGCAAGGCAACCACGCTGATCGGCTATCGCGAGTACCGCAACCGGATCGCAACGGCCGCGCGAGAACGAGCGTTGCGCGATCATACCTATGACCACCGCGTGGACACGATGCTTGCAGAAGCAGCGTGCTTATCTTCGCGTCGCAACGACACGGGCACGTCGCCGGTAGCCGCAGCCGGTAGTGTGGCGACATCTCCCGTTGCGACACGCAAGACCGTGCTGTTCGTCTCGCACAACTATGTTGAACGAGGCCACTTTGGCGGCGTCGAAATTTACCTTGACCGTTTGCGCGCGAACTTGGGCAACGAATTCGATGTTCTTCTCTACATGCGCGGCGATTCGGGCGATAATTGGGACACGCTCCTGCTGGACAAGGACTACAAGCTGCTCAAGCGGTACACATTCGCTGAACCGTACGGGACTCAAATGCTATCGTCGCCCGAGCGCGAGAAAGCCTTTCACGCCGTGCTCATTGAACGAAAGGTCGATCTCGTCCACTTCCAGCATTTCATTGGGCACGTACCTTCACTTGTCTATATCGCGAAGTCGCTCGGCATACCAACAGCTATAACAGCACATGACTACTTGGCCGTGTGCAACGAGTTTCAACTGATCTCATTCAAGGGGAAGTTTTGCGGCGCACCGGATGTGTCGCTTGCGCAGTGCGATCTGTGCCTTTGGAAAAAACACCAGATCCAGCCAGGTTCGCAGGCTGCGCGTCGTGACTTCTGGAACGGTGTCATCGGGGCCGCGGACATGTTGTTTTTCAACACGGCGGGACAGCGCGACCTGTTCAGCGCCATCTACCCAGCTATGCGGCAACACCCCAGCGCAATTGTCCTACCGGTGCCGATTCTCGACGACGAAGACGTCGCGCCCCCGGTGGAACGACAGGCACCCCCTGCTGGTGCCGCGCCCGCGTTGAAGGTCGCCCTGCTGGGCAACGTCACGCACGGAAAGGGCGGTGATCTGCTCGCGCCGACGGTCGTTGAACTGAGTGGCGTCCCCGTCGAGTTTCACGTGTTCGGCCGCCTCGACGAAGAATTCAAGCACCTCGAAGACAAGCGGATGTTCCCGAGCGTGTTCGTGCACGGCACTTATCACGCGGACGATTTGCCGCGTGCGCTGCTCGAGTGCGATGTGTCGTTGCACGTGTCGATCTGGCCGGAAACGTTCTGCCTCACGCTGTCTGAAGCTTGGCAGCATGGCATCGTGCCGATCGTCTCGGACATCGGCGCGCTGGGTGAGCGGGTACGCAACCGCGTCAACGGGTTGAAGATCCGAGTCAGTGAGGAAGGCGACTTGGTCAATGCAATCCGATTGCTCGCGGAAGATCGCTACCTGCTTGCGACGCTGCGCGCCAATATTACTCATGACCTGTACCCGACACTGACGTCTCACGTCGCTGCATTGACCGCTGAGTATCGCAAGCGTTTTAGGGATCTTGATCATGAACAGATATCGGACGTACCGCGCCGACCGACAGGCATCGCGGAACTGGGGATCGTGCTGCAATCACCATCGTGGTTCCAGCTCGGGTCTGCCTCGCGGTTGAACATGGTGACAGTGGAGCTATCGTCATCGGGACTTCGCAACCGCTCCAAGGTGCGCGGTGTGTACGCGTACTATGCAGAACATGGTTTCAGGAAAACGGCCAGGCTGATGGTCAAACACGCGAAAAGGATCCTATGGACGCGATAATCCGAGTTCTCGTCTGCAGCGCGTCGCCTGACTCGATCAATAACAATGCACAGTTGCGTGGTTACGTAGGCGAAGGTTTTCGCGAGTTGCTGGGCGATGCGGCTGTGCGCGTGTGCTCGCTGGAAGTGGCGGAATTTTGCGCCGAGGCGTTCGGTCCGCAACTGGTGTTGGTGTTCGGCTCTTGCATGCCCGCCGTGAGCGTCTATCACGGCCTGAAGAATTACTGCTTGCGCAGTGGCGCATGCATGGCGTTCTGGCTGCACGACGATCCCTACGAGTTCGATTTCAACTACAAGATCGTGAATATTGCAGATGTGATCTTTTCGAACGATCGGTGGGCGGTCACACACTATCAGCATCCACGTGTCTATCATGTGCCGCTCGGCGCCAGCAAGGCGGACCACTATCGCCCTTTGCGTCCTCAGAAGCAGCGTGATGTATTTTTCTGCGGTGTGGGTTTTCCGAACCGCGTCGCACTGTTGCGCGATTGCGCATCGAACCTCGATGGCGTCCACGTTGAGGTGCTTGGCGCCGAATGGCCGGGCGAGATGCGCTTCGCACGCAATGAGCGCATCGAAAACAGGCTATTGCCCGACTACTACGCCAGTTCGCTCGTCACGCTGAATATTGGGCGTCGCTACGATCTCGCCAATGCCCGCTTTAGTCTCGACGCGCCCACGCCTGGGCCACGCACGTTCGAAGCGGCCATGGCGGGCACCGTGCAATGCATGTTTGTCGAGGGGCTTGAAATCTACGACTATTTCGATTCCGACGCAGGCGAGATTCTGCTGTTCGATTCGCCTGCCGAGTTGCGTCGTCATGTGGACATGTTGCGTGACGATGCGGCGAGAGCCGCAACGATGGCCCGAGCCGCCCAGCAGCGTGCGCTTGTCGACCATACGTACGCGCGGCGCGCCGAGCGAATCCTGTCGTTGATCGGCAGCGTTGCACACGCATGAGCGGACCGTTTGCAGGCGACGCCCACGCGCTGCGGACCGTGGGCGGAGTTGTGGCACGGCATCGCGTGTTCGCGATTGTCGTCACGTTCAATCCGGAGCTGGACGTGTTTGCTGCGCTGCTTGATGCGACGCGTGCGCAAGTCGAGGTGTCGCTCGTAATCGACAATGGTTCGACGCCCGAATGTGCGGCAAGGATCGAGCAAGCATGCGGGCGACGCGCAGTGCTGCACCGTCTGTCCGCTAACGTTGGCATTGCGGCAGCGCAGAACAGAGGTGTCGCGCTCGCAAGGGAGCAGGGCGCGACTGACGTGCTGCTACTGGATCACGACAGCGTGCCTCAACCAGGCATGGTGGCGACGCTCGTCAAGGCAGCAAGCCAGTTGCGTGGGTCTGGCCATGTACTGGGTGCAGTGGGGCCTGCTATCGTCGATCGAAAGTCGCGAGCGGCGGCCCCTGTTCCCGTCATCGCCGACGGCGGGATCACATTTGTCGACGTCGGTGGCACGGCGCCTGTGCGCTGCGAATATCTGATCGCGTCGGGCACGCTGATCGCGCTCGAGGCGTTCCATGCGGTGGGCCCAATGAACGAAGCGTATTTCGTCGATCAGGTCGACGTCGAATGGTGTCTGCGCGCGGGCGCTGCGGGACGAGCGATATTCTGTGTTCCGCAGGCTCGGCTCGAGCATGCGATTGGAGATGAGGTCGTGTCGTTCTGGCTGCTCGGGAGGCGCGAATTGCCGGTGCATAGCCCGATGCGGGACTATTTTTACTTCCGCAATTCGCTTCGTCTGATACGTTCACCCTATGTGTCGTTGCCATGGCGGCGCTTCTGGAAGCGGCGGCTCGTCCGTCTCTTCGTCGTGCAGACTCTGTTTGCGCCGGCAAGGCTGCGCCGGATTCGCGCGATGTTGTCGGGCCTGTGGGCGGCGTGACCGGGTTCGAATCCTCCTGCGTTTGACGGCGATGTCGACTGCGAGCGCGAAAGGTCAGATAGCCCTTGTACCGTCGGGCGCGCAGGAGCATTCAGTTACAATAATGGACTTAGTTGATTGCAAGCGAGTATGAACACAACCGCAATGAAACGTTATAACGGGTTGCGCGAATTCTGGGCCGCGCTTGCGAATCCCCATCTGTGGGCGTTACTGGCGTGGTATGACATTCGTCAGCGCTATCGTCGCTCCATTCTTGGCCCTTTTTGGGTCACGCTTTCCACGGGCATCATGATCGGCACGATGGGCGTGCTATGGTCGGTGCTGTTCAAGAATGACGTCAAGTCGTTTCTGCCGTTCTTTGCGATCGGAAACGTCGTGTGGACTTTCTACGCTGCGCAGATCAACGAAGCCTGTACGGGCTTCACCCAGTTCGAATCGACGATCAAGCAGATCCGTTTTCCCATGGGTGTGTACCTGCTGCGTATTCTGATGCGCAACCTGATCATCCTCGGTCACAACTGCGTGATCATCGTCATCGTGATTGCTGTGCTCGGTCCGTCGTTGACGTGGCACGCGCTGTTGGCGATTCCAGGGCTCTTCCTCGGCACGATCGCCATGCTGGCAATCTCGATGATCGTCAGCGTATTTTGTACGCGTTTCCGCGATATGCCGATGATCATCTCAAACGCGACAATGGTGCTGTTTTACATCACGCCCATTATCTGGCGACCGGAAGCGCTCGGCGAGAAGCATCATTGGGTAGCGAAGTTCAATCCGTTTGCGCACCTCATCGAGATCGTGCGAGCGCCTATCATCAACGGCTACTTTCCGCTGGATTCGTGGATCTGGTCGCTAGGTACGACGATTATCCTTTTGACCGTTGGAATCGCACTGCAAGGCCGCTTCCGCGATCGAATCGCTTACTGGCTGTGAGTCGGGAATGAGTGAGTCATACATTCGTGCACAAAACGTGGTCGTGGAATTCCCGATCTACAACGCGTCGCATCGTTCGCTTCGCAAGTCGCTGATGCGCGCGACAACCGGTGGGCGCGTGGCAGCCGACGCGGCGAAGCGCGTCACGGTCCGGGCGCTCGACGACGTCAGCTTTGAATTCAAGCCAGGCGACCGCGTGGGCCTCGTCGGACATAACGGTGCTGGCAAGACGACCATGCTTCGCGTGCTGGCGGGCGTCTATCCGCCTGTCGCAGGGACGCTGGATGTCAAGGGCAGGATCGTGTCGCTGATCGACATCTCCCTTGGCATGGATCACGAAGCCACTGGCTACGAGAACATTTTTCTGCGCGGCATCATGATGGGTATCAAGCCTCGTGAGATCGAGCAGAAGCTCGAGGCGATCGCGGAATTTAGCGAGTTAGGAGAAGACTTCCTGAACATGCCCGTGCGGACGTATTCAAGCGGTATGCTGCTGCGCCTCGCGTTCGCCGTGTCAACGTCTATTCACGCGGACATTGTGCTGATGGACGAATGGCTGTCGGTGGGGGATGCTGCATTCAACGAGAAGGCGGCAGAGCGGCTCGACAAGGTCGTAGAAAATTCGTCGATTCTGGTGCTGGCTTCGCACTCGCAGGCGCTTGTCGAGAAGATGTGCAACCGCGTGCTGACGTTCCAGCACGGCCGGATCAGTGAGCTCTGATCGCTGGGCGCCGCCTGAGGGTAGTCACTGGCGACCCGCCAGACCAGCGCTGGTCATTCGTCTCGCCGCGGACGAGACGTTGCCGTTCTCACGAGCGGCGATCGACGCGTTGTTGTCCTGTACGTCAGTGGGCCGAATGCACGATCGCCGAAATGATAGACCGCTCTTTAACTTCCTGGCGATTCATTGGAATGATCTTCGGGCCGCTGTATTTGACGTGGACGCGGGACAGTCAAATGACCATACGCGGTGTATTGGAGTGCTACTTTCTTCCGTCAGTGCCGTCGCTACCTTTGCTGGTGCTTGCACTGGGAGTTCCTGAAGGTGGTACCGGCCTTAGCGCCTGTTAGGCCAATAGTTGGATTTTTCTTTAAGCTCTTGTGTATTTCCTCGCAAAGGATTGCATTATGGAAAAGATATTCCGGTTGGTCTTAAGAGAGCTTTTCTTTTCTGCCATGACGTGCTCGTACAGTCGTAGATCCGCTTGAACATATTTCAGCAAAGTTCGCTGAATATCATGCACGCTTGTATCCACTTTCCGTGAAGAAGGAGAGGAATTGAGATGTGAAATAACTGGGCTCGCTCCCAGATTGAGCATTTCAAAAAGTGTTTTCATTTCAGCTGAAAGATCCTCGGAAATTCCAACGAATCCAAACCGATTTAAGTTGTTTATCGCTTTGCTTGCGAGATCTCTGTGTGTCATTTCAGTGACGTGGCCGCGCTTGAATACAAGCAATTCGGATTGGAGATTGATCAGTCTGATCTCGGAGTCATGAGAGCGTGATTCGAAATATTTGTCTATCGATTTAGCGCTTGAAAGATCCACGCTCGCAACCCGGCGTATCTCCTGCCTAATTTTCTCTGGGAAACCATTGAGCTCGATTTCGTACTCCGGCTGATTATAGTGGTCGACCCACATCAGATGCGATGCAATTTGCTCCAGCGGATTTCGAACAAACGTGAAAATAAACGGATCACATTGAATGTCACCGAGGTAAACGTGCCCGGACACAAATGTCTTTTTGCTGAAGACATCTTCAGAAATTTCGCTGCTAAATGCTTGGCAGGATTCCGCGCCAAGCCGTTGAACAAAGGCGTCGATAACTGAAACACCGGCTGTTTTTGGGATATGTAAAAATGCTATTTTACCGATGGTATTGTCCAACATATTCAAGAAAATCAATAATGTTCGCAGCGTCGACGCAAATTTTTGCACCGCGGCATTTGCCCAGCCACTAAATGTTAAGATCGCGAAATCGGTGAGTATTCGATAATCTTCAAAGCTCGACGGCTTCAGTTCGGTCGCACATACGGGCGTCGGCACCGATCACCCTCAAACTTTGAAAATTCTATCATGGTCAGTTGGTCGCTGACACCTACGTTCCGAGAACTGAGACGCTGAGTGTAACGCGCTTGATACGGCTTTTCATTCGTTGCAAGATGACGCTGGCGTGTCTTATGAGGCGCAAGATACTGGTGGTTAGCGCGCCCGTATTAAGTGATCTCCTTATATTTTTGGACGCCATGCTGATTGCGCTTGCGCAGGCAAGTAGGCCATGGCGCATAGTGCCGCAATGAATGCGTAACCCGAATACAGGACAGCCCATGAAAGTCGTTGTAACTGGAGCCACCGGCTTTATCGGCCAGCATCTCGTGCCCGAATTGCTTTCCCGCGGCCACGAAATTGTCGCGCTCGCGCGGGATAAAGCAAAAGCGCGCCATTTTCGATGGTCCAGCGAAGTTCGCATCGTTACCGCGGACGTTGGCTGTATGGAGCCGGATTTCTTTGGGTCTTTAGGTAGTCAAGATGCTGTTATCCATCTTGCCTGGCCAGGGCTTCCCAATTATCATGCGCCGTTTCACTTCGAAGAGAATCTGCCAGCCGCTTATCGCTTCCTAAAGCAATGTGTGACGGCGGGCATTTCGCAGGTTCTTGTGACTGGGACATGCTTTGAATATGGCATGCGAGACGGGTGTCTTTCGGAGACGCTGGAGTCGCAGCCAAGGAATGCGTACTCGTTGGCGAAAGATACACTTCGGAAATTTCTCGAGACCTGGCAGCAGCGGCAGTTTACCCTGCAATGGGCGCGATTGTTCTACATGTACGGAGAGGGACAGAATCCGCGCAGTGTACTTGCACAGCTCGATCGCGCGATTGATGACGGCGATTCGGTTTTCAATATGTCGGGAGGGGAGCAGTTGCGGGACTACCTGCCGGTGGTGGAAGTCGTCCGGAGGTTAGCCTTACTGATTGAGCATCCTGAACTGAGTGGCGTAACAAACATCTGTAGTGGTGCGCCGATATCCGTGCGTCGGCTGGTCGAACGAAGAATTGTTGAGCGGAGCGCGCAAATTACACTCAACCTGGGACACTATCCATATCCCAGCCATGAACCAATGGCGTTCTGGGGGGACGCGCGCCGGCTTCAGTCGATCGCCTCCGGCCTTTGATCAGCCAATTTACCCTTGGCACATATGCATTCAGCGCGAACGTCACGTGCATGGTGCCAAATACAACCGGCGGCATCACGATTCTCGGTGCCGGACTGACAAAAGGCATCCGCGCGGTATGACTCGGTGAATCGTCGAAATGTATAAATTCCTTCGGCATTGCGGACAAGATAAGACAATGCCAGGAGCGTAGCGGATTACTTTACCGCCTCCCTCTTCTTACTTATTTTACAGCTGTAAGTGCAGGCAGTTCTATCACACGAACGTCGCTTTGGGAGCTTCTGCTTCAGCGCTCCGGTTTCTTCGTCGTAAAAGATCTGGAATCTTTTGACCCAGCGAGATGCATGGTTTTTCAAGCAAGAACCACGATATAACCGCAAGGAGAAACGCGCATGCAAACGTCATAATCTGGTTTCCGTGTATTCCGGATTTCGGGAAAATGCTGGCGAAAGTATTTTGCAGAGGCCACCCGAACACATACACCCCATAGGAAAAGTCTCCCGGAAGGCGAATGGATTTCGTAATGTCCAATGACATAACCCACAAGGCAGTAATAAAAAAGGCAGGCAAGAATACAAACTCGAATGCGGGGCCATGTCTGACAGTGACGGCGAGGACCGCCAACCCGATGCACAGGCGTCCGTCTATCCGCACGCGTTCCTTGTACAGGGCTAGTAGAGAGCCGAATGCAAAAAATGCTGGCAGTTGGCCACCCTTGTTGATATTAGGTAAACCGATTGCGGTGATGCCATCGGGCCAGGCCAAGCAGACGACAATACCCGTTAAGAGAACCGCGGTGGCGGCTAGCCTAACACGAAAAAGCCCGCACATCCCAGCACCGAGAAGTAAGGCGTAAAGCATCAATTCATATTTGATCGTCCAGATCGAACCATTTGCATGCCGATACAACGCATGCTCAAACACGCCCGGTAGCACGTATTCGATATAGGGATGCAAAAGCACCCGCGTCAGGTCGCCGCGATGGTGGAAGTACTCGGATACCGACATAGAAGTTAGCGTCGGCCCCATGATGACGATCGTTGCAAAAGAGCTAACAAACAGTAGCGGGAAAATGCGGAAAAATCGAGCCGATACGAAACGGACCGCGCTTGGCTTCGTAAGCCAACTGTTGGTAACGAGAATGCCACTGAGGAAAAAGAAGAACTTCACCGCCAATGAGCCGGAATAATCGAACCCGAGGAGGTTGCCGAGTGGCTCGTCCACGCCTGATTCAGGAGTCAGCCTGTACGCGTGTCCCCATATTACTGCTGTCGCGGCGATTAGGCGAAGCAGATCAGCGTTGTTATTTCCGCGGCGAAGCAATTGGTCAAGCATCATGATCCATACACTCTCGGTTGCCGACCGCGCCTAGTACGGGTAGGTCGTCCAGTGCGTTAGCGAGACAAATCCCGCCATTCCAAGGTGCTGCGAATATGCTATTCGCCATCCATGCCGGCAAATAGGTTAGCGGCGTGACGCTCACGAGCTAGCTGCGCAGGATCGCAGCTTCTGCGTCCGGCGACGGTAAACTCGACCCGACCTTCGCACATCAGCACCAGATTTCAGTCGCATTAGTCCCCGACGGCCTCCAGCGCGTCGTATTTCCAAATTCTCGCCTACGGCTGGGCGAACGGTGCGCGTCGTGGAGGTCGCCGCTCCTTCTTTCCCTTTATTGCAGCCTTCGCTTCATCCGCGATCGGAGTGTGTTCTCTATCTGGCCAAGGATGGACGGCATGGCAATATGTGCATCTGGGGAACAGACAATTGAGTAGGCGGAGCCATTGCCGCCGTCGAGCACGATCACGACCGCACACTTCGCTCGGATTCTGCTTACAGCTAGGGGAGACGTCGGTCGTCGGCGCACGGTACGCCGTATCAAGAGATACTTATAGCGGGTACGGCGGCCGCAAATCGAGCTCCCCATTCTCTGACGTAGGCGTGCTGATCGGTGACCTCGTGGAGAATATTCCAAGGCAAAACGAGAATGACGTCCGGGCGGTGTTTGCGAAGCGCGTCTGCCGGAAGAATAGGGATGTGGCTTCCGGGAAGATATTTCCCCTGTTTCGACGGCGCCGCGTCGCATACATACGGCAACAGATCCGGCTTTACCCCAGCATAGTTGAGAAGAGTGTTGCCTTTGGCTGCCGCCCCATACGCGGCAACTTTTTTTCCCAGCTTCTTCTGTTCAAGCAGGAACTGGAGTAGGCCATTCTTAACGTGATCGGCCCGCGACTGGAAGCTGCTGTAAGTCGAAAGGTCCGCGAGCCCAAAGCGAGCCTCTTCGTCAAGCACCTTTGCTACCGAGGGATGATTTTCGCGCCGATCTTCGTCGTGGCAACCGTACACTCGGAGGCTGCCGCCGTGCGTCGCAAGCTCGTCCACTTGCCATACGCGCAGACCTGCGCGTGCAAAAATCTTCATCACAGTCCGAAGCGACAGATAGGAGAAGTGTTCGTGATACACGGTGTCGAACTGCACGTGCTCGATCAATCGCATCAAATGAGGGAACTCCAATGTAATTGTGCCATGCGGCTTTAGCGCTGTTTTCAAGCCCGAGGTGAAGTCGTTGATGTCTGGAACATGCGCGAACACGTTATTACCAGCGATAAGGTCCGCTTGCTTGCCTTTTGCGGCAAGTTGCCTTGCAAGTGCTTCACCAAAAAAATCACGCAGCACTGGAATACCAAGACGTTCAGCTGCTTCCGCCGTGCTTGCGGTCGGTTCGATACCTAGGCATGGAATACCGGCCTCGATGAAATTCTTCAACAAATAGCCGTCATTTGACGCTACCTCAATGACAAGGCTGTCTTGACTCAGCGCAAAACGCCTGGACACCATTTCCGCGTAGGCTTTCGCGTGCGCCAGCCAAGTTTGGGAGACCGACGAGAAATACGCGTAGTCCGGCTTGAACAGTTCATGCGCGCGTGCGTAATCCTCGGTTTGAACAAGCCAACAGTGTTGGCAGACAAGAAGCTTTAGTGGGAAATACGTCTCAGGAGCCTTTAGGTCGCTGGCTGTTAGATAGGCATTGGATGGCGGCGCAAAACCCAAATCGAGAAAAACGTGTTCCAAGGGCGTTTGACAGTGTCGGCAGTTCATACAGTTATTCCGCGAAACTCCGGCGTTAGAAGAGGGTGTGATTGATCTCGTTGAGAGACATCGGCAACTGGAAGAGGCCATGTGATGTTCAGCGCCGGATCATCGTGCCGTATGCCGCCTTCGGCGGTGGGCTCATACGACGCCGTATGAAGATATAGCAACTCGCTTTCAGGCTCGATAACCTGAAAGCCGTGCGCGCATCCCTCTGGAATGGCGAGCATTCGTCCGTTGTCAAACGAAAGCTCCTCTGCGTGCCAGTGGAGAAACGTTGGCGAGTCGGCTCGCAAATCGACAGCAACATCCCAGACCTTACCGCGAAGGCAACGAACCAGTTTCAGTTCTGCGTGTGGTGCGTGCTGAAAATGCATGCCGCGCACTGCACCGGCACGCATTGTCTTGGAGTGATTGATCTGTGTAATGTGCCGTCGGCCAATTATCGATTCCAGTTCTTTATCACAGAAAACTCTCTGAAAAATTCCGCGATGGTCAGCAAAGGGTGTGGCGCGCACAATCATCACGCCTGCAATGGCAGTAGGTGTCACTTTCATGACTCGCACCATGATGCACCGATAGCTGCGGCATCCTCAACGTATTGGTCGAGTTGGCGCACGCTGACGACTTCGCCGGACGCGAGCCACGTCCGATACCATTCAGCTGTATGCCGCAATGCGTCGTCGAAGTCCCACACGGGTTGCCAGCGTAGCAACGTGTGCGCCTTTGTGCTATCAAGCGATAGCAACCGAGCCTCATGCGGATGATACTGCGTCGTCGTGTGCCATTTTATTTCGGGCCACGACTCTGACATGTGCCGCAGCACGTCGGAGACCGACCGATTGCCATGGGAGTCTGGACCGAAGTTCCATGGTTCTGCAAAGCAATTCTGTCCTGTCAGCAGCCGCTGACCGAGCAGTAGATAGCCGCTCAGCGATTCCAGCACGTGTTGCCAGGGACGTGTTGCATTGGGCGAGCGTATTTCTAAAGAGGCGCCGTTGACCATAGCCCGGACAAGGTCAGGTATCAGCCGGTCCTCTGACCAATCACCCCCGCCGATAACGTTGCCCGCACGTGCTGTCGCGAGGAGCGACGCGTTGGTTGTCGACATGAAGGATGCACGGTAGCTGGCCGCTACGAGTTCCGCTGCGGCCTTGGACGCGCTGTAGGGATCGTGGCCGCCCAGGCGATCACACTCGCGATAACCCCAAACCCATTCGTTGTTCTCGTAACACTTGTCCGTCGTGACTGCGACGATGGCTTTCACGCTCGACATCGTGCGACATGCTTCGAGCACGTGGCACGTTCCCATCACGTTGGTTGCCCAGGTTTCGACGGGGGCGACATACGAACGGCGCACGAGAGGTTGGGCCGCGAGGTGAAACACGATCTCAGGCTGCGCTTCCTCGACGACGCGCGCGACCGCATCGGGATCGCGTATATCGATTCGATGGCTAACGGCATCGAGCTCTAGCAGATCCCAATGATTTGGATTGGTCGCCGGCGCAAGTGATGCGCCGGTGACGTGCGCCCCAAGCCGCGTTAGCCAAAGCGCGAGCCAGCTTCCTTTAAAGCCTGTATGACCGGTCAAGAGCACCCGGCGATTGAGGTAGGCGCCGCCGAACAGATTCACGACCAGACTCGCCATGGAGGGGCGGTTCGCCACAAATCTTCGAGGTGATTCTTATCGCGCAGGGTATCCATTGCCTGCCAAAAGCCGTGGTGCCGGTATGTCATCAGTTGTTGTTCGGCCGCAAGCTTGGGCAGTGGCGTAGATTCCCAGCTCGTATCGTCACCGTCGATGTAGTCGAATATTTTGGGTTCAAGGACAAAGAAGCCGCCATTGATCCACGCGCCGTCGCCGGCAGGCTTTTCCTGAAAGTTCAAGACGACATCGCCGTCAGTATGCAATGCGCCGTAGCGACCGGGCGGCTGAATTGCCGTTACCGTCGCCAGTTTGCCGTGTCGTCGGTGAAACTCAACGAGACGACACACGTCAATGTCAGCAACACCGTCGCCGTACGTAAAACAAAATGTTTCGTTGCCGACGTAGTCACGGACTCGCTTCAGGCGTCCGCCGGTCAGCGTTTCCGGTCCGGTATCGATCAACGTGACACGCCAAGGCTCGGCGTAACGCTGATGCACTTCCATGCCGTTTCCCTTGCTCATGTCGAACGTGACGTCGGACGTATGTAAAAAATAGTTCGCGAAATATTCCTTGATTACGTAACCCTTATACCCAAGGCAGATCACAAAGTCGTTGATCCCGTAATGCGAGTAGATCTTCATGATGTGCCACAAAATCGGCTTGCCACCGATTTCTATCATCGGTTTCGGCTTCAAGTGTGACTCTTCACTGATTCGGGTTCCAAACCCGCCGGCAAGAATTACGGCTTTCATAGATTGTGGGACTGGAGAGGACAGTAACGGGTTGCGCTCGACCACTGGAATGTGCAGGAAGTATAAGCGAACCAGTGTACGCGAACGATATTTCATTGGAAAGCAAGATTCGTGCATGAAGACGGCGTTACTCGCAGCACTGCTCTTGTCTCAAGAACGTCTGACCTCGCTTTTCCGTAGCTGAACCCGTCGGTTGCGGTCAGTACCGACTGTTGGGTGCTGGCTACTCATGCATGTCGGAGTGACGGACAAATCCGGCGAGGCCACGGGCGGGCACATTGCAGGGCGCGCGCGCTGCCAGCAAGTGAGCCCACGTCGTTTGCAGGCCGCTAATCCCGTCGCCGATCAGATCGTTCTCATTCTTCACGAAGGCCCTCAGCAGAGGTTCGTAGACCATTAGCCGCTCAGTGCCGGAGGCGAAGCTTCCGAGCCATGCGCCCAAGCTCCTCGTCGCGAGATTCCCAGGCGCCGCTTTGAGCGCATCGACCAGGAACCTGCGACGCCCGATCAGAAGGTCAACAGATACTCCGTCTACGCAATGAGGTTTGAGTCCCAAGGAACCGGAGCAGGGATCATTCATTGCACGGCCTGCAATCGGGTCACAGAGTTGCTCGCGGTCGCGTAAGACTAGCGAGCCCCGTAAGACTTTTCCCGATGCGTCGACGAGCGGACCCGTAACGGCCACGACGTTGCTGATCAATTCAAAGTGTTTTAGCGAATCCCACACCGCTTGACTCTCAATTGCCACGGTTGACGGCCCAACAAGCATCGCAAATTCGCTCTCTGAATGTTCCAGAAGATCAAGCAGAACTGCAATTCCACTCAGACCTCTCAACGGCGGCGCAACTTGACGGGTAGCGAATGGAAAGTGCTCAGGTCCACGTGCATCAAGGCCGATCGATATGAGGTCTACCGAAGCAGGTTCCTTTTGCAAGCGCCTGAGATAGTAGTCTTGAATGCCGAGATCAAACGGATAGGGGGCAACCTCATAGAGATCTTGGCGACGGCGCTGCGCAACGCCGCGAAGCACTGCTTGGATGGACCTTGCGCTTCCCGAGAACGAGTTACCACTGTTTGAGAGAGAGCTCGGATGCTGTCGCCAGTGGTATAGAACTTCTGGAATATGCAACGGCTCGTGACCACCTTCGGCAAAGCGGACAAGAGTATCCCAATCTTGGGCGTACTCTGCCTCACTCGACGTAAACACGCCTAGCGCGAGAGCCAGTTGGCGTTGGAAGAGTATCGCATGCCATATGTACGATTGGGCAAACAGCAGCGCGGGATCGAAATCCGGTCGATAGTAAGGATGACAGAAGGCATCTTCGATTAGCAGATCCTCGTCAGAATAAAAGATCGCTCTATTGGGATTGCTTTTCGCGGCGTTGGCTAGTATGGCAAGCGCATCCGGCGTCAAGAGATCGTCGGCATCCATCGAGATTGCGAAGTCGCCGATTGCGTGTTCGAGGCAAACGCGTAGCCCGCCATGAATTCCAAGATTCACTTCGTGACGGAGCGTCCGAAGTAGTCCTTCTGCCTCGAAGGCGACCAATGTTTTGTCGAGATCGGCTGGAATGGGACCGTGCGCCAGGACAATCCACTCGGATGCTTTGTGCCTTTGTGCTCTCATCGCTTCCGCCGTCGCACGAAACAGCTTTGTATCAGTACGTTCGTATACTGTTGTCAGTACCGATATAGTTGGCAAATCGTCCGTCAGGCGCGGGGCTAGTGCTGCGAAGCGTTGTTCGACGTGCTGTGTAAAAAAATTTGCGTAGGGCAAGCGAATCAGCGGCGTGCCGACTTCCGCAGGTTGATATGCGCGCTGTCCGCTGCGGTCCAAGTGATGTGCGTATCCGACTGGATTTCGCATCAGGCTACTGAACGCCCCGGTGAATCCGGCAAGCTCCTCGTGCGACAATGCGATTTCCTCGCCCGCTCCTAGTTTCGCACTGATCAGTGGAGTATAGATCACACGTAGTCCTGCTAGGCATGCAAGTGCGCCAAGCCACGGGCCGAGCATCGTTAAACTGAGTTCAACGGGCAACTTGTCTAGGTTTTCGGTTAGAAACGCGCGACTCACTACACTATGGCGAGCAGATACAGCTGCGACCGAACGTGGCTTCCAACCTTGCGCGAAGTATCCGGAACTAGTCAATGCGTTTCCGCTTTCAGGGCAACCAATCGAACCACCATAGCCAAAGACATATCCGCTCTCACGTATGATTTCGCCATCTTGAATGCGTCCGCCAACGACAGCAGAATCAGGGAATAGATCGAAATGCGTGAGCACTTCTTCTGCAAATTCTCCTTCGATGAGATCGCATTTGCGACTTTGCAAGTGAATGTAGCGTACGTTAGGGTCAACGTGACCAATTGCAGCCCGTAGGCCATCGCGCGATACGCTTTGATCAAGCATGACCGTTGCGATGATGTCATTGTTCACTCGCACAGCGTTTTGAGAATCGCCGGTGCGAGCGCGGCGCCGCTTGAAACGGTAATCGGGCGTGCCGTCGAAAAGCGGTGAAAGCACGATCTCATACTTATCGAGTTTACCGCGTGCGTCTAGGAAGCGTTCAAGCGCTGCCTTATGAGACTGATAGATATAAGGTTTCGCACGGTAGTTGCTCGACGTTGACGCATGATGCATGCGCCATGAATACAGTACCTCTGGAATATGAGCAGGCTCTTGTCCAGCGTTGAAGAACCGTATGAACGTATCCCAATCGTGGCATCCCTCGGTAGCTGGATCCGAGTAGCAGCCGAGTTCGAGTGCTGTCTTTCGATCGATTACTGTGAGGTGGGCGATGAAACACGAATGGACAAACAGAACGGGATCCCATTCTGGTTTCAAGTAAGCGTCGCGATGATTGTATCCGTCGGTCTTGTCTTCATCGGTATATACGACTAGTGGCATTCCGGCTTGCTCCAGGAAGCTCGAAAGTGTCCGTACGCAATCGGGGAACAACAGGTCGTCGCTGTCAACCGGAACGATATAACGTCCCTGCGCACGCTCGAGGCACCAACGCATGCCGCCGACTATACCTAGATTTTGTTCAGCACGGCCAAGGCGTACACGACGATCGAGAGCGATTTCATTCAGGACTTCACGCGTTTCAAGCCGCGTGGAGCCGTTGTCCAGAATCAGCCATTCGAAGTCGGCTGTCGTATCTTGACCGAAGACAGTGTGGGCAAGGTCGGTGAGAAACGACGGGTCCGTATCATAGACGGTAGTAACCAGACTAAGGAGCCCAGGGGTATCGCCTTCGACATATCGTTTGCGACGCAATTGCGCCCGCCGATGATAGAAGGTGGGGCTGTCTTCGATGATATCGTTTGCACGGACGACGGAAACGGGGCGTGCGAGTTTCGGAAGTGTTCCGCGCCGTGAAATTCCGTCACGTTGCAATTGCGCGACAAGCGTTTCCACTGCGGGCGAAAGGCTTTCGGTCCAGGTCCGTGGGAGACTTAGCTGTGGCGCTGTTTGCCGGCGACCCTTATCATCGCTAAGGGCCCGCGCGCGCGCGAGGGCTAAGAGCATGTCGCCGATCTCAGGTTCCGCACCGATCAGATTGGGCGAGAGCGCCGAGAGGCGTGCTGCCGTTTTGCTTCCAAATACAGTTGTGACTGCCAGCCCACCACATGCGGCCATTTCGAGCGGCGGATAACTAGGATGCGGCGATAGCATCGAGGATAAGAGAATGTCCGTTCCCCGCATCTGTTCCGCGTACCCTTCGAAGTCGAGCCACTCGGCGGGCGTGAGCGTATAGCCGCGGCCAAGGGGGATCGGATCAAATGATTCCCCCATTCCAATAAATTCCCAACCACTGTCCCCGAAAAGACCTTTCTCAACTGCCGCACGCAGAACAGCGATGCCAAGTCCAAAGAGATTTCGCTTTGCGATATTTGGTCTCGCGTAAAAGAGTAACCGGCGAGGTGCTTGAGCGTCACGGTTCTCAGGACGGAAATACGATTGGTCAATCGCAGGTTCGAACGCGATGGCTTGCCGACTGAAGTCGGCATTCGAGTAGCGGCCGACGGCTCGACTAATCAAGTGATCACGCAAAAGGCTCGTATTGATGATCGGGACGTGATCGAAACTGTACGAGGCTTCGGCATCCGCGAAGTTCTCACTAGCGCCATAGAAGAGCGTCTCGTAGTCTTGCACCAGGTAGTAAATGCGCTTGCAGCGAAGCATGCTTGTCGCTGATCTTGCGGCGTGGGCAGTCCACCACGCGGTGGCCATCAGCGCGTCGTTATAGCCAATGGCTAAGGGTTGCGTCCGGTCACTGCCATCAATGAATTGGACCGCCAGATCGTCCGGCCGTAAGCCGGTCAACCGATGCAGGTGCGACTTGATCCCGTTGAGATTGTCATCGAGAGGTAAGTCCGTCGACACGAAAATGACCGGGATGCCATCGTTGGCGAGTAGCATGCCCAAGATATATGCCGTGTTTGGGCCTCCGGTAGCGTAGCGCATCTGAAGGGAAGGCAGCAAAATCCTCAGGGTTGGAGTCGAACTCAGGCTCGGATCGACGAACACGTTGAGCGGTTGATTGGGCAACAGAAACCCAAGAGCAGTAGTGCCGGCGTCATCGCGACGCAGACGAAGAGTTGTTTCGGCATTCAACTCACCCGTTTCTTCATACCGCGCAATCGCTCCGTCCAATCGCTCGCGTGCCTTTATCTTCGCATGCGGTACCCGGCCTTCGTGAACCCCGGTCAGAACGTAATGTACAAGTGGATTGATTGCTGTCGCGGCCACGTCCGGATATTGAGAAACGTACCAATTCGTATCGAAATCGGGACTCGGGCTGCGCCCTTCGGACGCACCGGATCTTAAGTAGTGGACAAGTGGATTGACCTGAGCATCGGCAACATCCGGGTTGGTTTCCAGGTACCAGCTAGTGTCAAACAACGGATGTGGACTCCGTCTCTCGCGAGCGCCTGATGTGATGAAATGGACCAATGGGTTGATCCCCGCCGCTGCGACGTCGGGGTAGCGCTCGAGATACCAATCAGTGTCGAACAACGGGTGAGGGTCGCGTCCCTCGCGAGCGCCTGACCTGATGAAATGCAACAACGGGTTGCCCCTCGTCGCTGCGACTCCGGCATTGGTCTCGAGGTACCAATGGGTATCGAACAGCGGATGCGGATCGCGTCCTTCGCGAGCGCCTGCCCTGATGAAATGCATCAACGGGTTGACCCCCGCTGCAGCAACATCGGGGTTGGTCTCGACGTACCAATGGATATCGAACAGCGGATGCGGATCGCGACCTTCGCGAGCGCCTGATGTGATGAAGTGGACCAGTGGGTTGACCCCTGCTGCTGCGACGTCAGGGTTGCGCTCTAGGTACCAATCAGTGTCAAACAAAGGGTGCGGATTGCGACCTTCGAGTAAGCCGTGCTTGAGAAAATGCGCCAGCGGGTTTATCCCCCTTTCGGCGACGTCGGGGTTCGACGACAGATACCATTCGGGATCGAACAACGCGAAAACACCAAAACGCGGACGGCTTCCTGCCACCGCATTAAAACAAAGCCTCGCGAATATTTTATAACGTGAAAATGAGGAGCGATTTTTCCTAGGCATAATTGAAAATTTGAAGGAGCCAGAGGGAACCCGAATTTTTTGGAGAAGATTGAACACGTCAGCTTTTTTCGAAGGCCGCCTCATCACATTATCCAAAAGGCATTGGAGAATGGGGCATTGTGTCAAGAGGCGCAATCAGCGATTTTTTTCCAGCCAGTGAAAGGCATCCATAATATTTTCGTGATTACCGATGTCGTGCTGGTATATTTTCGGCGGGTGGTGAATGTTTAACAACTCTCTTACCCCGTAGACCACCATTGGCCGCGGTAGGGTTTTGACGCGATCTAACATCGCGAACGCCCATAGTAGTCTTTCTGCATACCGTAGATCACGTGTATCGAAATTCTTCATATTCTGCCTGAAAAAATGTCGGCTCAAGGTTTTCTTGTATGCGCTGCTTTGGGCGAGCTCGAATATCTGGATTCGGCGATAACGACGGAGATCAATGTGCAGGTCAATGGAATCAGCAAAATATCGCTTGATATATAGCGCCGCTATTAGCCAGTTTCTATAATGTCCAGTGCCGGGGTGCCGCAATGCACGGAGAATTTCATCGCTTTCTGCGGCGAGTGCGGTTTCTGGAACCGATTCGCCGAAGAATTCGCGAAATCCTTCTTCTTCCTTGTCGTTTGCATGAAAAAAACCGAACGAGTGCTTGGATATGCCAATAATAATTTCAGGTGTTGGTGTGACAACTATTTTTTCGGCCGCCAAAAACGTCAGGAAACTAGCGAAGAAATCAGGGTACGGCGACTGAAAAAATGCGGATCCCGAGCGATTGCGCTCTATGAATTCACGCCGCCAAATAAAGTGCTGGGCGTTAAAACTTATCAAATGTCGAAATCGAAGAGCTTGCTTTGCGAGTTGCCTTGCCTTATGCATATCAAGCAAATAGGCGGCAGGCGATTCGTCAAATAAGCTGCTATTGTTGACGGTGCATAAGTATCCCGCTGCTTGATCAGGAAGAACATCAGGGTACGCGTAGTGATAAGCCATGCAGTAGACGACGTCTGGGTGCGTATGGTCTTCGATAATATCGCTCATTTTCTGAATGAAACCCGGCGTCAAGGCGTCGTCATCACCAAGCATGACAATATAGTCACCGGTTGCGGCTTTGAGCGCGCGGTTCCAATTATCGGTTACCGAAATCGGCGCATCCCCGCGAATGTAGCGGATCGGCACAGATGTAATTGTCCGTATATAACCGATATAATCTTCACTGGAAGCATTATCCGAAATTATAATTTCCAGATTTCCTTCGTTCTGTGCCAAAACTGAGTCGATAGCGTGTTTTAATAGTTCGAGTCGATTTCGGCTCGGCAATAAGATCGAGAAGGATGGTCTCGACATTGTATTCCCTCATTTCTAGATCGTCATCGTTATGCGGCTGCGTGTGGAGGAGATTAGCGCCGACGTAGGAATCCTCGTGGATTCATCGTCAATAAGAACCGTTCGCACGACCGATCGGCATAGAAGCCATCGTTCTCCCTCAGGAACAGATCGACGGCTTCCCATGGGCCGGGACCAAACTCTGGATAGGTAGGATGGCCGTTTATATTGGTATCCTCAACCACTAAGAAGCCGCCGGGCTGAATGAAGCGCTGATAAATCCGCAACTCCTGCAGGACGTGCTCACATCGATGATCCCCGTCCAGAATGACAAGGATATTGCTTTTCCCCTTTGCAGCGTTGGCGACGTCGTCAATCACGTCATCGGCGATGCTGGATCCTGTTAGATAGGTGATCCGAGGATGTCGCGGTCGAATCGAATCATGTGTGGGATCAATGTCGATTGTGACGATTTCACCGAAGCCGGCCAAATCGAATACAGTCGCGAGATATAGTGCGCTGCCGCCTTTATATGTACCTACCTCGATAATTAAATCTGGGCGTTCTCTAATAATTAACTCTTGATAAACCCACAGATCGAGCGGGCATTTGAACATTTCGTAGCCCATCCATGACAGCACGATGGTATGAAGACCGCGAAAATTATCTATCTTTCGATAGTACAAGTCCGAGAACGACTCGACGAGTCGGCGCTCCTCCTCCGTCAAATTCGGCTCCGCAAAGCTGGCCCGGAAAGTCCCTAGATGCATGCTGGTCCAAGGTGGTGGGACGTTAGTATCGCTTTGTATCCTTTGCGTGCCGCTAATCAGTTTATGAATACGCTCAAACAAGATATTTCCCTTTGAGAATGTTGTGTTTGCCGCGATAGAATGTGCGTACCCAAAGTCATTGTTGACCGTCGGTTGGAACAGCAACGGTCAACACATCTACGCGCACGAGTGAGGACGATGCGTGGTGCAATTGCGTCGTTGAAGGCGGCTTGACGCTAGGGCGAGACTAGGATCGACGTTAAGTTGATTCAATGGAGCCGGGGCGCAAGCGATCTTGGACTGCGCTTGGCTCCTTGGCGGTATGGTACTGATTCCGTTTGTGTAGTCGGATGAACCGGTTGACAGTACGGAAATCACTCTCCACGCGCGTTACTTTGATGCGAACTCCATCGCTGGGATCGCGGACAGCAAGAAGTTTCCGTGACGGTACAAGTGTGCTGTTCAATCTTGTCGATCCAGTAAGCTTTTGGGGCGGCTTGACAACATGTCGCAAGCCGTCATTCCGAAAACGTGACTTGATTTTGAGGCAAGGCGTAGTTGACATGTTCCGCCGCCTCCGGTCAAGTGCGTCGATGAAAGCGCTGAACTGTGCGGCGCGGGTTGGGCGTAGACGTACCAGCCACCGGCGAGGAGCCCGCTCGCTGCCCAGAATCAACGAATCCACATGTTCCAGCGGCGCTACTTTACGATTTTGTTGCTTCCACACGACCCCCGTGCAGAAGATTTTCTGCCAGATATTTTGCTGGCTGGGCACCATGTCCGGCTTTCTTCTAGTTGGCGGTCAACTCGCAACAAAGGAAAAGAAAATGTAACAAACAGCAAATTGAGTTGCCGAGGGCGGCGTTTTTGAGGAAACTGAAAGGTTGTTGCGGCCCTCAATCTTGGAAGTGTTGCCAAGACGACACGTCAGTTTCTCAAAAATGATTTCTTTAGATGAGCCGCGTTCCGAAACCGGGGGCTTGTCCGTCTCTGTTGTCGTATTCAGACCGGATGAGGAGCTATTGAATTGCACGCTTGCCAATTTGGGAGTTGCGTGCAGCGAATTGCGCAAATTCCGGCCTGATTTCGCGATTGACATATGCATCGTGGATAATGGCGGTCTTTTGGATATATCGCAGACCATTGGCGTGTTGACGGACCTGGGAGTGGCTTGCGAGATCGTTGGCGGACACGGTAACGTTGGCTACGGACGAGGCCACAATTTGGCGATCCAGCGGATCGAGAGCCGTTACCACCTCATTTTGAATCCAGACATCGATATCGAGCGGGACGCGTTGATGAAAGCGCTTGATTTTTTCGATGAGCATCCGGATGCTGGCCTCATCACGCCGCGAATCGGGGATCGCGAAGGGCGACTCCAATATCTGTGCCGTCGCTATCCGACCCTTCTCGACCTATTTGTCCGAGGTTTCCTCCCACGAAGAATTCGCGACCTCTTCAAAAAGCGTCTGACACGCTACGAAATGCATGACGTTATCAACGAGCGCGAAGTTGTCTGGGACCCACCCATCATTAGCGGCTGCTTCATGCTGTTTCGAACTGGGCTGCTGAAAAAGCTGGCCGGCTTCGATCCGCGTTATTTCCTCTATTTCGAGGACTACGACCTGAGCTTACGAGCACATGAGTTCGCCCGTGTCGTCTATGTGCCATTCGTGCGGGTGATTCACCATGGCGGGGGGGCCGCGCGCAAAGGCCCGGCGCACATCAGTATGTTTGCCGCTTCCGCGTTCAAATTCTTCAACCGCTTCGGCTGGAAATGGCTATGAGTCACGTTCTGGTCACGGGGGCGAACGGCTTTGTCGGTCGTTCGCTCTGCCGAGCCTTGCTAAGCGAAGGCCATGTGGTGACGGGGTTGGTCCGGCAGGCGGGCGGGTGTCCCAACGGCACTCAGGAATGGCTTCATAACGGCAAGGACTTCGCGAACCTGCCTGCAACATGGCCGCAGAATCTGATCAGCGATTGCGTCGTCCATCTGGCAGCGCGCGTGCACGTGATGCGCGACGACGCAGCGGATCCGCTAGCGGCCTTTCGCCAAACAAACGTGGAGGGCACACTGCGCGTCGCCAAGGCAGCTTGTCAACGCGGCGTGCGCCGTATGATATTCGTAAGCAGTATCAAGGCAATGGCGGAAGTCGACCCAGGCCGTCCATTGAGCGAAAACAACCCGCTGTGCCCTCAAGATGCATACGGTCGTTCGAAATGCGAGGCGGAGCAGGCGTTGATTCAATTCGGTAAGGAAACTGGGCTCGATGTTGTCATTGTCAGGCCGCCGCTCGTATATGGTCCCGAAGTGCGCGCCAACTTCCTGCGCCTGATGGACGCCGTCTGGCGTGGCATGCCGTTGCCGCTCGGTGCAGTGAGCGCGCGGCGCAGCGTGATCTACGTTGGCAATCTGACAGATGCGCTCGTGCGCTGTGTGACCGATCCGCGTGCGGCGCGCCAGTGCTTTCATGTCGCCGATTCTGGCGCGCCGACCGTAGCGGAACTGGTCCGCTCGCTAGCCTTGCATCTGCGAAAACCCTCGCGCATGCTGCCGGTGCCAGCAGGCTGGCTGCGCGCGGCTGGCCGGTTGACTGGCCGTTCGGCGGAGATCGATCGTCTGATAGGCAGTCTGCAGGTGGATACGACGCACATTCGCGAGGTGCTAGGCTGGCGTGCGCCGTTTTCAACCGACGACGGCCTGTCGGCAACGGCCGCTTGGTACCGCTCGACTCATTGAGCCATCATGGAAATACAAGCCCCGTCGTTGGTTCCCTGGATCGTGGCCGCCGTCGCCATCTTGGGCGTCTGCGCGTGCGCGGCAATCCTGTACACGTTGCTTAAGACCGGCCTCGCCTGGCGGCTCGCAACCGACATTCCAAACGACCGCTCACTTCACGTACGGCCTACGCCCCGCGTCGGCGGCTGGGGTATCGTGCCCGTCGCGCTCGCGGGGATGCTGCTGGTTGCGCCGTCGCTGTGGTGCGCCGTGCTCGCAACGGCATTCCTTGCTGCCGTCTCTCAGGTCGACGACCGTCGCGGGCTACCCGCGCGCGTGCGATTCGCCGCGCACCTGGTCGCCGTCGTCGCGCTTGTCGCGCTGTTTCCGGCGATGGCGCCGTGGTGGGCGCTTGGGGCGTTGGCATTTTTGATGATCTGGTTCGTCAATCTCTATAATTTCATGGACGGTTCGGACGGCCTGGCCGGTGGCATGGCCCTGTTCGGCTTTTCAGGCTATGCCGCGGCCGCCCTGTCGAGCAGTCATCCCGCCTCGGAATTGGCGCTTGCGTCGGCGGCGATCGCTGGCGCGGCGCTTGGTTTTCTGCTATTTAATTTTCATCCGGCCCGGATTTTTCTCGGCGATGCCGGGTCTATTTCGCTGGGTTATCTGGCTGGAGCACTCGGCTACTGGGGCTGGCTCAAGGGAACTTGGCCAGTCTGGTTCCCGGCGCTGGTGTTCGCGCCGTTCATCGGCGACGCATCGGTTACGCTGTTGCGGCGGCTCGCGCGAGGCGATAAGTTCTGGCAGGCGCACCGCGAGCACTACTATCAGCGTATGGTGCGTTCGGGAGTCGGCCATGCAGGCACCGCGTGGGCATGGTACACGGTCATGGTCATCGGCATAGGACTTGCCGTAGTTGCGCTTGGCTGTTCCCCGGCTGTTCAGTGGGGCATTGTCGTTGGATGGGCCGCCGTGCTGGTCGTCATGGGGGGCATCGTGGATCTGCGCTGGCGTCGTTTCAAGTCAACACTGTCCAAACAATCCGAGGTATGACGCTGATGCTAAGAACCAAAGCCAGCTGGCTATCCTTCAGCGCTTTCCTTTTCGATCTGACTGCCGTCGCAGGCGCGTGGCTGATTGCGTATTTGATTCGCTTCAACGGCGCCGTACCTACCGACTTTCGCGACAGCGCTCTGCATGCGCTCATTTGGGTGCTCCCTGTCTATGGCGTGATGTTCCGCATCTTCGGTCTGTATCGCGGCATGTGGGTGTTTGCCAGCTTGCCCGATCTGCTGCGCATATCGAAGGCGGTGGCGGCGGCTGCCCTTATCACGATGATCCTCGCGGTGATGGTGCAGCCCAACCCGATCATTCCGCGCTCGGTATTGCTGGTGTCGCCGCTCTTCCTGTTCCTGGCGATGGGCGGCTCTCGCGCGCTGTACCGCGCAGCGAAGGAATTCTATCTGTACGGTGGGCTGGTGGCGCAAGGAAAGCCCGTCGTCGTGCTCGGCGCGGGCACGGCGGGCGCGATGCTCGCACGCGAGTTGGCGCGCACAAGCGAGTGGCGCCTAATTGGCTTGCTCGACGACGACATTTCGAAGCATGGCCGCGAAATCTACGGTTACAAGGTACTGGGCCCGATCAGCAAGCTGCCCGAGATCGCCGAAGCGATGAAGACGGAGTACGCGATCATTGCGATTCCATCGGCACCCGTCGAGCAGCAGCGCCGCGCGGCGACGCTGTGCGTGCGAGCCGGAGTGCGCGCGATGGTGCTGCCGGCGCTGACGGACGTCGCCGAGGAACAGGCGTCGATGTCCCGCGTGCGCCGCATCGACCTGGAAGATCTGCTTGGGCGTGAGCCAGTACATATCGATACGCCGCACGTCGAAGCGCTACTGTATGCGCGCGTGGTGATGGTGACCGGGGCAGGCGGCTCAATCGGCTCGGAACTGTGTCGTCAGATTCTGCGCTTCAAGCCCGCGCAGCTGATCGCATTCGATATCTCCGAGTACGCGATGTATCGCCTCGTGGAAGAATTGCATGAACGCCTCCCGGGCGTGGCGATTGTGCCTGTCATCGGCGACACCAAGGACTCACTGCTGCTCGATCAGGTGATGGCACGCTACACCCCGCATATCGTCTACCACGCCGCCGCTTACAAGCACGTGCCACTGATGGAAGAGCAGAACGCATGGCAAGCCGTGCGGAACAACGTGCTGGGTACGTATCGCGTTGCGCGCGCCGCAATCCGCCATGGTGTGACGCGCGTTGTGCTTATTTCCACGGACAAGGCCGTCAACCCGACCAATGTGATGGGAGCGAGCAAGCGTCTAGCGGAGATGACCTGCCAGGCGCTGCAACAGACCAGCGGCCGCACGCAATTTGAAACTGTGCGCTTCGGCAACGTGCTGGGCAGTGCGGGCAGCGTGATTCCGAAATTCCAGCAACAGATCGCGAAGGGTGGTCCCGTGACCGTCACGCATCCCGAAATCACGCGCTTTTTCATGACGATTCCGGAGGCATCACAACTCGTGCTGCAGGCGTCGAGCATGGGACACGGCGGCGAAATTTTCATCCTCGACATGGGCCAACCGATGAAGATCGTCGATCTCGCGCGCGATCTGATCAGGCTTTACGGCTTCACCGAAGAGCAGATTCGCATTGAGTTCACAGGTTTGCGTCCCGGCGAAAAGCTCTACGAAGAACTGCTGGCCGACGAGGAAACGACCACGCGCACACCACATCCGAAGCTGCGAATCGCGCAGGCGCGTGGCGTGCCGGAGAGTCTGCTCGACGAACTGCTTCCGTGGCTCATGCAGCACCGCGTGCTGATGGACGACGAAGTGCGCCGTGACCTGCGCCGTTGGGTCGCCGAATATCAGCCGACATTGGCCGCGCCGCCGTTGCGCAGCGTGCCGCCGCTCGTTGGTCAACGGCTGTCGATGTAAAGACAAAGGCGCGAGGCGCCTTTTTAGTCATGTGCGGTACGTGTGCCTGAAAATTGTCACGCCCCCACGATTGAGCCTGCGCGTCTCTCAAATCATCTGCGCGGAATACCAGTCTTTGTTGAGGTGGACTGTGCGTCTGTCCGACTGATGCGCCAAAGGATGGAGAAGCTGGTGCCGCTTACCGTCGGATAGCCATCAGCGTGGCAGTTGTCGGACAATGGATCGCAGGCGATTGTCATCGTTTGCCTGTCGTTGAATGTGATCTTGACGATCGGACTTTCGAGACCACCCTTCTGTGTGGGTTCAAATTCATACGAACAGGGGATGGATTTGGGAGGAAACCCCGTTCTGTCGCCCTTTATTAGAAGCGTTGCGGATCTCGAAGGCGAACTGTCAAGGTGAAGCTCGACGGTATCGCCATTGTCGGCGACGCCCGTCATCGTAAACGAAGCAGTTGATTGAGCAGCAATGGATGATAGTGGCGAAGCGAGCAACGCCACGGTCAGACATGCAAGAAGTGTAGGTCGCATCTTCGAAGAACAAGCGTGGGTACGGAGCGAATTATGGCCGAAAAAACATCGCTACCTGCCTGTGTGATGGGCGTCTCACGTGCAGACCCGAGCAAATCCGCGTCATAGTCCCAAGCGAATCGCCCGACATACGGATTCTTTTCATCTGCCGAAGATGGATATAGACGATCTGCGCCCGGGGCCTCGACCAAATTGCACGGAATCGTCAGCATCCCCCACTCGAGGTGATGCATCGAATGCCCGTCAACCCGTCCGGGCAGGCTGCGTTTCATTTGTATAATCCCCCGTTTGCTTTCCGGCCCACACTTTCATGCTCAGTTTCGCGCTCGGTTTCATCGTTTCACTACTGGTCACACTCGTGATCGTGCGTTATGCGCATCTGCATGAAACGTTCGCGGACACCGATCTGGGCGGCGTGCAGAAATTCCACGCGCGGCCCGTGCCGCGAATCGGCGGAACGGGGATTCTGGCGGGGCTCGTCGCATCGGCGATCCAGCTGCATGGCGCGTATCCGGGAGTGTCGGCGGGCATCTTGGGCGTTGTCGCGTGCGGGATGCCGGCGTTCGCCTCGGGCCTGGTCGAAGATCTGACGAAGAAGGTTTCTCCGCTCGTGCGCCTGATCTGCACGATGGTCGCGGCGGCGCTTGCGTACTTCGTGCTCGGGATCGCCGTCACGCGCATCAGCGTGCCGCCGCTCGATTTTCTACTGTCGTATGCGGCGGTTTCGTGCGCCGTGACCGTGCTGGCCGTTGCCGCGCTGGCGAATGCGATCAATATCATCGACGGCTTCAATGGGCTCGCGTCGATGGTCGCGTTCATGATGTTCGCCTCGCTCGCCTATGTCGCGTTTCAGGTGCACGACCCGATCGTGCTGTCGGCGTCCTTGATCATGATGGGCGCGGTGATGGGCTTCTTCATCTGGAACTTCCCCGCTGGCCTGATCTTTCTCGGCGACGGCGGCGCGTATTTCATCGGCTTCATGCTCGGCGAGTTGTCGATCATGCTTGTCATGCGCAACCGCGATGTATCGGCGTGGTATCCCGTGCTGCTGTTTATGTACCCGATTTTCGAGACGTGCTTTTCGATCTACCGGAAGAAATTCATTCGGGGGATGTCGCCGGGCATTCCAGATGGCGTGCACCTGCATATGCTCGTCTACAAGCGATTGATGCGCTGGGTTGTGGGCGCGCGCAACGCGCGGGAACTCACGCGGCGCAATTCGCTGACCTCGCCTTACCTGTGGCTCCTCTGTCTGATTGCAGTCATCCCTGCGACGCTATTCTGGCGGCATACGCTGCATTTGTTCTGCTTTGTGATCGTGTTCGCAGCGACCTATGTGTGGCTCTACGTCAGCATCGTACGGTTCAAGTCACCGAGGTGGCTGGTCGTCCGAAGGAAGCGACACTCCTGACGGTTTCCCGAGCACACGCACAATCCCACATACTGCGTCATGGATTTTCCCTATCCAGAGCACGCGAGCCGTTGCCGTTAGCCATCGATGGAGCCGCCATCCCGGCTGCCCATTGCACGTCACGGACTCTCCATGCTCAACAACATCACTATCCGACAAGGACTGACGCTCGTCATCTGCGTATTCGCAGCGCTTCTTTTGACGGTGATGGGCGTCGGTTGGGGCGCGCTGAAATTCGGCAACGACGGTCTGCAGAACGTGCAACAGACTTCGGCCGCGATGAACGCGCTTTCGTCGAGCTCGGAGAAGCTGTTGCAGGTCCGCCTGTCGCTCGGGAGCTACGAGACGCTCTTCAGCGTCGGCAAGGAAACGGAAGGCCTACTCGCGGCCGCGCACAAGATGCTCGAAGCGTCGAACGACGAGTTTCGCGTCTATATGGCGGGCCCGTTCGGCAGCGACGAAGAGCGCAAGCTTGCGCAGACCGTCGCGGACGCGCGCACGGCGCTCGTCAACCAGGCGATCGAGCCGGAGCACAAGGCCCTCGTCGACAACGACTTCAACACGTTCCGCACGATTCAGGGCGAAACGGGCGACCATTACTACGGCATCTACGCGAAGGCGATCGACGCGCTCAAGCATGCGCAGGCCGACAACCGGCAGCGCCAGGCGGACCAGCTGAGCCAGCGCTTCAGGATCTCGACGGGCATTTTCATCGCGATCGGCGTGGCCGCTGTCGTGGTGGGCGCGCTGGCGCGCGCCGGTCTTTCCGCCGCTGTCGTGAAGCCCGTGAACCAGACGATCCGCCACTTCCGCAGCATGGCCGAAGGCGATCTGACCTCGACGGTCAGGGTGCGCTCGCGCAACGAAATGGGCCAGCTGCTGCAGGCGCTCGCGCAGATGCGCGACGGGCTCGTCGAAACCGTGTCGAAAGTGCGCGGCAGCACGCAGTCGATCACGCTGGGCGCGAACGAAATCGCCGCCGGCAACGCCGATCTGTCGAGCCGTACCGAGCAGCAGGCGGCCGCTTTGCAGCAGACGGCGGCGAGCATGGAAGAGCTGTCGGCGACCGTCAAGCAGAACACCGACAACGCGAAGCTGGCGAACCGTCTCGCGCAAGGCGCGCTGGAGACGGTCGTGCGCGGCAGCGATGTAGTCACGCGCGTGACGGAAACGATGGACGGCATCACCGGGTCGTCGCGCAAGGTCGGCGAGATCATCGGCATCATCGAGGGCATCGCGTTCCAGACCAACATCCTTGCGCTGAACGCGGCCGTCGAGGCGGCGCGTGCGGGCGAGCAGGGGCGCGGCTTTGCCGTCGTGGCATCGGAAGTGCGCGCGCTCGCGCAGCGCTCGGCGGCCGCGGCGAAGGAAATTCGCGATCTGATCGGCGATTCGACGGCGCAGGTCGAGCAGGGCGCGTCGCTCGTCGCCGATGCGCGCAAGACGATGCAGGAAGCGATGACCGCCGTCGAGCGCGTGACGGGCATCATGACGGAGATCGAAGGCGCCGCGCACGAGCAGAGCGACGGCATCGAGCAGATCAACAAGGCGATCGGGCAGATCGACGAAGTCACGCAGCAGAATGCGGCGCTCGTCGAGCAGGCTGCCGCTGCGGCCAAGTCATTGGAATCGCAGGCGATTGTGCTGCGCGAGTCGGTGGCAGTGTTTCGACTGTAAGCCGACGGCTGCGTGTCGCCAGACCATTAAGTCGTCTCGCGCCAACTTGAACGGCAATAGCCTCCCTTTTAATTAGTCGACCCTGAACAATCAGCGGAGCCTTCTACAGTGGGGCTTTGAGTCGGAAATGGTGTTGTGGGAATTGCAGGGACCTGGCATATTGATGCGTGAATCCTGCAATTCCTGATGAGGTGCAGATG
>NZ_JAYMRZ010000012.1:0-262320 GCF_038900715.1 Paraburkholderia phymatum | reverse complement strand
ACGTATCGATCAATTTGTCTCCCACTACAACCAAAACTGCGAGCCATTCATGTGGACTGCTACCGCTGATTCCATCCTCGCCAAGCTACAAAGACTTTGTACGCGAATCAGCGGAACGACACACTAGGTGACGGTATGCAGCGCACTGGGCGGGCGCCGACTGCGCGCAGCTTTCAGTTCACCGCGCTTGCGTGGCCGCAGTCTACCCGGATGTTTGCGCCGGTCACGTAGGAGCAACGATCGCTCGCGATGAGCGCGACCATGTTGCCGATGTCCTCGACACGGCCGATTCGGGCTACGGGCAGCGGAAAAAACTCGGTCGTATAGCGTCTCTCGATCGTGGCCCAGTCGTCGCCCCAGTTCAACTGACGCGCCAAGTCCCGGATCCAGGCCTCCAGCGCCGGCGTGAGTATCGCGCCGGGGGAGATGGTGTTGACTGTTATGCCGGTATGGGACAGCGCTTTGGACAGGCTCAAGGTCAGATTGTTGAGGGCTGCCTTGGATGCACCGTAGTGCGGGATGGTAGCGAGCGGCTGCATTCCCGAGCCGCTGCCAATGTTGACGATGCGTCCCCATCCACGCTGCTGCATGCCAGGCACGAATGCATGACATAGGCGCACGATGGCGCCAACGTTCTGGCTATAGCCGTTTAACCATGTGTCGAGGCTGACATCGAACCAGGCGGGATTGCCGTGGACGCCGGAGCCTCCGGCGTTGTTGACGAGGATGTCGACGCCTCCCAGCCTATCGAGTACCGCCTTGATGACAGAGTGCGCGCCCGCGTCGGAGCCGAGATCGCCGAGCACCGAATGCACTTCGACGTTTTTCTTGCGCAAACGTGCAGCGATCGCCTCGGTTCGTTGCGCGTCGCGTCCATGCACGAACAGTGTTGCCCCCTCGTCCGCGAGCACTTCCGCGATGCCAGCCCCGATGCCGGAACTGCTGCCGGTCACCAAGGCGCGCCTGCCTTTCAATCCGAGATCCATTGCTTGCCTCCGGGTTTGATTCGATGCCGATACCACTGAGACGCAACGTCAGGTGGTCGCGGTCACGCCCAATTGTGCCAGCTAGTTCCCGATAAAACTATCTCATAGTCATCTTATGTATGAGGAGACCTTACGGGATAGGGGTTGTTCGAATTTAATTCATTGTATAAACTGACTCATAGTCATCTTTTGGCATGAGCGCGGCCTCAGCAACACTGCCCGCGAGGGCTCGGCAGCTATGTCGATCGATGAAATGCGGCGTGGTGCCGCTTGGACGAAGGAGGGGGCGGTGGCAAAACGTGAAGTGGTGGTCCTGAGCGCAGTACGTTCGGCCATTGGAACCTTCGGTGGTTCGCTTGCCGATATGGAGCCGGCCGACTTGGCGGCCCAAGTGATGCGGGCCGCGGTGGAGCGTTCCGGAGTCGACCCGAGCCGGATCAACTATGTGACCGTCGGAAACGTGATCCCGACCGAAAGCCGCTTCGCCTACGTCGCGCGCGTCGCGGCTATCGGGGCGGGTCTTCCGATGGATTCGGTCGCCATGGCCGTGAACCGTCTATGCTCCTCGGGCCTACAAGGGATCGTGACAACCGCGCAAAACATTTTGCTCGGCGATTGCGACTACGGCGTCGGTGGCGGCGTAGAAGTGATGAGCCGCGCAGCTTATTTTTCCACCACGATGCGCAGCGGCGCACGCATGGGTGATGTAACGATGCTCGATGCCATGGTTGCGACGCTGACCGATCCTTTCGGTGTTGGCCACATGGGCATCACCGCCGAAAATCTGGTAGCCAAATGGGGCATAACTCGCGAAGAGCAAGACGCGCTGGCCGCCGAATCGCACCGTCGTGCCGCGGCTGCGATCGCCGAGGGCCGCTTCAAATCGCAGATCGTGCCGATTGCCAAGCAGACCAAGAAGGGCGACGTAATCTTTGACACCGACGAGCATGTCAAGGCCGGCACGACCATGGAGTCGCTTGCGAAACTCAAGCCGGCGTTCAAGAAAGACGGTGGTTCGGTGACTGCCGGGAACGCTTCGGGCATCAACGATGGCGCGGCGTTCTTCGTGCTCGCCGAGGCGTCGGTGGCTATGTCGGGCGGATATAAGCCAATGGCGCGTTTGGTATCGTACGCAGTGGCCGGCGTGCCGAACGAGCTCATGGGCGAGGGCCCGATCCCGGCATCCAAGCTGGCGTTGCGCAAGGCCGGTCTGACGCTGGACCAGATAGATGTAGTGGAGAGCAACGAGGCTTTCGCCGCACAAGCCATCGCTGTCAGTCGAGGCCTCGAGTTGGATCCGGCGAAGACCAACCCAAACGGTGGCGCGATCGCGCTGGGTCATCCGATCGGCTGCTCGGGAGCATTCATCGCAACGAAGGCAATCTACGAGCTCCAACGAACGGGCGGCCGCTACGCACTGGTGACGATGTGCATTGGCGGCGGCCAGGGCATCGCCGCTGTGTTCGAGCGTCTCTGACCGAATAGACCGATCGGGTTCACTATGCAGAACATGCAATCGAACGAGGGGGAACAATGCCCCTTCACATTCAATTTCGATCCCGCAACCTTCAAAGCCGGCGACGTCGTGAGCTACCGGGTCGAGTCGTTAGGAGACTTTCCGTTTATCGGCACGCTGCTCGAGGTGCAACGGGACTACGTTGTGATTTCGCCAAACGATCCCGGCGATCCGCACCGTCGCATGAAAGGGACGCGTGAAAGCCGTCCCGTTGTGCCTCACGCAGAGGCGATCGACTGAACGACGCTCGAGCGGCAGGAATCGAATGCATTTAGCGTTGACTCGGAGGAGGCATGGATCTCGGTATTGCGGGAAAAGTCGCGCTAGTGGCGGGCGGAAGCAAGGGCATGGGACGGGCATGCGCCGACATGCTAGCGGCAGAGGGTTGTCGGGTCGTTGTCGTGGCGCGCGAGGAGAGCGCCATCGCTAGCGCCGTGGCCGCTATCGATGCGGCTGGCGGTACAGCGATCGGGGTCTCGGCCGATCTCACTTCATTGGACGGGATTCGATCCGCGCTTGCCGTTGCTAAGGAAGCATTCGGTGCGCCAGACATCGTGGCCAGTCAGACCAACGACTTCAGCACGGGGCGGTTCATGGACGCCGACCCGGCCGAGTACGAGCGGATCTTCCGGGTCTTCACCTTGGCGACTATCCACTTGGCGCGCGAAGCGATCCCTTCCATGCGGCAACGGCGCTGGGGGCGATTCATTCACATCGGATCGGGGACGGCAAAAGAGCCCGAAGCCTCGATCCCCCACATCTTGCACAACACCGTCCGGCCTTCGACCGTCGCGTTTCTCAAGACCGTTGCGGACGAGGTTGCGGCCGACGGGGTGACCGTCAATACCGTGGCGCCCGGCTGGATTTCCACGGAGGGGTCTCGCGCTTACCTCTCAGCTGAAGGGCTCGACATACGCGCGGTGGAGACGTCACCCGAAGTCAGCGGAGGTATTCCTGCGGGCAGGGTAGGCCACCCGAATGAGATCGGGGGCATTGTGACCTTCCTCGCGTCGCAGCAGGCGGCATACATTACCGGAGAATGGATCATCGTCGATGGAGGCAAGCATCGCAGCGCCCTGTAATCCATTGTCGAATTCAAGTATGCTGGCAGCGAACTTAGCAGCGCATGGCCGTGCGTCAGCTGGAGCCGCGATTGGCTTCGGCGCGCGGCAGTCATGACGACCTCGCCTGGCGAGGATGGATCAATGTGCGCTTGGTCGTCAACTTAGCGGCCAACATTCGCTTGCCCACGTGCGGAGATCATCGAGAAAGGCGCGAGGCTGTTCCATGGCGGCGAAATGGCCACCCTCCGAAAAATCAGTCCAGCGCGTCAATCGGTATAGCAGTTCGAAACGGCTGCGTGGCGGCGGCGGCATCAATGCGTCGCCTGAAAAGCTGGCATAAGCGGTGGGCGTTTCGCAGCGCACCCCGGGCGGCAGCATACAGAAGCCATCCTGCACTACGCCGGCGTAGTACCAAGCGGCGCTGACGAAGCTGCCGGTCATCACGTAGATCATTACGTTGGTCAACAACTCGTCAAGCGGATGGACTTGCTCGAAAGTGCGCCGGCGCAAGTCGGACCAATCGTGAAAGCGCTCGATGATCCAAGCAGCCTGGCCGAGCGGGTTATCTGCTGTGGCCCACGCAAGCGACTGCGGCTTTGACATCTGAAGAGCGGAATAACCGCCGTAACGAATCTGTGCAAGCTGGGTCGCCTCCATCCAGCGTTGCTCGTCTTCGTTCTGAGAGGGCGCGTGTGAGCGAAACGCCATCATGTTGAGATGGATCGCCCTGACTGATGCCGCGCAATCGAGTCCGAGCCACGAGGTGACAACGGAACCCCAATCTCCTCCTTGCGCTAGGTACTGCGGGTAACCTAGCACCGTGGTCATCAATTCGTTCCACAGTGCAGCGGTTGCTCTTTGGCCGATGGGGCCGGGCGGCTTGCCGCTAAACCCGAAGCCGGGCAAGCTGGGGATGACGAGGTCGAACGCGCTTTCGGGGCGGCCTCCAAAGCGAGAGGGAAACGCTAAGGGCTCGATCAGTTCCCAGAACTCAAAATGGGAGCCTGGCCAGCCGTGTGTCAAGAGCAGCGGTCTCCGGCCCTCGCTCTCGCCGCGCACATGGACGAAATGGATCTCACACTCGCCGAGGCGCGTCGTGAACTGAGGAAAGCGATTGAGATTTTCTTGGGCAGCGCGCCAATCGTACTCGTCGAGCCAGTAGGATCGCACACGCTCGAGAAAGGCTGCATCACAGCCATAGGTCCAGGCGGATCCGGGAGGGGCGGGTGGGAGCGTGGTGCTTCTAACGCGCTCCAGCATGGCCGCTACGTTTGCTTCCGACCATTCGACCTTGTAAGGTGTCATCGAGGATTCCTGTGTTTGGATGCAAACGGTGCATCGACAGGTCCGTAGCGAGCGACATTCTTCGTGCGCTGTTGTTCGCGTAAATCCGTCGCATTTAACTGACCATGCGTTAGTTTACATGGCTATTCGCTAGCAAGGAAGAGGGCCCACCCTAGTAGGCAACTTCGAATAGATGATTGATAATCAGCTATCGTGCCGCGATGAAAACGAGGATCTGGCGCGTCGGCCCCGGGGAGCACACAACTGCACAAAGTAGTATTGGGTGACGAACTGTAACGCCGCGCACACGGTTGCATTCGAGGCCAACATATTGACTTGGAGCGTATGTCATGAGCGAACCCCATGATTCGCTGGATACCGAGCGGCGGGAAAGTACGCCGGCGGATCCCCGTTGGAGTTCCTATGTGCAGGAGCCGCTGCGCGTCGGGGATGCAGAATCCGAATGCTGGGATGGTGTTGCCGACGTGATCGTCGTCGGCTTTGGCGGCGCGGGTGCTTGCGCCGCTCTGGAAGCGCGCGCGCACGGATTGGACGTGCTTGCGCTAGACAGGTTCGGCGGCGGAGGGGCAACGGCGCTCTGCGGGGGCATCTATTACGGCGGCGCGACGCGTCATCAGCGCTCGGCCGGATACGATGATACGCCGGAGGAAATGTATCGCTACCTCAAACAGGAAGTCGGTGACACAGTTCTAGACTCAACATTGCGCAAGTTTTGCGAGGACAGCAATACGAACCTTGAGTGGCTGGAATCACACGGCGTCCGGTTTGGCGGTCATGTTTACGACGGGAAGCGTTCCTACCCGCCGGTCGGCTATGACCTATATTTTTCCGGGAACGAAAAGGTCTCGCGCTACCGGCAGTACGCGAAGCCTGCTCCGCGCGGTCATCGTGTGGTCGGGCCGAAATATACAGGATCTGTCCTGTACGCCGCGTTGTCGGCGTCGGCGGTGCAGCACGGCGTCCGTGTGCATGATCATTGCCCCGTGAAGCGCTTGATCGTCGACCGTCATGGTGCAGTGATCGGCGTGGAGGCCGGTGCAATAGACCCCGATTCTGCCGCAGGCCGAGAGCACCGCAAGCTGATTGCGCGCGTGAATGCGTGGCAACGGTTCTTCGTACCTGCCGCTTTGCGCACCGGCGAACGTCTGGCGTCACTAGAGCGGGAGCATACCCGTCCAGTTCGAATCCGGGCGCTTCGCGGCGTCATCCTATCCACAGGCAGCTTTGCGTTTAACCGGCAGATGGTTGATCAATACGCGCCGAAATACCGTGACGCGATGCCGCTCGGGACCCTGGGTTGCGACGGAAGCGGTATTCGGCTCGGGCAGAGCGTGGGCGGCGTCACTGATTGCATGCAGTCAGTGACCGCGTGGCGGTCGATCAGTCCGCCGATTTCTTTTGTGGAAAGCGTGGTCGTGAACTGCGAAGGCCGCCGCTTCATCAACGAAGATGCATATCTTGGCCATCTTGGCTTCGCCGTTGCCGAACAGACGGGCGGGCGGGCGTGGGTAATTATTGACCGCGCATCCTATCGGCGTTCGTTTCTCGATACTGTGCCTGTCCGCGGAGAGAGCTGGCACGAGTTCAGACTTCCGCTATTGATGAATCTTCTCTCAGCGGTCAAGGGGCGTACCTTGGAGGAACTGGCTCAACGCTGTGGCATTGCTCCCGACGCGCTCGTATCTACCGTGGAGAACTATAACGCCGGCGTCAAATCGGGTATCGACGAATGGGGTAAGCCGGAGGAGTATCAGACGCCGCTTCGCGGCGGCCCTTACTACGCAATCGATATTTCGATCGGCAGCAAGAAATTCCTGTGCCCATCGATCCCAATGGGGGGGCTCGTCGTGGATGAAAGCACCGGCCACGTGATGCGTTCCGACGGCTCACGAATCAAGGGCCTGTTCGCTGCGGGACGAGCTGCCAAGGGCATTCCATCGGGGTTCTACGTCAGCGGAACTTCAGTAGCCGACTGCGTATTTTCGGGGCGTCGCGCGGGCTTACATGTGGTGGGGGAAGGTCACGCTGCGCAGTCATCGCCTGTCACCGAGCGCTCGACGCAGTGATGAACTTGCCATGGTGCGCCTCTCTATTGCAAGGCCGCGTTGTTTGATTGAATCTTGATGGGCAGCGCGCTTCCGCCTGGTGCTCCGCAGTACCTAGTCTTGAGCGGACACCCAGATCGTCAACTACCTTTGGACAATTATGAAAAAGTGGCAATGCGCTTTTTGCGGGTTTTACTATGATGAGGCCTTGGGACTTCCGGCCGAAGGCATTGCGCCAGGAACTCGATGGGAAGATGTTCCCGTCGATTGGCAGTGCCCCGAGTGTGGTGCGACCAAGACTGATTTTGCAATGATCGAAGTGGACGCGTGAGCGCTTGACGAAAAGCACGGTACAAAGCCGTGCTGTCGAGGCTTTCTCAAAATATGTGGCCCATGATGCCCATAGGAGCATCGTGGGGCCACATATTCACGGAATCAGATGTATCGGGCCTGCCGGTATGGCAGTGGGGAAAGAGCAAATACCGCCGTAATACGTACATGGCGGAGATGATAAGCGTTCTTCGGAAACATCCCACGCACGCCAGAAAATCACAATTATGATTGCGACTCCCGCCATCTTGAGTGCGCCAGCGAGGATAGAGCGATTCTTAATCATTGTCTCCACCGATATGAATGATCCGCTTTACCATTTTTACGGTCGATCAGCCTAAGGCTCGTCAAAGGTAAAATCAGCTCGTGATTCGTTTGAACGGGAAAAGCCAATTAAAGAAAATTACCCTGTGCAAGGCGGTCGCTTGTTTTGTTAATCCTTGGGCGTTACGTAAAGCACACATCTGCCCGCCGCACAGCGTGAACACGCATTGCTTGCCCTGTGGGCGCTTGTGGAAACACGTGCCATCGCCCATCGTCATGCTGGAAGAAGAAGAGGGCCAACGGACTTTCGGAGTCCACAAGTTCTACGAGTACACACCGTCTATGACCTGGATTGTGTTCGTGGCCATATCGCACTACACGGACGGATGCGTCGCATGATGGCATCAACCACTTATCAATCAGCGAACGCAAAGATCCCTCTTCAGCCACCATTTCCCGCACCTCAGCCGCAAGTTGCAACAGATCAGCTCGCCTTGACCGACTGGACGGAGCCGTTCGAGGGCGACGGTAGATCGGCGCCAGTGGCCGCCAAATCATTCGTCATTTGACGAAATGCTAGTTGTCGCGTGACGAATAAACAAGGTTCGAATGCGTAGGGACTTTCCCTGTCTCAATGGCGGCCATCGAAGGAGCTACGACGCCACATTGCTCGGCGTTTGCTACTGTACTTAGTTCGTCGTGTGACGTACTATTTGCGCGACTGGAGACGATGACACCGTGTCGGACGGGTGGACCGGCCGAGCGCTGCAACGGTAAGGCCGGTACAGGTATGTTCATGCGGCGGAGGATCGCGACGATGAGAAAGATGTACGTTACATCAGAGGAAATTCTGGGCGCAAGTGCTGCGCAGCCTGCGCGTCGCGGTAACAGGACGACACGAGTGCCGGCGATTCTCGAAGTGGCGATCAGCGTGTTCGCAACGAAGGGCAATGCAGGATTCACGCTGCGGGGCGTTGCCACCGAGGCAGGGATTCAACTGAAAACCCTGCAACACTATTTCAATACGCGAGATGAGCTGTTGCGGGCCACTATCGCCGAAATGACCCGGCGTTACATCGCACGATATACGACAATTGCCAAGAACAAGCTTCTGTCTCCAGAGGCTCGCCTCGACACCATCATCGATGAGATATTTGCCGAGCTTACGGGGCCCAGAGGGCACATCGCTGGGGGCTTCGCCCTCGAATGCTGGGGTCTGGCGGAGCACGACGAGTCTACGCGCGATTTCTTTGATAAAAATACGAGCGAGTTTCATGAATTGTTCGTGGGGCTTGTAGCAAAACTGAATCCGACGCTGAGTGCAGCGGAGTGTGCAATGCGTGGCGCTCAACTACTTTCGCATATGTTTGGGCTGGTCGTTTATATCCGAAGAGCAGGCGATACCTGCCCTGATCGGGACGCCTTTCGACATGTCACTAAAGTGGTGTGGAAGGCAATCAGTAATGCATCTCAATGATTGCAATCGAAAGAGCTTGCGGAATTCGAGATTGAGCGCGTGGCGAACGGCGTGCATGGGGGGATGATGCAATGAGCTTCATATATGACGAAGCGATCGACGGCCTACTGCAAGTGGTCGATCGCACTGAGCTGGTGACAGCGCTTCGTGCGCGGGCACCCGAGCTGGAAATCCTGACTGAACGTGAGGACCTACGTCCATTCGAATGTGACGGTCTAGCTGCCTATCGGACCATGCCGCTCCTCGTGGTATTGCCGTCGACCATCGACGAGGTGGGCGCTGTCATACAAGTAGCAGCGGCGCGCGGCGTGCCGCTCGTCACCCGCGGTGCAGGTACAGGGCTGTCGGGTGGTGCCATGCCGCTCGAGAAGGGCATCTTGCTCGTGATGGCGAAATTCAGCCGAATTCTGTCAATCGATGCGGACGCCGGCATCGCGCGCGTGCAGCCCGGCGTACGCAACCTCGCAATCTCCCAGGCTGCGGCATCGTATGGGCTCCACTACGCTCCGGATCCGTCGTCACAGATCGCCTGCACGATCGGCGGCAACGTTGCAGAAAACGCGGGTGGCGTGCATTGCCTCAAATATGGCCTGACTGTGCACAACGTCCTAAAGGTCGATATCCTGACGATTGAGGGGGAACTGCTCACGCTCGGATCTGACGCGCTCGACAGCGCGGGCTTTGACCTACTTGCGTTGTTCACGGGTTCCGAGGGAATGCTCGGTGTCATAGTCGAGGTGGCTGTGAAGCTGCTTCCGAAGCCGTCCAGCGTGCAGGTGCTGATGGCCAGCTTCGATGACGCCAGTAAAGCCGGCGCGGCTGTCGCGAAGATCATCGGCGCGGGCGTGATCCCCGGCGGCCTTGAAATGATGGACAACCTCGCAATCCGCGCGGCGGAGGATTTTGTCCATGCCGGCTACCCGGTCGACGCGCAGGCGATCCTGCTGTGCGAACTCGACGGCGTGGCAAGCGATGTGGAGGAAGACGCCGAACGCGTCGCGTCGCTGCTGCACGAAGCGGGGGCGTCCGAGTTGCGCGTCGCTCGCGACGACATTGAGCGCCATCGATTCTGGGCAGGTCGCAAGAATGCGTTCCCGGCCGTGGGCCGCATCTCGCCCGATTACTACTGCATGGATGGCACGATTCCTCGCCGGGAGTTGCCGCGCGTGCTGAAGGAGATCGCGGCGTTATCCGATGAGTATGAACTCCAGGTAGCGAACGTGTTCCATGCTGGCGACGGCAACATGCACCCTCTCATCTTGTTCGACGCAAACCGGCCAGGTGAAATGGATCGAGCGGAAGCACTGGGTGGCCGAATTCTCGAGCTATGCGTAGAGGTGGGCGGTAGCATCACGGGGGAACATGGCGTCGGGCGCGAGAAGATTAATCAGATGTGTGTGCAGTTCAAGGGGGAAGAGATTGATTATTTCCACGCTATCAAGGCGGCATTCGATCCGTCGGGGCTGTTGAATCCGGGGAAGAACATTCCGACACTGGCCCGCTGCGCGGAGTTCGGTGCGATGCACATCCACCGTGGACATCTCCCATTTCCCGAACTGGAGCGATTCTAATGCGACGCGAACCGGGTCCGGCAGACGACAGCGCCGCGTTGATCTCCCAGGTCGAAGCGGCACGCGCTGCGCGCGCATCGCTGCTCATTCGCGGCAGCAACAGCAAAGCGTTCCTGGGGCGCGCTGTTGATGCGCGGACGATCGATACGTGCGGTCATCGCGGTATCGTCCACTATGATCCGACCGAGCTTGTCGTGACGGTGCGCGCGGGCACGCCGTTGGCTGAAGTGGAGGCGCTGCTCGACGATGCAGGCCAGATGCTGCCGTTCGAGGCCCCCATGTTCGGCGGCGCTGGTACGGTGGGCGGTATGTTTGCGACCGGCTTGTCCGGGGCCCGGCGGCCGTGGACTGGAGCAGTGCGCGACTTCGCGCTTGGCTGCCGCGTGATTTCAGGCAATGGCAAGCATTTGCGCTTTGGCGGCGAGGTGATGAAAAACGTCGCGGGCTATGATGTATCTCGGCTATTGGCGGGAAGCTTTGGCTGCCTCGGGCTTGTGACTGAAGTATCGCTGAAGGTGCTCCCGAAACCGCGTGCGACGCGCTGCGTCGTACTCGAGCTGGCGCCCGCGGATGCACACCGCCGGCTTGTCGCGTGGCGCCGCGCGGGACTATCGGTTACGGGCGCTTGCTATGCGGAGGGCGGCCTGCACCTGCGTCTTGAAGGGGGGATCGGCGCAGTGCGAGCTGCGCGTGACGGCATCGGCGGCACCGATGTGGACGGAACGTTTTGGGCACAGCTAAGGCGCTTCACACTGCCGTTCTTTGCTGACACGCGTCCTTTATGGCGTTTGTCGTTGCCCTCGGCGGCGCCGATTGCGGCGTTACCCGGTAACGCACTTCTCGATTGGGGCGGCGCACAGCGCTGGCTCAAGAGCGATGTGGATGAAAGCGACGTGCGCCGCGTAGCGAAGGAGCTTGGCGGCCACGCGACCGCCTTCACGCCCGGCGTCACTGACACTCCGTTCCACCCATTGCCCGATCCGCTGATGCGGTTGCATCGGCGTCTGAAAGCACAGCTTGATCCCCTGGGGATCTTCAACCCGGGCCGCCTTTACGCGGATCTCTGACGCGGGGTTTCTGATCCGATGCAAACCAATTTGAGCGAAGCGACGCAGCGCCTGAAGCGCGCGAACGAGGCTGAGTCGATCTTGCGCGCCTGCGTGCATTGCGGATTCTGTAACGCGACTTGCCCAACCTACCAACTGCTTGGTAGCGAACTTGACGGACCGCGCGGCCGCATTTACCTGATCAAGCAAGTCCTCGAGGGGCAGCCCGTCAGCGAAAAGACGCAGTTGCACCTCGACCGGTGCCTAAGCTGCTGCAACTGTGAGACGACATGTCCGTCGGGCGTACGCTACCACGCGCTACTCGACATCGGGCGCGCGGAGGTCGAACGACGTGTGACGAGACCGGTGCGTGAGCGCTTGTTGCGCGCCGGGCTACGCCACGTCGTATCGCGGCCGACCGCGTTCGCTGCACTGCTCGGTGTGGGCCGTACGGTGCGCAGTCTGCTGCCCGAGGCGTTGCGCAATAAGATTCCTTTCGCATCGCCAACGGCAATCTCGCGGTCGCCTGTACGGCATGCGCGCCACGTGCTGATGCTCGAAGGCTGCGTGCAACCGTCGCTCGCGCCGAATACAAACGCGGCCGCTGCGCGAGTCCTCGACCGGCTTGGGATCAGCGTGACGCCTGCGCCGAAGGTGGGATGCTGCGGTGCGAATGAATATCATTTGAACGCGCAGGACGCAGGCCTCGGTCGCGCGCGACGCAATATCGACGCGTGGTGGCCTGCAATCGAGGCGGGCGCCGAGGCAATCGTGATTTCGGCGAGTGGCTGTGGGGCGTTCGTGAAGGAGTACGGCGATCTCCTGCGTTTCGATCTCGCCTATGCGGAGAAGGCGCGGCGCGTGAGTACGCTGGCTCGCGATCTCGTTGAGGTCGTAGCCGCCGAGCCGCTCGATGCTTTCACCCGCGTGACTGGTCGGCGAATCGCATTTCATTGCCCCTGCACCTTGCAGCATGCTCAGCGGTTAGGTGGCGCCGTTGAAGGCGTGCTGTCGCGGCTAGGTTTCGAGCTGACGAGCGTAGCGAACGCCAATCTTTGCTGCGGTTCGGCCGGGACGTATTCGCTAACGCAGCCGGAAATCGCACGCCAACTGCGCGACAACAAGCTTGATGCGCTCGAGGCCGATTACCCGGATGCAATCGTGAGCGCGAATATTGGATGTCAAACACATCTAAACAGCGCAGGGCGGAGCCACGTCATGCACTGGATCGAGCTCGTCGAAGCTTTGCTTTCCCCAGAGCAAGAGAGGATTTGAGATGCAAACGAAGCCATCGCTCGGCATTGCCGAAACGAATCGCATCCTCGAAGCGGCTAATGGCGAAGCAGTCCGCAACGGCTGGGCTGTCGCCATCCCGGTCGTCGACGGCGGTGGTCATCCGCTCGCGCTCGCGCCGCTCGACGGCGTCTCGCCGGCGAGTGCCTATCCTGAACAGGAAGAGGCGCGCACTGCGCGCTGTGCCGTCGTGAGACCAAGTTCTGAGGGCATGATCAACGGCGGCTGTACTCCTTTCTGAGCGCGCCACTCTCGACGACTCTCAAACGGCGGCGTGCCGCTGATTGTGGATGGACAAGTAATAGGCGCAGTGGGAGTGTCGGGCGTAAAGTCCGACTAGCACGGACAGCTGGCTAGCGCTGGCGCCATCAGCATCGTCATGTAGGCGCTGTTCAAGTATTTTCGAGTGATCTGCTAAGGATTGACGATCGAAATCACAGAGGACGCTGCATCGATTTCGACGAAGCACGCGCGACACTTCGTCAAGGCGCTTCAACTCTGCCGCGCCATATTGCGCTTGACGATGCGCGGGGATCAGTGAGAACGGTCCTGGAAGAGGGCACAATGTTGAACTTATTGCATTTAGAAACGTTTGCCGCAGTGGTGGAGCACCGCAATTTCCGACTAGCTGCGACCGCGCTGAATATTTCTCCTGGCGCAGTTTCGCGGCGGGTCAAGGTACTCGAGGAATCAGTAGGCGCGGTGCTTGTGACACGCGAACCGACAGTGACGCCGACGAAGGCGGGAGAAGAGGTCCTGCGCCATTTCATGTCGGTACGGCTTCAGGAGGACACCCTGCTCCGGCATATCATGCCAGGTAGAGTGGGGCCAACAGCCCTCGCACTTGCGATTAACGCAGATTCTCTTGCAACGTGGTTCGGTGCGGTCGCGCGCGAATTGGCACAGCGGCATGCTGCGCTTGAGATCGTTGTTGACGACCAGGATCATACGCTCGATGCTCTTGCCCGAGGCGACGTTAAAGGTTGCCTTTCGACGGAGCGGAAGCCGATCGAGGGTTTTCTGGCCGATCCGGTCGGGCAGATGCGCTATCAATGTGTCTCAACACCGACATTCGCCAGTGAGCGTCTTTCTGGCGGCCTGGTGCTGCCCGATTTGTTGGGCGTCCCGGCCATTCTGTTTGACAGGAAGGATGCTTTGCACGACGCGTTTCTCGAGCTCAGGTTCAGAGTGATGCCTGGGTCGTACGTGAAGCACTACTTCCCTTCGCCGGCGGCGTTACTCAATGCAATTCTGGACGAAATCGGATATGGACTCGTACCAGCAATGCAGGCCGAGCCGCTGATCAGCTCTGGCAGACTGGTTGCGCTCGCCCCTGGCCACGACTTACTGGTTGATCTCTACTGGCATCATTGGGAAGCGGAACCTGAGCCGCTGGCTGAGATCAGCGCACTGGTGGTGGATCGCGCACGGCGGAGCCTGATCCAGGCAGACCGGAATTGATAGGGCGCAGATTGGGCCGTAAAGTGTCATGGCCCGATCATCTGTACGGCTATTACAGCGATTCGGAACCCGAGCCACTGCCGGTCGTCGATTGCGCATTGCTGAAGCCCGATCGAGACAGCTCCGGTAAGCAAAGACGGAACTTTTGTCCGAACTACGATCGGCCGCCGTGGCGAGCAACCGTCAGCTGCCATCCGCATAGCACGAACGCGGACGCGGCGAGCCCGGCAGGAAGAGGCAGCCACTTTGGTATATTCCCCAAACCTGTCCAATGTGCAGCCGCGACAAGTAGTGACGTTGCGCTCCCAGAAACCAACAGGATAAATGCGCAGCGCGGTGTGACGTATCGTCCCATCTCGTGAAGCAAAAATAAGACCCCGACGGCTGAAACGTAGACTATGTTGAGCGACACGATGGTCGAGACGATCGCTTGGCCGTCAGTCGCAATGGCGCAACCAATTGCGATGACCGGTAGTCGCCAGGCGGCTGCGCGCCGCTTATCGAACGGGTGAAGGGCTACCAATGCGCTGATCATCGCACGGGCCACGGCAGCGCCTGACCCGAGCGCGGCTAGCAGGATGGCGCAAATACAGAGCAGCCCTATCGGCGCGCGGGCCTGTAGCATGATCCAAGGTATAGCGCTGGCGGGATCTGTGAGACCTGCAAGCCTTCCCGCATGAAGCGCTGCGAGGACCGTCGCCGCCGGGATAAAGCCGGTAACCATGAGAAAAATGCTCGCGAGCACGCAGCCAAGCCTGGCGTCGGTCGGTCGGCGCGCAGCAATGACGAACTGTTGATAGTCTGATCCCGTGATTACCAAAAATCCGACTGCCACGACCGTGACGAGCGTATCGGCTCGAGGCTCGGCCTTTAATCCGTAAACAAATGATGGCCAGGCGTGCAGGTATAGTGGCAATCCGTTTGACTGGACAAGCGCATGCACGAGAGCGAGGTTGCTCGCCAGGAGACAGCACGCGAATAGCATTGCCGCCAAGCCGAGTTCCAGGGAAGACACGACCAGCAGCGCGGCCGCGATCAGCGCCAACGCATGGGTTGCGGGGAGTCCGGCCGCGATGAGCACGGCGATGCCGCCATGGATCTGGGCCGCGAGTACGCCGGACATCCAGAAAAGCGACAGAAGAGCCACCAGCTTGCGGACAGCCAGTCCATAGCGTTGCCCGAAGACATCCCAGATAAGCTCGCGTCCGCGCCATAGCGTTGGTGCGGCAACCGCGAGCGCGAGCATCCCCAGCGCCGTGACCATCGCATAGAGGCTGCCTTCTATGCCGGCATGTAGCGCCATTTCGCCTGACCCGAGGAGGAACGCAACACCATAGCTTGCCGATATGAGTAATGCACCGACGCGAGCGGCGCCCAATTTGCGCTCACTCATCGTTTTCCTCCGCAGGAACTTCCCATTCACGGACCACCGCGTCGGAGCCGAGAAAGTATGCATGACAAACCTTGGCTCTGCTGGCGAAGGCGGGCAACTGCGACAGCTTGCGGTGCGCGTTGCGAAGACGATGGTAGGGAATCGAAGGCATCAGGTGATGCGTAAGATGGTAGCCGTTGTTACGTGGATGAATGATCCAGCGTAAGACGCTGTGCGCGGAGACATCGCGCGTGTAATTGAAGATTCCGCCCGGTTGCCGGCCGAAGTGGTCGCACAACTCACGAAATGTGGTGATGGCGTGAAAAACCGTAGCCCTGGCCAGCATCCACATACCGAAGAAGAGGGCAGCCGAATGAAATCCGAGCACCAGCGTCACGGCACCGAGTACGGCCGCCCACCATCCGACAATGCCCATCTTTTGCGACACGCTGATTCGTGGCAGATGCAGGTGCCCGAACACGGAGCTTCGCCACGCCGCCGGCGTCAGGAGAACCTTGCGATACGGTTGCCACCATGCGCGACCCGGTTCAGGTTGAACGGCGATGTAGTCAGGATCGAGCTTGGGATCTCCCAGCCAGCCGTGGTGACGTGAATGGAACTCGCGATAGACCGCGAGACTGTTGAGCAGGGCCGGCGCGATGAAGATCCGCGCGATAGTGTCGTTGACACTAACCGATCGTGCGAGATTGCGGTGAGCGGCATCGTGCAGCAGATTGCCGAGGGCACGTTGCCGGTTGCCGATCCATGGGATCACCGCCGAGGCCGACCACAATCCGAATCGATGCAAGCACAACATTGCCAGAGCAATGCTTAACCAGTCGAAGGCAATATCGAATGCAATCCTGAGTTCGTCAGGTGATGTCATGTCGCGGTGCACAGTATTCCATGCCGGAAACGCCGAGCGGATTAAATCCTGATCGTTCAACAGGGCGCGATGACTCATGGATGACTCCCTCCCGTCTGTGGCGATGAGGCCTCGTGCAATTGACACACAAGACCAGTGCGAAGGTGGCAGAAAAGGAGTCTTGATCTTAGGAAATGATCGTGCGGTCGCGGGCGTGTTGCGCAAATTTGTGCGACGTTGAGATTTTGAGAGCAGCGGGGCGATCGCTGTCTCGCCTCGCTTGGTGCCGGCATCGAGACGAGGGCGAGTCTGTCTGTGGCCGGTTCCAGCAACGACAACGTTGCATGCGGCAATACGTCGATAATGGATGTACCCCTCTCCGTGAATTTGAACATCGGGAGCATCATGCGCGCCGAGGGCGTGCAGAATGCCTCTTTTTACCTTTCGGGGGCACAATGGATCGACGGGGCCAATGTTAAAGCAGAACGTGATATGTACTGGCGCGATCGCGTCGGCTGCTGCTTGTTTTTAATGCGAGTCCGCAGGCATTTGGCTTCTATGCGATGAGGTCGGCGGTATGGCCGCCGGCATTGCGCAATGGAATTACTGTGCGCGGCACCGAGGCTATTCCTGACAAGCTGGTGCAAGATTCCAGTACCGTAGAAACGATTCAGGTAGTGTTTGATTTATCGAGGCCCCCCTCGGCAACCTGCCTGGATGCGAGGCTCTATGATCGTCCGCTGTCCTCAATCTCTTCCGTTGAGACATGAATTTCCAGGCAGTGCGTTGCGTCACGTGGAATGAAAAGTTGAATGCAAATATGCGTTTCCGGAATCGATGGAACCCGGGTTGAACGCCGGCAGCGGGAACGCAGGGTGACCTCTTCGATTTCCTTGCCCAGCTCTTCGAGTTCCTCGCGGATATCTTCTCGACGCCCCATAGAAGACCTCCTTTACGAATGCACGGTTGTCGGGCTTAGCCGGAAAAAACGGTACGCGTTAAGCTTAGCCTTCGATGGATGATCGGTGAGCGCTGTTTCGCATTTTTGCTCGCTGCGCCGGTCAGCGAAACGTCCGCGTCAGGCGGCCGATCCGTGAGTCTTTCAGGATGTCGTCTGCGGTGTCGCCCAGGAGCTGGCATTGCTCGTAGAGCAGGCCAACGAGCCGTGCCTTTTTCTTCGCGTCGAGCGGTACTGGCAGGCGTTGTTCGATTCGCTCAACCGCCATCAGTACGTTGTCCAGCGTTTTCTGATCAAGCCGGCACCGCACATCACGATCGAAGATCATGTTGCCGTCGCCGGTGAGCAGCCACACGGGGTCTACGGCAAACTGCTCGTATAGGCCGCGCAGCAGTTCGACGGGAACTGCACGCTCGCCACGTTCGTAGTTCGCATAGGCGCGCAGTGACAGTCCGAGCTGACGGGCCATCTTGTCCTGGGACAGATCAAGACGCTCGCGCACCTGCGCAACGCGCTGATGGTAGTTACCGTGATCGGTGGTGCTTGACATGCGTGTCTCACGTTCCTAGAGTGATTTTGTACCTTGATTATAGGAACGTTCGAGTAATGGACAAGACTGGACGTACCTGGGCGAAAACAGCAGACGGTGGACCCGTCAGGGTTGGTCTGTTCAGGGAGGCCGAGTGACGAGCGGGCGGTTCTACACGCTGGAAGAAATCGCGCGTGAGTTGCATATCGCGCCCGCGACCGCGCGTAACCGCCTGACGCTCGGGTTGCCGATGCCGCCGTCGATACGCGTGGGTCGCCGCCGTCTCTTTCCCGCGGACGAGTATGAAAAGTGGATCGCTTCGCAATTGACGCGCTCTGACGGTGGCGATGCCGCCGGTGACGGCGGCAGTGGTCAATATGGCCCGTCTCCCTGATCGACGTAGTTCAGCCCTTCTTATTTCTGCAACCGACTTTCTTCTCAAGCGATGACGCTGTACTGGATATCCCACCGTGCCGGCTGTTATCTCCTTCGTCTCCACCAAAGGCGGCGTCGGTAAGACGACCGTCGCCGCTAATCTGGGCGGCCTGCTCGCAGCCTTCGGCCTGAAGGTCCTCGCGATCGACGCAGATGTCCAGCCGAGTCTAAGTAAGTTCTTTCCCGTCCATTACCGTTCACCGCGCGGTTTGAGCGCCGTCGTGACCTCAGGCGGCAATCCAGCCGCAGACTGTATCAGCCGGACGATATTTTCCAATCTCGATCTCATCTATTCCGACACACCGGACGCGGGCCTGCAGGATTGGCTCAACCGGCGAGAAGACCGACTCATGATCTTACGTCGGGCGATGCGAAGCCCGCTGATGGAAGCCTATGACGCCGTTCTCATCGATACGCAAGGCGCGGTGGGTGAGCTGCAGAAGTCGGCGGCAATGGCGGCTGACGTCATGGTGTCACCCGTGAAGCCCGATGCGTTGAGTGCCGGGGAGTTTGCTTCGGGGACGATCGCGATGCTGGATGACTTGAACCGGCTTGCCGATTTTGGCGAACCGTTCCGCTCCGGTGATCTGCTCGCGCTGATCAATGCGCATGAGCGCACGACTAACGCGAGAGCACTCGCGGCTGTTCTTCGACAGCGGTTCTCTGACCATCCGAAAGTCAGGGTGCTCGACACGGTTATCCCGTCGGCCGCAGCTTATGCCGCAGCCGCAACAGCACGCGTTCCTGTTCACGATTTCGATCGTCGTCGGAGTTTCGGGAACTCGGCCTGGAACGTCATGCATCGTCTCGCGTGGGAGCTATTCCCATCGCTGGCGAATGTCTATGCGGGTTCACGTGCACGTATGATCGACTGCCCACTGACCGCTGACAGCGCGCACGGGGCGATCGCATGAGCACATCAGGCCAAGCGACCAACGAGGCGCGGGAACGCCTTGCCGCACGGCGCCTCGACGTGCTGTCGCCCGGGCCGCAATCGCCTGAGCCGCAGTTCGCGTCGGTGATCCGCCTCAAGATAACCGACGTGATGGTCTACGAGCGCAATCCGCGGCGGGCGTCGCACGAGCGCATCGCCGAACTGAAGGAATCCATTCGCGCGAATGGTATCGAACAGATCGTGACCGTCACGCGCCGTCCTGGCGAGACGCGTTATCTGGTGGCCAAGGGCGGCAACTCGCGTGTGACGGCGGCGACGGCTCTCTACGACGAAACACGCGACGAACGCTTTCTTCACTACGACTTCGTCTATGTGCCGTGGCCCGGCGAGGCAAAGCTGTTGGCGGCACACCTGCGAGAGAACGATCAGCGCGCGGACCTGTGCTTTTGGGACAAGGCTAACGGATATCTTGCGCTGAAGGCCGACCTCGAAGCCGAACGTGGAGCAACGCTGTCGCTGCGCGAGTTCTCGCGGCTGCTTGAACAGGAGGGCGCTTCGGTGAGCCATGTGCTTCTCTCGCTGTTCCAGTTCGCGGTTGACCGTCTGTCGGCGCTTGGACCGGCCACGTTGTACCTGAGCCGGCGCGCCCTGGTGGATGTGATCCAGCCGGGTATGGGCGCGATGCTGCGGCTGGCCAAGCGGTTGGGTCTGGACGATCGCTGGATGCAGGAGCGCGTGATAGACCCGGAACTGGTCCAGATTGCGATGGCGTGCAGCTCCGATCGAATCGTGGAAGCGGCCGGCGCGCCGGAGGAGCGGACACCGTTTGACGCCGCACAGTTGGTGAGTGCCTGGCGCCGGCGCTTTGCAGGCGAGCTTGGCGTCGGTGGCGACGCGCTCGACCAGATGTGTCATCTGCTTGAGCACATGCCCAACGTCTCTGGAGATGACCTGCGTGAGGTAGGTCGTCTGCCGGTGCAAACGAGCAATTCACCATCTGCCGCATCGGTTGTAAAGCAAAACGATCCACGGATCATGCAGGGCGGATCCGGGAGGCATTTCGACGATCAGATGAAGTTGCCGGACAGTCGCGGCACGCCTGCCGCGCCTTCGGATGCCGCCGAGCAGCGGCCAGCCGGGTCCACCAGCGAGCCATACAGGCGCAACAGTGAGTCGCATGGGGAATCAACGCAGGTCGCTGATGCCGGTCAGCGGGTGTCGCAGGCTGCGTCCGGTACTGGTGAGGCTAACGAAGACGAGCTCTTTCGGGAAACCGTGCTCGCCTTCGCACGGACCTGCGGTCTCGACGGCTGCATACGCGACGCGCCAAGCTTGCCGTATGGATTCATGGTCGAGCCACCACCCCCAAGCAAATTGCATTTTTCGCTCGATACCGAGGCGCAGGGTGACGAAGGCGCACTGAACCGGTATCTCGGTTGGTGGTGGCTCATCAGCCTCTCAAGGCAAAACACAGCATCAGGCCTCGAGCGCGTGCCCCGCGACAGTCTATATGCGCAGATAGCTCGCGACGAAGACTCGTGGAACCGCGCTTGTGACACTAGCATCGGCGAGCCGCTGCTTGCGGACCGTATGGACGTGATGTTCGATGTAATGCTCAATCCGGATCGCCCGATCGGTCAATGGTGGTCTGAGTTGATCCGCGTTGCACGCGCTTTCCGCGCAGTGCACCCTGATCGCTTCGCTTCCCCGCGCTGGCCAGAACTCGCTGCTGACGAGCGACTTCAGCGGGGAGGGCCTTGATGGACAAGGCTCTCCTACCTGTTGAAAGTGCGGCGCTGGAGCATGTCGTGCTCCTCGAGCTGATCGCCTATTCGCGCCTCCAGGTTCAGCGGGGGGATCCGCGTAATGAGGATCACAAAGTTTCATGTGAAACGAATTCGTGCCAGAAGTCGCTCGTCTTGCGGTTACCAGATTCCCTGCCGGACGTGATACGGCGCGTGCTGGGCGACGGCCGTGCGCCGGCACTCACACGCGATCTGCTGGCCTCTGGCGCCTTGCGCGTCTTTGTCGACACCGGCGCGCTGCAGCGCCGATGTGAGCTGATCGAGCGGCAGTGGCGAGACGAATTCCTGCTGCGTGCCTTTGTCGAGAGGCAGGCCAGCCTCCCGATGGTCCGTGCGTTTTTCCGCACGGCTACGCGTGCAGCCATTGTCCGCTTGCGAAGCGAACTGGGTGTGGCGGCACCTACCAAACCTCGCGCGCTGTCGCCGTCCGAGCTCAATGCGCTATTTGACGCGTGGGCGCGCCTTGCGAGCATCGACGATCTACGCGAACGGTATCTGGCTCTGCACGTGCATTGTCAGGCGCAATGGTCACTCGCCACGCTTTTTGCCGCGCTTCAACCCGAGACGAGGAAGTCTCGGGGGGCGTACCGCCCTGTGGATTCCTCTTCATAGGAGCCTCTCCATGTACGACATGCGACTTGATCCGGAAGGCAACCTTCTGCCCGGAAAAACGTGGTCCGATTCACCCGGACTGCCGCCCGCCGAATCGGAGTTCATCCTCTCGATGCTTGACGTGCCCGTCACGATCGACCGGTGCTTCATTGAGATCTGCGGCGATCTGGCCGCCGCCGCGATGCTGACGGAACTATCGACGATCGAGAGCGAAACGGGGCGCAGGGATGCCTGGCTGCCGGTCGCGCCGGACGAGTTCGGTCGCAGACTCGCGCTGTCGCACCAGCAGCAGCGAGCCGCACGGCGCCTGCTTCGCGCGAAGGGCGTGGTTGCGCACCGCTCTCGAAAGACGGTGAAGACGCCGCCCATCGATGAATTCCGCATCCTGTGGCCGGCGGTGATGACGCTCATGCGTCAGAAGGCCGAGGAGCGCACGGCCCACATCGTCTGGCCACCGCAGCGTCGGCTACAGCCGGAGCAGGTGCTGCCATGATGCCCGGAAGCCATCCCTATATCGTCGAGTTCGAGGCAATGTGGGTCATGCTGAGACCCTATCGGCCCATCGCCTTCGGGACGCGTCTCGCCCGCATCACGGGTCATCCGAAGGACGCGATGCTGCTCTCGCAGTTGGTTTACTGGACGCGGCGTGGCCGCGACGTGGAAGCCAACGGTGGATGGGTCCATAAGACACGCGACCACTGGTTTCTCGAGACCGGACTCTCGCGCGAGGAGCAGGAGAATGCGCGGCGCCGCTTGCGGAACAGAAAGCTGCTGATGGAGTGGCGCGGTGGTCAGCCGGCGCGTTTGCATTACCGCCTGGAGGTGGAGGCGATATCCGATGCGGTACGGTTGAATTGCCGGCTCGTCGGTACGCTGCCCTGGTCGATCGAGGCGATACGCTCGGACGAGTATGCGATGCAGGAAATGCTTGGGCCGACGGTGGCGTACCGGCGCATTTTCGTCGACCTTGTCGGTAACGTGAACGCCGCGCTGTTGCTCTCGCGGATGGTCCAGCTGCAGCGCCGTGAGGCCGATCGGCAATGTACTTGGTTCACGCTTACAGCGACAGAGTGGCAGCGCACATTGGGACTGAACCGACGCCAACTGGAAAACGCCAGGGCACGGCTGGTGCGCCAGGGCTTGATCCGCGAGCTCGTGCGTCACCGCACCGGCAGGCGCGTGTTCACCCAGATCAATGCGGCGGAACTGAAGCGTCAGCTCGAACGTCTGGTGTCGGGCGGTGACATGCGGCAGCGACTCGCGACGCGCAAGAGTCTGCTCGCGCGGTGCCTGCTTGTCGAAGACGAACGGCCTGCTCCAACGATGCCGCAGGCTGTTGCCCCGGGTAACAGCGCCGACATCAGCATGCCATCGTGCGCAACTCGCCATCTGCCGCTTACATGTGGAAACAGCGGGGCGTGGCCAAAGTCGCCAACCGGAAGTCCCCGGCTGGACACCATGCCTTCCGCCGCCGTCTTACCATTGGCGGGTTTAATCCATTACCGATGGCGACAAACGTGCTTTCCGGACGCGCGCGTATACAGGACGATTACATACCGGACTACGACAACCACCGGTCTTGCGCATTCATCACGCAGCGGCATCAAGGTAGTGGTAGGCATCGATCTCAAGTCGTCTCACCTAACCGACGCGGAGCTCGCCGGCCCGCTCGTCTGGCCAGCCGTGGTCGCGGAGAGCGAACGGAAGCTGATCGCGTCGCACCTCGCGCGTATCCCTGGCGCAGACCGCCAACTGCTGCTGGACGAGATGGCCGCGAGCCACCGGCACCAACCTGTCCAACTGCCGGTGGCATACATCGCAAGTCTCGTGCGGCGCTATGTTGCAGGCGAGTTTGCGCCCACAAGGGCGCATCTGGAACGGGCTGTGCGAGAGCGGGCCGCTCGTATGCAGCTTGCGGAAGCAACCGCAATGTCGGCGCGCCTCAACGGCGATGTCGAATCGCCGGTTTCAACGCGCGAAGCCGCACGCTCGCATCTGGCGACAATCCGCGACGTGTTGCGCGCTCGATCGGCACGGCCGGCGGCTTGCCATGCGTGATCGGCGCCATTGCCTCTGCGCGGCCGTGAGCGTGCTACGGCCAAGTATGGCTGTTACCCCGGGTAACAGCAATCGCCTATGTCGAGGTGTGCAGCGACGTGTTATCCGGGGTAACACGGCTGCGTTCGCCATCTTCCCTGGCTGAAAGTCTGTTTGAAGGAGCCCTTTCATGGATACGTCGTCTGCCGATAGTCACCAAGCTGATCCATCCATCGATGCGTTCTCGCGCTCTGGTTCGTCGCCCTTTGCCGACGGCTATGACCTCGACGCGGAGCGTACGGTCCTCGCGCATTTGATAGCTGAGGACGATCCGGATCCCGCTGATCCGCTGTTCGGCCGCTATCAGCTCTTTCTCGAGCGCGAGGAAGCGTTCGATCACATGCAGCAAGCGCACACTCTGCGACAGGGGAGTGATGCGCTTGTGCGGCCGCACGAGGCGCAGGCAATCGGCCGCATCGGGCAGCTTGGCAGTGACGGTGCCGACCGCATGCGGCTGCATACTCGTGACGCGATGCGCCTGTTTCTTGGGCGCTCGGTTGCGCCTGGCGAACAGGGGCACGCGATGGCGGGCGGTCGGCGCGTCGCCGCCGCGCTGCGCGCCTTGTGGTCACTGTCGGGCAACGACAACCCCTACGCCGACTGGAAGCTTGTCGAGATCGCAGAACGCATCGCCGGTATCCGGCGTGCCAACGAGCTGGAGCAACAGCATGCCCGCCAGTTGCTCGACGACGCGCGTGAAAAAGGACTCGAATATTCTGTGCTGCAATCCCGTGAGCCGGCGCAGGTGTCGCTCGGTTTTGGTTCGCCTTACGGCTACATGATCGTCATGCTGCTGGTCGAACTCGACTACCTGGTGCGCCTCGTCCGCTCAACGGTACTGCGCGACTTGATGTCGTCGACCGAAGGTTTCCGGCGCATCGGAGCGGCGAAGCACCGATGCCTGTCCGTGTTCCACTTCGCGGTGCACTGCCAGAGGGTGCTCACGCGCACAGAACTGCTGCCGCTTTCGCGCGTCGACTTCCTACCGAACGCGGATGCTGCCGCAGCGAAGCGTGTCGAGGTGACGCGGGCACTGCTCGGCGTGCTGCCACGCGATGTGTTCACCGGCGAACGCGAACCACGTCACAGCCGGCGGCGCGTGAGCCGCCTGTCGGACGCGGAACTGCGGCTGCTCGACAGTGTGCCCCTGTCCGCGGACGATTCGATTGCGGCCACTGCGGCAGACGCACTGGTGCAATGATGCGAGGACTGCCCCAATGACGGATCGCACTTCGGATCTGGATCGACGTAGAAAGGCCTTTAAGGGTAAGGGGACGGGTGTTGGTCAACCCGTGACGGCCCTGCCGGTATCGAGGGTCGCGGGCCAGGCGGGATTTCGTGTGCTGCTGCGCTCGTACGAACACTGGCTCGAGGAGACGGTGAACGAGATGCAGACTCTGGCACTGGAGGCCGCGACCGCGGGGCTCGATGTATCGCTGCGCTGCGTGCGGGTTGCGCTGGCGAGCGGGGCGACGCGCCACCGACTCGACTGGTACCTTCGCGGCGAGCCGCATGCGGTGGCGTGGGCGAGCGTGAAGGCCTGTTTCAACCGCGTGCCTGCGCCGCTGCGCCCATACCTGCAGCAGTGTAATGCACGCGCGAAAGAGCTCAACGCATTGGAGTCGGTTTTCCGTTATGCGACGAGCCAGCTCACGATGTATCTGGAACACGGCACAGTCAAGGTTCGGAGGACCAGCGACGCGTGAGTCGCTATAGAGCCTCCCGGCGTTGAGCCGATTGAGGCTCATTAGGTTGCGGCAAAGCGGCCATTCAAAACCAAAGGCAGTGGACAGCGCGCTCGATTCACAGGGGCAATCCCTTGATGAATGGAGTCCACCATGGGCATCTATGCAGAACTGGTCGGCAACGTGCTGGCGTCGCCCACGATGAAACAGGTCAATACTGGCAGCGGCGCGCGCCGCATTGTCGAGCTGCGCGTCATGTCCGCCAGTTACAGGCGGCTCGACGACGGTTCGCTGGAGCAGCGTGACGGACGAACGTTTCCGGTCGACGTGACGATCTGGAACGAGCGCCTGACCGAGCGCGTCCTGCAGCACGTCCGCACCGGCGCGAGCGTGGTCGTGCGGGGCGACTTCTACGTCAGTCCGTGGATCAACCGCGACAACGAGCCCGACGCCGGTGCCCATATCGACGCAGAGTCCATTTCGCTGAATCTCGTGCGTATCGACCAGGTGGTGTACCGCCAACGCCAGACGCGCGAGTCCGATGCACCCGCGCAGAACGAAGGTGCGGGCGAGCAAGCCGGTCCGTCCGACGGCGAAGCGGGGGAATCCACGTCGGGCGACGAACCAGGCACGCAGCCGGATCACGCGGACTCTGATGCGGCTACCTCTGGCCGGCCCGCAGGCCGGCGTTCGCGTCGCGCGGCGCGAGCCACCGCCGAGTAGCCTGCACCTGCGTCGATGTCATGCGCGAGCGCATCGTTCGCCGTGCATGACTTCTACGCTGGATTACGGCGGAGGACGCGGAAATGATGGACGTTAGCTCTCCGGCCATGCCGGACACTGAGGAACTGCGGATGTTGCGGGCGCTGGTGTATGAGGGCGCAGCGCTCGCGCGCCACGGACGGTATGTCGCCCGGTTTCACCGATGGATCGTCGAGGTCTCGTACGAGGGCTGCTGCAGCGCGGGTAGCTTTGCACAGGTCACTGTCGAGATCCGCTGCCGCCATGGCGGATTACTCGCGCGCACCTGTCTGGTAGTTGACGGCCGCGCTGACCGCGAGATTGGAGGATGAGGGTGCTTGTGTCATCGCGGGATCGATGTTTTTCGCGCAGGAGATTGCCGCGTAATTGCCACGTGATTGCTACGTTTAGGCAAACGGCCGTGACCGTCCATCTGCGAAGTTGCGGCTTTCGGGCGCCATCTCGAAGCTGTCGAATCGGCGTGAGAGGGCTTGTGCGGTCAGCTGTCTTCGCGGTACGGTACGCGGATTGGTTTGCTGACGCGGCCGTCCGCGTAGCTGACCAGGCAATCTCGGGCCATCTTATTTTGCATTGACAGAAGGAGAATTCATGAACAAGCAGGAATTGATTGATGCCGTCGCGGCTGCGACGGGTTCGAGCAAGGTCATTGCGGGCGAGGCCATCGATGCTGTGATCGGCGCGATCACGGAGGCGGTGGTCAAGGGTGATACGGTGCAACTAATCGGATTTGGCTCGTTCAGTCAGGGCAAGCGTGCGGCGCGCACGGGCCGCAATCCGGCGACCGGTGAGGAGATCAGCATCGCCGCCGCGAAAACGGTGAAGTTCACCGCGGGCAAGGGGTTCAAGGATGCAGTCAACGGCGGCGAGCGGTAGTAGCGCTATCCCATAACCGGCTACCTCGGCGACGATCGCGCTTCGCCGGGGTGCAGCTACCGGATATAAGGCGCGAGCACCTTGCTGACGAAAGCGGAGGCTGCACTCGGCCCGAACTGTTCCCGAAGTCGCGCGTTGATTGCATCGCGAGAAGGTCCGTTCACGCGGGCCGCATCGCTGAGCGCTGCATAGGCATCGAGCACATCTGCCGACGTAATCTCGTATCCGGCACCGGCGTCGATCCAGCGCAGTGCGGCCATGCCGCAGTTCATCGCGAACGCCGGCTGCCGCTGTGCGAACTCGCGTGCTGCCCGAATCAGGGTGCGCGGGTCGGTCGGGCTCCTCTGGATGAGCGACATCGCCAGATCGAAGAGTCCCGCGTCCTTCGCGGCAGCAAACCATTTGCCTTCGGAACCGGGCTCGCTTTCGATCAGATCCTGCAGAATTGTCGCCTGCGATCGCCCGGGATACTTCTTCACGATGGCTCGGAAGGTCGCGAGATACGTCCCTGCGCGGTTAGCGGCGATGGCATATCGCTGATAGGCTTCGTCCGTCATGCCGCTGGCGAGCAGGATCGACTCGCATGCGAGGGCGATCGCGCTTTCCGGCGCATGGGCGCTACGCGACTGCTCGGCATAACGCAACGCCTCTGCAGGCCGACCGAGCGCCACCAGCGCCTTGACGCCCCATTGTCGGTAGCCCCACCATGTCATGCGCGCGGAATCCACCAGCGCGAGCAGTTCGTCGAATCGTTGCGCGACGTAAAGCGCACTCATGCACGCGGTCGCCCCAACAAAGAATCCACCCTGTCGGTCGGGGCCGATCACATTTGCGGTAATGGGCAGCAACCTGTCCGCCCATGCGGATGCCATATCCGGTGTCGCACTAAGTTGCCCCCATACATCAGCGAGGCGTTCGATATACGGTATCTGGTCTTCCTGCAACGCCTCAAAGAGACGTTCCAGCCACGCCTGTCTGATTGTGGAATCAACTTTGGCAGCAGCAATCAGGGGAGCCAGGGCATCGATGGCCCGATTGACCGCGGTGCCGATCGCACCAGACGAACTGTCGACCTGTTCCAGTGCCGGAGACAGTTTTTCGAGCAGGAGCACCGCACCTTCGGCGGCAAGGATGGCGTCGGAGCGCGCCACCAGCCGGATTTCGACGACCGCTTCCTTCAGGCGCTGGATCGGTAGCGCGGATTTCCAGCCGAAGGCGTTGCGCCGGAAACGGGCGGCGAAGGACCATCGATGTGAGTTCGTATGTGACATCCGCGTCCTCAGCGTTCAGCGCGTTTTCATATAGAGCCGGTAGAGGGGATCGTGAAGGTCGCGCAGATCGCGGCGGCTCTCCATCAGTTCGTGGTGACGGCCCTCGCGCTCGAGCGCGAGCAGCCGAAGCACCAGTCTTGCCGCGCGTTCGGGCTCTGTATCACGGCAAGGTTGCGCCTGCTTCAGCAGGGGGGCGAGGCTGGTTTTCTGGATCAGTACCCAGGCGGGAAACCAGGCGAGGTCGGCGACATCGCCGCTTCCTTCAAAAGACGCATCGAACGCCCGGCGCAGGGTATTAAGCGAGCTGTCTTCGAGGTGCCGGAGCAGGCCAGCGAAACGGGTGGGAGCAAGCCATGCGAGTTCGGCCAGAAGCGACCAGGCGGCCTCGAGACCATCAAGCCGGTATCGGCATTCGGCCATCCACATCAGCGGCGCGGGAATGCGTCGCCATGATTCGATACGCGTGACGGCGGTTTCAGCGGCTTTCCAGTCACCGGTATGCAGGTAGAACGCGGCGCAGTGCGCATCGGGCTGGGCCGCACGGAACGCCAGACCGCCGGCGCGCTGCGCGAGTTCGTTCCAGAACGGCGCAAGCCATGCGATGGCGGCCCGTTCGCCCATCAACTGGTTCGCCGAGGGCCGGGCGCGGGCCAGCAGCGTTTCGCGCGCGGCAAGCGCGGCGTCATGGTTCGCGAACGGTAGGTTGCACCGTGCTTCGAGAGCCGTCACGAGCGTGTCAAGTGACACAAAGGCTGCATCGTCCGGATATTCATACCCGAGGAGTTGCAGCGCTCGCCGGGCGCTGGGAGCATCGTGGAGTTGTAATGCCGACAGGACATCGTTGCGCAGCATCACATCACGGCTGTCGTCAAAAATATCGAGTTGCATGGGTCGGACTCAGAAGAGCTGGTCGCCAGGACTCACAAGGTTATGCCACTTCACTACGCTCCTCAACGGGCGTCCGTCTTCAAGGATGGACTCGATAACGGCGCGCTGGCCGCTCGCCTCGGCAACCACGCGGACCATCCTGTCCCGGTAGCGCATCAGCGCACCGATCGGTGGGCAAACGAGGCGCTTTCGTCTTCGGACAGCATTCGGCATCGCGGCATCAGGACAGCGGGAGCGGGGACGTGACGGATTATCCCACGCATCCCCGTGCCGACGGACGCTACCGGTTCACTGCGCGCAGCAATGGCACACCGGACAGTCGGGCGATAGCGGCGATACCCTGGCGCTGGATGTGTGCGAGCGCAAGGTTCGAATCGAACCAGCTGTTGGACAGACTGACGATCACATCGGGCGATTGCAGCAGGACGCGCCAGTGCGGCCACCACAGTAGATCTTCATAGCAGATCGAGAAGGCTACGCTTTTGCCTGCGACCCCGACGTATGGCTGAGTGAGATTCCCGCGGATCGCGCTGACGGCCGCACCGGGGCGCCACAGCGCCGCTGGCACCGGCTGGCGACTATCCAGGCGGCCGTGGTCCGCGCCGACGATGACCGCGCTGTCGGTGTACCGGAACGGCGTGACGGACACGGTCAGGTCCATGCCGACGATCAATGTGCGCTTCGCCGCGGCGAATCCTTGGATATCGTCACGCCACCAGTAGCCCATGGCCGGGCGCCACAGCCCCACGATTTCCTCCGGAAGGACAACGACGGTGGCACCTTTGCTGAATGCGCGCTGCGCGATGGCCTGGACCTGTTGTGTCCGGGCATAGAGCGATGCATAGCCGGACTGATCGAACCGGCCGAGGCGTGTGTCGAGTGCTGTCCATCGGGACGGTACGACTGGCGCGCTAGCCACACCGCGCGCGACGACGGAGAGGATCACCAGCAGCGTTGCAACCTGTCGGGCGAAGCGAGCGCGTGAAATGGAGGCCGTGCACGCGGTGGCGGTGATGCCAAGTACCAAGCCAGGCGCCTTCCAACCTGGAAACAGGGCGCTGGCAACATATGCTGGCGATAACCACCCAATGATCCCGAGTGGCGGTACGGTCACGAGCATCGTCGCGATGGCGGCACACAAGGAGTGGCGTGCGGCGCTCGCGTTCGGTTCGGGCTTGAGTACGGCCCACGGTGTCGCCAGCACGCATGCCTGCGCGATCCAGAAAGCGACGCCGAGCATTAACGCTTCCGGTCGCGTCAGCTCTCCATAGCCGGGAAAGAAGCGCATGCTCACGACGGGAATATCCCGTGCGCCGGCGAGGTAATAGCCGATCCAGATCGCGAACGCCGAGGTGCGTCCACGCACGCGCGACCATACGGCAGGCAGGAGCAGCAGGAGCACCTGCCAGTGCCCCGGGTACCATGTGGCCAGCGCTATGAGTGCGCCGGTGGCGATCGAAGCAACGCATGCGAGCGCATGTGGGACAGGCTGGACAGTTGCGCGCGCGAGCCGAAGACGTGGCGGCAGCGAAAACATGGGGTTCACAGGGAGACACTCGTCAATGGGCCGGTCGATGCCGGCCGGTCCTTCCCCAGTGAAGCGCGCGCTGCACTGCCGAGGATAGGACAGGTTTTGCTCGCGCGCTACCGTCGATGAAAAAGCGCCCGGTCCCGGAAGGGATCAGGCGCATCATATTGAAAGGGAGTGAAAAGAAGGGAGACCTTCAGGACTGCGGGGCGACGGCGTCGATGTAGAGGTAACCGGCGTCGGCAAGGATCCGGAGATCGAAGCCTTTGTCGATTACGCGGTCAAAGACCGCATCGGCGGGGTCGAGATGTTCGACGAAATCATCGCCGCCGAATTCTGTCCGGGCGCGCTCCCACCAGTCGTTGAATGGCACCGTATCGGGATTGCACTCGACGGCCCACGCGATGATGCTGCGTCGGCCATTTTTCATTTCGCCTTTCTCCGAGAGCATGTAGACGCCGTGATCCTTCACCAGCACCATTCGACATTGCTGTGCGCGGGCTTCGCAGATCACGGGGCGTAGATCCGCTGCTACGAAGTGGATCATGATGAATTCCTCCGTGAGGGGATGAGTTAGGAGATGCGGTTCCAGCTATTCCTGGCTCACGAGTTGCCGCGCGAGCGCAACTTCGATGCTCTCTCCGCCCTGATTGAGAATGTCGAGACCGGACTCGGGCATGTCGCCGGAGGTGGACTGCGAAACGGCAATCTTCTGTGCCATGAGCTTTAGACACCGCATCTGCGCGGTCCCCTCATACCCAAGAAAACGTACCGTGACGTCGAGCGTCTGGCCAATTCGCCAGCTTCGGCGTGCGGCCTGTTGCAGCGTATAGACGTTGTAGCCCGACTGGAGAAAGGCGATGGTGGGAAACTCAAGCAGGTCGAGCCCGGTCTTGACCAGTTCGGGGTTGGTGATGATGACGTCGGCGCCACGCTCAAGTTGATCGGCGACCCAGTCCTCACGTTTCTCAGCAGGGACACTCGCGCGAAGAACCGATGCCCTGACACCTACCGCATCGAACAGGTTCTTCAGTCGTACCGACGTATCGCGCGTGCCGGTATACGTCGTATAGACCAGCGTGCGCCGGCGGTTTAGCAGTTCGCCGCGAACGAGTCGCAAGAGCTCTTCTTCCTTGGGGCCGGGTTGATCGTCGCGCAGCAATGCAGGCACGCTGGCCAGGATCCGCTTCGTGCGAGGATGACGCACGATTTCAGGACGGAAACAGCATTCCGGCCACGCGAGCAGCGCATTGAGCACCACGCCGAGCAGGCTCTTGTCGCCGCAGCGTAACGCAGCGCGCAGTTCCGATGTGAGCATCGATTCGAGCGTGCGATACGCTGCTGCCATTTCCTCGGTCAGCGCAACTGGGAGGAGAGACTCGTCATAGGGCGGCAGAACGTTCTGGCCGATCTGCGAGAGCTTCAGGAAGGCCGTATACGGCACGACGTACCGCATGATGCCCTTTGGACCGAAGCCAGGACCTTTCACCGTCGAAACGCTTTTACGGTCGCCTTTCGCGGTGCGGTGCGAGCCTTCGTCGACCTGCTTGTGGATATCGATGAGCACGCCGTGCTCTCGCATGAACGCCATTGTTGCGGCCGCCATCGAGCCGTTCCTGTTGTAGTTGAACCCGTCCTCGATCAGCATGGCTGGATTCAGGCGATAGAGCAGGTGATAAAGGTCGTCGGCGTAGCCGCCCATCAACGTACCCGTGAGCAGCAACGTTTTCGACGCCTTCCGAGCGAGTACGCCCATTGCCTGGCCCTGGGCCGAGTTTTCATTCTTGTATTCGTGGCCTTCGTCGGCGATCAGCAGACCGAAGTAGCCTTGTGGCAGATACCGCTTAACGAACTCTGAGGCTTGGTAACCGCCTTGCCCGAATGAGATTTCCGTATGGGCGAGCGCGCGTTCCATGCGCTTCGCCTGCCGGTCCGAGAACACGAGTTCGCCGCTGTCGTCCATCAGGTTAATGAACTCGTACAGGTTATCCTGCAGCATGTCCGCGAGCATCGATTCGCCAAACCGGGAAAGCAGGCGTTCGGCGGTTTTTTCGCCGACGGTAGGCATCTGCAGCAGCGCTCCCTTCACGAGCTCGCGCATCGACCGCGTGCCCTGGCCTTTCGGTGCCAGCGTCCACAGTCGTTCGCCACAACTGCACGCGCGACGCTTCTCGTTGAGCGCGGGACGAGCCTGGGTAGGTGTCAGCGGATTGCCGTCTTCGTCGCATACGAACTCGCCGCAGGCAGGACAGCAGGCAAACACGCGCGTGATGGCGTCCGTCTCCATATCGAGGGTTGCGACGCGGCGGGCGAAGGCAGGCTTCCAGTCGAACCCCATGCGCATGCGTACGCGGCCGAGAATGAAAAACTCGGGTACCGTTGGCCGCGAACGCATGACACGGAGTTGGAGGAGCTTGCGCAGCGTGTCCGGGCCATTGAGGATCCAGACACGAGCACCCGACACCGTGCTTTTGATCTCACGTCGCCACTTGTACACGAGGTGCGGCGGCGCGATGACCAGCGTGCGCGGAAAGCCGCAATGATGGAGCAGGACAGCCACACCGATTCCCATCAGCGTCTTGCCGGTACCCATTTCGGCATTGATGACGCCGCCCGGTGCGTGTTGCGTCAACAGTGTCGTGATCGCATGAATCACTTCCCGTTGCGCCGGGAACGGTTGTCGCGACAGTTCGTCGAGCAATGCGTCCCATTGTAAAGGGCGCTGCCCATCGTAAATCGACGGGTTTTGTTGGCGGACGGCGTCAAGCAGGCCGGCGCCAAAGTTCGAGATGAAGTCCGGCAGGGCGATCACGTCGCCGGCATTGTCGTCAGTTGCGATGTCGTCGCGTGCGGCATCGCCGTCGACGACGGCGGATTGCAGATCTTCCATGATGCGTCTCCAGAAGATGCGGGCCACGTGCCCCCGGGACGGGATGCGGGTCCCGCTGGATTAGAGAAATTGAAGGAAGGCCGCTCATCACTTCAGAGACGGCCAGCTCAGTCAGGCTCGTTAGTCGATTGCGAGCGCACCGCTGCGGACGAAGCCGGAAATCGCTTCAGTGAACGAGTCAGGGAGCGCGATCCGAAATGCGTCGAGGCGTCCGACGGGTGCAGAGGGTGTCTCGTCGAGCCTGCTGACCAGTCGTTCACCGAGTTCGGTGAGGACTAGCGAACGCCAATGCGGCAACAGCGGTATCGGACTGAGCTGTTCAATCAGCGACCAAGCACGTGCTTCCAGCGCCGCCTCGTCGTGCGCCTGCGTTTCACGGTCAACCAGCAGCCATGCCGAGCCGGTGGCCTTTGACGGTGTTAGCAGCGACTCGTCGTAGATCCACGTATGCACGAGGTTGCCGAAGAGGTTGTCCTTCGGCAGACGACCGCTGTATTTGTCCAGCCGCCGCGGATCGCCGATAGGTACGGCGGCGATCGTCTGGCTGCTGTCGGGGTCAATCAGGGTGATCTGACGGATGCCGCCTTCCTGGACGCCCAGATGCAGCGAGGCGTACAGCTGCTGAACGGCGCCATCGCGACCGAAGACAGATACGAAGGCGAGCTCACCGTCGGGTGCACGCACGCAGGCGTCGATGAAGATGTCCTGCAGTTCCTTGATGGGATACAGCATGGGGTGCTCCAGCGTGAATGCCCGGCGCACCCACCGGGCGCTGACCCGGGCGGGTTAAAGGACCATTCCGTGGCTCCTGCAAGGGAGCTGCCGATGCGCAGATGAAGGCGCCGGAAAGAGCGGCTGGGGTACGGCTGAAGGTGTCGCGTCACGGGCGACAACGGGTCTGCTACCGGCAGACCAGCGGGAAAACGTGCAGCGCGAAGCGCTTTCCTTGAGCGTCCCGGTGAACAGTCGGGGAAAGCGCCCTGAAGACAGGGCGCGGATGTGCATGGCAGCGGGTCAGCATTGGGACAGTGTTTCCAGCAGCGCGCGAAGTTCGCGGAGCTGTCCGGCTGTGAGGGTCATCGATACCAAGGCTTCGGGATGCCAGGTCTCGATCGATGCTGCTCGAGGCAATCGGTCGTCGACTAGTCGTGCGAACGATAGGAGCGGGTGTGCGGCTGCGTGCAGTCGCACAGCACGGACCGAGACGTCGGCGGCCGGCCATGCGGTGACTCCCGTTGCATCGAAACTGAGGATCTGTCCATCGAGTTCCTCATAGTCGTCGTAGAGCAGCGGCATGTTCGGTGCGTCATCCCACAACGTACCGGCGTCGAATGCCGCACGCGCGATGGCGCAAGCAGCCTCGGCGCTGGCGGCCCGGATGCCGACGACGACCCGGTGGGTATGGTCGAGGCTATAGCCGACCAGGTAAGCGGTCAGTGGCTGGTTCGTGGAGCTCGTATTAGTCATGATTCGGGTGTCCTTTCTGGGCGGAACCCGCCCCCTGCGGGTCAAGCCCCGCGGGGTTGAAGACGTGACCCGCGTTAGCGGATCGAGACAATCCGACCGAGGTTCGGGCCAGGCGTGAAGTCAATGCCGGCGATGGTCGGAACAAACCGGTCGCGCATCAGGATCGTGGTGCGGATGTCACCCTTGTCCGTTTCCTCGATCTGGACTTCCTGTTCTTTCTGCTTGATGGTGTCGCCGCGGATGAGCAGACGTGTGCCGTCGACACCGGTAACCACGCCGGTGATCTGTCCGGCCGCTAGCGCCAGGGCAAGATGCCAGTCGGAAAGGTCGCGCAGCGGACGGCGCGGCTTGACCGCCTTCGACGAGAACATCGCGGCGAACTGCGTCCACAGCGTGGCATGCTGCAGGCGGCGCAGTTCGTGCTCGAGCTGCGCCGCATCGATCCGTGTGGACATGAAGGCAAATTCGCCCATCGTCGGGGGGATGCGATACGGCTCTGCTGCCCGGTCCTCGGGCAACTCCGGGGGCAGTTCGCCGTCGCTGATTCGCGCGAGGCGTGTGGCCAGTGCCGTGTCGACACCATCGGCTCGACGCTTGACGCCGAAGAGGACAAGCTGTTTGAACGTCTGATCGGGCGCGAGAAACACTTCGACCTGTGCGAAGTTGCGGCCAATCATCGTGGCGAATTCGCGGTCCATCACGTAGTACGGCACGCTCAGCACGAGCACGCCACCAAACGCGAGCCACGGGACCGTCTTCAGATAGAAGAGCTTTTCTAGGCGATCGGGCTGACGCTCGCCAGTCTGCGCCTTGTCCGAAACGACGTCGCCATACGGCGGGTTGAGGAACAGCAGTCCCATGCTGCGTGCAGTGACGAACATGTCCTGGACGTCGGTGTGTGCAGCGGTGTCCAGCACGTCCTTCGCGTGCCACGCACGCTCACGGTCATACTCGACGCCGAACGTTCGGATTGTGTCGGGGGTCGCGCACTGTTGCGCGAGTGCCTGTTTCAGGTCGTGCAGCGCGGCGCCTTCACCGCAGCAGGGATCGAGCAGCCGCACGGGGCTGTCGGAATCGGTCAGCGCGAGGGCCGGAATGATCCGCTCAAGCGTGACCGCATCGGTGGGGAAGTACCCGTTGCGAATGAAATTTCGGGCGAGACGAGGAAAGATGAGGGCCATGTCGAACTCCATCGAGGCGTGCTGTGTCGCCGGCCCGAAGGCCGGGCACACGAGAGTGGAAGGAATCAGGTCTTGAGCCAGGTCTGGGTGGAAGCCTGGAAGGCGTAACCGAACGCGCGAAGCTGGTCGCGCTGCTGACGGAACACGCCGCGATCGACGGTCGGGTCGAGCTTGACCGGCTCGCCGGCTACCATCGCATCGGCCAGTTCGGTGCCGAACAGATCGGGCAGATACAGCTCGCCAGATTCGCCTGCGGGTTGCGGGGCGGTCGTTGGGGTTTCATGGGTACGCGCAAGCGCTGTGGTGCCTGGTGTGCGTTCTTCATCGGCCGGATCCGGCTCCGCCGACGAGGGCGGTTGGTTCGTCTCGCTGAACGGCTCGTCGTTGTCGAGCTGTGCATCGGCGAGCCTCGCGCGGATTTCGACGGTGACCTTGCCGTACCACACGTAGCTGTGCGGATAGATCTTGTCGATGAGGAACGTCCCTGTGTAGGCGCCCGGCTCGAACTGCTCGAGCACCTTATCCTTGACCTTGAATTCGCCGACAGATGTGGTCAGTTCGCCGACCTGGAATGGGCCGTTGCTGCCCTTGATGGTGCGCACGTCGAGCGTGCCGGAAAGAGAGATCACGATGCCTCCAGAAAGTGAGGCGGGACGCACCCTCGCGGGCATGGCGTCCCACGGTTGGGTTGAAGAGATACGGATCGATCCCGTCTGACAACGTGACGGGCAGGTACCCGGCGAGTGCGCCGGAAGCGGCTATAGCTTTCGCGTGAAGCGGCGACGCACGGATCCAAATCGAACGGATCGAGAGGAATGGGTCTCGATTGAAGCGCCACGAATGCGGCGCCTCAGAAATGACCCCGGAGACTGGCCCACGCGCCTATGCGGCGTTGACGAACCTAGCTAGCGAGTTGCGCGGCAGGTTCGTCAGAGCGTTGTTGCTCGACGATGTGATGAAAGAGCCGAGGCGGAAGGCGAAACAGGCGGCCGCCACTTTCGACGATCCATGTGCGATGACGTCGGCCGACGACGACAGCCTCGGTGATCGACAGCCCTTTGAGCGTCAACATGTCGCCGGGCCTCAACACACGCGAGCGCGCCGCATGCCACGCTCGGACCTTTTCGCGCCACGCCGGTGAAGCGGGGGGGACCATCTCGAGATACGCGAGCGGGCACGAGTAATAGAACGGCTCCATTTCCTCGCACAGGTCCTTGTAACCCCAGCCGGCGCAGCCTTTGTCCCACGCGAGCAGGTCGCAGCCGATGTAACGCAACGGTGCGTCGCTGGGGCGTTCGATTTCCCAAACCGTCCAGAGCACGTTGCCGCTGCAACAGTGTCGCAAGCAGCGGCGTGAACAGTCATCGTGCTCCGCGTTGCGTATGAGGCGTGCAATCAGTTGCGCACGCGTTTGTCCATGACCAAAAAGCCAACCCATGGTGTACCTCGCACGGTGAGTCGAGGCATTTCTCCCAAAGCGCGTTTAATGCCCCGCGGGGAACGCACCGTTGATCTGGTGCAGGTGGAAGAATGATGTGATGCGGTGACAAGTCTCCGGTCACGCGCGCCGTTGCGAGCGAAGGTCGCGACCGATGACGGGGCGCACCGAGCTGATGACGAACACTGTCCAGTCGGCGAAGTACCGACCGTCGAAAGCAATTGCGCCCGCGTTCAGTACGAGCTGGATTGGCATTGTGATCCTGCCGGTGGGCATCTCGCCGTCGGGTCCGGCGATGCGCTCCATGTCGGGGAAGAATCGAAGACCTTCGAACGGATCGAGGAATTCTAGTTTGAGGTCGCGGGCCTCGACCGTATGGCAATAACGCAGCCGGCCAATCAGCGGGCCATCGAATCCTGTAACGAGCGGGGACGCAAGCGGATCGTCGCGTCCGTTGAAGAGCCCCAGGTAGAGGCCGTCGGGAAGGTCGACGTTCTGCGCTGTATAGCGGGGCAATGTGCGCCCGTCGCGGCATTCAAAAGCCTGATGCGATGGATTGTCGTCATCATCGGGCTGCTCGGCAGCATGAAGCTGTGACGCTGGAACGTGCTGGAAGCAGTACGCGCGTGCCAGTGATCCGTGACGCATGCTCGAATCAAAGCCGCTGATGGCACGGCGAGAAGGGGCGATGGAAGTGCAGGTTGACATCGTTGTCTCCGGGAGAATTGCGGAGACGCGCCGTGCGGGCAGCGTTCCGCAAGGCATGAAGGGTGGGCTGCGCGTTAGTCCGTCAGCCCATTAATCGATTGCCGCAAAGATCTCGCGCGCCTCTGGGTGAAACGGGACGAAGGCGAGCAGCCTGTGATAGAGCTCTGTGAACTTGGCGTCTTCTGTCGTCCACGCCATGGCGTTCAGGGCGAAGAGCGTGGCCACGATGCCGGCGGCGTCGCAGCTCATTTCGCCATCGTATCCATTGCCATCGCAGGTGATGGGCAGTGGGCCATCCAGACGGGGCGCCATGTAGAACGCGTCGTTGGAGAGTTCGACGTAGTCCCAGAATCCGCCGTGGTACGTCGCGCACAACGACGACATTGCGGTGTAGACAGCGACTTCGGCACGGATCACGTGCTTGCCGAAATAACGCGGCAGGATTTCCAACCGACGGTCCTCGGGTACAAGGGTGGCCACGATGTCGTGCGTTTCAGTGGTCTCGTTCATCACATCCTCCGGAAAAGGCGCGGAGGATGGCTGCCCGGGAGGGGAAGCGCATTCCCCGCGGGGGTTGAACAAAGGAACGACTTGAGAGCGGGGAAGCGAGCTATTCCGGACCCGGCATCATGGCGACGCTGGTACAGCCGTGCAGACAATGGCACCGGAAGATGGCTGTGAAGGTGTCGCCTGACGCGGCGACAGACGGACCTGCAACTGGCAAGTCGGCAGTGAACACGTTATGCCTCATTGGTCCTCAACGGCGCTGGTTGGCAGTGAGTGCAAATGACGCATAACGCCTGGCAGTTAACCCCTGCCAGGCGCGTGTCTGGGCCGGGACGATCGGTCCGGCGCAAACGGCACGGCGTAGTGGGGCCACCGTGGACCCGGTCGACGATCTGCGGGACGGTACCGGCTTTCCGGAGCGGGCTCGAGGAGCGTCGCCCTGGAAAACCGGCGGTCCGATAGTGCGGGAGAGAAGCCCCCGCACGAGGCGGGGACCGAGGGGCGCCGGTTATTCCGCGTTGGCGGACGGGCGGCGGGTGCTTCCGTTCGCATGGCGGCGCAGCGGCGGATAGCGGTTGCTACGCGTTGCGGTGGAGTCGGCCGTGCGGTCAGCCGATGCGGCATCGTTGCTTGGGGCCCCGATGTCGCGGCCGTTGGCCGGCTTCTCCGCAGAAGGCGTATTGCGTTGGTCGCGATCGCCCGTCGACGGTTCATGCCCGTTGACGGGCTCCGCGGAAGTGTCGGCGTCGCCTGCTTCAGCGTCGTCGTCGCCTTCGTCCCGGTAGACTTCCTGGCCGTCGACCTTGATCCAGAAGAGCTTGAGCAGACGACCCTTGAGGACAGCGCCGGTTTCGCCCGTGCGATTGCCGGTACGCTCGAAGGTGCGGATGTAGTGGTCACCCGCGCGGAAGGAGACGAGGACCTTTACATCCGGATCGTTCGCGTCGTCCATCACGGCACGGACTGCTTCCTTCGCCTTCTCGCCTGAGACGATCAGATCGAGTGGAAGATAGACGACGCCGTTCTCGACGTTCGGATCGCCATGAAACGCGGAGATGGAGCATGCGAGAAAGGGTTTGGCCTTGCTGCGACCATTTCCCCGGGCGGTCACGTCGCGCACGCGCGACAGATAACCGAGGCCTCGCAGATGAAGATCGAAATACTTGCGGGGTTCGACAGGCTGATTCATGACGATTCTCCAGAACGAAAAAGGGGAAACGCCAGTGCCCGTGTAGGGGAATGACAATTCCCCAGGCGGGCAAAAAAGAAAGCTTCTGGTCAAAAGACCTGCGGTGATCCAGACAGAGGGACGAAGCGAACCGCGAACGGTGTCGCACGAGCGACGGTACTGCGAAGGGCGCTGGATGGGCTCCAGCGGGCGACTTCAATCGCGAATCATAGTCGGCGATGCCGAAAAATCAAGGCGGTTTGCCCAATCATTTTTGTTCGCTGTTCAAAAGAATTTGACAGGATTGAACTTGATCTCCCGATGCGTCACGATGTCTCACAAGCGAAGACCTGGGTGGTCGACGGATGTTGCCGGCGCTCTGGTTGCTGCAAGTGGTGGGATTGCACAGCAGAGCAATCACGCAATGTCACGTGAGCTCATCAAAATCCAGCATGGAAGCAGGAGAAACGCCGAGTGTGGCGGCCAACACGCAGATGTTATAGAGCGCAATGTTGCGCTGCCCGCGTTCAATGCCACCCACGTACGACCGGGCGAGGCCACTTTCGAGCGCAAGGCGCTCCTGTGACCAGCCGCGCGCCTTGCGAAGCTCGACCAGGCGTTTCCCAAACAGGGCAAGGGGGTCGTACTGCATCGACATCTCGATCGGAAAGATATCGAAGCGTACGTATTTGACCTGTTTGAGGCCACGCTCTATCATGACACGCACTATGAGTGACAATTCTGCAAGTTGGCGGCAACGGTTTTGATATTCGACGTGGGCAGGGCTCGCGATGCCGCGGCCGGTGTACCCGCTCGATTGACCCACTTCTCATACAGGGAGCGCAGTGAGCCAACCCGTCTCGGATCTCGCACAGCTGCTGGCATCAATGCAGCCAGAGCTGAATGAAGGCGCCTATGTCTTTTCGTCCGTGCAGGCAGGCAGGGATGTGTCGCAACTCGCTCCCCTGGCGACGTTTCGTGAGCGCGAGGGGCTGACCGTCATCATCGATGAACCGACGGCGCTGCGCGAAGGGTTACCTGTTCTTTTCCGGGCAGCCTGGATCACGCTGAACGTCCATTCCGACCTGGAGGCTGTGGGACTTACGGCTGCGGTGGCTGAAGCGCTGACTAGGGCCCGCATCAGTTGCAACGTCGTTGCTGCCGCATTTCACGATCACATTTTTGTGCCAGTGGAGCGCGCTCGGGATGCGCTTACTCAGTTGATGGACCTCCAGGCGCGGGCAGGACAGGGCGTGCTTGGTTAGCCGGACAGCCCTCGGGAATGCTGCCTGCCCGGGTTGGTCAAATCCCGCTTCCTCGCTGAACCGCCGCGACAAATTCCTGGCGGAACGCGTCAAAGAGCTGACTGATCCGTTCAGCCGTATCGCCGCCGAAAATCCGTGCACGGCTTGCCATCATGTGCGTCAGTATCAGGGGCGACGGATTGTCCGGCGCAACGACCGCGAGGACCTGATCGCGCACGTCCGGCGTGACGATACCTGCCACGTCGCGGCCGAGGAGGGCCGCGCCGCCGATATCGGGATCGTGCTCGTGCCGTTCGATCAGGGCGAAGGCGTCGTCGGCGTACAACCTATCGAGATTTCCTGCCTCGCCATACCATGCCAGCAGGAAAATCAGATCGGTCGCGTCCTTGCGATCGATCGCGTGACGATCTTTCCAGGCAATGATCTTGAGCATTGCCTGCGCCGGAAGGGACGCGACAAGCACCACGAGATCGGCATCCATGCGTACTGGCATAGCGACCTGCAGCGCCTGTTCGAAGCCGGCGACATTCATGCGAATGACCTGATCGGGTGGCCAGGCGATTTCGCCGCCATCGTCTGCGATGCCACCGAACGGTACGATGTCGAGCCAGGTTCTGGCGCCAGTCTCGGGGGACTGGTAGTGCAGCCGGTGGGTCGCACTACCTCGCTGCTCGAAGTGGCCAGACGTGAGCAGCGCCGTTCTCAGTGTTTCATGGCCGGCCCAGCTTTCGATAGAAATGCCGATGTCGACGTCTGCCGTGGCCCGTGTCGGTTCGATATCGTGGACGTGCGTCAGCACGATGTCACGTGCGCTCGCCCCACCGACAAACCACTGGATGCCCTTTTCGGAAGCGATGGCGGCCACTTCACGCAGAAGGGCGACCATTTCGGGGGGGAATGGGCGATGGGGGCGAGGCTCAAGCGGGGAGATATTGTTCACGCACTAACCGGGCCGTTTCGAGATTGCGCGAGTCGCCACTCGCCACGAGATCAGCGTAGACGAGCAGGGGCGGCGCGATGTTTTGCGGAAGTCCAGCCGCAGTTTGAAGCTGGATTGGGGACCTCAGAAATTCAATGTTGCCGTCGCGATCAGGCCGCAGGCGAGCCTTCGCGATCCACTCCCGTGGGATCTCGCTGGCACAGTATACGGTGAATGTGGCTGGTTTCAGGTATTGCGTAAGGATGGCTGCTGCCGGCTCTCCGCCAAACTGGCACCGGTCGGGAAGCTCGGGAACGCTTCTCCACCAGTCGGGGATGTCGGTGCGGAAGCGGCCGAGCTGAAGCGATCCACGCAACAGTGTCGGGTACAGCGTGGTCCATTCATCGATGAGCCGGCCTGCGTCGGCGAACTGCATGCCGCGCCCGCCGGGCTGCTCGATGAGGTCGCGCCGGTCCAGCATTCCGTGAATGGCGTTCTGGACCGTTCCGTGGCTGACGCCGGCAACCTGTGCGATATCCCGGTAGCCTTTTTCCAGTAGTGAAGGGACCGCGAGCAGGGCGAGCGCGACGCGCAGTGTCGATTTGGTCCAAGTCCGGCTAAGTGCCGGCAAGTCGCTGTCCGGGCGTGGGCGCCCAGACACGAGAATGACGCTATCGCCTAGAAGAAGACTGGCGTTGCCGGCCAGGTCGAGCGCATCAACCTGCATGTCGCGGCACGCATTGATCATGTTAGGGGACAAATACGACGTCACGAGCAGGAGCCGGTCACCGTCGCCCGGCGCGGCCTGCGCACGGACAGCGGCCAAGGTGCCGTAGCGGTCGATCGTCCGCTTGACATGCGCGAGGCGTTTGTAGCGGCGGGTGCCGACATGGAACTCCAGTACTGCGTCCGCGCCGGATCGGGGCGGAGCCTTACGCAGGTGGACGGACACGCCGGTCGCATCGCCGAACGCGGTGGCGGCAGCTTCCAGCAGAGGGGGCAGATCGTGATCGGTCGGATGCATGACAAGGTCGCGATTGTCCAAGTTCATTCATTGTACACGTTCCGTGGACAGAATAAAAATTTGGATACGGCTGGTTTGTCCAAAATGACGGATCATCCACGGCACGTAGACGAGAGAAATTTTTGGACGAGAAGCTACTTCACGCAGATCTATTGGTCGTCGCACTTATAGCCTCAATGCGCTCCGCGAGGGTTGGCTGGGCAACCGGTTTGGGGTGAGGGAAGAGCGTATAGAAGCCACGTGCATGGCCCAGGGCCATCAAGATGCGTGCAAGCGTTTCGATGCTACCCGCGCCGCTCAGCTCAAATCGCTTGTACGTCCTCAGGGGGATGCCCGCTTTTTCGGCGAACGCTGATTGAGAGAATCCGCTTCGGACTCGCTCCCCGCGCACACGCATGGCTAGGTACTTCGCGATGTCCCGCTGAGTCGCGGACTGCAGGAATTCGAGTTGTTGTTCGGGCGTCATGAACGAGTGCCATATTTGGCACCATCTGTGGATAAGGCATGTGCGCAAGCTTAAGCGCTCTGGCACAATAAGTCATCAGACCAAACAGATGTCGCCGAAAAATTTCAACCAAATTGGTACATTTTTTTTGAGATACTGGTTGCGTAATCGGGTCGGCTCTTGCTACACTCCCGCCGAAGGACTTTGTTATACAAACGGGAGCAAGAAATGGCACTCACCGCATTCGGCAAGGCCGTGCGGAAAGCGCGGGTCGATATTGGGCAAACGCTGTTGTCGATGGCTGCAGAGTTGGATACCACGGCGTCGTTCCTCAGCGCCATGGAAACGGGACGCAAAAAAATCAGCGCCCAATGGGTGGGGAAGATCGGCAAGTTCTTCGAACAGAAAGGGCATCCGATTGCAGACCTTGACCAGTTGGCTGCCGTGTCCAATGAAGCGGTTCCGGTCGATGGCCTGCCGCTGCAGCAACAGATGCTGGTGGCAGGTTTCGCGAAGTCGAGTTTTACGGCCGAGGAACTGAAGCAAATCGCTCAGTTGCTCGAGAAGATCAACAAACGGAAAAAAGAGTAATCATGTCGGACGCAGACAAACCACCGTATGCGATGCGAGGAAATCGAGTGGTACACCGAACCGCCGGCGAAATCGTTCACAGCGCGGAGACGTTCTGCCGGATGTTCCGCGTGAACAGGAAGACGCGCTTGAACATTGCGCAGTTCTTCGAGTCGTTGTCGGCGCGTTCGATCTGCATCGATCCGATCGAGGATAGCGAGTGGTTGTTGTTCACTGACGCGATCTGTTCACCTGAAACGTTCACGATCCTCGTCCCCGAGAGCACATATGTCAAAGCATGCAACGGGGACGAGACAGCGATCAGTACGATCTGTCACGAGATCGGGCACCTAGTATTGGCGCATAAGGCGGTCCTGCACAACGAAAAAAGTGCAAAGCCGTCTCAAGGAGAGGATGCCGAATGGCAGGCGGATGAGTTCGCGGAATACTTGATGTCGCGGATGGGCATCACATCGAGCAAGCAGCTCACGCTGGATTTTCGCGACGAATAAAAAGGCCTCAAGCGTTGGCGCGCTGGAGGCCTTGAGGAAAACTTTCGAAAACGCGACACTCAACGATCTCATGAGTGAAGCGTCTTGCTGTTGCTCTGTGTGAGAGCAGAAATAGTATGCCTTGTCAGGCAGGCTTGTCAACATCAAGTTCCATGCTGAGATCGCTGAAATAGGAGCCAAAAATGGCTACGAACGACAGCGAAGAACAGGTCATCTATCGGATGACCATCACGGTCAAGGGTCGAGTAATTCGTCGACCGAATGGCCAACCGTTCCGCATCGTACTTCGCAACCCCAAAGCGAAGTAACGACGTAGAACCAGCGTAGGAATCAGAGGAGGCCGCCTTCGTAGCTCCTCTGATCGGATGACTTGACTAGGAGCCTGATATGTCAAAAAAAATCTTTGTTGAGCGTCGCCCGGAGGGCGACTATGCGGTGCGCCGCCCAAATTCACAACGGGCCAGTGATGTGTTGCCTACTCAGCGAGAAGCCATCGAGCGGGCAAAGCAGCTGAATGATGGTAACCCTCCGCTCGTCGAGCGCGTGCGGCATACAGACAAAGGTGGCCCCGATAAGTGGCGCAAGCCGTAGCCAACGTTGACGGGGCGTGAAGCACGCCGACTTGCAACGTCGTCTCTTATGAACGCGTCTTCTAGACGGCGTATGCCGCATAGGGCTGCATCGGCTGGTTACCCCGCGTTCTCGTCTGCGCTTGGCATGCGCTGTAATCGCCGCGTCGATATACTGACGCGGCGAAACCGATTGAAAAGTCAAAGGGATTCCCGACAAAACAGCCGTCTGGCCGATGGACTTCCTCCACGGCGGAACACATGTCTATCAACCATTGTTTGCCTTACTGCGGCCAGCTACTCGGGGATGGTTGGTTTTCGAGCGAATCGCTTCCCCGTTTGCTGAAAGGCAGCTCGTTCGACATCAGCCCCTCGCGGCCGATGTCTCTTCGCAGATGAACGAGCGCAACGGCGGGACACGCCCGAATCTGCTGCGTTGAAAGATTCAGACCTTAAGTGACGAAAGTTCGAATTTCAGCGAACCCCGACACATCAGCTAGGTGGCAGAAAGCGTGGTTGGATGTTTCATCGATTGCAACTCCCGTCAGTGACGTTGGGCGGCAGCATCATGTCGCGCTGTGTGATGAACGTGATGCGTTGACCGGGCTCGAGCTTCAGGGTGGGCTGGATGTTCATGTTGCGCTGGAGAATGGTCTGGGTCGTTTGCGACAGGGACTGTGCTGCCGCTTCGGACAGGTCGGTGGCCGCGCCCCCGTTGACGTTGATTGTCGTGCCGCTTGGCTGACTCTGATTGTGGCCGATCCAGGCGGCGACGCCGGCGATCAGGAAGGTCGACCCGAAGATTTTGAAGAAGTGGTTGTTGACCTCGGCGGTGACGCCGGCCTCGCCGTCGGGATCGTTGCCGGTCAGCCCATCGAGACGCATAGTCGCGTGCCGGAAGATCATCCGGGTGGCCGCCATCAGCATCAGGTCCTGGCCGATCGCCACATCGTTGTTTGTCCGACCGAGAACCCGCGTTCCCTTCGGGATCAGCTTACAGCTCCCATCGATGCTGTCATAGATGTCGCGGTCGACCATCGCGCGGAAGGTACCGGGCATGTCGCTTTTCGCGCCTTGCAGGATCACCGTGGGAATCGGTGTGCCGCCCATCACCATGTACGGCGAATCGATGGGGACTGGAACCAGCGGCTTCGCATCGTCAGTCGCGTTGCCCTGTTGTCTGACCCAGTCGGCGTTGCGCCGGTCAGTGGCGCCCGACACATTGGCGGGCGAGAGACCTGACGCAGTTGTCCCCGTGGGACTGCCCGGTGACGTACTGCCTGGCTCTGCCTGCGAGCCTGAAAGTTGCGCTAGGCTGCCTGCGATGCTATCGGTAGATAGCCCATTCCCCGTGGGCGAGTTGTTGTTGCTTCCACTCGTGTCCTCGTAAGCGACGAGCGACTGGCTCTGCATGGCTTCGATCTGCCGTTGCAGTGCGAGTCGATCGGCGTCGTGATCGGGGGTGCCCGGCCCAGACGTCCGGTAGTTTCGGGGCAGCGGGCCGGCATCGTCTCCGGGCACGCCCTTGGGGATGCCATCGAGCGGTGTGCCGCCGAGCGGGGCGCTGGCTGCCGACGCGACATCGCCCGCGCGTGCCAGCGCCAGGTTCCGCTGGTCTTCGAGGCGCTTGCGGATCGCATCCGGTGAGGCCTTCGGCTGCCGCGCATCCGCCTCAATCTGCTCGCGCTCGCGCCGCTCGGCCGCGGTCTCGTGCGGATGGGACAGCGCGTGCACCAGGACGATCGCGAGTAGTGCGGAGCACAGCGCGATGAGCAGCGTTTTCGCGAGGTTCCGGCGGATGCGTGTGAGCCTGGCTGGCTCAGCCGTGAGCGGGGTGCCGCTTTTTTCCGGGGCGGCCATGTTCACGGTTTCCCGTAGATGTTCTTCATGCGGGCCGAATCACAGCCGAACAGTCCGCAGCCTTTGCCCCGACCGTTGAAGACCCGTACTTCCTCTTTGCCGCGTCTGAGCAGCAGGCCGTATGGGGCGATTTGCTGCACCTCGAACAGGTCGTTGCCGAGCGGTACGAAGCTGGCGATCTCGGCATGGCCCTTGTCGTCCGTCAGCAGGATCGCGGGCAGTTCGGCGTGGTGGGGAAACTGCAGATACGTGAACCTTCCATCGTCAAAAACGGTCACTGGCGTGAACGGTGCATCTCCCTCCACGCGATAATCGAAGTTCGCTTGGTCGAGTGCGATGCGCGGACCGCCTGAGCGTGCATCGCCAAGCGAATCCGCCTGCGCATCTTCATTCGCCCGTGCCCGCGTGTTTTGCGCAGGAGCATTGCTCGGGTACTCGATGCCGAAGGGCGAGACCCGTCCCGCTGTCATTTGCGCGTCTGTATCGAGGTAGTGCCATGAGACGCGGTGATAGACCGTCCCATTGTCCGATGAGCGCAGGTCCAGCTCATAGCGCCGACGCGAGGTGATGATCGTCGCGGCATTGTCGAGCCCGGGTAGGCGCGCCTCGATGAACACGTCGCGCTTGGTGAGCGCCGTATGCTCGAGCCAACGCTTCCCCGTATCGGACAGGTAGACGCCGGTGACTTCCTCATCGGGGCCGAACACCAGGTGCGTTTCCTGGTTGGTGCGCACAAGTACGGGATAGAGGTAGTCCGGGTCAAAGTCGTAGACGACGAGCGACGAATCGTCGGGCGCCGAATATGGACCGTTGATGCGCGCACGGGACGCAGGTGTGTGTCGGGCACGGAGCCGCGGCGTCGGTGTGCGAACGGCATCCTTCGCGGACTGCGTCGGGACAGTCATCACCATATTGGCGGGCAGGGGCATGGACGGCGCGGGCGATGACGATGCGATCTGGGCGCTAGCTGAGGTGATGTACGTGGCAAACAGTGTCGCGAAACACGCAGTGGAAAGGGCAAGCTTCATTGCGTGGCTCCGGGATTGACGCCCAGATAGGGCGTGAGGCTGAAGTGGGTGATGCGCAGTCCGATCGGGTTGTCCTTTTCCTCGCCGGGCTTCAGCGTCTCGGGTGCGAGCAGGAAGCTGACCGTGAGCAGCATCTGTTTCGGGCGGGACGGTTTGCCGTTCACACTCTCGATCAAGGTGAAGATCAGGTAGGCGACCTGGCCATCGGGCGAGAACGAGGTGGAGTTTTCGATGAATTCGCGGGTGAGACCTCGCGTCTGAACGACACGCTGCGCGACCGGATCGGTAACGGTGATGTAGGTTTCCAGTTCCTGCGTGGCGGCGCCCGAGGTCCAGCCGAATGCAGAGGGGATCTGCCGGGTGAGGGTGTCCTGGCTGTCGGCCTCGATCGTGAAGACACGTGACGCCCATTTCACGAGGAAATAGCGCTTGTTTGCGGAGGTGACCGAGTAGGTTTCGGCATAGCGGTCCGAGACCCACACCGCGCCGCTTTTCTCATCGTGCTCGACAAAGTAGGGGCGTGGGCCGCTGTGCGCACTTTGCACAATGAGTGCAGCGCATTCGCCGGCAGCGATCAGCGCGAACGCGGCGGCGATTTTGATGGCAAGCCGCTTTTCCCAGAAAGGGCGCTGGAAGGCTGCAAACCAGGCTGTGACCGCTTCGCCGATATGCGGTGGCGACGGAAGGTCGGCGGCGGGCGTCTGGGTGCCGGGAGACGAGCGGAATGACAAGTGTTTGCGCATGGCTCAACCCTTCCGGCAGCAGCATGCGGTCGGTGCTACACTGGGACGGAATTCACCTGCTGCAAGGGTGCAGCCATGGCAAAACTGAAGATCCTCCTCCTGTATTTCGTGCTGCCGATTCTGTTGTTCGCGGCGTTCGTCCTGTATCAGGTCGGCGCGCAGCATTTCGGCGTGGCGATGATATTGGTGGGAGCAGTTGTGTTTCTCGCTTGGGCTGCGCTCGGCCGAACGCCCAGCGACCGCGCGCAATCGCGTGACCGTGATGAGCAGCACTACCGGGACGCCGATGCGTCCTGGAATGCGTACTACGCGAATCAACACAACGAGCGTCATCATCACTGAGCTCATCTCAGAATGTTGGGCGTCAATTTGTTTCCTATGACGCCTTTTCCAAAGCCACGCAATCCACCACCGGCGCCGCCAGAGACGAGCGATTTCGCGATGTCCGGTACCTGCCACATCATGAATGCTCCGACACCGCAGACGAGCGCGAGCGCCAGCATCGCCAGGTAGTTCGTCGCGTAATACGCGTCGCTATTCGTGCCGTTCTGCGTCGCACTCTGTTGCACGAGACTTTGGATGCCAGGCAACACGCCGCTATAGACGATCGCCATCATCAGCCACGCGACGACTTTGAATAGCCCTGCGGAAATTGTGAAGCGCAGCCAGCCATCGAAGAGGAATTCGCCCGCGGGCAGCACGTACCAAGGGATGAGTACGGGCCCGAGGCAGAAGGCGATGTCGAGCAGAAACGAGCCGAATTGCACAACGACCACGAATATCATCGTCATGAGCGTGATCGCAACGACCGCGAGCGCTTTGGCAAGGAACGCTAGCAGGACAAGTGGCAGGTTCTTGATGAGCGTCCAGATCGAGTTCAGGCCCGCCGAATTCGCTCCCGCGTCGCTCGTGGCCCCGCATACCTGATGTTCCGTGTTCGGGATTACGACGCCGTCAGGGGTGACGTCCGGCACCTGCTCGCAGACCTGGGCCGCCTCGGTGCGCACGCCCTGCATGATGGTCGACGCGGCGTTCACGAGCGCTCGCAGCAGGTCACCAGGATTGCCTTCGCCACCGGACACCCGCGAGGCCATGGTCTGCATGTTGTCGACGAAATAGCTATGCACCGTGCCGGACCAGGCTGTGAGCATCACTAGAATGACTGCGCATTTGATCAGATGGCGGAAGAGGTTCGCGAAGAAGCCTGGGAAGTCCCCTTCGAGCAGCCATAGGAAGACATGCCATGTCGCCATGACGAGGCCCAGCGCGGCGAGCAGGTCGATGCCATCGGAGAGAAACAGCGTCTGCAGGCTCGTGCCCTTCGCCTGCATCGTGGCGAAGAGGGCGTTGAGCACGGAGATGACGTCGTTCATGACCTGGTTCAGTTGTAAAGGGGCACCGCTAGCGCAGACCGCCGGCAAGGCGCAGCAGCCCCAGCAGCACGGCCAGCGGCAATGCGATCCAGGCCGCCGCGAAAACCTGCGGATTTTCCGCGTGCACCACTAGCAGCCCAACGAGCAGCGACAGCCGGACGCTGCGGGTAATGCGTCGGTCGAAAGTCCAGCCCGGATCGCGCTGATCGAAGGGAATAACGCTGCGAATCCGGTATTCGCGGATTGCATGCAGCACCACACGCAATTCGGCGGGTGTCGTACAGAGGTGGCGGATCAGCCAGCGCAACAGCACGGCTCACTCGCTACTGGTCCTGCAGCAGGTCGAAGTCGGGCGCACCCTGTGTCGTCCGCTGTTCCTGCTGGTTGACGTGGCCGAGCGCCGCAGCGCGCGCGGCGGCGAGCTTCGCCGCGTCACCTTGGGCCTGCGATTGTGCGATGTGGTCCTGCATCTGTTGCGCGACCTGCCGCTGCATGAGGGCATGCAGGTCGACCATCTCGCCAGCGAGCACGTTCGACTGCTGGTTTAACATTTGCAAGCCCTGCACGGCGCCAGTGACGTTCGGAATCTGCGACTGGATCTGTTGCAGGTTCTGCGCGCGTTCGGCGAGCGTGTCGAGGTTCTGCATGTCCTGCGTCAGTTGCTGCTGGTAGATGCCGCCGCGCGTCGAGGCGAGGGATGTATAGGCCGACAACCACTGGGCAGGCGACATGCCCGTGGTATTCATCTCGGCGAGGCTGCGGCCGAAGAGGCTATTCGTGGCGCTCGCCGCCTGCTCAAGCTGCGTGATAGCCGTTGACAGCGACTGAAAATTCGCGATCTGCGTGCGGTAGGGCGCGATGGTCTGATCGATCAGCGATGCCGGAACTTGCCTCAGGTTCTGGGTCATTGTGACGTATTGCTGCAGGCGGGTGATCTGCGCCTGAACGTTCTGCTCGACCATCTGCGCCTGCTGAGCGACCGACGACACGAGCTCGGCGTGGTTCAACAACTGTGTAACTTCGGTTGCGCCGCCCGTCATCCCGCCGCCGGCGCGAACGGAGTTTGTGTGAAGGAAAAGGGCAAGGGCAGCGGCTACGCCGGCCCGAAGAAGCACGGGCTCACGCATGATGGACCTCCAGGTCGACCAATGCCGCCGTGTCCATACTGGCCTGTGCCATGGCTTCGTCGATGTATCGCTCTCTCCAGTCCGGACGACCGGAATTCAAGTGCCGGTCAAACATGAGCTGAGCGCTCATCTCCGACCGGAGAATCGCGATCGACGCGGGATCGAGCGGCACTGAGATGCGGCGCGATGCGCCGCCCTGTTCGGTGATGAAGTAGTCGCGCTTCGCGATGAGTTGCTGGATGGTGCGGATCTGTCCGTCGGAAAGACCGAAATCGCGCTGATAGGCAGTTTTCGCAGAGGGCGTGAAGTTCTCGACCGGCACAAATACGCGCACGAGGACGTTGTCGCGGATCTGCGGCCAAATCTTCGAGGTCGAGACCTGCTCGGGCGACTGCGCATCCATCCAGACGCAGCCGAGCTTCTTGCGCATCGTGACGATCCAGTTGCCGATCTGCGCGGCGAACGTATCGTCATCCAACAGATTCCAGATCTCGGGCAGCATCACGAGCGTGGGGCCGATGACGCCCTTCGCACGCCGCTGTTCCATCGAATCCTGGATGCGATACGTGACATACGACAGAAACGGCCGCGCGATTACAGGGTTTGCGAGAATCCGGTCAGTCGCCATCGACACCCATCGCGTGTCGTCGAAACTGTCGGCGACGTTGTCGAAGTAATGCGCGTGTAAGGCGGAGCCCACCCACAGAGCCAGCTCGTCAGCAAGCGGCCCCGCAGGCAGCGACGCGTGGACCGTACGAAGCCGCCACAGGCGCCGGTCGCTCCGGCTGCGTGTTGCGGCGAGCGCCTTCCCCAGTTCGCGGCGGTCGCCCGCGGTCACACGGTAGGCGTCGCGCTGCTGCGCCAGCATCACGATCCATTCGACGAGGAATTCCATGTGGCGCAGGTCCGCGAGCAGCACGAGCGGATTCATCTGCGCGCGTTCGTTCGCGGAAGTGCCGGCTGCGTCATGATCGAACTGCAGATAACGTCCGCCCTGAAGGGTCGTCGGGATGCGCATCGACAGGTCCTTGTCGAACCCGTATAAAAAGGCGTTCGGATACTTCCGGAACAACGTCGCGCACAGCAGCATGAAGATCGTCTTGCCGAATCCGGTGCGGCCACAGACCAGCATGTGCCCGACGTCGGCGAGGAAGGCGGTGAACCAGTAGGGCGTGCCGAACTCGGTCGGGAAGGCGGCAAGCGCGGGGCAGAGCGTGCCGGTTTCCTTCGTCAGGTGTGCGTTGATCGGGTGGCCGTCGGAAACACCGCGCAGCGGCAGCAGGCGGGCAAGCGCCGCGGTGTCGATGAAAGACCAGCGCGCGCATTCGCGCCACATGCCGGGGATGCTCGTAGCGAAGGCTGAGAACGCGTGAAGCGTTTCGCGCACGGGCGCAAAGTGCGCGGCTCGCAGCGCTTCCTCGACTGCACGGCGGGTGGCGACTACCTGCGTCCAGGCCGCTTCGGCGGCCGTCCCATCATCGAAGGGCGACGTCTCGAAAACGGGCGAGTACGAGAGGACCGACAGGTTGTAGTAGCCGTATGTCTCTTCGGCCATCTCAACCTTACCCACGCGCCGGTTGGCTTCGTCTGCGGCGGCGGAGCGCGACTGGTTCTGGCGCGCGCCCGACGTGTCGCCCCCGCGCAGCGTAGCGGCGAGCAGTGAACGCGTGTCGAGCCGGCGGCCTTCGTGATAGCGGCGGACGCTGTCGATGAAACGCATCGCGGCGGTGGGCGAGGTCAGACGGAAGCAGTGGCTGACCGTGAGTTCCCCTGGCACCTTCAGCAGGCCGTCGAGGCTCGTGGGCAACACCGTGTCTGGCCAGAAGTCGCGGCGGGCAGGAACACCCGCCGCGATCGCGAAGCGCTGGCGGCCATGCGAGTAGAAGTGCAGGTAGTCATGACCTGGTCGGACCTCGGTATCGCACATCGCGAGGTCGAGCGCCGGGATGTCCGGTATGGGCACCGCCGATACGTGATCGCCCGGTGGGGAGCAGCACGCATGCATGAACGCGCCAAGTGCCGGACCGCTCAGGCGCCGGCAGGCCAAGCGCGGGTTGCTTGCGACGAAGCCGAACAGAATGTTCTCGAAGATCTCGACGACGGCGGCCAGCTCTGACGCCGTATACGCGAACAGGTATTGGTCGGAGAACGTGCCTCGCACGGCCTGCATCAGTGACTGTGCGATCGACAGCCCGTCATGCGTCATGCCATGCGTGATCTTGCCGGCGAACCGGTCGATGCCGACATCCGGGGCCAGCGTGAACGTCACGAAATGACGGTTCGTGTAGTTGGCACCGCGCTCAAACGTCTCGCGCCGGGCATCGTCGACCCGTTGCGCCACCGGGTCCGGCATCGGTACCGTGAGATAGCGCGCACTGCGGCGGCGGTGAATCGTCCACCACATTGTGACGGGCCGACGGGCGATGTCACGCAGTGACGTGATCAGGTTCTCCATCAGTTCGAGGACATGGCCGGTCGACAACGCGTCGGCATCCGGTCCGGAGAACTCATAGGTCGCCATTACCGACGAGTCCTTGTTGACGATGAGCGTGTCGCTAAAGCGAAAGAGCCACGGCACCATCTCAGCAGTGGAACGGCGATCGCCATCGGTGCGCTGCGCGACCTGTGCGAGCGACTCGGCGTCAAACGGCGAGGGGGTGGGCTTCAGCATGGCATCCCCCGGGCGAAGCCTTTCGGGCGAGCATTGATCTTCTGGCGCAGCAGCTGGCGTGGCTCGTAGTAGTCGCCCTGCCGGCTGTATTTCGAGTAGCAGCGGATCTGGTCGGGATCGCGCCGCACGGCGAGCCACAATACGGGATGCGTGACCAGCACCGCGAGCAGTACCCAGCCGTTGCGCAGGCCAGCGGCGAACGTGATGACGATGGCACCCTGCGCGATGCACCATTTGCGGTCGATGCCGAGCAGCAGGAACTGTTCGAGCATGGTCTTTCGAACGCGCGCAGCGAGCGGATCAACTGGATCCAGCGGATCGACAGAACCGGCGGATGCGTCACGTGCGTCGGGGCGATGCGTGTCCATGCCGGACCTCCCTAGAGGGTGCCCGTGCAGGCAGCGCCGTGGTTGAACACCTGCGCCCACAGCAGCGGCATGTTCAGGATCGCGAGCGTGCCGAGCACGCCGCGCAGCACATGCGTCTTGATGTTGCTGCGACCATCGTCGAGCAGCCACAGCACGATCGAGCCGACGAGCGCCGAGAGCGACACGACCTCGAGCAACTCGTTGTCGAGCACGTCCTGGTAGACGGTGCAGAGTCCGCCGTTCCAGATGCCCGCGTGCGCAATGGCCGGAATAAACGCGAGCCAGATGGCCGTGAACAACAGGCGCAGCGCATTGCGATGACGGGTGAGAACGGTTCGCCACGCGTCGCGCAGATCCATACAGCGGTTGCGAAGCGCGGTGACGAAGAGACGCACGGCGTGGAGCCACCGGCGCCGGCGATGTGGTTCATGCATGGACCAGCTCCTCGGGGGACGCAAAGCGGGAAAAGAGGCACCGGGTCTGATAGCGGCCGTCCTTGGCACCGAGCACCTCGCGGATTTCGACGGGGCCGCGTACCGCGCCCTGGCGTTCTGCATGCACGAAGAACCGGAACGTGGACGCGATTTTCTGGCGCAGGTCGTCAATCGAAAGGAGCCGCCCTTCGTCGCTCATGCGGATGAGCGACTCGAGCCGCGCCGGGGAGGTGTCGGACGAGTCTGCATGGAACGAGACGATCGAGCCGGGGTGTCCGGTGTTGAGTGCTTCCATCAGGTCGAAGGCTTCGGCTCCACGTACCTCGCCGACGATGATGCGGTCAGGGCGCACGCGCAGCGAAAAGCGCACGAGATCGCGGATGGTAATCCCAAGGTTGGTCTCGAACGCAACGTGATTGGGCGCATGCACCTGCAGCTCGGCCGTGTCCTCGATCGTGACGACGCGGTCTTCCTGCGGCATCGCATCGATCATCGCGTTGAGCATTGTGGTCTTGCCGGATGACGTTCCACCGGAGAATGCGACGTTGATCCGTTCGTGCATGACCCATTCAAAGAACTCTCGCAGCGCGGCGCCGCCCCATGCCAGACGGTCCAGTAGTGCGGTATTGCGGCGGCGCGCGGCGGGTGACTTCGTGCCTGGCAGGACGTCGAATGCCCCGCCGCGCTCGTAATCGGCAAGTCCAATGCGGCGGCGTGTGTGCTTGCGGATCGACATCATGTCGCCGTGGACAGCCACAGGATGCCGGGCGGCAGCAATGCGCAGACCCGGCAGTCGTGCATCGAGCAGCGGCGTCTGCTCCTTGGCATTAACGTTTGCGAGAATCGTGATGCCACGATCCAGTGCATCCGGGTCCAGGTCGCAGCCGGCGACATACTTCACTGTGGCATTGCGCTCGACGAAGATCGCATCGGCGCGGTTGACCATGATCTCCAGCACGTCCGGATCGGCCAGCATTGGTTGCAGCGGGCCGAGGTAGTCGTTCAGTACCTCGATCGCGTATTCGTACGTGAGCCGGCTCATCGTCCAGCCTCCCATGTATCGCCCCACGCGATTGGCCGAAACAGTTTCGCGATTAACCCCGGCTCTTGCCCCGCTATCGGAGTGGCCGGCGCGGACGGCAGCGGCGAGGCCGTGTTGAGTGCGCGATAGACGCGGCGTGCGTAAGCAATGCGCTTCACGTGTGTGCCGGCGTTATAGGCGCCGACGGCATCCCAGTTCAGGCCGAGATGGCGGATGTTCTGCGACAGGATCCACGCGCCGACGTAGGCATTGGTACAGCGGTCACGGAGATCGGCGCGTGAGACGCCGAAGCGCGATAGCGTCGCGAGCCACCGGCTGTTGATCTGCATCAGGCCAATGTCGGTGGTGCCGTCGGCGTTGAGGTGGATGACGTTTGCGCGCTGCCCGGATTCGACGGTGGCGATCGCACGCACGAGCCGCGCGTTCACGTATTGAAATTGCGCGGCGTCGTCGATGCAGTCGGCCCGCGCAGTAATGACTGAGCCGCGGAGCACTGCACCAGCAAGAACTATCGCGACACGCTTCACTTTCACCTCGTCTGTTCGTGCGTGATCCGGTGACCACGACCTGGCTGCGTTAGCCATCAGAGAAAAAGGACCTGCCGGGCGCGGGGAGCACTCCGGCAGGCCAACAGCGCGCGTCGGCCCAGGGGGAAGGACCGACGGGTTCACTGTAGGCAGCGAAGACGCGCGACTGGGCCGGATTCCTGCCCCAAGCACAGTTGGGTAAGCACGTTTTTTGTCGCCCGCGCATTGGCCAGCGCCGCGTGAGGCTGCCCGTCCAGCACAATCCAAAGACATTTGCAGAAGGCTGAAAAGGCAAGGGGAACAAAGGACGGCTCAAAGGGAAGGGCCCAATCCAAAGGCCACGGGTGAAGCTTGGGATGAGACGCTTCACCCGCTCAAAGGCTCAAATGGCGAAGGGCAAAAAAGGGCGTTGGCGCAACGGTCAAAAAGCGCTGCGGCCCATGCCACGTAAGGCGTAGAAGGCCGAGAAAGGATGGCTCGGCTGAACGCGTGCGCGCTGATGTCCCGGCCTGAGGCATGACTGCTTGCGGTCGCGACATGCCGTTCAGTCATTCCGGCCTGGGCGCCAGGTCGACTGCCTAACCTTGGGGAACGATGTGACGCGTGGTGTGCGTCCCTCACTAGGAACGCAATTCTCCAATCGCGATAGCAAGCTCATATGACATTGAGTACCACGCTGACCTGGCTGGGGCTGACCCGGGCGTCGGCAAACCCGCCCCGGATCAACTCGCAGTCCGCGTCGTTCGCTGCTGCACCGATTCTTGAACGATCACCGCCTTCTCTCCAGCATCTCCCAGTGCTGGGATTCAGCGAGCTTCTTGCGCGATCCGGCATGCACGGCACGGTGCTCCGAATTGGCGGCAGTGTGGGCCTGTCAACGGAGAATGAGCGGCGCGACATCGAACCGCTGATTCGGCGACTCACGGAATTCGTGCAGTTGTTGCCCGCATCGGAATCCCACCACCATGCGCAGCCGGGCGGCCTGTTGATTCATCTGCTCGAGGTGGCGCGATACGCCCTGCATTTCCGGGAGGGATACCGCTTACCGCTCGGCGCCTGCCCCGAGGACCAGATGCGGCACGGCGCACGTTGCAGCTATGCCGTGCTGGTCGCTGCGCTGTTGCACGACATTGGCAAGCCTTTGGCTGACCTGAAGATCGAACTCGTTACCGGGACGGACGCGCAGCCGTGGGTGCCGCTCGCGGGCAGCATGAACGAGCAGGGTGGTCAGTGGTATCGGGTCGATTTCCCGGAACCGGCGCAACGGGACTACGGCGCCCACGCCCGTCTCGCTATTGTGTTGCTCCAGCGTCTCGTGCCTTCCGCTGCGCTGGCTTGGCTAGCGCAGTATCCGCCGGTGCTCGACGAACTCGCCGCATATCTGTCGGGCGACGCTGGGGTGAAGGAAGGGACGCTCGCGAAGATTGTCGGCGAGGCGGACCGGCGATCGGTTGCGCAGAATCTGCTCACGGGCCCACGCACACGGTTTGCAACTGCTCGTGCGGTCCCGCTGATAGAGCGGCTGATGGAAGGGTTGCGTCGGCTACTCGCGGAAGGCGGAGTGCCGCTCAATCGTGCGGGCGCGACGGGCTACTGCGACGGCGAGTATCTGTGGTGCGTGGCGAAGACGCTAGCCGAAGCCGTGCGTGCGTATCTGGCGTGCAACGAACAGCAGCAGTCGGGCGCAGCGGGCATTCCGTCCGACAACAACCGACTTTTTGATACCTGGCAGGAGTACGGGGCGCTTGTTCCGACGCCGGAGGGTGGCGCGATCTGGACCGTCGAGGTTGTGGTCGGCACTTGGAAGCAGACCTTCACGGTCCTGCGCTTTCCGCTCGACCGGCTCTATGCGGACCCAGGCCGGTACCCGCGCGCGTTGCCGGTCGGCGCGGTGCATGTCGTCAAGGTTGGCAAGGACGAAGAACCCGCGCCGGAACGCGAGGCGTTATCCGCAATGAGCAGCGTCGACGAGATGCAATCGGATTTCGACGAAGAGCAACCGGATTCGCCAGGTACGGACGGGCCCGATCACTCGTTAAGCAGTGACATCGAGCGAGCGTGGAGCGATGCGCCGGCGACGGAGCCAGAGGTGTCATCGGCCGTGCCGACGATGCCCGATTCCACCTGCGAGGCATGCGATGAAGCTGCGCCGACTCCCGAGGCAGCCATACTTGTACCGGCTTCGGACGACCATACCGCCGAATTCCTGCCTGAAACAGAAAGCGCCGTGGCATTGCAGGCGGAGACAAACGGTCGCCGCGACGTTCCGAGCACGGGCCGTCCGGTGCCAGATGTGGTCACGTCGCCCGTGCGCCCGAAGCAGAAGGCGAAGGTGCCGGCGAAATCGCTCGCATCACGCCAGAGCGGACGGCAGCCTCGCCCGAACGCCGAGCGGTTCATGGCTTGGGTCCAGGAGGGGATTGCCACGGGCGCCTTGCCGTATAACGAGTCGATGGCGCGCGTACATTTTGTGCCGGAGGGCATGCTGCTCGTCACGCCAGCCGTCTTCAAGGACTTCGCGCAGGCGCATCCGGAGGCGATCGAGCAGACGGTCGCCGATGACGGTAAAACGCCGGAACCGTGGAAACAGGTCCAGCGTGATTTCCAGAAGTCGGGCTATCCGGTGACGGCCGATTCAGGCGGTGCCAGCCGGTCGTATCTGATTCACTACAACATCAAGGGTGCCGGTGGGCGGCAGCTGTCGGTGATGCTGGTGCCGGAGCCGGAGCGATTCTTCAATCCGGTACCACCGCCGAACGCGATGATCCAGCCGAAGCAGAAGCCGTCGCAGGATGCGATCGACCCGGCGCAGGCGTAAGCGTTGAGGGCGAGCGAGACGGCGATGGCACATCCGGTCGAGAACCGCTTTCGGAAACCCGTCGAACTGCTCTCGTCCATTACCGCGCTCGTGGCAACGGGCGTGTTGTGGTCGCATCCCGCGCTCTTCCTGGTCACGCCCGCAACAGGAGTAGTCACGACGTTGGCGCTACTCGTGCTCGCGTTCACGCGCACACGTCAGGCATGGCAACTGATCCGCTTTCAGCGCAATCTGCGGCGCCTGCCTCAGTACGTGATTCCGGCAGCCGCGATTCCATGCTCCGACCGGGACGTGTTTCTCGGCCGGGGTTTCCGGTGGAGCGGTATTCACACGCAGCGGCTGTATCAGGCCCGCCTTCCTGAAAACCGGCGATTGCTTGCCCGCAACGACCTTTACGACCGCGCGCGGGATTACGAGCGGCGGCACCCAGATGAGCGACTCGCGCGTATCACGCGCAAGCAGGCGTGGTGGAATCCGGTCGCCCCTCTGCCGCCCGTCGGCGGCGATCCCGCGCTGCATGGTGTCGAACCGGAAGAGCGTGATGTCTGGTTTGACCTTGGCGAGCGTGTCGGGCATATGGCCGTGCTCGGCACGACACGCGTTGGCAAGACCCGGCTGTGCGAGGTCCTGGTCGCGCAGGATATACGGCGCGGTGACATCGTCATCGTGTTCGATCCGAAGGGCGACGTCGATCTCCTGCTACGCATGTACGCGGAGGCGAAGCGCTGCGGTCGGGATGGCGAGTTCACGTTCTTCCATTTGGGTTATCCCGACAAATCCGCGCGTTACAGCCCGATCGGCACGTACTCGAGAATCACGGAGGTGGCGACGCGCATCGCGGGTAATCTTCCAAAGGAAGGACAGTCGGCCGCATTTCGTGATTTTGTGTGGCGGTTCGTTAATGTGATGGCGCGCGCGATGAGTGCACTCGGCATTCGCCCGACCTACGAGATGATCTACCAGAACGCGGTGAACATCGACGGACTCGCGCTCCGGTACTTCCGCTTTTGGCTTGATCGCGATCACCCAGGCTGGGAGGACGAGCTTGAGCCCCTTGAGAAGGAGGAAGCCAGGCAGGCGATGCGCCTGCAGCGAAACCAGGAAGTGCTGCAGGTCGCGAACCTCATCCGTCAGCAGGGGTGGACCGACCCGATCGCGAACGGACTGCTCTCGGTGATCAGCAACGAGCGCTCATACTTCGACAAGCTGATCTCGTCGCTGTATCCGCTCCTGGAAAAGCTCACCACGGGGCGCACATCGGAGCTGCTGTCGCCCGACTACAGCGATCCGGATGACCTGCGCCCGGTATTCGACTGGAACCGCGTGATGGATCGGGGCGGCATTGTGTATGTCGGGCTCGACGCGCTGTCCGACTTCGAGGTCGCAGGCGTGGTCGGTAACGCGATGTTCGCGGATCTGACCTCGACCGCCGGCCGGATCTACAAGTACGGGCACGGTTACGGCCAAAGGGTGGCCGGCGGGAAACGGCGCGTGTCGATCCACGCCGATGAGTTTAACGAACTGGTCGGCGACGAGTTCGTTCCGATGGTGAATAAGGCGGGCGGCGCGGGCTACCAGGTGACGGCCTACACGCAGACGAGCGCCGATCTCGAAGCGAAGACCGGCTCACGGGCGAAGGCCGAACAGATCTTCGGGAATTTCAACACGCTCGTGATGCTGCGCGTGAAGTACGTCACGACCGCGAAGATCCTGACCGACCAGTTGCCGATGGTCGACGTGAAGACATTGACGCTGGCCTCTTCGGCGACGGACGCGGTGCGGCGTGGTGAGGGCGTGCATTTTACGGCGCAGACGCACGACCAGGTTTCCGTGCGGCCAGTCCCAATGCTGCAGCCGTCCGACCTGACACAGTTGCCCAAGGGGCAGGCGTTTGCGCTCATCGAGGGTGGACAACCGGTGAAGGTCCGGCTCCCATTGCTAGAGGAGAACGATCCCATCCGGCTGCCGGGGCTCGACGACGTGGTGGCCGATATGCGCACAAAGTACGCGACGTACGTACAGGCTGTATCGCCGTTCGAGGAAGCGGGCGGGGTGGGGCCTGACGGCATCGGCGGCTCGGTGGGCAGTTTTCTGCCTGCTGACAGGAACGGCCGGACTTTGGGCACTGAACCATGGGCGGTCGAGGGCAGGGGCGCCGGGTTCTAAGAGGAGCAGACGTGAGTCCGAGTCATCGGGACAGCAACGCGGATGGCGTTAAGTCGTTTTTCTGGATCGTGGATCTGGCGATCCATGCGGTGCTGTGGCTGCTGCTCGCGTCGTTCCTGTCAGTGCTGGTCGATGTCGCGGCTGCACACCTTCTCTGGCGCGATGATCCGATAGATGGCATCGAGGCTCTGGTCCGCTATTACCTCGGTGAGACGACTGATCCGGAACTTGCGAGGCATGCCGCGGACCTCGCGTATTGGAGCTGGTTTGGTTGGACTGGCGTCGATGCCTCGGCGCGGGCTTGGCAGGCGGGAACGTTACCGACGCAGGGGCTCGGTTCAATGTTGCGACCGGCGTTCTCCGGATCGACGCGTGAGGCGCTCATCGTGGCAATGTATGGGATCAAGCTGTTCGGGATCCGCTTTGCGATGCTCGTGATGACGATCCCGCAATTCGTGCTGGCGGTTGCTGTGGCATTCGCAGATGGGCTGGTGGCGCGACACGTGAGGCGCGCCCAGGGCGGGCACGAGTCCGCAACGCGTTACCACCAAGCAAAGCACCTGCTGATGTTTGGCGTGATCCCGTTGGGGGCGGTCATCTGGCTTTTGGCGCCGGTGCCGCTACCGATCTACCTCCATTTCTGGCCGGTCTCGTTGATGACGGTGATCGCGGTATGGAACATGGCCAAATACTTCAAGAAATACACCTAGGCTTTAATTTGCCGCCCTATACTGCGACGACAAAAAAGGAGGACAGGCAGGTCATGCAGCGACGTGTAGTGGTTCGGCGCTCGCCCGTGCACGGGCGCGGCGTGTTCGCGTTGCGGGCAGTTGAGCCCGGCGAACAGTTATTCGAGTACAAGGGCAAGGTCATCGCCTGGAGGACAGCCATCAGCCAACACCGGAAGAGTGGTGCTACTGGCCACACGTATTTCTTCGGCTTGTCCGACGGACGCGTGATCGACGGCGGGCGAGGGGGAAATAGCGTACGCTGGCTGAACCACTCGTGCAACCCCAACTGCGAGGCAATCGAGGTTGAGGACCGTGTGTTTATTCACGCATCGATAGCGATCGCGCCCGGCGAGGAGCTGTTCCTGGATTACCAGTTGACCGTTGACGATCCGGCGGACGAAGAAACAAGATTGAGCTATTTCTGCCGATGCAACGCGTCCGGATGCCGCGGTACGATGCTGGCTGTCGGCTCCTGAGATCGCGAGCCGGTTCGATCAGCGAACTGATTGCCGCGCGGACGCCGGCCGCTCCCGTGCCACCGTCCGATTGGCGAGCCACGCTTCCAGTTCAGACTCACGCCAACCTGTTGCGCGTTCACCGATACGGATGGGGCGCGGGAATTCGCCGCGACTGATCATCGCATAGATGGTGGCACGGCACAGCCCGATTTTTTTCACGACGTCTTTCATGCGCATTACTTGATCCATGGCGCATACCCTTCCGCTTTTTGGTCCGCTTTGATTATCCCCGCGTCGTTCCAGCTTTCAATGGAGCGACGTGGCGCAGGCAATGAGATGCAGTGACGCAGCGGGACGGTGCAAAGCAGAAGCCCACACAAGCGTGACTATGGCTGTTGCCATTGGTTACAATAATCTCCGTCGCGGTACGCCTGATCATGTGGTGTGGGCGGAATTGAGGGCTGCGATCTCGAGCGACGGATGGAAGGGGTACTTCGCTCCGCAGAAGCGGTACGTCCAACCGCCTTCCGATCAGCAATAGGATGCGTAGAAATGGTGGGTATCGTGTCGACGGATGTGCAACAACCCTCTTGGCTTGAGCCGTTCTCCGATACGGTGCATTCCGTAACGCCAGCAGAGGTCGCACTCGAAAAGCTGTTGGCAGCTAGCGCGCCAACGCTGGCGGAGCCACTGGTTGCTCAACGAGTGGTCACCGCAGGGCAGAAGGGAATCGTACTAGGCGAGACCGAGGAGGAATCGTCTCTGTCGAGGTGGGGGACCCATCTTTCTTCTGCTGTCGCTGCTCTACAGGCACTACCTGACTCTGTCCCGGACCCCAAAAGACGGCGCGACCGGCGGAAGTATCAAGAACTACTTCTTCTTGAGCAATCCCGTTGGCCCGATCTGGCGTCGGTACGCAGTACTGCATTTATTCTCTGCGCGGATCACAAGCCTCCCGAATACGGCTTACCCAGGCAGTTATACAGTCGTCAAACGCTGGACACGCTGCTTTCTTGGGAAAGCTTTGGGCCGTTGCTTGACCAGTTCATCTCTGCAGTGAGTCCCGCCGAAACGCCGACGTGGGAGGCGGCCGGTCCGATGCTGCGGGAGGCGCTCACGACAATCGTCTTTGAAACGTTTAAGAACACGCATGATCATGCGCGATCGGAGGTGACCGGCGCTGACGTTCAAACTTCGGTAAGAGGCATTTACTCCAGGTTTTATTCCATCGACGAGGTCGAGTCGGACTTAGAGATTTTAAGGCTCCCGACTGCCACGCCTGCGGAGCGGTACCTTGCTTCCTTTGTGCCGCGCGAGCCGAAGCCGGGCGTTCGCATTTCCCCTCGCCCATCCATTGGGGGATTTTTAGAAATCAGCATAATGGACTCCGGCCCGGGAATGGCTGCCAGATGGCTTGGCAAAACGAGGGATCTGGCTGATCGGAAGTCGCAGCTCGAAGCCGTATTGAGTTGTTTTCAGAAAGGGCGCACCACCACGGGGTCAAACGGCCGCGGCTTTGGTCTTTGGAAGGTCTTGATGAGCCTCGAGCAACTTCGGGGGTTCATCAGTGTCCGTACGAATGCGATACACGCTTATCGACAATTCGGTTTCGCTTTCGACCTTGCGTCAACTGAAAGTACGGATGGGGCCCGTGTTCCAAAGGAGCAACTACTGGACTGGAAGAGAGGGCTGTCGACTGTTCCGAGCAACTATCCCGAGGTGAAGGGCACCGTGGTGTCGTTCCTGATCCCGATGGGGGGCGCATGAACGCATTGGCGATCCATACTTATAGCAAGAACGTTGCCGGCCGGCAGGAACAGGTGCTCAGTATCTTCGTCGCAAATCATGGCGTGACGCTGCAAGAACTCGATGAAGCTGTCGTAAATGCAATATCAGGCGACACTGCTACGGTCGATACTGTTCACATTGTTGGGTATCAGGAGGACGTTGATCGCGTTCGGCAATGGGTGCGTGAAGATGGGAGCGTTCTGCTCGGACGGTTTGAAAACCTCATCGGCTCGATCGAAACCGGTGTGCGGTTCATCCTGTTCGACGAGGCACAGGGACAGCACGTCGATGAAGATATCGATGGACGTCGAAGTGGAGCGAGCAGCGATCTCCAGATGGAGCAGCAAGCGGCTCTACTCGCAGCGTTCAAGGCCGGCGGCGGCGAGCAGCGGGCGCCCACAGGCACCCATTATGTAAAGACCTCTGAAAGTCATGCAGAGCGTTTCCTGCGGGTGTCAAATGTGCTCGAGGACGGAGCGAACGTCTGTCTTCTGGCGTACTGGCTCGCCGGGTACCTGTGGAACGCACCCATACGATATGTCGTGGTCGACACATCTGGCATCTATTCCGTCGCGCAAAAGATGATTTACGAAGTGGCTGCTCGCGGCGGGTTAGTTGGGCAACCACTGGTCTGGTCGCATCGATCTCATGATGGCGTTGATGAGATTGCGGAGCATCATGCGCGGGAAGCTTTGTTTCTGATTTCGGCGTCAACGTCGGGTGGGTTAGCACAGCGTCTCATCAGGCAGGGTGCGTTGCCGGATCGTCTCGTAACCTTGTTTTTTCTCTCGGATTCGAATTCGGAATCAGGGCGTGTGCTGTGCGACCTTCGTGGCACAGATGGGCAGGGGCTTCAGCCTATAAGGAACTACCGGGAAGAGGACTGCCCGTCCTGCAAACAGCACTATCACCGTATCCAAATACAGGGCGACCAGTTCGCTATCGCCCCACCGAACGTCTCGTCGGTGGAAATCAAGGCGACGGACCTGCCCGGGGAGCTGAAGCCGACTCTGTCGGCTCTCCTCGGGCTGCGAGTATTCTGCGCTTTTCGCCGGCGCGACGGTGGTCGCGTAGCTTCGATAGCGGCAAATGTTGAACCTATCCTGAGTGCTCCTCTCACAGAAAAGAATCGGGGCTTTCTAACCCAGAAGCGTCAGGAGTGGGTATCGTTGATGCGACGGTCGTCCTCCGTGTCTTTAAGGCACATTGTGACCTGTTCGTATCCCCGGTCCACGGAGATTGCAGAAGCTATTGCACAAACGATCCGCCCCCTGCTGAGGGACGACGGCCGACCACGAGTATTGTCGACGGATGAGCTCCGCTCAGCAGTACCCGAGGCGGGTACGTCGACGGTCGTGGTGTCGGCATGCATCGACGAGGGAAGAGAGCTGCTAGCGGTGTCGCGCACGCTCAGAGATGTGCAGGAGAATGGCTCGACGACGTACCTGGCCGCTTTGCATATGATGTGTCCGAAGGCCGAAGCTGATCGGCTACGGTCTAACTTGACGTTCGGTCAGCACGGGCCAGGTACATTTTCGATGCACTGTTTGATAAGCTTGCCTGTCAACTGCTACGAAGAGGAAGCTAGCTGGTCGAGAGAGCTTCAGGAACTGCTGCGGATCCAGTCGTTTGCGGACAGGAACGACCTCATGGTGCCCACAAAGATGGAGACGCGAATCTCGCGTTTGCAGGAGGCGCCGGGCACGGGATTAATCGACGATCTCTTTTGGCCTGCTGCTAGCGACCGGCAGCTTGCCTTGCGGTCAGATTTCTCGCTCTTGACCGACGCTCGTCGTCCTCCAGCCGCCACCCAGGCGGACCTTTACGTCGTCGTGAGCCTGCTGCTTTCGCAATTGCGGATCAGTTCCGACGCCGGGCGGCGCTTGTCATATAACGCTTACGAACGCTCGATTATTTCGCCGGACAACTTTGACCGATTCAATGACGGAGTGCTACAGGCTTGTCTGTTACGCGCGGCTCGACCGAAAGAACTAAGCTACGGTGCTTGTGATGTCACGCTGAGCGAGCGAATGCTCAACGTACTGCTGCACTCGGTCCCGGCGGAGCAGATTAGTGATCGGTCCGAGTCGCTTATGGAGTTTCTGGTTGCCTTGGCTACGGAACGCCTGACTCTGCATAGTGCGCATCTTCTTGAGTTTTGCAATCGGATAATTGCTGCGGCTGCATCTGAAGAGAGCGCAGTGTTGATCGCGCAATATCTCATCTGGCGCGAGAACCCAGATGGCGGACTGGTGTTTCGCCCGAGGTTTACTTCTTCCTCGGGTGGACCAGGGAAACTTGATGTTTCACCGGCGGAAGTGGATCGCGTGGAACAAGTCGTGGAGCAGCTCGATATGCTGGGTAGGTCGACAACGGATAGCGCATAAATCACCGTTGCGAACGGTGTCCAGCGAAAGACTTGCATCTAGATGTAACCTCTGAAGAGGTCCATACTTTCGAATCGCGGGTTGCCACGTATTTGGCGTGTGCCGGCTTGCGCCTCGATGATCTGCTCCATAAATACCGCAGCAGGGGTAAGCGGCTCAGCAGGGCCGGTCCCCGATTCGCGCGCGCGTGGGGCATGATGTGAGAGCGTGGGGAGGTCCCGGTAGATCACGTGAGATCGTTTCCATGATCGTTGACACGACCTATCTGGGTCCTACCCGGTCAAACGGTGTGCGTGGGCGGAGCTGCCGGCTTCAGTTTGTCGGCCACGTTCCAGGGAAGCAGTTCGTCGATGCGGTTGACCTTGTGGTCCGCGATATGAGTGAGCACGTATTCGAGGTAGGCACGCGGGTTGATTTCGTTGAGTTTGCACGTACCGATGAGACTGTACATCGCCGCCGCACGCTCACCGCCGCTGTCGGAGCCAACGAACAAATAGTTTTTCCTGCCCAACGCTACACAACGCAGGGCATTTTCTGCAAGCACATTGCTGATCTCGGCACGTCCGTCCTCGCAGTAGAACGTAAGCGCCGCCCAGTGGTTCAGCGAGTAGTTGATCGCGCCCGTAAGCGTAGACTTCTTCGACAGCGTCGCAAGCTTGGCCCTGATCGTCGATTCGAACGTGTTGAGCAGAGGCTTGCTCTTCTCCTGCCGCACACGCAACCGCTCATCGGGAGGTTTGCCGCGAATGTCGGCTTCGATGCTGTAGAGCTCGCCGATCATCTCGAGCAGTTTCTGGGTATCCGGAGTCGGCGTACGCTCGTGAACGTCGTATATGTACCTCCTCGCGTGATCCCAGCATGCCGCTTCGAAGACGTCGCCGCTTGCGTACAGCTGATCGAAGCCGACGTAGGCATCAGCCTGCAGGATTCCCTTGAAGTGGGCGAGGTGCGTTTGCGGATGAACACCCCTGCGGTCCGACGAGTACGTGAACCAGACAGCCGCAGGCTCTGTCGAGCCCGAGCGTCGATCGTCGCGCACATAGACCCAGAATCGGCCGGTTGTTGTCTTCTGGTTCCCCGGTGTGAGGACGGGAACCGTCGTGTCGTCGCCATGGAGCTTGTCGGCAGCCAGCACGTAGCGCTGAATCGCCCCGACCAGCACCATGCAGAGTTCGACGATCTGGCCGACCCAGCGGCCCATGCTGGCGCGATCAAGCGTCACGCCGTCGCGGGCCGCGATCTCCGACTGGCGATACAGAGGTTGGTGATCCGCGAACTTCGATACCGCGATATCGGCCAGCAGGCTTGGATGCGCGATGCTGCGCTCGATCGGCAGGCTCGGCATCGGCAGTTGTTCGATATGGCCACAGCCGGGGCAAAGCAATTTACGCCGGATCGTGCGGATCACCTTGAATGCGGCGGCTACGCGCGCGAGCTGTTCGGATACGTCCTCGCCCAGCGGCTGCATGGTCGTCGCACACGTGGGGCAGAGCGGATCGGGCTCGAGAACGATCTCCTCGCGCGGCAGGTGCGGCGGGAGCGGCTCTCGCGAAGGCAATTTGCTGGGCGGCGCATTCGGTGTCCTGTCTCGCTGGTTACGCGCCTCGGCAGCACCACGGCCGCCCGTCAGGTCCTCCAACTGCGCCTCGAGCTTGTCGATCTGCTTCGCGAGTTGTTCAGACTTGCGCCCGAAGTGCATCCGCCTGAGCTTGTCGATCTGCGCCTTCAGGCGCTCGATCTCGTCATCTCGCGCGGCGAGTTCCTCCACCATCTTCGCGATCGATGCCTGGTGCTCAAGCAGCGATGCCTGTTGCGCGAGCACCATGGCACGGAGCTCGGCGACGGTATCCGGAAGCGGCGCTTGATCGGGCATGCGTCGCAGTTTACGAGCCTTCCTCGCGGTTTACAACATCGAGAGTGCGGCGGTGCGTCGTGGCTGTCGCCAGTCGATGCCCTCGAGCAACATCGACAACTGTGCGCCCGTCAGATGAATCTTGCCGCCATCGGCCTGTGGCGCATTGACTCAGGTTTTTTGTTACCGAGCTAGGCTCGTTGCCTCAAGTATTTTGCTACCCGTCAGACGGCTGGCGGGGGCGACTTATGACGAGGCGGCTCAGCATGACAACACGACGGGAATTGACTGAGGCAGTTGGCGAGCGCTACCGCCGTTCTGGTCGAAACGAGAAACGCCAGATCCTGGACGAATTCGTTGAATTGACAGGCTATCATCGCAAGCACGCGATCCGTGTGCTGTGCCGAGAGCCGCAGCCGCCGAGGGCGAAGCCCGGCCCGCAGCGATGGTATGACGATGAGGTGCGTGCCGCGCTGATCACGCTGTGGGAGGCTGCCGACAGGATCTGCGGCAAGCGACTGAAAGCGCTCATCCCAACACTGATCGATTCGATGACACGGCATGGTCACCTGTCGCTATCGAAAAAGGTGCGCCAACGGCTCAAGCAAATGTAAGCGTGGCTCCGCTACCGTCTGTTCATGAGGGCGTGAAGTCGGCAACCTGATTCCCACCAGATCAAGTGGGAATTAGAACGATGGAAACGAAGGCACCGGGTCGGCGGCTTGGGTCCAAGAACTACTCGAAGGAATTCCGGGCAATGGTCGTGGCGCAAGCGAACGATCCATCCCGTTCGATTGCGGATGTGGCGCATGCGCATGGCCTGAATGCCAACATGATCGCGCGTTGGCGGCGCCTGTATGAGCGCAACCAATCGACCACGCATGCGCAGCCCGCCGAAACGTTCATTCCGGTGCAGTTGCCCGTGCCGGCGCAAGTGACGTCCAGTCTCATCGTCGAATGTGGCGCCGTACGGGTCCGCTTGGATGGGCCACTTGACCTGGACGTGCTCAGGACGGTGCTAACAACGTTACGGTCGGCCTCGTGATTGGTCTGCCCGCAGGGACGCGCGTATGGCTGGCAGCCGGTGTGACAGATATGCGAGCCGGCTTCAACAGCCTTGCAGCCAAAGTGCAGACCGTGCTCGAGCGCGATCCGTTCTCTGGCCACGTGTTCGTGTTTCGCGGCAAGCGCGGTGACCTGCTCAAGGTGCTGTGGTGGAGTGGCGACGGTATGTGTTTGCTCATGAACTATCTGGCTTCATACTACAACTCCTTCAGTTAGATCAGAGGGTTTTGGATCCCAATGCCGCCCGGGCTGCTGCTGCGCGGTCAGTGAGTGAGTCCCATCGGCTGCTGTGCTTCACCGGCGGGTTCGAATCTGGGACCTCGTAGAGAAACGCATAGTCGTTGTAGGCGTGTCTGGTGACGAGCCCGTACTCAACCCACCTGATGAGCGTGGCTTCATGGATTCCGAGCCGGGAGGCGGCCTCTGCTCTCGTCAACATGCCACGGTCTCTCAGTCTGTCGCGACGCGAGCGTAAGCCGTTTCGCTGAGCGGCATATGAGACGCGCATCGCGGTAAATCGGATGTCCGCCTTGCCCGGCCGGATGCAGCCACCGGGGCGGATGCCCTGATTGTTGAGGATTACCGCAATCTCTGAGCATGTATGGATATCGAGAAGCTTGTCGATAAGATCCAGGACCTCTGGCCGCGTCTTGACCTGTTGTGCAGAGGATTTGGGATTCTGCGCCGTGAGCGTTTCAGTCTTGCCGGCCTTGAAGCGAACGTGGATCCTGGTTGTTCCTTCGTCTGGAAGTTTGACCAGTGTGACGTCCTCGACGATATAGGCGAGCAGCCGCTTACGCTCCCGATTTGCCAAGGACGGGTCTCCCCAAAGCGTCTTGAAGTCAGCCGTCATGGCGACGAGCCGGTCGCGAATCGCATCGTCGAGCGCAAGACGCTCCTGCTGCTGGCTACGCTCCCTTTGCTCCCTGGCGTCGGCCAATGTGCGCAACTTATCGTTCCATTCGTGCTCGAGTGTGTCGGCAACCAGCCGGTTGTTCGGATCGACTAGCATGAACCGCCGTTGGGCAAGATCTGCGTCGAACTGGGCGCGTTCGATGGCGCGAACGCGTAACTGGTCGGCTTCATCGTGACGAGCCTCAACCTCCCTGCGAATCTCCCACGCCAACTCAACTGCAGCTGGAGTCATCGACGCGACCACCAATGCACCAACTGCCTCGTCGATCGGTGCTCCGGCAATCGACTGGCAGGCAGGTTCTCCACGGGTGCCTTTCGCTCGATCGCAGATATACCACGCCTCCTGTCGCCCGCGTCGGGTAGCGTACCGGAGCCGGAGATGCCTGCCGCAACGTCCACAGATGGCGCGCCCCTGCAGTAAAGCGGCCCCCTCGCGAGGCGGCGATGATCGCGCAACTTCATATCCGCGACCATTCGTTTCCAGGACCTTGAGGTTCTGCTGAAACTGCTCCCAGGTGATGTATCCCGGATGGGCGTCCGGGATACAGGCAAGCCAGTCATCGCGATTACGTCTTCGAGGCACCTTCCGCCCGTCTGCAATTCGCCGATACTGCCGTCGGCCATAGGCATAAGCACCTGCGTAGCGCGGATTGTTCAGCATCCGAAGTGCCGTCGACGCGGTCAGATGCTGGAATATGACGAACTTCTCGTTGCGCGTCCGGGAGGGGAACAGAAGGCCTTCATTCTTGAAGACCTTGACCGTCTGACAGGCAGAGCCGACCCGCGAGAATGTCTCGAAGAAGTAAGCAATGGTTTCCCTGACCTGCGAATCTGGGTCAAGCACTACATTGCCGAGTTCGTCGTATACAAAGCCGGTCGGTAGCAGGCAGCGATACTCGCCACGGCTCACCTTGTTCAGGATTCCGCCGCGTAGTCGTGCCTTGAGAACATGCAGTTCGGCTTCACTCATTGTTCCCTTGAGCCCAAGCAGGAGCCGATCGTTGAAGCTTGCCGGATCGTATATCCCGTCCTCGTCAAGAATCAGCGTGTCCGCAAGCGCGCAGATTTCCAGCAGCCGATGCCAGTCGGCATTGTTTCTTGCAAGGCGTGAAACCTCCAGGCCCATGACGATGCCCGCGCGGCCCATGCCAACATCAGTGACCAACCGTTGAAACCCCTCCCGCCATGACGCTGATGCTCCCGATTCGCCCTGATCGCTGTCGATCGTGACGATCTGCTCGTCGCGCCAGCCGAGCGCGGTCGCACGCCCACGCAAGGCGTATTGCCGCTTCGTGCTCTCAACGTTCTCGACGACTTGCCGCATCGACGATTGCCGGATGTAAAGGTAAGCACTCCGTTCGAGGTGGTGAGGTTGAACTTTAAGCGATGCATTCACGGTCTTCTCCGCTCATTGAGCGCCATAGCCATGCCTGCGAGTGCATAGATGACGCTCTGGCGCTCGAAGGACTGTGTGTACGGAGAGGACCGGGTACCGATCGGATCCAGTGGAGCACGCCCTGGAACCATCATGCGTGCCCATGCCCACATGCCTCGAGCAAGAAAGACGCTGAGTCCGCGGCGAGCCTCTGCGGGCAAGGCCTCGCCAAGCACGGCGGAGCGCAGCACCTCGTATTGCGCAGCGATTGCAGATGAAACTACCAACGGCCAAGCACCGGTTCGTGCTATTCCGCCGTTTTTTTTACACCGAAGGCGCGCTCGATCGTTCTAGGATGCACATCGAGACCAAATTCCTTGCGAACCAGCTTTGCCAGTTCGCGTGCCCGAATCGGTTCTCCGGGCGTGAACTGCGATTTGAGAAAGGCCAATACGTCGCCCTGGATCTTGTGTGGACCACGAGGTCCACGCTTCCTCGGGACCAAACCTGCGATCCCTCCTTCCTCGAAGTCTGCCCGCGCCTGATAGAAGGTCGGTCGCGAGACACCATATTCGTCGGAGATCTGCGTCACCGATGCCTTCTCTACCGAGACCCGGCGCAACATCTCGTACTTGACCTGCACGGCGTCGTGGGGATCGAAGAATCCGCCTTCCTGGAACTTGGGATCAAGAACGCTCTCTGGTGCCTGATTCAGCGTACCGTCTTCCGCGAGAACATCGGTCTTCGAGCGCTTGCGTTCGTTCGGTGGCACGGTCACTCCGAAAGTTTGCACGTTGTTGTAATTAAATTATGCCGCACAATGAAACTTGTCAAGCTCTATGATTATGAACAGTGGTGACAATAAATATGGGAAATATCAGCGAAGAGAAAAAAACAAAAGTCAGGATGTGCGGCGTTAATTACCTTACATAAGCGACATAATTACTCTTACATAGACGAGGCGTCCTCTGCATGCCTGTGCGAAGAGAAGCGTCTCACGAGGAGCGTAAGCTCCATCAAATCCGCAACCGTGAACAGCGCGCGAGCTCGTCCTATCGTAACTTCAGGATCAGGTTCGCTCATATCGGTCCACTTCGGAGGAACGGAGCAATAGCTCTTGTCGTCGATGCGCAGCAAGAGACGTCTGCCAGACCGGTTATAGCGTTCACCAATACACAGAAGTCGCTGCCCGCTGAATGGGTGAAACGGATGGGTAATGCGGACAAGGTGTTCTGAGGCAACAACAAGGTTCGCATTCCGAGGTATGTTACAAGCGACTCGAGAAGGGACGCTTCATTTGGCCTCAAGCGGACAGCGGCGTCATTTGCCTTAGCCCGGCGCAACTATCGATGCTGCTGGAGGGCATCGACTGGCGGCAACCGAAGAGAACGGCGCGACCGACTTCAGCGTTGTAAACGTCGCCGCCGGCGCGTAAACTGCCCGCATGACCCGTGCGAGCGCACTTCCCAACGACATCGAGGCTTTAAAGGCCATGCTGATCGAGCAGGAAGCCGCGCTGCGCGAGCGCGACACGCAAGTGGCGAAACTACAAGAGACGGTCGATTCACAGAAGGCCGCGCTGGTGTCGCGCGCGGCAGAAGTCGAACATCTGAAACTGCTCATTGCCAAGTTGCGCCGCATGCAGTTCGGCCGCAAATCGGAGAAGTTGGATCGCCAGATCGAGCAGCTCGAGCTACGTCTTGAGGATCTACAAGCCGACGAGGGGGCTGCTCCTGTCGAGATCCCGAAGAAGGCGCGCACTGCGCCGGAGGCCCCGCAACGCAAGCCACTGCCCGAGCATCTGCCGCGCGATACGCGCACTTATCTGCCGGAATCGGGCGAGCGTTGCACGCAATGCGGTTCCGCGATGAAGCAACTCGGCGAAGACGTTTCGGAGCAGCTTGAGTACGTGCCGGCGAGCTTCAGGGTCATCCGGCACGTACGACCAAAGTTCGCATGCACCTGCTGCGATCACATCGCACAAGCAAGCGCGCCGAGCCGCCCGATCGAACGCGGCTTAGCCGGCCCGGGGTTGCTCGCACACGTGCTCGTCTCCAAGTTCGCCGATCATGTGCCGCTTTACCGGCAATCCGTCATATATGCCCGCGAAGGTGTTGAGCTCGAACGTTCGACGCTGGCCAAGTGGGTCGGTCATAGCGCTGCGTTGCTGCACCCCCTGGTCGACGCCATTCGTCGCCACGTGATGGAGGCATCGAAACTGCACGCCGACGACACTCCCGTGCCAGTGCTCGCGCCCGGCAACGGCACGACCAAGACCGGACGACTATGGGTGTACGTGCGCGACGATCGGCCATCAGGCGATGCAACGCCGGCTGCTGTATGGTTCACCTACACGCCAGACCGCAAGGGCATTCACCCGCAACAACATCTCGAGTCGTTTGCCGGCACATTGCAAGCCGATGCCTACGGCGGCTATCGAGCGATTTACGAAACCGGACGCGTAGTGGAAGCAGCTTGTTGGGCCCATGCGAGACGACAGCTGTATGAACTCCACGTCGCGCGGCCGAATGCCTTCAACACTGAGGCCCTCGAGCGAATCGGTGCGCTCTACAAAATCGAAGAAACCATCCGCGGCAAGCCTCCCGACGAGCGTCGCGCCTATCGCCAGTTGCATGCCAAGCCTTTGCTCGATCAGCTTCATACCTGGCTAAGCGAGATGCTTGCCACTCTCTCGCGAAAATCGGATACGAGCCGCGCAATCCTCTACGCGCTCAACCGCTGGGAGGCGCTGACGCGCTACTGCGATGACGGACGACTTGAAATCGATAACCTGCCGGTTGAGCGCGCCCTGCGCGGCGTAGCCATCGGGCGGCGCAACTACCTGTTCGCGGGCGCAGACTCGGGCGGCGAACGTGCCGCTGCCATTTACAGCTTAATCGGCACGGCCAGGCTCAACGACATCGATCCTGAGACGTATCTGCGACACGTGCTTGCACGCATCGCAGAGCATCCGATCAACCGCGTTGATGAACTACTACCGTGGAACGTGAGCACTCTAGTGGGCTGAAGCGATAATACGCCTCGACCTTCGATTCTCACTACGCCATGGCCAAGTCCTACCGACTGTTCACTCTGCACGCGCAAATCCGCGACATCGATCCTCCCATCTGGCGCCGAGTGCAAGTCGAAGGCAGCGACTCGCTGCGCAAGCTTCATCACATTCTGCAGGCCGCATTCGGCTGGCACGACGCACATCTGCACGAGTTCGAGATCGACGATAACAGCTACGTCATGATGGACGTCGAAGACATACTCGAATTCATGGACCCGAAAAAAACGTTCGACGATAGAAAAGTGAAGCTCGAGAAGGTCGCGTATCAGGACCTCCGCTTCGTCTACAAGTATGACTTTGGTGACTGCTGGGACCACGATGTCGTAGTGGAGAAAATCGACATCATCGATGCCGAGCCTGACGGCTCTGCTTATATCGTCGCTGGAGCGCGCGCATGCCCGCCGGAAGACGTCGGCGGTCCACACGGATATCAAAGGTTCCTCGAAACGCTACGCGAGCAACCCAGAAGCGAGGAAGCGCGCGATTTGCGGCGGTGGGCCGGGCGCGACTTCGATGCAGAGTTGTTCGACCGCCGCGCCGCAAACGCGGCGCTTCTGCGAATGGCGGCTAACGGCTGGGGGCGAAAGTAACCGCCATTCAGGTCAAGACGGTGTCGGCGCGACGCTTACAAGCAAATCAGCGCCGCTACCATTGATCGGATGCTGCGGGACGTGCGGGATCAAGCATTCGCCGGTCAACACCGGCGTGCTGGCGGAGTCGGCAATGCGATTCGCCGTGCGGTGCCGATCCGCACGTTCTCTGACTGGAACGATCCGTTGCCCGGCTATTTCGAGGTTGATTTCGTCGAGCATTGCGGCGGCACCAAGATCGACGGCGACTTCGTGCACAGCTTCGTGATGACAGATATCGCAACCGGCTGGACCGAATGTCTAGCCATGCCGTATCGCAGTGGGGCGTTTGTTCTCGAGCACGTCGAGCGTGTTAGCCGTGCCTTGCCGTTTCCACTGCGTGGTCTGGATTGCGACAACGATACCGCCTTCATGAATGAAGCCGTGTTCGACTTCTGCAAGGCAACGAGTATCGAGCTGACACGCTCACGCGCATACAAGAAAAACGACCAGGCTTGGGTCGAGCAGAAGAACGGATCAATCGTGCGTCGCCTCGTCGGATATGGCCGGTTACGAGGCCTCGAAGCCACAGAAACGCTAGCCTCGCTTTATCAAGTGTCGCGGCTGTACATCAACTTCTTCCAGCCCTCATTCAAGCTGAAATCGAAGACACGTCACGGCGCGAAGGTGACAAAGCGCTACGAAGCGCCATTGACGCCGCTCGAGCGCGTGCTGCGTTCGGCTTCGGTGCCGGAGTCAACCAAGCGCCGACTGCGTACCCAGTTCAGGACGCTTGATCCACTGGACCTCTTACGTCGAATGCGCGAAGCCCAACAGCGCGTTGCCGAATGCAGCGCGTCCGGCACGGCGCCGACAGCGACAAAAACAGCGGATCAAGTTCCACTTGCGGATTTCCTGGCAAGTCTTGGGACAGCGTGGCAGGCGGGCGAGGTACGGCCGACGCATCACCGAAAAGCGCGCGTCCCACATGACTGGCGCACGCGCGAGGATCCGTTCGAGCATACCTGGCCGAAGATACAGCAGTGGCTCGAAACGGAGCCCGGCATCACGGCGAAAAAGCTCCATGAGCGTCTCACCGCGATGGCTCCCGCCATGTATTCCAGCGCCCAGTTGCGCACCCTGCAGCGCCGCGTGAAGGCGTGGCGATCGAATCGAGCGCGGGAACTGGTGACCCGGATACTCGACGGCGCCGACGCAATGAAGGCTGACGCTGCTACGCAGCGCCAGCCTTCATTGCAAAACAATCGCACGGTGACAATTACCCGGGAGTAACATCCTCCCGTGAGGCAACACGTGTGGCCAGATAAAACGGCCTCGCTCCAAACGCTTTGCGACCAACCAAAGCCCGTCGTCGGTCGCCCACAGAAGCTTCACGAGATCGCCGCGGCGCCCGCGGAAAATGTACAGGTTGCCACCCAGCGGATTCTCCTCGAGCGCCATTTGCACCTTGGCAGCCAGGCCCTGGAAACCGCAGCGCATGTCCGTGATGCCCGCAACAAGCCAGATACGCGTACCGGTTGGCAGAGAAATCACGAGCGCAGGCTCCCCAGCACCGTCCGAAGCATCTCAGCGTCGACAATGCCGTCGACCTTGACCACTGCCCGGCCGATTCGAACCTCGATTGAACCGGCCGGCACAGCCGGCCTCACGACCTCAGACTCTGGCAGCGCAGGAGGTTCATTGACTGATGACACCTCGTTCACGATTGCTACTGGAACGAGTTGCACTGCCTCGGCTTGCTGTTCCGCCAGATACCGGCGCCGCCACGTGAACACGAGGTTTGCGTTCAAGCCGTTCTCACGGGCCAACCTGGCGATTGACACCCCTGGTTCGCAAGCTGCCATCGCCAGGCGACGACGGAATTCGGGGCTATGGTTCGGGCGTCCTTTACGGCTGCCGGGCCTCTGTGTTGGCTCTGACAAAATAGTGTCCACCACTTCGAAAATGATGGACATCACTCTGATGCCGATCCTCGCGGCCGTCTATGACGGCCATCCCGAGCCGCTTACCAGCAGGGCATCGTCGAGTCAGAGCTGTCCGATTGAAGGGGAAAGCTACGTTGCCCTGAAACGCGATCATTTGAAACAGGGTATCTGAGACCAATGAACGGGATTGAAACTGGAGATGGTTCAAGGAACGCGGTGCTGGACCGATTGGCTCTCGCGCTGTCCATATTCAAGGACTATGTCCAAATCAAGAACGGAGGGTTCCTGTTCGACAGCAGTCGCCTCGCGGAGACCTTGATGTGTGACCTGCTATCGGACCTCTGTGGTTGGGGACCATTCAGTAATCTGAACATGGAAAATCCCAACCATGCGGCTATCGATCTTCTCTCGCTCGACGGAAAGACGGGGGTGCAGGTTACCTCGACACGAGGCATCGAGAAAGTGAAGGACGCAATTGAAAAGTTCGTGGCGTTGGATCCGAAGCCTGAAAAACTCTATATCGTGATGCTCTGCGGGCGGCAAGACAGTTACAGCGAGGAGTCTATCGGAAAGAGTCTCGGGAGTTCCGGCTTGGATTTCACTGTCGGCAAGAACATCCTCGATCTCGGGGGACTATTCAATATCGCCCAATCGCGCAGCGAAGCTCGAATCGGTGATGCGGTCGCTCGTCTGGAGAAAGAACTTGGACAACGAGCGTGTGGACTACTAAGTGGATTCGACAGGACGGCCGATCGTGTTTTAAGGATACTGACCTCTCACGACCTGCCGCCGTCCAGCATCGTTCAGGCGCTGCGGGTCGATCCTGGCGTGCCACGTGCCGCCTTGACGACGGCGCACGGACTACATCCATACCTGACTAGCGAAACCTGTGAGGCTATATCCCGGGAATTCAATGTCCCGCTCGACTGGCTAAACGGTAGCTCGGAGCGGATCGGAGAATACTTTGACTCCTCTCGGTGGCGTTCGCTCGGAAACGTGAAAAGTCTGCTTCGCGACATTCTGGATCGTTATGGTGGCGCGCGGTTCATTTTTGTATTGCCCGACGACATCGAAAATCCGTTCCAGGCCGGCAATAACAAGCCTTGCGGTTATACGGTTTGCAATTTTGACATCGAGACGCCGGTGCTGGTCTTCTATGAGGCACAGGGAAGATTCAGCAATGTTTTCGTTCATCTGGGTATCCAGCCTTGGTGCGTTCCTCACCACCGGAAAGCCGCAATTTTTTTGGGAACCGTGCTTCGAGATCTCGCGCTTCAGTCTCTGGGCAATTTTGGCGCCCGATGGGTACTGTGGCCTAGGGAGCGGATCCTTGCGACCCAACAGGAATGTCTTTTGTCTGAGATTGCGGACGAGCCCGTTGGTGTACCTTTGGACGAAACCGACGCCGTGACGATTGTTGATGGCCAGTGGCACTTTGTTGACTGCATCGATTGGGAAGAGGAATTCAACGACGAATTCGTTCCTGCGGTTCGCAATCTAGTTGAGAGCGCGCGAGACGACGGGTATACGGAAAGCATTCTTGCGCAGATCATTGCGGAGCACGCAATCGTGCAGAGAATTCCGCGACCAGTGACGGGAACGAGCAGGTTGTTTGGAGCCCAGGCGTGTGAACTCGCGGAGATGTGCGATGTCCCCGTTTGGTGCGCAGATGCCCAGGGCCTTGTGCAGAAAATGCCGGTGGCAGATGCGCGAAAGGCGATAGCTGAGCAGATGGTGGCCGAACAGAATGACGTTGCATCTCTGGTCGTCTTTCTCGACGTCTGTCCGGCGCCAGAGTAAATGGTATGGGCAACGACGATCGCAGGAACTGCAATCCAGCGTTTCCTGTCCGGATGCATTGAGACCTCCTGCACCCAGTCCGCATCGTCGGCCTTACGAGGAGGCCCTTGCCTACTTGGTGCCTTATCGTTTGACGCGTGACGTGAAATGCTTATAGAGTCGAGACGACTTGGTTAAACCCTCGTCGGTTCGCGATTTCTTCACTCGCGTCACTCGCGAGCAGGAAAGACATAGAGTCGTTTGAGGGGCTACGAACGCAGGGGGACGATCTTACTTCCACCGTCGAGCATAGCCCGGATGAACGCCGCGGATCAGGCCCTGCTCATCAGCGATGCGCTGCAGGAGCGTGGCGAGTTGCAGGCGCTCATGTTCATCGAGTGCAGCCAATAGCGTCGCCTGGTGGTCGCGCGCCGCGTTCCGAAGCGCCTCGCCCATGGCGCGGCCAGCCTCAGTAATGACGAGTGCATGGCGGCGCCGATCCTGCGCCTGCGCCTCGCGCTTGATCAAGCCCTTGGCCTCGAGCTCATCGACGAGGCCCACGATGCGGTTCGGAAGCGTGCCCAGCGCATCGGCGAGTTCCTTCTGCGTCATGCCGGGGGTGGCGCTCAGAATGCGGAAGGTTCCGGCATGGCCGGGCGTCAACCCGAGACATGAAACCCGCTCGGCGAACAGCCGCGCGGAATGTGCCCCGAGCTGTGAAAGCAGGAAGGCGCCGCCACCTTCCGAATCGCCAAGCTTCGTCTCTTGCTTTTTCCTGCGCATTCCACCTCCGACAAAAATATTCTTCTTGAAGAATCGTTCCTAATGAGGAATTATATGATTGCGGCACATCGAAGTCTTGCCGAAGGAGCCGTCGCATGAACCGTTACATGATCATCTTTCGCACGACTCGCGACCTCACGCCCGAGGAGGTTGCGCGGCGCTCCGCCGAGATGATTCAGCAACGGATCGCCGCCGCGCGCAAGTCGGGCGTCGCTATCGATCCCCGACCACCGGGCCGGACAATCGCCACGGTCGGCGTGACCGATCACGACGCCGCCGCGCCCGTCCCGGTCGATCCAAGCCTGGCCATGAACATGTATCTCGATGCTGGGAGCGCTGACGAGGTGCTGGAGCAGGCGTGGGCTTACCCGAGCCTGCACTATGGCACGACACTCGAGCTTCGCGCCCGGGCGCCGGCAACCAGCGTAACGGTTGACGCATGACACGCTACTCCGACCTGGCCGGCAAAACAGTGCTTGTTACCGGCGCCTCCAAGGCGCTCGGCGCGGAGACGGCGCGCGCCTTTGCAAAGGAGGGCGCGCGGGTGGCCGTCAACGGCCGCGACGTGCAATCGATCGAGAGTGTGGTCGCCTCGATCCGTGATGCAGGCGGCGACGCTGTTGGCATTGCCGCCGATGTCACAAACGCCGACGATATCGACAGGCTGCGCGCCAGCGTGACGGAGCGGTTCGGCTCGCCCGACATCCTCGCCTGCTACGCCGGCGGTCTTGGCTACCCGATCCCGGTGCTGGAGCTCGATGAAGCTGGCTGGCGCCGCACTTTGGATGCCGATCTCACCTCGAAGTTTCTTACGGTGCGCGCCTTTGCGCCGGCGATGTGCGAGAGGGGAAGCGGCGCAATCATCCTAATGAGTTCTGCCTCGGGCCGGCTGGTCTCAGAGGCTTCAGCTGCCTACGGCGCGGCCCAGGCAGGGACCCTGATGTTGATGCGCCATCTAGCGCAGGAGCTTGGGCCCTCTGGAGTGCGCGTCAATGCGATTGCCCCGTCGATCGTCCGCAACGAAAAGATTGATCGCAACATGCCGCCTGAGCTTCAGCGCAAGGTCGCCGAGAGCCGCCCCATCCGAAGGCTGGGAGAGCCGCGGGACATCGCGGAGGCGGCGCTCTTCCTGGCGTCGTCCGCCTCGTCGTTGATCACCGGCCAGGTGCTCGACGTGAACGGCGGCAAGGTGATGGTCTAGGAAAGTGCCATGGGAACGCCCTCCGCAGCCGCACGAGCACTTTAGACCTGGGCGCTTTCACTTCTTGCGGCGCTCTACCTTCTTCGCGGTATGCTCAAGTTTCCCGGGACTGGCTGGCGGCCGCCGACGGTTCTGACCGTCGTCGCCGGATTGGGCGTACCGCCTGCGCTGACGGTGCGCGCCGGCACAGCCGTTCCGTGGCGGCGGCTGCACATCGCAGAGCTCTAATTGCTCGGTTTCGTCGTCAACTCCGTTCTTGTCGTCGCGCTTTGGGCCGGCCCTACGATGACTGCCTTGCATGTGAAAAAGCGATGCTCGGTTTGACGCCAATATCGGTCGACGGTGTGTAGGACTTACTCAATAGATGGGACGGGCGATTCGCGCCGAAGCGCCCAGCATGGCTGGGTGCCGATCCTAGTCGAGCCTTGTTGCTGGCTTGGAATTCGAACTCGGATCTTGCGCTAGAAAGTCTATGATCGCGCGCACGGCAGGAAGCTGGCCTCGGCGGTGCGGGGTAAGGATGGTGGATGTCACGTTGCCGGCGCGCCACTCGGGCAGTACTCGAACCAGCCGATTATCTTCGATGGCAGACTCGACGATGGCCCGCGGGAGTGCCGCAATACCTAATCCCGCTTCTGCCGACCTCAATAGCGCGATCGACTCGTCTGCGAAGAGCCGAGGAATAGTGGACACGCTCACTTTCTGGCCGCCGGGACCGAAGAGCGTCCAATCTGCTGCAGATGCGCCTATAAGCAGGCCGTCATGGGTACCTAGGTCACTAGGAACTGAGGGCGTTCCCCGTCGCGATAGGTAGTCAGCAGAAGCGACAAACACGATTGGTTCGACCCTAATCTGCCTGCTCAACAGTCCCGAGTCGGGGAGGGGTGCGCGGTGGCTTCGGATGGCAATATCGAAACCCTCTTGCACGAGGTCGACAAAACGGTCGGTCACATGCAGCCGAATCTGGAGCTTCGGGTATTTGCGTGCGAGCATTGGCAGTTGACGTGCCAAGCGAAATTGCGTGGCTGGAACGGAGGCCGTCATGCGAACGACTCCGGCCGGTTCGGATAGCCGTCGGTGTGCGACTTCCTCGGCCGCTTCTGCTTCGATGAGAGCGGCGCGTGCATGGTCGTAAAACTCATGTCCAACATCGGTCAGGACAAAACTACGCGAGGTGCGATGCACCAGCAGGATTCCCAGGGCGGCTTCGAGTTCGGCGACTCTCTTGCTCACCGTAGATTTGGGGCATCCGAGCCGGCGGCTGGCGGGTGCGAACCCGCCGGCATCGATAGCCTGCACAAAGAAGTGGAGATCGTTCAGATTGAACACGACAAAGTCCATGGGTGTGGACATTGCTGCCATGATAGGCCGTCTACCGCGCTTAAGTCCACCGAATTAACATACCCATGGATACTGACGGAGGGAGTGATCCATGGTTCCCATACTTCTGGCGGGCTTTCCGCAAGGAAGCTCGCTTGGGCTTGTCGCCGCTCTGGAGTGGTTGGGGCAACCCTATAGGCTGTCGCGAGTGAAGATGCCGGACGACATGCTGACCGACGCCTATGTGAGGCTAAACGGCAGGCGCGAAACACCCGTTCTGATCAGCGACGAAGGCATTCTCACTGAAACGATGGCAATCGCGCTTTGGATAGAGACGCGCGACAAAGAGCGCCGAGTCAGTTTCCCGGCAGAAAGTCCTCAAGCGGATCATCTGCACCAGTGTATGGCTTTCTTGAACAGCAGCTATACCGCAGCATTCAGCCCATTATGGGCTGCCCTAGAGATGAAGGGAGTCTCCGACGAATTCCGCGAGACGCTCGGCAGTTTCGGTCGTGGCGCGGTTAGGAAGCGGCATCGACAGCTCGAAGCGATGCTTGGCCACAGTGCTTATCTCCTTGGAGAAAGACCCACCCTGGCAGATGCACTCTTCATTGGCGTGGCGCGCTGGGCGGATTTTCATCGGGCAATTGATCCAAAGGACTTTCCCCGTCTTCGTGCACTCAGGGAGAGACTGGAAGCCGATCCCGCCGTTGAGTTTGCGCACATCATCGAAAACGGCGCACAGGCTGCCGGAAGCGGAGCTCTCCTCGAGCTTGTCCCGCTTGAACGTGTGGTGAGCGAAACCGTACGAAGCTCAACAAGGCTTTCCTGAGCTAAAAGCCAGAAAGCTGGAGCGGTCTGTCGCGCAAAGGCCGGTCGGCGGGGGTAATTGTCGCCGTTCAGCGCGCGGCCAAAGTAGTTCTACATCATGGGCGGCATCAGGGCGCATCGGGTGTCGCGCGCTGTCGCCGAACGGCCGGCGGCGTTGCCGTGTCGCACCGACATGGAAATCGATCTCATCGCGCCAGGCGATCCGCCGCTTCCCATGTTTGCGCTCGCGAAACCACAGCTTGTGCAGTCGCTAGCGTGTTGCATCGACTTCGTTGAATCCGTACGTTCTGAGCGGATGAAACAGCATCGATGTGCGCCGGAGAGGAGCAGGCGAGACGTACGCTGCAGCTAATCGTCACGCTGCCGGACATGCTGCGTTTCCGGAGCTCGCGACACTGCGTGCCGCTGTTGCGATCTGACTGGCCAGAAGGCCAACCACCTGCTGCTGCGCGCGAACCATTTCCGGGTAACCACCCTGCGTGGCCTTTTCCAGGTAAGTATGGCAGGTCACCCGCGCATTGCCCGCTTTCTGCCGTACACCGGTGCTCCAGTCCGCCTCGAGCTGTACCGACCGTCCGGCCCAGGCATCAAGGCGACGGATCTGCACCCGGATGGTGACGACTGCACGATCCTGGGGACGTGGCAGGCCTGCGATATCGTATGTGCCCAGTTGATCAACGACCCCAGAAGAGATTGCGGACCTCAACTCGTCACCCAGGGGCGATACCCACCGCTCGCCGTCGAGCACGGCCACGCTGCCCCCGCTTTCCCGCACGACCAACTGCTGTTGGTCGAGTTGTGCCGGAACGCCAACTGGGAAGACGTCGACGGCGAAAGGAGCAGCTGCTGAAACGGTCACGGCGCTTCTGGACGGGCGCGGTTGAACCAGCGTGTAGTAATGTACCGGAGCGGAGGCACAGGCAGCAAGCATCAGCGTGGAGGCCGCCGCCAGATCTGCCAGTGCAGTGTGAAGAGAGAAGCTCATCGGACAGGCTCCCGGTCAGGGGAGGTCTTAATCGGGGTAGCCGGTGGCACAGGCGGTGGATCGGCGGTCTGACCGCGCAGCACCGCTTCGGGGTGCCGTCCCAGCAGGTCGGTCAGTGCACGAAGCGAACGCGCGGTGCGTTGCAGCTCCTCGAGCGTTTGCCCGAGGCTCTCCTGCAGCGGACCGTCTTCCGAAAGCACGTCCCGGGCAGCACCGAAGCTCTGGCGGGCCTGTCCCAAGGTCTGGGTCGTAGCGGGCAGAACCTGACCGTCGATGTGCCTCAGAGTGCTATCGAGGTCCGTGAGGCTTGCATCCAGGTGCAGGCCAATGGAATTGAGCGGCATCCTGCTCAGCTTGTCCACGATGGTGGTCAGCTGTTCCTGCATCTTTCCAAGACCGGCGTCAATGGTCGGAATAGAGAGCGGTCGCGCGTCCGCGTCGAACGCCACCTTTGGAGCACTGGGCACGAAGTCGAGGGCGATGTAAAGCTGGCCCGTAAGCAGGTTGCCCGTGCGTGCCTGCGCGCGAAGGCCGTGCGCCACCATGCCTGCAAGGAACCGGGCCGCTTGCCGGTCATCGTCGTCGCCGGGTCTGGGCAATTTCTGCTGCACCGGGCCGAGCCGCTGAGGGTACGCGACGCAGCCCACAATCGTAGGAAAGCGCTGCGTCTGCGGGTCGTAGTCCAGTTTGATTGACGTCACGCGTCCGATCCCGACTCCTGAAAACTCGACGGGTGCGCCAACAGACAGTCCGCGCAGCGGCTGGTTGAAGCGCAATTCGATAAACTGCGAAGGGCCATCGTCGGTTGCCATTGCGGTTTGCTCATCCCTTGCGAGCGAGAACTGGCTGCCCGCAGGCGCGGGCTTGGCCGCGCCGTCTTCGGGCGTGGCGAACGCGATGCCGCCGGCCATGATCGTCGCGACAGACTGGGTCTTGAGCTTCAGACCGTCGGCGCCGAGCGACACGTCCACGCCGCTTGCATTCCAGAACCGGCTAGCAGTGGTGACAAACCGGTCGTAAGGCGCATCCACGAAGATCTGAAGTCCCACATCTCGGCCGTTTGCATCGAGTGCATACGAGGCGATACGGCCCACCTGGATGCGCCGGTAGTAGACAGGCGAGCCGATGTCGAGAGAACCCAGGTCCGGCGCTTGGACCGTGAAGTGGGTACCGGGCGTGCCGTTGACCACGGTCGGGGGCGTTTCGAGCCCCGTAAAGACCCTCCTGGGCTGCGGTGACCGGCCCGCGTCGACGCCAATGTATGCGCCGGATATCAGCGTATCGATGCCCGAAACCCCACTCATGCCGATTCGCGGCCGTACGACCCAGAACCGCGTATCGGCGCGTAGCAGCTTCTGCGCACTTTTCACAAACGACACCGATACGGTCACGCGCGACGCGTCATCGCTCAGGGCAATACCGCTCACGGTACCGATCGCGACATCCTTGTATTTGACCGGCGTCTTTCCGGCTTCGAGTCCTGTCGCCGTGTTGAACGAAATGGTGACTTCCGGGCCGGTGGACAGCCAGGTGTGTACCAGCATCGTCAGTCCGATCAGTACAGCGACAAGCGGCACCAGCCAGATCAGGGAGAAGCGCCAGCGGTACCGCGTAACCGGGGGATCCTGCGGTTCGGGCGTGGGGGGACCCGCGACGGGGCTCATGGTTCCTCCGCATCCCAGATCAGCCGGGGATCGAAACTCATGGCGGACAGCATGGTCAGAATCACGACGACTCCAAAGAAGAGAATGCCAACTCGCGGCTCGATACTGGCGAGCGCGCCGAACTTGACGAGCGCGGCGACGATGGCGACGACCAGCACGTCGAGCATGGACCAGTAGCCGACCAGTTCGATCAGCCGGTAAAGCCGGGCGCGCTCGCGCATTGCCCCGCGGCTGCGTCGTTTCGTGGTAAGCAGCAATGTTGCAAGCGCAAGGAATTTTGTGCACGGTACGGCGACGCTCGCGACAAAGATCACGATGGCAATGCCGTACGAGCCGGACTTCCAGAACTGCACGACGCCACTCATGATCGTGTTGTCGCTGCCGCTACCGAACGCCCTGGTGTACATGATTGGCAGCACATTGGCGGGCACGTAAAAGACAAGCCCGGCGATCAGGAACGCCCATGCGCGCGCAAAGCTGTCCGGGCGGCGGGGATGCAGCGTCGAGCTACAACGTGGGCATTTCCACGGGCCCCCAACGGAGGTTGAGCCAGGCAGCCTGCATACGAGGCCGCACGTATGGCAGGCAATCATGCCGACCGGATGGGCGCGCACGGGCAATGTCATGCCGAATCTACCGCCGCTGGTCCACCGGATTCGGTCCAGTCCCAGAGCGGACGGGTATCGCGACTGGCGATGAGCGTTACCAGCACCATCAGTGCAGCATTGGCCCAGAGACCGGCTCCTGCCACGACCTGAACGAGGTCCGACAGTTTGATGCTGGCCACGAGGATGCCGAGCATTCCGACCTCGATCATGCTCCATGGTCTCAGCAGCGCCAGCACGCGCATAACGGGGGCAAACGCAGGGGCGCGGCGGCGGGCGCGCGCGAACGCCAGTACCCAGCCGAGCAGCATGATCTGCAGTGACGGAACGATGATGATGGCGAGTGCGGCAGGCAAGGCGATCGGGGCGGCCGCACCATGTGAAAGCGCGAGCGCCGAGCGCCAGAGCGTCGTATCGTTGTGCCTTCCATCGAGACTGATGCGGATCACCGGGCACACGTTGGCGATAACGAACGTGACTGCGGCAGCGATGGTCAATGCAAGCCAGGGATCGAGGGCAAGCCATGTCGACCGGTACAGTACCGCTGCGCAGCGTTCGCAATGGGCGACTTCGTGGCGTCCCAGCGGTCGGCGCCGGTAGACGCTGTCGCAGTGCTCGCAGGCAATCAGGCCGGGGAGTCGTTGCATGGCATCGTGGCTGGGACTAGACGAAAGCGTCTATTTTGATTAGATTGGAATCGTGTGTCTAGTTTGTGACGATCCGTGCATGACGACTGCAATCGGTGAGAGGGGGACATTGTGCCGGCAGATTCGCAGGTAGCGTTGCCGGTTGGGAGCCGGATTCGGACTGCGGGCCGCCCGCCAATCCAGTCACGCGGCCGCGCGCGGGTTGAGGCCATTCTGGACGCGGCCGGGACCATTCTTTCGGAGAAGGGGCTTGCCGGGCTGACTATGCACGGGATTGCCCGCAGTGCGCAGACATCCATTGGGTCGCTGTATCACTTCTTTCCTGATAGGGAGAGTGTGGTGCAGGCGCTCGTCGATCGGCATCAAAACGGAATTCGGGAAATCAATGGCGAACTGGGTAAGGTGTCGCGCGAGGTCTGGCGTTCGTCGTCAGCGGCCAATGCGATAGCAAGACTGATGATGCCGTACGTCGAATATGTGCAGCGATATACCGATTTTTTTCCGCTGATGCATGGCCGGCGGTCAGACGAAAACACCGCCAGCTTCATTCAGGGAGTCAGACGTATGCTTGATGCCCGACTTCCGACGTCTAGGCCTGCTGCCCGGGATCGTTATGCCGCGATGCTGCATGCGATTGCCGCCGGCACACTGCACATCGCTTTTGTGCAAGACCCCGACCGGCTGCCGTTTTATCTGGAGGAGGTGGTTCGAGCGATGTCGGTCTATCTGGCAGACATCGAGCGCACATCGCGGAGATCTGACGCAGAGGATTCGACGGGCGTCGGCAGCGCGAACGCTTGACTTTAGGATAATACTAAATGGGATACGGCCAGCAGCGTAAGCGCGTTCTGATCGTCGGTGGCGGCGTAGCCGGGCTTGAGACGGCGACGTCGCTCGCACGGAACTGGCGCGGGCGCAACGACGCCCCCGAGGTCATGCTTGTCGATCGGGACTCGGCTCACGTCTGGAAACCGATGTTGCATACCATCGCTGCGGGAACGCGCGATATCGCGCAGCAACAGACCCCTTATGTCGCGCAGGCCCGTGACGCAGGTTTCGCTTATCAGCCGGGGGAGATATGCGGTCTGGACCGCGCACGCCGCGAGGTTCTCATTGCACCGCTGTATGCACCGGACGGGCGCGAGCTGATTGCTGCGAGGCGTCTTGCCTACGACGCGCTCATCGTCGCAGTCGGAAGTGAGGCCAATGACTTCGGGACGCCTGGTGCCCGAGAGCATTGTTTCCGGATCGATTCACGTTTGCAGGCGGACGCGTTTAACCGGGAGGTACGTATCCGGATTCTCCAGTGCCTGGCGAAAGACGAATCGCTGTCGATTGCGATCGTGGGTGGGGGAGCGACTGGTGTCGAGCTCGCTGCCGAGATGGTGCAATTGACCCAGGCGGCCGTGGCGTACGGTGCAAAGGGGCTTGCTTCACGCATCAGTGTGACGCTCGTCGAAAGCGGACCACGGTTGCTCGCAGCGTTCCCGACAGACATCTCGACGGCCACGCAGCAGAAGCTGGAGGCGCTTGGCATCAAGGTCCTGACGTCGACAAAGGTCACTGACGCAACAGTCGAAGGGTTTTTGCTGGCCAGTGGCACGCAGCTGCCAGCATCGCTGAAGATCTGGGCAGCCGGCGTCAAGGCGCCTGAATTTCTGCTGGACATGGACGGGTTGGAAACCACGCGCGGCAACCAGCTCGTCGTGCTCCCTTCGCTTCAGACGACCCGGGATGCCAATATCTATGCGATCGGCGACTGCTCGAGCCTCAAACTGCAAGGTGCACAACGTCCGCTGCCGCCGACGGCCCAGGTGGCAAGTCAGCAGGCGTCGCACCTGATTCGCCATCTGCCGCTCGCCATGGAGCGCGGGCAGCCGGTTCCAGCCTTCGCGTATCGGGACTTTGGCTCCCTCGTCTCGCTGGCCGACTATGACGCGTATGGATCGCTGGGCAAGTTCGGTGTGTTCAAGGGCGCGACCTTTCATGGACGGCTCGCGCAGGTGAGCCATGCCATGCTTTATCGTCGTCACCAGGCGCGGCTCTTCGGATTCTGGCGTGGCGGGTTGATATGGCTGGCCGATCGGCTCAATTCCCGTCTCCGGGCTCCGATTCGTCTGGATTGACATCCTCGGGGCGATCTCCTGCTTCGCACCGGCGGTGCGGATGTCGCTGCGGTCCCGGGATCAATGCTTTGCGAGCTGTTCGTCGATGGTCTGCAGCAGGCGTGGATCATTGGGATCGACGTCCGGCGATAAAACGCGCCACCACGTCGCCCTGCCTGTCCGCCAGAAATTTTTCGAAATTTGACAGGACTTCGCCGGACGCCCCCGTATCAACGCCATAGTCCTTCGGCCGACCGCGGAACGGTCCATCGCCTGTCGCAGGAGGCTGTACCGGGTCAGCGCCGTGTCAACTTCCGAGGCGCGAGCGACCGGACGCTGATTTATTCAACGGCATCGATGAGGACGATTAGCGGCGCCGCCCATTAGCGCTACTCGCCGCGCAGGGTGGATTTGACGCTTTGGTTTCGCGGATCCGTGAGTAGAATTGTGTTTGATTCTTGGGAGAGGTCGACCAACTCATCGGAAATCGAAATTGCTTTTAAGGAATCTACTTTTATGCTCTTCATACGAGTTTAATATCGTTGCTCTGACGTGCTGGATGTATGGGTTCCATTTTTCAGAATTGTAATATTTAATTGCGCTGAGAATATACCAATGAATGTTGTTTGTCTTGTGATCGGTGTTACTTGGCTTGAGTTCCTTCAAAATATCATAGTACGTGTGATAATCAGGTTTGCCTTTTTTATTGGTAATCAACGGGTGTTCTTGCGAGATGCTCTTTGAGAAACTTATGATTTCAAGCATGGTGCAGATTTCTCGCTTATTTTTGAGGAAATGTTGATTTCCATTTTTGTGTGTGATTGATATTTTCTCTTCATTTATTTCTTCAAACCATTTTTTGTGATTATATTCTGGAAGTCCATTTATATTTTCATGGCTGAATTCAAGTTGAAAGGATGAGATGGATTTCGAGATCATTTCCTATATTGTAATTTGATCCGTATTTTTATAATTTCCCCTTATTAGTTCGTTTATTCTTTTTTGGATTGATTTTTCCGAGACGTCACCGTCGGTTATGGCCAGAACTCCAAACGATGGAATATTATAATTTTCGCTTAACTCGAGACCGTAGGTGAAAAATCCATAAAGACAGGAGGCTTGATTTGCCCATGCGCCAGAATAAATATATCTGCGTGGAATGTGAATTTCTTCGCTAAATAGGCAGTCAATCACGGCTCTCGCTAGCGTATCTTCGATGATAATGCATAGTGCTGGTATGTGCTTGGCTGAAAAGGAGCCTGTTTTTCCTGTAATCTTTGTTCCGATGATGTCAACACCAGAGTTGATACGTATCGCATTTGCCATTACCAGTCTCGATGCTTCTGAAATTAATTGTGACGCCGCAAGCGATATAGCTGGAGCCGCTGAATTTCGAATCCAGCGGATACGGCGAATATTTCCTATACCAGCAGACCAAGATCTTTAGGCCCTGATTAACACGTTGATGAGCGAGCTGCATCGGTGTAGCCAGAATCTCGGTGATGTCTCGATAGGCTGCTTCCGCATCCTTGTCACTTGTGTGCAGGCCATTGAAGTACGTCGCAATGAGCACGTAACGTGCACGGCACCTCGTGCTTGTGGGCGCGCAGAAATCTGAAGACGCGCACGCCAAGTGGCCTTACTCGTAAGGCGCGAACAAGGGTGCCTGGAGTATTGCGGGCTCTGCGCGCAACGGTGCGATATGAATGCCCCGCACCTTCGCAACGTCGGTCACGACTTGCGTAATGTGATGCGTCGTGTTGACCTGACGCCAGATCTGCGGATTGCCCGGGTTGGTGCCATCAGTGGCGTTATCGCGGATGTACCGATCTGCCCACGAAAAGTCGGCCCCTGGGAACTGGCCGCTGTCGACGATCCTTTGGCAGACGTCCATCATGATGCGCGAATCTCCGCCACCATTGTCGCCGCGCACGATTAGCCAGTCCGTCGGCGTCGCGTAGCGATAGTGGCGAATCGCTTGAGCACGCGCTTTCTTGAAATTCATCTTTGCGCAGTCCGCAGCGTAATCGCCGAAGATCAGGTGCTCTGCTGTATTGGCGTCGAACTTTACGGCGTTGTGCCAGGCATGCCATTCGTTGCGAGGCCACGCTACCGTCTGGCCTGCCTGGGTGGCGGGGTTTTTTTCGGGATAGTGAGTACCCTGAAAGACGATAAGCTGCCAGGGGCCGAGATCCTGCAACGCCTCCAGAGCAAAACCGATAATCGGACTCACCAGTTGGAACTCTGAAAAGTCCGCGTCTGTGAAGTCGGCGAAGACGGCACAGTCGCGGAACTCCAGAGACAGTTCACTCAGGATCGTGCGGAACGTTTCCCCGAGCTGAGGATCTTCCAGGTCGCCCGATCGCACGCTTATCCCGAGCTTGAGCGTCTCGTCGGCGGGCAAAATCTTCTTTACGGCGGCAATCAGTTCGGGTTCCAGCTTGTCTGCCGATACGAAGGGAATCGCTCGGACATGGAGCGATCTGGTGCGGGCGAAGATCGGCGGCAACCATGCTTCGCTCTGTGCAGCCCCGCATTCTGGAATGAGATAAGAGAAGTCGACGAATGCCCGCCGGCCTAGCCAGTGACCGCTCAGAAGACCGCCCACGTCCGGCACGCAACACTCGGAGTCGAAGAGCCGCTGCTGGGGCGTATCGCCACGATCGGCCGCTGGCGGGACGATAAAGCGGGGCAGGACGTGCCGCGCGACCCCGTCGTCAAGCTCCCTTACGCCAGCCAGCTCGCCAGCTTTTAGGCGCAATGCGGGGCAATACAGGACCTTCGAACCCTCATGCATTCAGAACCTCCGACTACTGTTGAAAAAACAGCTTACGAACCTGACCTGAACCAATCTTGTCTGAAAATATTGCGTAATTCTGCCGCTCCATCCGGATACGGCCAAAGATCACGGCGGGAGAGATGCCGAGGCGTTGCGCGAAGCGCTCGATGGTGTCGGCCGTCTTCGCAATACGTGCGGGCGAGCGCAACCAGAGCTCCTGCGGGATGAGAAGGTTACCGGCGAACTGATCAGCTTCCGCCTCCATCTCGTCGACTTCCCGCGTTTCGATGTTGTCGAAAAAGCCAGCAGCTAGGCCTGTCCGATAGTGGAGGATCACGTGCGCTACCTCGTGCAGCAGCGTGAACCAGAAATTGTCCAGTGCGTCTCGGCGAAGCGTCAGGCCGATCACTGGAATTTCATCGACCAGGAACGCTGCCCCGTCGACCTTCATGCCTGGAACGTGGCGCTCGACGACGACCACGATGCCGTGGGCCAGTAGTAGGTCTCGGGCAAGGAGCGGACCGTCCTTGATTGCGCTCAGGCCGGGAAGGTCTTTCAGCCATGCCATCTCGAGGGGGCGGTATTTGACCTTCCGTGAGTCAATGGTCGCCTTGGCGCGACGCGTGACCTGCGCCTTCCAGCAGAGCAGCGACCAGTCATCGGCGTGGTGCTCGACAACCAGGCCGGTTCGAAACAATGAGGGCTTTCCGTGGCTTCCCACGTGCTCTGCGACATAGCGCACCAATTGACTCAGGGCATTCTCATCGGAGTCGGTGTTTTCCAGCCAGCCATGCTCCCGCGCATGTTTCAACACCTTCTGGGCCTGTTCAGCGGAAACATCTAGCGAAGGCGGCGACATCCAGGCGGCGGTGGCATTGGGACAGATATCGGCGGAAAGATTCAGTCCTAGCGCCTTGGCCAGCCGAACGAAGCCGGCTAGGCTGATGGAGCGGTAGCGATCCGCTTCGTAGCGCTGGACAGCCTGCTCACGTAGGCCAATCTGCCGCGCGAGATCCTTTTGGGACCAGCCCTTGGCAATCCGGGCCACGATAAGCATCTCGCCCAAATCGTTTTGGGCCCGCGCCTTAAGCGGCTCCAGATTGCCACGCTTAGCTTCCCGGTAAGCATCCAGCATTGCCGTGAGCTCTGAGCGCTCTGCGGTCAAGGCGCGCTGGACACCCGCCATGACCTCTGGGGGGAGGCCGCTGACCACCGACTTGAGCACTTGCTCGGACGAGGTTGCGTGCGACATTTCCTCGATGAGCCCCGTGACTTCCCGGGCCTGGCGGTCGTTGGTGATAAGAGCTTGCGAAGACATGTTGGGATTTTACCCAACAAATTTGTTGTGTTCAACTGCGCCGCACTCGTTGCATCCGGCGGATGACGACGAACATCGCGCTAGCCGAGCGCAAGCGGTCGAATTCTTGCAGCGCCGGAATAAGGGCCAAATCCGCCTGTGGGTTCGAAACGCCGTTGCGCGCTGACGCTATGCGGACGAGGCGCGTAGCTTTCTCAACCTCTCTCCTGCCGATTGATGCACGCCGAGCCCCGGCCAAAACCCGCCAAGGGGACGGCCGCGTAGTCTGCGGCGCGGTCGCCGCGCAAACGCTCATCGAAGAGCCTGCGAATACGGTCAATTCATGTTATTGTCGCCGCCCCTAATATTTCAAAGTAGTAGGAGCGAGCCACAATGAGCGTGCCCGTTGCATTCGACGAAAAAATCTGCTGATCGAAACCGATGTGTGGAGCGACCTTCAGAACAGCAGGAACACTATCGCCTTCGCGAGCGTCATTGCGGCGGCGGATAGCGCAATCCAACGCGGGGGCGCCTTCGTGATTCACCGCCAAGGCGGAGATATCCTGCGCAATATTCACAGGCCTTCGGAACTTGCTGAACTCATAGACGATGTCAACGTGCGTCGCGCGGAAAACGGCCTGGAGCCTGTTAAACGCTGATCCTGGCTCGAAATGGTATTTTCCGTGTATCGATGCGATCGAGTTACCATGAGGCCCCGTCAGATAAGGCGCAGCAGGTACTGTTGATGATCGAGTGGGTGATGTCGCCCGAACGCATTATATGCAGGGATCTATGGCCCGATTAAACTGCTGCAGATCAAGGATCTGCTTCATCTGTTGCCAAAATGCGACAAAAAAATGCCAAAGTGTCGCGAGGTGCGCCGGCGTAGGTTTTGGCGTAGGTTTGGATGTAGAGGTCCGTCGGATAAGCCCACGCCATTACTTCGAGGAGAACGAGTGACGCTTTTGCGGTTTGCTCTTGCGTCTCTTGCGTCTCTTGCGTGCCGCGTAATGCGCCTCGCCTGATTCAACTCAAGTGATCTGATGCAATGGCCTCGTCGATGACGAGGCCATTTGTTTTTTAGCTTTAGAAGATCATGAAGTCATCGTTGCTGTCAGGGATCGCGTTCAGCAACTGTTCCAGCCGATAGCATCCGAGCCGCGCGGCCAGTTGCGTCGCGAACGCATACAATGCCTGTGCCGCGTCGTGACGCGCGTCGCGGCGTCGAGCTGAAGCGTCCTGACTCATGCTCAACAAAGGACAGCACTGCATGTGAAGCTCCTCGCAAGAGAGGCGCGCGTATCGACAGCAATCAGCGACAGCATCTAGCTCGCGCCGGTCGCTGACACCAGCGCGGCAAACACGTCGCGCAGTTCAGTCCTGCCATAGCGCCGCTCGCTTGCGCCCGCTTCGACATCGATGCGCCCCGCGTTCTGCGCGTCGTAGAGATCGACGATGAGTTGCGCGTGATTGGCGTTGAGTCCTGCGCGCAGGAGCGTCGCCGTCCAGTCGCTGCGCGGCAACGCGCGTGCGACGATGGTGCGCCCGGCCACTTCGCTCAACGCACTCGCGACGCCGTTCGCATCGTGGCGCCGGGGGCCTTCGACGCTCACGACGCGGACGGCATCGCCTGCATGTCCGTCGATCTGCAACTGCGCGGAAAGCATGCCGACATCGTGCGCCGACACCGACGCGAACGCCCTGTCGACGGGATGATGCAGGCTCGGCAGCACACCCGTCGCGAGCGCGGCCGGCAGCACGCGCGCCCAATTCTGCATGTGCTCTGCCGAGCGCAGCAGCGTCAGGCGTGGCACAGCTTCGCGGAATACCGTTTCGAGGTAATGGAACAGCATCGTGATGCCCGTGCCCGTATCGAGTTCGGCGCCATAGTCGGACAGCGCGACGACATGAACGTCGGGATGCTCGCGCAGCGCGCGCGCTGCCACATCGATCGTGCGACGCATCGTGCCGGCGGGATCGGGATCATGATGCGGCACCGGGCACAGCATCTGCACGCCTCGAGCGCCGACGAGCGCGCGCGTCACCGATGCCTCGTCCGTCAGATCGCCCAGCACGACTTCACAACCGAGGCGCTCGAGCGCCTCGCGCTGGGCAGCGTTTCGCACAACGGCGCGCACGGCGTGGCCCGCGTGCCGCAATGCCGTTGCCGCCGTGCGTCCCACGTTGCCCGTTGCGCCAAAAATCACGAACATCATCCGGCTCCTTGATCGTTCAGATGGCGTCAAGCGTAAGCCGCGACGACGTTCGAAGCGCGCATGCAAGGATGCAAAACAGCAGATCCGGATGACGATCTGCGTGCGATGGCGGTCCACATGAATCGACGGCCTGCAGGCAGGCGCGAAACCAAGCACAATGCATCGATCTGAACGATGACGGGAGGGGCAGGCGATGAATGCAGTCAACCGTCGGCTGGTGCCGCACTCCGGCGCGCGCGAGAGCTTGCGTTCGAGCGCGCCGCTCGGCTGGTCCGGTTTCGGCGCGGAACTCGTCGGGGTGGCCGCCGGCGCGCATCGCATTCCGGCGATGGCGGATCATCGCGTTGGCGTGCATGTCGGCGCGCCTGTGAGAGCCGTGTGCCGATGCAACGGCCACCGTTACGCGCGTATTCAGGCGCATGGCGATGCCGATGTGATTCCGGCCGGGCTCGACGGCGAGTGGTCCGATGACGCGAGCTGTACGATCTTGCGCATCTGGATCGCCGACGATTTCGCGCGCGAGACGTTCGACCAGCTCGGCCTGCGCGCAGCCGATGCGCAGATTCGCCCGCAATTCCAGATGCGCGACGCGCGGTTTCAGCATCTGGCCTGGGCCATGCGCGCGGAACTCGAAGCCGAATATGCATCCGATCCGCTCTATGCGGAGAGCCTCTGCACAGCAATGATCGTGCGGCTCGCTGGCGGCGTCCCGCGCGACGACAAAAGACGCACGTTGTCGCCGCGTGCTGCTGCGCGCGTGAGCGACTACATCGAGTCGCATCTCGACGAACGTCTGACGCTCGCCGAACTCGCGGCGCTCGCCGCACTGAGCGTGCCGCATTTCAAGGTGCTGTTTCGCGAGACGTTCGGCGTGCCCGTACATCGGCATGTCGTGCAGCGGCGCGTAGAGCGCGCGCAAGCGCTGCTGTCCCAAGGGCGCCTGAGCGCGAGCCAGGTTGCGCTCGAAACCGGCTTTGCACATCAGAGCCACATGGCGCACTGGATGAAGCGGCTGCTCGGCGTGACGCCGCGCGATCTCGCCCGCAACGGCGAGGGACGGCTGATCGTTGCGCGCTAGCGCAGGCGGCGCGTGCGCACCGCCTGCGCCTGTGATTCAACCTTTCACGCGTGCCGAAGCGGGATCGTACGGCGCTTTAAGATGCAGCGTCGCCGGCAGAAGGTCGCCGGCGACGTCGATCTGATAGCGGCCGCTCGTGAGCCACGCTTCGTCGAGCGCGCGATCGTCGTCGCGTTTCACGTAACCCATCGCGACCGGGCAGCCGAGCGTATGCCCGAACGCCGCCGACGTGACGAAGCCCGCCACCTTGCCGTCGCGCAGGATCGCCTCGCCGCCCCATAGCATGCGATCGCTCGCGCCATCTGCGGTGAGCACGACGAGACGTTTGCGTAGCGGCTCGCCGCGCAGCTTGACGAGCGCATCGCGCCCGACGAACGGAATGTCCTTGTCGAGCTTGCACGCGAACGCGAGCCCGGCTTCGAACGGATTCGTATCCGGCGACAGCTCGCGTCCCCATGCGCGATAGCCTTTCTCGATGCGCAGCGACTCCAATGCGTAATAGCCCGCGTTTTTCAGGCCGAAACGCGCGCCCGCCCGATGCAGCGTTTCATAGACGCCCACCGCGAATTCGACAGGCACATACAACTCCCAGCCGAGCTCGCCGACATACGTGATGCGCGTCGCGCGCACCGTCGCGTAGCCGATATCGACTTCGCGGCTCTGCCCGAACGCGAATGCGTCGTTGCTCCAGTCGGCTTTCGAGACGCTCGCGAGCAGATCGCGCGCGCACGGTCCCATCACCGCGAGCACCGCGTAATGACCCGTCACGTCGACGAGCATGCAGTGGCTGTCGTGCGGAATGCGCTTGTCGATCATGTCGAAGTCACGCGTGGTTTGCGCGGAGCCTGTGACGAGCAGGTATTCGTCGGCGGCGAGACGCGTGAGCGTGAAATCCGATTCGTAGCCGCCGCGCGCGTTGAGCATGCCCGTATAGACGGCCGTGCCCGGCGGCACCGCAACGTCGTTCGCGACGATCTGCTGCAACACGGCTTCGGCATCGCGTCCCTTGACGAGAAATTTGGAGAACGATGTCATGTCGAAGAGCGCAACGCGTTCGCGGCATGCGCGATGTTCGTCGCCGCTCCACGGCAGCCAGTTCTGCTGGCCGAACGCATAGTCGATGCGCGCCTGCTCGCGCGTCGGCGCGAAGAAGTTCGCGCGTTCCCAGCCCATCTTGCTGCCGAAGCATGCGCCTTCGTCCCGCAGCAACGTATGGAGGGGCGAGCGACGGAAGGGCCGCGCGCTATCGAGTTCGCGATTCGGCCAGGGCATCGCGTAGTGCAGGCCGAGCGTCTCCTTCACGCGGTCGTGCAGCCACGTGTCGTTGCCGTTGAAGCGCGCGAAGCGGCGAATGTCGACGGGCCACAGGTCCATCGTCGGCTCGCCCGCGACGATCCATTCGGCGAGCGCCATGCCCGCGCCACCCGCCGACGCAATCCCCATCGAGTTGAATCCCGCGCCGACATAGAAGTTGCGCAGCTCGGGCGCTTCCCCAAGGATGAAGTTGTTGTCGGGCGTGAACGACTCCGGGCCGTTGTAGAACTGGCGCACCTGGGCTGTCTCCAGCGCGGGCACGCGTTGCAGTGCGTTTTCCATCAGGATCTGGAATTGATCCCAGTCATCGGGCAGCAACTGGAACTCGAAGTTCTCGGGAATGCCGTTCATGCCCCACGGTTTCGCATCGGGTTCGAAGCCGCCCATCACGAGGCCGCCGACTTCTTCCTTGAAGTAGATGTAGCCGTCCGGGTCGCGCATCACGGGCAGATCGGGATGCACGCCCGCAATCCGCTCGGTGACGATGTAGTAGTGCTCGGCCGAGTGCAGCGGCACGGTGACGCCGCATAGGCGTCCCACGGCCTTCGCCCACTGGCCCGCGCAATTGACGACGATCTCCGCCGCGATCGCGCCTTCGTTGCCCGCCTTGTCGCGCCACGCGACGCCGCTCGCCTCGCGGCCCTTGCGCGTCTGCCGCGTGTGGATCGCGGTGACGCGCGTGTTCTCGGCGACACGCGCGCCGCGCCGCCGTGCGCCGCGCGCGAGCGCCTGCGTCAGATCGGTGGGGTTTGCCTTGCCGTCGCCGGGCAGCCAGACGGCGCCGAGCAGATCGTCCGTGCGCATCGGCGGCCACAGTTCGCCCGCTTCCTTCGGGCCGATCACGTCGCACGTCACGCCATACGCGCGCGCGACGGCGGCCGTGCGCTTCAGCTGCGTCATCCGCTCGGCCGTGCGCGCCACCGACAGCGAGCCGCATTGCTTCCAGCCCGTCGCGAGACCCGTGTCGGCTTCGAGTTCGGCGTAGAGTGCCGTCGAATAGCGGATCAGCTTCGTCATGCTTTCCTGCGCGCGCAACTGTCCGACGAGCCCGGCCGCATGTCACGTCGTGCCGCACGACAACTGGCCCTGTTCGAGCAGCACGACATCCGTCCAGCCGAGTTTCGTGAGATGCCAGGCGAGCGAGCATCCGATGATGCCGCCGCCCACGATGACGACGCGCGCCTGCGTCGGAAGACTGGTTGACATATGTTGGATCTCGCCGGGACGTGTTGAATTGCGTTGAAATGTGTGGGAATGCGTTGATGCGTACTTTGCCGCAAAAATCCGCACGACGCAACGTCTTCGGGCGCGTTCGAGCAAATAGATAAAGCGGAGTCGTGTGGAATTGCTTGGATTCGTGTTGGCCTCGGGCGCACGTGTCTGCTAGACTCGCGCCAAATTCCAACCGCCGCCGCCGATGTTCGCCACCCACCGACAGAACGAGATCCTGCGGCTCGTCCGCGCGCAACAGACCTGCACGATCACCGATCTCGCGAACACGTTCGCAGTGTCCGATGAAACCATCCGTCGCGACCTGAAGCCGCTCGTCGCCGAAGGGCTGCTGGTCAAGGTGCATGGCGGCATCATGTTGCCCGCGCAACTTGACGAGCCGCCGTTTCGCCTCCGGATGGTCGAGCAGCGCGACGCCAAGCGCGCGATCGCGTCGCGCATCGCGCAGATGATCGGCGACGGCGATTCGCTTTTGCTCGACGGCGGCACGACCTGCGTGCATATCGCTCACGCGCTCGAATCGCATTCGCGCCTGACGGTCGTCACCAATTCCGCCGAAATCGCGCGCCTGCTCGCGCCGCGCAACGGCAACCGCGTGCTGATGGCGGGCGGCGAGTTGCGCGCCGACGATGCGTCCGCTGTTGGCGAGAGCGCGCTCGCTTTCGTCCGGCAATTCCATGTGCGTTATGCGATCGTGTCGGTGACGGCCATCGACGCAAAGGGGCGCTTCATGGACGCGCAGCCCGCCGATGCCGCACTCGCGCTCGCGGCGTTCTCGCAAGCGGAGCGGCGCGTCGTCGCCGCCGATCACACGAAGTTCGGCCACAGCGCGCTCGCTCACGTATTCGGCCCGGACGGTCTCGACATCCTCGTCACCGATGTCGCGCCGGCTGCGGCGCTGTCGAAGGTGCTGGCGGCGGCGGGCGTCGAAACGATCTGCGCGGCGCCCGCGCCGGGTGAAGCAGGCCGGGCCGGCATCTGATCGGGTGCGGCAGGCTGCGTCAGCACGCGGACCTAAAGTGCAGCGCCGCAACAGCCGCTAACGGATCGAAGGGACTGTCATCGGCGTCATTGACGTCATCGGCTCTGGCATTGGCCTGTGAAGCCCATAAGCCGCTTATCGCCGCGATCGGCCGATTTAACGAAATGGTTCACCGGCTGCCAAAAATGAGAGGTTAATTGACTGATTGAATTCGTTCTAATAATCTTCACCCCGATTTAAATCGAAAGCGTCAACGGCGACGCTCGAATTGTTAAATCTTTCCGGTAACTGGCACGAACTCTTTTATTGCGTGAATGTTAAATGCGCAAAAGGATGTTTGTGACGCAGTGCCGCATGTACCGGCGGCTCTTGTCCGCCGGCCGTTGTCAGTCGCCTGCCAGTCATCTCCAGCAGCGAAAAGCTGTGGCATTCCCCCGTAAAGCGAGCAGCGGCGCTCGTTTCGGGGCGTCGGCACGACTAGCGTTGTGAAGTACGCAGAAAGCAAAACGCAAGAAAAATCCGCTCGCACCGGGCGGTCAAAAGAAGTCGGCTTCGCGCCTCTTATAAAAGCGGCTTTTCGATGAGCCGTAATAGGGTGCGAAGGCATTAAAGCAATATCGGGCTATCAGGGCATTGTCGGGCAATGGGAAGGAATTGGCCCGCAATCGATGCAGGGCTTGAAGATCCGGGCCAATGTGGAATTCCAATTTCATATTGCCGGTTGCGGTCCTTCATCAACGATTTCCCGGTCGGACGGAAACAACGATTGAGCGTTGCGGGGTTTTATGAGAATTGCAGTTCTGGAGGAGACACAGGCGCAAGCCGGATTCGTGTGCGGGACGCTGTCGGCGGCGGGGCACACCTGCCATGCGTTCGAGAACGGACAGGCGCTGATCGGGCAACTGCGCAGCCAGCCATTCGATCTGCTCGTGCTCGATCGCGATGTGCCGGACCTGCCCGCTGACGACGTGCTGCACTGGGTCCGCGAGAACCTCGCCGAGCGTCTGCCTGTTCTTTTGACGATGAGCGCAGACGATACATCCGACCCGCTGGCGGACGTCGACGATTGTCTCGTCAAGCCCGTCAGCGCGGCGACGTTGCTCGCGCGCGTCGGCATGCTGCTGCGCGGCACGGGCCAGGAGCTGGCGGTGGGGAAGGAAGTGTTCGGCGAATACGAATTCGAGCCGGGCTCGAAACGCGTGCATGTGCGCGGCCATTCCGTCACGCTCACGCACAAGGAATTCGAGCTCGCGCTGCTGCTCTTCAAGCACCTGAGCCGGCCGCTGTCGCGCTCGCATATTCTCGATGCGATCTGGAAGCAGGCGGCGACCATTCCGTCGCGCACGATGGACACGCACGTGTCGATGCTGCGCACGAAGCTCGGCTTGCGTCCCGAGAACGGCTATCGGCTGATGCCGATCTACGGCTACGGCTACCGGCTCGAACGCATCGAAAAGGGCGAGACGTAAGCTGCACGCGCAAAGCCGTTTGAGCGGCCCGACACCCGGCCCTTGGCGCAGCCCTTAGCGCGCATCGTCGTGCGCCTGCCGATGCATCGACGGCGCTTCTTCACAAGCGGATTCCTGATCGCGCCACGTGTTCTCGAAGAGACACGCATCGAGCGGCATGCGTTTCGCCCAGCCTTCCGATTCGAGCATCGGCTGCGGATAAAAACGCTCCACATGCCCGAGGCACAGAATGGCGACGGGCCGTGCGCCCTCCGGCATGCCGAGCATCGCGCGCACTTCGTCGGCATCGAACAGCGACACCCAGCCCATTCCAAGCCCTTCGGCGCGCGCCGCGAGCCACATGTTCTGGATCGCGCACGCCACTGAAGCCAGATCCATTTCCGGCAGCGTGCGCCGTCCGAAGATGTGCTTCTCGCGGCCGTCCATCAGCGCCATCACGAGCAGCTCGCCGCACTCGAGCATGCCTTCGACCTTGAGCTTCATGAACTCGTCGCGCCGCTTGCCGAGCGCATCGGCCGTCAGCAAGCGCTCGCGTTCGACGGCGTCATGCAGCTTCTGCCGCAGCGCGGGATCGGTGATGCGGCCGATCCGCCACGGCTGCATATAACCGACGCTCGGCGCGTGATGCGCGGCGTCGACGAGGCGCGCGAGCACGTCGGGATCGACGGGCGTGGGCACGAAGTGGCGCATGTCGCGCCGCTCGTAGATCGCGCGGTAGACCGCCGCGCGTTCGGCGTCGTCAAAAGGCTCGGCCATCGAAGAGGGCAGCCGCGAAGGCTGGGTTGGACGGCCAGTAGCCGTGCATGTAAGTGGCGACGATCGAACCCTCGCGATAGACGGCTTCGCCGGGTGCGTCGGACTGTGCGCGCGTTGCGTGACGCACGGGCGCGAGCGGCGTGCTCACGCGCGAGTAGTGAAACGTGTGGCCCGTCAGCGTGCCGTGCGCGCCGTCGTCGATCTGCTGCATGCCGAGCGCGGTGAAGCGCGTCTGCATCGCGGCATGACCGGGCAGCAGGCCGAGCATCGGCGTCGTGACACCTTGCGTGTCGGTAACGCTGTCGAGCAGATACAGCATGCCGCCGCATTCGGCGACGATGGTCTTGTTCGCAGCCGCATGCGCGCGGACGGATGCAGCGCTGCGCGCGTTGGCCGCGAGCGCGGGCGCATGCAGTTCCGGATAGCCGCCGGGCAGATAGAGCGCGCTCGCGTCGACGGGAACGGGCTCGTCGGCGAGCGGCGAGAAATACGTGACGCGCGCGCCCAGCGCTTCGAGCAGCTGCACGTTCGCCGGATAGATGAACGCGAACGCCGCGTCGCGCGCGACGGCGATATGCATGCCGTCGAGCAGTCGCGGCAACGGCGCTTCGTGCGCGGGCTCGTCGAACGTCACGACAGGCGGCAATTGCGCGAGCGCCGTCGACGCGAGCGCGTCGGCCGCGTGATCGAGCCGTGCGTCGAGATCGCCGATCTCGGCGGCCTGGAGCAAGCCCAGGTGTCGATCGGGCAATTCGATTGCATCGCTGCTCGACAGATAGCCGAGCATTTTCAGATCGGCGGGCAACGACTCTTCGAGCATCTGCGCATGACGCTCGGAGCCGACCCGGTTCGCGAACACGCCATGAAACGGCACGTCCGGCCGAAAGCGCGCGAGCCCGAAAGCGACCGCGCCGAAGGTCTGCGCCATCGCTTTCGCGGAGATCACGGCCGCGACGGGCACGTTGAATTTCGCGGCGAGATCGGCGCTGCTCGGCGTGCCGTCGAAAAGACCCATCACGCCTTCGATCAGGATCAGATCCGCGTCGCGCGCCGCATCGGCGAGCAGCGCGCGGCATGCACGCTCGCCGACCATCCACAGATCGAGCGACAGCACGCTCGCGCCGCTCGCGCGCGCGAGGATCATCGGGTCAAGAAAATCCGGGCCCGTCTTGAACACGCGCACGTCACGCCCCATCCGCCGATGATGCCGCGCGAGCGCAGCCGTAATCGTCGTCTTGCCCTGGCCCGACGCCGGCGCGCTGATGAAGAGAGCGGGGCACGCGGGCATCGTTCAGAACTCCACGCCGCGCTGCGCCTTCACATGCTGCTCGCGATACGGATGCTTGACGAGGCGCATTTCGGTGACGAGATCGGCGGCGTCGATCAGCGCGTCGGGTGCATGGCGTCCCGTGATGACGACGTGCAGCATTTCGGGCCGCGCGTTGACGACGCTCAGCACTTCATCGAGCGGCAGATATTCGTACTTCAGCACGGTGTTCAGCTCGTCGAGAATTACCATCTGATACTCGCCGCTTTCGATCATGCGGCGCGCTTCGTTCCAGCCTTTGCGTGCCGTCGCGATGTCGGCTTCGCGGTCCTGCGTGTTCCAGGTATAGCCGTCGCCCATCGTGACGAAATCGCAGTTCGACTGCGAGCCGAGAAAGTCGCGCTCCGACGTATGCAGCGCGCCCTTGATGAACTGCACGACGCCAAGCTTCAGGCCGTGGCCGAGCACGCGCACGGCCATGCCGAACGCAGCCGTGGACTTGCCCTTGCCCGTGCCCGTGTAGACGATCAGCAGGCCTTTTTCGATGGTCGCCTGTGCCTGCTTCTTCTCATGGCCTTCACGGCGGCGCTGCGTCATGCGTGCGTGCGATTCGGGATCGGTCTTCATCGATTGTCCTTCGTTCGGTGTGTGTCGTTTGAGTGCTGATGGTTGGCGCTGATGTGATTAGCGGAGGATGCGATCGCGACCGTGACGCCGTCGCGCGCGCGTTTGCGCACGAGCAGCCGTCCGTTTTGCGTCGCGAGCAGCGCGCACGGTTCGCAGACGCCATCGACGCCCATATGCTCGCGCACGGCTTGCGATGCATCTGTGCGTGCGTCGAGCGCGGCGATCTGTTCGCGCGTGAACGTGCGCAACGGCAACGCGTGGCGTGCGCAGAACGCGACGAGGCCGGTTTCGCCGGCTTTCGCATCGATGGTTGCGACGGCGTCGAGCGCATCGAATGGCAGCATATCGCCGAGTGCATCGCGCACGGCCGCTTCGATCTGTTCCGCGGACACGCCGCGCCGGCAGCCGATGCCCACGATGATCTCCGTCATGGCGACGCGTGCTGAACATATGCATCGACGGGCGCAGCCAGCGACGCGACGCCGCCGATCACGACGATCGAAGGCGAGCCGAGCCCCGCATCCGCGACCCGCGTGGTGAGATCGCGCAACGCCGCGCATAGGTGACGCTGCTCGGGCCGCGTCGCCGATTCGATTGCGGCGCACGGCGTATCCGGCGACATGTCGGCGCACAGCAGCGCGTGAACGATGTCGTTCAGGCGGCGCATGCCCATGTAGATCACGAGCGTCATCCGCGTGGCGGCGAGCGCATGCCAGTCGGCTTCGTGCTCGCCCGCGCCGTGGCCCGTGACGAAGATCACGCCCTGCGCGTAATCGCGATGCGTGACAGGAATGCCGATTGCCGCAGGCGCGGCGATGCCCGCCGTGATTCCACTGACGATCTCGACGTGTATTCCCGCCGCGTGCAACGCCTGCTGTTCTTCGCCGCCACGTCCGAACACGAACGGATCGCCGCCCTTCAGACGCGCGACGCTGCGGCCCGCGCGCAAATGATCGAGCATCGTCGCGACGATCGCGGATTGCGGTGTCGATGCATGGCCGCCGCGCTTGCCGACGTGCACGATCAGCGCATCGTCGCGCGCGAATTGCAGGACTTCGGGATTCACGAGATCGTCGACGAGCACGACGTCGGCCTGCGCGAGCGCGCGGACGGCCTTAAGCGTCAGCAGTTCGACGTCGCCGGGGCCGGCGCCGATCAGCCAGGCGCGGCTCATCGCGAGTGGAGCGCCGCTGCGTGGGCGGGCCTTGAAGAAATGTGGGTCATGCGATGCTGCATCTGATGCACGGCGCCATTGCCTGAAGCCGACTCATAGGCTTGCAGGCGGCGCGTCGCGCGTGGGCGCTGGCGTCCGTTTCCCGCGGCTCCAGCGAATGGCGACCGGTTTCGTCCGTCTCGTCGCCCCCTTGCATCTGGCCGGTATCCGGGCTGGCGGCTCATCGCGTTCGCCTTCCCACTTGCATGATGCAGGCAGTGGCCTTGAACGCACTGCGCGGAAGAAATTTCTTCCGCTCGCCGCGTGACCGTTGCGGGGACAGCACAGGCTGAGCACTTCATTCGCCGCACGTCATGTGCCATACACATGTGCCGTACAAAAGAGGCGCTTCCCTGTTTCCCGTTTAACCGTGCAAGCGAGCGCAGGCACGGCACCAGACGCGCGCATACGATAGCACAGCCGATCTTGAACGTCGCTGCGGAGTTTCCTCGGGTTCCCTCGATCGGCGCGCTGCAACGCGTGCGAAGAAGGCACGCCGCCTCCATTCTTGACGCTCCACGCGTGCGAGCCTAAACTCGCACGCACTCTGGTGCTCGCGCGCGCTTTCTGCTCGCGCAGTTAAACGGGAAATAGCCGGCCCCTCGTGTCGCTCGTATCGTCACAGGGCCAAACTATGCTGCTCCCCGCAACGGTAGGTGAAGGCATCGCGAAGTCGATGCGGAGCCGTCTCGCTGCATGTGCGTCCAACAGTGGCCCATGCAGATCATCCACTGCGCGAAAACGCTCGCGCGGGAAGGAGAGGCGGCGCTTTCATCAGCCCGGATACCGGCCCGAGAAAACGACGCAATGCTGCGGGGATGCGGCACTGCGTTCACGATTCCGCACGCGCCGCGTGCCCGTTTCGCGCTGGCTTCTTCAGGCTGCGAAGCGTTTGCGGCGCCGTTTTCCGTCCCCGTGAATCACGTTGACTCGCATCGCTCGCGGCGTTGCGATTCCAGAGTCGCCCACAAACACATCGGGCAACGGAGCCATCATGCAGACACAGATGCGCAAGATTCCCGTGACGATCGTCACAGGCTTTCTCGGCAGCGGCAAGACGACGTTGATGCGTCACATTCTTCAGCACGCGGGCGGCCTGCGCATCGCGGTGATCGTCAACGAGTTCGGTGAGCTCGGCATCGACGGCGAAATCCTCAAGGGTTGCGGCATCGGTTGCGACGAGAACGGCAACGAAACGGAAGGCCAATTGTATGAGCTTGCCAATGGGTGCCTGTGCTGCACCGTGCAGGAAGAGTTCTTTCCCGTGATGGAGCAGCTCGTCGAGCGGCGCGGCCAGATCGACCACGTGCTGATCGAAACGTCGGGCCTCGCGTTGCCGAAGCCGCTCGTGCAGGCCTTCAACTGGCCGTCGATCAAGAACAGCTTCACCGTCGATGCCGTCGTCACCGTGGTCGACGGTCCCGCCGTCGCGAGCGGCCAGTTTGCCGACGACCCTGCCGCCGTCGACCGGTTGCGCAAGGCCGATCCCAATCTCGATCACGAATCGCCGCTGCACGAGCTGTTCGAAGACCAGCTATCGGCGGCCGATCTCGTGATCCTCAACAAGACCGATCTGCTCGACGAAGCGCAGCAGGCCGCCGTCGAATCGACGTTGCGCGAAGAGATACCGCCTCAGGTGAAAGTGGTGCGCGCGCACAGGGGGCAGCTCGATCTGCACGCGCTGCTCGGGCTCGAATCCGCGTCGGAAGAAACGATTCATCTGCGGCACGATCATCACGGCTCCTCCGACGATCCCAATCACGCCGATCACCATCACGATGAGTTCGATTCCGTCGTCGTGACGGCGCATGCGCCGTCGCGCGACACGATGATCGCGGCGCTCAGGCAAGTGGTCGAAGGACACACGATCTATCGCGTGAAGGGTTTCGCGGCCTTGCCGGGCGCGGCGATGCGTCTCGTGATCCAGGGCGTGGGCCGGCGTTTCGACAGCTATTTCGACCGGCGCTGGCAGGCAGGCGAAATCGATGCTTCTTCTGGCTCTGCGCTCAGCCGCTTCGTGCTGATCGGCGCGGATCTCGATCAGCGTGCGTTGCAGCGCGCGCTCGACGAAGCGTTGAACGACGTCGCGAACGCCCAGGCGCAACAGGCCTGAAGGCGGCGCGATGCATCTGCTGCGCACCGTCCCCGGCGGCTTCGTCGACGATACGAAGGGCGTCATCCGTATCGACCAGAAGCCCGCTGATATCGTGATCCTCAGTTCCGCGGACACGACGCTGTCGCTGCTCGCGAGCGTCGTGCCGAGACTTGGCGAAGGCTTTCCGAGCGTGCGGCTCGCGAACGTCACGTATCTGCGGCAGCCGGCTTCCGTCGATTTCTATATCGACGATGTGTTGCAGCACGCGCGCGTCGTCGTCGTCGATCATCTGGGCGGCGAGTCGTACTGGCCGTACGGGATCGAACAGGTCGTCGCGCTCGCGCAGCGCAACGGGCAGACGCTCGCGATGTTTTCCGGCGACTTGCAGGAAGACCCGAATCTGCTCGCGCGCAGTACGGCCGACGCGGACCTGTGTCATCGGTTGTGGCGCTATCTGCGCGAGGGCGGCGCGCGCAATGCCGAGTCGTTCATGCGCTGCATCGCGTGGCGCGCGTTCGGCTGGGGCGACGAGCCGGCGCTGCCGAGCCCGTTGCCCGCGGCCGCGCTCTATCACCCCGCGAGCGACGCGGCGACCATCGAAGACTGGCAGGCGCGCTGGACCAAGGGCGCGCCCGTCGTCGCGGTGCTGTTTTACAAGGCGCATTTGCAGGCGGCCAACACGGCCGTGTTCGATGCGCTGATCGATGCGCTCGAAGCGCGCGGCATGAATCCGTTGCCGGTCGCGATCACGTCGCTGAAGGATGCGATCAGCCGCGACGTCGTGCAACGACTCGCCGCGCAGCATGACATCGCGCTCGTGCTGAACACGACGGCGTTTGCTGCTTCTGCGATTGACGATCCCGAGCCGCTCGCGCTGGCAGGCGACGCGCCCGTGATGCAGGTGATCCTGAGCGGCGGCAACCGCGAAGACTGGATGAAGGACAATCACGGCCTCAATTCGCGCGATATCGCGATGCATGTCGCGCTGCCCGAAGTGGATGGCCGCATCATCACGCGCGCGATCAGTTTCAAGGGCCTTGTGTATCGCTGTCCGCATACCGAAGTGGACGTCGTTCGCTATCAGCCGGATCACGAGCGCGTCGCGTTCATCGCCGAGCTGAGCGAGCGCTGGTGCAAGCTGCGCCGCACGCCCAACGCTGACAAGAGGCTCGCGCTGATACTCGCGAACTATCCGATGAGCGAGGGGCGCATCGGTAATGGCGTGGGACTGGATACGCCTGCGTCAGTCGTGAACATCCTGAAGATGCTGCGCGACGAGGGCTATCGCATCGACGATGTGCCTATGAAGGGCGATGCGTTGATGGACGCGTTGACGCAAGGCGTGACCAACGATCTCGTCGTGCGCGATCTGCGGCCCGCATTGCAAAGCCTCGCGTTGAGCGACTACATCATGCACTTCGCGCGTTTGCCTCAATCGCTGCGCGATGCGCTGAACGCGAAGTGGGGCCCACCCGAACGCGATCCGACCTTGCGGCGCGGACGCTTCATGATCGCGGGCTGGCGCTGCGGACATGTGTTCATCGGCATCCAGCCGCCGCGCTCGCGCGAGCAGAACGACTACGCGAGCTATCACGATGCCGAGCTCGTGCCGCCACATGCGTATCTCGCGTTCTATTTCTGGCTGCGTCATCAGTTCGATATCGACGCCGTCGTGCATGTCGGCAAGCATGGCAATCTCGAATGGCTGCCGGGCAAGAGCGTCGCGCTGAGCGATGGGTGCTGGCCCGATGCGATTCTCGGGCCGCTGCCGCATCTGTATCCGTTCATCGTCAACGATCCTGGCGAGGGCAGCCAGGCCAAGCGCCGCGCGCAAGCGGTGATCGTCGATCATCTGATGCCGCCTCTCACGCGCGCCGAAAACTACGGGCCGCTGCAAGACCTCGAGCGCCAGGTCGACGAATATTATGACGCGCTGATGGTCGATCCGCGCCGCGCGAAGCTGTTGCGCAAGACCATTCTCGATACGATCGTCACGCATCGGCTGCATGAAGAGCTGAGCGTCGACGCGCCCAACGATACGGACGCGGAAGACGCGCTGCTCACGCGCGTCGATGCGTGGCTGTGCGAGCTGAAGGAAGCGCAGATACGCGATGGCTTGCACACGTTCGGCGAGTCGCCTCAGGGCGTGCAGCGGCGCGATACGCTGCTCGCGCTCGCACGCTTTCCCATCGGCGATGGACAGGGCGCGAGGGCGGGGCTCATCGATGCGCTCGCTCGCGATCTGGAGGTCGATCGCGTGTTCGATCCGCTGTCGGCGGACTGGTCGGCGGCATGGGAAGGGCCGCGTCCCGCGTTGCTCGAACAGATCAGCGATGCGCCGTGGCGTCACAATGGCGACACGCGGGAACGACTCGAACTGCTCGCGTCGTGCTTGCTCGACGATATGTGCGGGCTGCCTCGCGGTTCGCGCACTCAACCCGATGCCGATGCGTTGCCGCATGCGGCGCGCGTGCTGGAACGCTTGCGCATCGATATCCTGCCGCGTCTCGACGCATGCGGCGCGCACGAACTGATGCATCTGAAACGCGGCCTCGAAGGGCGCTTCGTGCCGCCCGGCCCGAGCGGCTCGCCGTCGCGCGGACGTCCGGACGTGCTGCCGACGGGCCGCAACTTCTATTCCGTCGACACGCGCGCGATCCCGACGCAAGCCGCGTGGTCGCTGGGACTGAAGTCGGCGCAGACGCTGATCGAGCGCCACTTGCAGGAGCACGGCGACTATCCGCGCGCAATCGGCCTGTCCGTCTGGGGCACGGCGACGATGCGCACGGGCGGCGACGATATCGCGCAAGCGCTCGCGTTGCTCGGCGTGCGGCCGAAGTGGGTGCCCGGCAGCCATCGCGTGACCGACTTCGAGATCATGCCGATCGCCGCGTTCGACCGTCCGCGCATCGATGTGACGTTGCGCGTGTCGGGCTTCTTTCGCGATGCGTTCGCGAACGTGATGCATCTGTTCGATGCGGCCGTGCAGGCAGTCGCCGAACTCGACGAGCCCGACGACGTGAACCCTGTTCGCGCGCGCGTGATGCGCGAGCGCGATGCGTGGATTGCGCGCGGCGTCGCGCCGGACGAAGCGCGCAGGCGCGCGGGCTTCCGCGTGTTCAGCGCGCGGCCCGGCGCGTATGGCGCGGGCCTGCAGGAGATCATCGACACACGGCAATGGCAGACGGACGCCGATCTCGCGAATGCGTACCTGTCGTGGGGCGGCTACGCGTACACGCAGAAGAGCACGGGCGAAGAGGCGCGGCACGCATTCGGCACGCGGCTCGCGGCGATGGATGTCGTGTTGCAGAATCAGGACAACCGCGAGCACGACGTGCTCGATTCGAACGACTACTACCAGTTCCAGGGCGGCATGACGGCGGCCGTGCGGCATCTTGCGGGCAACCAGCCGCACGTCTATCACGCTGATCACAGCAACCCTGATGCGCCTCGCGTTCGCACGCTGCATGAAGAGATCGCACGCGTGATCCGTTCGCGCGTGGTGAATCCGAAGTGGCTCGACGGCGTGAAGCGTCACGGCTACAAGGGCGCGGCCGAAATCGCCGCGACGGTCGATTATCTGTACGGCTACGATGCGACGGCGCGTGTGGTCGCCGATCATCAATATGCGCTCGTCGCCGATGCGTATCTGAACGACAGCGATACCCGCGAGTTCATGCGCCGGCACAATCCGCATGCGCTGCATGCCGTGTGCGAGCGGCTCGTCGAAGCGATGCAGCGTGGACTCTGGCAGCAGCCCGGCGCCTATCGCGCGCAAATCGAACAACATCTGCTGGACAGCGAACAGCACATCGAAGGATCACGATCATGAGCGAGACCCGCACGACGCCTGCCGTGTTTCCGTTTTCCGCGCTGATCGGCCAGGCGCCGTTGCGACAGGCCTTGTTGCTCGCCGCCGTCGATCCGGGCATCGGCGGCGTGCTGGTCAGCGGGCCGCGCGGCACGGCGAAATCGACGGCGGCGCGCGCGCTCGCCGAACTGCTGCCCGAAGGCCGCTTCGTGACGCTGCCGCTCGGCGCAAGCGAGGACCGGCTGATCGGCACGCTCGATATCGAAGCGGCGCTGCGCGATGCTTCCGTGCGCTTTTCGCCGGGGCTGCTGGCGAGCGCGCATCGCGGCGTGCTGTATGTCGATGAAGTGAATCTGCTGCCGGATGCGCTCGTCGATGCATTGCTCGATGCGGCGTCGAGCGGCGTGAACACGGTCGAACGCGATGGCGTTTCGCACACGCATGATGCGAGCTTCGTGCTGATCGGCACGATGAATCCGGAAGAAGGGGAACTGCGTCCGCAACTGACGGACCGCTTCGGCCTGATGGTCGAACTGGAGAATTGCTACGAGCCGCAGACGCGCCAGGACATCGTCAAAGCGCGGCTCGCGTTCGATCTCGATCCCTTCGGTTTTCGCGCGGGTCATGTCGAACGGCAGGAAGCGCTCGTCGCGCGCATACGCGATGCGCGCGCGTCTTTGACGCGGCTGTCGTTCGACGATGCCGTGCACGCGCACGTCAGCGCATTGTGCATTGCTGCAGGCGTCGATGGATTGCGTGCCGATCTCGTGATGCTGCGCGCGGCGCGCGCGCTGGCCGCGTTCGAGCAGGCCGATGACGTGACGCCCGGGCATGTCGATCGCGTTGCGGAGTCGGTGTTGCTGCATCGGCGGAGCTTGCATGACGATGAAACCGGACAGCCTCAGGAGGCCGCTTCTTCTTCTGATCGACAGCCTTCTTCAACTGATGGCGCGAATCCCTCCACGGAAAGCGACTACGGCTATCTCCCGCCCGAACGGACGGGTGTTACGCACGTCAAGCAGGTCATTCCACTTCCGACAAAAAAACACTGAGCCATCGGAAGGGCGCGGCCGCGCGCGCAATGCGCAGCGGTTTTCGATGGCGACAGGGCGCAGGCGATGCGTCGCGCGACGGCTCGGCCGGCGCGCGTATCGCGTGGCCGCGCACGCTTGCCGCGAAGCGCGATCAACGTCTGCGTGCGGATCATCTGCGCTTCGTTCGTGAAACAGCACATGGCGGCGTGCTGCATTGTTTCCTGCTCGATTGCTCCGGCTCGATGCTCGCTGGACAAAGGCTTGCGCTTGCCAAGGGGCTGCTCGTCGCGCTGTTCGATCAGGCGCGCGCCGAGCGATCGGAGGCGGCGCTCGTGTGCTTCGGCGGGCAACGTGCCGATGTGCGCTTTCGTCCCGCCGTGCCGCGCTGGTGGAACGAGCGGTGGCTGTCGCCTATCGGCGGCGGTGGCGGCACGCCTTTGACGCTCGGCACCGAGACAGCCGCGCAAGTGCTCGAATGCGCGGCACGCCGCAAGCCCGGCCAGCAGCGCTGGCTGTGGATTCTCACCGACGGCCGCAGCAGCGGCACGCCCGCGCGGCCCGATGCCGCGGATCATGTCGTCTTCGTCGACTTCGAGCGCGACGAGACGGTGCGGCTCGGTCGCTGTGCGCAACTCGCGCAAGCATGGGGCGTCGAGTACGTGCTTCCTGACGGGTTGATTGCCGCAAGGTAATCGCGCTCATCGTGCGCATGGCATTGCCGTGATCGCAAGCTTGCGCGACACATGCTTGCCCGCTGTCCGCATCGGTTCGAGATATCGCCATCCCTTTTCAAGTCTTTTTCGAAGACATACGTAGGGATGCTTCGAACTATCAGTGGCAAAAATCTAAATAAGACTGCTCCTATTCAGCAACTCTGCCCTTTCGCATAACTTGCCGACGCTGCTAACCCGTCGATTGGACGTGGATTGTCTGCGACGCGTGAAAAAAGTCGACGTGCAGACGTTGCCTTTTTCCGCATTCGAAACGCCACCACAAAGCGGAAACCGTTCCGATATCTGAGCCGATCGCTGGACTGAAGCCGATCATTTATTTAGAAAAGTTAGGATGACAAATGAATAGAGTTTACCGGACTGTGTGGAACGAAACGACGGGCACGTGGGCCGCCGCACAGGAAAATGCCGCTGGGCGCGGCAAGGGGTCGTCGAAGAAGAGTCTCGCGGCCGTCATTGGCGTCGTCGGTGCGGGCCTGGGGCTTGCGGCGAGCGGCGCACAGGCAGCCGTCACGAATGGATACGGCTCGCTCGAGCTGTGCCCGGGACTCGCGACGGGAGGCATAGGTTCTTCGTTTGGGTACGCGACGAATGTGAACAACCTGGACTGCACCATTTCGGGAAGCAACCCTCTTTCGTTCTCGCTGAACAATACGGGTGACACCAATGGGTCGTATGGATTTTCGGCATCGACGGCCCGTGTTACCGGTTATCAGACTGGCTTGCTGGAACTGAAGGGCGCGGCGGGCATCAGCATGCTGAACACCGTGAGCATGAATTCGAACAAGATCACGGATCTCGCCGCTGGTGCTGTCAACGCGTCGAGCGCCGATGCGGTCAATGGTTCGCAGCTGTACAACCTGGCGAACTCGACGGCGAATGCAATCGGTGGCGGCTCGACTGTGAACAACGATGGCTCGATCTCGAACCCGACGTACGTCGTGGGCGGCTCGACCGTGACCAACGTGGCAGGCGCGATCACGAACATCGACGCTCGCGTGAACAACATCAGCAACGGCGGGGGCATCAAGTACTTCCACGCGAATTCGACGCTGGCCGATTCGTCGGCTGCAGGCGTCAACTCCGTGGCGGTTGGGCCGGCAGCGACCGCAGCTTACGCGTCGGACGTGGCGATCGGCAACAATGCGAAGACTGCCGTAGGCGCAACCAACAGCCCGGGAGCCATCGCGATTGGCGGAAGCGCGACGGCGTATGGCGCATATTCGAACAGCATTGGCGCGAACGTCGCAATCGGTTATGGCAGCGTTGCCGGGAAGTCGGACGCCTCGACCTCACAAGGACTGGCACTGGGTACGTGGGCGACGGCTTCGAACTGGGCGACCGACGCTATCGGTACGGGTTCGACCGCTTCGGGCAACTATGCGTCGGCGATAGGGTCGCAATCATCGGCGACGGGCGACCAGTCCACGGCATTGGGTGCGTTCACGCGCGCAACGGGAACCAACTCGTCGGCGCTCGGCGAGGGAGCGAGTGCCACGACGACGAACTCGGTGGCACTCGGCTACCACTCGGTCGCGAACTCCGCGACCCTTGCCACGTCCGGCTATAACCCGGGCAGCGGTACTCTGTCAGCGGCCGCGGCTGCGGGCGAAGTGTCGATCGGCACTGCGGGCGGGGAGCGCCGCATCACGAACGTCGCAGCCGGTCTGAACGGCACGGACGCGGTGAACGTGAGCCAGCTGCAATCGGAAGACGCCAAGGTGAATGCGGAAGGCGCAGCGACGGCGGCGGCGCTCGGCGGTGGCTCGACCTTCAATACGACGACAGGCGCGATCTCGGCGCCGAGTTACGTGCTCAACGGCGGCAACACGACCGTGAGCAACGTAGGCGCCGCGATCACCAACCTCGACGGCCGCGTGACGCAGAACACGACGGACATCAGCAACATCACCACGCAGATCAATAACGGCATGATCGGTCTGGTGCAGCAGGATCAATCGACACGCACCATCACGGTCGCAAAAGGCACGGACGGCACGCTCGTGGACTTCACAGGGACAGCAGGCATACGCAGGCTGACGGGCGTGGCTAACGGCAACGTGAACGTATCGAGCGTCGATGCTGTCAATGGCTCGCAGCTGTACAACCTGGCGAACTCGGCGGCAAACGCGATCGGCGGCGGCTCGACGGTGAACAGCGATGGCTCGATTTCGAACCCGACGTACGTCGTGGGCGGCTCGACTGTGACCAACGTGGCGGGCGCGATCACGAACATCGATGCCCGCATGAACAACATCATCACCGGCGGCGGGATCAAGTACTTCCACGCCAACTCGACGCTGTCGGATTCGACGGCATCGGGTGTCGATTCGGTGGCGATCGGCGGTGCGGCTACCGCGATAGCCCGGAACTCGGTGGCGCTCGGTTCGGGCTCGACGACGACGGCCAATTTGTCGGCGGCGGGCTATAACCCGGGCAGCACCGCGTTGTCGGGTACGGCATCGGCTGCTAACGGCGAGGTGTCGGTGGGCTCGGCAGGCAAGGAACGTCGCGTGACGAACGTGGCGGCCGGGTCTGCCGCGACGGATGCCGTGAACGTGAGCCAGTTGCGATCGGAAGACGCCAAGGTGAATGCGGAAGGCGCAGCGACGGCAGCGGCGCTCGGCGGCGGCTCCACCTTCGACCCGACGACAGGCACGATCTCCGCACCGACCTACGTGCTGAACGACGGCAACACGACCGTGACCAACGTAGGCGGCGCGATCACCAACCTCGATGGTCGCGTGACGCAGAACACGACGGACATCAGCAACATCCAGACGCAGATCGACGATGGTTCGATCGGTCTGGTGCAGCAGGATCAATCGACACGCACCATCACGGTCGCGAAGGGCACCGACGGTACGGTCGTGGACTTCACGGGCACGGCGGGCGCACGCAGGCTGACAGGGCTGCTCAACGGCAACATGAATGCATCGAGCACGGATGCCGTGAACGGCGCACAGCTGTACAACGTGTCGCAGTCGACGGCAGCGGCGCTCGGCGGCGGCTCCACCTTCGACCCGACGACGGGCACGATTTCCACGCCGACCTACGTGCTGAACGACGGCAACACGACCGTGACCAACGTCGGCGGCGCGATCACCAACCTCGATGGCCGCGTGACGCAGAACACGACGGACATCAGCAACATCCAGACGCAGATCAACAACGGCTCAATCGGCTTGGTTCAGCAGGATCAATCGACACGCACCATCACGGTCGCGAAGGGCACGGACGGTACGGTCGTGGACTTCACGGGCACGGCTGGCGCACGCAGGCTGACAGGGCTGCTCAACGGCAACATGAATGCATCGAGCACGGATGCCGTGAACGGCGCACAGCTGTACAACGTATCGCAGTCGACGGCAGCGGCGCTGGGCGGCGGCTCGACCTTCGACCCGACGACGGGCACGATCTCCGCACCGACCTACGTGCTCAACGACGGCAACACGACCGTGAGCAACGTCGGCGCCGCGATCACCAACCTCGATGGCCGCGTGACCAATATCGACAACGCGGTGACGAACATCGTCAACGGTGGCGGCATCAAGTACTTCCACGCGAACTCGACGTTGGCCGACTCGTCTGCGACGGGCAGGGACGCAGTGGCCATCGGCGGCGCGGCGACAGCGGGGGCGGCGAGCGCGGTGGCAGTCGGCGGCCAGTCGACGGCGACTGGATCGAATTCCGTCGCAGTCGGCGGTCAATCGACGGCGGCTGGGTCGAATTCAACGGCGCTCGGCAACGCATCGACGGCCACCGCGACCGATTCGGTTGCGCTGGGTTCGGGTTCGATTGCAAGTCGCGACAACACGGTGTCGGTCGGGTCGGCGGGCAATGAACGCCAGATCACCAACGTGGCGGCCGGCACGGCGGGCACGGATGTCGTCAACGTCAACCAGTTGAACGCGGCCATTCAGAACGTGACGAACCTCGCGAACAACGCAGTCGATCCGATGTTCACAGCGGACGGCGACCGCGATACCGAGGCAGCGGCGGCAAGCGGCACGCACGCAACGGCAATGGGTCCGACCGCGATCGCGAGCGGCAGCCAGTCGATTGCAACGGGCTTCAATGCGAAGGCAGCCGGCGACGGCTCTGTCGCGACGGGCGCGAACGCGGCTGCAAGCGGCCCGACGGCAACGGCGATCGGCACGAACGCCACGGCGAGCGGCAGCAACGCGGTGGCGCTCGGCGCGGGCTCCGTCGCCGATCAGGACAACACCGTGTCCGTCGGCTCGGCTTCGCAGCAGCGCCGCATCACCAACGTTGCAGCAGGTACGGCGCCTGGCGACGCAGTGAACTTCGGCCAGGTCAACGACATGCTCTCGCAGATGGGCAACCAGGCGGTGCAGGCGGCGAACGCGTACACGGACCAGCAGTTCAGCAAGATGAACAACAAGATGAACTCGCTGGGCGCGGCGGCCATGGCGGCGACGTCGCTGATTCCGAATGCGCGCGCGGAAGGCAACTTCCAGATGTCGGCTGCGGCGGGCACGTATGGCGGGGCTGCCGCTATTGCGGTCGGCGCGAACTACTGGGTCAGCGACCGCGTGCTCCTGAACGCGCACGTCACGCGGGCGACGGGCAACGGCGCGAGCACGGGCGCATCGATCGGCGCGACGATCGGGTTCTGAGTGCCGGGCACGCCCGCCGCGCGAATAACGCGGCGGGCGCGGAGAAATCTATGAAAAAACCAATACTACGCAGCGCGGTGCTCACTGCGCTTGCCGCGACCTGCGCAGCGACCCTTGCTGCGCCGGCGTTCGCGACCAGCGTCAAGAGCGACGCCGAGGCATTGATGCCCGCAGCACAGCGCATCGCCGATCCGTACCGGCGCGGCGTCGCGCAAGCCTACCTCGAAATCGCCGAGCGGCAGGACAGCCATGTGCTCGTGTCGAACGTCTACAACGACGCGGCGAAACGGGCGCTCGGCAACGCACGCTATGTGATCGACGGCAGCGTGCCGTGGCAGCCGTTGTTCAGTGCGAAGAACTGGCCGACGCGCGACAACTGGGTCCAGGGGGCGATCCGCGCGATCGAAGCGACCAATGTGCGTGCGTCGGCGTCGTCCTGCAAGGGCGAATCGGCGGGCCGGCTGCTTGCGCTCACCGACGAAATCTGGAAAGAGCAGGACGAAACGCACGGCACGCGCTGGGTGCACGGCTGGGAATCGATCGAGCGCGCGAAGAAGCTGAGCGAGCAGGTCAACGATGAGCTGAACCACTGCGCGCCGCCGCCGCCCGTCGACGTTCCGGCGGCAGTCGAGAAACCCGTCGCGCTGTCCACCGACGCGCTGTTCGATTTCGACAGCGCGATGCTGACGCGCAACGGCAACGCCGCGCTCGACGATCTTGCGTCGAAGCTGAAGCAGGTGCGCTCGATCGATGCCGTCACGCTGACGGGCTACACGGACCGCTTCGGCAGCGTCGAGCACAACCGCGATCTGTCGGCGCGTCGCGCGCAATCCGTCGCCGACGGGCTGAAGCGGCGTGGCGTGAGCGCCGCGCGCTTCGACGTGCGCGGCGCGGGCTCGACGGCGCCCGTCGCGACGTGTCCGGGAGCGAAGACGCCCGCCGTGATCGCGTGCCTCGCGCCGAACCGGCGCGTCGAGGTTCGCGTCAGCGCGCTGGTCGCGCAGCCGGCCGCCGCGCCGCGCCAGGCGCCGCAGGTACAGCCGCAGCAAACGCAGCAGCAACCGCAGCGGCAACAGCAACCGTAGCAGCAACAGCAACCGCAACAGCAACCGTAGCAGCAACAGCAACCGCAGTAACGTCCCGCAATAGCGAAGCGGCCCGGTCATGCGAATGACCGGGCTGCTTTATTTGTGGCATGGGAAAACGCGGGCGTGTTTACTTCGGTCCGCTCGTCCAGAAGATCACATCGTCGATCCGGTCGAACACGTAGACCTTCAGCGCCATCTGCTCGACCTGATCGAGCTGTTCGAACTCGATGCCGTGCGTCGTCGGATCGCCGGGCCCCGACCCTTGCTGGACGTTGCGGATGATCGCCGTCGCTTCGATCGACGTATCCATGTCCTTCGAGCACAGCCGGAACGCCACGCGAATGCGCTTGCCGACTTCGCCGACTTTCCACGGCGCGGCGAACGACATGCCCATTGCGCTCACGCTCTGCACGAGGCCGAGGCTTTCGTAGCCGGTGCCTTCCGCGTCGATGCCGAAGCGCAGCGGCAGGCTCGCGCGCACGCGGATCGACTTGCGTTCGCGCAGCCGGCGGACCACGCCGGGCTTCGACAGCACGAGATACTGGAAAGGCGCGACGCACACGGAATCGACCGTGCAGACGAAGCGGAACACCGCCTGGCTCGCGATCGCGAGAATCTCGACGTTCTCGCCGACGGACAGTGTCATCGGCTTGCCGTCGACGAGCGGCGGCGTGACGAACAGCGACTCGTTCGGCGCAAAGCCGATGATGCGCGACGGATGCATCGGCGCGCCCATGCCGACCTGCGAGCGCACGCCGATCAGCGCGCCGATCGTCAGGTGCATGTCCCTGAGCGTTTCGACTTCACCCGCTTTGCCGGCGGATTCCGCCGCCGAGTCCGGCAAACCCGAATCGACGTCGCCGCGCTGCGGCCTGAAATGCTGAAAGAGAAAGCGGTGCTCGTCCGCGCCGATCACGATCGCGCCGCGCTCGAACAGCAGCGTGTCGTCGCTGTCGACAATCGGGAAATCGAGCGGCACGCCCACGGGCACGGCCTCGGGCGCAAGCGAACGAGACGTCACAGGCGGGCTCGCGCGTGCATCGACAGCGTCTTCACTGGTGTGCATGATGGCGAATGAAAGCGTTGGACGAGATAACCAGTGTAACGTCGTCTTTTAGAAAAACTTTAATTTCTTTTTTAGCGGTCGATCGGTCCGGCTTTCAATCGCATATTCAATTGCTTTATCGGATCGGGAACGCCCCCGATTTAAACCGATTTAAACGTTAAAATCGGCGCTTTTATACCAGCGTGGCGTATAAACCCATTCGCGGGCCTTGTCGGCGGGGCGAAAGGCGCGCGTCATCGACGAACCGATTATCACCATCGTCCGCATGTCGACGTCGGCGGATTTCAGTTCGGCGAGTGTCGTGGTTTTGAGCGCCGCGCCCGGACGGCCAATATCGCGGCCGAGCACGACGACCGTCGCCGGTTCGCGAAAATCGCGCACGATTTCAAGCGCCTTGTCGAGCTGCCACGGACGCGCGCGTGAAATCGGGTTATAGAACGCCATCACGAGATCGGCTTCGGCGGCATGCCGCAAACGCGTTTCGATGACGGGCCACGGTTTCAGATTGTCGGACAGCGACAGCATGCAAAAGTCGTGGCCGAGCGGCGCGCCCGCCTGCGCGGCAGTGGCGAGCGCGGCGGACACGCCGGGCACGATCTCCAGCTCGACGGCGGCCCATGCCGGGTCACGCGCGTCGTCGAGCGCTTCGAGCACGGCGGCCGCCATCGCGAACACGCCCGGATCGCCCGACGACACCATCGCGACACGCCGCCCCGCGCTCGCCAGTTCGAACGCGTGACGGGCGCGCTGCATTTCCTCGCGATTGTCGGTGCCGTGCACGCGCTGGTCCGCGCGAAACGGGCCGGCCATCTTCACGTAGGTCTCATAGCCGAGGATGTCGGTGGCCTGCGCGAGCGCCGCGCGCGCGGCGGGCACCATCAGCGACGCATCGCCGGGGCCGAGCCCGATCACGCTCAGCTTGCCGCGCGCGCGGCCGACCGTCGCGGGATCGACGGGCGCGTGCGCGATCGCGAATGCGATGGGCGCGCGGTTGCCGTCGCCAAGTGTTTTGTGCGGCACGCGCAAGGTCTTGCCGAGCAGCCGGGCGGGATCGGACGGAGCATCGTCGTCGGCAAAGCGCAATGGAATCTGCAACGCGTCGGCGGCCTGCTGAAGCGCCGGATCGCCGATGCGGGCCGCGGGTGCGAGCAGCACGGCGAGCGCCGGCGCGGCAAGGCCGCGCTCGCGCGCCGCTTCGAGTATGTGTTCGTGCAGCGCTTCGTTGCGTTCGTTGCGTTCGTCAGGTTCGTCGCGTTCGTCACGCACATCGCGTACATCGCGCTCCTCGCCGATCGCGACGACGACGCTGCGCGGATGAATGACCAGTTCGTCCGTCGCGCCGCTCCATACAAGTGGCGTCACACGGATCGCGCGCCGCGCATCTTCGGCACGCGGCAGTTGCACGTCGTCGAGCCACGGTGCGTCGCCCTCGACACGCGTCGCTTCGCCCGCCAGCAGATCGGACACGAAGCGCTTGCCCTGATCGATGCTCGCGAGCGTGTAGCCATCGGGCGGATTCAGCACGCAGGTGCCGAAGCGCAGCTCGCCGCTCGTCGTGATCGCGGGCTTTACATCGAGCGCTGCCGCGATCTCGCGCGCCATCGCGTTGACGCCCGACAGACCGCCGAGCAGTGGCACGACGGCGCTGCCATCCTCGGCGACGGCGAGCACGGGCGGCTCGCTGCCCTTGTTCGCAAGCAGCGGCGCGATGCAGCGGATCACGATGCCCGCCGCACACAACGCGACGATCGGGGTGCCGCTCGCGTACAGCTCGCGAAGATGCGCAGCGAGTTCGGTGAAGGCGACGTCCACATCGGCATCGGCGACGCGTCCTTGCAGGCCATGCACGCTCGCGCCGGAGTAGGTGGACAGCCCAGCGGACTGCACAGTGGACTGCACTGCGGACTGCACTCGCCGCGCCGTCGCCAGCGCGCCGACGCCGAGTATCACGATCGCGGGCGGTGTCGTCATCCTTGCCATTTTTCCCCCGGCACCACGAGCAGCGAGAAATAGGGCGACGCCATCGGATCGACCTCCGCGAGCGGCACGATGCGCTGGTTCGCCATCGTCGCGCGTTCGACGTAGAGCGCGCGGTCCGCGAGTCCGAGCTCGTCGAGCACGCGGCGCACCTTGTCGAAATTGCGGCCGAGCTTCATCACGACGGCGGCATCGGCATCGGCGAGACGGCGCTTGAGTTCGTCCTCGGGCAGCACGCCCGACAGCACGGAGAGCGTCTGGTTGCGATACACGAGCGGCTGGCCGAGCACGGCGACGCCGCCGAGCATCGAGCACACGCCGGGCACCACTTCCGCGTCGAAGCGCGGCGACAGCCGGTTCGCGAGCCGGTCGTGCAGATACATGTAAGAGCCGTAGAAGAACGGATCGCCTTCGCAAATCACGGCCACGTCGCGGCCCGCGTCGAGGTGAGCCGCAACCACTTCCGCTGCCGTGTCGTAGAAGTCCGCGATGATCGCTTCGTACGACAGCGGCGGTTCGAGCGCTTCCGTCGTCACCGGGTAGACGAGCGGCAACTGCTGCTGCTCGCTCGACAGATGCGACTCGATGATCGAGAACGCATTGCCTTTCTTGCCCTTCGCGACGAAGTACGCGACCACGTGAGCCGACTTCAGCAGACGCAGCGCCTTCACCGTGATCAGCTCGGGATCGCCGGGACCGACGCCTAGCCCGAAGAGACGTCCGCGCGTGCCGTTCGCCTGTTCCGCCATCATTCTTCCTCCGATGCGAGCGCGTTCACGGCGGCCGCCGCCATCGCGCTGCCGCCGCGCCGGCCTTGCACGGCGACGAACGGCACGCCTCGGCTGTCGGCGGCGAGCATCGCCTTCGATTCCGCCGCGCCGACGAAGCCGACCGGGAAGCCGAGAATCAGCGCGGGGCGGGGCGCGCCCGCGTCGAGCATGTCGAGCAGATAGAAGAGCGACGTCGGCGCATTGCCGATCGCGACGACGCTGCCTTCCAGTTGCGGCCGCCACAGTTCGAGCGCAGCCGCCGAGCGCGTGTTGTCCAGCTCGCGCGCGAGCGCGGGCACGCGTGGATCGGCGAGCGTGCAGATCACTTCGTTGTGCGCGGGCAGGCGCGCTCGCGTGATGCCTTCGGCGACCATGCGCGCGTCGCAGAGAATGGGCGCGCCGTTTGCCAGCGCAGTGCGGCCGGCACGTCCTGCGCCTTCCGAAAAGCGCAGGTCGCCGACGATATCGACCATGCCGCACGCGTGGATCACGCGCACGGCGAGTTTTTCGAGGTCGGCGGGAATGCGCGACAGGTCGGCTTCCGCGCGTATCGTCGCGAACGACTGGCGATAGATGGCTTGTCCGTCGCGGAGGTAGTCAGGCATCGAATGGCTCGTCAAGAGGTGGGATCGGTGGAAGCGCGGCATGGTCCAGCATGCCGGCGGCTTCGTCGATCGTCAGACCGCGCGCGAGACAGCGGCCGAAGCCCGTCGGATCGCGCGGGTCGCGGGTGTGGTACAGGTCGTAGCGGCCGGGCGCGACGGCGAGCAGCGTAGAAGGCGCGCGATGCGCGGCCGCGCATGAACGCGGGCAGCCGCTCAGATGGACGTGCGCATCAGCAGGCAGGCACGCGGCGAGCTTCGATGCGTCGGCTTTCGTATCGGCGAGACTCTTCGCGCAGCCTGCCGAGCCCGCGCACGCGATCACGCGGGTCAGCGGATTCCGCGCGTCGCACGCGAGGCCGAGCGCTTCCAGGGCCTGCAACGCAGGCGTGACGCGTGCCGCGTCGATATCGGTCAGCAGCACGCCTTGCCACGGCGTCATGCGCAGCGTCGCGCCGTCGTTGTCTTCCACGAGCCGCGCGAGGCCGCGCAGCGTCGCGCTGTTCATGCGTCCGAGCACGGGCTGCCCACCCACATGCGATCGGCGTTCGTCGCGCTGCCGGTGTGCGCCGAGCCGCAGTGACGGATCGGCGGGCGCGCGGCGCCATCGTTCGATCGACGCATCGCGCAGCGGCGCGATACCCGTCTTGCTTTCGACATGCGTCAGCACGCGCTCGACGGATTGCACGGCAAGCAGGTCGCGCATGCGTGTGTGTTCGGGCGCGGCGAGATCGAGAAACGCGTTCACGAGCGCGTGCGTCAGCGCGGCGACGTTCGAAGCCGCGACGGCTGCGACCGCGCCGGCGTGTTTTTCTTCGACAGGCGGGCAGCCCGCGAGGCCGAAGGCGAACAGCACGTCGTCGCGCCTGGGATCGCGCATCGCTGAAAGCCAGATGTCGTGTGGATGATCGAGCATCGCGAGACGTTCGCCGCCATCCAGCAGCAGCGCGAATTTCGGCGACAGCGCCGCGAAGCGCTCATCGCTTTGCAGTCGAGCGAGGATGCCGTCGGCAATCGCGGATGTGTCGATCAATGCGCCCGCATCGCGGCCCGCCGACGGACTGACCATCACGTTGCGCACATCGTCGGCGAACGCATGCGTGGTGTCTTGTGGACCCGAAGGCCCGAGTCCCGCGTAAAGCAGCGCCGCAATCAGCGGCTCTTCATGATCGCGCTTCACGCCGCGCAATTGCAGATTCGCGCGATTCGTGATGTCGACGATGCCGCAAGCGTGTTCGTCGATTGCATCGGCGATCGACAACGCCTGCGCGGCGCTCAGCTCGCCGCGCGCGAGCTTCACGCGGCAGATGCCGCCGTCGAGCGCGGGCACGATGCGCAACAGCCCCGGACAGGCCGAAGGGCGCAAGCGGCTAGCGTCGGACGAAAGGTCAGCGTGGCTCAAGACGTCACCGGGTTAGCGTCGCGCGACGGCCCCGGGCATCTCGAACGGAGAGCGGCTCGGCATCGGTACACCCCGCCCGATGTTGGCTGGCACGAACAGGTTGGCCGGCAGGTTTCCTGACTAGCAGTTCATCATCCACGCCGGCCTTCCCGGTGACACCAGTGGCGCAAATTGGCGTGGACTCGCTGCATACAGTTGCGGGGGCAGTCACGACGACGTGTTCCCTCTTAGGCCCCGAAAGGCACCGGCGAGCGGGTATTATGCCTTTTTTCGAACAGCACAACGATGTCGCGGCCCTTGAATGGGGCTCGCCGCAGCGTTATCTGCAATCCGATATCCGATGAGGAAAGATGCATGCCGGCCTGGCTGACCGTGGTGGGAATGGGCGATGACGGTTTTGCCGGTCTGGGAAAGGCGGCGCGGCGCGCGCTGATCGACGCGTCGGTGATCTACGGCGGCGAGCGCCATCTGGCGATGCTGCCCGTCTGCCTGTCCGCGCGGCGCGAACCGTGGCCGCGTCCGTTCGATATCGAAGCGGTGCTCGCGCAGCGCAACGCACGCGATGCGCACGATGCGCGCGTATGCGTGCTCGCGAGCGGCGATCCGATGTTCTACGGCGTCGGCGCGACGCTTGCGCGCCATCTTCCCGCCGACGAATTGCGCGTGCTGCCCGCGCCGTCGTCCGTGTCGCTGGCTGCCGCGCGGCTGGGCTGGGCGTTGCAGGACGTCGCGACGGTGTCGCTCGTCGGGCGGCCGCTCGCCGCGTTGCACGTGCATCTGCACGACGGCGCGCGCGTGTTCGTGCTGAGCGCCGATGGCGCGACGCCTGCCGCCGTCGCCGCGCGGCTCGCCGAGCGCGGCTTCGGCGCGACACGCATGGTCGTGTTGGAACATCTGGGCGGCGCGTCCGAACGTGTGATCGACGCGCGCGCCGCGTCGTGGCAAATGAATGAAACGGCAGCACTGAACGTCATCGCGCTCGAATGCCGGCGCGACGCATCGGCGCCTCAGCCTGCGCTCACGCCCGGACTGCCCGACGACGCCTATCGCCACGACGGCCAACTGACCAAGCGCGACATTCGCGCGCTGACGCTCGGCCGGCTCGCGCCCGCGCCCGGTGAACTGCTATGGGACGTCGGCGCGGGCTGCGGATCGATCGGCATCGAATGGATGCGCGCGCACCCGACATGCCGCGCGATCGCGATCGAAGCGAACAGCGAGCGTCAGCGCTTCATCGAGCACAATCGCGACGCGCTCGGCGTGCCGGCATTGCAATTGATCGCGGGCAGCGCGCCCGATGCGTTGCAGGGCCTGCCCGAACCGGACGCGATTTTCATCGGCGGCGGCGTGACGGCCGATGGCGTGCTCGACGCGTGCTGGCGCGCGCTGAAAAGCGGCGGCCGGCTGGTCGCGAACGCCGTCACGCTCGAAGGTGAAGCGGCGCTCGCCGCGTGGCGCGCGCGGCACGGCGGCACGCTCACGCGCATCGCGCTGGCCGACGCGCAGCCGCTCGGCGGCTTCGAGACGTGGCGTCCCGCGCTTCCCATCACGCTACTCGACACCCGCAAACCGTGATGCGCGACGAGACACCCGAACAACCCGCGCCGCTGCGCAGCGGCTACACGACGGGAAGCTGCGCGACGGCGACCTCGCTGGCGGCGGCGCGCCTGCTCCTCACGGGCATCGCCAGCGACGTCGCGGACATCGTCTTGCCGAAGGGCCAGCACGTGCCGATGAAGCTCGTGTTCTGCCGCCTGACGGAAGGCGGCGCGGAGGCGGGCACCGTGAAGGACGCGGGCGACGATCCGGACGTCACGCACGGCGCCGTCGTGTTCGCGCGCGTGCGTCTGAGCGACACGCCGGGCGTGCGCTTTCATGCGGCGCCGGGCGTCGGCACGGTGACGCGCGCAGGCCTCACGCTTGCCGTCGGCGAGCCGGCGATCAACCCCGTGCCGCGCCAGATGATGACCGATCATCTCGCCGAACTCGCCGCCGAGCACGGCTACGCGGGCGGCTTTGAAGTGGCGATCGGCGTCGAGAACGGCGAGGCGCTCGCGCAAAAGACGATGAACCCGCGCCTCGGCATCGTCGGCGGGCTGTCGATACTCGGCACCACGGGCATCGTGCGGCCGTTCTCGTGCTCGGCGTATATCGCGTCGATTCATCAGGGCATCGATGTCGCGCGTGCGAACGGCTACACGCATATCGCCGCATGCACGGGCAACGCGAGCGAAGACGCGATGCGCGCGTACTATCAGCTGCCCGAGATCGCGCTGATCGAAATGGGCGACTTCGCGGGCGCCGTGCTCAAGCATCTGAAGCGCGCGCCCGTCGACACGCTCAGCATGTGCGGCGGCTTCGGCAAGCTGAGCAAGCTGGCGGCAGGGCATCTCGATCTGCATAGCCGCAACTCGAGCATCGACTTGCCTCGACTCGCCGCGTGGTCCGCGGAGCACGACGCCAGCGACGCCGCGTTGCAGGCGGCGATCGTCGGCGCGAATACGAGCCAGGAGGCGCTTGCGATGGCGCTCGACAAGGGCGTGCCGCTCGGCGACATCGTGTGCGCGCGTGCGCGCGACGTCGCGCGCGAGATCGTGCCAGCCACTGTGGCCGTCGAGATGTTCGCGATCGACCGCAAGGGCAACATCGTCGGAGCGGCGCGATGAAGCGCGTGCTCTTGCTCGGCGGCACGGGCGACGCGTTGCAGATCGCGCGTCAGCTCGGGCCTCGACATGTCTATAGCCTCGCGGGGCTCGGACGCGTGCCCGAAAGCCTGGCATGCGCGGTGCGCGTCGGCGGATATGGCGGAAGCGTTGGTCTTGCGCGCTTTATCGTCGATGAAGGCATCGGCCTCGTGATCGACGCGACGCATCCGTACGCCGCGCGGATCAGCGCGAACGCGGCGGCTGCGTGCCGCGACACGAACGTGCCGCGATGGGCGTTGCGCCGCGCGGGCTGGACGCCGCAAGCGGGCGACGACTGGCGCATGGTCGACGACTGGAACGGGATCGTCGACGCGATACGTCCGTTCAAGCGCGTGCTGTTCACATCGGGCCGCGAACCGCTAGCGCATCTCGACGAGATTCCCACGCATCAGTTCTGGCTCGTGCGTTGCCTCGACGCGCATCCGGGCAACGAGCGCGCGCGCATCATCGATGCGCGCGGCCCGTTCGATATCGACGGCGAGCGCGCGTTGTTCGCGCTGAACGCGATCGACGTGCTCGTGACCAAGAACAGCGGCGGCGACGCAACGCGCGCAAAGCTCGATGTCGCGCGCGAACGGAAAGTGCCCGTCGTCATGACGCGGCGTCCGTTGCTGCCCGAACTTGGCGGTGCGTTCGATCGCGAATTCGACAGCCCGCAGCAGGTGCTGCGCGCATTGAACGAAGAAGAGGGAGTGCAGTGAAATGACGGTGTTTTTTATCGGCGCGGGGCCGGGCGACCCCGAACTGATCACGGTGAAAGGGCAGCGCCTCGTGCGCACGTGTCCCGTGATCCTGTACGCAGGATCGCTCGTGCCGCAAGCCGTGCTGAGCGGCAACGCCGCCGAAAAAGTGGTGAACACGGCCGAGCTCGATCTCGATGCGATCGTCGCGTTGCTCGCCGACGCGCACGCGAAAGGCCAGGACGTCGCGCGCGTGCATTCCGGCGATCCTTCGCTGTATGGCGCGATCGGCGAGCAGATCCGGCGCTTGCGCGCGCTCGGCATTCCGTACGAGATCGTGCCGGGCGTCACGGCGACGGCCGCGTGCGCGGCGGCGCTCGGCGTCGAGCTGACGTTGCCCGACGTATCGCAGACGCTGATCCTCACGCGCTACGCGCGCAAGACGTCGATGCCCGAAGGCGAGCAGCTGGGCGATCTTGCACGGCATCGCGCGTCGATGGCGATTCATCTGGGCGTGCGCCATCTCGCGCGCATCGTGGACGAACTGACGCCGCACTACGGCAGCGATTGCCCCGTCGCGGTGATCTATCGCGCGAGCTGGCCGGATGAGGAGAAGGTGACGGGCACGCTCGCCGATATCGTCGCGAAGGTGGAGGCGACGGATATCGAGCGAACCGCGCTGATACTCGTCGGCCGCGTGCTCGATGCCGAGCATTTCGCGGAATCGACGCTGTATTCGAAGGAAGGCTGAATCATGCGTCGGGCCCGATGCGCGCCTGCAACGGCGCGCATCGGGCCCGCCAACATCAGTGCGCGTGCGACCGTTCCGCTTGCGGCTGCGGCTGCGTCAACGCGCTGACGATCGCGAGCACGACCACGTTCAGCGCCAGTGCGAGGAAGCCGATGTTGACGTCCTTCAGCGCATCCGGCAGGAACGGCATCATCTGGCCGACGCTCATGTGGAAGAGCGTCGTCACGGCGACCACGGCCACGCCGACCACGATCCCGCAGAACGCGCCTTGCTTCGTCGCGCGATTGCGCGGCGCGATGCTGCAGATCACAGCCGGGAACAGTTGCGTGACGAAGTTGTAGCCCATCAGCAGCAACGCGACGATCGTCTCGCCTCCATGCAGCGTGAAGAGTACGGCGACGAGCGCGACGACGGGCACGAAGATCCGCGCGAGCTTCGTGACCGTTTCATCGGTGGCGTTGCGCTGCACGAGACCGCGATAGACGTCGTTGGCGAGCAATGTCGAGGCCGTCGTCAGGATCATCGAGCCGGGCACGAGCGCCGTCAGCACGCCCGCCGCGCCGATCACGCCGACGAACCACGGATCGAACGTCTGCAGCGACAGCTTGAAGAGCGACAGGTCGATGTCGCCGCCCTTGAGCCCAGGCACCTTCAGCGCGGCCGCGAAGCCGACGAAGAACACGAACAGCAGGATCAGCTGATAGAGCGGCAGCACCATCGCGTTGCGGCGGAAGATGCGCTCGTCCTTCGCGGTGAACACCGAGCCGAACGTATGCGGCCACATGAAGAAGCCCAGCGCCGTGAGCAGCACCGTCGACTGGAACCACGTGACGCTCGAGCCTTTCTCAGGGAACGTGAGGAAGCCGGGACGCGCGGCGTCGATTGCATGGAACATCTGGCCGAGCCCGCCGTAGTAGTGCATCGGCAGATAGATGCCGAGGAACAGCACGATCGCGAGAATCAGCAGGTCCTTCGCGACCGAGTTCCACGCGGAGCCGCGCACGCCCGACACGGTCACGTAAATAGTGACGACGATCGCGCCGATCCAGATCGCCACCGACGACGAGATCGCGCCATACGAAGCCGTCGACACGATGATGCCGAGCCCCTTGAGTTGCAGCACGAGATAGGGAATCAGCGCGGCCACGTCGACGATCGCGACCAGCACGCCGAGCGCATGGCTGTCGTACTTGCGCGTGAAGAAGTGCGGCTGCGACACGAGCCGGTGCGCCTTCGCGAAGCGCCACACGGGCGGGAGCATCCAGTACGACAGCACATACGCGAGCGTGCCGTACGCAAGGATGTAGTAGACGGGCGCGCCCTTGCCATACGCGAAGCCGCTTCCCCCGAGGAACGTGAACGTCGTGTAGATCTCGCCCGCCATCAGCAGGAACACGAACGCGGTGCCGAAGCTGCGGCCGCCGACCGTCCATTGTTCGAGGCTCATGTCGTGTCCGTGCCGCGCACGGACGCCGAGATAGAGCGCAAATAGCGTGATCGCGGCGATGATGACGAGTGCGCTGCTCATGAACGCACCTCCTCGCCGGCGGACGTGTGCCGGTTGGTGGGATCGAGCCGGTAGATGATGGCCATGATGAGCGAGCTCAGCACGACCCAGGCGACGATCCATGCAAGCACGAGCGGCATGCCGAGCACGAGCGGCTCGACGCGATTGACGAACGGAACGCCGAGCAGGATGCCGATGAACGGCAGCACGGCGAGCAGACGAAATGACATGGGACAACTCCTCGGATGAGATGGAGGTGGTCGATGCGAACGTCTTTTCATGAAGCAATGATTGAAGGTGCCGCGCACCGACTGTATGCCCTTCACGGTATTCCGGTAAAGGGTGTCAAAAATGTGAAGGTCGATTGAAAGGGAGATGCGCAAACGCAATGCCCGCATGGCTTGCGTATCGCACGGCAGACATCCGCGCGGTGCTGCATTGCATGAAATTCGCGCATGGGCCGCATGCAATTTTCATTGCATTAATACGCTCTACACTGCAAGCTGCACGGTGGCGCGGCGCAAAAAACACAACCAGAATCGAGCGGGTCATCCATGATTTCAAGCCTGGTTTCGGAGGTTCTGTTTGGCTTCACGGGGTTGATCAGCATCATCAACCCCATCGCGATTGCATTCGTGTTTGTCGACCGTACCGATTCGCTGACAGAAAGCGAACGCGCCGCGCTCGCGAGGCGCGTCGCGATCAACGCGTTCATCGTGCTGCTCGTCGTGTTCTTCGTCGGCACGCCGATCCTGCATTTCTTCGGCATCTCGATGGAGGCGTTGCGTATCGGCGGCGGACTTGCCGTCGCCGTCAGCGCGTGGAATATGCTCAATGCACCGGAGAAGCAGCCGAACGAGGCCGCCGTGAAACCCGTCGATCCCGACAACGCGATGTCGAAGGCTTTCTTTCCGTTGACGGTGCCGCTGACCACGGGCCCCGGCACGATGGCGACGGCGATCGCGCTGAACGCGAACCGCAGCCACAAGGTGTCGGAGTTCCTGATGTCGTCGATCGCGTCCGTGACGATTTCGTTTTTCATCATGCTCGCGATCTGGTTCACGTATAACCACGCGACGACCTTCGCCCGTTATCTCGGCAAGGAAGGGACGAAGGTCGCATTGCGCGTGTCGGCGTTCCTGCTGCTGTGCATCGGCGTGCAGATCATCCTGACGGGGCTGTCCGAGTTTCTTGCGCCGCTTGCGCGCATGAACAACTGAGTGCAACCGGGTGCAACTGATTGCCGTGAACGCAATGGACGCAGCGGCCGGCCGCCGTGAGAGTCGCTTTCAACAGGCGCGCGCAACGACGTTTTTCATCGAGGAGACCGATCATGTGCCGCTGGCTGGCTTACAGAGGGAACCCGATACAGCTCGAAGCCGTGCTGTTCAGGGCGAAGCATTCGCTGATCGATCAGAGTCTGCATTCGCGCTTCGGACAGACGACGACCAACGGCGACGGCTTCGGTGTCGGCTGGTACGGCTCGCCGGCCGAACCGCCGTTTCGCTATCGTTGCGCGCAGCCCGCATGGAGCGACCGCAACCTGCGCGACGCCGCGCGCGCCGTGCACGCGCCGATGTTCGTCGCGCATATCCGCGCGGCCACGGACACCCCATCGCAGGAAACCAACTGTCATCCGTTCCGCTACGGGCGATGGCTCTTCGTGCATAACGGCCTCGTGCGCGATTACCCGAAAGTGCGGCGCGACCTGATGCTCGGCATCGATCCCGATCTGTTCGCGTCGATCGAAGGCTCGACCGATTCCGAAGTCATGTTCTATCTCGCGCTGACGTTCGGCCTCGAAATCGATCCCGTGCGGGCGCTGGAGCGCATGGCGCGGTTCGTCGAAGAGACGGGGCAGCGGCACGGCGTCGAAGCGCCGTTGAACATGACCGTCTGCGCGACCGATGGCGCGCGGATCGTCGCCGTGCGCTATTCGAGCGAGCGGCAGTCGCGCTCGCTCTATCACAGCACGTCGATCCGTCATCTGATGGAACTGTATCCCGACGATCCGCGCCTCGCGGCCGTCGGCAGCGACGCGTTTCTCGTGCTGTCGGAACCGCTCGTCGATCTCGAAGGCTTGTGGGAGGAAGTGCCCGAATCGGTCGCGATCGTCGCGAAGCTCGGCCGGATCGAAGGGCGTATCTTCAATCCGCATCGGGCGTAGCGCCTGCGGCTGTGATTGAGATGAGGGGTAAACCCGGATGCGCGGTGGGCATCTGCCTGCCGTTGTCGCGTGAGGAGTGCAACCATGAGTCGTCAAGTGACCGCAGACAGAGCGACTGACAAGCCATCCGGATGCACTCGCTACGAGCCGGATCTGGCGGCGGGCGTACTCGCGTCGGAGCAGACGGTGTTGCGCCTTCTGACGCGCAGCACGCCGCTGCCCGAACTGCTGGCGGAAGTGTGCCGGCGCGCCGAGACATTGCTGGGCGTCGGCGCCTCCTGCTCGATTCTCGTGCTCGACAGCGACGGCGTGACCGTGCGCGTCGGCGCGGCGCCGTCGCTGCCGGCGCAATTCAGCGCGTCCATCGACGGCGCGATGATTGGTCCGGCCACCGGCTCGTGCGGCACCGCGATGTTCGAGCGGCGTCTCGTCGTCGTCGACGACATCGAACACGATCCGCTGTGGGCCAACTTCCGCGATCTCGCGTTGCCGTTCGGCCTGCGCGCGTGCTGGTCGGTCCCGTTCGAAGACGATGCGGGCCATGTGCTCGGCGCATTCGGCGTCTACTACCGCGACGTGCGGCGTCCCGACGAAAGCGAACAGGAACTGCTGCGCGAGATCGGCAACAGCGTCGGCCTCGCCGTCCATCAGGACGCGATACGCAAGCGGCTCGCACAGAGCGAAGAACATCATCGGCTCGTCGTCGATCACCTGAACGAAGGCATCGTCGTGCAGTCGCGCGAAGGTATCGTGCTTGCGTGCAATCCGAGCGCGCGGCGCATGTTGCGCGCGACGGACGATGTGATCGGGCAGGGCATCTATACGGTGATGCGCGCGGCGTTCTGGGAGGACGGCTCGCACGTCGAGCCCGGCGACCGGCCGACGGAGCGCGTGCTGCGCTCCGGCAAGCCGCTCGTCGGCGTGACGCTGCGGCTCGAGCTGACATGCGGCGAATCGATCTGGGTCACGGAGAACCTCGTGCCCATCGTGAAGCCGGGCGAGACCGAGCCGGGCGCCGTGCTCATTTCGTTCAACGACATCAGCGCCGTGCGGGCCGCGCGGGCGCAATTGCAGCAGCTCGCCACGCGCGATTCGCTGACGGGCCTCTATAACCGCGCGTATCTCGCGGACAGGATGAGCGAGCGCCTGGCGCCGCGCGAGACTGGCGCGGGCCAGCCGGCTGCATCCGACGCTTTCGTGCCCGAGTCTTCCGTTCCCGAGCCTTCCGCACGTCAGCCGGCCCTGTCGAAACTGGCTGTGCTGTTCGTCGATCTCGACGGCTTCAAGAAGGTCAACGATATCGCCGGCCACGAAGCGGGCGATGCGCTGCTGCGCAGCGTCGCCGAGCGGCTGTCGGGCTGCGTGCGCGGCGAGGACACGCTTGCGCGCGTCGGCGGCGACGAGTTCGTGATCGTGACGGGCGATTATGCGGACGCGTCCTTCCTGACGGCGCTCGCGCAGCGCGTGCTCGATACGATTGCGCAACCGTTCGCGGTCGGCGGCAACGAGTACTACCTGGGCGCGTCGATCGGCATCAGTCTCTTTCCCGACGACGGACGCGATGCGCCGACGCTGATGCGCAACGCCGATTCCGCGATGTACGACGCGAAGCAGCGCGGCCGCAACAACTTCCAGTTCTTCACGGCCGAGCTGAGACAACGTCTTCAGCGGCGCTTCGCGATCGAGCAGTCGTTGCGTCGCGCGCTGCTCGCGGACGAACTGAGCCTCGCCTATCAGCCGATCGTCGAAGGGGCGACGGGGCGCATCGTCGGCGCCGAGGCGCTGCTGCGCTGGCACAACGGCGAACTGGGCAATGTGTCGCCCGCCGAGTTCATCCCCGTCGCCGAGGACACGGGGCTCATCGTCGACATCGGCCGCTGGGTGCTGGAGAACGCGTGCAGGCAGGCTGTCGAGTGGCGCGGGACGCTGATACCGCATCTGATGATCGCGGTGAACCTGTCGCCGAGGCAGATCAGCGGCGAGCTGATCGACGATGTCGGTTCGAGTCTGGAGCGCGCGGGGCTCGATCCGTCGGCGCTCGAACTGGAGATCACGGAAGGCGTGCTGATGAGCGACACCGACACCGTGATGCCGCTGCTGTCGGCGCTTGCGCGGATGGGCGTGCGCATCTCCGTCGACGATTTCGGCACCGGCTATTCATCGCTGTCGTATCTGAAGCGCTTTCCGCTGCATAGCCTGAAGGTGGACCGGTCGTTCGTCGCGGGGCTGCCCGCGCATCGCGATGCGGTGGCGATCACGCATGCCGTCGTCGCGATGGCTCACTCGCTCGGCATGAACGTGACGGCGGAAGGTGTCGAGACTTATGAGCAGTCGGCGTTCTTGCGCTCGATCGGATGCGAGCGGCAGCAAGGATATCTGTTCGGTCGGCCAGCCGCGGCGGGGGAATTCGCGCGCGAAGCGCAGCGCTTGCGAGCGGGCATTTGACGGTCGTCGTGTCGCGGTTCGTGCGTCGCTCGCTTATGAAACAGCCGGAGCAGGCGTCGTGTCGCGCGGCGTCGCGTGCTCAGGTGTTAGGGTGCTCGCGTGCTCGCGTGCTCAGGTGCTCAGGTGCTCACGTGCTCAGATGCTCACGTGCGCGACGTCAGCAGCTTGAGACCGGCGAGCCCGAATACGACGGCGAGCCCACCGTCGAGCCAGCGGCGGATCGACAGGTAGACGCGCCGCGCCAGCGGCGTCGAGAACAGCGCGGCGTAGCTGCCGAACACGAGCATGCCGATCGCGAGGCATCCGGCGACTGTCGTCAGCATGTGCGGCGCGCCGCCGTGCGTGGGCGATGCAAGCGCGACGACCGAGATCCATACGAGAATCGCCTTCGGGTTCGTCAGGTGCAGCAGCACGCCGCGCGTATAGAGCCGACGCAGCGACAGATGCGCGTTCGTCGTCTGCGTTCTGGCCGTTGTCGATTGCAGCGCCGAGCGGCCCGATTTGAACGCGAGCCACAGCAGATAGCATCCGCCGAATATCTTCAGTCCGACCATCAAACCCGAAAACGCGAGCAGCGCCGCGGATAGCCCGAGCGCCGCCAGCATCGCCCAGAAGCACGACCCGCACACGACGCCCGCCGCGAACGCGAATGCCGCCTTGCGTCCGTCCGTCGTCGCGATCGACATGATGGCGAGGTTGCTCGGCCCAGGGCTCGCCGTGCCGACGAAGTACGCGGAATACGCAAACAGCAGGTTCGCGGAGACGTTCACGGAAAGAAGCGGAATGCTGGTCATGGTCGCGCCGTAGGTGAAGGATCGGGTGATTGTCCGGGGTCCACATCGCGTGAGGAATAGACAGTTCGACGGACGTCAGGCAGGCCAGAAGAACGGGTTGCGCCGGACGGTTCTGCACAGTCGGCGCGAGGTGCAGCCTCTTCACAGCCTCTTCACGCACTCGATCCGCTCGGGCCGCCGCGCGACGCCTTCGCAAGCTCCGGCCAGCAGCGCTGCGCGATCCGCTCGTGATACGCCATCAGCGCCGGCTGCTGGGCGACGAAATCGCGTACCGGGCTTTCGAACGCGTGCATGGCCGTCGTGTGAATCCACGCGAAGCACGTCGCGTCGATTGTCGTGGCTTCGTCGCCGAGCAGATACGGCTGGTCGCCGAGCAGGTCCGCGATGGCCTGCCACGCGTCGATGCCCATTCGCACGATGTCGTCATAGCCATGCCGTGCTATGCCCTGTTCCCACGCCTGACGCAGCACCTTGCGGCGAATGATCGGTATCACCGCGGGCGCCACCGTGCCGATCAGCGCACGCGCGGGCGGCGGCGCGGTCAGCCGTGCGTATTCGATCAGGTACGGCCGGTAGATGGCCATGTTGCTGTCGACGGCCCAGCGCAAATACACGGTCACGAAATACAGATGCGTCTCCAGCAGCGCCTTGATCGCCGCCGACTGCGCGCGCTTCACGCGATCGAGCCGCGCGTCGCTCAGCGCATTCGGATGACGTCGTTGCAGATAGTCGATGATCGCCGACGAGTCGCTGACCATCACGCCGTCGATCACCGCGACGGGTAGCTTTTTCTTCGGCATCGCGTTGAGATTGCCGATCCGTCCTTCGTACGCAATGCCTGAGAATCTCAGCCACGTTTCGAGTTTCACGACGAACGGGCTGAGATCGGGTGGCATCGCGCCTGAACCGTCTCCGAACTTGTACACGATCATGAGTTTCTCCTCGTGGCGTCGTGCTTCGTGCTTTCGTGCTTTCGTGCTTTCGTGGTTGCGAATGACGATGCTTCGCCGTTGCGGCTTCAGCGCCGCGCGATTTCGGCAAAGGCCATCGCGCAGCAACGGCAATCGTACAGGGACGCGGCACGCGGTGGGGCGCTCGAAGTCGGGCATCTGGCGCATGCACGCGGCTTGCGCGCCGATGCGTGCCAACGGGCGCCAGGCATTGTTGCCTTCAGCCGAACAGAGATTCCCTGTGCATGCGATTGATGTCTTGCGCCCGCTCCATAGAATCAATATCAAGGACGCCGGTTTTTACGGCGCCACGCGATTGTGGATGCAAGCGAATACGGAGGCTCACATGGACATCATCGATGTAGCGCGGCAAGCGGGAATGACCGTCGTGCTCGAAGCGCGGATCGGGCGGCAGGAATACCACAGCGTGCATGGATCGCTCGCTGCGCTGCTGGATTTCGCCGAGCGGGTGAGGGCGATGAAGGAAGAAGGCGTGGCAGTCGAGGAGCACTGAAAATGAAAGAGCCGTCGGCGCGCGACGGCTCTTTGCTTGTTGCATGGTCTCCCGCGCTGACCGGACGATCAGCCGTTGAACAGCTCGACGACGCAGACGATTATCGTGTACAGCCCGATGCAGCCGCCCAACGCGACTGCACCTTGCATGAAACCGCCCAGATTCCGCATATAGCGCTCCTTGATTTTTGACAGGTGGCGCCAGTCTAAATCGAAAGAAAAAGAAAGGTAAAAGAAAGTTAGTTTGTGCGGAATGCGCGGTTATATATGCCGCCAGCTTGTACGACGACGTATCTCAAAAGAACGCGTGCGCGTCATTCTTTCACTTTCTGGCCGATTTCATGGTTCGCCATGATTTCGAGCGCGCGCACCATGCCCGAGTGATCCCACGCCTTGCCGCCATGCGCGGTGCATGCGTTGAACAGCATCTGACACGTCGACGTAGCCGGTAAGGGCACGCCGAGCGCCTGGCCCGTCGACAGCGCGAGATTGAGATCCTTCTGATGCAACTCGATCCGGAACCCCGGGTTGAACGTGCGTTTCGTCATCCTCTCGCCGTGTACTTCGAGAATGCGCGACGACGCGAAGCCGCCCATCAGCGCCGTCCGAACCTTTTCCGCATCGACGCCCGCCTTCGACGCGAGCAGCAGCGCTTCGCCGACCGCTTCGATCGTCGCTGCGACGATCACCTGGTTCGCGACCTTGCACACCTGGCCCGCGCCGACTTCGCCGATCAGCGAGATGTTCTTGCCCATCATGTCGAGCAGCGGCTTGACCTTGTCGAAGGTGGCTTGCGAGCCGCCGACCATGATCGTCAGCGACGCGGCCTTCGCGCCGACTTCGCCGCCCGATACGGGCGCGTCGAGATAATCCGCGCCTTTCTCGCGCACGCGGGCCGCGAAGCCGCGCGTGGCCATCGGCGAAATCGAGCTCATGTCGACGACGATCTGACCTGTGCGCAGGCGCTGCGCGACGCCGTTCTCGCCGAACAGCACGCGTTCGACGTCGGGCGTGTCGGGCACCATGATGAAGATCACGTCGGCTTGCGCGGCGACGTCGGCGGCGCTGCCGCACGCGACGACGCCCGCCTGCTTCAGTTCATCGGGCACGCCGCTGCGCGTGTACGCGGCCAGCGTGACGTTGTGCTTGCGCAGGTTTTCCGCCATCGGGCGGCCCATGATGCCGAGTCCGATAAAGCCGGCCTTGAGTGTCTGAGACATGACGTCCTCCGGATGCGTTGTTCGGGCAATGTGCGCATTCAGCTTAGCGAGCGCGGCGCCAAATGCCTATGGAACTGCGCCACCATCACGTCTTGCCGGCGATTTTCCTGAGCACCGTCCTGCGCTTTCCATGTTCGCGCGAACGCGTAAAAGAACAATCTGATGTTCGAATGAACATTGCGAGAAAACCCGAGCGTACTTCTCTTTTCACAACACAGTCGCACGGTAAATGTGCAAAACGGCCATCTGACAGGGATTCCCAGCGATTTATTCGCTGTCCTACATCGTTTTCCCTGGTATCCTACAGCCCGCCGAGTGATACGATGACCGACGATAAACGCAGATCCAATGTTCGAATTCGCGCATCGGGTCGGCGACCAGGCCGGGCGGCCCCGATCCCGGTTCGAACAGGAGACAGACTTGAAAACAATCATTGGCCTGCGTTGGTGGATCATCGCGCTCGTGTGCGCGGGGACCATCGTGAACTACCTGTCGCGCAACGCGCTCGGCGTCATGGCGCCCGAGCTGAAGACGTTGCTGCACATGAACACCCAGCAGTACTCGTATGTCGTCGGCGCGTTTCAGATCGGCTACACGATCATGCAGCCCGTCTGCGGGCTCGTGATCGATCTGATCGGGCTCCGTCTGGGTTTCGCGCTGTTCGCATGCCTGTGGTCGGCGACGGGCATGCTGCATGGCCTCGCGAGCGGCTGGCTGTCGCTCGCCGCGCTGCGCGGGCTGATGGGCTTGTCGGAAGCGGTCGCGATTCCGGCGGGCATGAAGGTGGTCGCGGAATGGTTTCCGAACCGCGAGAAGTCGGTGGCCGTCGGCTACTTCAACGCGGGCACGTCGCTCGGTTCGCTGCTCGCGCCGCCGCTCGTCGTATTCCTGTCGCTGCGCTATGGGTGGCAAAGCGCGTTCGCCGTGACGGGCGCGCTGGGTTTCGTGTGGGCGGCCGTCTGGTATCTGTTCTATCGCGGACCTGCCGATCACGCGCGGATTGGCGACTCGGAGCGCGCGGCGATCATCGAAGGGCAGACGCCCGTTGGCGCTCATGCGCAGGACAGGCGGCGCATCCGTGAAGTGCTCGGCACGCGCCGTTTCTGGGCGATCGCGCAGGCGCGCTTCTTCGCCGAGCCCGCATGGCAAACCTTCAGCTTCTGGATTCCGCTGTATCTCGCGACCGAGCGTCACATGGACCTGAAACAGATCGCGCTGTTCGCGTGGCTGCCGTTTCTCGCCGCGGACGTGGGTGGGCTGTTCGGCGGCTATCTGTCGCCGTTCCTGATGAAGCGTCTGCGCGTGCCGCTGATCTGGTCGCGCGTCGTGGGTGTCGTGCTCGGCGCGTTCATGATGATCGGCCCGGCATGCATCGGGCTCGTCGCGTCGCCGTATCAGGCCATCGCGCTCTTCTGCGTGGGCGGCTTCGCGCACCAGATGATTTCGGCGCTCGTCAACACACTGGCCGCCGACGTGTTTGAGCCCGGCGAAGTCGGCACAGCCGCGGGTTTTGCGGGCATGGCTGCGTGGATCGGTGGGCTCGGCTTCTCGCTGATGGTGGGCGCGCTCGCCGACAGGATCGGCTATACGCCGCTCTTCGGCGCGCTCGGCGCCTTCGACCTGATCGGCGCGACGCTGCTCGTCATTCTGATGCGCGGCGTGTCACGCGACGCCCGTCCGCATCGCGTCGAAAACGGCGCGGGCAGCGCGGCGTGAACTGACTGACCTGGATACACATCATGGCTACGTTGAAAAATCGACCGCGCTTTTCGGTCTCCGCGCCGGTGACTGCTTCGGGGGCGGCTTCGGGGTCGGCATTGGTGTCCGCTTCGGCGTCCGGTTCCGCGTCTGCTTCGGCGTCTCGTTCGGCGTCTGCTCCCGTTCAGCAACAAGCCGGCAACCCGATCGTCCTCGACGCCGCCGATGGCGCGCGAATCGAACTGTTCGTGCTGGCCGACGACATCATCCGCGTGCTGGTGCTGCCGAAGGGCGCGCTGCAAGGGCCGCGCACGTGGTCGATTGCGCCGGGCACCGACGATGTGCCGCTCGAAGGACGCGACAGGCGCGACATGAGCGGCTTCGCGTCCGCCGCGTTTCGTTTCGATAGCGACGCGGAGCGTGCTGTCGTCGAAACTGCGCGCGTGCGCCTGACGGTCGCGCTGGACGGCGGCTTCTGCTCGTGGGAAATCGCGCGCGACGGCATCTGGCATCACGTGATGAACGACCGAAAGACCCAAGCGTACAACTTCGGCTGGTGGGACGAGCGCGTGTATCACTACGTCGAGAGACAGCGCGGCGAAATGTACGTCGGTCTCGGCGAGCGGGCGGGCGCGCTCGATCGCGCGAACCAGAGCTACGAGATGCGCAACATCGACGCGATGGGCTACAGCGCGCGCACGACCGATCCGCTCTACAAGCACATCCCGTTCTACGTGACGTGGCAGCCGCAGACGTCGATGGGATTCGGCCTCTTTTACGACACGCTCGCCGACTGCCGATTCGACATGGGGCGCGAACTCGACAACTATCACGGGCACTACCGGCATTTCGTCGCGGAGCACGGCGATCTCGACTATTACTTCATCGCGTCGGCGGATACGCCGTTGCATGCGGTGCGCCGCTTCACATGGCTGACGGGCCGGCCCGCGTGGATGCCCAAGTGGGGGCTCGGCTATTCCGGCTCGACGATGAGCTACACCGACGCGCCCGACGCGCAGCGGCGCATGGGCGAATTCATCGAGCGCTGCCGCGAGCACGATGTGCTGTGCGATTCGTTCCATCTGTCGTCCGGCTATACGTCGATTGGCGCGAAGCGTTACGTGTTCAACTGGAATCGCGAGAAGTTTCCGGATATCGACGGCTTCGTGCAGGACTATCTGCGCGAGGGCGTGCGCCTGTGCGCGAACATCAAGCCGTGTCTGCTGCAAGACCATCCGGCATTCGACGAAGCCGCGCAAGCGGGTCTGCTGATCGAGGTACGCGACGGCGAGCCCGCGTGGGTGCAGTTCTGGGACGAAGTCGGCGCGTATCTCGACTTCACGAATCCCGCGACGATAGCCTGGTGGAAGGCGCGCGTGAAAGACAGCTTGCTGCGCCATGGCATTGCGTCGACGTGGAACGACAACAACGAGTTCGAGATCTGGACGCCGGATGCGATGGCGCACGGCTTCGGCCAGCCGTTCCCGGCACGCGAAGCCACGGTGTTGCAAACGCAATTGATGATGCGCGCGTCACGCGACGCTCAACGCGAACATGCGCCGCACGAGCGGCCGTTTCTCGTGTCGCGCTCGGGCGGCGTCGGCATGCATCGCTATGTGCAGACCTGGTCCGGCGACAACTACACGTCGTGGGAAACGCTGCGCTACAACTTGAAGATGGGCCTCGGTCTCGCGATGTCGGGCGTGTCGAACAGCGGACATGACATCGGCGGATTCTCCGGTCCCGCCCCCACACCGGAACTGCTCGTGCGCTGGGTCGGCTTCGGCATCTTTCTGCCGCGTTTCAGCATCCATTCGTGGAACGACGACGGCACCGTCAACGAACCATGGATGTATCCCGAAGTGACGAACCAGATCGCCGGTCTCATCAAGCTGCGGTATCGGCTCATTCCGTACCTGTACGAACTGCTGTGGCAATCGCACCGTTCGTACGAACCCGTGCTGCGTCCGATGTTCGCGGAATTTCCGGACGATCCGCGCTGCCTCGCCGATGGCGACGACATGATGCTCGGCGCGTCGCTGCTCGTTGCGCCTGTCGTCGAGCAAGCGCAGCGCGAGCGCGAAGTCTGGTTGCCGGCGGGCGCGCGTTGGGCGTCGTACTGGAGCGGCGAGGTATTCGATGGCGGACAAAGCGTCAGATTGCCCGCGCCGTTCGAGCAACCGGTGATGCTGCTGCGCGAAGGCTGTGTGATTCCGCTGAACATCGCGGAACAGCACTTCGCGCAACCCGCCGACGAGCGCGCGTTCATCGCGTTGCCGTTTGCGGGTGTCGGCATGGCGCAAGGCGGCTGCATAGAAGACGACGGCGAAACGCAAGCGTGGCGCGAGGGCGCGCAAGGGCGCTGGAACGTGACGATCGCCAGCGACGCCGACACGTTGCGCATCTCCGTCGAGCGCGAAGGGCAGATGCCGTTCGCGCAGCACGAGGTTCGACTCAGCGTGCCCGCGTTGGATACGCGCACGGCCCACTGTGCGAACGGCGAAGTCGTCGGCGATTCGGTCGTGGACGGCTGGCGGCGTCTGACGCTGCGGCTCGCTCAATGAATCGCGCAACGGTTCGCTCAATGAATCGCGCAACGGCTCACTCAATGAATCGCGCAACGGCTCCACTCAATGAATCGCGCAACGGTTCGCCCAGTGCGTCGCGCAACGTATCGCCCAATGAATAAACGACCGGCCTGACCCACAGGTCCTATTTGCAATCAGGGAGACTGACAAGCAATGAATACTTTGAAGCGCACGCGCACGCGTGCATTGGCCCTCTCATGCCTGCCGATTGCGGGCGCCGTGCTCTCGACGGGGGCGTTCGCGCAAAGCAGCGTCACGTTGTATGGCGTCGTCGACAACGCGTTTAGCTACGTCAGCAATCAGCGCGGCCACGCGAATTTCTACATGAGCCAGGGCAATCTGCAGGCGAGCAAGTTCGGTCTGCTAGGGGCGGAAGATATCGGCGGCGGCACGAAGGTCATCTTCCGGCTCGAAAGCGGCTTCAACTCGCTGACGGGCGCGCAAAGCAGCGCGGGCCTCATTTTCAACCGGCAAGCCTACGTCGGCGTGAGTAACGACAACTACGGCACGGTGACGCTCGGGCGCCAGTACACGCCGTACTTCAACATGGTCGGCGCGCTCGGGCCGACAGGCGTGCTGACGGGCGCAACGGGCGCGCACCCTGGCGATCTCGACGCGCTCGACACGACGCTGCGTTTCAACAACTCGATCACGTACATGTCGCCGAACATTGCCGGCCTGACCTTCGGCGCGCAATACGGGCTGGGCGGCGTGCCGGGCAGCGTCACGAGCGGCAGCAATTTCAGCGCGGCATTGCGCTACGACTATCAGGCACTTTCGGTCGCGGCGGGCTACGTGAAGCTGAAGGACATCGCGACGAGCCAGTCGCTCGGCAGCTTCGCGATCAATTCGCCCGTCAACAACGGCTATGCGACGGCGAGCAGCACGCAGATGATCGCCGCAGCCGCCCGCTATAACTTCAACGATCTGATGATCGGCGTGAACTACTCGAACGTGCAGTACGCGCCCGGCTCGCACTCGTTGTTCGCGAGCGAGGCGGTCTTCAACACGTATGGCGCGATTGCGACGTATCGCTTTACGCCGGCCGTGATCGCCGGCATCGGCTATAGCTACACGCGCGCGAGCAAGGCGAACGGCATCGACGATCCGGCGCAGTATCACCAGATTTCGCTCGAGCAGACCTACAACCTGTCGAAGCGCACGACGCTGTATGCGCTCGAAGCCTGGCAGCTGGCGCGCGGCAAATCGCGGATCGCGTCGGGCGCGGGCACGACGATCGCCGATGCCGTGGCCGTGGTCGGCGATTCGCAGAACACGACGCCGTCGTCGGGGCCGTCGCAGTTCGTCGGGATGGTGGGCATACGACACGCGTTCTGACGGCGTTGTTTTTGGCGCTGCAATCGTTTGCGCCATTTGATTTGTGTGATTTGTCCAGCCGGGCGTCGCGAGATTGCGACGACCCGGCTTTTGTTTGTCCGCGTGCCGGATCAGCGCGGTAGACTGCTGCGCGCAGCGGCGGGCTTGGGGCTTGAGCTTCACGCACTGATACGCAATGACCGTTCCGGCCAATTGCATAAAAACCTGTATGGATATACAGTACTGGGGTGCGATTGACGAGGAGCGTGCGTCGTGGATATGCGCGTGAACAAACCTGTTGGCCATCCTATGCCGGAAATCGCGGCTTTTGTCGCGGCCTTGAAGTCGGCGTTCGGCGAACGGCAAATCGATGAAGCGATCCGCCGCGGCAAGGCTGGCGAGCCCACGTTTTATGCATGCGAGAACGGCCGGTCGGTGGGAACGGCGAGTTCGCCGGTGAGCGCGGGCCCGGCGCACGAACATCCCCACGCAGCGGCAAACGATGCCCGGTAAGACGCGCGAGGCAAGGAGATAAAGCAATGAATGCAGGTCGTCGTCTCTTATCCGGAATGACAGCCGGGCTGATCGCGCTGCTGATGGCTTCGGCGGCGCACGCGGAAAAGTACGTCGAAATCTGGAACCCGCCGGAGGCGCGCGGTCATTCCGCACCGGCGCCAAAGCACGCCCGCCCGCACACGCAAACGGCGCCACGGCTCGCGCGGAAAATCACCGAGCCGGGCAGCCAGCACCCGGACCAGGGCGCTTCATCGGTGGTGTCGTCGAAGAAGGCGCCGAACCGCAGTATCCCGCGCAAAATCGGTCCCGACGGCAACGTGTTCCGTGTTTGATGCGAGCTGCAAGCGGCTTCGTGCGACGCTGTTTTGAGCCACTTGTTTGAAGCAGCTTGTTTGAAGCAGGTCTCTTGCTGAAGCCGCTGTCTCGCGCCCGCATTTTGCGTCGCTGTTTTCAGCCTGTGTATTGCCAAATTCCACGACCGCGCGACATAGCCCGCCGCAACACATGCCAGCAGTGCGAGCGGCGTGAAAAGCACACAAGCAGAACGTGGCGTATCGTCGAGTCAGGTTCTAATTGAAGCATCCGCTGCCGCCGCCCACATCCATCGCACGCCGCATCACGCAACATGAGCGTCATCACTCGCCGTATCGCGCATCTCGACATGGACGCGTTTTACGCATCCGTCGAACTGCTGCGCTATCCGGAGTTACGCGGCAAGCCGGTCGTGATCGGCGGAGGACGCAACGCGACGCCTGAAACGCTGCCCGACGGCACGCGCCGCTTCGCGCGGCTGCGCGACTATGCGGGGCGCGGTGTCGTCACCACGTCGACTTACGAGGCGCGCGCGTTCGGCGTCTTTTCGGCGATGGGCATGATGAAGGCCGCGCAGCTCGCGCCGGACGCGATTCTGCTGCCCACCGACTTCGATTCGTATCGCCATTACTCGCGCCTCTTCAAGGCGGAAGTGGCGAAGTTCACGACGCGTATCGAAGATCGCGGCATCGACGAAATCTATATCGATCTGACGGACGTGCCCGGCGATGCCGCCGACATCGGCACGCGCATCAAGCAGGCCGTGCGCGATGCGACGGGTCTCACGTGCTCGATCTGCGTCGCGCCGAACAAGCTGCTGGCAAAAGTCGGCTCCGAGTTGGACAAGCCCGACGGCCTGACGATCCTGACGCCTGCCGACATCCCGTCGCGCATCTGGCCGCTGGCCGCGCGCAAGATCAACGGCATCGGGCCGAAGGCGAGCGAGCGGCTGGCCACGATCGGCATCCATACGGTCGGCGATCTGGCGCATGCGGCGCCCGACCTGCTGCAGTCCAACTTCGGACTCAGGTACGCGACGTGGCTCACGCACGTCGCGCAGGGTATCGACGAGCGTCCCGTCGTCGTCGAATCCGAGCCGAAGTCGATGAGCCGCGAGACGACATTCGAACGCGATCTGCATCCGCGCCACGATCGACCGGCGCTGTCGGAGTCCTTCACGCGCCTGTGCGTGCGCGTGGCTGAAGACTTGCAACGTAAGGGCTATGTCGGGCATACGGTCGGCATCAAGCTGCGCTTCGACGATTTCTCGACCGTCACGCGCGATCTGACGATTCCCGTCGCCACGTCGGATGCAGCGGCGATCCGGCGCGCGGCGACCGAATGCCTGAAGCGCGTCGCGCTGACGCGCAAGCTGCGATTGCTGGGCGTGCGAGTGAGCGGGCTGTCGCATGCGAGCGAGCACGCGCAGCCGCTGCCGGTGCAGGCGGAGTTGCCATTTACGGCCTGAGGCGAATGCGCGGCGATTGCTGGCGTGTGTATCCGCATCGGCATCCGCATATACCTGGCGGTCGACGGCCTTTCGACGAACGAATCGCCGACGCGCTACATCCACTGTGCGATCTCTTTCGGCAAAACCACGCGAAGCGATCCGCGCGGCCGTAAAGCCGCGTTTTTTTGACCTGCCCGAACTACGCCGCGAGCCGCATTGCATCCGTCACCGCAATGTCACGAAGCACGGCTAATTTCGAAACGCACCCCATACAAAGCTTTCTGCAACTGTCTTGCATGGGACCAGTAAGGCATGAGACGGCACAAGGCACCAAACCAGGCGCCAACGCTGGATCGACAGCCTGCATGGGATCGAGACAAGTGCTCAGCATGGGGCGGGAGCAAGTGTCAAAGCACGCAAACTCCGGCCGACTGCGCTGCATGGGGGCCGGCGTAAATGCTGAAGCACCAACTCCGGCCGACTGCTCTGCATGGGGCCGGCGTAAATGCTGAAGCGCAAACTCCGGCCGACTGCTCTGTATGGGGCCGGAGTAAGTGCTAAAGCACTAACTCCACCCGACTGCTCTGCATGGGGCCGGCGTAAATGCTGAAGCACGAACTCCACCCGACTGCTCTGCATGGGGCCGGAGTAAGTGCTAAAGCACTAACTCCGGCCGACAGCTAAAGCGCTGACTCTGGATCAACGATAGGAGGTGACCATGAAACTCGCATTCCTCGCCGTGGCCGGCATGATCGGCGCGCTGTCCAGTTCCTTCGCGCAGGCGGCCGACATCACGGGCGCCGGCAGCACGTTCGCGGCGCCCATCTACACGAAATGGGCCGACGCGTATCAGAAGACGGGCGGCGCCCGCATCAACTACCAGGGCATCGGCTCATCGGGCGGGATCAAGCAGGTGCTCGCGAAGACCGTCGACTTTGCCGGCTCCGACGCGCCGCTCAAGGACGACGAACTGGCCAAGGACGGGCTGTTCCAGTTTCCGACCGTCGTCGGCGGCGTGGTGCCCGTGGTCAACCTGCCCGGCGTGAAGCCGGGTTCGCTGGTCCTCTCGGGTCCCGTGCTTGGCGACATCTACCTCGGCAAGATCAAGAAGTGGAACGACCCGGCCATCGCCGCGCTCAATTCGGGCGCCAAGCTGCCGGATACCGACGTCGCCGTCGTGCGCCGCGCGGACGGTTCGGGCACGAGCTTCATCTGGACGCACTATCTGTCGCAGGTGAATCCGGAGTGGAAGAGCAAGGTCGGCGAAGGCACAACGGTCAACTGGCCGACGGGCACGGGCGGCAAGGGCAATGACGGCGTCGCGGCGTTCGTGCAGCGTCTGCCGGGCGCGATCGGCTACGTCGAATGGGCGTACGCGAAGCAGAACAAGATGACGTACACCTCATTGAAGAACTCGGCGGGCGCCGTCGTCGAGCCGAAGACGGAAACCTTCAAGGCCGCCGCCGCGGGCGCCGAGTGGTCGAAGTCGTTCTACCAGATTCTCACCAACGAGCCGGGCAAGGAAGCGTGGCCGGTCGTCGGCGCGACGTTCGTGTTGCTGCATTCGTCGCAGGAGAAGCCGGATCACGGCAAGGAAACGCTCAAGTTCTTCGACTGGGCATTCAAGAACGGCAACCAGACCGCGCAGGACCTCGACTACATCACGTTGCCGGATGCCGTCGTATCCGAAATCCGCACGCAGTGGAAGGCGAAGGTAAAGGACGCTTCGGGCAAGCCGATCGCCGATTGATCAGAATGCGCGCATAAAGGCGGACCGGCGTGCAAAAACGCCGGCCGTCACCGAACAGTAACGGGGCGTCGTGATAATGCGAATCCTGGCCCGAAAGTGGGCACGAGGCGCGGCTCCCGTCGTTCGGGACACAGCGCATCGGCCCGCACTACCTTGAAGAGCCAGAGACGTATCAATGACGATTCCCATGCTGACGACACACCGAGGCTATCGTTTGCAAGCCAGCGCCGCCATGGGCGACAACGGCATGCATGCGGCCGACCTGATCATCGAAAAGCCGGGGCTGCCGCCCCGCACGTTCAACGCGCTCGACTACTTCTACGACGGCGAACAGGCACTCAAATACGCGACCGCCTGGGGCCGCATCTGGGTCGACATGAAAGGCTGATGGAAGCATCGACGGCAGGCCCCCCGGACAATCGCGGCGGGCCATCGACCGCCTCAGCCGCAACGATCCCGTTTCCACTTAAGCGCCCCGAAAAATCGTTTAAATTCAGACGATTAGAAGAGCGCAAGGAAATGTTGGGCGTCGCACACAGCCGGATTTTCCTGCTCGACCGCCGCGTTTCTGCCCTATATGATGGCGCGTGACGGAACGCGTCTATTTGCTGGCTGATTTCGCATTGGGCCGGCGGTCCGCTTCGCACGATGTGCAAGACGCGCTGGACATTCCAGCATGAAGGGCGTCTCGCCGCTGTCGTGCGAAGCGCCGCATCGCGCCTGCATCCTTCGACCACAGACGCCGTATCGGGTAGGGCTGCCCGGTGAGCGGAAAGGGACGTGGCATGTTGAGCAAGTTGATCGATATCGCAAGAGATATCCGGCGCAGCGAACGGTTCAAACAATCGATCAGCACACCGGGCCGCATCTCGCTGCATGCGCAGCAGCGCTTGAACCACGGTTACTTCGCGATTGAAATTCGCGCGCATTCGGGTTTTTTCTCCGTGATGCAGATGGTGCTGTTCATCCTGATGTATTGCGACGAGAAGGGCCTGACGCCGCTGATTTCCGCACGCGGCGGGATTTACGGCGACCGCGAGGGCCAGGTCGACTGGTTCGCCGAATACTTCGATACCGTCAGTGTGTCGCCGAGGCCGGGCGCGAGCGTGCGGCTGCGAACGTCGGTCGTGCGCGATCTCAGCGTGCTCGGCTTTCGCCGTCGCTACGAGCCGCGGCTCGAACTGGAGCATTCGAGCGCGCTTTTCACGGCGCACTACCGGCCGGCCGCTCCGATCCGCGCGGAAGTCGACGCAATCTGCCAGCGGCTCGGCATCGGCGCGGCGACGCTCGGCGTGCATTATCGCGGCACCGACAAGAAGGTCGAGGCGCATACGATCGGCTGGGAAGAATTTTGCCGGCTCATCGATGCGACACTCGCCGAAGAGCCGCATCTGACGAACATCTTCGTGTCGAGCGACGAGCAGCCGTTCCTCGATTTCATCGCCGCCCGTCCGTTTGCCGTGCCCGTCAACGTCGCGCCCGCGCGGCTGCTGGCCTCGGGCGTCACGCCCGTGCATTTCAGCGGACATCCGGGGCTCGCCATCGGGCGCGAGGCGCTGGTCGCGAGCCTGCTGCTCGCGCGCTGCGGCTATCTGCTGAAGACGCCGTCGTATCTGTCGGCGTGGTCGAAGATCTTCAATCCGTCGCTGCCCGTCAAGCTTGCCGTCCCGCCGCGCGCAACCGCATTCTGGTTCCCGGACAGCCAGATCTGGAACGAGCAGCAAAAACGTAACGAGGAAACGGCAGAATCGGCCGTGCAGTTTTCCCACGAGAAGACGGCATAAACGGAAGACTGCATGACGAACGGCGTCGGGAACGGCGGCGCGCGCCACCTCGCACGATGTAGAAACAGCGCAACGGGAAGTGCGGTCCAGACCACAACGGCGATTCGAAAGCCGGGGCGCGGGCGCGCCCGCGGCCGGTAGGCTCGCTTTGGGTCGCGTAGAATCGACATAAAAGACAGCACGGCAATCGGGGAAGGGAAGGGCGTGAAGATTCACAGCCACTATGACAATCTGAAAGTCTCGCGGGACGCGCCTCAGGAAGTGATCCGCGCGGCCTATAGGACCTTGTGTCAGAAATATCACCCGGACCGGCGGATCGACGATCCGGACGCCGAGCGGGTGATGAAGATCATCAACGCGTCTTACGCGGTCCTGAGCGACCCGGCGCAACGCAAGGAACACGACGAATGGCTCGCGCGCAAGGAGCGCGAGGCGTCGGCTGCTGCCGCGACGGCGGCGTCGGCGTCGCGTCCGGGCGGTTCGTCGCATTCATCGCATTCGTCAGCATCGTCCGCCTCGTCTGCATCTTCCGCGTCGGCCTCCCAGCAGATGCCCCGCTATGCCGCCGCGCAAGCCGAGGCGACGGCGCGCGCCGCGCCGCGCGGAAGTGGCTGGACGTCCCAGGCTCGGGTCGATCCGCGCGCCGCTGCGCGCAAGAAGCCGCGCATGTCGTTCGGACATGTGCTGCGCAGGGTCTCGTTGCGCGGCTGGATCGCGATTGCGGCATGCGCGTTCGTCGGCTACGTCGTGATTACGGAATCGATGTCGCCGTGGCCGTTCACGCGCAACATCACATCCGGTGCGCCATACGGCGAACACGGCCACACCGATGCCGACAGCCCGGCCGCAACCGACAGCAACGGCCGCGCGATGACTGCGATGGCGTCGGCGCAGGCAGCGACGTCGCCGTGGACGAACGACGCATCCGGTGCCGCAAGCGACGCGCGCGCGGCCGCCGCATACGTGCGCCCCAGCGTCGCGCCGAACGGCGCGCCGTGGCCGGCCACCGCGGGTTATCTCGACGGAACGCCCGTCGGCGCATCGGGCGGGCATTCGTCGGTGACGATCGACAACTCGATCAACCGCTTCGATGTGTTCGGCAAGCTGGTCTACAACGCGTCCGTGTTCGATCAACCCGTGCGCCACTTCTTCGTGCCGGCAGGGCGGACCTTCACGCTGAAGGACGTCACGCCCGGAAGCTACGACATCCGCTACCAGAATCTCGACGACGGCGGCATCTACAAGTCGCAGCCGTTCGGGCTCACCGAGCAGGCTGTGGGCAACGGTCTCGACGCGACGCATATCAGCGTCATGCTGTACGCGACGCCGGGCAGCATGCAGGCGACGGCGATCGGCCGCGGCGAGTTCTAGTTTCCGGCGGTCCAGCCATCGTGCCGCGAACCGCCATGCGGCTTGCTGAACGCACGGCGGCATGACGACGGCACCGATCCAGCATCGCTACACGGCCGTTGCGCTCACGACCTTCGACATCTCGCGCGAGCGTTGCGGCGACTCGCGTTCTCTAGCGGCATTCGCCACGCGGCGCGCAGCACGCGCATGAACATGTCCTCGCCTTCGGACAGATGACCGTCGGCGTGCGCGCTTTCCCTGCATAGCGCGATGACTTCGCGTCGCAGACGCGCATCCTTGATGTCCTGCGCCAGCTGAAAGATCACGGCGGGATCGAGCCGGCAGGTGTCGCCCCAGTTCAGATAGGCCGTCGTCGTGAGGTCTTCGCACATCTGCTGGATGACGGCGAGCAGTCGTTCTCGGTTCAGCCCGAGCCGCTCCTCCATGCCGTAACGGTCCAGCGCTTCGAGTTCGTGGATGCCCACGTGTCCATCCGAGAGCAGGCAGGCCGCGACGATACGGGCTGCGGCTTCGGGGCTGTCGCATCGATAGTGACGCATTTCAGATCTCCATTTGCATTGATCGATTGAGTCCGGTCTTGTGCGGCATGCCGCCGCTCATGCGATCCAGTCGCGCGGCATCATGCTCGAATGGACGTGGAACGGATGGCCGCCGTCGTCGAGCCGACGCATGCGCCGTTCGAGATCGGCGAGATCGGTCGACGAAGCGAGGAAGGCATTGCGTTCACGTTCGCGTGTGTGCGTGAACAGCGCGCCGAGACGGTGAGCGAGTCGGGTCAACATGATGGGCTCCTTCAGTGATGCAAAGAATCGGGAACGTGCGGGCGAACGAACGGTTCGCGTCGCGGCGTGGATGCGATGCGCTTGAAATCGGCGTGCCGTCTGTTGCTTGGAGTCGGGCCGCTGCATCGACGGATTGCATCGTAGTCACGCCGAATTAGCCGGAAATGAGGTCATACATGCGGAAATCCTGCGGCGGGACGATCGGATAGGACACGACGTGACATATCGAGGCCGGCGGTAGCCGGATGTGAGCGGCGCTCATTCTGTGCTCACTATTGACGGCCAGAATGCGAATGAACCGATGCATCGAACGCACGGCATCGGCAACTCATTCGATAACCTCTGGAGAGAAACGTCATGAAATCGCTGATTCAAACGGCTACCGTCGCTGTGTTCCTCGCATTGCCCGTTGCATCGTTCGCGCAGACCAATGCGCCCGTCACGAGAGCCGACGTGCAGGCCGAACTCGCGCAACTGGATCGCGCGGGCTACGAGCCCGCTAGCGACTACGCGCACTATCCCGCGAACCTGCAGGCGGCGCAGGCACGTATTCAGGCGCAGAACGCAGTCGAATACGGCGGTGTCGCCGATGGCACATCGCAAAGCGGCGCGTTCGATCATCCGCAAAACGACGTCGGATTGAAGTCGATCTACGTCGGGCATTGAACGTCTGCCGGCAGCATTTTTCGTTGCAGTGAGTTGTGGACGCGCGGAGCAATCGGCGCGTCCGCATCGCTGCTTTGAGAACGAGAAGGGCCGGTAGCGCGGTGTAGAATCGGCTCGCAACGACAAAGCCTGCACGTGTTCTTTCGCGCGCGGCCGTCGCGTTCAAAGCTGCAAAAGCTGCACGCACAACGCTCTTCGGACGGCACGCTTCATCACCATGTCCATGCCCAAGATCCGGTCGCTAAGAAATCAGATCGTGCTCGCCTTGTGTGTGCTGGTGAGCATCGTCGGCGTGGTGCAGGGCGTCAGTTCATATCAATTGTCCAAGGCGGGGATGAGCGCGCTGCTCGACCTGCGACTCGAACAGGCGGCGACGCGCCTCTATAGCAGCGGCCTTGCCGAGTCGCTCCCCGCGATACCCTCGCGCGGTTCGCAGCCCGAGCGCGATATCGTCGTCACCGTCTGGAAAGACGACATCGAAACGCCCTATCGTTCGACGGAACCCGCGCTCGCGTTGCCGCGCAATGCCGAGGCGGGCTTTCTGACGACGGAAGTCGACGGCGAAAGCTGGCGCATCTACACGCTGCGCGAGCCGGGGATGGTCGTCCAGGTCGCGCAGCGTTCGCGCGTGCGGCATGAGCTGGCGCAGGCGCGCTCGATCAATACGCTGTGGCCGATGGTCGTGCTGGTGCCGCTCGTGTGGCTCGCCGTGCTGCTGGTCGTGCGGCGCGCGCTGCGGCGGCTGACGCGCCTCGGCGCCCAGGTGCAGGCGATCGACATGACGCATTTCGAGCAGTTGTCGACATCGGGCGTGCCGACCGAAATACGCCCCTTCATCGTTTCGATCAACAAGATGTTCGAGCGTCTCGCGCAGTCGATCGAAGGCGAAAGAAAGTTCATCTCCGACGCCGCGCACGAATTGCGCACGCCGCTCACCGCGTTGCAGTTGCAGGCCGACAATCTTCAGCCGCACATCGCGCCCGGAAATCAGGCGCGTTTTCGCGAACTGCAAAGCGGCATACGGCGCAGCGGCAGACTGATCGCGCAACTGCTGCGGCTCGCGCGTGCGGATGCCGCGCTGCAGCCCGACACGCTGACGCGCGTCGACGTGACGAAAGTGGTCGTCGATGCCGTTGCCGAAGTGCTGCCGATTGCGATGAAGCGCGGCATCGATATCGGCGCCGACGAAATGGCGAGCGCGCATGTGCGCGCAAACGAAGCGGACATCGGCATTGCGCTGCGCAACCTCGTGAGCAACGCGATCCGCTACACGCCGGATGGCGGCAAGGTCGATCTGAGCGTGCACGCGCGCGACGGCATGGTGTGGATCGAGGTCGTGGACACGGGGCCCGGCATCGACGAGGCGCTGTTGCCGCGCGTGTTCGACCGCTTCTTTCGCGCGAACGCGCAGATAGAAGGCAGCGGGCTGGGGCTGTCGATCGTGCAGGCCATCGTGAACCGCTATGGCGGCGCGGCGAACTTGCGCAATCGCACGGATGGACAGTCGGGCATCGTCGCTTCGATCGGATTCGACGCCGTGCCCTGAGCGCTTGCGCTCACGCGTGGCGCTCATTCACGCTTGCTCATTGTTTGCTAACTTTGCGCGCCCATGATGGAACCGTTGGAGCAGGCCCCTCTGGTTCTGGCATGGCGACGAGCGCACGCCAGAATCTTTCCGCCGACTGCGCGAGCGGTCGGCTTTTTTTCGCCTTCATCACTGCCGAAACCTGCGCGACGTCCACCATATAAACGCAAGCCAAACGACGCAAACAACTCGGCTATCATGCGTTGTGGCCGGCGTGCGATAGCGGGTTCGCACCGGCAGGCTACGGCCTGGAATCACAATTCGCCGCCTGGGCGCGAGTCGCTCCGCCGCGAACGGTCCTCGCGCCGCAGCCAACGACAATGCTTCGTTGCCGTGGACACGACATCATGCGAGTGCTACTGGTTGAAGACGATCTGCAGATTGGCCAGAGTCTGCTGCGCGCGCTTCAGGACGCCGATTACAGCGTCGACTGGGTACGCGACGGCAAAGCGGGCAGCGCGGCCATCGCGGCCGCCGAATACACGGTCGTCCTGCTCGATCTCGGCTTGCCCGACATGGGCGGCATCGAATTGCTGAAGTCTGCGCGCGCGGCGGGCAACACGGTGCCCGTGCTGATCCTCACCGCGCGAGACGATCTCGAAGCGCGCGTCCAGGGCCTCGACGTGGGCGCCGACGACTACATGCTCAAACCCTTCGACGTTCCCGAACTGCTCGCGCGCATTCGCGCCGTGCTGCGCCGCAAGGCGGGCTATGCATCGTCGCGGCTCGGCGACGACGCGTTGAGCCTCGATCTCGACAAACGCACGCTGTGCTGCAACGGCGTGTCGTCGGTGCTGTCGGCGCGCGAGTTCGCGCTGATGCTCGCGTTCCTCGAACGCCCCGGCACGATCCTGTCGCGCGATCAGCTCGAAGACAAGCTGTACGGCTGCGGCAAGGAAGTCGAGAGCAACGCCGTCGACGTGCTCATCCACTCCGTGCGCAAGAAGTTCGGACAGTCGGTGATCCGCAACGTGCGCGGGCTCGGCTGGACCGTGATGCTCGGCGATACGCCGAAGACCTGAAAGCCCCCGGCGCATCGCGGCACTTCACTTCAGGCACTTCAGGCGCGCGCCGTTTCGGTGGACGCGCCGCTCGAATGAACCGTATCGTCGATGGGGAAATGCAGCAGCGCCGCGAACAGTCCCGCCAGCGCCGTCGCGCCCCAGATCAGCGAATACGAGCCCGTTACGTCGAACACGAAACCGCCGAGCCACGCGCCGAGAAACGAACCGATCTGATGGCTCAGGAACACGATGCCGAACAGCGTCCCCAGATGCCGCGTGCCGAACACCTTCGCGATGAGTCCGCTCGTCAACGGGACGGTGCCGAGCCATGTGAGGCCCATCACGGACGCGAACAGCACGACCGAGAGCGTCGATTTCGGCAGCAGGAAGAACGATGCGATCGTCGCGCCGCGAATCAGGTAGAGCCAGCCGAGCACGTGCTGCTGACGCAAGCGCCCGCCGAGCCAGCCACACGCCCAGCTGCCCGCCATGTTGAAGAGCCCGATCAGCGCGAGCGCGGTGGCGCCGAGTCCCATCGGCATATGGCACAACGTCAGGTATCCAGGCAGATGCGTCGCGATGAACGCAAGCTGGAAACCGCACGTAAAGAAGCCGAGCGTCAGCAGCCGGTAGCCGCGATGGCGCGTCGCGTGCGCGAGCGTCTCGCGCAGCGACGTTCCAGGCGATGATGCGGGCGACGCTACAGGCGATGATGCGGGCGACGCCGCCGCATGTGATGCCGCCGCATGCGGCGCGGCAGCCCCTTTGCCCCGGCGGTCGAGCACGATGCCGAGCGGCGCCGCGATCAGCATCAGGAATGCAAGCGCGAACAGCGACGTCGATATGCCCGACGTTTCGCGCAGCGTCTGCGCGAAGGGCACCATCAGCACCTGGCCGAGCGAGCCGCCCGCGCTCGCGATGCCCATCGCCATGCTGCGCTGCTCGGCCGACGCGACGCGTCCGACGGACGTCAGCACGACGCCGAACGTCGTGCAGCTGACGCCGATGCCGACCAGCAGCCCGAGTCCCGCAATGAGCGCGAGCCCCGACGGCGCGCCCGCTGCGAGCGCGAGGCCCGCCGCGAACGTCGTCGCGCCGAACGCGACGACGGGTGCCGCGCCGTAGCGGTCGGCGGCTGCGCCTGCGAACGGCTGCGCGAAGCCCCATACGAGATTGTGCAGCGCGATCGCGAACGCGATCAGCGTGACGGGCAGGCCGCGGTCATACGAAAACGGCCCGATGAACAGGCCGAAAGTCTGCCGGATGCCCATCGCGACGCTCAGGATCAGCGCGGCGGCGACGATCACGTAGAACGTCGGGTTCTTCAGCGTTGTTGCGAGAGTTGTTGCGTGCGTTGTTGCATGAGCGGGTTTGGCCGTCGACATGGTTCGTTTCCTCCTCGCGGCCATCGTCGCAGCAGCGCGGCCACGCGACAAACGAAAAGTTTTCGGCGATAGATGAACAGAATTCACTCATGACGAAGGACTCGCCGGTGTCGATCGCGCGGGGAAGTGCCCGCAGCGTTACCGCGACGACGCCGCCGCCTCGTCAACGGAATGCTGATCGTCGAACGCCTGTGCTTCGTGAAGCAGCCAGCGCTTGAACGCCTGCCGATCGGGCCGCTCGTCGGCGCCCTCCGCGCTGACGAGCCAGTACGCGGTCTTCGCTTCGACGGTCGGCGCGGCGGCTTCGACGAGCGTGCCTGCATCGAGCTCGCGGTTCACCAGCGGCCGGCGGCCGATCGCGACGCCCATGCCCGTCGACGCCGCTTCGAGCGCCAGCTGGATCGTGTCGAAGCGCAGCCCCGGCGAAGCGTCGATGTCGGCGATGCCCGCGCCGTCCAGCCACGCCTGCCAGTCCTCGCTCGCGGTATCGACGTGGATCAGCGTTGCGCGGCGCAGATCGACGTGGCCCTGCGCATCGACGAGCGTCGCGCGATAGGCCACGCTGCAAACGGGCACCAGCCGCTCGCCGAACAGCCGGCTCCAGTCGCTGCCCGGAACCGGGCCACGGCTCAGTCGAATGCCGAAGTCGAAGCCGTCGATGGGAAAGCCGACCTGGCGGCGCGACGTGTCGACGGAAACGTCGACGCCGGGCCAGCGCGCGCGAAAGTCGTGCAGGCGCGGCACGAGCCAGCGCACGGCAAGCGTCGGCGCGCAGCTCACGGAGATCGTGTGGTGCGTGCGGCTGTCGGGCAGCCGCTGCGTGCCGAGTGCGATCAACGAGAACGCCTCGGCGATATACGGAAAATACAGCTCGCCTGCGGGCGTCAGCGACAGCTTGCGCGGCTCGCGCACGAAGAGGGCGACGCCGAGCGCTTCTTCCAGTGCGACGATGCCGTGACTGACGGCGCTCGGCGTCACGTTGAGTTCAGCGGCCGCGAGCTTGAAACTGCCGTGCCGCGCCGCCGCCTCGAAGAATCGCAGCGAGTTCAGCGGAGGCAGGCGAAGCGGCATGACACGTCCTTCTGGCGTGATGGTTGACGTCGGCGCTCATCGACCGATAGCGCAGAATGCCTGTGGCCCATTCGCGTGCCGCTCGATGGCTCGATGGCTCGATGGCTCGATGGCTCAATGGCTCAATGGCTCAATGGCTCAATGGCTCGATGGCTCGATCGCTCAATGGCTCAATGGCTCAATGGCTCAATGGCTCAACGGCTCAACGGCTCAACGGCTCAACGGCTCAACGGCTCAACGGCTCAACGGCTCAAGTGCTCAAGTGCTCAAGTGCTCAAGTGCTCAAGTGCTCAAGGGCAGCACGTGCAGCCGCGATGCCGCATGCCGTATCCGCCTTCGCCGTCGGACGCGGCGCCGCCCGACGCCGACGAGCCGCCGAGCAAGGCGGGCGCGCCGATCCGCACGCGTTCGGCGGGGCTCCCGCAACGGGGACAGTCGGCTGCTTCGTCGCGTTGCGCGATACGCCGCACTGCTTCAAACGCGCCACAGTCGGCGCACTCATAGTCGTACACAGGCATCACTTGCTCCCACGAATCCCGTCATCGTACCGTGTCCGCCGCGCCTGCGTGAACTCCGCGTTTCGCGTCTGCGCGTCGCGAAGCGGGCCGTGCATGCGGTCGATACGAGGCTGACACGAGGCCGAGGCGACATCGATTCGACGTCGATGCACGCGCCGTGCGCAAGGACCATGCCGCACCGCACGATGCTATGCTGGACTTTCCTTGTCGAAGAGAGGCGGCACGCATGACGATGGTCGATACGCAAGCGACACCCGGTTCGGGCGCGCAGGTCGAGTACAGGCCGCCCGTCACCGAAGACGAACTGCTGCTGAAATGGATACGCCGCGCGCGCGAATCGCAGAAGAGCCATTACGACATGGCCGATCTGCTGGCTGCGCGCAACCGCCTGTTCGGCATCGGCGTGACGGCTGTTTCGGCCGTGGTCGGCACGACCGTGTTTCTGTCGCTGGTGGCGTCGGCGGACTCGCGGTGGGCGCGGCTCGTGGTCGGCATGGTGAGCATTGCGGCGGCCGTATCGGCGGCGTTGCAGACGTTCATGCGCTACGCAGAACGGGCAGAAGAGCATCGCTCGGCGGGCGCGCGCTATGGCGCCGTGCGGCGTCAACTGGAAGCGATCTACGCCGGCGATCCCGGCTCGCGCGACGGCCTCTATGTGAGCGCGGTCCGCGAGACGCTCGACCGGCTCGCGGAAGATTCGCCGAGCGTGCCGCCACGCGTGTTCAGACGCACGCAGGAAACGTTGCGCGTCGCAGCGGCGCAAAGCCGCCACGAAGGACGTTGGGAATGAACGCGGTCGACGCGCGATGCCGAGCGCAACGACGTGGCGCTTCGGCGCCGGGCATGGAGGCCAAGGGCTCAGATCCTGGGCCCTCAGACGCTTAGGCCCTCAGACCCTACGCCCTCAGACGCGTCCCCGATGCGCCGTTAGTGCCAGCGGGGCGCTGCATCGGCGTCAACGACGGTGTGAGCGTGCCGTCGTCTTCGACGTCGCCGCCGAACAGGCGGCAAACCTCGCTCGCGCTGCCGCATCCACGCAGACGCTCGCGAAAGTGCTGATCGCAAAAGCGCTGCGCGACGTCGGCGAGCAGGTTCAGGTGCGTCGTGTTCGCGCCTTCCGGCACGAGCAGCGCGATCACATCGCTGACGGGCTTTGCATCGGGTGCGTCGAAATCGAACGGCACGGCGGGCCGCACATACACGACGACCGCGTTGCGCAGGCCGGCGATCTGGCTGTGCGGCACGGCGACGCCTTGTCCGAGACCCGTCGAGCCCAATGCTTCGCGCGCGCTCAGTCCCGCGACCACTTCATCCGCCGATACGCCGTAGCGCGTTTCGCAAAGCTCGCCGAGCCGGGCGAAGAGCGCGGCGCGATCCGCGATGCCCGCATCGAGCAGCACGTTGCCGGGGTTCAGCAGACGGTCGAGCGACTCGACGTCGTCGCTGACGGGCGGCTGCCTCGCTGCGCGCAGCGCGTTGGCCGCGTGTGTCCAGGACGTCGCGCGCAACAGATCGCGCCAGCCGTCCGTCGGCGTTTCGGGGATCTCGAACAGATGGCCGAATTGCGCGGCGGGCGCGATGCGCGTCACCTGTGCGATGGCGCCGTTGACGGCGTCCTTCGGCAGATACAGCGACAGTTGCACGCGATCGCTATGCGGCAATGTCGCGATGCGGATGGTCCAGGGCTGGCCTGCGCAGTCGCGGGTGAGCGCGCGCCGCAAAGGCGTGACATGCTGCGAGTCGAGCGTCACGCGCATCATCACGCTGCGACCGGCCGTGTGCCGCCGCGCGGCATCCGCGCGGGCGCGGTGAACGCCGAAAATCGCGCGCAGGATGGCACTTGTCTTCGTCATGCCGTCTCTCCAGACCTTGACACGATCACTAGCGTAGCGCGATCCGCATTAAAGCCGAATAAAAAAGTCATGTGCGGCGCGCTCGCGGAATGCGGGGTGCCGCACTGCGCGACAACTGGCGCGAAACGATGATCGCGATCGGGTGCAGCGCGCCAACTGCCGGATCACGCTCGGGCGCTGCGCGGCCGTGGCGGCTTTCGATGGCGCGCAATGCAGGTTCCCGATGCGGGCGCGTAATGGCAGGTACCGATGCAGGCGCGCAATGCAGGTTCCCGATGCAGGTGCGCAATGCAGGCACCCGATGCAAGCACCCGATGCAAGCACCCGATGCATTCGCCCAATGCATTCGCCCGATGCATTCGCCCAATGCATTCGCCCAATGCATTCGCCCAATGCATTCGCCCAATGCATTCGCCCGAAGGAACTCCGGCGACGCATTCGCTGTCATCAAATAGGGCCGTCCTCTGCCGACGCAAGGACAGAGCCGCCGTCGCGACAACAATTCGGAACTACAAAGGGAGAAAACAATGCGCCGTCGCCGATTCCTCGTCATGACCACTGCCGCAGTCGCCACGAGCGGCCTGTCGCTTGCCGGCTGCACGACCACGGGGCCGTCGTCGGATGCGACGCCTGAGGCGAACGCCGGCAAGCGCCAGTCGATCGACGCCGACGTCAACGCGACGCTTACGCGCCTGTTCAACACGATCGGCGGCTCGCGCGAACTCGCCGACAAGGCGCGCGGCATTCTCGTGTTTCCTTCCGTGATCTCGGCGGGCTTCTGGTTCGGCGGACAGTACGGGCAGGGCGCGCTGCGCGTCGGCGGACAGACGTCGGGCTACTACAGCATCACGGCGGCGTCGTTCGGCTTGCAGATCGGCGCGCAGTCGAAGGCGATCATCATGCTGTTCATGACGGACGACGCGCTCAACAGCTTCACGCGCAGCCAGGGCTGGGCGGCGGGCGTCGATGCGACCGTCGCGGTGCTGAAGGTCGGCGCGAACGGCAACGTCGATACGTCGACGGCGACGAGCCCCGTCGAAGCCTTCGTGCTGACGAACGGCGGATTGATGGCGGGCGTGTCGCTCGAAGGCTCGAAGATTTCCCGTCTGATCATCTGATCGCTTGAGTGCAGCCTCGATGCTGCCTCGATGCAGCGGCCGTGCGCCTGCGATACGCGCGGGCGCACAACGAGTACGGCTGCGCGAGCCTTCGCGCCGCATTCCCGTGTGATCCTCCTGCGACATTCTGCCACTCAGGTTTGGCGCTCGACCTGCCGTCAAGAGGAAGGTTGAAGTGTCACTCCGTTGGGCGTCCGCAGACCCCGTCGATGCAGCAGCGAACCTGCGAGGCCGTCCGGCTTTGCCTGCGCGCATGTCATGCAGACGGCCGCGAAGGTTCGCCGCTTTGAGCCAGTCGATGATAAACACGAGCAGTTACGCTATTCCCGTTTCACGCCTCATCGCGCGTCCGATGGTGACGTGCGCCCCAGCCACGCCCGTGCGCGAAGTCGCGCGGCGCATCTTCGCGGAACGTTGCAGCTCGATTGTCGTGATCGACGACGGCAAGCCCGTCGGCATCTGGACGGAACAGGATGCGCTCGCCGCCGGCGAGGACGCCGATGCACTCGATCGTCCGATCAGCGACGTGATGAGCGCGCCGCTTCTCACGCTCGATGCAGGCACGCCGCTCGGCGAAGCGGCTGTCCGTTTCAAGCAGTCGGGCATTCGGCACTTCGGCGTGGTCAGGGACGGCGCCTGCATCGGCGTGCTCACGCAGACGGACGTGATCGTGAACCAGGGCGCCGAATTTTTCCTGCGCCTGAAGCCGATCGAATCGATTCACGTACACCAGCACGTCGCGGTGCCGGCGCATCAGCCGCTGCACGACACGATCGCGCAGATGCGGGCGCGCAAGCTCGATGCCGTCGTCGTCGAGTATGACGACGGCGAGCACGGCATCCTGACCGAGCGCGACGTGTTGCGTCTGATCGTGAACGACCGGCTCGACGGCGCGGTCGGCGATCGGGCGAGCCGTCCGTTGCAGTCGCTCGCGGCGACGCAGAGCCTGTACGCCGCGCAGCGCCTGATGCTGCAGCGGCACATCCGTCATGTCGGCGTGTGTGACGGCGACGGACGCCTCGCGGGATTGCTCAGCTTCGCGGATCTTCTGCAAAACATCGAGGACGAGTACGTCAGCGAGCTGCAAAACGCCGTGCGCGAGCGCGACGAGGCGCTCGGTCAGGCGCGCTTCAGTCTGCGGATGGCGGACCGCGTGTTCGAGTCGGCGCTCGAAGGCATCATGGTGACTGATCGCAACGCGAAGATCGAGCGCGTGAACCAGGCGTTCACGCGCCTCACGGGCTATACGCAAGAAGAGGTGCTCGGGCGCGACGCGAGTCTGCTGAACTCGGGCCATCAGCCGCCCGGGTTCTACGCGGAGCTGTGGCGCTCGCTCGAAACCGACGGACACTGGCAAGGCGAGATCTGGAACCGCCGCAAAAGCGGCGAGCTGTATCTCGAGTATCTGACCATCACGAGCATTCGCAACAACGACGGCGACATCTCGCACTACGCGGGCATCTTCTCCGACATCACGCAGCGTCGTCAGACGGAAGAGCGGCTGCGCTACCTCGCGACGCACGATGTGCTGACGGGGCTCGCGAATCGCGTGCTGTTCGAGGAGCGGCTCGAGCGGGCGATCATTCATGCGGGCCGCAGCAGGCGCAAGTTCGCCGTGATGTGTCTCGATCTCGACCGCTTCAAGCTCGTGAACGACACGCTCGGCCACAGCGCCGGCGACAAGGTGCTCAAAGTGGTGGCCGAGCGGCTTCGCGCTGGTCTGCGCGAAAGCGACACGGTCGCGCGGCTCGGCGGCGATGAATTTGCGCTCGTGCTGGAAGACTTCAACGATGTCCGCGACGTGGGCCATCTTGCGGGGATGCTGCTCGAATCGGTGGGGCAGGCGATCGACCTCGGCGGACGCGAGATCTTCACCACGCCGAGCATCGGCATCAGCATCTATCCCGACGACGGCGTGCACGCCGAGCAACTGATGATGCGCGCCGATCAGGCGATGTACGGCGCGAAGAGCCGTGGACGCAACGTGTTCCAGTTCTTCGAGAGCAACATGACGTCGTCGGCGATCGCACAACTGGAGACGCTCGGCGAGCTGCACCGCGCGCTCGAGCAGAACGAATTCTGCCTGTACTACCAGCCGCAATACGATCTGGCGACCGGCCGCGCGGTCGGCGTCGAAGCGCTGCTGCGCTGGCGTCACCCGCAACGCGGGCTCGTGCCGCCCGGCGAATTCATCGGCATCGCCGAGCAGTCGACACTGATCGTGCCGCTCGGCCGCTGGGTGCTGCGCGAGGCGTGCCGCCAGGCGCGCGCGTGGCTGGATGCGGGCATCGAGTTCGGCCGTATCGCCGTGAACCTGTCGGCGCGGCAGTGCCTTACCGACGAGTTCCTCGGCGACCTGTCCGCCATTCTCAGCGAGACGGCGCTGCCGCCCGAGCGCCTGCAACTCGAACTGATCGAGAGCATGGCGATGAACACGCGCGAAGAGATCGGCACGCTGTTGCGCGAGCTGGTCGCGCGACGCGTGAGCCTTGCGATCGACGATTTCGGCACGGGCTACTCGTCGCTCGCGTACCTGAAGGATCTGCCCGTCGATACGCTGAAGATCGACCGCTCGTTTCTCGGCAGCAGCGACGCGCACGATCCGGATCGCGCGATCATTCGCGCCGTCGTCGTGATGGCGCGCGCGCTCGGCCTCGATGTGGTGATGGAAGGCGTGGAGACGCCGGAACAGCTTGCGTTCCTGCAAGAAGTGGGCTGCCATCAGGGGCAGGGCTACCTGCTGGCGAGACCGCAGCCTGCCGAACGGCTGACGGAACTCATGCGGCGAAGTTGCGATGCGGTAGTCGAGCAACTGGAGAGTGCGTAGAAAGCGTCACTTGATTCGGGCAGCGCACGTCGGCAAGATTCATTGCTCATGCACTTCGGATGCGCCAGGAGCCACGGCCATGATCGAAACGCGTCTGCCCGCCATCTACCGGGATTACATCGCGTGCCTGAACGGGCAGGACTGGCCGGGCCTCGCGCAGTTCGTTCACGACGCCGCGATTCACAATGGCCGGCGACTCGGCTTGTCCGGGTATCGCGCGATGCTTGAGCGGGACTTCGCGGAAATCCCGGATCTTTACTTCAACATTCAGTTGCTGGTCTGCGATCCGCCCTTTATCGCAAGCCGATTGCAATTCGACTGCACGCCACGGGGCGTATTTCTTGGCCTTCCGGTGAACGGCAAGCGTGTTTCGTTTGCCGAGAACGTGTTCTATGAATTCCGGGCGGACAAGATCAAGGAAGTCTGGTCGGTCATCGACAAGGCCGCCATCGAAGCCCAGCTTTAGCGGCTAGACAAACAGCCGGAACCACGACCCGCAGACCGGCTTCGCTGCTGCGTTCGACGCAATCGCAAGCCACACGGCTTGCGCCTCTGCGCTCAGTCGATTCCTGACAGCACGCTTGACGCCGCGACCTTGACCGCGTTTGCTCGCGTGCATTGCAGCAGGAACAGCAATTGCTCACATCATTGATTCCGACGCGGCACCGACGCATGCATGCGCCGCCGACGCGTGCCGCTACTGCTTTTCAACGGACACAAGACGTTGCAAGTTCTTCCTGTCTGCCTCGCCGTCTGCATCGTGCTCGGCGGCGCCTGGCTCACGCTCGCGTGGCGACGGCTCGAGGCCACGCCCGCGCTGACCGGGGCCAGCCGTGCCGCGGGCATCGGCGGCGTCTATACGGAGGTCGGCCGCTGCCGGATGTTTCATCGCGTGCATCCCGGACCGGCCATGACGCAGCAGACGATGCCCGTCGTGCTGGTCCACGGCCTTGTGATATCGAGCCGTTATATGGAACCGCTTGCGAGCGCGCTGGGCCGTCACTTCCGCGTGCTCGCGCCGGACCTGCCAGGTTTCGGCGAAAGCCGGCTGATCGACGGCAGCCACGCGCGGACGTTGTCGCTTGCGCAACTCGCCGACGCGTTGCGCGACTGGCTGCGAGCGCTCGGCGTCGAAAGGGCGGCGTTTGTCGGCAATTCGTTCGGCTGCCAGATCATCACCGATCTCGCGTGCCGTCATCCGGATGTCGTCGACCGGCTCGTTCTGCAAGGGCCGACGACCGATCCCAAGGCTCGCTCGCTCATGAAGCAGGTGTATCGCGATCTCGTCAACGGCCGGCGCGAGCAGATGCGCTCACCCGCCGCGACGGGACGCATCGACTACGCGAAGGCGGGCCTGCCGCGCGCGTTCGCGACGATGCGAATATTGATTCGCGACAGGATCGAAGAGCGGCTGCCGCACGTTGCTGCGCCGACGCTGGTCGTGGCCGGTACGCGCGACTCCGTGGTGCCGCTCGAATGGGCGGCCACCGTCGCGCGGCTCGTCCCGCGCGGAACGCTTGCTGTGATCGAGGGAGGCACGCACACGTTGAACTACGTCTATCCGCACGCTTTTGCGCTGGCGGTCGCGCCATTCCTGACAGCAGGCGCGCACACTCTTGCAACCGAGGCCGCACGACCATGAATAGGCCACCGCGCGGCATTGCCCGTTTCGACTCGGCGGCCGGCATGGCGCAGGCGCTGGCCGCGACGTTGCACGGCAAGCCGTTCGTGAGTCCGAGCCAGTCGCGTGTGCAAGACTGGCTGATGTCGTCCGCCAACCGGTTGTCGCCGCGCGCCCGCGAACGCTGCTACAGCATTGGCGGCATGATGGAAGGGATACGGCGGCGTCAGGTGCGCAAGCTGGATATCGAACGCATCGCCGAATGGATCACGGGGCTGTATCCTCAACGGCAATACAACGCCGCCATCGTCGGGTCGTCGAATGGCGCACTGGTTCATCTCGCGGCTGCGTTGCGGATTCCATGGCTGCCGCAGACGTTCCTGTGCCCCGTGCGCGCCCCGTTCCGCGACCCCGACGACGCGCAGCGCGGTTTCAACGAAGGCCGCCGCATCGTGGAGGCGTTGCTCGCCGCCGACGAGCGCATCGCGGTCCATCATATGCAAGACCCGAATCAGGACAGGCTGATGCTGCACGCGATGCACTATTTCCGCCTCAAGCATCTCGCGCTGCCGCTTGCGTATCGCGAGTTTCTGCTGAGCAGCCTGCGGCCTGGCGGAACCTTGTATGTGAACGCGTGCACGCGCGCATGGCCCGTCACGCGCACGAGCTCGCGCTCCGTCTATCAGTTCGGCGCGACGGGCGGCGCGACCGAGGACGAGTATCTGCACGGCGGCCCATCCGTGAAAGCGAGCCTCGCGCGCTACGGCAGCAAGCGCACGCACTGGGCGCCGCCCGCGCCCAACGACATCGCGCCCGAAGCCGAGTGGGGCTTCGACGAACGGCTGATGCGCGACATCGAATGGCTGGCGGCGCAGATGCGATGGCGGATCGTGGAGATCCGCTACGAGGAGCCCGAGAGCCTGAGCTTCGTGACGGCGGCCGTGTATCGCGACTGGTATCGCGATGTGGGGATCGTGCCGCGCAGGCTCGTCGTCGATTCGTTCCTGCTGATGGAGCCGCTCACCACGATGCGTCTTCACGCGCTGCCGTTCTGGCTGCTGTTCTGCGTCGAGTCTTCGGCGGATGCGTTGCAGCGTTATCTGCAGACGCAGCCCGCATTCGACGAAATCGACATGATGCTGTTCTCGCATGGCGTCGAGAGCATCGGCTATGCGCCGATCGATCGCTGGCGCGCGCTGCTCGATACGGCGAAGAGCGAGGGCCGCTTCGCAGGCGTCGATGAGGCGCACTATCCGCGCGACTTCGCGACCTTCGCGCGCTTCGGCCGCGCGCTTGCGCGCCTCGATCCTCAATTTCCGACACCGCCTGCATTGACCTGCGCGCGCTTCGAAGCGCTGCTTCGACAGCATGGCGCGGCGCATCGCGTGCAGTGCGCCGAGCGCGCGTCCGTCCAGGGCGCGACGGCATGAGCGAAACGGTGCGGCTGATTCTGCTGTCGCTGCTTGCCGTCGTGCTAGCCGGTTATGCGATCGTCGTCGCGCTGCTGTTCTGGCTTCAGGGGCGGCTGGTCTATCCGCTCGAACAGATCCGAGGCGTCGCGCGCAACGCGGCTGCCGATCACATCGAGCCTGTGACGGTGCGCACGGCGGACGGCCTCGTGCTGCCCGGCCGCTATGCGCCCGCAAGCCGACACGATGCATTCACCGTCGTGCTGTTTCATGGAAACGGAGAAGACCTGTCGCAACGCGTGCAAATCGCACATGATCTGATCGCGGCGGGGCACGGCGTGTATCTCGCCGAATATCGCGGCTATGGCGGCGCGCCGGGACATCCGTCGGAAGCGGGCCTGTATGCGGATGGCCGCGCGGCACTCGACTTCGTCGCGCAGCGCACGAACCGGATCGCCGTGCATGGCTTTTCGCTCGGCACGGGTGTCGCGGTGCGAATGGCGTCGGAGTACGAAGCGCTTACTGCGCTGATTCTCGAAGCGCCGTTCACCTCCATCGCCGACGTGGCGAGAGCGCGCTTTCCGTTGTTCGCATTCCGCTGCATGGTGCGAGACCGCTATGACAACCTTGCGAGCATCGGCCGCGTGCGCGCGCCCGTGCTGATATGCGGCGGCCTCGCCGACGCCGTCATTCCGCCTGCGCACTTCGCGCGGCTTTACTCGGCTGTCCGCGCGCCGCGCCGGCTCGAATTGATCGACGGCGCGGGACATGTCGATGTCTGGGAGCAGGGCGCGCGCGAGCACGTCTTGCGTTTTCTCGACGATCTGCGACGCGTGAGCGCCGCCGTCGAAACGGATCAGCATCGCGGGCGCACTGCGCCGCACGATGCGTGAGCCGCTGCGTGTAAAAGAAGCACCTCGCAGAAGCGCCTTATAGAAGCACCTTATAACCGCGCCTGATGCGAGGCGGCGGCGATGCGAGCCGTCCGATCGACGACGTTCACGCGTTCGCATCGCCGCTTCTTGCGCTTGCCGTTACGTTATCGCCGCACGACGCCCATCAGCAGCGTCACGATGAAGATCACGAGGAAGATGAAGAAAAGGATCTTCGCGATGCTGGCCGCGCCCGCAGCGATCCCGCCGAATCCGAAGACGGCGGCAATGATCGCGATGATGAAGAAAACGAGAGCGTAGTAAAGCATGGTAGGGATCTCCTTTATGAGGCCGCGCCGGGTTAGCGCGTGCGCTTCACAGGGACTGAGCAACCGTCGTGCCGTCGCCTCATGAAGTCGAAAGCGGGTGTCCGCGCGTTGCCTGAGTGAAGCCGGTAGGCCGCAGTGCAAGCGCTGGCCTTGGAACGTGGGATGCACAACTCCGGCTATAGCAATTCTTCAATGGAGCCAGATGATGTCCACATCGAATGCGAAGAATCCGGCCATCCGGAAGTTCATCGACGTGCAAAAGGCGCTTAAAGGTGCGTCTTATCCCGCTGCCAAAAAAGATCTGCTGAATACGGCGAAGCAGAATGGCGCTGACGAAGAAACGATGGAAGCGCTGGCGGCATTGCCGGACGATGAGTACGCAAACCCTGCTGAAGTATCGAAGGCGGTGGGCAACGAAGACTGAACAGCGCGTGTTTGCGTTGCAAACGCAGCGAGGATCAATCGAGCACGGAGAACCTATGACACCCGAGCAAACCATTCGCGCGTTGGACGACTGTGCCAGGGCATGCGCGACGTGCTACTCCGCGTGTATCGCGGAAGGCGCGTTGCCGGAGATGGAAAAGTGCATACGCCTCGACCTGGACTGCGCGGCGTTGTGCCGATTCACATCGGAGGCGCTTGCGCGGCAATCGCAATTCGCTGGTGAATTCTGCCAGTTGTGTGCTCGCATTTGCGATGCGTGCGCGGACGAGTGCGGGCGGCATCCGGCGGCGCATTGCGCGGCGTGCAGCGACGCATGCCGCAAGTGCGCCGAAGCGTGCCGGGCGATATGAAGCGTCGCGGTGACGGACGGCGCGCCGATTCTTTAGCGTGCCTATCCTTTAACGCGCTTTGGCGCGGGAGGAAGCACGGCGCCGCGTCTAGTCATGTGTTGCAGGCCAGCGCCCCGCACAGGCTCGTATAGAGTTCGATGTAATCGTCTGCCATGCGCGCAGCGGTGAAGCGAGACTCGAATGCGCGGCGGCGGGCGCGTCGCGAGCGGCGCGTCGGCGAACTCGCGCAATAAAGGTCGTCGATCAACGTGCTGGAAACGAAGCGATGCGTATCGCGCAAGTCTCGACACTCTATGAACGCGTGCCGCCCGTTGCTTATGGCGGCACGGAACGTGTCGTCTGGCCCGAGCCATTCGGGCTCGTGCTGGCGCAAGCGCTGGCATGCGGCACGCCCGTCATTGCGTTCGGGCGTGGCTCGGTGCCCGAGATCATCGATGATGGTGTGACGGGCTATGTCGTCGAGACAGTCGATGAAGCCGTCGATGCCGTCAGGAAGATCGGCGGGATCGACCGCTCACGCTGCCGCGCCGAATTCGAAAAACGCTTTACGGCATCGCGCATGGCCGATGAGTATCTGAAGGTCTACGCGACGCTGGTCGACCACGCGCAGCGCAGATCCTGCGCGCGCTGATGCGGAGGTGTCATGCGTTATCTGGCCTTGGCGACGGACTACGACAACACGCTCGCGGAACACGGCTGCGTGGCTGACGCCACGTGGGCCGCGCTCGAAAGGCTGCGCGAGTCCGGCCGCTATCCGATTCTCGTCACGGGACGCGAGCTCGACGACCTGATGACGGTCTGTCCGCGCGTCGACATGTTCTCGCGCGTGGTCGCCGAAAACGGCGGCGTGCTGTTCGATCCCGCAACGAAAGACAAGCGGCTGCTCGCCGATGCGCCGCCGCAGGCGTTCGTCGACGCGTTGCGCGAGCGTGGACTCGAGCACTTCAGCGTCAGCGAAACGCTGGTCGCGACGATGAAGCCGAACGAACGGATCGCGTTCGAAGCGATACGCGATCTCGGCCTCGAACTGAATGTCGTGTTCAACGGCGATGCCGTGATGATTCTTCAGCCCGGCGTCAGCAAGGCGTCCGGCTTGATGGCGGCGCTGGCGGCATTGCGGCTGTCGCCGCTCAACGTCGTCGGCGTGGGGGACGCCGAAAACGACCATGCGCTGATTCGCGCGTGCGGCATGTCGGTCGCAGTGGAAAACGCGTTGCCCGCGTTGAAGCAGCACGCGGATCTCGTGACCGCGCAGCGGGACGGCCGGGGCGTGGCCGCGCTGATCGACGCGCTGATCGCCGACGATCTGCGCGGCCATGCATCGTCGCTTGCCAAATGCAGACTCACTGTCGGCAAGCGTCGCGATGCGCGCGAGTCGTCTCGCGTGTCGATCGATGCATACGGCAGCGTTGTGTTGCTGGCAGGCGCATCGGGATCGGGCAAGTCGACGACGACGGAGGCGCTGCTCGAAAGGCTCGCAGCTGCCGGGCATCAGCTTTGCATTTTCGATCCCGAAGGCGATTACAGCAGCGATGACCATACGGCCGTGGTCGGCGACGCGCAGCACGCGCCCGCCGAAGACGACGCGTTGCAACTGCTCGAAGGCGCGCGCCAGCCAGCCGTCGCGATCAACATGATGCGCGTGCCGCACGGCGAGCGTCCGCAATATTGCGCCGCGCTGCTGCCGAGGCTGCAGACGCTGCGCGCGCGAACGGGGCGGCCTCATTGGCTCGTCTTCGATGAGGCGCATCATCTCTTTCCCCGCGCGTGGGCGTCCGCCAGTGCGGCCGTTCCTGAAGCGCTCGAATCGGCGCTCGTCGTGACAGTGCATCCCGAGGCGCTTTCGCCGGCGCTGCTCAAGCACGTGAACGTGGCCATCGCGCTCGGCGACGATGCCGGCGGCAAGCTCGATGCGTTCGCGTCCTCTGTCGACATGGACCTGCCCATCGTGCCGACGAAGGGCGTCGAGCGCGGCGAAGCATTGTTCTGGGAGCCGGCTCAAGGCGAGCCTTGCATCGTGACGATCGAGCGGGGACGCGGACAGCATCGCCGTCATCTGAGGAAGTACGCGGAAGGCCTGCTGATTCCCGAGCGCAGCTTTTACTTTCGCGGGCCGCGCGATCAGCTGAACCTGCGTGCGCACAATCTCATCCTGTTTGTCGAGCTTGCCGAAGGCGTCGACGAAGAGACATGGCGTTTTCACCTTCAACGCGGCGATTACTCGCGATGGTTCGAAAGCGTGATCGGCGATGCCGATCTGGCAAGCGAGACGAGGGCGGTCGAACGCGACGAGTCGGTGTCGCCAGGCGAGAGCCGTTCGCGCGTGCTGTCGGCCATCACCGCGCGTTACACGCAGCCCGAGAATCCGAACTTGCCGCGCGTGGACGAACGGTAGCGCGATGGCCTCGCGCAGCGACGCGCGCGCGGGCACGCGTTGCACCGTCTCGCGGTACGGAATTTGCTGCCGGCGTGTGTCCGCCTGTCCGGTCACTGCCATGCACGAAGACCTGCGTCGAAGCCTCGCGATTGTGTTGCAGCGTGCGCATGCGCGTGCCGTGCGCGCGCTGACGCTGACGGCGCTCTTCATGAGCGACGCGATTGCGCGCCCGAACCCTTGACGCGATCGCCCGCTACCTGAAGTCGCTGGCCGCGCTGCGGCCGTCGGGAACCTACACGCCGCACACCGATCGAGCCCGCTCGACCTCCAACGGCAGCCGCGTGCCCGACAGTCTGTCGGTCGGCTTCAATGTCTATCGCTCGTTCTGCGCGCGTTTTCATCGGGACGACGGTGCGGGCGTTCCCGGCGCGTTTCCCGCGCTGGCGGACAATCCGTCCGTGCTCGCGGATGACACGACATCGCTGATCCGTCTGCTGATCGAAGGCGGCAACAGCCCGTCGACGCTCACCGGTCCGCCGCGCCAGGCGATGCCCGCGTTCGTCGGCACGCTGGCCGATGTGCAGATCGCCCAGGTGCTGACCTATGTGCGCAGCGCATGGGGCAACAACGCGCAGCCGATCACCGCCAACGACGTCAGCGCGTTGCGCGAAATACTGCACAAGTGAGCGGTCCCGGGGAACGGCATGCAGATTGCTGGAGGGCCGGCAACGAAGCGTTGTCGGGAGCAAATGCGATGAATGTGCCGAGGCAGGTCGTATCGTTTCTTGGTTCGCGCGGGCTCAGGCTCGCCACCGCCGAGTCGTGCACGGCCGGCCTGATTGCGTCGCTGCTCGCGGAGGTGCCCGGCAGCGGAGCTTGCCTCGATGCAGGCTTCGTCACGTACTCGCCCGAGGGGAAGGCCGGCTTTCTGGGCGTGCGCGAGGCGACGATGCAACATTACGGCCTGACGAGCGAACCAGTCGCTCGCGAGATGGCCGAAGGTGCATTGCAGCATGAAGGGGGCGCCGCGGACGTCGCAGTCGCGAACACGGGCGTCGCCGATGGCGCGCCATCCGGCGGGCCGCCCGCGGGCACGCAATGTTTTGCGTGGTCGTATCGGCTACGCGGCGGCGGCATCGCGACATTCACCGAGACGAAGCAGTTCGACGGCAACAGGAACGAGGTCAGGCGGCGCGCCGCGCAGTACGCGCTTTCACGGGTCGAGCATTACTTCAACACGCTCGGTTCACGGCGTTGACGCTTCGCTTTGCGAGACTCGCGGTGTGGCGTGCGCCGTCACAACATTGGAGAACAAGAGGACAGCATCATGGAAATGACCTATGCGTCATGCACCGTCGGCGTCACGGCCGGCGTCGCGGACGGCAACCTGGTGGCAAGCGTGCGGATCTATTGGCCATCCAATGAAGACGCCGCAATGGAGACCTACGAGTTCGAAGTGCCGGGCAACTTTCTCGACGAGAAAGAGGCGATCGTTTTCGGCACCGAATGGGCGAAGGAATGGATCGACGAGCATTGCGTCTAGCCGCACACGAGAGGCGCTTGCGATGCAGATGCGCGCAACCGGGACGGGCCGCGCGCATCGGCTCTGACTCTTCGTTACCACAGCCCTGAATATTTTTCGCGTGTTTCGCGCATTTTTCGTGTCCCGAATGAGTGGCTCACGCGTTGCGCAACGCGATGCGTCGCCTATCGGTGGAAGCTGTCCGCGCGGTCGGGCGTGGCAGGCGCGGATACCGCGCCGAGCGTCGACGACAGGCCGCCGTCCTGCGCCGTCGCCACGTCGCCGATCGAGACCATTCCGACGAGGTGCTTCCCGCGATCGAGCACGGGCAGCCGGCGTATCTGCGACGACGCGAACTTGCGTTCCGCTTCGTCGATGTCGTCGTCCTCGAAACAGTACTCGACCGGGCCGCTCGCGACATCTTCGACAGACGTGGCCGGTTCGAGGCCTATCGCCACCGCGCGCACGACGATATCCCTGTCCGTCACGATGCCCACTAGCAGTGAACCGTCGCAGACGGGAAGCGCGCCGACATTCAGCCGGTCCATCAGTTCCGCCGCGTGACGGATGCTGTCCTTGGGCGCGAGCGTTTCTGCGTCGCGCGTCATGACTTCGCTGATCGTGGTCATGCGAGTCTCCTTCGTTTGGGTTGGGGAAGTCACGGCGTGCATCCGGCGTTCCTCGTTCAGCGACGGCGCGCGCCTGTCAGCGCGGCATGCAGGATGCTCGAATACAGGGCGATGGAAAGCGGGGGTGGACGGTCAGATGGCAGAGTACCTGAGCGCGATATTTCGTTCGTATCGCGATGCATGCGACGCACAGCAGTTGCTCGACGAATCGGTGCTGCGCGAGTCGGGCGCGTTGTTCCTTTTTCCGATCGGTCCTTCGACGCGCTCCGCGCGCGCCGTGTGTCCGGCGCACGAGCCGGATCATGCGGAATACGCGGCGCATGGCGAGCAGTTCGCGATCATGGCGGGCAACCGTTTTATCGAGCCGCACGCGGACTATTTCGTCGCCGGCCTGCATGAAGACCGGCGAGCGGGTCATACGCTGCTGGTCGCGGCGCATGATGAATCGTCGGTGCTCGTGCAGATCTGCGGCACGCTGAAGGGCTGCGGAGCATTCGCGATCCGGCTGCCGGGATCGCGCTGGCGTCTTTGCAACTCGCGATAGCGATGCGCTGCGGGCGTTGCATGAAGGCACTTGCGCTCGTATGTCCCGTCGCGGCGATGATCGCAAGCGGTTGCTCGGAGGCGCCGTCGGGCGTTGCATCGAATGTGGGACGCACAGGTGGCACACAGGTCGCCGAGCCGCGCGGCGTAAGTGCCGGCGGCGCGCAGCGTGGAGGACTGGAGCGCATCGTGGTGGAGATGCGGTCCGTGCCGCCGCATGACGAAGTGGCGGGATCGAACGGCGGCGTCGACGGACCGGCTGCCGCGCGGCATGTGCGCGAACGTCTCGACACGCTGGTTCGCCCGCGTGTCGAGACGTGGGACACGCGGGACGCGCCGAAGATCGTCATCGATATCGACCGGTATGAACAGGTCTTCAACGAAAAGAAGCGCGGTTATGCGCTCGTGCGCGGAGACGTCAGCCTGAAGGCAACGACTGGCGCGATGCATCAGCGCCTGTTCGTTGCGCGCGTGCCGATCGTCTCGCGCACCAGCGGTTCCGTGCGCGATGCGATGACGGGCGCACTGGATAGCTTCGCATCGCAGATCGCCGTCTGGGCCGATTTGCAGTTGCAGCCCTGAGACGTGCGCGACACGCCCGGCTCATCGCGCGAGCGCGGCGATGCGATTGCACGATTACGATTACACGACTACAGGTTCGTCGGATTGCCCGGATCGGTCTTGTCCTTTTCGATGTTGTCGCGTTGATCGCCGAGATCCTTGCGGTTATCGCCTTCCGTGATCTGCGCTTCGCCCTTGGCCTTTTTCGCTTCGTTGCGCGTGATCGTGCCGACTCCCTTGTTCACGTAACCCTTGAGTTCTTCCTTGATGCCTTCCGTTTTGTCGTTTGCCATGCTGGCCTCCGTGAGTGCGAAGAGTGAACGTGTCGCCAGGCCTTCACCGGCCCGCCGACGCTCGAACAGGGATGGCCGCAAGCGCTATGCCGACTTGTGATGAAGCGGTGTACGCGCGGGCCGTCTGGCGCTCTGCCGGAGTGGCTTTTCGGTTGGCGATTGTGCGGGCTGATCGAGCCGTGCTTTCAGGCGCGCGGCATCGAACGGCGCTTCGACTTTCGTATCGTTGTCGAAGTAGGCGAGTACGTCGCGCGAGCGGCGCTGCGTCGCTGGCTTTGGCGCGAACCGCACCGCGTCTTGCGGTTCGCCGCCGTGCGACCATGCATCGATGCGGGCCGCGAGCCGTTCGAGCGCGGCATCGGCATAGGCGCCGCTGTAGAGCGTTTCGCTGCCGTGCAGACGCAGATAGACAAAATCGCTCGTCACGTCTTCGCCGTAGGGCCAGCCTGCTGTCGAGTCGGACACCACGAGTGCTGCCTTGTACTTTCGCAGCAGCGCCACGAATCCGGAAGTGCAAAAGCTCGGATGACGAATTTCGATTGCGTGGCGGATGCGCCGGTTCACATCGACGTTGAACCAGGGATGACTGACGCGTGCATCGTGTTGCGCGGCGAACTGAGCCGCCGACGCAAAGTCCACGGGCAGCAGCGCGAGGAATGCTTCGAACGAATCGGGGACGAACGAGAAGTTCGGCGGAAATTGCCACAGAAACACACCGAGCTTTTCGCGCAACGCGAGCACGCCGGACGCGAAGAAGTTCGCCATTGCCGGGCGCGCTGTTTCGTCGCGAAAGCGCAGCATATGCGTGAGGTAGCGCGGACCCTTCACGCTGAAAATGAAATTGCGCGGCGTTGCGTCGTACCACGACAGATAGCTCTCGACGGTTTGCAGCGAGTAATGCGAGCCGTTTATCTCGATCGTATCGACGGCGCGCGACGCGAATTCGAGTTCGCGTTTTTGCGCGAGCCCTTCCGGATAGAAGACGCCTCGCCAGCCCGAATAGCGCCAGCCTGAGATACCGATCCTGATCGTCATCCCGGTGCTCCTCGTGAACGACCCGTGGCGTTCGGGCGAGCAACGCGCGTCGGACATACTCGCGTCGAACACATTCGTCCTGTCGCGCGAGTCGCGCGTGTCATCTCGTTCGTTTCGCGCGCGGCTTGCCGGTTATATCGTCGTGAGGCGTGTTGCCTTCCTGCGGGTCCTCGCTCTCGATATGACGCTTCACCGATTGCGCGGCAGGCTGGCCGTCCAGTGCATCGTTGGCGCCCTCGGCTTCGATCTGCCGGCGCGCGGTGTCCCAGTACTCATCGGCGTGCTTCTTCGGATCGTCGTCCTGCTCCCAAAGATGGTACGCGCGTTCCCTGATGCGATCGTCCGTGCTCCGTTCACCGCCCTGCGTGGCCATTGCGTTCTCCTCGATCCGTAAGCGCATGACAGCGAGCATGCGCAATGCCTGATGCGCAACGCTCATTTGGCGCTAAGTCTCGCGCTTCATCATGCCTCCATCGCGCACACGCAACGACGGAGGCACACACGATGATCAGGCACATTCTGGTAGCGGTCAGCGCCAGCACGAACGACGCCGTGCTGAAGACAGCGATCGACAAGGCGCGCGACACGGGCGCGCGGCTCACGGCCGTGTATGTCGTCGATACGATGCCGTCGTGGGCGATGGCGGGCGCCGAGCATCGCTGCGTCGGTACGCTGCAGATGGTCCACGAAGTCGAGCGTATCGTCGAGCGCCGTTGCAGCGATACGTTCGAATGCGAAGCATGGGACATCCCGACACGCGCGATCACCGTGCCGCTGCAATGCCGCAGCGTGGGATGCGAAATCGCGAATCTCGCCGTTCAGATCGACGCCGATCTGATCGTGGTCGGCGCGGGCCGCGCTTCGAAGTGGAGGTTCTGGGAAGAGCGGATGAGCGATGTGATCGGGCGTTGCACGCGGCGGACCGTGCTCATCGCGATGGGCACGCGGGCGTCGAGCCGCGCGCACGACTGCACGATGGCGCGGGCCGACGCGCGGCGCGCAGGCGCGGCTCACGCGAAGGCCGTTTGACTCGCGGCAGGATCGAACGTGAATCGGGTTGACTGCGAATCGGGCTGAGCGTGAATCAGGCTGAGCGTGAATCAGGCTGAGCGTGATTCAGGCTGAGCGCAAATCAGGCGCAACCGCGCATCACGCGCCGCGAATCAGCTTCAGTCCCGCCGGCAGCGATTCGCCGAATACGCGTCCGGTGTCGGCGTCGTCGAGCGCGACCGTCTCGCGGACCATCCGCACCCACGCGGGCGCCGCGCCGAGCGCTTCGAGACGCCGGATAACCGTCTCGCGCGCGTCGTCGGGCAAGTCGCGCGAGCGGTCGCCCGTCATCCGCGACAACTGCACGGCGGCGAACGCGGCAGGCTCGACTTTCTTCCAGTCGAGCGCAAGCACGGCATCGAGCCACGGCAACGCGACGTCGGGCGGCACCACGCCATGCGCGCTGCCATAGAACGGCAGGCGCGCGCCGATGCGCCCGATCGCCCACCACGTCTGGTGATTCTCCGAAGGCTTGCGCAGCCGTTCGAGCAACTGCTGCGCGAGCGCGATCTTGCGGTCGACGGAAATGCGTTCGAGCGATGCCTGCACGCGAATCATGTCCGCGTAGCCGACCTTCGCGGGATCGAATGGCAGCTTCTGTTTCTTGATGCTCGCGGCTTGAAGGAAGTCCATCGCTTCGAGCAACTGCAATTGCGCGTCTTCGTTCAGCCCGCCTGCCGCGCGTCGCCAGAGCGTCCACCATTCGGACCACACCTGGCTTTCGTGGATGTACTGAATACCGTCGTCGAAGATCGACCAGAGCTGCTCGACGCGCCACTCGTCGAGCGGATAGCCGAAGCCCGGGCGCACGCAGTAGCCCGCAAGGTTGAGCCACAGCCGCTCGTGAGCGGCCGAGCGCCGTCTGCGTTTTGCGCGCTCCCACAGTGCGCCGAACAGCTCGCGCAGCAGCGCGACGTCCCAGTTGTCGCGTGGCCCGAGCGTCTGTTCCAGTTGCGCGCGCAGCCGCTTCACTTCGTTCGGGCCCACGTCCGACGAACGCGCGCCGAACGAACGCTCGATCAACTCGATCGCGTGATCGAGCGACGGATGGCGCCCGGCTTCGCCTGCCTCGTCCGTTGCGGCCGCCGCCTCGTCGCGCCGCAGTTCGAATTGCAGAAGCCAGCGTTGCGAGGGATCGTCGGTGGCGATGCAGGTCACTTCGAGCGTGCCGACTTCCGTCATCGACGTCGTCAGCCGGACGGGGCGCTCGTCGGCGTCCGTCGCATGCTGGCGTTGCACGACGGTCGCGATGGGCGGCAGGCGCACGAAGTCGCCTTGCGACAGATCGGCGAGTTCGCCCGGCGCGAAGCGCGTGTCGGCGACCGTCGACACCAGGTGAAAGCGCACGGGTTGGCCCAGGCGCAGCGCGAATACGCGGTCATCGAGATGCACTTCGTGCGCTTCTTCCGTCCCGCGCGGCAACAGGCAAATGCCGCGATCGCCTTCGAGCACGAGGAAATAGCTGCGCGCCGAGCCGCCGCCGATGCGCGGCGCGTTGCCCGCGCGCGCAAGGCCATACGCGACGGCGCCGCGCGCCACCGCGACATCGGGATGATCGTTGTGCAGCACATGCAATGGTTCGCCGCGCCACGCGCCGAGCGTTTGCGCGAGGCGCTGCGTCAGCGGCTGCGCGCGGAACACGCCGCCGTTGAGCAGCAGTGTGTCGGGCACGAGCAGCGTGCCGGTGTAGTCGCTGTGGTCGGAGCCTGGTTCGCTTTCGTCGCTTTGGCTGGAAAGGCCCAGCGCGTCGCGCGATTGCGCGGCGAGCCGTTTCAGGAACGCCGCGACGTGACGCGTAACGGCCGCATCGCTCGCGTAAGGCAGGCCGAACTCGACGATCGCCGCGCGCGAACGGCGCGGCATCTCGTCGGCGGCGATCTGCGGGAAGAATCCGTCGACGACGACCTTTTCGATCTCCTCGCGCGTCACGTGCGCGGTGCGCGCGCCGCCGATCACGCGCGAGCCCGCGCCGAGCAGCGTGATCGCGACCGACGCGGGCGCGTTCGCATCGAGCAACTGCTCCTTCGCAACGCGGCAGCGCTCGACCAGTTGCGACAGACTCGCCGCCGACAGCCGCGTCTGGCCGTCCTGCGTTTGCGAAAGCCGCGTTTCGACGAGCCGCGCAAGCGCGAGGTCCATGTTGTCGCCGCCGAGCATCAGATGATTGCCGACGCCGATGCGTGTCAGTTGCGGCTCGCCGTTTGCGTCGATCTGAACCTTGATCAGCGTGAGATCGGTGGTGCCGCCGCCGACGTCGCAGATCAGCACGAGCCGCGTGTCGGCAAGCTCGTCGCGAAGGCGCGCGCGATGATGGAACAGCCAGTCGTAGAACGCCGCCTGCGGTTCTTCGAGCAGCCGCAGCGCGGGCAGCTTCGCGAGACGCGCCGCTTCGAGCGTCAACGCGCGCGCGCCTTCGTCGAATGACGCGGGCACGGTGAGAATCACGTTCTGCTGTTCGAGCCGCGCATCGGCGAAGCGCGCATTCCACGCGGCCCGCACGTGCGCGAGATAGCTCGCGCTTGCGGCGACGGGCGAGACCTTCGCGACATCCTCCGGCGCGCCCCAGGGCAGGATCGGCGCGAGCCGGTCCACCGACGCATGCGACAGCCAGCTTTTCGCGCTCGTCACGAGACGCCCGGGCACCTGCGCGCCGAGCGCGCGTGCGAGCCGCCCGATGATAGGCGCGGGTTCGTCCCGTGATCCGTCGCGCGCTTCACCCGTTGTGCGCGACCACGGCAGTTGCAGATCGCCGGGATTCAGCTCGCCTGCCGCCGGGTGATAGCGCACGGACGGCAACAGCGGCTGCGCGCCCACTTCGCCTGGGCCGACCAGTTGCTCGACATCGAACACGCCGATGTCGTCGGAACCCGGCTCGACATACGCGACGACGGTATTGCTCGTGCCGAGGTCGATACCGACCGTGTAGCGCGTGACGGCTTGAGGCTTCGGCTGCTTTCGCTTAGTCGACACGTGGATGGTCAACCCTGCGATCAGCCCTGCGCGCCGCCGCGCACGTCGAACTCGACTTTCCAGCGCTCGTCGGTGCCGCGCGGGATCGCTTCGAGTTCGAGCGTGCCCGTTTCCGTCACGCGCGCGTGCAGCTTGACGGGCACGACTTCGCCGACCGTGCGGCCTTCCGCGGGCAGCGACGCCTCGATCTCTTCGAGTTCCTGCAATTCGTCGGGCGACCAGTAGTCCAGCATTGTGCCGACCTGATCGAGACGCCGCACCGACGAGCCGAAGAAGCGAAAGCGCACCGGCTCGCCGACGACGAGGCCGAACTCCTGTTCCGGCAGCGGCGCATCGGTGCCTTCTTCCATGCCGAAGGGCGCGACGCACAGCGCCGAGATGGGCGGCTCCATGCCGGGCACGGCGGGCATCGCCGATTCGATCGCGACGTAGTACGAGCGCGCCGTGCCGCCGCGAATGCGCACGCCGCGCCCGCGCTTCACGTAGCCGTAGTAAGCGGCGCCGCGCGCCACGGCGAGATCGAGATCGGCGCCTTCGAGCAGACGCGCCGCCGCGCCGCCGTCGGCCGCGAGCCAGCCGTTGAGCGTCGTCATGAGGCGCTCGACGAGCAGCGGCGACTTGAACACGCCGCCGTTGAACAGCACGGCCGTCGGATGCAGGAACGTCGCGTTCGGTTCGAGCGGCAGTTGCCCTGGTGCCCCCGACTCTTGCAATTCCGCGAGCGCCGCGACCTGGCGGCCGAGGAACGCAGCGAGATGGCGCGTGACGCCCGCGTCCTGCGCATACGGCAGACCGAGTTGCGTGAGGCCGGCGCGCGTGCGGGCGATGGGTCGCGCCGATGCGTCGACTTGCGGGAAGAAGCCTTCGAGAATGGTCTGCGTGAGCTCGTCGCGCGTGAGTTCGGTGCGGATCGATCCGCCGATCAGCTTCGAGCCGCGGCTCGGCACGACGAGAGGAACGGCATCCGTCGACGGATCGGACAGCAGCGTTTCCTTCGCGCCCCGGCACGCGTAGGTGAGGGCGCGCAGTTGCCACGGGTCGGCTTGCGTGCCTTGCGACGCGAGCTTGCGCGCGACGACGTGTGCGAGCGCGAGGTCCATGTTGTCGCCGCCGAGCAGGATGTGTTCGCCGACAGCGACGCGATGCAGTTCGAGATTGCCTTCGCGCTCGATCACGGCGATCAGCGAGAGGTCGGTCGTGCCGCCGCCCACGTCGACGACGAGAATGATGTCGCCGACCTTGACCTGCTTGCGCCACGCGCCGTCGCTCTTCTGGAGCCAGCTATAGAGCGCGGCCTGCGGCTCTTCGAGCAGCGTCATCTGGCCGCGGTTCTGCCCGTAACCTGCGGCGTTCGCGGCTTCCGCCGTCAGCTCGCGCGCGGCGGGATCGAACGACGCGGGAATCGTCACGGTGATTTCCTGATCGTCGAACGGCGCGTCGGGGTGCGCGTGGTTCCATGCCTCGCGCAGATGCGTCAGGTAGCGCACCGAGCTTTCGAGCGGCGACACGCGCGTCACTTCGGGCGGCGCGTCGCTCGGCAGAATGGCCGCGCGGCGGTCGACGCCCGGATGGCACAGCCAGCTTTTCGCGCTCGACACGAGGCGGATCGGCGTGCCCGCCCCACGGCTGCGCGCCAATTCGCCGACGACGAAATCGCGTTCGCCCGTCCACGGCAGCGCGAGATCGCCAGGCGTCAGTTCGCTCGCATGCGGCAGGTAGAGAAACGACGGCAGCAGATCGAGATCCTCGATCGCGCCGGGCGCCGTGAGCTGCGTGACGGGCATCACGCGTTGCTCGGTCTTTTCGCCGTCGCTTGCGGCGAGATCGACATATGACAGCGCGCAGTGCGTCGTGCCCAGGTCGATACCGATCGAATAGCGTGGATCGCTCATAGTTCCACCTCGGCGGGAGCGAGCACGGTGGCGTCATGGCTTTGCGTGAGCTTCGGCAGGCGCACTTCGGCGACGCGCCAGCCGCGATGGCTGATGCTGCCCGTAAACGGCGCCTTGCCGACCACGTTGCCCGTCAGGCGAATGGCCGTCGCGTCGAAGCCGTCGTCGATCGTCACGCGGCTGCCTTCCGCTTCGTCGCGCACCGGGCGGATCGTGAAGTGCTCGCGCAGCGTCGCGCGGCAGCCGTCATGGACGAGGCGCGCGGCGGCGCCGATGTCGGAGTCCGAGTACTTCGCGATGTCCTCTTCGACGAAATCGATGAAGCGCGCATCGCGTTGCAGGAGACCGAGCAACTGGAGCGCGGCGTCGGGCGTGGCTTCCTTGATCACAGGCGCGGGCGCGGGCCGCGGCGCCGGTGCGGGCGCAGGTGCCGCGACGGGCGCCGCCGCCGGAGCGGGCGCCGCGCCGCTGCGCAGGCGCATCACGCTCGCGGCGAACTCGCGGTCGCCGAGGATGCTGAAAAATGTGCCGAAAGCAAGCGACAGCCTGCTCATCAGCGAAACGTTCGGTTCGGTCATGAAAGATCGCTCCTGATTCTCTGGGTACTGCCGCGGCGTGCGATGCTGCGCGCCGCATGGGGTTCGGGGCGGATGGCCGTGGCCGCTGTAGCCGCCGTGGCTGCTGGAACTGGGCGGCTGCGCGTGTGCCAGGTGCGCGCCGGATCCGGCGCCAAATCCGCGTCAAAAGCGGTATTTTGCCTTGTTATGAGCCGGCGACGGCTCAGAGTCTGATTCCGACACAAGAATGGCGGCCGGATTTTACGTCCTCAAGTAAGAATAAGCGGGCATCGTCCTGTCATTTTTTGCGGCGAGGATAGCGGTTCGAGCGGGCGCATCGGGCACGTGTGGCGCATCGATTGCCTACAATTTCCACCGGACGCCTTGCATGCGTCGATCCCGCGAAATCCCATCAGGCGGATGTTCGGGGCCGTTTCGCCGAGTGCGGCGTTACCGCCTTCAACCCGCCTTCAACCCGTCTGCAACCGATTGTCTGGAGGAAAGCCATGAGCATTTTCAGCACGATCCTCAGCAAGATCTTCCCGTCGAGCCATCCCGCCGTGCAGGCCGCGGCAGCGACGCCAGAAGCCGCGCCCGCCGCCGACGCACCCGCCGCAGCGCCGGCCGCGCCCGCTGCCGCGTCGGCCGAACCCGTCGATGTCGAGGCCATCCTGACCTCGCTCGCCGATCAGAATCCGGAAAAGCTGAACTGGCGCACGTCGATCGTCGATCTGATGAAACTGCTCGGGCTGGACAGCAGTCTCGCCGCGCGCAAGCAGCTTGCCGAGGAACTCAAGTACAGCGGCGATACCAACGACTCGGCGTCGATGAACATCTGGCTGCACAAGCAGGTAATGACGAAGCTCGCTGAAAACGGCGGCAAGGTGCCCGACGATCTGAAGAACTGACAGAACCGATCGAACTGGCAGAGCGGGGCGACCCGGCCGGCCGCGTCCGGCCCGCGCGACGCGGTCCGGTCGTGCGCGCGGACTCGCGGCGCGCGTGGGTATGGCACTTGCGAGCGCCGGATCATCATGAAGCTCGCGACATTCAACATCAACGGCATTCGTTCACGGCTTCCCGCGTTGCTCGAATGGCTTAAGCGGGAAGTGCCCGACATCGTGTGTCTTCAGGAGCTGAAGACGCCCGACGCGAGCTTTCCCAAGACCGAGATCAACGCGGCCGGCTATGGCGCGATCTGGCATGGACAGGTGTCGTGGAACGGCGTCGCGATTCTCGCGAAGGACAGCGAGCCCATCGAGACGCGCCGCGGCCTGCCGGGCGATCCCGACGATACGCATAGCCGCTATATCGAAGCAGCCGTCGGCGGTCTGCTGGTCGGCTGCCTGTATCTGCCGAACGGCAATCCGCAGCCGGGGCCGAAATTCGACTACAAGCTCGCGTGGTTCGAGCGCCTGATCGCCTATGCGAAGAAGCTCGCCGACAGCGGGCATCCCGTCGTGCTGGCGGGCGACTACAACGTCGTGCCGACCGATTTCGATATCTACAACCCGCGCTCGTGGCTCAAGGATGCGCTGCTGCAACCGGAGAGCCGCGCGTGCTATACGCGCCTGCTCGCGCAAGGCTGGACGGATGCGTTGCGCACGCGCTTTCCCGACGAACAGGTCTTTACGTTCTGGGACTACTTCAGACAACACTGGGAGAAGAACTCGGGGCTGCGCATCGATCATCTGCTGCTAAGCAAACAGGTCGCCGCGAAAATGCGCGATGCGGGCGTCGACCGTTGGGTGAGAGGTGAGCCGCATGCGAGCGATCATGCACCGGCGTGGGTCGAGCTGGATTTGGGTGGGCAGAACGGTGAGCATCGCGGCGAGCAGCATGGCGAGCGGCACGGCGCGATTGGGCGGGCGTCGTCGGGGAGCAGAGACACTGATGAAGGTGCAGGGGTTGGACGCAGTACGAGTGCGGCGAAGGCGGGTGTGAAGGAAAGTGCGGTGAAGGAAAGTGCCGTGAAGGAAAGTGCCGTGAAGGAAAGTGCAGGGAAGGAAAGTGCAGTGAAGCAGAGTGCCGTGAAGAAAAATGCCGTGAAGAAAAGTGCCGTGAAGAAGAGTGCAGGGAAGCAAACTGCAGTGAAGAAAACTGCAGTGAAGAAAACTGCAGTGAAAAAGTAGCGGCACTCGTCTCGCGGGTAGCAACGCTCGCCGCGCGCACGGCGACGTCACGTATGGAAATGCGGCAGGACGTCAGCGGCCAGTTCTTCGATCACTTCGCGCACAGGGCGATCGGAAGTCAAATTCATTGTCACGTGATGTGTGCCGTTCTCGCGCATCTCGCGTAGTAACTCAAGCAGCGCATCCCGTCCCGCGCGATAGCCGAGCGGGAGCGGCGTAGCGCGTTCATGCGGATCGCCGCTCAGATCGAGCCGCATCGCAACGCCGAACGCGCGAAAGCCGGATGTCGGCAGACGCTCGACGGCCGCGCGCCACATGCTATGTCTCGCACGCTGCGTTTCCGGCTCGCGGTGATACGTCATCCAGCCGATCGAATGCCTGGCGATCCAGTCCACGCTCTGTCCACCCGAGCCAACGGCAAGCATCGGCACGGGCGAAGGCGGCTTCGGCAAGAGCATGAATTCGGGTGCGCCTTGCGGAAGGCGATCCGCCACCACGCGCGGCGCTTCGCCCAGCGCCGACGCAACGGTTTTCCAATGCACGCGATACAGTTCGCGCCGCTCTTCGCCATCGCGCCCGAACGCCGCGTATTCAGGCGGCCGGTCGCCCGAACCCAGCCCGAGGATGAAGCGGCCATTCGACAGCGTTTGCACCGAGCCCGCGCCCTTTGCGATATGCAGCGGATGACGCAGCGTCAACACGATCGCGCCGCTGGCGAGCGCGATCTGTGTCGTATGCGTTGCGAGCGCGCCGAGCAGCACCCACGGATCGAGATGACCGACGGGATCGGGATAGTCCGCGCTGTTCAACGGCACATCGCGCACCCAGAGCGCGCGGAAGCCGAGTGCATCCGCAAGCGCAGCGAGTTCCACTTGCTCGCGGAAGTCCGCGACGATATCGCCCGCGCGCAGCAACGGCAGCGTCAGTCCGATCGACAGACGGCCTTCGGAAAACACCCGGCGTTCCGTGGTGAATGCAATTGAGTTCATGAACGTGCGCCACCTGCTGCCGCGACGCTTGCGACGGTTGAACGGAAGCCGATCCTAGCATCGGCGCGCGAATCGCACCGGCAACGGGCACGACGACCCTGAGAGCCGCATGGGCAACGCGCCGGCATCGGTGCGCGATTTCCCATTGTTTGAAAAACGGGAACTGTGATTTCAATCTATGAGCATAGAAGTTTGATAGGACTCGCCTAAACTCATTCCCAACCGACGCCGCGCCAGAACATCCGGTTGCGACGTCTTCCTGATTCAACACTTTCCGGAGTCACGTCATGAAAACCCGTCTTATCGCAGCTTTGCTCGTCGCCGTATCCGCAGCCGTTGCAGCACCGGCTTTCGCGTCGGGCTACGGTCCCGCACCGTTCTATCATCCGTCCGTTGGCGCGCCGGCTTCGCAACGCGGCGTGAGCGCGCAGACGATCGCGGCAGAACGCAACCAGGCTGTCGATGCGAACAGCGCCGTCGGCGGCGTGGCCGATACATCGTCGGCATCGGGCAGCCGTCATCAACCGGCTGAAGCCGCTCGCGAAACGAACGTGTTCAAGGGCCACTGATCGTCGCGCGCGGCGCGAGCAGCGCGCCGCGGAGACGACCATGGCAACTATCTTGACGATCGTTACGATCGCGACCACGGCAGGAGGTCATAGCATGAGAGCGTTTTTTGAAGGACTGGTGTTGCTGGCGGCAGTGATTGTGTATTTCCTGCCTGCCATCGTCGCCGATGCACGCGAGCGCGACGACGCGTTCGCACTCACAGTGTTCAACGTGCTGTTCGGCTGGACGGTGATTGGCTGGATCGCGGCATTCGCGTGGGCGCGCCATCGCGTGAGCGAGAAGCGGCTTGCGAACGTTGCAACGAAAGCGCGCCGCTCGCTCGGCCGAGTGACGATCGCCAAGCTCGTCGCGCGTTCGCACCGCGCGCGTCTGGCGCGGCGTCAGTCGACGGTATCCGTGTTGTAGTGGATTTGCTGGAGGAAGCCGCCGGTCTCTGAGGCCGGCGGTTTTGTTTTTTGCGCAAACGTGAAAGCGCGTGCGCGAACATCAGTCACGCGGCTTTCACGCACGCAGTCAGTACGAGTCCGGATTTGAACCGGCGCTCGATCACAGCGCAGGTGTCCACCCGTTGAGCCCCACATCGTGCAACGCGTCGCGCAGGTTCTGCACGAATGCATCCGCGCGCTGGTGCCGGCTCTGCACGCGCGGATCGTACCGGCGATTCAGCGCAAGCACATCGACGATGCCTCGCGTCGAAACGCTCGTGTCGAGATCGGAGATGTCGGTGACTTTAGCCCACGTGCAGCGAGTGATTTCGTTGCTGGGCACGGGCGATTGCCGCTCGTCGATATGCGCGGCGAACACGTGATGACAGGTGCGCGTGCCCGCGAATGCGAACAGGTACTGCATGCCGATGGGATGAAGGCGTGTCTCTTCGATCAGTTCGCGCACGGCGGCCGCTTCGAATGACTCACCCATTTCAGGCTTGCCGCCCGGCAGCGACCAGCGCGAATCCGCCTTGCCGACCAGCAGAATGCGTGTGCCCACCCGGCATACAACAGTCGCACGTTGCTTCACAGTGTCTCTTCCATGTAGGGACGCGATAGCACGAAATTGAGCACGCCGTGTGCCGCGCGATGCGATGGCGCTCTCAGCCGCCATTCGACCGTATTGTCCGCTGATGGTGCGTACCGCACGTGACATCTTTATGACAGCGATCGCTCGCATGACGCGACGCTGTCACATGCATCGGAGAACCTTGATTGCGACCACGCGCCGCCGCGCGCGATGCCACGTGAAGCGCGGCATCGCATCGTACTGGCGGCGTGCCTGCAACGGCCGGTCGAAGCGACCGGCGAGCGTCGAGGTGAATCGATGAATCCACTGTCCACGCAGCATAATTTCCAGAGCCTGTCGTTGAAGGATCTGCTCGAAGCGCGCGATCTGTATCACTGGCATCTGTCGAACAAGGCCAATGTGGTCGGCACGGCCGTCGGGCTGTATCTGATCCGCACCGATGAACCGTGGCCCGACCAGCACGTCGGCACGAAGGGCCCCGAAGCGCGCAACGGCAAGGCGAAGGGCATACGCACGTTCGACAACTCGGAGGTGCGGCCCTATTCATGGCCCGCCGTGATCGTGCTGGTGCGGGACTGGATCGATGCGACGGAGTTCGGTCATGGCAAGGTCGATCCCGATCACATGGTGCCGCGCACGCTTTACATGCCCGATGGCCGCGCGTTGCCCGTCTGCGTGGTCGCCGTCGAGCCGACCGAGCCCGCGACGAGCGCGCCCACGGATGCACGCTGGCCTTCGACATACATCGGCGGCGGCTGCCCGTTGATCGCGGATGCGCAGGGCGTCGAGCGCACGGCGAGCGTCGGTTGTCTCGTCACCGATGGACATACCGTCTACGCGCTCACCAACCGGCACGTGTGCGGCGAACCCGGCTCGTCGGTGAAGGCGCTGTTGCGTGGCGCGGTTTCAGAAGTGGGCATTGCATCGGGCCGGCAACTGACGCGCGAGCCGTTCACCGATGTGTTTCCCGAGTACGCAGGCAACCGCAGCTTCATGACGCTCGACATCGGGCTCGTCGAAGTGCACGACGCCAACGACTGGTCGAGCCAGCCGTTCGGCATCGTTGGCACGATCGGGAATATCGTCGACCTGAACGAGCTGAGCCTCAATCTGCAACTGATCGACCAGCCGGTGACGGCGTTCGGCAGCGCATCGGGTGCGCTCGACGGCACGATCAAGGCGCTCTTCTATCGTCACAAGTCGCTCGCGGGCTACGACTACGTATCGCAGTTTCTGATCGCGCCCGCCAACGGGAGTCCGCAAACGCAACCCGGCGATTCGGGCACGTTGTGGTATCGGGTCTCGCCGGAAGGTGCGGAAGAGGAAAACGGCACGCGGAACGGGTCCACGGGGTCCGCGCGTAATGGCAAGAAGCGCAACGCCGTGAAGAGCACACGCCGCCTTTATCCGCTTGCGATCGAATGGGGCGGCCAGGCGCTCGCGAGCGACGGCGACGGGCGGCTGAACTATGCGCTCGCAACGGGCTTGAGTACGGCATGTCAACTACTCGACGTCGATCTCGTGCGCGAGCATAACGTCGGCGCGAATCCGTTCTGGGGACAAACGGGCCACTACAGCATCGCGACGGCGGCAATCGAATCCGTGAAGCAGGGACCGCTGCATGATTTCCTCGAAGCGAACGTCGAGCGCATCAGCTTCCGGCCGAATGAACTGACGCCCGAGCAGATCCGCGAGAAGCTTGCGCGCGGCGATTTCGTCGAGCTCGCGGACGTGCCCGATCTCGTGTGGAAGAAGACGCCCGACCGCGTGCCGGGCGGGCGCGACTATGCGCAGAACGCGGGCCCCGAGCATCCGAATCATTACGCGGACATCGATCAGCCCAACGCGGACGGCAAGACGCTGCGCGATGTGACGCTCGACAACATCGCCAACATGAGCGTGGCCGTATGGTCGAAGTGGTATGCGGACGAAGGCGAAAAGGACACGCGCAATGAAGGTCTGCTGCCGTTTCGCGTGTGGCAGATTTTCGACGAGATGGTTGCTCAACTGAAGGCGCGCAACGACACGAAGTTCCTGTGCGCGGCGGGCGTGCTCGCGCATTACGTCGGCGATGCGTGTCAGCCGTTGCACGGCTCGTATCACGCGGACGGCTACAAGGATGCGCCTGGCGCGACCGCGAAGAAATGGCCCGGCAAGGGCGTGCATTCGACCTACGAGGACAAGATGGTCGACCGTCATTCGAGCGACCTGCTGCCGCAGATCGGACCGCAGGCGAAAGCGTTCAAAGGCAAGATTCCCGCGATCAAAACCGGCCGCGATGCCGCGTTCGCGACCGTGACGTTGATGAGCGAAGCGGCGCAAATTCTCCCGCCGAGCACGCTGATCGACGAGTACATCCGTCTGGGCGGGGGAAGCTCGGCGCGTGTCGTCGATGGTCTGTGGACGGCCTTCGGCGAGGACACGGCCAAGCTGATGGGCGCGGGCGCACGCTTTCTCGCTGCGATGTGGGAGGCCGCGTATGCCGTCGCCGATACGTCGCTGCCTGCGGGCGCGCGTGAAATCGGCGAGCAGGCGCTCGCGCACGTGTATCAGGACAAGACGTTCGTGCCATCGCTGACTATCGACAAGATCGGACCGGTGATTGGTTGAGCGCTTTCATCGTCGCGCTACATCGCCGCGAGTTTCCTGCTCTGTTTGAGCAGGCCGTCGAATATCGCTGAGGCGAGGTCTTGCGGGAAAGCGGCGGGCAGTTGCGCGGCCACGCTTTCGATGACGTGCTGCGTGTCATTCGTCACCGACGCGATCAGCGCATCGACGGCATCGGGCGCGAGGCCGACCTGCTGCCCTTGCGCGATCCAGTGCCGCCGCACGATCTGCGCGATCAGATAGTGATTGCTCGTGCCGCGCACGGCCATCGCCATTTTCGCTTTCTGCATCGGGATGCGATTCGCGCCGCGCCCGATGATGGGATGCGCGGACAGCACGTCGTATAGCGGCGTCGCGCGATAGCGATTGCCCGGTAGATGCGCGATGCTGAAATTCTTCGCGTGGCCGTCGGTGGCCGCGAGCAGCCAGAAGATCAGTTGCGTCTTGAAGAAACGCGTGGTGTCGGTCGCGGCATCGACCGAGCCCGCCAGTATCTCCATCACGGTGTCGATGCCGGGGCCGCCGTCGGCCTGGTACTTCACGATAGGCGGCGTGCCCGTCGCCTGGCACATGTCTTCCTGCGGCAGGCGGACGATCCATGTGCCGTCGCTCGACAGCCGGCGATCGAAGCGCTCGACGACGAGTGCCTTCTGATCGCCGAAATGCGCGATCTCGCACGCGGCGACGGGCAGGCCGTACGCTTCGACGATCTTCGAGCACAGCCATTCGTTCTCGACCGACGTGCGCATGTCGGCGCGCATGTTGCCGACGAGTCCCAGTGGGAGCTTGAGAATGTGCGTGGTGGGCGTGCTGCCCGAGGGCAACACCCAACGGCCCTTGTGGCGCAGCAGCGCTGTCTTTTCCTGCGCGCCGGCGATGGACAGCCGCAAGTCGCCCGCCCGATCGTGCTGACCAAGCGGCGCAGCCGATGTCGTGTCGCGCAGCAGGCGGCCGATGTCGTCGTCGGTGAGCGTCTCGCCGCCGATGCGATAGAGGTCGGCGGGCGCTTCGCCTGGCGGCAGCATCTGGATCGCGCCGACGCAGTCGCGCCCGAGCGCCGCGAGCAGATCGAACGGCGCCGTGCCGCCCGTGCGGTAGCGCTGCGCCATCCGTCGCCGGATCGGCTCGCTGTCGGGCAACAGGTTGTCGAAGAACGCCGACACGACGGCGCCGCGATAAGGCTGATTGCCGGGCGTGAACGGCAACGAAAGCGACAGCGGACGGCCCTGCTCATCGGCGATCCAGTCGTCGAAGTAGACGAGCCGTTCGCCGCCGCCGGCTTTTTCCCAGTAGCCGACGGCGAGGCCGTTCATCCACAGGTCGAGTCGTTGTGTCTGTGAACCGCGCCGCATGCTTACCAGTTCTCGCGCTTTTTCGGTGGTGTTGCCGCTTGCTTCGCCTTGATGGGGGCGGGCGCTTTGGGGCCGGACGTGCTCTTGCGTGCAGCCATGCGGGCGCCCGGCGCTGCCGTGTCCGGCTGCGCCCGCTTGCTCGTCTTGCGCGCGGGGGCTGCACGTTTCGTCCCGGCTTTGCGGGGCGTTGCCGGGCGAGCCTTCGATACGTTTCCGTTAGCGGGGGCTGCGCGGTTCGACGGCGCCATCTTTGCAACGGGTGTCGTGTTTGCCGGCGACGGCGCATCCTGACTGAGCGTGATGCCGGCGTTCAACAGCCGCAAAACCTTGAACAGCCGCTCGACCCCGGCCGCCGCCGGATTCGCCTCGAACTGCGCATAGCTCTGCTGCGTGATGCCGAGCCGCTCGGCGAGCATGGCTTGCGTGAGTCCCGCGGCCTTGCGAAAGCCGCGCAGAACGGGCCGCAGCTGGCTGAGCGTCTTGACGGAATAATCCACGGCGGGCCTCGAAAGGAGACAGTTGAAGGCGGGCAGGCGAGGATGCGCATGCGTTGCTGCCTGTCGGTCAGGATACAGGTCAAAGACTGTATTGGCAATATACAGGCTTTGGACTGTAAAGTGAAAATACAGTCTTGAAGCTGTATCGATGAGCATGTCCTCGCGCACGGCCTTCCCGTGTTCCGCGCCGCACGAAAAGCGCATGCCGCATCGGGAAAGGACCAGGGAATCCACTGACACGGATCGCGTGCCGATCGGCGACGTCCGGGAACGCCAAGTGCTGACGACGCTTGTCCGTCCGCTCGATCCGTCGACAGCGACCTCAACGGCACCCCCAACAGCCCTTACAACAACGGAGAACGACATGAGCGATCATCAGTCTTCGAATGCACCCGATCCCACGCGCCGCAAGATACTGGCTGCGCTCGCGGGCACCGTCGCGTTGTCGGCTTGTGGCGGCGGGGGAGGCGGATCGTCGGGCAGTGCGGGGGCGACGAGCGGCATTCCGCCCGATCGCGCCAATCTGCCGAGGCCCGCGTTGCCCGACCCGGCCACGTCAGGCGTCGATCACATCGTGCTCGTCACGATGGAAAACCGCTCATTCGATCACATGCTCGGCTGGGTTCCGAATGCGGAGCATCAGCAGAACCGCCAGTTCCCCGACGCATTCGGACAGACTCAGTCGTCGTTCGCATTGACGTCGAGCGCGGCATACGGATTCCAGGCCTGCTCGTTTTCCGATCCGAACCATCAGTACAGCGCCGCCCGCACGCAACTGGCCAATGGCGCGATGAACGGCTTCCTGCTGACGCCCGGCACGAGCCTTTTGCGCGGCGATCTGTTGCCGATCGGCTATTTCGGCGCAGCCGATCTCGACTTTTATCGCGGCGCCGTCACGCAGTACACGGTTTGCGATTACTACATGACGGGCGTTTTGTCGGCCACTTTTCCGAACCGTCTCTATCTTCACAGCGGCGAAACCGACCGTCTCGACGACAGCACCGATACCTGTTCGCTGCCGACCATCTGGGACCGGCTCGACGCGAAGAACGTCTCATCGAGCTACTACTTCCACGACGTGCCGTTCACCTCGTTGTACGGCTCGCGCTATGTCGGCCGCTCGAAGCTCTTCGCGAATTTTCTTTCGGATGCAGCGTCGGGCAATTTGCCGTCGTTCTGCATGGTCGATCCGAGTTTCGCGGGAGAGGCGCAGGGCACGTCCAATGACGATCACCCGCATGCGGACGTGCGCAACGGCCAGGTCCTGCTCGGACAGATCTACGACGCGTTGCGCACTGGGCCGAAGTGGAGCACCACGCTGATGATCCTCGTCTACGACGAATGGGGCGGTTTCATGGAGCATGCAGTGCCGCCCGTCAGGCCCGTGTCGACGGCTGAACAGGGTGTGGGCAACGACGGCCGCCTGGGCTTTCGTGTGCCGTGCATGATGCTCGGGCCGCGTACACGCGCGAACATGGTGTCGCGCTATCCGTTCGATCCCAGCTCGATCCATCAACTGCTCGCGTGGCGCTTCGGCATTGACCCGTTGGGCGTGCGCGCAACCGATCCCGCCACTTTCAACATGGCCTACGCGCTGGATTTCAGCGATGCTGCGCGAACCGATGCACCCGCCATTGCGGTAACGCAGGGAACCTTCGGCGTGGAATGCTCGGTGGCGGGCATCATACCTGGGCTCGGCGGCGTCGATCGCAGCCAGCAGCTTCCGTCGAGCGCGGCATCGTCGACGGCCGTCAATCCGCCGGGTGGCCGCTTTGCGGATTTGCGCGCGAAAGCGACTGCGCTAGGTTTTCCAGGCGGCATGTAAATTTTGCGCAGCCTTGCGAGCATTTGCGCGGCTCGATAAAAATACGGCTCTGCAACATGCGTATTGCAGAGCCGTGTTTCATCTAGAGCGAATTGAATCGAAAAGTACTCAGGCTGCTTCCTTGCGGCTCTTGCCCGGCAATGTTTCGACGGTGCTCTTGTCGGACTGCGGCACCGATCCGACGGGGCGGTGCACGTCGTGTGTGGCGAAGCCCTGTTCACGGCTCGGCACATCGAACCATTCGCGATGCGAGAACGAATCGCGAATGTCGTCGAGGCCGCTTTGCCAGTGCTCGAGCATCGTATCCATGCTGAACTCGTAATCCTTGTAGTGGCCTTCGTATGGCTTGTTCTTGTAGATCAGATGCACGACGTTGATCGCGCTACCATCCGCGGCCGCTTCGGCAAGCCGGAATAGCGGGTCCGCTTTCAGCACCGACGTAGGCACATGCTCGAGCAGTTCCTTGATAAAGCGCGCGTGCTTCTGCCGTTCCGCGAGCATGTTGGTGATCGCGCGAGTCCGGCTCGAGTACTGAATGTCTTTTGCTCTCTCCGATATGTCGAGAAAATCGCCCGGCGCATTGCCTTTCGCACTCCACAAATCGACCTGAAAGACCAGCGTGTCCTTGTGATCCGAATCGCGGAGAACTTCCGTGAGCGGCGTATTCGAAACGAGTCCGCCGTCCCAGTAGAATTCGCCGTCGATTTCGACAGCGGGAAAGCCCGGCGGCAATGCGCCCGACGCCATGAAGTGCTCCGGCGCGAGACGCATTTTCGCGTTGTCGAAGTACGTGAGATTGCCCGTGCGCACATTCACGGCGCCCACGGACACTCGAATCTTGCCGTCGTTGATGCGATCGAAATCGGCGTACTGCTGCAACGTCGCCTTGAGCGCGGCCGTGTCGTAGTAGCTGACGCGGCTCGGGTCCAGCTTCGCGAGTCCGGCAACGGGCAATGGAAAGCGCGGCGCGAAAAAGCCCGGCTGACCTTCCGCCAGCGCGCGGCCCGCTGCCCACATGCTGGCCCACTTGCGCGACAGGTCTTGCAAGCCCAAACCGGGCAGCGTCCACGCACTGACGCTGCCGATCCAGTCGAGCGGATGGCAGATCGCATTCCAGAATCCGCGTAACGCTTCCACGCGTTTTTCTGGCGCATTGCCCGCGATGATCGCCGTATTGAGCGCGCCAATCGACACGCCCGCGATCCAGTCCGGCTCGACATTCGCCTCGGCCAGTCCTTCGACGACACCCGCCTGATACGAGCCGAGTGCTCCGCCGCCTTGCAGCACGAGTGCGATCTCGTCGTAGCGCGGCAACACCAAGGCATCTGGCCGCGCGCTGATTTTTTTTGTGTCACTGCGCATGCATGCTCCTTACTGCATCGACCAGCCGTGACTGACGATCACCGACTGTCCCGTCAGTGCCGCCGATTCGAAACCCGCGAGGAACGCAACGGTATTGGCGACGTCGTCGACCGTGGTGAATTCGCCATCCACCGTTTCCTTCAGCATCACGTTCTTCACGACTTCTTCCTCGGTAATACCGAGTTCCTTTGCCTGCTCGGGAATCTGTTTCTCGACGAGCGGCGTGCGGACGAAGCCGGGGCACACGACGTTCGCGCGCACGCCACGCGGACCGCCTTCCTTCGCGACGACGCGAGCGAGACCCAGCAGGCCGTGCTTGGCCGTGACATAGGCTGACTTCAGCTTCGACGCTTCATGCGAGTGGACCGAGCCCATATACACGATCGAGCCGCCGCGCTTGCTGTCGTACATGTGCCGGATGGCCGCTTTGGTAGTCAGGAACGCGCCATCCAGATGAATCGCGAGCATCTTCTTCCAGTCGGCGAACGCATAGTCCTCGATGGGCGCCACGATCTGAATGCCCGCATTCGACACGAGCACGTCAATACCGCCGAGTTGCTTCACCGCGCTGTCGACGCCCGCATTCACGGCTTCTTCGTTCGTCACATCCATTGCAACGGCGAGTGCCTTGCCGCCCGCAGCGACGATACTTGCCGCGACTTTCTGCGCGGCCTCGAGGTTCAGATCGGCAATGACGACGGCAGCGCCGAGGCTCGCCATTTTGCGCGCGCATTGTTCGCCGATGCCGCTTGCTGCGCCCGTAACGAGCGCGACCTTGTTTTGCAATGACATGTTCTTTTCCCTGTGAGTGGTTTAGAGAGCGAGTTCAAGTGCATCGTCATTCGACTTCTTCGCGGTCTGCGCAGTGGTTTGCGCGGGCGCGAGATAGTCGAACGCCACTTCGCCGATATCGAGCGTGAGATTCGCAATCACGTGACGCGCGCCGATCACGCGCTTGACAGGCAGTTCCGCGATGGGCGCAAGCGCATGCGGATGCAGTTCGAGCGCGGCGGGGCCACTCCATGCGCCGAGCACCGTCACGTCGCGCAGATAGAAGCGCACGAGCTCGCAAATGCGCGCGCTGCCGTCGACATGCGGAATCACCTTGAGCAGATAGTTCGGCGTATCGGCGAGCTTGACGCGCTCCGCTTCGATGTCGAGCACACGGTGCTTGTAGCCCATCGTGCCCGTCGCAATGCGTTGCGTGCCGTAGTCGAGCGTGCCGAGCAGCGTGTCATTGCCGTCGACGCTCAGCTTCGGGCGCGCGAGCTTCTTCGGAAAACCCCAGATTTCACGGCCGCCGGCAATCGGGCCTTCGTCGTCGAGGTACATCGAGTGCGTGTAGTTCCCAAGACGTCCTTCCATGTCGCGCACGGAAATCACCTGACCGCTTTCCGTGTAGTCGCCGAAGCCCGACGAATCCGGCATGCGGATGAATTCATAATGGACCAGCGCGTTTTCCGGCTTGAGAGGTTCGGGCACAACGGCGCGCAGCGCATCCATGTCCGTTTCATACGAAATGATGAAGTACTCGCGATTGAGAAATCGGAATGGCGGGCGAGGGTAGGCGGGATTGTGGACGGGCATCGCAAAAGCAGACTGCCGGATCGACTTGATGTCCATACTTTTCCTTTGAGCGATAGGCGTTGTTGGAGCACGGCGAATCTTAGAGCAAAAGCACTTGCACGATCACGTTAATTTTTCCAATAGACCGTTGGTTCAAACGCAACAGTACTCGATGCTTTCAATTCGCTTCGTTAAACGACGGATCATTGTGAAATCCGGCATGACTTCTTTGCGCGAGCGAAATGAACGTATCGGCGGAAATGAAATACTGCTGTCACGAAACGGGTGCTGTCCCAAGATGCGACACTTGCGTGAATATATTGAGGTATCCGATCTATCTGATTGGTGTGGCTTCAGCGGTGCGCAACGGCTGGTTGTGGACGCATTCGGTTTCACCCGAAGGCAATTGAACCTTGAGTCGATAAACGCGTATCGCAGATGACGAAGGCACGTTGTAAGGTCGCGTCGCCCGCTGGCGAATATTTTGTTGCGCCGCGTCATGCGTGCGGATATACTAGGGTTATTACCTAGGGTGTTACCCTCGGTTACTCGTATAAGGAGTCCGCCATGCAACAAGCTACGACCGCCGCCGCCTCGTCCACGAATTGGCTCTCGCGTCTGCGCGAACTCGCGATCCGCGCTGTCGAGCTGCATCTGCAGCATTGCGCCGTGCTGGCCGAAGCCTATCGCCGCTAAGCATTGGCCGCTGGGCATTCCGAATAAAAAGGGGGAGTACGAGCCGTACTCCCCCTTTTGTTCATCAGCCTTCTGTCGCCGGGAGGCGCGGCCGTTATGTCTCTGCGGTCAGATTCCCGCCGTCCTTGCCGCGAAAATCAGCCGTAGCCCGAGCGCCGCAATCGCACCGGCGGCAATCCGGTCGATCCACTTCTTTGCGCGCAAATAGACTTCGCGCGGGTGGCGGCTCGAAAAGCACAGTGCGACGACCGTGTACCAGCCGGCCTCCACTGCAAAAACGAGCGGCGGCAGCACGAAATAGCACCACACAGGCGGATGCTGCGGCAGCAGTGCCGCAAAGATACTGCCGTACCAGATCGCCGTTTTCGGATTGCTGAGCTGCGTCGTCAAGCCGATCCAGAACGATTTCTTCGCGCTCCGGCCATGCGTCGCGTCGGCGCTATCCATTGCGATGGGCTGAGCCGCGCCGCGCCAGATCTTCGACGCGATATAGATCAGATACAACCCGCCCGCAACTTTGAGCGCGATATAAAGCCATTCGACGGCAACCAGTAACGTATAGAGTCCGGCGAGCGCAATACCGCCAAAGAAAATCCCGCCGGCGCCCATGCCGAGCGCAGTCGAGAGTCCGTCGCTGCGAGACAGGCTGATCGAATTTCGCGCGACAAGAACGAAACTCGGCCCTGGAATCATCGCGCCCAGTAACAGCGCGACAAGAATGGCGAACACAGCGGCGGATGCGGACATCGGTTTGTCTCCTCGATAAGGTGGCCATGCTGCCTGAACGATGGCCTCGCGAACCGTGTGCCGGCTCGCGTCGCTATTGTCCATGACGCGACGCGCGGCGTACAAGACGCTTCGTGTGCGAATTGCTAGAGTAGCGCGATGGACGAAAACGAACGTATCAGGCGCGCCGCGTCGTGGCTGCGCGAATCCGATGGGATGCTCGTGACGGCAGGCGCCGGCATGGGCGTCGATTCAGGCTTGCCCGATTATCGCGGCGCCGATGGATTCTGGCGCGCCTATCCCGCATTGAAACAGCACCGCCTCACCTTTCGGGACATGGCGAATCCGCGCGTGATGGCGTTGCATCCGCGCCTTTGCTGGGGATTTTATGGGCATCGTCTCGATCTGTACCGGCGCACGATTCCACACGAGGGCTTCGACATTATGCGCCGCTGGGCCGACTCCATGCCGCGCGGACTATGGGCGTTCACGAGCAACGTCGATGGACAGTTCCAGAAGGCGGGCTTCGACGATGCGACGATAGCCGAGTGCCATGGTTCGATTCACATTCTGCAATGCTCGGAAGTCTGTAACGACCGGCTATGGACCGCCGATGACGTGCGCCCCATCGTCGATGAAACGACCTGCGAATTGACGAGCGATCTGCCGCGCTGCCCGGCATGCGGTGCGGTGGCGCGGCCCAATATCCTGATGTTCGGCGATTACGACTGGATCGCGCTGCGCACCGAGCAGCAGGAGGCGCGCTTGCGCGCGTGGCTGTCGACGGTCGAGCGGCTCGTCGTGATCGAAGTCGGCGCGGGCAAGGCGATACCGACCGTGCGTCTTTTCAGCGAGCAGCACGGGCCGCGCGTCATTCGCATCAATCCGCGCGATTTCGGCATTGCGTCGCATCTGGGCGTCGGACTCGCGAGAAGCGGAGTCGACGGCTTGAGGCTGCTCGATCGCGCGATGAATGCGTAGCGGGCGACACCGCGCTGGCGGTGCCGTCGTCCACGTGGCCATCAACTGCATTCATGCTTAAACCGAATCCGGCTGAGCGGCCCATGCAGGCTCGCGCTGACTGAAGCGTCGCACGGCAACGCGTGTCTGCTGTCTGCGCACGATGGAACGCGCCGCGCGAGCGAGCGCCAGATCGAGCGCGCCACGCCAGTCTCTCGCAATCGACGTCACGACGACAGGCGTCGCATCGGGTGTCTGCACCTGCACCTGGCAGCGCTTGTCGAGCCCGCCGCGCGGGCCGTTGATGTCCGAAAGACTGACGGTTGCCTTCGAAATCAGCCAGTCCAGACGTCGGAACACGAACCGGATACGCTGACGCGCGAAGCTGCGCATACGAACGGCTTCACGGTCGCGGGACTTGAACAGGATTTGCATGTGACACCTCCTTCGTGGGTACGGCTCAAGAGTACGGGTGTCGACGTGTCCGGAAAAAGCAGAAATAGCGGAACAGCAAGTTCGGAAAAATCGAAGTCTGCGTTACGGCCAGTACAGTTAGCCCAAAGCGGAAGCGAGTACCTTTTGCGTCAACGGATGATGCCGTCCGCGCCGCGACACGATCGCATGTATTTCCTCTTTCACATCAGGCGACCGGCCTAGCCAGCGCAAGCTGCGATGAATCGGATCGTTGCGCTCGGCGCCGAATGCCGCGAGCGGAAACACGCCGAGCCCTCGCGACGCGAATAGCGCCATCAACGCGCTGTCTTCGAACTCGCCCGCGATGCGCGGCCGTATGCCTTCCGCCTCGAACCAGCGGTCGAGCCGCGAGCGCAGCGAAGAATGTCCCGTCGGCAGCAGGACGGGCAGGCTCGCGAGACATTGCGGGAAGTGATCGATGGCACTCTTGCGCACGGTGGCGGCCGGTCCATACCAGTCGATCGGCGATGCGATCAGGCGTTCGCTCGACAGCCGCAAGTTCGCGTTATGTGGCGCCGCCTGACTGGACAGCACGAGATCCAGATGGTGATGCGCGAGTTCGGCCAGCAGTTGCTCCGATTCTCCTTCATGACACACCAGCCGCAGCGACGGCGTATGCAGCGCGGGCGCGAGAATCGCATGGGCGGCCAGCTTCGAGATGCCGTCCGTCAGGCCGACCGCGAAGCGCGCGACCGCGCCGCTTGCGGCCTCGCGCACTTCGTCGTGCAGCGTGCTGCCGAGATGAAAGATTTCTTCCGCGCGCGCAAACGCTGCCTGGCCGGCCTCCGTCATCGCGACGCCGCGCCCCGCCGGTTTCAGCAACTGATGACCGAGCGATTTCTCCAGTTCGCGCACCTGCGCGCTGATGGTCTGCACGGCCATGTCGAGCCGTTCGGCGGCGCGCGCAAATCCGCCTTCCTTCACGACGACCCAGAAGTAGTGCAAATGCCGGTAGTTGAGCATGTCGGAGACCTCGTCGATTTCGAAAAATACGAACACATCATCAGATTATCACTGGTTTTTTCGATGTGACGAATGACGGATCATTTGCTTTACAGGCTGTGAACCAGCAATCAGCCGCATTCACTCAAACCCGGACAACAACGCGCGCAAATGGACTCCCTGTTGACTCTCGTCGCCGATCCCGCTGCATGGGCGGCACTCGTGACACTCATCGTGATGGAAGTCGTGCTCGGCATCGACAACCTGATCTTCATTTCCATTCTCAGCAACAAGCTGCCCGAAGCGCAGCGTGCACGGACACAGCGCATCGGCATCATGCTCGCGCTCGTGATGCGTCTCTGCCTGCTAGGCACCGTCGCGTGGATTGCGCGCCTGACGGAGCCGGTGTTTTCCGTGTTCGACCATGCGTTCTCGTGGCGCGACCTGATTCTGCTCGCGGGCGGTCTGTTCCTCGTGTGGAAGGCGACGCGTGAAATGCACCATCACGTGAGCCACGATGCCGATGTGTCGAACGCGGCCGTGCGTGTCGGCGGACTGACGGCGACGGCTGCAATCGGCCAGATCCTGCTGCTCGACCTCGTGTTCTCCGTCGACAGCATCATCACGGCCGTCGGGATGACGGACCATCTGCCCATCATGTTCATCGCGGTGATTGTGGCTGTCACGGCGATGTTGTTTGCGGCGGCTCCGTTGTCGAAGTTCATCGAAGGCAATCCGACCATCGTCACGCTGGCGCTCGCGTTCCTGCTGGTGATCGCGATGACGCTGATCGCGGAAGGCTTCGGTTCGCACGTGCCGAAGGGCTACATCTACGCGGCGATGGCGTTTGCCGGCTTCGTCGAAGGCATGAACATGCTGGCGCGCCTCAGGAGGATAAGCCGCGAGCACGAAGCGGCTGCACACGCGACACAACCGAATCACCGAAATGCCGAACTGGCGAAATGAAAAGGAGCGATGCAATGAAATGCCCCGTTTGCAAGACCCCCGATCTGCTGATGACCGAGCGGCAGAACATCGAAATCGATTATTGCCCGACGTGCCGCGGCGTATGGCTAGACCGCGGCGAACTCGACAAGCTGATCGGCCAGATGCAGGACGCGCCGGAGCCGCAGCGCGCGGATGCAGAGCGTGAGCGTCATGCGCGCTACAGCGACCGCGATGCGCGGCATGAACAGGAGTGGGGCCGGCGTCATGACGCGCACGACGACCATCGCAAGCATTACGATGCGCGCCGCAAGAAGAAGTCGCTGTTCGATATGTTCGATTTCGATTGAACGTGGTCGGCGTTGCGCCGCACTGCATCAGGCGCAATGCCGACGATGCGCTTGAACGCCCGGCTGAACGCCGCATCGGAATTGTGGCCGAGCCTCGCCGCGCGTTCCGTCAGCGATGCATCTGTTGCCTGTAGTTGTGTGAGCGCAGAAGAGGCAAAGGCCATGTGATACGTATTCGCTCGCGACGAAAATTGAATCGGCCTATTGCTAACGCCACGGCGTGACATACGATCCACACATAGAGTGTTCGATATGGTCGCGGCAGATCTTGTCGGTGGAGAGCGGGGATGGCGGGCGATTTCGATGGCGAAGTAGCGACGCTGCTCGTGAGAGTAACGGGCACGGTTCAGGGCGTGGGCTACAGGGCGGCGTGCGTGCGACAGGCGGCCCTGCTCGGTGTCGCGGGCTGGGTGCGCAACCGGATGGACGGCTCCGTCGAAGCGCTGCTCCAGGGCGCGCCGGAGCAGGTGCGCGAGATGTGCGACTGGATGATCGACGGCATGCCCGCGGCGCTCGTCGACAAAATGGAAGTCGAAGAACTTGCGCCGCCTTTTACGCGGTTCGATGCGTTCAGGCAGATTGCCGATGCTTAAATGCTGAAAGCCGCGCTTTACCTTACGAGCGGAAATGCACGACACCGTTGACCGTGATCGCCCGCTGCGCATTCCCACGCGCCGTAGACTATGTTTGATGATGCCTGGCCTTCGGAGAATTCGGCAATGGGTCTATTGCGCTGGCTGTTCAATCGCGAGCGAGTCCACGTTTCAGTGGCCGACGCCGCGCGTATCGATGAAGCGGTCGAGCGCATTCTCGCCATTCATCCACGGCTGAAACTGGCGAGCCATTACCGGCGTCGCCTGAAACGGCCTGTCGCAGCAACGCTCCAGTACGTAGACGAGCTGATCGCCTCGCTGCCCGCGACGCTCGATGCCAATGCCGCTGCGTGGTCCAGCAATCCCTGTCTGCGCGCGTTCTTTGCGACGCCGGAAGACATCGCGCGCGCGTTTGGCCGCTCCGAAGCGGTGCGCACCTTTTTCGAGCAGAACCCCGATGCAGTGGATGTTCACGGAACGCTCGGGATGGCCTTGAACGAGCGTCATGTGCTCGGCGTCGCGATGGAGGGCGACACGTTGCGCCATGACGTCGTGCAAACCACGTTGTCGTTCAGCGATCATCGCGTGAGGATATGCGGGCGCACGGAACCCGAGTTGCGTGAGGAACTGGTGCGGCGGCTGATCGACCAGATGGCGCTGGAAGGGCTTTCCCAACTCGCGACCGATCGTGCGGAACGCCTCGCTCGGGGGCGCGAGCTGATGCAGGAGCGCGTCGCTTTGCTGCATCGGCAGGGCACGGGTATTCGGGCCGTCGTCGGCGGCGACGGCGCAACGCCGGACGAACTCAGCCGCGTGCAGGCGCAGATCGCGGAGAACGCGGACAGCCTTGCGGCGCTCAGAGTGCCGACGCAAACCATCGAGCTCGACTTGAAGGGCGTGTGCGAAGTGCTGAGCAAGCCATCGGAGCACGTCTACGTCAAGACGCGGCACATTCGCATCGACATGATGAACGTGATCCAGAAGGCAAACGTGCAAGGCGCGCGCGAAATCGAATTTCACTTTGCGCGTATTCCCGGTCCGAGGCCGGAGACGCGGGCCTTTGCACTGGTCCGCTTTAGCCGCTCGGATTTGCCGCCGGGTGGATTGAATATCGACGCGACGATGCGCGCCCTATAAGATTCAATTCAAAAGCAGGCAGCGGAGAAGACCATGAACCGATTCGATCTGGTTGTACGGGCAGTCGCGGCAAGTGGCACCGTTTCGTTTGCCGTCTTGTTTGCTGCGGCGCCCGTCGCCGTCGCTCAACCGGCCGCAACGAAACAGATGCAGGACGCGCAGCGCAAGGCTGAGCAAAAGGCGCGCGAAGCAAGGAAGCAAGCCGGGCAACAGCAGGCTGAGCCTCAGAAGCAAGAGAAAGATAAGCCAGCTTCCGCGCCTTGAAAAATAGCGCGTTGCAATTTTCGATTTTATCGCTGTCGCCATTTCGCATTTCGCAGCATCGATTCATCTTTCTGAGCGGACGCAATGCGTTTTCGGGCAGGTATTTGCCACACGCGAGTGCACAATGAATATATTGAGTGTGTGTCGGGTCGTGCGGCGCATGGTCGAGGTGTTGAGCCGACTGTCCAAAAGGAGAAAGTCGCTATGGCTGAACTATGGGTAGGCAATGTCGAAGACAGCACGACGGATGAGGAAATCAAGACCTTTCTTTGCCACTACGGGTTTCCGCCTTTCGATACGATTCAGCGCGTCGAAGGAACGGGCGAACATCCTGCTGTCGTGCTCGGTTTCAACGACATAGCATCACACGTGCTGCAAAGTCTGCAGCCGCGCGTACACAACATGTTCTGGAAAAGCCGCACGCTGGTGGTGCAGGTCGTACCGGCGCGCGACGAGACCTGAAGACGTTCCGGGCGCACGGCATCGCGTAGGGCCGCTCCTGCGGGCGGCATCGCGTCTGCATCGCGGACGGCCGTGCAAACGGCTTCGACGGCGATTGCGGCGCCTTCGTCAACAACCAGTCAGCAACCATTTTGCGTGGCAGTCACGGGAGATCAACGATGGCTGAGATGAGGAATGACAAGACCAGGAATGACAGGAACGGCGCGAATGGCAAGCACGCGGAAAAAGCACTGGAAGCACTGACAGCGCACGGGCGCCTGAAGAACAACCAATACGAAAAAGAACTCGCGTTGCTTCACGTCGAACTGGTCAAGCTTCAGGAGTGGGTCGTGCAAACGGGCGCGAAAGTGTGCGTGATCTTCGAAGGGCGCGACAGTGCAGGCAAGGGCGGAACGATCAAGGCGATCACCGAGCGCGTGAGTCCGCGTGTTTTTCGGGTCATCGCGCTGCCCGCGCCGACCGACCGCGAGAAGACGCAGATGTATATCCAGCGCTACCTTCCGCATTTGCCGGCTGCCGGCGAAATCGTTCTTTTCGACCGGAGCTGGTACAACCGCGCAGGCGTAGAGCGTGTAATGGGCTTTTGCACGGAAGAGCAGGTCGAGCACTTCTTCAAGGCGGTGCCGCTCATCGAGAACGCAATCATCGGCTCGGGCATCATTCTTCTGAAGTACTGGCTGGAAGTCAGCGAGGAGGAGCAGACGCGCCGGCTCCAGGCGCGTATCACCGACGAGCGCAAGACATGGAAACTCACGCCGATGGACTTGCGCTCGTATAGCCGCTGGTATGACTATTCTCGCGCGCGGGACGACATGTTCGACGCCACCGATACCGAGCAGGCACCCTGGCACGTCGTGCGATCGGACGACAAGAAACGCGCGCGCCTGAACCTGATCACGCATCTGCTGAACAGCATTCCGTACAAGACGATGCCGCGCGAGAAAGTGAAATTGCCGAAGCGGCAAAAGTCCGAAGGTTATCGGGAATCGAACCGGCCACTTCGATACGTTCCCGAAAAGTACTGAAACCCGACAGGGACGATGCGAAGGGACAACCCAGCGCTCTATCGTAGCCAGAAGACGCCCGTCACGCCGCGGCGCCGGCGTCTTCTGATCCTTGGCGCGATCGCCGTGCTGACCGCGCTGGGCTGGGTGCTGTTTACGATCATCGAGCCGGCATTTCAGACGCGAATCGTCATCACGACAGGCGCGGACAAAGGCATTTATCGCGGCTTTGCCGACCGGTATGCGCCAATCCTCAAACGCGACGGCGTCACGCTCGATATACGCAGTTCTTCAGGCTCCGTCGAAAACTATCAGCGGCTGAGAGATCCCCATAGCGAGTACCAGGTGGGCTTTATTCAATCGGGCACCACCACGCCGCAGGAAACGGACGGCTTGCAGACGATCGCGGCAGTTTCGTATGAACCGATCTGGGTGTTCTATCGCGGCGACGCCGTCGTCAACCGACTCGTGCAACTGCGCGGCAAGCGGATCGGCATCGGCGTGCCCGGCAGCGGGCTCCTGCATGTGTCGCTCGTGTTGCTCGGCTATAGCGGGATCGATCGCGACAATACGCAACTGGTCGAAACCGATGCGGAGAAAGCGTATCGCTGTCTCGAAGACGGCTGTCTCGATGCCGCATTCTTTATCGGCAGACCAGATGCGTCGATGCAGCAAACGCTGCTGAACAGCGACCTGAAACTAATGAGTTTTGCCCAGGCGGACGCACTGGTGCAGAAGTTCCCGTCGCTTTCGAAGGTGACGTTCCCGCGCGGTTCGACCAGCATCGTGAATGACCGCCCGCAAAGCGATGTCACATTGCTGGCCGCGACGGCGCTGCTCGTCGCTAAAGACACGTTGCATCCGGCACTCGTTTATCTGCTGCTGGATGCCGCGAAGACCGTTCACTCGGGCGAAGACTATTTCACGCCGCTCGGCGCGTTTCCAAATCTGAATACCGACGAGTTTCCGCTTTCCAGCGAAAGCGAGCGCTATTTCAAATCGGGGCGTCCCTTTCTTCAGCGCTATCTTCCGTTCTGGCTCGCGAGCTTTATCGAAAGACGGCTGCTGATTCTTTTGCCATTCATGGCGGTGCTCATCGGCGTCGTACAGGCATTGCCGCGAATGGTCGAGACGCGGATAAAGAACCGCTTTATCGTCTGGTATCGCGCGCTCAAATCGTTGGAAGACGAAATATGGAAAACTGCGCAGCCGTCGAATGATCTCGTTGCGCAATGGCGTCAGGAAATCGAGAACATCGACGCGCAGGCAAGCCAGATACGCGTGCCGACACGTTATCTGCACGATGTCTATGCACTCAAGCAGGCCATCAGTGTCGTGCGTCAACGCATCGCGATGGCGGCGGCGAAGCTGAACGAGCGGTAGTCCAGCAGTAGTTCAGCGCTGCGTAGCCGCCTGCGCGGAAGACGCGTCGCGTATACGCATGATGGTTTGACGCGAGGTGCCGAACTTGCGCGCGACCTCGCTGACGGACAACCCCTTGTCGAGCGAGCGCATGACGCGCGCCCTGTCGGTGCGCGAGAGCGACGCGGGGCGGCCGGTATGCCGTCCGCTTTCCTGTGCGGATTGGAGGCCTTTCCTGCTTCGCTGGCTTCTCGTCGCGATCTCCATCTGCACGATGGCGCGCAGCGTTCTGACGGCTTGCGGTTCGGGCTGGCCCGTCAGATCCACGCTGCCGAGCTCGACGCATCGCACGGATACCTTCGCGCCGCGGCATCGCGTCAGTGTCGCGAGTACATCTCGTGCACTGCATCCGAGCGCGGAGAGCTTCAGCACCACGAGCAAGTCATCGCGAGCGATGCGTCTAAGCAGAACATTTAGTTGTGGCCGGTCTGCGGCGGGAAAGTACTGCGGCACGTCGTCGACGGCGACGCGATTGAGTGCGACGGTATAGCCGGCCTTGTCGATCTGGATCAGCTCGCGTTCCGGAGTGTGGCTGTCGCTCGCGCCGTTGATATAGAAGTACGTTTGTCGCAAGTGTCGTCTCCGGGGAAGCGTGGAAGGGCGATGCGTGCCGCTGTCAGGTCTCGAACAGGATGGCCTGAACGATCGTATCGATCGAAGCCGGCTTGACGAGGACGGTATCGAAGCCGATGTACTCGTTATGCTCAAGCCCTTCCGGCACCATCGCGATGATGCGGATCGACGGGGCCGTTCTGAGTTTGCCGATCGCCAGCACGCTGGCCTTGTCGAGCTTTCTTTCCACGTCGACGAGAACGGCCGTAGCAGGTCCATGCGAGGCCGCATCCGAGAGGCGCTCCGTCGGCAGCACGGTTGTCTTGAATCCTCGCAGGCGCAACAGCAGCGCAATGGACTCGCCGACGTGCGCGTTGGCGTGAACGATCGCAATGCTCTTGCCCGCGTACTGCGCCGGGCTCTCGACGATTGCGGCGCTACGCAACACCGCTTCGCAGCTCAGCCACAACAGCCGCGCTTCCTCATAGGCGTGCAGCGCGGTCTGCTTCGTCGATTCGTCTGCGAGCGGATTGGCGGAAAGCGCCCGGACGCGCGCATCCGCTGCCTCCAGTCGCCTGACCGCTTCGTCGAACTGAGCCTTCGCGTTGTTGCCGAGATTGTCGAAACTGTCCATGATTTCCCGCTTCGCTTCCATCGCCCGGTGTTTCTTCAAAGCTCACGGCACTCGCGTCGGTCGTGCTGACGCACGCTCTATTTGCGCAGACGCGAGAAAACAGTGAGCAGATCTTCCAGCATCACCGGCTTCTTCATGTGAGCATCGAAGCCCGCATTTTCTGCCTCGCTAACATCGTCCTCCTCGCCAAAGCCGCTGAGCGCAATGCAGATCACGGATTTCATCGACGGCTCCTCTCGCAGCTTGCCGACGAATTCGAGTCCGCTCATGCCCGGCATGCCGATGTCGGACAGCACGACGTCGGGCACGTGGCCGTCGAGCATCGTCAATGCCTCTTCGCCGCTCGTGGCCGTCCGGACGACGGCGCCCTCGCTTTCCAGAAGAAGCTTGAACGTTTCAACCGTTGCTGCGTCGTCGTCGACCATCAGGATCTGCAGGCCTTGCAGCGACTGGAGCGCGCCGCCGCTGTCCGCGTTCACGTGCGCGAGCGATCCGTGTGTCGGAAGCGTGACCGTGAACGTCGCGCCTTTGCCGACGCCCTCCGATTCCGCTCGCACGGAGCCGCCGTGCAGGTTCACGAGGTCCCTGACGAGCGCGAGCCCGATGCCGAGCCCGGCGCGGCGCGTGGTGGGGTCGCGGCTCTGCTGGAACATGTCGAAGATATGCGGCAGCAGCGCAGGCTCGATGCCGCTGCCCGTATCGGACACGCGAAGCACGGCCTCCGTATGTTCGTTGACCTCCAGCGACACATTCACCGAACCGCGACTAGTGAACTTCAACGCATTGCTGATCAGGTTCCAGACGATCTGTTCGATGCGCGTGAGATCCGCGTGAATGATGACGGGCGTCTCCGTCATCGAGACATTGAGCGCGAGGCCGCGGTGTTTCGCATCGTCCTGCACGGCATTGCTCACGCGCTGCACGATCTCGCGCATGTCGACGGCCGTGCGTACCACGGACAGCTTGCCCGTGCGCACGCGCGAAATGTCGAGCAGATCGTCGATGATCTGCGCCTGGCCTATCACCGTGCGCCGGATCGTATCGGTCGCGCGCGAGAGATTGAGGCTTTGCCGCGTTTCCGGTGCGCGCGCAATCAGTTCCGCGCTCGCCGAGATCAGGTTGAGGGGATGCTTGAGTTCGTGCGAGACGACCGCGAGAAATTCATCGCGCCGCCGTTGCGCGTCTCGCTCGCTGGCGTCGCGAACCGTCTGGATCTGCGCGCCGCGGCCTGCCGTCTTCGTGTCGACGGCCTCGCCGAGATCGCGGGCGATCTTCGCAAACCCGCTCACGCCGGGCTCGTCCAGGCGCGACAGCACGCCGCTCGCAAAGAAGCGCGAGCCGTCCTTGCGCGTGTGCCAACGTTCCTCATTGGTGCGGCCATGCAAGCGCGCCTCCTCGAACTCCCGCTGGGCAACGTTGCCGGCGCGGTCTTCCTCGGTCGAAAGAACGTCGGCGGACTGGCCGATCATTTCCGCTTCCGTGTAGCCGAAGATCCGTTCCGCGCCCGCGTTCCAGCTGGTGATGATGCCGTCGTCGTCGAACGTGATGATCGCGTAGTCCTTCGTGCCGTCGGCCACGATGCGCATCCGGCGTTCGCCTTCGCGCAGCCGGTCTTCCGCCTGACGGCGGCCCGTGATGTCGATGAACGACAGCACCGCGCCGTCGATGCGGTCCTCCGTCGTGCGATACGGCACGAAGCGCGCGAGATACCAGCGGCCGTCGTTGCTCTTCAGCTCGCGCTCGATGAGGCGCAGCGAGTCGAATGCTTCGGCCGCATCGTCGGCGAGCTTGTCGTATTCGAGCCGGTGCGTGATGTCGAGCAGCGAGCGGCCGATATCCGAAGGAATGATGCTGAACACGTCCGTCGCGCGCGGCGTATAGCGCTTGATGCAGATATTGCGGTCGACGAAGATCGTGCCGATATCGTTTGCCGCGATCAGGTTCTGCAAGTCGTCGTTGATCTTGCCGGTTTCCTCGACCTTCGATTTCAGCTCGGCGTTCACCGTCGTCAGCTCTTCGTTGATCGACTGCAGTTCTTCCTTGCTGGTTTCGAGTTCTTCCGTCGCCGAACGCAACTCTTCGTTGATCGCCTGCAACTCTTCGTTCGAGGCCTTCAGTTCTTCCGTCGATGTTTCCGATTGCTCGATGGTCGATTGAAGCTGTTCTTTCGTGCGCTGCAATTCGCGTTCGAGCTGGGTGATGATCGGGTCCTTCTGCGCATCGGCCGACGACGTCTCCGCGCCGCCCATGCTGTCCTCGACTTCATCGAACAGCACCAGCACGAAGTCCGCATTCGCTTCCGCATCGTGCACGGGGCGCGCCGTCATGTTGACGAAATACGAACGCCCGTCGCGCTCGATCCGCACGCGCCGCGCTTCGACGCTTCGATTCGTGTGCAGGGCCTGATAGATCGCGGTGCGCAGCTCGAGCCGCAGTTCGGGACGCACGACGGCGACGATGTTGTGCGACGGCTCGCCGCCCGAATACTGCAAGAAGCGGCCCGCGCGATCGGACAGATGCACGATCTCCGAGTCGCGGCTGACGAGCACGCTAGGCGGCGCATATTGCTCGACGAGCCGCTGATGCAGGTCGCCGAACGAAAAGCGGCGGCGTCCCGGCGGCTGCACCGTGGCGACGACAGGGCGCGTGCTCATCGTCCCGGAGATCGCGACGGGCACGGGCGTGTCGCCGCGCACGGCCATGTTCGCGCGGTAGATGCGGTTGCGCTTGTCGACGACGCTGAACATCGAGCTGACGCTGTCGGCGGACTCAGAGCTGCCGAGAAAGAGCACGCCGCCCGGACGCAGCGCGAAGTGGAACATCCTGAGGATTTCCATTTGCGCCTCGCGATCCAGATAGATCAGCAGATTGCGGCAGCAGATCAGATCGAGCCGGGAGAAGGGCGGATCGCTCAGCACGTTGTGATGCGCGAACAGCATGTGCTCGCGCAATTCCTTCTTCACACGATAATGCGCGGCGTCCTTCGAAAAGAACTGGCGCACGCGGGCGGGCGTCACGTCGGCGAGAATCGAGTCGGGATAGAGACCGGCGCGCGCGAAGGAAATCGCGCGCTCGTCGATGTCGGTTGCGAACACCTGGAACGAGATGCCCTCCGAGGACTTCAGCGAGCGCTCCTGCAACAGCATCGCGAGCGAATACGCTTCTTCGCCCGTCGCGCAGCCGACCGACCACACGCGAATGCGATCCTGCTCGCCGCGTCCTTCGAAAAGCGGCGGCAGCACTTCGCGCTCCAGCACGTCGAACGCCTCCTTGTCGCGGAAGAAGTTCGTGACGCTGATCAGCATGTCCTGCAACAGCGCCTGCGTTTCTTCGGGATGCAGATGCAGATGGTCGCGATACGCCTGCAGATCGACGATGCCGTTGACCTGCAGCCGGCGTTCGATCCGGCGCAACACCGTCGCCCGCTTGTAATGGCGGAAATCGTGCGCGGTGCGCGTGCGCAGGATGATCATGATTTCGCGCAATGCGCGCTCGGCCGTCTCATTCGACGGATCGCTTACGCGCTCTTCGCTTTCGACGACAGGTAGATGAATTTCCCGCGCCGTCGACCACAGATCCATCAGCCGTTGCGGCATCTCGGCGCCTGTCAGCACGAAATCGACCATGCCCGTGGCGATCGCGCTTCGCGGCATGCTGTCGTATTCGGCTTCCGACGGGTCTTGCGCGAGCGTGATGCCGCCCATTTCCTTGACTCTCGACAGCCCGACGGAACCATCGGAACCCGCGCCGGACATCACGATGCCGATCGCGCGTTCGCGATGGGCTTCCGCGAGCGTGCGGAAAAACAGATCGATGGCGGCCCTGCGTCCATCCTGCGGCCGGTTGGGCGCGACGCGCAGGAAGTCGTCGACCATGGTCAGTTCGAGCGAAGGCGCGATCAGATACACGTGATCGGGCTGAATGGGCGTCGCGCTCGTCACCTCCGCCACGGGCATGTCGGTCGCCTTCTGGAGCAGCGATCCCAGGTTGCTTTCGTGATCGGGCGCGAGATGGACGACCACCACGAACGCCATCGAGGTATGCGCCGGCAACGCTTCGAAGAATTCCAGCAGTGCACCCAATCCACCCGCCGACGCGCCGATACCGACGATCGGATAGTTTGCCTGGCTCGGTATGGTCTGTGCCCGTCTCTTAGGCATGGCTGCGTGTCCTGTTCGAAGAATGATAGTGCGCCCGAGACCCGGTCCGGGCGGCAATGCGGACCTCTCCCGCATTGCATCTACGCAAACTACTATTATCCCTCTGGAACATAGACTGCAAAAGTCCTGCCGTCATTCTGCGCCGCGTTGGGGTCGTCCGCGTTTGGATCGTTCTTTTATGCCTTTGGGCGCCGTATCACCGAAGTCGGCCGGAATGCTCGCGAAATGCTCCGAAGCCCCGGAATACCCTCGGGAATACCCGCTACGCGCGCCTCATCGCGATCTCGTTGCCCTGCGGCCCCGCGCGCCGGCGGGCGTCCTGTCGGTGTCCCGCACGCGAGGTGCGGTCGCGTCGCGTTCGAGGGCGTCGCGCGGCGCGGCCTCGTCCGTGGTGCGCGCGTCGCGTCTGCCGTCGATGAGTTCGATCAGCCGGCGCGGAAGGCCGGCGAGAGGCAGGATGTCGTCCGCGAAGGGCGAAGCATGCAACGGCATGCCTCTCGCGAACGCGTCTGCGGGGTCCTGGACAATCGTCGCGCCGCCGCACGTCTGAATCGCTTCGAGGCCGGCCGCGCCGTCGTCCAGCAGGCCCGTCAGGATCACGCCGATCACACGCGGGCCCATCTCGGCGGCAGCGCTGCGAAAGAGCGGGTCGATGGCGGGCCGTGCAAAATTTTCCTTCGCGCCATGTACGAGCCGCAACCGGCTGCCTTCGACAATCAGGTGCTGATCGGGCGGCGCCACGTAGATTCTGCCGCACACGTATGTTTCGCCGTCCGCGGCATGGACGGCGTGCAGCGGTCCGGCCATGTTCAAAAGCGCGGGGAGGATGCTGCCGTGGGTGCCTACGTGCAGCACGATCGCGATGGCCGCCCGCAGGTCGTGCGGAAGCATGGACACTACGGCGCGAAGCGCATCGACCCCGCCCGATGACGTACCTATTGCAATAAAGTCCCGGCGGGTCAAGGTCGCTCCCGTATGCTCAATTAGTTCTTTCTAGCAATTGCTGTGCCGCTCGGTGCACGCGGTTGTGCTGGAGACGGGGCCGTTATCGGGAGCGGCACATGGACTATGCGTATACTTTTGATGCCCGGCTATAATCGCGCTCGAATGTGAACTGAGAAGACTGACACGTGAAAAAGATCGCCGCCTTCGCACTCGTCGCGCTTGCACTCGCTGGTTGCTCGTCCCCGGAAAAGCAGCAGAAGCAGGCCCAGGAGTTCATCCATAACGAAACCAGCCTCACCGATGCCCAGCGCAATGCGGTGGTCGACTGCGCACCGGCTCAGTGCGACGCGGCGTGGGCCGAGACCAAGCGCTATATCCAGCAGCACTCCGACACGCCCGTGACACGCGCGGATGCCGTCGCAATCGAAACCGACGTGCCCTACGATTCGGGCAAGGCCGCGTTCTCCGCGACGCGCGTCGCGAAAATCGATGGCGCGACGCTCACGCTCTTTGCGCAATGCCGTGGAATGTACGGGCCGGATAAGGCAAAGGGCGAAGACTACGACGAGTGCGCCGAGAAGATCCTCAAGACGCAGAACGGCTATGTGGCGTTTCTGAGGACGCACGCGTCGGGTCAGTAAGCCGTCATCGTCGCCAGTACGGTATTGCTTGCTGTAGCTGAACGACGCCCACTCCCGGCGGCGTCGGCGCCGTTCGAGCCACCCCGGATCGCGCGCTGCCATTGCGCTGCCGCGCTCCGGCTATGGTCGAGGGCGGTTGCTCATGTCACGCCTGTCTCCGCAGGCACACGCAGTCTGCCGCGCCGGTTGGCAATCCTCAAGCGAAGGCGGCCTGACGGGCCGCGCGCGTTCGGGGCGTCGACGTTCTCATCGATGCGCGGCGCTTGCGCTGTTATTCGATTTCACGCATGAGGAACTGCGCCTGATCCGCCTTCCAATGGCGGTATTTTTTTGCCTGATCGATCGCGGCCGACCCGAATGACGACCGGTTTGCGCGGTTTGCGATATGGATTGCATCGTCGGCACGCGCGATGCTCGCTTGTGAATGCACGCACGCGATATCGAAGGACGGCAGATGAAACAGGCATCGACACTCGCACGCCTCGACGGGCGTCTGCTCATACGGGCAACGGATGCCGCCGCGCAACCGGACCGCTCTCCACGAAGAGAACGTCGACGCCTCGAACCCTTGGCAGTTCCTGAACTCTCGCGTTGACTGACGAGGCCGCTGTGCTACTGCAAAGAGAATCCGCCGTCATCGAAAAGTCCTGGTACGAAGCGAGTGTGGAGCGCCAACCCGCGTGCGATGCGCTCGAATGCGAAGTGACAGCCGATGCATGCGTCGTCGGCGGCGGCTATGCGGGTTTGTCCTGCGCGCTGGAATTGGCGCAGCGCGGCTTTCAGGTCGTGCTGCTGGAGGCGTTTCGTGTGGGGTGGGGCGCATCGGGGCGCAATGGCGGCCAGGCGATTGTCGGGTTCGGCGCGCAAGGCGAATGCGCGATCGAAAAGCAGTCCAGCGCGGAAGACGCGCGCCGCGCGTGGGACATTTCCGTCGAAGGGTTGTCCCTGTTGCAGGAACGCATCGAGCGCTTCGGGATGAAATGCGACTACAGCCGTGGCCACATGACCGTCGCGATCCGCAAACGCAAATGCCGCGAGTTGCTGGAATATGCCGAGCATGTGCAGCGAGCGTACCGTTATCCGTTGCAATGGATCGATCGCGGCGATATGAGCCGATGGATCAGTAGCGATCGTTTCTTCGCGGGCGCGTTCGATCCGTTCTCGGGACATCTGCATCCGTTGAAGTATTGCCTCGCGCTCGCCGACGCCGCCCGAACGACAGGTGTGCGTATCTTCGAGCGTTCGCCCGCGTTCCGGCTCGAGCGAGGCGACACCGCCGTCGTCAAGGCAGGCACGGGGCAGGTCGCGTGCCGCTTCGTGGTCCTCGCCGGCAATGTCTATCTCGGCGAATTCGGCGATAGACTCGCGCCCGAGATCTCGTCGCGGATCATGCCCGTCGGCAGCTATATGGTCGCGACGCAGCCAATGGAAAGTTCGCGCGCGAATTCGCTTATTGGGCAGCGCGCGGCCGTATCGGACAACAACTTCGCGCTCAACTATTTCCGTGTGAGCGCGGATGACCGTTTGCTTTTCGGCGGGCGCGAAACGTACAACGCAAAAACGCCCCATGATCTCGTCGAACGGATGCGGCAGCGCATGCTCGGCGTGTTTCCGCAACTGGATGATTTGCGGATCGATTACGCGTGGGGCGGGTTCGTCGACGTCACGTTGAACCGCGCGCCGCATCTGGGACGCCTCGGAAGCAACGTGTATTTCATGCAAGGCTTTTCGGGCCACGGACTCGTGTTCTCCGGCATGGCAGGCAAGCTCGTCGCCGAAGCGATCGCAGGGCAGGCGGGTCGCTTCGACGTTTTTGCGCGGATTCGGCATGGGCCTTTTCCGGGCGGCCGTTTCTTTCGCTCGCCGGCAGTGCTGCTCGGCACGCTCTACTACCGGTTACGCGACGTGCTTTAAGAAGCGTCGGCGTTTATCGGCGGTATCGAACGTTATTAACGTCATATTGTTTTAATACCCGTGATGTGTCGATGTCCGGACGCTGAAGCCGGATGGCGCCGGCAGTGCCGGGATCATCAAGTTGTCCGATAGGCATCTATTACGTACAGCTTCGCCATATTGGATTTATGCGCGATCGTGTGTACGCTGATATCAGCAGATCGGCACCCTCGCTGCTCTGTGGCGGCGGACGGAGAGAGCCCTCCGTACCCGCCTATGACGGCGGCCAGCGTTGACCAGGCGTTGGCCGCCGATTTTTTTTGTCATCGCGCGCGGTGGAGCGCGCGTTTTTGTTTCCCGGCGCCGCAATTCATCCGGTTTGCGTGAATTCACGTGAAAGCATGTGCGCCGGACCACAAAGAACCGGTGACTGCTAAAAAAAGATATATACAGTTTCTCCGTCACGATGCCTGGACCTGGCAATACCATTCATGCGCGGCTCGATCGTCGCTCAGCAATAGGCTCGCACTCGTCATCCGCGAAAAGTACATAGCGGTCCTGTCTACAGGAAGAGCCTTGCGCCCGGCGCAATATTCCCTGAATTAGGCATGCTTGATGCTCGCCACTACCCGTGCGCGTGCTGCGCGACTTCGTGCAACGATCGACACAAGGAGCATTTGCCCATGAATGGCGGCAACAAGGGAGCACTCATCGAGCGACGCAGACTCGGCGGCTGGATGCCGGAGAAAGAGCAGATCGCCGCGGCGTTCCGCCAGGACCTCGCAGCGAAAGCGCGCGAACGCGCATCGCGGACGCCGCTGTCGAGCGTCGTGCGCGACCTTGCGCAACTGGTTCACGGCGATGCAGTGCTGCGGATGAACATCTCGCGCGCAATCGGCGAGGCGCTGGAGGCCGGCTATGTACTCGGCTATCGCTCGACCGACGAACTGTTCCCGATCATCGATTACATCACGACGTATGTGCCGCCCTTCAGCGAGACAGCGCCCGTGATGACGCCGCTCAACGCGGTGCTCGACTGGCTCATGTGCATGCCTTCCGGCTATGCGGCCTTTCGCGATCCCGCGTTCAATGCGCAGCTTCGGCGCGTGCTGACGTACTGGTGCAGTTTCCTGACGGGCCCGCACTCGCGCTCGCATCTGAACGCGGACGAACGGGATGGCTGGTTCTGCGAGAGGGCGCAGCAGAAGATGGGGCTCTCGCAGTTTGTCTGCTCGCCGGGCGCGCCATACTGGGGCTTTTCATCGTGGAACGACTTTTTTACCCGGCGTTTTCGCGAGGGCGTGCGCCCCATCGCCGAACCGGATAATCACAAGATCATCGTGAGCGCATGCGAAGCATCGCCTTTCAACATACGCACGGACATCAAGGAAACGGACGAATTCTGGATCAAGGAGCAGCCGTATTCATTGGTCGACATGCTCACGGAAGGCGAGCGCGAACTGGCGCGGCGCTTTGTCGGCGGCTCGATCTATCAGGGTTATCTCAGCGCATTCAACTATCACCGCTGGCATGCGCCCGTTGCCGGGCGCGTGGTCAATGCGTACAACGTAGACGGCACTTACTATTCGGACGCAGAGGCGGAAGGCGAAGATCCGGGCGGCCTCAACGACTCGCAAGGCTACACGACAGCGGTAGCGGCGCGCGCCATCATCGTGATCGACGCCGACGACGCTTCGATAGGCGAGATGGCGTGCGTGTTCGTCGGCATGGCCGAGGTTTCTTCGTGCCAGGTCACGGTACGGCCGGGACAGCATGTCTCCAAGGGCGATGAACTCGGCTTCTTCCAGTATGGCGGCAGCACCTTCTGCATGTTGTTTCGCGCGGACGTCATCGGGACGTTTTGCCCGAAACCCCCTTATCACGACGACGTGCCACCGCTGCACGTGAATGCGCATCTGGCAACGGCACGCTAGCGCGGCTCGTTCGTCGAAGGCGCGGCCGTCACCAACGCGCGTGCATGAAAAACGTTCGATCGCCGCCGCGTCATCGACGCGAGCCGCTACGGGTGATCGATCTTCCGGTTGTCAATCGTTATCCCACTGCCCGTGACGCTCGTGGCCTCTGTGCCAGCCATTGCCATGCCACTGGCCATAGCCGTAGACGGGTGGCGCCTGATAGATGATGGGCGGCGGCGCCGACTGGTAAGTACCCTGCGGTCCGTAGGTGCCGGGAGCGTTATAGGCGGGCTGGTTGATGACCGACGGCGGAGGCGTAGCCACTGGCCCCGGAACACCGAGACCATGATAGACACCAACGTTCCCTTGGGCAGAAGCCGACACGGGTGTACAGACGGCCACTGCAACTGCAAAAAATAGAGAGATCGAGTACTTCATGATCAACGTCCTTTTCAACTTGCTTCTGGCGCGCGAGTTCTGCCAAACAAAACTGTAAGGCAACGGTTTACAGAATAGTCGCCGCTGATGCGGGGAAGTGAAACCGTTGCCGCTCAACTTGTAACGGTCAGTAACTCGGGAGATCCGACACTTTGTGTGTCCCATATCGTTCGGCCGCCGGTTTCGCACGCGCGGCGAGTCCGCATACGGGGCACAAATCGTGCACTACGTTTTGTCCAGGCACGCGCCGCCGAACACAGCACGCCCCGGCACGTGAATCACCTGAAAGAGAAACAACAAGGGACAGCACGATGTCGATTCATTCCGCAGTCACCCGCTGGCGCAATGTCAGCTATTTTTGCGCGAGACGCGTCGCCGATTACGGTGAACTGTTCTCGATCGAACTGCAGCAGACTCGCAGAAGCCTCGTCCGCGAAGTGATCGCATTCGTGGCGCTTGCCGTCGCCGGACTGTTCACGCTGTCGTTCTTTTCCATCGCCATCATCGCGAGCGCGTGGGGTACGCCGTATTTCCTCGCTGTCGTCTGGGGCGTGGCGGGTGCATGGTTATTGCTGTCGCTCATTTCGTTCGCCGTGCTGCGCATGCAGGACCCCGGGCGCCCGTTTCGGGTGCTCGAAGAAGAAGTGCGCCGCGATCTCGAAACGATCAGGGAGTCGCTGAAATGACGGGACAAACGCATTCGGCACGCTTGACCGACGTGGACACCGCCGAGAAACAGGTGCTCACGCGAATGGCTACCTCACGTACTCAACTGCTCGCCGCGCAAGCCGCAACGCGAAGTGGGGCGCCGGGACGCAAGCCGCCGCTTTTCTCTCGCGTGCAGGAACTGGTTGCAACCGCGCCGAATGTCACGCTACTCACGCTGATCGTTGTGAGTGCCGCGATCATCGGACCCCGCAGGATCACATCGCTCGTCGTGCGTAATGGACTCGCGGGTTGGATCGGAAAGTCGGTGCGGCGTCTTGCGGGGCAGCGTCGTATCGGACGTTAGCCGCGTACGCGCGTCGTCCTCGATCGAAGACTAATCGATGAGCGCGGCGCGGTTGCCGAGCGATGCGTGTCAGTCGTCGAGCGCTGCCGGTCGCGGTCGCTTTGCGTGCCCGGCGGCGTGGCGGGGCTTCGTGTCGGGCTTCGCGGTCGTCGTAGGCGACTCCGAAGGCCCGCGCGTCGGATTGCGCTGTTCATCGGGGCTGACGGGCACGTGTTCGGTATGGGTTCGCATGTCGTCGAGATGCTGCATGCCGCATCCCTCGACATTCCGCGAGGCAAACAGCAGCGCGTCAACACGCCGTGCGTGCTTGCGATCAAGGTCCGAAGAACGTGTCGCAGAAATGGCCCGGCACCTGGCATCCGGTGGCCTGAGACGCTGGCGGGACGGCGCTGGGCGGCATCGATGTCGAGCAGGCGGCCATCGCGAACAAGGCTGTCGCGCAGATGCCTGCGCGCACGCAAGCGCAAATGCTTGTGCTGCTGTTGCGTTGGCGTCGCGCCGTGCGATATGTCACGGCGCCGGTCGACAACGCCTGCTTGTGCAAAGACATAGTGGATGTGAAGGCCAGGTGTTTCGTAATCGCTTGCTGAAGCTCTCACATAGTTAGTTCGCGCGACGCGTCAAACGTTCAAACGCCGTATTCGAGAATCCGATTCGCTCACAGCGCATCGGTCAGCTCGCCATCGCGCGCGACGATGCGTCCGTTGGCGACAACGAGCTTGCGCTTCGGCCGGGACACCACCGCGTGCGCGACCGTTTCCGCGTCGACCAGCACGAGGTCCGCGCGCGCGCCGACGCGCAAGCCGTAGTCGGCGAAACCGCATCCTCGCGCGGCGGCATCGCTGACGCAGTCGAACGCGATCGCGAGGTGATCGTCGCGGCGCAAGTCGTAGCGCAGGCCGATCAGCATCGCGCGCTCGAGCATATCCGGCACGCCATACGGCGACCACGTGTCGCGTATGCCGTCGTTGCCGCCGAACATCGTGATGCCTTTGTCCCTGCATGTGATCAGCGGCGGGACGGGGCACGAAGCGGGCGCGCTCGTGACAATGGCCACGCGCAGATGAGCGATCCGTTCGAGCAGCGCGTCGCGTTCGCGCTCCGGCAACGCGCCAAGGCAAAACGCGTGGCTCACGACGACCTGTCCTTGCATGCCCATTGCCTCGACGCGATCGAGCAGCAGCTTCAGCGTAAATGCGCCGATTTCGCTGGGCTCGTGAAGGTGAATATCGATCGGCTTGCGATAGCGTTCGGCCAGCTCGAAAGTCGCGTTCAGCGATGCGACGGGATCGCCGTCGATCAACGCCGGATCGAGCGCGCCGAGCACATCGGCGCCTTCGGCGAGCGCGCTGCCGAGCAGTTCCGTCGTGCCCGCGCGGACCAGCATGCCCGACTGCGGAAACGCGACGATCTGCATGTCCAGCACGTCACGCATCGTCTGCCGCGTGCGGAGCACGCCTTCGAGGTAGCGCAGACCCGCATCGGTATCGACGTCGACGTGCGTGCGCAATCGCGTCGTCCCGGCCTGCACGAATGCGCGCGACAGCGCGAGCGACTGCGCGGCTGCATCGTGGCCTGACGTCTTGCGCCATTCGCGCTCGTTGTCGATACGGTCGATGAGCCGAGGCCCGACCTCGTTGCGATACCACGACCGGCCCCAGTTGCTCTTGTCGACGTGCGTATGCCCTTCGACGAAGCCTGGCAGCAGCAATGCGCCGCCGCCGTCTTCGACGGGCACGCCGGGTTGCGCAGCGGCTTGCGGTCCGAGCGCCACGATGCGGCCATCGGCAACCGATACGGAAACCCGTTGGCCATCGGCCAGCCGGACGTTGGAGAGATGAAGAGCGCGAGTCATGTTTGTCATGCCGGTTCGACCGATGTGGTAACGCGAGGATGCAGTGTGCCGTTTAGCGGCGCCGATCGCAATGAAGACTACCGCATTGGGGAACCGCTTGATGAGGCCTGTATCGATGGATGCGAAGCTGAAGAACGCATTTTTCACTGACGTCGCGCTCACGGCGTATCGTCGACGCACAAATCGGGATCGCTGACGAGGCAATCCGCATTCGATACCGCCGGCGCGCCGCCTCGCGTTTTCAGCGTCGCCTCCTGCGCGGCGATATGCAGCCCTTTCGGCAACAGCACCCACATACGAATGCGTTCTTTCGTCCGGCTCGCCTGCGCCTGTGCGCTCTGACCGAAGCCGTAGAAGTAGTCCGCTCGCACCGCGCCCTGGATCGCGCCGCCCGAGTCTTGCGCCATCATCAAGCGGTCGATGGCGCCGGGCGTCTGCGGGTCGTCCTGCGTCGACACGAACACAGGCGCGCCGAGCGGCGTCGTGCGTGGATCGACGGCGACCGAGCGGCCCGCCGACAGCGGCACACCGAGCGCGCCGAGCGGTCCGTCGGGCGAATCGGGGATGCGCCGGAAGAAGACATAGCTCGGGTCCGAGATCGCGAACACACGCTTGACGGATGCGCTTGCCGTGGATGCGCCCGCCGGTTGCGTCGATGCCGCCTTTGCTGCTCCCGTCGATGCCGTTTTTGCACCCGATGCCGCAGCATTACCCGCGTTCGAAGCCGAAGGACTGACCGCCGGCGTGACAGCGCCACCGCTTTGCGGCGTCGCCGCAGCGAGCTTGAAACCGCGCAGCAGCGGCGACACGGGTTCGTCGTCGTCCTGCGCGCGTGCCGATGTCGATGCCGAGGCCACGCCGCCCGCTGCATCGCCCGGTGTTTGCGCGTCAACGGTGCTGGTTGCGCCAGTCGACGTTTCATCGACGACCTCGATCTCCACATCCATTCCGCGCACGGTGATCCGCTGCCCACTGCCGCCGCCCGCGCGCGCGACAGGCGGCACGAACGGGCGGCCGTTCTGCTCGGCATAGGCGAAGCGGCGGACGGTGCCATCGGACATGCGCACTTTCCCCGCGCCTTGTACCTGCATCGAATAGAGCATCGCCGGGTCGTCGACGTACGCGAGAATCGGCGCCTTCAGCGCGCCGCGCTCGATCTCGGCGCGCGTGTAGTACGGCACGATGCGCTCGCGATCGAGCCGCAGACGGATCTTCTTGTCGCGTATGTCGGGCACGCTGTCGCGCAGATCGAGCACGTAGACACCCTTGATGCTGCCCGCCGCGCCATCGGTGACGGGAACGACCGTGCGCCCTTCGATGCGAGCCGCGCTCACGGCCCCGCGTGCGCGCTCCGGCAGGCGTCGCGCGTCGAGATACAGCATGTCGTCGGGCGTGCCGTAGACCGGGTAGACAAACGCGCCGCCGTATTGCGGGCTGCCGTTCAACAGCGGCTCGTAGTAGCCGGTCAGCGTGCCTTCGCCGCTCTTGTCGATATTGCGGATCTGATACGCGTTGAAGTACGTCTCGAAGAACATCCGGATCGCGGCGACGTTGCGCGCATCCACCGAACGCGACGCGATGCACGCAGCCGACCATCCGGCGCGCGAGCCGAGCACCGCGCAACTGCGCTTGAACGCATCCCACGAATTGCCGAGATTGTCGGTGCTCCAGCCGGGCAAGTCGGCGAAACGGGTCGGCGCATAGTAAGCGTGGCGCGTGGAGAAGGCGGCGCTCGTGCTCGCGTTTGCGTTCGCGACTGTTGCGGACGTCGCGGGTGTGGTTGGCATCGCGCCCGAGGCGGCTGGCGCTGGAACGCCCGCCTGCGGCGTCGCATCGGGCTTCGTCGAAGGCGCGCTCGCGGCAGGCAAGGGCGACGAGGCCTCGGCCGATGGCTGAGCCGAAGATTGAGCCGAAGACTGGGACAATGACTCAGCCGATGACTGCGGCAATGACTGAGCCGAAGATTGAGACAATGACTTAGCCGATGACTGCGGCAATGACTGAGCCGAAGATTGCGCCGATGGCTGCGCCTCAGCGCCGAACGTCATCGTCGTGGCCGGCTGGTTGCTCGCGCAACCGGCGCATATCGCTGCCACACCGAGCATCGCATACAGGCTCTGCATGCCAACTCCTTGCCGCGCGCTCGCGGACGTTCGCATCGTCCGCTACGTCGACGGGCCGACGACGTCGATCGTGAAAGTTGTTGCGCCGAATGTATCTGTGCAATCGGTGGCTCCGGCCTTGCAACGCGCCTGACCGGCGAACGGCGAGTAGCTTGCGGTGCGGCGCACGGCTGCCGCGCGCTGCGCCTGCTCGGGAAACTCGGCGAAGACGGATTCGCCATGCAGGCCGCCGTCGGAGAAGTCTCGCTGCGTCGGCGACACCAGCACGAGAAAGCGATTCGGGCCCGCCGGCGCGCCCGCCGTCATCGGCCAACTCGCGCGCGGCAGTGAGATCGCCTGGCCGGCCGCGATCGTGTTGTTCTTGTCGAGTCCGTTCGGAAACAGCATCAGATATTGCCCGGCCGGGTCGACCATGAACACGTACACATAGCCCGCCCGGCTGCTGCTGATCCTGAATTGCAGACGATCCTTGTTGATCCGCGCGGTGTTGCTGCGCGAGGTCGCCGTGACGCGAATCGACGGATCGGAAAGCGCGGCGATCCGTTCGAGTTCGCCGCCTGGCGTATAAGGCGGAAGCGGGACTGCCGCGGCGCGGGTCGTGTTTGGCGCTGCATTGGCGCTTGCGCTCGCACTTACGCTCGCGGCCGCGCTCGATGCCGATGCTGGCGCAGTCGTGCTGGACGCTGCTCGTGTTTGTGTTGGTGTCGCCACCGTGGGCGCCGCCTGACTGCTGCTTGCCGAACGAGCGATGTCGGTACGGCCTGTCGAACCGGCAGCAGCAGCGGTGGAACTGGCAACGCCAGAAGGTGTCGTCGGTGGTGCGGGACGCATCGCGTACCAGCCGCCGAACGCTGCAAGCCCGACAACCGCAACTGCGCCAACCGCTATCGCCGCAGAACGCCCGCGCTTCGAATGCGGTTGAGCGTCATCTGCTGGGCGTGCTGAAGCAGGCGAACCAGAGGCTCGCGAATCCGCTCGAACGTTCGCGTCCGGACGGGCCACGGCAGCCGCGCCTGCGTCGCGAGACTCGACAGCGCCAATCGAAGCAGCCGCAGCGACACGCGACGCAGCCGACGCAAGCGCATCGTCGTGCGAGTCGTGCTCGCCGCCCAGTGCGAGGCGCAATCCCGTCGCGAACGTCTGCACGCTCTGCGGCCGCTCTTCGGGCCGCACCGCGAGCGCGTGATCGATCGTCTGCGCGAATGCGGGCGAATAACGGTTCGCGGCAAGCGTCGCGAGCGGCACATAGCTGTCGCTCATCATGCGGCCCACGGAAGGCGGTGGCGTCTTGCCCACGATCGCGAAGTAGACGACGGCCGCGAGCGCGTAGATGTCCGTCCACGGCCCCTGCTTGAGCGTTGGGACTTCCGCATACTGTTCGACGGGCGCGTAACCGGGTTTCAGGATCACGGTCAGCGCCTGCGTCATGTCGCCGATCACGCGTCTTGCCGCGCCGAAGTCGAGCAGCAGCGGCCGGCCGCTGCCCTTGAGCAGCAGGATATTGTCGGGCGCGATGTCGCGGTGGTAGCACTGCGCGGCGTGCATCACGCCGAGCGCGCTGAGAAGCGGCGTCAGCAGCGCGCGCAGCCATGCTTCGTCGGGCGGCGAACTCATCGCGCGAAGCGTGTCCCGCAGGGTCACGCCTTCGTAATACGGCATCACCATGTAAGCGGTGCCGTTCGCTTCCCAAAACCGGTAAACCTTGACGAGCGAATGATGATCGAACTGCGCGAGCAGTCGCGCTTCGTTGACGAAGCTCTTCAGGCCCGCACGAAACGTTTCTTCGTGACGTTCCGAGCGCACCGTGACTTCGGCGTTGTTGCCGCGCGAGGCGAGTGCCGCGGGCATGTATTCCTTGAGCGCGACATTGCGGCCCAGTTGCGTGTCGTAAGCGAGGTAGACGATGCCGAAGCCGCCTTCGCCGATCAATCCCTTGATCTCGAACTCGGCGACGCGCGTGCCGATCGCCAATGCGTGATGCGAGTCGATGCTCGCGGCCGATGACGTCGCAGGACGGCTGTCGGAAGCGGGCGCTTGCGACACGATTACCGTCTTGTCGTCGGGACTTGTCATCGGGTCGTGATGCTCATGTGAGTCCAGCCGCGCGGCGCTGCGAACACGCATGCGCCATCCTCACGCACACGCGCGTGTACTTACAAGACGAATGACATGACGGATTTTGAAGGCGGCTGATGAAGCCTCTTTGTCGAGGCCGCGTTGTATCGCGCGATGCCGCCGTGCTTCTTGCGCGCCGGCGGCTTTCAAAATAGCGCCGCATGATTCGTCTAGTTCTGTGTAGTTCGAGGTGTGCGCGGCGCTCGCGTTGCATGCCTGCGCTCTCAGTCACAACGGCTCTCCAGTCAGTCGCGTCCCAGGACCGTCCCGTAGGAAGGCGATGTGAACGAACTCAGAAGAATCCGGCGATCCTGGAGGGCGTGCGACGCCGGGCGAGCGGTGCCGCGCGTCGCTGTGCGCACGGATAGGTCCGATGCGAAGCGTCGCATCGCGCGCTCGCGTGTCGCAGGGTTGAGCGTGTGCATTGCTGCGCTCGCCGTCGTTGTGACGCTCGTCTTGAGCGCGCCTGCATGCGCCGCCGACGCCAACACCAACACATCTCCCAACTCCGCTGCACCGGGCCTCGCGCCCGAATCATCCGGCTTTCGCCAGGCCGCCGAGCGCGAACGCGACGCCGAAACACTGCAGACGTTGACGGCCGAAGGGCGCTTGCTGCTGTCGCGCGATCACGTCACGCTGCCTGCCTACGACTATTGCAGCATGGCGGTGTCGGCGGCAGAGCGCGGCGACTTCCGCGACAGCGTCGAAGCGGCCGCCCGCGCGCTGGTGATGGCGCAGCGCACCGACAACGCCGATCTTGCCGCGCTCTCGAAGCGCGATCTCGCCATCGCCTACAGCTACGCGGGCGATCTCGCCGACGCCGAAAAATACGCACAGGAAGCGCTCGCATCGACGCCCAAAGCACCCGAGCAGGTGTTCGCGCCCGCGAACAAGGTACTCGGCGATGTCGCGCTGCGGCGCGGCCATCCGCAGGATGCGCTGGCGGCGTACAACCGCGCGCTGGAAACGGCGTCGCCGCGCTACCGGCCGCTCGTGCTGCTGTCGATCACGAATGCGCAGATCGCGGCTGGGGATACGGCGGGCGCGCGCACGACATTCGATGCCGCGAGTCCTCCGCCGACAGCCGAACTCGCGCCAGCGTACCGTCGTATCGAAGGCAATCTGCTGCTGGCCGAAGGCAAGCCGGAAGACGCGCGCAATGCGTTCAACGCGCTCCTGAAGGAGAGCAGTTCGGGCGATGCGAACTACGACCGGCTGTGGGCGCACGAGGGTATCGGCCGCGCCGATCTCGTGCTCGGCGACAAGGGCAGGGCGCGCGAAGCGTATCTGCTCGCCGTCGACGATTCGGAAAAGATCCGCGCGCGTTTTCGCAGCGACGAGTTCAAGACGGGACTCTTCGGCGACACGCAGTCGGTATTCGAAAAGGCGATCGCGCTGACCGTCGAGGTCGGCGACTATGCATCGGCATGGAGCCTGTCCGAGCGCAGCCGCGCGCGCGCGCTGCTGGACGTCGTGCGCAACCGCGTCGACGCGGGCGTCGACGACCGTCAGCTGAACGGCGACGTGCCGGGCCTCGACGTCGTGCGCAACGCGCTGAAGCCGAACGAGGCGATCGTCGAATATCACAGCCTCGACAAGGCTATCGTCGTCTGGGTGATCCGCAACGAAGGGCTCAAGGGCTACACGCTGCCGATCGCGCGCGCCGACATGGATGCCGCCGTCACCGACATCCGCAACGCGATCGTGCGCCGACGGCCAGCCGCGATCACATATGGCGACAAGCTCTATGCGCTGCTGATCGCGCCACTCGGGCTGCGCGACAACGATCGGCTGATCATCGTGCCGCACGGCGCGCTTCACTATCTGCCGTTTCAGGCGCTGCACAGCGCCGATGGCTTTCTGATCCAGCGCCATTCCATCGCACTCGAACCGTCGGCGAGCGTCGCGGTGCAACTCGAAGCACGCGAGCGGCAAGTGGCGAGCAACCTTGTCGCGTTCGGCAATCCGACGATCGCGCCCGCGTATGCGCTGCCGGGCGCCGAAGCCGAAGTGCGCGGCATCGCGCCGCTCTTCGCGCGCAACGAAGTGTTCCTGCAAGCAAGCGCGACGCGCGTGAGCTTTCGCGACAATGCGCCCGCAGGCCGCGTTCTGCATGTGGCCACGCACGCCGAGGCGGACACGATCGACCCGCTGCATTCGCGCATCCTGCTCGCGCCCGCGACGCAGCCCGCCGATGGTCCCGATTCGCTGCTCGCGAAGGACATCTACAACCTGAAGCTCAACAACGTATCGCTCGTCACGCTGTCGGCGTGCGAGACGGGACTCGGCCGGATCGCGCGCGGCGACGAAATACTCGGCTTCACGCGCGCGTTCTTCTATGCGGGCGCGAGCAGCCTGATCGTGTCGATGTGGCCCGTGGCCGACGAATCGAGCGCGCTGACGATGCGCACCTTCTACTCGCAACTCGCTGACGGCCACGAGGCGATCGACGCGATGCGGACCGCGCAACTCACGGTCATGCAGAATCCGCGCTTTGCGCATCCGTTCTTTTGGGCACCGTTCGACCTGATGGGAGGTTGGCGCCTGAGCATCGCGCGCTAAGAACAAGAATGAAGACACCACTTCGACTGATCGCCGCGGCATTGACTTGCAGCGGAACATTCGCGTGGGGCCAGACGCTGCCGAACGCGGGCAGCATTCTCCAGCAGACCGCGCCGCGCGAGACGCGCCCAGCGCCGCCGGGCGGCGGCGAGGCGCTGCCCGCCGTGCCGCCGGCGACGCCGCCTCCCGTCGCGGCGCCCGGTCCGACGTTCACGCTCAAGGGCATCACGTTCAAGGGCAACGATACGATCCCCTCCGACGCGTTGCTTGCGCCCGTGCGCGACCAGATCGGCAAGCAGATCGGCTTCGCGGATCTGGAAGCAATCGCGGCCAAGGTCACGCAGCTGTATCGCGCGCGCGGCTACCTGCTGGCGCAGGTCGTGATTCCGCAGCAGGACGTGAGCGCGGGGACCGTCGAGTTCACCGTGCTCGAAGGGCGCGTGGGCCACGTGCGGCTCGATATCGCGGCAGGCACGCCCGTCCGCGAAAACCTGATACGCGAGCGCGTCGCGCAGATTCCTGTCGGCAAGCCTTTGCAGCAGCACGATATCGAACGCACGATGCTGTTGCTGTCCGACTTGCCGGGCATCCAGGTGACGTCGGCAATCGAGACAGGCGAAGAGCCGGGCACCGTCGACCTGAGCATCAGCGTCTCGCCCGCCAAACGCTGGACCTTCGCCGTCGACGTCGACAACTACGGCGCGCCGGAAAGCGGAACCTGGCGCCTGGGCGCATTGGCTCGGCTCAACTCGCCTTTCATGATCGGCGACAACCTGGACTTGCGCCTGCTCGGCAGCGAACGGCTCGATACCGTCTATGGCCGCGTCGGCTACGAGGCGCCCGTCAATGCGTATGGCACGCGCGTCGGCGTCGCCGTGTCGCGGCTCAACTATGCGCTCGGCAAGGAGTTCGCGTCGCTCGACGCACAGGGCGAGGCGACTGTCGTCGACCTGACGCTCACGCATCCGCTCGTGCGCACGCGCAGCCAGAACCTGCTCGCGCGCGTCAACCTGGAGTATCGCGATCTGATCGACAACGTGGGCGTCGTCGATTCGCACAATCCGCGTTCGCTGATCGAAGGCAGCGTCGGCCTGAGCTACGAAAGCCGCGATACGTTGCTCGGCGGCGGCTTCAATAGCGCGGACGTCGAGCTGCTGATCGGCAGCGTTCACTTCAGGAACGCGCAGGCCGAGGCAATCGATGCGTCGGCGTTCGGCCGCAACACGCAAGGCAACGAAATGCGCGCGACCTTCTTTGCGAACCGGCTGAATGCGGTGACGGAGCGCGTCAGCATGTTCGCGGGCATTTCCGGCCAGTGGGCGGCCACGACGCTCGACAACTCGTCGCGCTTCCTGCTCGGCGGGCCGCACGCGGTGCGCGCCTATTCGCCGTCCGAGGCGCTCGTCGACGAAGGGTTCGTCGCGACCGTCGAAGGGCGTTACGCGGTCACGTCGAAAGCGACGGTGTTCGGCTTCTTCGATTTCGGCACCGGCTGGTACAACGCGAACACGCGGCCCAACCAGGGGACGAACGTGATCACGAGAAGCGGTGTGGGCCTCGGCGCGTTCTGGTCGGCGCCGGGCGGCATCGCTTTGCAGGGCACCGTCGCGTGGCGCACGACGGGCTCCGACACGACGGGCAACGACAAGGTGCCGCGCTTTTATGTGCAGTTGACGAAGACGTTCTAGTGGGCCATCGGCCTGAGGTGTGCGATGAACAAGCCCTGTAGTGTGCGATCCGATATGCGGCCGGGTGTGCGTCCGGGCATGGGTCGAGGTATGGGGCCGGGTGTGCGTTCGCTACGCGCCGGCACGATCGCCAGCGCGGTGACTGCGGTGTTCGCGGCGTCATGCGGGCCGGCGGCGCTCGCGAATCCGACGGGTGCGCAAGTGGTGTCGGGAACGGTGAGCGTCGCGGCCCCCAGCGCGGGGCAGATGAACATCACGCAATCGTCGCCGAAGGCGATCGTCAACTGGAACACGTTTTCGATCGGCGCAAGCGAGGGCGTGAAGATCGTGCAGCCGTCGGCGAGCGCGGCCTTGCTCAACCGCGTGATGGGCAACGATCCGAGCGTGATCGCGGGACGCCTGCAGGCAAACGGCAAAGTATTCCTCGTCAATCCCGCCGGCGTGATCTTCGCGCCCGGCTCGTCGGTGAACGTCGGCTCGCTGGTCGCGTCGACGCTCAACATCTCGAACGCCGATTTCCTCGCGGGCAACTACCGGTTTGTCGGCGCATCGGCGGCGCCCGTCAGCAACGCCGGCGCGCTCACGGCGGGATCGGGCGGCACGATCGCGCTGCTCGGCGGGACCGTCAGCAATACGGGCACGGTCAGCGCGCGTCTCGGCACGGTTGCGCTCGGCGCGGGCAGCGACATCACCGTGGACTTCGCCGGCGACGGCTTGACCACGCTGAAGATCAACGCAGGCGCGGCGCGTGCGCTGATCGGCAACACCGGGACGCTCGCGGCCGACGGCGGCACGGTGATCATGAGCGCGCAGACAGCCGATGCGCTTGCGGGCACCGTGATCAACCAGCAGGGAATCGTGCGCGCGCAGAGCCTCGCCGAGCGCAACGGGCACATCGTGCTGGACGGCGGCGCGAACGGCGTCGTGATGGCGGGCGGGACGCTCGATGCGACGGGCGGCGCGGGCCTGACGGGTGGACGCGTGGACATCACGGGTTATGACGTCGCGCTGTCCGACGGCGCGCATGTCGATGCAAGCGGCGCGGCGGGCGGCGATGCCGACATTCGCAACGCGAACGCGATCTGGATGTCGCCGGGCGCGAGCATTCACGCCGACGCATCGCAGAGCGGCAACGGCGGCCATGTCGTCGCGTACAGCGCGACGGCAAGCCGCATATACGGCACGTTATCGGCGAAGGGCGGCGCACAGGGCGGCAACGGCGGATTGATCGAGACCTCGGGCCATTATCTCGACACGGCCGGTGCGAAGATCGACGCGTCGGCTGTCAAAGGGCGGGCCGGGACGTGGCTGCTCGATCCGTTCGATGTCTTCATCGAGCCGGACCCGACCGCACTTGCTGCTATCACGGCGGCTGCCGCACCAGCGGCGCCGAACAGCACGACGACGTTCGCGGCAACGACCAACAGCAGCGTCGTGTTCCGTTCCGACATCGAAACGCCGCTTGGCAACGGCACCTCGGTGACGATCACGACGGGCGCGGCCGGCGAGCAGGCAGGCAATATTTCCATCGAGACGCCGATCACGAAGATCGCGCTGTCGCCGGCAGGCAACAACGCAACGACGCTCACCTTCAGCGCGGCCGGCTCGATCACGAATGACGGCCAGAGCATCACGTCGCAGGCAGGCCCGCTCAATCTCGTGTTCGACGCGAACGTGGGCGGCGCGACGCCCGCAAATACGGTGAGGCTCAGCAACGTCGCAATCGATACCAACGGCGGATCGTTGACGATCGGCGACGCCGGCCAGAGCGCGGTGATCATCAACAACAACTCGACGGTGCATACGGAAGCGGGCGCGATCAATATCGCCGGCGCGGCGGGATCGGGATTCCACGGCATCGCGATCGGCTATTCGCTGCTCGCCACGACGAGCGGCAACGTGACGCTCGCCGGTTCGAGCCCGTTCGGCAACGGCATCGACATGCAGCAGAGCGCGATCGAGACCGCGAGCGGCGCGATTTCGCTCAGCGGCAGCGGCAGCGCGGGCCTGTTCGGCGGCAGTGCTTCCGGCGTGAACATCTCCGGCGGGCCCTACGCGCAACTGAATCCGGACGAATCGACGACGCTGGTTCCGAACATCGACGTGACGGGCAGCGGCACGGTCACGATCAATGGCGTCATCACGGGCAGCACGAGCGGCTCCGGCGTGAATCTCAACAATGCGCAACTCGCTGCGACGACAGGCAATGTCGCGTTGACGGGCTCCGCGGACATCACCAATCAGGGCGCGGGCGTGACGCTGCAAAACGCGACGATCGGCACGACGGGCGGACGCGTATCGATCACGGGCTCGGCGTCGGCCAGTCAGGCGGTCGCGATCGGCTACGGGGCGACGGGTCTCGCATCGGGTGTCGCGCTCGGCTATGCGCTCGTCAGCACGGGCGACGGCAACATCAGCGTGACGGGCTCGTCGAGCCTGAGCGGCTTGTCGACGTTGGGAGGCGTGGGCGTCGACATCGAGCAAAGCGCGCTGCGGACGACGGGGCAAGGCTCGATTGCCGTGACGGGCGCTGCGGGCAGTACGGCCACCGGACCGGCGACGGGCGTGATCGTCAGTGGCAATTTCACGAACCAGGCTCCGCTGGGCACCACGCCCGCCTTGTCGGCGACAGGCGTGGGCGCGATTTCCGTCAACGGCAGCGCGCAAGCGATGACGGGCACCGGCCTCAGCGTGAACAACGCGAGGCTCACGGCCGCGTCGGGCGCGATCGGCATGACGGGCACGTCGACGGTCGGCAACACCGGCGACGGCGCCGACTTCACGAACACGCTGATCAGCGCGGGCGCCGGCAATGTGTCGATCAGCGGAACCACGAATGTCACGCTGGGCGGCTCGGGCGTCGTGCTCGACGATACATCGATGAGCACGACGAGCGGCAACGTGTCGGTGAACGGCACGGTCAACGGCGCGACGGCATTCGGCACGGGCGTCGGCACGTTCGGCGCATTCCTCGTCACGAACGCCGACAACACTGTCACGCAGTTGCCGCTGATCGTCACCGGCAGCGGCAACATCGTCGTGGTAGGCAGCACGCCTGCGACGACATCGGGCAGCGTCGCGTTCGACCTCAACAACGGATCGATATCGTCGACGAGCGGCGCGATCTCGCTGTCGGGCAGGACCACGGGCACGCCCGCGACGAACCTCACGTCCACGGGCGTGGTGCTCGAAAGCCTGACTGAATCGGCTGTGCCGACGCCTTCGACGGTCACGACGGGCAGCGGCCAGTTGAGCATCGACGGCAGTGGCTCCGGCGCGAATGCGCAAGGCGTGCTGATCGCCGACGGCACGCAGATCGCGTCGAACAACGGCGGCGCGATCGATATCCGTGGCGTCGTGACCAGCCCGACGACGAGCGCGAACGGCGGCAACGTGCAGTTCGACTACGGCACGCTGATCCTGAACGGCAGCGTGACTTCGACGAAGCCTGGCAGCACGATCTCGCTCGCCGGCTCGACCAACACGTCGGATGCGGGTCTCGCGTTCGGCGCGGTGCCGATGCCGCCATTCATGGGTTCGTTGGAGGCCTCGAGTTTCTTCCACGCGGCGGGCCCTGTGTCGATCAACGGCGCGCCGAACGGATCGGTCGTGCTGCGCGCGGCGAACGACAACACGTCGCAAAGCATCTTGAGCCGCAGCGCGAGCATCGCGGGCGGCGGGGGCGTGCTTTCGATACTGCCCGCCAGCGTCAATCCTTCGACGTTCGCGTTCACGCCGCAGGACGCGACGCCGATTACGCTATTCGGCACGAGCGGCGGGATGAGCATCGACGCGCAGACGTTCGCGAGCTTCACGAACTTCCAGACGCTCACGCTCGGCTCGGATACGCAGACGGGTCGCATCACCGTGAACGGTGTGTGCGCCTCCGCGAGCGGCGCTTGCCAGCTCGTGAAGCCCGGTCTGAACATGAACCTCGCGTTGTCGAATCCGGGTGCGGGCAGTCAGGGCATTCAACTGCCGTTCGGATTGTCGCTTGGCGCCGGACATACGCTGTCGTTGGTGTCGGCGGGCGCCGTGAGCGATCCGGGCGGCATCCAGGCAGCGAACCTGCTGTTGTCGGGGCCCGGTTCGTTCACGCTGACCGATCCGCAAAACGACGTCGGGGTGCTCGCGCTCGTCAACGCGGGCAACGTGAACTTCGTCGATTCGCACGGCTTCGCTATCGGGCCCGTCACAAGTCAGACATACAATGCGACTGCGGGCGCGTTGACCACGATCGACGGCACCCATTCGACGCTTACAGGAAACCTGGTCGCGCAGGCCGCGACGGGCAACGTTGCGCTCAATACGAGTGTGACGTCGGGCGGCACCGTCGATCTCGTGATGGAGAACGGCGTCTTCACGGCAGGCAACCCGGGCGCGCTGAGCGCCACGAACGGATGGCGGATCTGGGCCGCCACGTGGAACCAGGAAGTGCGGGGCAACGTGCAGCCGAATACCGCGCAGCCCAACTTCTATGGATGCCTCTTCGGCGCCGGATGCAGCTGGGGCGGCAGCGTGCCCGTGACGGGCAATCACTACGTCTATGCCGCGCGGCCCACTGTGACCGTCACCGCGAATGGCGCGACGCGCATCGCCGGCGCGCCCAATCCGGCGTTCACGTTCACGGCGAGCGGACTCATCAACGGCGACACGGCGGCAGGCGCGCTGACGGGTTCACTGACGACGCCCGCGAAGCAGAACTCGCTGCCGGGCCAATATCCGATCGATCCGAACTTCATGTCGAACGTCGGTTATGTCGTGAACGAAGTGCCCGCGACGCTGACCGTGATCACGCCGCTGAATCCCGTCGCGCAAGCGGGTTTGCAGTCGTTCTTCAGCAACGAGGAGCAAACCTTCGTCTATGAAAACAATCTGCAAGGTACGAATATCTGCATCGGTTCGAATCAGCCGCTCTTTACGACGGCAGCACCCGGCGACAATCAGGACATACTCGCCGTCGAATGGAAGCGCGTGCGCTCGCAGCCCAATCTGAACAGTTGCATGTTGTTGAACAGTCCGCATGGGTGCGGCGATTTCTAGCAACGCTCGGCGCGGTCGGCGCAGCGATCGACTGCACGCGCGATGTGCACTGTCATGAAGGCGCGCGGCTCGTCCGCAATACGGTTGCCTGCGGGTCTTCCGCGCCGACTTCCGCGTCGACGATCCATACCGCCATTGCGCTGAGATTGTCCCGGCTCGCATCCGCCGAAGCGCGCACTTGCGCGGCGAGTGCTTCGAGCCAGGCGTCCGGCGTCGCGGCGTTGTGCAGCGCTGCGCACATGTCGGTTTCGTCGACGTATTCCCACAACCCATCGCTGCACAGCAGGAATGCATCGCGATCGAGCAGACGGAAGGTGCCGGGGGAACCCGTGATGTGCAGATCGACGCGCGTGCCGAGCGCCGCGAGCAGCACGTTGCGACGCGGGTGATGACGCGCTGCATCGGGGGACAGCAGGCGCGCGTCGACCATTTCCTGAACCATGCTGTGATCGCGCGTCTGCGCGCAGACGTTGCCGCCGCGAAAGCAATAGAGACGCGAATCGCCGCAATGCGCCCATGCCGCCGTGTGCTGCTCGCAGTCGATCGCGAGGACCACGGCCGTCGAGCGCATGTCCTTGAGCGTGGCGCCGCCGCTCGTCTGCTCTTCGACGATGTTGTCGTTCGCGTGAGCAAGCGCGCTCGCGAGACGCTGGCCCGTCGGCGGCAACTCGCCGACGGTCAGATAGCGCAGATCCGCAAGCACCGAATCGACGACGATCGCCGATGCCGTATCGCCGCCGCCATGTCCGCCCGCGCCATCCGCAAGCACGCAGTAATAAAGGCGCTCGCTCGACCAGTCGCCGAGCGAGTCTTCGTTGCGTTGCCGGCCGCCGCGGTCCGTCAGGCTTGCTGTGGCAAGTCGCACAGGAAGCCTCGCTCAGGGGCGGGCTCGGCCGCTGGCGCGCGCGACTGCTCGGCGAGGATGCCCAGCACCAGCAGGATCGCGATCCTGTTCTCCGCGACGATGTCGATGCCGAGCGTCTTCGCGATCCACCGACCGATGCTCGTCGCGGCGAAATCGGTTGGCAGCGAGCCTTTCTTCAGCGTGACGCCGAGCTTGCGGGCGCGATAGTGATACGACGCGATCCGGTAGCGCGTGGCGATTTCCGCCAGGCCGCCTTTTTCGTTCGAGAGCCAGCCGAGGCTGCCCGCAAGCAGCAACTGGTCGACTTTGTCGAGCCCCGCGATGAAGCGCCCTGCCGATTCCCGCACAATGCGCTCGTCGAGTCCGTGTTGCAGCAACACCGAGCCGACAGGGTCGCTTTGCACGGCTGCCTGTTGCTCGATCTCGGCCAATACGTCTTCGTTGTCGAACATGACGTTGCGCTGATGACCGGCATTGCGCAGGCAATCGATCAGATAACGACGGAAGTATGCGCACACCGCGTGACCATTAGAAGGCGCGCTATGCAGTGGGAACGCTTCCGGGTGCGCATGTGCTGCTTCGAGACGGAAAACCTTGAAATAAATGAACTGCGAGATCAACTCTTCCTTGTCTTCGCCTAGCGCCTGTAATTCGAATGGGTAATACGTCTGAAGTGCGCGGCGAACGATCAAATACATTGAAGCCATTTCGTCATGATTCAGACATGTACGGCGTTGCCACAAGTCCGGCAACGCCGCATCGCAAGCACGGTCGACCGCACGTGCGCATTCTATGTGTGTCACACGTCACCCCGCATGATGAGCACAGCATCGCGCTGTGCGGATTCAGTACCCGAAAAGCGTCCGTTCGTTTGAAGCTGGGAAGCTGACATACGGCTATCGGTCCGCCGTTGTTCAGCGTCGACTAATAGAGGAAACAGGTATTCACCGCAATAGTGCGAAAAGTACTGCCTTAGGCATTAGGTATTGCACACGCCGGGACAAAACCAATATGAGGGTTTACCTTATTGCGTCCAATCGTGCTTTTTTTCAATTTTGTGAGACTCGAACGTTTACTAGATGGTAATGCCGACGAATGACGCACAGGTTGCCATTCATGTAAAACCAAGGCCGTATGCGCATCTTGCGTTTTTTTAAGGCGTTCAGAGACGCCATTTTTAATTGAATTTTTGAATCGGTTTTACAAAAGCGAGAGCATCGAACCTGTCCTTTAATTTTAAGGATTGCGTGCTATCCTCGTATCGGTCTGCCGCAGCAGTGACCGCGTTACGACGTGGCTGTATAAACGCGTGCCTACTTAAGTAATCCAAATCGTTTTCGATTGGCTCTTCGATCCGGGGGAAGTCCAGTTTCGACAGTTAACGTGGCGTGAGTCGTCGCGAAGAGCGAGCACGCTAAAACTATTCGTCTCTGACTGCAGCGAAACAAGAAATGGCCACGCTCGATGCCGGGGTACTGCTTGCCGAAATCTCTCCAGAAAGCCCTTGTGGGGACGATGTCGAATACGACCCGCTGTTCCGCGAACTCGAACAGGCCGTTCACGGCAAGCCGGATGTCCAGTACGGCGCAACCGTAGTCGCCGCCACGCCGCCCGACTGGAAGATAGCTCAGTCGCTTTCTCTCGAACTGTTCGCCAAGAGCCGCGACTTGCGCGTGGCCGCGCATCTTGCGCGCGCGCTGCTGCATCGTCAGGGCTTCGCCGGTCTTGCCGAAGGGCTTGCGCTGATCGAAGCGCTGCTCGAACAGCACTGGAATCATGTCCATCCGCAACTCGATCCCGACGACGACAACGACCCGACTGCGCGCATCAATGCACTGACCGTTCTCGTCGATCAATCCGGCTTGCTGCTTGACGTGCGCGATACACCGCTTGTCACTTCGCGCACGCATGGGATCGTCAGGCTGCGGGACATCGAATATGCGAACGGCGACGTACCCTCGCCCGAAGGCGTCGAACCGTTGACGCTCGCATCGATCGACGCGGCGATCGCCGACGTACACGACGATGCCGTGCGCGTCGTCGCTGCGTTGCAGGGCGCGCGCAGCAGCAACACACGTATCGAAACGCTGCTGACGGAGCGCGTCGGCACGGCCCAGGCCATCGATCTGTCGCCGTTGTCGCGCCTGTTGCAGCAGGCGTCGGGATTTCTTGTCGAGCGCATCGGCGAAGAGGCGCCGCAAGCCGAAGACGCGGACGAAGCAGCAGCGGGCGAAGCGGAAACGAACGCGCCCACGGGCACAGGTGCGCGAGCGAGCGCGCCGCCGACGGGTGAAGTGAACAGCCGGCAGGATGTGATCCGCCTGCTCGACAAGATCTGCGCTTACTACCAGAAGCACGAGCCGTCGAGTCCGGTGCCGCTGTTGCTGAACCGCGCGCGGCGTCTCGTCGACAAGAACTTCATGGAAATACTCGAGGACCTGGCGCCCGAAGGTCTTGGCCAGGCCCGGCAGGTTGGCGGTATCGAAAACGAATAGTCGTGGGGAGTTGATCAGCAACGCAACTGATACGCTGCCCCGTCTATCGACGGTGCGGTGTCAACCAGGGGAACTGTCGTGGCCAAGGAAAGCAGCCAGAAATTCATTGCACGCAATCGCGCGCCGCGCGTGCAGATCGAATATGACGTCGAGGTGTATGGCTCGGAAAAGAAGGTGCATCTCCCGTTCGTAATGGGCGTGATGGCCGACTTGTCCGGGCAGCCCGCCGATCCGCTTGCGCCCGTCGCGGACCGCAAGTTTCTGGAAATCGACGTCGACAATTTCGATGAGCGCCTCAAGTCGATGAAGCCGCGCGTCGCGGTGCAAGTGCCGAACATGCTGACGGGCGAAGGCAATCTCGCCGTCGACATGACGTTCGAGAGCATGGACGACTTTTCTCCCGCCGCCGTCGCGCGCAAGGTCGATGCGCTGTCGAAGCTGCTAGAGGCGCGCGGCCAGTTGCAGAACCTCCTGACTTATATGGACGGCAAGACCGGCGCCGAGGAATTGATCGCGAAAGTACTGAACGATCCGGCCTTGCTGCAATCGCTCGCATCCGCGCCGAAGCCACAGGAATAAGCGCGACCAACAGTGGAGTCTGACCATGGCCGAACCCACCCCCCAGGAGCAGACGCAGCAGGCAGAAGGCGCGCTCGAAGTGAGCGACTTCGCCAATCTGCTGCAAAAGGAATTCAAGCCGAAAAGCGAGAAGGCGAAAGAGGCCGTCGAGACGGCCGTGCGCACGCTCGCGGAACAGGCGCTGCGCGATACAGCCGTTATTTCGAGTGATGTTCTCGCGACCATCGAGGGCCTGATTGCGCAGATCGACAAGAAGCTGACCGAGCAGATCAACCTCGTCATTCACTCGGAGGAGTTCCAGAAAGTGGAGAGCGCATGGCGCGGTCTGCACTATCTGGTGAACAACACCGAAACCGACGAGTCGCTCAAGATCCGCGTGATGAATATTTCAAAGGGCGAGTTGTATAAATCGCTCAAGAAATACAAAGGCACTGCATGGGACCAGAGCCCGTTCTTCAAGAAGCTCTATGAAGAAGAATACGGCCAGTTCGGCGGTGAACCTTATGGCGCGCTCGTCGCCGATTATTACTTCGACAACAGCGGTCCCGATGTGGACCTGCTGACCCAGATCGCGAAGATCTCGGCCGCCGCGCATGCGCCGTTCATCGCAGGCGCGGACCCCGCCGTCATGCTGATGGATTCGTGGCAGGAGCTGGCCAATCCGCGCGACCTGACGAAGATCTTCCAAACCCCCGAGCATGCCGCGTGGCGCTCATTGCGCGAGTCGGAAGATTCGCGCTACATCGGCCTCGCGATGCCGCGCTTTCTCGCACGCGCGCCCTATGGCGCGAAGACCAACCCCGTCGACGAATTCGACTTCGAAGAAGATACGGCCGGCGCCGACAGCGGCAAATACGCATGGGCCAACGCGGCCTACGCGATGGCGACCAACATCAACCGCTCGTTCAAGATGTACGGCTGGTGCTCGCGGATTCGCGGCATCGAGTCGGGCGGCGCGGTCGAGGGCTTGCCGGTGCATTCGTTCCCGACCGACGACGGCGGCGTCGACATGAAGTGCCCGACGGAAATCGCGATCAGCGACCGGCGCGAAGCGGAACTGGCGAAGAACGGCTTCATGCCGCTCGTGCACAAGAAGAACTCGGACTTTGCCGCGTTCATCGGCGCGCAATCGTTGCACAAGCCCGCCGAGTACGAAGACGCCGACGCCACGGCGAATGCGAATCTCGCCGCGCGCCTGCCGTATCTGTTCGCGTGCAGCCGCTTTGCGCACTACCTGAAGTGCATCGTGCGCGACAAGATCGGCAGCTTCAAGGAAAAGGACGACATGCAGCGCTGGCTGCAGAACTGGATTTTGCAATACGTCGACGGCGATCCCGCTCATTCCAGCGAAGAGTCGAAGGCACGCCGGCCGCTTGCTGCCGCCGAGGTCGTGATCGAAGAAGTCGAAGGCAATCCCGGCTATTACACGTCGAAGTTTTTCCTGCGTCCGCATTACCAGTTGGAAGGCCTGACCGTGTCGTTGCGGCTGGTCTCGAAGCTTCCGTCCGCCAAGGCGGCATGACGGAATTCCGTTGTTACTGACGAAACGTTTTTGAGTGGAGAAGAACATGGCCGTCGATATGTTCATGAAGCTAGGCGACATCAAGGGCGAGTCCCAGGACAAGACCCATAAGGAGGAAATCGAAGTGCTCGCATGGAGTTGGGGGCTGAGCCAGAGCGGCACGATGCACATGGGCACGGGCGGGGGCGCCGGCAAGGTGAACGTGCAGGACCTCTCGTTCACCAAATACGTCGACAAGGCGTCGCCGGCGATCATGGCGGCCTGCTGCAAGGGCTCGCATATCGACTCGGCCGTGTTGACCGTGCGCAAGGCGGGCGGCGACAACCCGCTTGAGTACTACAAGGTGACGCTGACCGCGTTGCTGATCAGTTCGTATTCGACGGGCGGCTCGGGTGGCGAAGACCGTTTCACCGAAAACGTGACGCTGAACTTCGAGAAGTTCCATGTCGAATATCAGCCTCAAAACGCGAAGGGCGCGAAGGAGGGCGGCGTCGTCGAGGTGAAGTGGGACATTCCGAAGAACGACCCGAGCAACTAGACGAGGGCAGAACGCCGTGCCGCACTCGTATGGCGCTGTGGCACGGCAACGCGACGGCGCGGGCCGATGGCATCCGGCTGTCGCGCAGTTGCACGTGGTTGCACGCAGTTGCATTTGACCCGGCCTGACGGAGCGAACTGACATGACCGCAGAGGAAAGCTTGCGCGAAGGCGATCTGGACGAGAGCCTGCGCCAATTGCAGATGCAGGTTCGCAACGATCCGTCGAAGGCGTCCCTTCGTGTGTTCCTGTTCCAGTTGCTCGCCGTGCTGGGCTCGTGGGACCGCGCGCTGAATCAATTGAACGTCGTCGGCGATCTCGACGCCGCCGCGTTGCCGATGGTGCAGACCTACCGCGAAGCGTTGCAATGCGAAGCGCTGCGCGAGCAGGTGTTCAACGGCACGCGCGCGCCGCTGATTTTCGGCGAGCCGACGGGCTGGCTCGCGCTGCTCGTCGAAGCGTTGCGGCTCGATGCGGCAGGCGACGGCGCGGCGGCCACTGCCGCGCGCGAACAGGCGCTCGCCGACGCGCCCACCACCTCGGGCAGCATCAACGGCGAGCCGTTCGAGTGGATCGCCGATGCCGACGGCCGGCTCGGACCGACACTCGAAACGGTGCTCAACGGCCGTTACTACTGGGTGCCGTTCTTCCGGATCAGGCGCATCGAGATCGAAGCGCCAGCCGATCTGCGCGACCGTGTCTGGACGCCCGCGACCTTCACATGGGCGAACGAAGGCCAGGCGGCCGGGCTGATTCCGACGCGCTATGCGGGCACGCTGGCGCAAAAGAGCCACGCGCTATGGCTCGCGCGCCTGACCGAATGGGTCGGCGGCGATGCGGCGGAAGCGCGTCCCGTCGGGCAACGGATGCTGACGACCGACGTGAACGACTATGCGCTGCTCGATATCCGCACGATCGAACTGGCGGTCGACGCACCGCCCGGCAGCGAGGGCGGCGCGGGCGCCGCGCCGGATCATGGCTGAAGCGAGCACGCGCGACCGGCTGCAGCCCTCGTTGCTCGACCGGCTGACCGACCACGAGCCGGAGGTGAAGCAGGAGGCGCGTGAGCGCCGCGTGCTGTCGATGCGCGCGCTGCGTCAGAGCGTGCAGCGCGATCTCGCGTGGCTCCTGAACGCGAATGGTCTCGCTTCCGTGCAGGACCTGTCGGGTTATCCGTATGTGAGCACGTCGGTGTTGAACTTCGGCTTTCCGGACATCGCGGGCAAGACGGCTTCGGGCATCGATGCAGCGAAGCTGGAGAAGCACGTGCGCGACGCGATCTGGGCATTCGAGCCGCGCATCATCCGCGACACGGTGCGCGTGACGGCCGTGCAGTCCGAAGAAACCACGGGCCGCCATAACACCGTGGCGTTTCTGATCGAAGGCGACTTGTGGGCGCAACCGTACCCGGAACGGTTGTACTTCAGAACCGAGCTCGATCTCGAAGCCGGGGAAATCAGAGTAATCGACCAGAGCGGGGCGCGTTGAATTCATGAACCCCGAACTGATCAAGTACTACAGCGAAGAACTCCAGCATTTGCGCGAGATGGGCGGGGAGTTCGCGAAGGAATATCCGAAGGTCGCCGCGCGCCTCGGGCTGGAAAGCCTCGAATGCGCGGACCCGTATGTCGAGCGCCTGCTCGAAGGCTTCAGCTTTCTCGCCGCGCGCGTGCAGATGAAGATCGATGCCGAGTTTCCGCGCTTCACGCAGCATCTCGCGGAACTGGTCTATCCGCACTATCTCGCGCCGACGCCGTCGATGGCCGTCGTACAGATCCGGCCCGATCTGAGCAACCCCGGCCTCGCCGAAGGCGTGAAGGTCGCGCGCGGCAGCGCGTTTCGCAGCGTGCTCGACAAGAACGGTTCGACGCGCTGCGAATATCGCAGCGCTCACGACCTGACGCTGTGGCCGCTCGAAATCGCCGATGCAAAGTTCTTCACGCACTCGGGCTCGCTCGGCGGCGCGGACATCGCGTTGCCGCCCGGCGTGAAAGCGGGTCTGCGGCTGCGGCTGCGCGCGACGGGCGGCCTCAGGATCAACCAGTTGAAGCTCGACAGGCTGGTGCTGTATCTGCGCGGTGCAGACGCGTTGCCGACACGCACCTATGAGCGCCTGCTCGGCTCGGCCGTCGGCGTCGTCGTGATGCCCGTGTCGCGGCCCGCAACGTGGCATGCGCAATTGCCGGCGACGGCCGTCGTGCCCGTCGGCTTTGCGCAAGACGAAGCGCTGCTGCCCATCAGCAAGCAGTCGTTCCAGGGCTATCGGCTGCTACAGGAGTATTTCGCGTTCGCGCAGCGCTTCATGTTCGTCGCGATCGATGGCTTGCAGCCCGCGCTGCGCCGTTGCGGCGACAACGAAGTCGAAGTGATCGTGTTGCTCAGGCGCGGAGATCCGCTGCTCGAACAGTCGCTCGACGCATCCAACTTCGCGCTCTTCTGCACGCCCGCGATCAATCTGTTTTCACGCCGCACGGACCGCATTGCGCTGTCCGCCGAGCAATTCGAGTATCACGTGATCGCCGATCGCACGCGGCCGATGGACTTCGAAATCTATTCGATCGAGGAAGTCACCGGCTATGGCGCGGGTGCCGCCGCCGAGCAGAAATTCGATGCGTTCTATCACGCGCGCGACCTCGGCGCGGGCCACGGCGCGAACGCGTACTACCAGGTGCGGCGAGAGAAGCGGATGCGCTCGTCGCGGCAGGCCGAACGCGGACCGCGCACGAGCTATCTGGGCAGCGAGACGTTCATCGCGCTTGTCGATGCGGCAAACGCGCCGTTTCGCGGCGATCTGCGTCAGCTCGGATTGCAGGTGCTCTGCACGAATCGCGACTTGCCACTCACGCTGTCGATTGGCAGCGGCGCGAGCGACTTCACACTCGATGTCGAAGCGCCCGTCGAGAGCGTGCGCTGCGTGAGCGGCCCGAGCCGCCCGCTGCCGTCATATGCGCATGGCGCCGTCGCATGGCGGCTGCTGAGCCATCTGTCGCTGAACTATGCATCGCTCGTCGATAGCGATGCGAAAGAGGGCGCACGCGCGTTGCGCGATCTGCTGAGCCTCTATTGTCCCGTCGGGGACCCGGCGACACAGCGGATGATCGAAGGCGTGCATTCCGTCGAATCGCATTCCGTGACGCGACGCCTGCCGTTTGCAGGGCCGATCGTGTTCGGCCGAGGCCTTGCGATCACGCTGACGCTCGACGACGCCGCTTTCGAAGGCGCGGGTGCGTTTGTGCTCGGCGCCGTGCTGTCGCATTACTTTGCGCAATACGTGTCGATCAATTCGTTCGCGGAGACGGTGGTGAGAACGCTGTCGCGCGGCGAGATCATGCGCTGGCCAGCGAGGGGCGGACAATGCCTGACGCTCTGACTCTGCTGCGCGAACTCGAAACACACGCATGGCGCTTCGACTTCTTTCAGGCGCTGCGGCTCATCGAGAACGCGCATCGCGACAAGCCGCGCATCGGCGAATCGCTGCGCCCGCGCGACGATGCCGTGCGCTTTTCACAGGAGCCGGAACTGATCTTTCATCCCGCGACGCTCGCCGCGCTGGTCCCATCGCGTGACGGACATGCGGCACGGCTCGCAGTGAATTTCATGGGACTGCTGGGGCCGAACGGGCCGATGCCCGTGCATCTGACCGAATACGTGCGCGACCGCGCGCGCAATGCGAACGACCCGACGTTCGCGCGCTTTCTCGACGTATTCCATCACCGGATGGTGTCGCTGTTCTATCGGGCGTGGGCCAACGCGCAGCCGGCCGTGAGTCTCGACCGGCCGGAGCGCGACCGCTTTTCTGTCTATGTGGGCAGCACGTTCGGCCTCGGCGAAGCGACGCTGCGCGAGCGCGATGCGGTGCCCGATTTCGCGAAGCTGCACTTCGCCGGACTGCTCGCCGCACCGACGCGTCCCGCCGCGGGCCTGCAACTGATTCTCTCGCGCTTCTTCAACCTGCCCGTGCGTATCGAGCAATGGGTCGGCCACTGGATGCCGCTGCCGCGCGACACGCTCTCGCGTCTGGGCGCGCGCGACGGATCGTCCGCGCTCGGCGTATCGACGTTGCTCGGCGCGCGCGTGTGGGACTGCCAGCACAAGTTCCGCATCGTCATCGGGCCGCTGACACTCGCCGATTACGAGCGCTTTCTGCCAGGCGGCGACAGTCTGCGCCGTCTGACCGACTGGGTGCGCAACTACGTGCGCGACGGTCTCGACTGGGACCTGAACCTGTGGCTCAAGCAGGACGACGTGCCGCGCCTCGCGCTTGGCCGCCGCGCGCGGCTCGGCTATACGACGTGGATGCTGGGCGGCCCCGCCGCGCAGGACCAGCGTCAGTTGAAGCTGCATCCCGCTTCCCGTTCCTCTTCGTTGTCCGGACGGCCCGGCGAACCCGGGCGCGGCGACGCGCGCATTCGTCAGCCGGAACCCCAACACTCATCCGAGGACTAGCAAAATGGCCGAAATCAAACGTGCAGCGTTGTTCGGCAAGCTGAACAAGCTGGGCTATCGCGCGATCGAAAGTGCGAACGTGTTCTGCAAGTTGCGCGGCAATCCGTATATCGAGCTCGTGCACTGGTTCCATCAGATCCTGCAATTGCAGGACTCGGATTTGCACCGCATCGTGAAGCATTTCGGCATCGAGCCTTCGGCGCTGGCGCGCGATCTGACGGATGCGCTCGACCGGCTGCCGCGCGGCGCGGGCTCCGTCGTCGACATCGGCTCGCAGGTCGAAGAGGCCGTCGAACGCGGCTGGGTGTTCGGCTCGCTGATGTTCGGCGAGTCGCAGGTGCGCACGGGCCATCTGGTCGTCGGCCTCTTGAAGACGCCGTCGCTGCGTAACGCGCTATACGGCATCTCGCGCCAGTTCGAGCGGATCAAGCTAGAGGCGCTCGTCGACGAGTTCGACAGCCTGCTCGGCGGCTCGCCCGAAGCGGGCATGAGCGCGAGCGACGGCTTTCAGGCAGCGGGCGCGGCTCAGTCAGGCGAGAGCGGCGGCGCGGTGCCGCCCGCCGCGATGGGCAAGCAGGAGGCGCTCAATCGCTTCACGACCGATCTGACCGAGCAGGCGCGCAATGGCAAGCTCGATCCGATCGTCGGCCGCGACGAAGAGATCCGCCAGGTGGTCGATATCCTGATGCGCCGCCGCCAGAACAATCCGATCTTGACGGGCGAAGCGGGTGTCGGCAAGACGGCCGTGGTCGAGGGCTTCGCGCAACGCATCGTCGCGGGCGACGTGCCGCCGACGCTGCGCGACGTGCAGTTGCGCACGCTGGACGTCGGCCTGCTGCAGGCGGGCGCGAGCATGAAAGGCGAGTTCGAGAACCGGCTGCGTCAGGTGATCGAGGAAGTGCAGGCCTCCGAGAAGCCGATCATCCTTTTCATCGATGAAGCGCACACGCTGGTCGGCGCGGGCGGCGCAGCGGGCACGGGCGACGCCGCGAACCTGCTCAAGCCGGCGCTTGCGCGCGGCACGCTGCGCACCGTCGCGGCGACGACGTGGGCGGAGTACAAGAAGCACATCGAAAAAGACCCGGCCCTCACGCGGCGCTTCCAGGTCGTGCAGGTGCCCGAGCCCGACGAGACGAAGGCGATTTTGATGATGCGCGGCATCACGTCGACGATGGAGAAGCATCACAAGGTGCAGGTGCTCGACGAGGCGCTGGAGGCAGCCGTGCGGCTGTCGCATCGCTACATTCCCGCGCGCCAGTTGCCGGACAAGGCCGTGAGCCTGCTGGACACGGCTTGCGCGCGCGTCGCCGTGAGCCAGCACGCGACGCCGCCTTCCGTCGACGATTCGAGAAAGCGCATCGCCGCGCTCGAAACGGAACTCGCGATCATCGGGCGCGAGACGGCTGTCGGGATCGAAACGGGCGAAAGGCTCGCGGCCGCGACGGAGCGTCTCACGACGGAGCGCGCGCGTCTCGCCGAACTCGAAGCGCGCTGGCAGGGCGAGAAAGAACTGGTCGAGCGCATCCTCGCGTTGCGCGCGCAACTGCGCAACGAGACGGGCAAGGTCGAAGGCGCGGCGAGCGCAGAGCCGATCGAACCCGCTGCCTCCGTCGATCCCGCCGCGCGCGAAACGCGTCTCGCCGAACTGCGCGAACTGCAATCGAAGCTCGCGGCGCATCAGGGCGAAGACCCGCTGATCCTGCCGACCGTCGACCAGCAGGCGGTCGCATCCGTCGTGCAGGACTGGACGGGGATTCCCGTGGGCCGGATGGTGCGCAACGAGATCGAGAACGTGCTGAAGCTCGCGGAAAACCTGAACAAGCGGATCATCGGCCAGGGGCATGCGACCGAGATGATCGCGCGGCGCATCCAGACGTCGCGCGCGGGACTCGACAATCCGAACAAGCCGATCGGCGTGTTCATGCTCGCGGGCACGTCCGGCGTCGGCAAGACGGAAACGGCGCTCGCGCTCGCCGAAGTGCTGTACGGCGGCGAGCAGAACGTCATCACGATCAACATGAGCGAGTACCAGGAAGCGCATACCGTGTCGTCGCTGAAGGGCGCGCCGCCGGGTTATGTCGGCTATGGCGAAGGCGGTGTGTTGACGGAAGCCGTGCGGCGTCGTCCGTATAGCGTGGTGCTGCTCGACGAAGTGGAGAAAGCGCATCCCGACGTGCACGAGATTTTTTTCCAGGTATTCGACAAGGGCTGGATGGAAGACGGCGAAGGGCGTGTGATCGACTTCAAGAACACGCTGATCCTGCTCACGACGAATGCGGGCACCGACCTGATCGCGAACCTGTGCAAGGACCCCGAGCTGATGCCGGAGCCCGAAGGCATCGCGAAAGCGCTGCGCGAGCCGTTGCTGAAGGTGTTTCCGCCGGCGCTGCTCGGGCGCCTCGTCGTGATCCCGTACTACCCGCTGTCCGACGAGATGCTCGGCGCGATCATCCGCTTGCAACTGGGGCGGATCGAAAAACGCGTGCGCACGACGCACAAGATTCCGTTCGCGTATGACGACGATGTCGTGAAGCTGATCGCGAGCCGCTGCACCGAACTGGAAAGCGGCGGCCGCATGATCGACGCGATCCTGACGAACACGCTGCTGCCTCACATCAGCAACGAGTTCCTCACGCGGATGATGAACGGCACCACGGTATCGAAGGTGCAGATCGGCGCGCGCGACGGCGAGTTCGTCTATACGTTCGATTGAGCGCGCGCCTTGACGGAGGATGCATATGCCGCAACAGGTCAGCATCGGAGCCACGTTGCAGTGCTCGTTCGGCGCAGCGCCTTCGACGCTCGTCGTGCTGCCCGTGAATCGCGTGATGGGCGAAGGGCCGCCCGCCGCGAACATCATGGACCACGTGCCGATGGTCAACATCATGCCGTTCGGCATGTGCAGCTCGCCCGCGAATCCGACCGTCGCCTCGGCGACGGCCGCCGCGTCGGGCGTGCTCACGCCGATGCCGTGCGTGCCCGCGACGATGTCGCCGTGGCTCACGGGCGCGCCGACCGTGCTGCTCGGCAACCAGCCGTCGCTCGACAACGTGTCGAAGTGCATGTGCAACTGGGGCGGCGTCGTCACCATCGTCAACCCGGCCACCGTCAACACGATGATTCCGTGACATGACTACGCAAGATCCGCTCCGCCACATCACCGTCAGTTGCGCGCCTGCCGGCAGCGACCTGCTGTTCCTGCGACTGACAGGGCACGAGGAACTCGGGCGGCTCAGCGAGTTTCATCTGGATCTGCTCAGCACCAGCAACGATCTGAAGCCGGGCGATCTGCTCGGCCAGGATATGTCGATTGCCGTGTCGCTGCCGTCCGATGGCGAGCGGCAGATCAACGGCATCGTCACCGCGTTTCGCATCGTCGCGCCCGGCGATCGCACGCGCAACCGGATGGCGCGCTACGAGGCCGTCGTGCGGCCGCGTCTGTGGCTGCTCACGCGTGCGTCGCATAGCCGCTTTTTCCATGAGATGACGGTGCCCGACATCATCGCGAAGGTGCTGCAGGATTACGACATCGACATGAGCAACAAATGCTCGGCGACGTATCCGTCGATGGAGCATTGCGCGCAGTATCGCGAGACGGATTTCGCGTTCGTCAGCCGGCTGATGGAGCACGAGGGCATCTACTACTACTTCGAGCACAAGAGCGGCAAGCACACGCTCGTGATGACGGATTCGGCGGACGTGCATACGTCGATCGATCACTACGCGACGATCGCCTACGACGGATGGTACGAGCCGGGCCACGAGAAAGAGTGCGTGTATCAGTGGTCGTCGGGCGCCGAGTTGCAGACGGGCAAGTACGAAGTGAACGAATACGACTTCGAAAAGCCGTCGTCGAGCAACCAGCAAGGGCTGCTGTCGCGCGCGACGCGTCCGAAGGTCTACGACCCGCCCGTGTACACGATGCAGGAGCATCTGAGCGGCCACATCCAGTCCGGCGACGGCGACCGTTACGCGAAAGTCGGCGTCGAGATTCGCCAGGCCCGCAACGACAGCATCAGCGGACGTTCGAGCGCGCGCGGCGTGTGGCCGGGCGGCCTGTTCAAGCTGCAAGGCCATGCGTGCGATGCGCAGAACCACGACTATCTGGTGGTCGGCGCCGACTACGAAATCAATTCCGACACGTACGTATCGACCTATAGCGACAATGGGAACCATAACCGCAACGACAACCGCGACGACAGGCGCACGCTGCCGTTCTTCGATTGCAGCTTTACCGCGCTGCGCAAGGAAAACCAGTTCCGCGCCGAACGCATCACGCCGCACCCCGTCGTGGCAGGCCCGCAAACCGCGATGGTCGTCGGGCCCGACGGCGACGAGATTCTCACCGACAAGTACGGCCGCATCAAGGTGCAGTTTCACTGGGAGCAGTTCGCGCCGCCCGCCGATGCAGCCGAGAGAATGAAGCGCTGCTGGGTGCGCGTGTCGCACGACTGGGCGGGCAAGCGCTGGGGCACGTTCTTCATTCCGCGCATCGGCCAGGAAGTGCTCGTCGATTTCATCGAGGGCGATCCCGACCGGCCGCTCGTCACGGGCTGCGTGTACAACGCGAACACGATGCCGCCGTATGACCTGCCGGCGAACGCCGCGCTCTCGACGCTGAAGAGCAATTCGACGAAAGGCGGCGGCGGGTTCAACGAAATGCGCTTCGACGATACGAAGGGCAGCGAGCAACTGTTCTTCCACGCGGAAAAGGACCATGAAACGTGGATCAAGAACGACATGCTGACGAACGTCGGCAACGACCGGCATCTGAAGGTGACGGGCAACGAATTCATCGCGGTGACGGGCGCGCGGCACGACAGCGTGACGGGCGATCGCAACGCGAAAGTGCAGGGCAACGACTCGCTGAACGTCAGCCAGAAGTTGCAGGAAAAAGTCGGAATGGACTATGCGATCGATGCGGGCATGAACATCCATATCAAGGCCGGCATGAATGTCGTGATCGAAGCGGGCGCGAGCATCACACTCAAGGCAGGGGGTGCGTTCGTCGTGGTGGGGCCGGCGAGCGTCGCGGTGTCGGGCACGCCGATCCTGTTGAATTCGGGCGGCTCGGCCGGGTCGGGCAGCGGCTCGTCGCCCACCGCGCCGACTGATCCGAAGGACGCTGATGATGGTACGAAGAAGCTCAAGTGATGAGGGGATGGCTGGATGATTCGCAGGGGATGATAGACGTGAGCAATCCGGTTCTTTCGTTGCGCGTCGCGCGCTTCAATGACGAGCCTGTCGCCGAGCCGATCGCGGTCGAGTTCGGCACGGCGGGCGGCACCATTGGACGCGCAACCGACTGCACGCTGGTCCTGCCCGACCAGCAGCGCGCGATTTCGCGCGTGCATGCGCGCATCGAGTTTCGTGACGGCGAGTATCTGTTGTGCGATCTTGGCAGCAATCCGAGCGTGCTGAATCAGCGCGCGCTCGGCGGCACGCGCGAGGCCCGGCTCGCGAGCGGCGACCGGCTGATGATCGGCACGTATCTGCTCGAAGTGTCGATCGGCGAACGCGCGACGGGCGAGCGCAGCATGACGGGGCTCCCCGATCCGCTGGCGTCGGTGAAGGTGCTCGGCGAACCGTCGCCCGCCGATGCGCAAGGCGATCCGTTCGGCCTCGGCGCGCTCGATCCGCTCGGACAGCCCGCCTTCGGCGAGCGCAAGCCGGTCGCGTCAGGGCCGCGCTATGCGGGCTCCGAAAGCGATCACGTGGCACCGGAGTTTCAGGCGTTTTCGGCGCCTGTGGCGTCCGCGCCTCTCGTGCCGCCGCTGCCGCGTGGCGCGGCCGGTTCGTCCGGTTTGTCCGGTGCTTCCACAGTGCCTGCTGCATCGCCGGGAGGCATTCCCGCCGACTACGATCCGCTCGCGGACGCGCTCGCGCAATGGGAATCGTCGCCGCGTCCTGGCGGCGCGCCTGCCGTGGCCGCGCCCGCGTCGCCGCTGTTTGCGCCGCCGCCATCGCCGGCGTTCGAGTCCGCTCCGACGCATCCGCCTCGGACTGCAACGCCGGCCGCTCCGGCATCTGCGCCCGCATCGGCTCCAATCTCGCAACAGGGACCGACGGGTTTGCCAGCCAGTCTGCTCGACGATGCCGCCGCGAGTGGCCCAGCGACGCCATTCGATGATCTGCTCGCGCAGCCCGCACAGCGAGCGCCACTCGAAGATCCCACCGAGGTCGCGCCTGTTTCCGCGGAGGCTCCTGTGCCTGTTGCGCGCGAGCCTGTGCAAGGAGCCGCGCCCGAACCGCAAGCGCCAACGCCATCGCCTGCATCTGCATCTGCCGCATCTGTCGCAAACACTGGCGCGATGCCGGCACCCGCACCCGCGCCGTCCAATGAACAGCAAGCACCGCGCGCCGCGCAAGCATCGGGCGATGCATACGCCGCGCTGCTCGAAGGACTCGGCCTCGATCCTTCGCGCGCGCCCAATCTTCCGCCTGCCGATCTCGCGCGGCTCGTCGGCGCGATGCTGCGCGATGCGCTGCGCGGCACGATGGCCGTGCTGCGCGCGCGCTCGATGACACGTCGCGAGGCGCGGCTCGACGTCACGCTGATCGTCGCGCGAGACAACAACCCGCTGAAGTTTTTCCCCGATGTCGACAGCGCGCTCGCGCAGATGCTGACGGGCCGCGGCGCCGGTTACCTGTCGCCGGCGCAGGCGCTGGAGCGCGCGTTCGACGACATCGAGTCGCACGAGCTGGCCGTGATCGTCGGCATGCGCGCAGCGCTCGCGGAAGTGCTCGCGCGCTTCGATCCCACCACGATCGAAGCCCAGTTGAAGGAGGGCGGCGTGATCGACAAGGTGCTGTCCAACCGCAAGGCAAAGCTGTGGGACCTGTTCGTCGAACGGCATGAGAGCGTCGCGCGCGAGGCGCAGGACGACTTCCAGCGCCTGTTCGGCGACGCGTTCAACGACGCATACGAAGCGCAGATCGATGCGCTGCGCGCCGCGCGCAAGAACGGCAAGACAGACCCGTCGGACAAGCGCTGATCATTTTCGCCACGAGAACGCCACTAGCAAGCGACGACAAACATGTCCTGGAACAGCAAAGTCATCTGGTCGGAGGGGATGTTCCTGCAGCCGCAGCATCTGCAGCAGCACGACCGCTACTTGCAGACGCAACTGGAAACGCGGGCTGCGGGACTGCGTCCGTATGGCTGGGGGCTGACGACGCTCGAAATCGACGAGCAGCTGCTCAAGCTCGGCAAGGTCGCGCTGCTGTCGTGCGCGGGCGTGATGCCCGACGGCACGCCGTTCAATCTGCCCGCCGACGACGACTTGCCCGAGCCGCTCGATATTCCGGAGGGCACGCGCAATACGCTGATCGCGCTGGCGCTGCCCGTGCGCCGACCAGGCGTCGCGGAAACGGGCAGCGACGAGAGCGAAGAAAATTTCGCGCGGCACCGCGTGTCCGAACTGGAAGTCGGCGACAGCAACGATCCGAATGCCGCGCCCGCGCTGATGCAGATCGGCAAGCTGCGCGTGCGCCTCGCGCTCGAACCCGATGTCGCGAATGCGTATGCGGTGCTGGGCGTTGCGCGTGTCGTCGAGCGCCTGCCGGATAACCGCGTCGTGCTCGAAGGCGACTACAGCCCGCCGTGTCTCGACTATCGCGTGGCGCGCCGGCTCGCCGCGTTCGTCGACGATCTCGTCGGCCTGCTGCATCAGCGCGGCGAAGCGCTGGCCGCGCGGCTCGCGCAACCGGGCGTGACGGGCGTCGCCGAAGTGGCGGATTTCCTGCTGCTGCAACTGATCAACCGGCACGAGCCGCTTGCCGCGCATCTGTCGACGATGACGGGGCTGCATCCCGAAACGCTGTACGCGATCGCGTTGCAGCTTGCGGGCGAACTCGCGACGTTCAGCCAGCCGACGAAGCGTCCGCCCGCGTATCCCGTCTACCGGCACGAGCGGCTCAAGGAAACGTTCGCGCCCGTCATCGACGATCTGCGCGCGTCGCTGAGCATGGTGATGGACCCGCACGCAGTGCCCATTCCGCTCGAAGAACGCAAGTTCGGCCTGCGCGTGGCGCTCGTGCCGGACAAGAACCTGTTTGCTTCGGCGATGTTCGTGCTGGCCGTGCGCGCGCAGATGCCCGCGGAAAACATCCTGACGGGCTTTGCGCCGCAAGTGAAGATCGGACCGATCGAGCGCATCCGCGATCTCGTGAACCTGCAGTTGCCTGGCATCGGGCTGCGCGCGCTGCCCGTCGCGCCGCGCCAGTTGCCGTTTCATGCGGGGTTCACGTACTTCGAGCTCGATCGCGGCAATGAATTGTGGAAGCAGTTCGCGACGTCCGCCGGCATGGCGTTGCACGTCGCGGGCGAATTCCCGGGGCTGGCGATGGAGTTTTGGGCCATCCGCCGCTGAAGCAATGATCGAGGACACACATCGTGACTCCAGATGAACCGCGCGGCCCGCTCGACGATCCCGGCGCGACGATCCTGATCCCGACGCCGGGCGGCGCGCGCGCCGCATTCGTGGCGGCCGCGGCGAGCGCGGCGCCCATCGCGCCGAACGCGGGCGGCCTCAATCCGCTGCTGCGCGCGGCCAATCCGCTGCTCGAACTGGCCGTGCCGCTGCGCCAGCTGCCGACGCATCCGAACGTCGAAGAGTTGCGCACTCAACTGATCCAGATGATGCGCACGTTCGAGACGCAAGGGCGCGCAAGCGGTATCGACGACGAGAAGCTCGGCGCGTCGCGCTATTGCCTGTGCACGTTCCTCGACGAGTCGATTGCGAGCACGCCGTGGGGCGCGGGCATGTGGGCAAGCCGCAGCCTGCTCGTGACGTTTCACAACGAGGCGTCGGGCGGCGAGCGCTTCTTCCTGATCCTCCAGCGGCTCGCGCAGAATCCCGCCGCGAATGTCGATGTGCTCGAACTGATCTACGTGATTCTCGGGCTCGGCTTCGAAGGCCGTTACAGGTTGATCGACGGCGGGCGCACGCAACTCGACACGATCCGCGAACGGCTTGAAACGATGATCCGCGCGCAACGCGGCGCCGCCGAACGCGACCTGTCCGTGCACTGGCTGCCCGTCAAGGCGGAGCGCAAGCCGCTGCTGCAACTGGTGCCGCTGTGGGTCGCGGCGGCTGTCGCGTGCGTGCTGCTCGTCGGCGTGCATCTGGTGCTGAGCCTGCGTCTGAACGACGAGTCGGATCGCGTGTTCGCCGCGCTGCACGGCGTGCGCGTCGCGCCGCCGCCGCTCGCCGCCGCGAAGGCCGCGCCGCCGCCCGCGCTTGCGCCGAAGCTGTCGCAGTTCCTCGCGCCCGAGATCGCGCAAGGGCTCGTGCGCGTCGCCGAAAAACCGGACAGGACGATCGTCGAGATCAACGGCGACGGGCTCTTCGCATCGGGCAGCGCGGAACTCACGTCGAGCTATCTGCCGCTGATCCAGCGCATCGGCGATGCGCTGAAGGATGTGCCGGGCAACGTCGTCGTCGCGGGACATACGGACAACCAGCGTCTGCTGTCCGCGCGCTTTCCGTCGAACTGGCACCTGTCGCAGGCGCGCGCCGATGTCGTGAAGGACATGCTGGCCGCGCGCGCGGGCTCGCCTGGCCGCTTCACCGCCGAAGGCCGCGGCGACACCGAGCCGATCGCGCCCAACGACACACCGGCGAATCGCGCGAAGAACCGCCGTGTCGACATCACCATTCTTGCGCCGGGAGCGGCATCGTGAATTCGTTCGCCACGTGCACGCAATGCGCGCAACGCACGCAACCCTGCGAGGGCCATCGCCCATGAAACTCTTTGGCTGGCTGAGGCGCCCGATCGTGCTGACGTTCCTCGGCGTGCTGGCGCTCGCGCTGATCGCGTGGATCGAAGGCCCGTTGCTGGCGTTCGCGGGCAAGGCGCCGCTCGAATCGGCGACGAGCCGCTGGATCGTGATCGTCGTGCTGTTCGCGCTGTGGGCGCTCTATTGGGGCGTGCGCTGGCTGATCGTGCGGCTCGCGAACGTGCGCTTCACGCGCGTGGTCGCCGAGGCAACGCCGCAGCCGGGCAAGAAGGAATCGGAGGCGGATGTCGCCGCGCTCAAGCAGCGCTTCGAAGATGCGATGGCGATTCTGCGCAAGGCGCGCATCAAGGGGCGCTTCGGCAGCCAGTATGTGTATCAGTTGCCCTGGTACATGTTCGTCGGCGCGCCCGGCACCGGCAAAACGACGGCGCTGCTGCACTCGGGCCTCAAGTTTCCGCTCGCGGACCGGCTCGGCAAGCAGGCGGTCGGCGGCGTCGGCGGCACGCGCAATTGCGACTGGTGGTTCACCGACGATGCCGTTCTGCTCGACACGGCCGGCCGCTACACGACCCAGGACAGTTTCGCCGAAGCGGATCAGGCCGCGTGGGGCGGCTTCCTGCAACTGTTGCGCAAGTACCGGCCGCGCCGGCCGCTGAACGGCGTGATCGTCGCGCTGTCGGTGCAGGATCTGCTGCAACTGTCCGACACCCAGCGCGCGGTGCAGGCAAGCGCCGTGCGCGAACGTCTAAAGGAACTGTACACGCGGCTCGGCATGCGGTTTCCCGTGTATGTGGTCGTCACGAAGTGCGATCTGCTGGCGGGCTTCGCCGAGTTCTTCGACGACCTCGGTCGCGACGAGCGCGAACAGGTGTGGGGCATGACGTTCCCCTACGTCGCGCAAGGCGCGCCGGATGAAGCGCTCGCGTCGTTCCCCGGCGAGTTCGCCGGGCTGGAGAAGCAGTTGCAGGCGCGTGTGTTGAGACGCATGCAGCAGGAGACCGACACGCGGCGGCGCGCGCTCGTGTACGGCTTTCCGCAGCAGTTCGCCGGTCTCGAGAACGTGCTGACGTCGTTTCTCCAGGAGACGTTCAGCGCGTCGCGCTTCGATGAGGCAGCACTGTTGCGCGGCGTCTATTTCACGAGCGGCACGCAAGAGGGACGGCCCATCGATCGTGTGATGAGCGCCGTCGCGGCCGCGCTCGGCTTGCAGCGCCAGGTCGTGCTGCCCGACCCGGCGAGCGGCCGCGCGTACTTCATCACGCGGCTGTTGCGCGACGTCATCTTCCAGGAAGCGGGGCTGGCCGGCACGAACCCGAAGCTGGAGCGCCGTCGAACATGGTTGCAGCGCATCGCGCTCGCGTTGATCGGCCTCGCGGTCGTGATTGCGCTGGTGCTGTTCTTCATCAGCTATCAGCGCAATCGCGCGTATATCGCCGATGTCCAGCAGCATGTGACCGCGCTGCAAAAGCTCGCGCAGAACACGCGGGCCGGCGACGATCCGCTCACGCTGCTGCCGTTGCTCAATGCCGCGCGCGATTTGCCGGGCGGCTACGCGGATCGCGACAGGAGCGTGCCGTGGCTTTCGCGGCTCGGCTTGTATCAGGGCGACAAGTTGGGCCTCGAAGCGCAGGCGAGCTACCGGCGGCTCCTGAAGCAGACGCTGCTGCCTCTTGTCGTGCGCCGAATGGAAGAAGAACTGCGGCGCGGCGATGCGAACAATCCCGACTTTCAGTACGAGGTGCTTCGCGCGTATCTGATGCTCGGCGATGCGTCGCACTTCGACGCGGATTCTGTTCGCCTGTGGGCCGATATCGACTGGCGGCGCGGACCGCTGCGCGATGCGAGCGACGATCAGCGCAACGACATCGACGCTCATCTCGCCGCGCTGTTCCAGCCCGCGCAGTTCGATGCGTCGCTGCCGCTCGACAAGAACCTGATCGCGCAGGCACGCACGAACCTCGCGAAGATGCCGCTCGCGCAGCGCATGTTCAATCGCGTCGCGCGCGATCTCGAACAGGCGAAGCTGCCGGAATTCAGCGTCGCGGCAGCGGGAGGACGCAATGCCACGCTCGTGCTCGTCAGAAAGAGCGGCGCGCCGCTAACGCGCGGCGTCGCTGGCGCTTATACGCGGGCGGGCTATCAGAAGTTCGGCCAGTTGCGCGACGCGGCCGTGATCGATGTCGCGCGGGACGACTGGGTGCTCGGCCGCGAAGAGTCGGTGCTGACGCCGAACGGCATCGACGATCTGAAGTCCGCGATGACGCGGCTCTACTACGACGAGTACATCCGGCAGTGGGACGCGCTGCTCGCGGATGTCGACGTGGTGCCGTTCGACGGCGTCGAGAAGGGCGCGCGCGTCGCGAATCTGCTCGCCGCGCCCGATTCGCCGTTGCGTGCGCTGATGCTGGCCGCCGCGCAGGAGACGACGCTCGGCACGGTCAAGACGGGCGGGTCGCTGGCCGGGCAGGGCGTCGCCGCGCTCGGCAACAAGCTCGATGCGGTGAAAAAGCGGCTCGAAAGCGCGCTCGGCAATCAGCCTGATGAAGCGCCGCCGCCGGCCGCGCAGGTCAATCCCGTCGATGCGCATTTCCAGACGTTGCACGATCTCGCGGGCAAGCCGGGCGCGGCGGGGCCCGTGCCGCTCGATACGCAGCTCGCGGCGCTCAAGGACGCGGCGACGTATCTCGAAACCGCCGATTCCGCCCGCAAGCAAGGGCTCCCAGCGCCGCCCGGCGACGCGCTGAACAAGCTGAAGCTCGCCGCGCAGGGCGCGCCCGCGCCGCTCGCGAACGTCGCCGACGACATCGCGAACGGCGGCTCGATGCTGATGATCGGCGGCGAGCGGGCGCGCCTCAATGCGCTGTGGCAGGCCAATGTCGCGCAGATTTGCCGGCAGGCGCTCGACGGCCGCTACCCGCTGGTGCGCGGCTCCACGCGCGATGCGGCATCCGACGACTTCGGCCGGCTGCTCGGTCCCGGTGGCCTGATCGACGATTTCTTCCAGAAGAACCTGGCGACGCTCGTCGACATGTCCGGGCCGCAGTGGCGCTGGCGCAATGGCGCCGATTCGCTCGGCATTCCGCAGGATGTGCTCGCGCAGTTTCAGCGGGCTGCGCAGATCAGGGATGCGTTTTTCCGCGCGGGCGGGCGCGACGTGTCCGTGCGCTTCTCGCTCAAGGTGCTCGATATCGATCCCGCGATCGACCACGCCACCATCGACATCGACGGGCAGCAGCTGGTTGCCGCCCATGTCGATCAGTCGATGGTGTTCCAGTGGCCGAGCGGCAAGGGCACGGGACAGGCGCATGTCGATTTCGAGCCGTCGGGCGATGCGTCGGCGCCGCGGGCGGATGGGCCGTGGGCGCTGCTGCATCTGGTCGACGACGCGCGCTTGCAGCCGACCGCGCAAGCGGACCGTTTCAAGATGACCTTCGACTCGGATGGACGCACGCTCGCGCTTCAACTCGACGCAAGCAGCGTGACCAATCCGTTCCGTCGAGGGATATTCGACCAGTTTCGCTGTCCTGACCGGCTATGAGCGAGTTCGTCGCAGAAGGGCCCGGCTTTTTCGGCAAGGTTCGCACGCATGGCGATTTCGTCACGCGGCGTCTGCCCGCAGCGTTCGTCACGCCGTGGGACGCGTGCCTGCAGGAGGGCATGCTGTTCGCGCAGCGGTGGTTCGGTGCGCAGTGGCTGCCCGTGTATCTGAATGCGCCTGTCTGGTGCTTTGCGCTCGGCGCGGCCATTTGCGGCGAGTCGGCATGGGCGGGCGTCGTGATGCCGGGCGTCGACAGGGTGGGGCGTTATTTTCCGTTCACGATCGCCGCGCCGGTCGCACCCGTCCCGTGCAGCGATGCGGCCGCGTGGCTCAGTGGAGCGCAGTGCTGGTACGACGAGGCGACGCGGCGCGCGCTGTCGACGCTTGCCGACGATTTCGTGCTCGATCGCTTCGATGCGGAACTCGATGCGTGGGGGCCGCTTACGGTCGCGCCAGTTGCACCGGCCGCAAGCGACGCGCCTGCATGGCGGCTGTATCCGCTGGAGCACGCGCAAGCGGACGACATGCAGCCGATCGCCACGCAAGGCGGCTTGTCCGCGTTGCTGGCTGTCGGCGTCGAGACGGGATCGAGCGTGTGGTGGACGCAAGGGTCGAGCGCGGTGCCCGCGTCGCTGCTGTGCGGACGGGGACTGCCCGATGGCGAGCGCTTCGTCGGGCTGCTCGACGAAGCGCGCAGCGGCTGGCAGAGGGTTGTGAAATTGCGCGAATGAAAGCGGGTGAAAGCGGGTGAATGCGGACGAGCGCGGATGAATGCGGTGAAAGCTCGCGCGCGTGTGGACAGGTCAAGCGTCGATCGGAGGTCGCGGTATGTCTGGCTCAATCATTTCGTTTGTGGACGGGCGCACGGCACGCAGGGCGCTGACGATGGCGCTGAGTGCAATCGCATGCGTGCATGTCGCGCATGCCGCGGACCCCGTCGTCAAGGAACAGGACATCGACGAACAGTCGGTGACGAAGGCGCTCGCTCCCGAGGACAACGGCGACAACATCGTCACGCGCGGCTTCGTGCTGTCGAACAAGCAACCCGGCGCGGCGGTGAAGCCTGCCGGTCCCGCGAAGCATCCGTCGCTGCAGATGCTGATCACGTTCACGACCAACTCCTCGACGCTCACCGATAGCGCCCAAGCCGCGCTCGACAAGGTGGCTCACGCGTTGCAGTCCGAGCAGTTGGCGGCGTTCCGGTTTCGCGTCGAAGGGCATGCCGATCCGCGCGGCTCGGCGGATGCGAACATGAAGCTGTCGGAGGACCGCGCCGCTGCCGTCGTCGATTATCTGACCCACAAGGACGGCATCGCGCCGGAGCGTCTGTCGTCGGTCGGCAAGGGATCGACTGAGCCGCTGAACCGGCGCAATCCGATCGCGCCGGAAAACCGCCGCGTCACGATCATCACCGTGACGGACTAGCGGCGATTGGGGCGCGGGCGTCGATGAAGTCTTTTCGCACACGTGGCATCGGGTTCGCGGCGGCATGCGCGCTGTCGTTGTCGACGATGGGATGGCTCGCCGGCGACGCCTGCGCGCAAGCGGGCGCCGCTGAACTCGACGCGCAGAGCGAACACGTCGAGATCAGACGTGTTCCGCTTGCGAGGCTCGAAGCATCGCTGCCGGGCGACGCGCGGCTCGTGCTCTTCGCGATCGCCGACCAGCCCGGCCTCTACGTGATGCATGCGCCGAGCCTGGCCGGACAGGGCGCGATGTTTTCGCGGGTCGTCGCGCTGTTCGAACGCCGCGACATGCCGCGCGATCACATCGTCACGGCGACGGAGATCGCCACGCACGCGCGGCGCTTTCGCACCAATGCAGCGGACCTGACTGCGGGCAACAACTTCAGCTCGACCGAGCTTGCGCATTTCTTCGAGCTGGCGCGCAGTCAGCATCTGACGCTGACGCCCGGCGAGCGCGCGCTGCAACGTATTGCCGTGCAGATGGGCCTGATCGGCGAACGCAACGGTGACTGGCAAGCGCGCAGCGCACGCGATTTTCTGATCACGATTCCGGGGCTTGGAAAGGGGCCGGGCGGCGAGATCATCGATGCGCCCGTGAGGGCCGCGATCCTCAGCCACGAACTGGGTCATTGGCAGTATTTCTCGGACAACGCATACGCGCAGGCGTGCCGTTCGTTCTGGTGGCGCGAGCTCAGCTACGAGCAGCGCGCGGAACTGACGCGCCAACTGGAAGCGTTGGGTTATGACGCGAGCGACCGGATCGTCATCGATGAAGCACAGGCTTATCTGCTGCATACGCCCGCGCCTTATATGCCGCTCGCCGACGCGCCCGGCCCGAATGGATTCGACGTCGCGGCGATACGCGGCAGGCTGAAGCAGAGAGTGGCCGAGGCCACGCGGTGACAGGGTGACGGGGTGACACGAGTCGATGCGATCGAGAGGTGCGATATGTCGACGCTGATGGAAATCGAAATGCAACGCAAGGGCGAGCACGCATTGACGCTCGTCGCGAACAGGATCAAGGCGCTCGGCGACCGGATGCGCGGAGCGACGATTCAGATCGCCTGGGTCGAGATCGGCGAAACGCGGCTGTTCATCGCGGGCATCAATTCATCGGCTGGCTTCAATGACAGGCAACGGGACGAATTGAAGCGATTGGGCATTCTCGAAGTGCCGTGTCATCTGAAGGGCGTCAGGCGCGAAGACGGCGGGGCGCCTCATGCGGAAGAAAACATGGCCGCTTACATCCACGATCGCGGCGGCCGGGGACTGCGTTGGAGCCGGGCGGTAGTAGGGGGCGTCTTCGATACGAGGCGCGGCTCTCAATCGTATGTATGCGCTGCGTGCCGTGCGATGGTCGAGCGCGTCGGCGGCGTCATAGAACCGCCGTTTTGAAGCACGCGATTCTGGTTCGCGCAGTTCTGGTTCGCGCGGTTTTGATTCGCGCAGTTCTGGTTCAGGTGGGCAGTTGCGCAGTTGGCGCGGCAGACGATGTCGGCAGTACGCGGTCCGTCTTCTTACAGGTTCCGACGAGATGACTCTTGGGGGCATTCACGCTTTCAATGAATGCCGTTAAAGGCGAATTCGCCAGGTACGATCAATTTACTTTAAGGGGCAAAATCATGGCATTGGCAGACAACATCCGGCTGGGCGAAAGCGCGGTCAGAGAGGTGAAGAGCCTGGGCGTTCTCGCTTGCAACAAGCTCGGGGATCGCCTCAAGGCGGCGGGTGGCGTAGATAACGTCGTCGGTCACGGCTACGACGACACTGCGGGAGCGGGCGTCGACAGAACGCGAGACGCCGGTGTGCGCGCGGTGACACTCGGGAATCTGCGCGGCACCGCGGAGCACGTGAGAAACACGAAATACGGCAACTGCTGGGAGCAGGCCATCATCGCCTTCGTTCATCTCTATGACAAAGGTCTGCGTCCGCTCGACCTGATGCAGTTCGCCACCGCAGGCTACGACCATGTGTGGGTCGGCATCGGCCTGCATCGTGGATGGCAGTCTGACAACCTGCGCTCATGGGGCCCCGACGCAGTCTGGTGCGACCCATGGCAAGGCGACGGCGTCGTGTTTGCGGTCTCCGATCTGGTCAAGGGCGCCGTGCGCAATCTGAACGCGATCTACAAGTGCAACACCTGTGAACTGGTTGAAGCCGGAGTGCCGGTTTCGCTGATACGGGTCGATTGATGAGGGGTACGCCGCTGGGGGCGTGATCGCGATGATGGTGAGTTAGCCGCTGGATTTGGTGCATTGCGAGGTCCGTCGGCGTGACTGCGGGCGTGGCTGCCGTCGGCTACGTGCTGGATCTGCTCGTACGTGTTAGCTCGCGCATCGTCATCGTGATCCGTTCTGTCGCAGCCATCGAAGCTCCCGGTGCCGGTTCGCCGGCGGCCGGTCAGCTTGCGATGGTCCGGAAAGCGGACATTTGAACCTAGCCAGAAGCGGACATTACAACTCGGCCGCTACAATAGGTGTCGAGGCTTTTTTGAAATGTCGGGGTTGTGGCTAATTAGAAATGTCGGGGTTGAGGTCGGTTTTGGGTCCGGGTGTGGGTTGGTTTTGGACTCCTTCCTATCTCTCGAGGGCGGTTTTTAGCACC
>NZ_JAYMRZ010000011.1:0-295381 GCF_038900715.1 Paraburkholderia phymatum | reverse complement strand
AAAAGCCCGCGCAGAACGCCTGCGGCGCGGTAAAACGAAGCGGAACGACCATCTTCATGGTTATTCAGAAAGTTTACGCATGCTCAACCGCGCTCAGTCGCGTTTACACGGCTTGATCAGCATTGCCCTAACGTGTGTGCCGCACATCCATTCAACCGCCTTTCGTACGAACCATGTCGACATCCGAATCGCGCAGTGCCTCCGACGAACTCATCGCCTATGTCGCCAACCGCATTGGCTTCATCGAACTGAACCGGCCGAAGGCGCTCAACGCGCTGTCGCTCGGCATGATGCGCGCGATGCATGCGGCGCTCGATCAATGGCGCGACGATCCCGGCGTGCTCGCCGTCGTCGTGCGCAGCACGAGCGAGCGCGCGTTCTGCGCGGGCGGCGACATCCGCTACCTGTACGAGTCGTTCCGGCGCGGCGACCGCGAAGCCGTCGATACCTTCTTCATCGACGAATACCGGCTCGATCATGCGATCTTCGCGTACACGAAGCCCTATATCGCGTTCATGAACGGCGTCGTGATGGGCGGCGGGATGGGTATTTCGCAGGGCGCGCACCGCACGGGCGGCCTGCGCGTCGTGACGTCGTCGACGCGCATGGCGATGCCCGAGACGCGCATCGGTCTCTTTCCCGATGTCGGCGCGGGATGGTTTCTCGCGCGCACGCCGGGCGCGATCGGCCGCTATCTGGCCGTGACGGGCGAGACCATCGGCGCCGCCGATGCGCTCTACGCGGGCCTCGCCGACGCGTACCTGCCCGACGATGCGATCCCCGCGCTGATCGACCGGCTCAAGACTCAGAGCTTCGAGCAGGGCGCGGACGTCGTTGCGTGCGTCGAGCGCGAGGCGCAGTTCCACAAGGTCGTGCCCATGCCCGACATCTCGCCGCTCGCCGACGCGCGCGCGTTGATCGACAGGCACTTTGCGTTGCGCGACGTCGCGCAGATCGTCCGCTCGCTCGATCTCGAAGCCGATTGCGCGAGCGCTGACTGGGCCGAGCAGACGGCGGCCGTGCTGCGCGAGCGCTCGCCGCTGTCGATGGCCGTTTCGCTCGAAGTGGTGACGCGCGCCGAAGGGACGATGGCCGAATGTCTGCGGCGCGATCTGGATCTGACGCGCTCGTCGTTCGAACGGGGCGACGCGCCGGAAGGCATCCGCGCGCGCATCGTCGACAAGGACAACAAGCCCGAGTGGCGCTTTGCGCGTGTCGAAGACGTGACGCGCGCGGACGTCGAGAAGATGTTCGAGAGCCCGTGGCCCGCGCACGAGCATCCGTTGCGCGATCTGCTGGGCTGAGGCCAACGCAGATCGGGACAACACGCGGGCCGTGACCAGAACGCAGGCCCGAAGAGAATTCAGGCCGTGACCAGAGCGCAGGCCCGAAGAGAATTCAGGCCGTGACCAGAGCGCGGGCCCGAACAAAAAACTCAGCCGTCTCAGTCCTCGGCTGTCATGAAGGCGCGCATGAACACGAGCGCGCCCCATCCCCACATCGCATTCGATGCGAAGCCGAGCGCGAGGCGCGGCAGCATGTTGCCCGTCGGCCAGATGCCGCGAATGGGATCGACGACGAACACGGTCGCCGCCGTCAGCACGATCCCGCCGAATACGAATGCGGGAATCCACGGCGCGGGGCGCTCGGGCGACACGCGCAGCAGCCACGCCATCAGCACGGCCCACACGGAACTCCAGATTGCGTTTGCGATGAATTCGGGCAGGCCGATGGGAGCGAATGGCGCCGTCGAAAACCCTGTCGGGTCGATGAGACCCGCCGCGTGCAGGAGCGCGAGCGTCGACTCGTGAAAGAACAGCGACGCGAGAAAGCCGGACACAAACGGCAGGATGATTTTTTGCATGCTTGACAGCGTCGGTCGCCGGGCGTCGACGACAAAGTGCTACGCCCGCACAGGTTGATCGGGATCGAGCGCCATTATATCGGCGGCGCGCTGCTGTTTTGGTACGAACACGCGCGGAACATGCGGCAACGATGCGCGCGCGACGTATGCTGCGGCGTCAGGTAAATCACGAAAGTGGAAAACCTAAGCTCAAAAAAATCGTTCAAAAGAAAGCGCGCGATCCATAGACTCTTTTTCCATGCAGACGGCGGCGGCGTGCTCAGAACGCACGCGCTGCCGACGGGTTAACACGCCGCGCATTGCGTGCGCGTTCAACGTGATTCACATGAGAGAAGCTGTCGCGATGTCCGATCCGATGCCGATTCGCGCGTGCCCAGCCGCTTCGTGCGCGGCACGCGATCCATGCGTCGCGCGCAGGCCGCCGCGCTGTTGCCGCTGACGCGCTCTTGCGCGGTTATTTCTTCACACGGTCTTATCCGTTTCCCCGTTCGGTTCGATGCGCCGCCTCGCGCGCGGCGACGCGCGGCCACGTCCGTTCAAAACGCGGCCACGCAGTCACGCAAGCGCGAAAGCAGGCGCGCGACGCAACCGGCGAGCCTCGGCATCGACTGACATCAACTCGAACAAACGCAGGAGAGCAGCCCATGAATGTGTTCTGGTTCATTCCGACTCACGGCGACAGCCGCTATCTCGGCACGTCGCAAGGCGCGCGCGCGGCCGACTACGACTACTTCCGGCAGATCGCCGTTGCCGCGGACACGCTCGGCTACGAAGGCGTGCTGCTGCCGACGGGCCGTTCGTGCGAAGACGCATGGGTCGTCGCATCGAGCCTGATTCCCGTCACGCAGCGGCTCAAGTTTCTGGTCGCGATCCGGCCGGGCATCGCGTCGCCGGGACTGTCGGCGCGCATGGCGGCGACTCTCGACCGGCTGTCGGGCGGGCGTCTGCTGATCAACGTCGTGACGGGCGGCGATGCCGCCGAGCTGGAAGGCGACGGACTTTTCGTCGATCACGACACGCGTTACGAAATCACCGACGAATTCCTGCGCATCTGGCGCGGCCTGCTGACGAGCGCACACGGCGGCGAAGCGGTCGACTTCATCGGCAAGCATCTGAAGTCGAAGGGCGGCAAGCTGCTGTATCCGCCCGTGCAGAATCCGCATCCGCCGCTGTGGTTCGGCGGATCGTCGCCTGCTGCGCACGAGATGGCGGGCGAGCACATCGACACGTATCTGACCTGGGGCGAGCCGCCCGAAGCCGTCGCGAAGAAGATCGCGGACATTCGCGCGCGTGCCGCGCAGCATGGCCGCAAGATCAGATTCGGCATCCGTCTGCATGTGATCGTGCGCGAGACGGAAGACGAAGCGTGGGCCGCCGCCGACAAGCTCATCAGCAAGCTCGACGACGACACGATCGCTCGTGCGCAGGCCTCGTTCGCGAAGATGGATTCCGAAGGCCAGCGGCGCATGGCCGCGTTGCACGGCGGCAAGCGCGGCACGCGCCAGGAACTGGAGGTCTATCCGAACCTGTGGGCGGGCGTGGGGCTCGTGCGCGGCGGCGCGGGCACGGCGCTCGTCGGCAGCCCGGAGCAGGTCGTCGCGCGCATGCAGGAATACGCGGACCTCGGGATCGAGACGTTCATCCTGTCCGGCTATCCGCATCTCGAAGAGTCGTACCGCTTCGCCGAACTCGTGTTCCCGCTGCTGCCCGGCCGTCAGCGCACGAGCGCGAGCGGTCCGTTGTCGGGGCCGTTCGGCGAGATCGTCGGCAACAACTATGTGCCGAAGACGGCGCAAAGCTAGACCTGATCTGACGCATGCGGACGACGCGCGATCGAACGCATCGTCCGCGCAAAGGAGTCGTTTATGCCGACTGTTTCTGGCAAGGACATCGCGAGCCCCGCATTCGCGCGGCTCGCGCACAAGGCGGCGCCGTGGATCGTGCCGCTCGTCATCCTCATCGCATGGGAACTCGCCGCGCGCAGCGGCGTGCTGTCGACGCGCGTGCTGCCCGAGCCGCTCGCCGTCGTGAAGGCCGCATGGTCGCTGATCGAGTCGGGCGAGATGTGGGCCGACGTGAAGGTGAGCACGTGGCGCGCGGTGTCGGGATTCGCGATCGGCGGCGGCATTGGCTTCGTGCTCGGGCTCGCGACGGGTCTCTTCAAGCCCGTCGATATCGCGCTCGACACGACCGTGCAGATGATCCGCAACATCCCCGCGCTCGCGATGATTCCGCTCGTGATCCTTTGGTTCGGCATCGAGGAAGAGGCGAAGGTGTTTCTCGTCGCGCTCGGCGTGTTCTTTCCGATCTACGTGAACACGTACCACGGCATTCGTTCCGTCGACGCCAATCTGATCGAAATGGCGCGCAGCTACGGCGTGAAGGGATTCGCGCTGTATCGCGACGTGATCCTGCCGGGCGCGCTGCCGTCGATTCTCGTCGGCGCGCGCTTCGCGTTCGGGCTGATGTGGGTCACGCTGATCGTCGCGGAAACGATCTCTGCGCAATCGGGCATCGGCTACATGACGATGAACGCGCGCGAGTTTCTGCAAACGGATGTGGTCGTGGTCGGCATTCTGCTGTACGCGGCGCTCGGCAAGCTCGCCGACATGCTCGCGAAAGGGCTCGAGCGTGCGTCGTTGCGCTGGCATCCCGCTTATCAGCAAGGAGTGAAAGCATGAGCGCAAGCACATTGCCGGCATCGTTCGGCGGCGCCGCGCGCGGCGATCTCGAAGCACAACGACAGCAGCCGCGCGCGCATGAACGCGGATCGAATGAAACAGCGGCTGCCGCTATCGACACTGTCGAGCGCGATGCGAATGCGCTGCATGACGCGACGGACCGTTCGCGCGGCGCCGACGCGCTCGCGTTGCGCAAGAGCGTACACGACGCGATCGATGCATCCGTCGAACTGCGCGGCGTCGGCAAGCGCTATGGCGAGCGCGCGGTGCTCGCGGACTTCGATTTGTCGATCGAACGCGGCAGTTTCGTGTCGATCGTCGGGCGCAGCGGCTGCGGCAAGTCGACGTTGCTGCGGCTGATCGCCGGTCTCGAAGCGCCGACCTCGGGCACGCTCGACAAGCGCGGGGACGGCTCGCAGCCGTTCGACACGCGGATCATGTTTCAGGATGCGCGTCTCTTGCCATGGAAGACGGTGCTGCAGAACGTGATGCTCGGCCTTGGCCGTTCATCGCGCGACGATGCGCGTGCGGTGCTCGCCGAAGTCGGTCTGCTCGATCGCGCGAACGACTGGCCCGCGCAGTTGTCGGGCGGCCAGCGGCAGCGCGTCGCGCTGGCTCGCGCGCTCGTGCATCGCCCGCAACTGCTGCTGCTCGACGAGCCGCTCGGCGCGCTCGACGCGTTGACCCGCATCGAAATGCACGCGCTGATCGAACGGCTGTGGCGCGAGCATCGCTTCACCGCGCTGCTCGTCACGCACGACGTGCAGGAGGCTGTCGCGCTCGGCGACCGCATTCTGCTGATCGAAGACGGCCGGATCGCGCTCGATCAGCGGGTGCCGCTCGCGCGTCCGAGAGAGAGGGCGTCGGCGGCGTTCGCGAAGCTCGAAGAGCGCGTCTTGCAGCGCGTGATGAGAACGCGCGCGCTGCATGAGTCTGCGGCACACGATGCGGGCGCGCTCAGCGAACCGGTCAGCGAATCGGTCAGCGTGCATCCGCGCGACGTCCGCTGGGCGGTGTGAGCGCTGGCCGCTGGAACCTCTTTATCCACTCACGGAGCCATCCGATATGAGCATTTCCGCCATCAACGTACGTAACCAGTTCAAAGGCAAAGTGAAGGAGATCATCCGGGGACCCGTCGTGTCGGAAGTCGACGTCGACACGCCGTTCGGCGTCGTCACGTCGGTGATCACGACACGCTCGATCGACGAGCTCGAACTGAAGGTCGGCGCGGAAGTCGTCGCGCTCGTGAAGTCGACGGAGGTGTCGCTCGCCAGGCTGTGAGCGCCAGAGCGTGTGAGCGGCGCGGCGACCGCTTCGTGCGTGCCGCGTGACGCGCGCCGTCCACGCTTCCCGCGCCGGCGACATGCGACGCCGCACTATTTCGCGTTCGTCGCGCTGGCGGGCGGGTTGTGCATCATCTTGTCGTTAGTCGGCTTGCGCGGCTTCTTGACGGGCATGTTGTCGGGATTGGTCGCGCTCGCGGTGCCCGACGCTGCCGGGGGCGGGGGCCTGACCATCGGCGCGCTGGATTCGGACGCCGCACTCTGCGCGAGCGCTGTCCCCGCAACGCCTGCGGACGCTGCGAGCAAGACGGCCGCGCCGATCCGCGTGAGTGTCTTCCACCCGAATGGCCTGGGCGTGTTGATCGTGTGAATCATCGCGTTCTCCATGCTGTTTCTTTTTGACTCCGTTGCGACGGGCGTGCCAGCCGGCGCGCGGCGTGTGCCGTTCTCGTGTAGACCGCGTCCTTGCGTGGAAATTCTGCGTATTTGCGCGGTATCGGACCCTGTATGGCCCCTTTGCATCGGTGTGTCCCGTCGGCGCCGCGCATCCGGCAATCCCGGCTGGAAGTGCTAGCATGAATTGAGCGATGGATTGAGCGCCGAAGGGCGCATCGCCAGACGGGCGGTGAGTCGCCAGCGCGCGTGCGGAGGCTGCGATGACGAAATCCCTGAGTACGGATGCAATCGATATCTTGCGGCAACTGAACGATGTCGGGACGGGTCAGGCGCCGCCTGCCGTCGAGCCCTTCGTCGAAAAGGAATTGCTGGGCGCGGGGCTGGTGGCGAAATCGTCGAAGGGCGCGGGTGTCGAAATCACCTGTGACGGCAGAAAGTACCTGTCCGGCGATTGCGACTGAGCGCGGGCGCAAGCCGGCACTAATCGACACTGCGGACACTGCGGAAAGAGGGAGGCGCGATGGAGCCGAAAGGCATCGACATGGGCGACTACCAGGAACGCTACAAGGACTTCGATATGGAGGTCGCCGTCGAGCAGGTGCTGACGGGCGTGAAGGCGCATTTCCGCGTGCTCAAGGGCGATGCGGTGATGCTGGACTGGCGGCTCGTGCATATCGACCGCTTCTGGCCGACGGAGCACGCCGCTGCCGAAGCGGGATTTCAGGCGGCGCGCGAAGCGATCAACACCGAGTTGCTTGCCGCCGGCGGATAAGTCCGGCGTCAGATTCGATCGCGCAAAAAACAAAGCCGGATGCTCCGTGGAGAACATCCGGCTGGACCGCACCTGCAACAACAGACTGCGTGGTACTACAGGGTACGGCAACTGCGTGGTACTTCGAACTGCACCATCAACGGCACTTCCTGACTGCTACTTCTTGACTGCTTCGACTGCGGTACTGCCACTTCTGGAACTGCACTACAACTACCGGTTACTGCCAGAACTGCGTACTACCTGTGCTGCGTGGTACTGCCTGCTACGAAAGCTGCTGCCCGTCCAGCTTCGGCTTAGTGGCCGAAGAACACCGAGCCCGGGCCCGTTTGCGGCTCATGCTTGCCGCCTTGCGACGAACCGTTTTGCACGCCGCCATACGCGACGTTGGCTTGCTGTGCCTGTTCCGCTGCCAGCGTCTGTGCGCTCTGGCCTTGCTGCGAAGCCGGCGCGCCGACCGTCGGGTTGTAATGCGGAGCCGGACCGTAGCCGCTTGCGAAAGCGGGAGCAGCCAGCGTGGCGGAAGCGGCGATCAGAACTGCGGCGATAAGCTTGGTCTTCATGGTGAACTCTCCGATATTTGATTCAGTAAGGCGTTGCGTCGTGCTTGGGTCTGTTCGCAACGTCGATGGAATGCAGTGTATACCCCTACTATCGATTCTTTGTGCCGATAATTTGAAATTACTATTCTTCGATCCGGAACAATGCTGAGACGTCCGTCCGGCGGGGATTTCGCGTGTATGCGCCCTGATAATCCGCGCTTATCGCTCGGAAAAACCTCATGTAAATCACGGGCTTCCGGGGTTGTTGCGACGCGAAACGAGGGGCGGGAGGCCGGCTTGCGGTAAAATGAGCGGTTTGGTTCTTACGCGTCGGCCTTGGTTCTTACGCATCTGTCGTTCGCCTTCGCGTTTCCTTCGTCGTTTTCGTCCTGTCTGCTGCCCCATGTCTTCGAAGCCCACTGCCAGTCCCCGCCGCGTGTCCGTCGCGCCGATGATGGACTGGACCGATCGCCACTGCCGCTCGTTCCACCGCACGCTGTCGCGGCACACCTGGCTGTATACGGAGATGGTGACGACGGGGGCACTGATTCATGGCGACGTCGAGCGCCATCTGGCGTTTACGGCCGACGAGGCGCCCGTCGCGCTGCAGCTCGGCGGCAGCGAGCCTGACGATCTGGCGCGCTCGGCGAAGCTCGGCGAGCAATGGGGTTACGACGAGATCAATCTGAACTGCGGCTGCCCGTCGGAGCGCGTGCAGCGCGGCGCATTCGGCGCGTGTCTGATGAACGAGCCGCAGCTCGTCGCCGATTGCGTGAAAGCGATGCGCGATGTGGTCTCGGTGCCCGTCACGGTGAAGCATCGGATCGGCGTCGATGCCGTGGAGGATTACGCGTTCGTGCGCGACTTCGTCGGTACGATCGCCGAGGCCGGCTGCGATGTGTTCATCGTGCATGCGCGCAATGCGATCCTCAAAGGTCTGAGCCCGAAAGAGAATCGTGAGATTCCGCCGCTCAAATACGAGTACGCGTATCGCTTGAAGCGGGACTTTCCGCAACTCGAGATCATCATCAACGGCGGCATCAAGACGCTGGATGAAGTCGATGCGCACCTACAGCACGTCGATGGCGTGATGCTCGGGCGTGAGGCGTATCACAACCCGTACGTGCTCGCGGAAGTCGATGCGCGTTTCTACGGCTCGACGCAGCCCGCGCCGACACGCGAGGAAGTGGAAGCGAAGCTGATCGAGTACTGTCGCGCCGAGCTGGCGCGCGGCACGTATCCCGGCGCGATCGTGCGTCACGCGCTGGGGCTGTATCGCGGCGTCGCGGGTTCGCGCGGATGGCGGCGCGTCTTATCGGACAGCAAAAAGCTGGCTGCGCGTGATCTTGCGATTTTCGACGAGGCGCGACAGCATTTGCGCGAGCCCAGCGAAATGTTTGAATAAAGGGCTTTGCAAATACGATTCGTGTTTGTATAATCTCGCTTCTTCGTTGCTGAGCAACATTCAGCGGCGAAGGTGTAGGGCAGTGGTGGCTGTAGCTCAGTTGGTAGAGTCCAGGATTGTGATTCCTGTCGTCGTGGGTTCGAGTCCCATCAGCCACCCCAGAGAATTCAGCAGCATCAAGAAACGGCACGGCGAAAATCGCGGTGCCGTTTTTGTTTTGGGGTCCCTTTTCTCAAGGCCTATCGCATTCGATGCAGCGCATCGATCTTCGAACGATCCCACGCTCGTCACACGCACAAACGCCGTTCACTTCTTCCTCAACGGCTCCAGCAAGCTCTTCAAGCCGTTGTGATCGATTTCATGCATTAACGCCAGCAGCCGCCCGATCTCGCCGGGCGGAAATCCTTCGCGTGCGAACCAGTTGAGGTAGTGCCCCGGCAGATCGGCGATCACGCGCCCTTTGTACTTGCCATACGGCATCACTCGCGTCACGAGCAATTCGAACTGTTCGACATTCATCGCCAAATCGCATTCAAACAAAGACAAAGACAAGGCACATCGCTCACGTCCGTTCCCGACGATGCCCGCTCACATGCGCGCCCGCATCGCGCTCGAGACCGAACACATCCAGAATCGCAAACAGCCCGACGACAGCCACCAGCAGGAACGCGACGCTGAAATCGGCGGCCGTCACCGACCGCGCATCGTGTCCATGCAGCCACGCGGCGAGCCGCATCGCGATCGCGCCGAGCGCGACACCCATCCCCATCGTCATCTGCGTGAGCGTGCTGGATAGCGTCGATGCGCCGTTCATCTGCGGCTTCGGCACATCGGCGAAGCTGAGCGTATTGACGGCCGTGAATTGCAGCGAGCGCGACAGGCCGCTCGCGAACAGCACGATACTCGTCAGCGCGAGCGGCGTCGAGGCTGTCAGCAGGCTCATCGCCGCAATGCTCAGCGCCGCGAGCGCGCCGTTCACGAGCAGTACCGATCGAAAGCCGAAGCGCCGCATCACGGGTGTCGTCACGAGCTTCATCGACAGATTGCCCGCGAACACCACGAGCGTCAGCAGGCCCGACTGGAACGCGTTCATTCCGAAGCCGAGCTGAAACATCAGCGGCAGCAGAAACGGCACCGCGCTGATCGACACGCGAAAGAGCGATCCGCCGCCCATCGCGACGGCAAACGTCTTCACGCGAAACGCGGAAAGGTCGACGACGGGGTGCGGACTGCGGCGCAGATGAAGCAGCGCGGCCACACCCGCCGCGAGGCCGCCCGCGAGAAACGCGAGCGCTTCGCGCCACGGCGCGTCCGAGCGGCCGAGCAGTTCCATCGCGTACATGACAGCCGTGCCCGCGATGCCGCACAGCACGAAGCCGGCGCTGTCGAACGGGCGCTTCTGCGTGTCGCGCGCCGCGCCGATGAAGCGCCACGCGAGCACGATGCCGACGATGCCGAGCGGCAGATTCAGATAGAAGATCCAGCGCCACGATGAGTAAGTCGTGATGAAGCCGCCAAGCGGCGGTCCCAGGACGGGCGCGACGAGCCCCGGCCACGTGATGATCGAAATCGCGCGCATGAGGTCGTCTTTGGGCGTCGTGCGCAAAACGGCGAGCCGTCCGACGGGCACCATCATCGCGCCGCCGATGCCCTGCACGATGCGCGCCGCCGTGAATTCGACGAGCCCGTCGGTCATCCCGCATGCGACGGACGCGGCAGTGAACACCGCGAGCGCGGCCGTGAACACGTTGCGCACGCCGAAGCGGTCGGCGGCCCAGCCGCTGATCGGGATGAACACGGCGAGCGTCAGCAGATACGACGTGATGCCGATCGACAGATCGACGGCATGCACGCCGAACGAGCGCGCCATCTGCGGCAACGCGGTGGCGATGATCGTGCCGTCGAGGTTCTCCATGAAGAACGCCGCGGCGACGAGCGTGACGATCAGCGACTGCCGCCTGTCCGCAGGACCGGACCGCGCAGTCGGTGTATCTGACATCGACATGACACTCCGAAGGTTGTAAGCGCATCGAAACCGGCCGCATTGCGTCGCGGCCAACCGACATTCTAGCCACGCACGCGTTTTGCGCGGACGTGGTAATTTCGCCCCTTGTCGTTTTGTCACCCGACAAGACCAGCATTAAAGGAAGAGGGGAACAGTTCGATGGAATATCGCAGACTCGGCGATACGGATGTGCAGGTCAGCCTGATCGGTCTCGGCACCATGACGTGGGGCGAGCAGAACACGGAGCGCGACGCGCACGCGCAGATCGATTACGCGCTCGACCAGGGCATCACGCTGATCGACGCCGCCGAAATGTACCCCGTGCCGCCGCGTGCTGAAACGCAGGGCTCGACGGAGCGCTACATCGGCACATGGATCGCGCAGCATCGCAGCGCGCGCGACAGGATCGTGCTCGCGACGAAGATCGCCGGCCCCGCGCGCCAGCCGCACAATCCACGTCACATTCGCGGCGAGGGCAACCAGTTCGATCGCAAGAATCTCACCGAGGCGCTGCACGACAGCCTCAAGCGCCTGCAGACGGACTACGTCGACCTGTATCAGCTGCACTGGCCCGATCGCAGCACGATGACGTTCGGCCGGCCCGCGTATCCGTGGATCGACGATGCGTACACCGTGCCCATCGAAGAGACGCTTTCCGTGCTCGCCGACTTCGTGAAGGAAGGGAAGGTCCGTCATATCGGCGTGTCGAACGAGACGCCATGGGGCGTCGCGCAATTCCTGCGCGCGTCGGAGAAGCTCGGCTTGCCGCGCATCGCGTCGATCCAGAACCCGTATAGCCTGCTGAACCGCACGTTCGAATCGGGGCTCTCGGAGTTCTCGCATCGCGAGCATGTCGGTCTGCTCGCGTATTCGCCGCTCGCGTTCGGCTGGCTGTCGGGCAAGTACGAAGGCGGCGCGCGTCCGGCAGGCGCGCGCATCTCGCTGTTCGAGCGCTTCCAGCGCTATAGCAAGCCGCAAGCCATCCAGGCGACGTCGCGCTACGTCGAACTCGCGAAGCGCCACGGCCTGTCGCCCGCGCAATTCGCGCTCGCGTTCGTCAACAGCCGGCCGTTCGTGACGAGCAATCTGATCGGCGCAACGTCGCTCGATCAGCTGAAGGAGAACATTGCGAGCGTCGACGTGAAGCTGTCGCCGGAAGCGCTCGCCGAGATCGACGCGCTGCACGAATTGCAGCCGAATCCGGCGCCCTGAACGCTTCGTTTAGTTTTTAATGTTTTAGTGTTTAGTGCGCCGCGGCATGCGTGTCGCGGTGCAGCGCACTCATCGAGCGACTGGATCGCCAGACCAAAAAGACACGCGCGGCGGCACATCGCCGTGCAAACTCGCGTACGATAGCGCGCTTGCCCATTTTCAAGCGCTTTCACGGGCCTTCACGCGCCTTCGCGACACCGGCTCGCACACCGGCCGCCGCATCCGACCTTAGCTCGACAGCCGCTTGCGCGCTCCGCGTGATGTGCGCGACGCCGCGCACCCAATCCTGTGCATGGGCCGCGCGCGGCATACAATGCACGATGCTGACCTTGCACGCGCCGAACGGACGGGCACCGGCGCGATCCTGGCGATACACCCGGGCGAAATCCAGGCGAAATCCAAGCGAAATCCAAGCGAACCGACCACGACGATGAACACCTCGCGCTCCACCACTCCGATCGCCGCCTCGACATGGCCGATTTTCGTGCTGCTCGCCATTGCCGGGCTTTTCTACGTCAAATGGTTTCCGTATTACAACCGCGCGTTCGTCGCGGCGTCGACGCATTCGATCGGCGCGTCGATCCTGATGGGCAGCGCGGCGAGTCCGCCCACGCCGTCGTGGAGCGCGGCGCTCGGCTACGCGCTCGCCTACGGCAAGGCAATATGGCAGGCGATGGTGCTCGGCCTGCTGCTCGGCTCGGCCGTGCAGGCGCTGTTGCCCGCGCACTGGGTCGCGCGACTGCTCGGCAAGACGGGATTCGGCAGCGTCGCGGCGGGCGGCTTGCTCTCGTTGCCCGGCATGATGTGCACGTGCTGCGCGGCGCCCGTCGTCGCGGGATTGCGCGAGCGGCAGGCGTCGCCCGGCGGCGCGATCGCGTTCTGGCTCGGCAATTCGGTGCTGAATCCGGCGACGCTCGTCTTCATGGGCTTCGTGCTCGGCTGGCAGTGGGCCGGGCTGCGCGTCGTGCTCGGCGCCGCGATGGTGTTCGGGCTCGGCTATCTGGTGAACCGTCTCGTCAGCCCAACCGAAGCGCAAGCGGCCGATGCGCGCCTGGTCGAGCTCGTCGACGAGCAGCGCTCGGGCAGTCCGTTCGTCCGCTGGGTCACGATCTTCGTGCGGATGGCCGTGCGCCTCGTGCCGGAGTACATCGTGCTCGTCCTGCTGCTCGGCGCGGCGCGCGCGTGGCTCTTCCCGCACGTGAGCCCGGCGATCGGCAACGAATTCGTGTGGATCGTCGCGCTGGCCGTCGCCGGCATGCTGTTCGTGATCCCGACGGCGGGCGAAGTGCCCATTATCCAGGCGATGCTGTCGCTCGGCATGGGCGTCGGTCCGGCCGGCGCGCTGCTGATGACGCTGCCGCCCATCAGCGTGCCGTCGCTGGCGATGCTCGCGCGCTCGTTCCGTCCGCGCGTGCTGACGATCGTGGCCGTTTCGGTGGTCGGCTTCGGGATCGTCGGCGGGCTGCTGGCCGTGGCGTTGCGATTCTGACGAATCGCTTGCCATCAAACCCGGCGTCGTTGTGCCGAATCTCGACCTAAACTGGGAAACAGGGAGCTGGTGCGCGGTCTGCTGCGTGGCAAGGTGCATACGGCGCATACGGCGCGCGGCGAGTGGTACGATGGCGCCCCTTGAAGCTGGCTAGCGTGAAAAATGCGAGAAAGTGCGCACCAATGCGTAGCAATGGCGCGATAGTCGCGTATCGCTCGTGAAGCAGTGTGGCAATTCGCGGACATTGCTGCGCGGCAGCGCAACAGCAAAGCGGTGAACAACCGCCAATCAGTCAATCCAGGACAACGCATGGCCCAACAAAAGACCAATCCGAAACTCGAGCAGGCGCTGACGCGCGGGGATCTCGCTATCCGTCAGGCGAACTCGGCGCGCGCGACGGCAGTGCTGCGTGCACTAGGCAAGATGATCATCGACGCATCGGCGACGATCGGCGTCGAGGCACACACGTCGATTCCCGACGGCGACCGCATTTACGATCCCGTCGAAGGCCTGTGGCCGCAGGCGTTGCTGGTCTCGCTCGATGGCCCCGTCGAAGAAGCCGACCCCGAAGAGTTGCGCACGATCCGCCTGCGCTCCGACGATCCGGGCACGATGTTCCGCGTCGAGTGGCATCGCGCGGACGGCAAGATCGGGCGTCAGGAAGGCGGCCCGTTTGCGACCGTCGAATTCATCTCCGACGTCGACGTGCCGTGGTCGGACGACGAAGAGTGATCTGATTCGATCTGCCCGAGGGCGCCGCGCGTGGGTCAATAGCCTGCGCGCGGCGCCCTTAGCGCATCATCCGTCGGCGGAACAGCACCGCCGACACGCAGAACGGCACCACCACATACGCGGCCAGCACGGCCACGTGCAATGCGGCATCGTCGAGCGGACGCGCAAGCATCGCCGGCCGGATCAGGTCCACCGCATGCGCGAGCGGCAGCAGTTGCGCCGCCGTTTGCGCGGCGGGCGGCAACTGCGAGAGCGGGAAGAACACGCCCGACAGCAGCAGCATCGGCGTCAACACCAGCGTCTGATAAAACATGAAGAAATCGTACGACGGCGCGAGCGCCGTCACGATCATCGCGGTGCTGGCGAACGCGAGACCCGCGAGCACGATCACGGGCAGCGCGAGCAGCATCGACGGAAAGCTTGCGTAGCCGAGCGCACCCGCCACCAGCATGATCGCGACGCCGGACAGGACGGCTTTGCTGCCCGCCCACACGACCTCGCCGAGCACGATGTCGCCGAGCGTGAGCGGCGTGTGCATGATCGCTTCCCACGTGCGCTGAACGTGCATCCGCGAAAAGCCCGAATACATCGATTCGAAGCTCGCCGACATCATCACGCTCGACGGGACCGTGCCCGCCGCGAGAAACGCGATGTACGACACGCCGTCGACATGTCCGACCATCAGCCCGAGTCCGAAGCCGAGCCCGAACAGATAGATCATCGGATCGGCGAGATTGCCGAACATCGATGCGAGCGCGAGCTTGCGCCATACCAGATAGTTGCGCCGCCACACGGCAATCCAGTTGACGGCGTTCGCCGGCAGCGCGGCGAAGCGCTCGCGCATCGGCTCGGTATGTTCGGGGGTGTCGTATGTGCGTGCGTCCATTGTCGTGGTGTCGCTTGCCTATGCGTTACGTTGCGATTGCGCCGTGACCGTCAGTCCTGCATCTCGCGGCCGGTGAGCCGCAGAAACACGTCTTCGAGATTCGCCGGCCGGTGCAGATAACGCAGCCCCGCGCGCTGCTTCAGCCGCGCATGAACCGGCTGCGGATCGTCGACATAGCAGAAGAGCGTCTCGCCGCTGATTTCCGTGCGCACCGAGAAAGGCGCGAGTTCATCGCGCAGCGCGACGGGATCGGGGCCGTACACCTCGATCACGTCGCAGCCTATTTCGGAAGCAATCAACTCGTTCGGCGCGCCTTCGGCGATCTTGCGTCCTTCCTCGATCACGCATAGCCGGTGACACAGACGCTCCGCTTCCTCCATGAAGTGCGTAGTGAGCAGGATCGTCTTGCCGCGTCCGAGCAGCGAGCGCAGCCGCTCCCAGATCAGATGACGCGCTTGCGGATCGAGGCCCGTGGTCGGCTCGTCCATGATGAGCACATCGGGATCGTTGATCAGCGCACGAGCGAGCGTGAGACGCCGCTTCATGCCGCCCGACAGTTCGCTGACACGCGCATCCGCCTTGCTCTCCAGCCGCGCGAATTCGAGCAGCGACGGCACCATCTCGCGGCACTTCGCGGCGGACAGACCGAAGTAGCGGCCGAAGACCAGCAGGTTTTCGCGGACCGTGAAGTCTGGATCGAGATTGTCGAATTGCGGCACGACGCCGACGCGTGCGCGCGCGAAACGCGAGCGGCCTGGAATCGGTTCGCCGCACAGCCGGATCGTGCCGGCGTCGGGCGCGGCGATGCCGAGCAGCATGCGCAGCGTCGTCGTCTTGCCTGCGCCGTTCGGACCCAGCAGTCCGAAACATTCGCCGGCGCGCACGTGAAACGACAAGCCGTCGACGACAGCCTTGCCGCCATAGCGCTTCTCGACGCGGTAAAACTCGATTGCAGCTTCAGACATACGAAGACGAATGCTCCATGAGTGTGCGCGACGGCTGCGGCGTGGTGCAAAGCGCAAGCCGGCTGCTTATTTTAGGGCATCGGGCTCGGCGCGTTTGGCGCGGCGACACGCATCGCTGGCGGCTCGTTGCGCGATCTTGCGATGCGTCATGCCCGACTGCGCGCTGCCGCGCACTTAGCGTTTTCCATCCCTTGCATGTCGAATTGCGGCGCACCATGATGCAAGAGAGACCGCGATGGTCGCGGAAGGGGGGAAGCGAAAATGGCGAGCTACAAGAAGATTCTGCTGTGCTATGACGGCTCGCGCGAAGGCCGCAAGGCGCTGCGTTGCGGCGCGGATCTGGCGCTCGATCTGCAGGCGGAAACGCATCTGCTGTCGGTCGTCGATATGCGATCGAGCATTGCGCAAAGCGCAGGCCTGCTGACGGATGTCGCTTGCGGCAGTTTCGAAAAGACGGCACGCGAGATATTGCAGGAAGGCGTCGATTGGCTCACACAGCGCGGCGTGCGGGCGACGGGGCATTTCGCGTTTGGTCATCCTATCGATGAAATCGCGTCGCTCGCCGACGAATTGCATGTCGATCTCGTCGTCGTCGGGCATCGTTGCCGCACGGGGTTGTCGCGCTGGTGGATGGGCGCGGGCAACACGCCGCTGCTCGATCGCGTGTCGTGCAGCATTCTCGTCGCGTGCTCGTCGCCCGCCGAAGAGGCGCAAGCGGCAGCCTGACGCGCCGCCTGCGGTTCGGCTCGGTTGAATGGATGCGCGTCAGCCGTTCAGGTCGACGGCTGACAGCTTCCAGTTGACGAGCCCCTGGCGACGGAAGATCGCGGAATAGCGCGTATCACCGACGCCATGCCGATACGTCACAACGAACTCGTTGATGCCACGATAGCCCGCCGTGGTTTCCGGCGGTTGAGGCGGGGGCGCGCCGTTGGCCGCGCTGTTGCTCGTGCTGTTGGCTGCGTTCGAGCCCGGCGCGGGATGCTGCGCTGAATTGTCAGGCGGCACGGCGGACGGCGCAGCAGGCGGCGGCGGTGGGTGCTCGCCCGGTTCGCCGCGCGGCGGCATGCCGTTGAGCAATGCCGCGACGCCATCGGGTGTCGCATACGCATCGACGAGCGGACCAATCAACGCTACACCGATCATCGCGCCGATCGCGGCAAGCGGATTGCCGTTGTGCTGCACGTCGAGCCGGCGCGTGAGCAGTCCCGTCACCTGCAGCTTCAGGCTTTCACGCAGCGACGGATAATCGACGTACTCGTTGACCGTTTCGACATCGCGCGCATCGGCGGCGCGTTTGAGCCGGTCGAGCGCGATATACGGCGACGCATAAGCGAAGCCCAACGCGGCGGCGATGACGATCACGATCAGCGTGATCAGCAGCGGCCGGCTTACCCGGCCTTTCATGCGTACCAGACCTGCCATTGCGCGGGACTCTCCGTTTTCAGTGTCGATCTGATGTGGACCCGATCGACGTCAAAACGATCCCGCAAAGTTGAACGCCCGAACGTGTGCTCTGCGGCTTTAACTACGCGCAGCGCTTGCGTGGCGAATGACGTTTCGACGAAGTTCGCGATGTTCACGCGTGAGCGAACGACTTCGCGACGACGGCAACGTCACTGCGCGCATCAAGCCGCTTGCCTCGCCAGACGATTGTCTTCCTCGGCAATCGCGTGATCGATCATCCGGCACACGGCTTCCATCGTGCCGACCATGATCGTGCGCGACGGACCGTGATAGACCCGCACCGGCGCGCGCCGCGCGGGCTCTGCATTGAGCGCGGAGTTCAGCGACACGCGCGCGAACGCCGGTTGTGCGGACGGCAGCGGCTGAGGTTCTTCATCGAACAGCGATGCCGTGCGGCCCTTGATGCTGGATGCAGCATTCGACGCCAGCGTGACGAGCGGCTCGCAAGGGACGAGGCTGCGCAGATGACGCAGACGGCCGAACTGGCGAAAAGGCAGCAAGCGGGCAAGACGGTCCATGAGTCTCTCCAGACGGTGTTCAGATAATTAGAATTCCGTCGGCCGGATCAGCCCGACCGCGATGCCTTCCAGCGCGAACTCCGCGCTGCCGGCCTGAACAAAAATATTTTCGTAATCGGGGTTCTCGGCGATCAGTTCGATGCCGTTCGGACGGCGCTTCAGGCGCTTCACGGTTACGTCGTCGCCCAGCCGCGCGACGATGATCTGGCCGTCTTTCGCTTCGCTCTTTTTCTGCACCGCGAGCAGGTCGCCGTCGAAGATGCCGGCGTCGCGCATCGACAGGCCGCGCACTTTCAGCAGGTAGTCGGGCTTGCTCGAGAAGAGCGCCGGGTCGCAGGTGTAAGTCTGCGAGATATGTTCTTGCGCGAGGATCGGGCTGCCCGCTGCGACACGGCCGATCAGCGGCAGTGACAACTGCATGATGCTCGCGTGCGGCAGCGTGAACTGATGGGGCGAGTCGTCCGGGCCCGCGATGAGCCGGATGCCGCGCGACGCGCCTGCCGCCAGTTCGATCACGCCTTTGCGCGCCAATGCCCTCAGATGCTCTTCCGCCGAGTTGGCAGAGCTGAAGCCGAGTTCCGCCGCGATTTCGGCGCGCGTGGGCGGGAAGCCCGTGCGCTCGATGGCGCGGCGGATCAGATCGAAAACCTGCTGCTGTCGTGCGGTGAGTTTGGTCATGGCGCCACTGTATGGATAGACAGGTGACTGTATTTTTATACAGTATTCGGCGCATTTCAAGCTTTACTTTAAGTTCGTCGCGGCGGGTGACGTGCAAGCGTCGAAAACCGGCGTTGCGACAGCGCACCTCGCGTCGCGGCGAACGGCAAGCGGTTCTTTACCACGTTTGCATATTAAAAAATGAAGAAACATTATTTTTAATGATGAAAGCCCTTCGATAGACTGGCCTCCACTGATGCAACAGCAGCGCAGAAGCCGCGCCAAAGCCGCTTCCAGCTTGCGAAGCAGCGAATTTCGGCAGGCAGCGGAAGCGCCGGACGAGCGGAATCAAACCAACGAGACGGAGAAGGTCGATGGGCAATCGGAATACGGGGTTCGCGGATGCGGTGACGACAGTGAAGGCGCCGCGCGCGACGCCGCGCGTGGCGAAACGCGGCGGCGCGAAGCGGTTGATCGCGGCGCTCGCGCTGGGCGTGGCGTCGGCGGTCGGCATGATCTCGCAGGCGCAGGCCGATACGGCGCTGCTGAACGTGTCCTACGACCCGACCCGCGAGCTGTATCAGGACGTCAACCTGGCGTTCGGCAAGGAATGGAAGGCGAAGACGGGCGAGTCGGTCACGTTCAAGCAGTCGCACGGCGGCTCGGGCGCGCAGGCGCGCTCGGTGCTCGACGGCCTGCAGGCGGACGTCGTCACGCTGGCGCTCGCCTATGACATCGACGCGCTCGCCACGAAGGGCATCGTCGACAGGAACTGGCAGAAGCGCCTGCCCGACAACGCGTCGCCGTACACATCGACGATCGTGTTCCTCGTGCGCAAGGGCAACCCGAAGCACATCAAGGACTGGGACGATCTCGTGAAGCCGGGCGTGTCGATCGTGACACCGAATCCGAAGACTTCGGGCGGCGCGCGCTGGAACTATCTGGCCGCGTGGGCATATGCGGCGCATCAGCCGGGCGGCAATGACCAGAAGGCGAAGGAGTTCATCACGAAGCTGTACAGGAATGCCGGCGTGCTCGATTCCGGCGCGCGCGGCGCGACGACGAGCTTCGTGCAGCGCGGCATCGGCGATGTGCTGATCGCCTGGGAAAACGAAGCGTTCCTGTCGGTCAAGGAATTCGGCACGGACAAGTTCGAGATCGTGGTGCCGTCGGCGAGCATTCTGGCCGAGCCGCCCGTGGCCGTAGTCGACAAGGTGGTCGACAAGCACGGCACGCGCAAGCTCGCCGAAGCGTATCTGAACTTCCTGTACAGCGACGAAGGCCAGGAAATTGCCGCGAAGAACTTCTATCGTCCCCGCTCGAACAAGGTGCCCGCCGCGCTGACCGCGAAGTTTCCGAAGCTGAAGCTGTACACGGTCGACGACTCGTTCGGCGGCTGGGCGAATGCGCAGAAGACGCACTTTGCCGACGGCGGCGTGTTCGATTCGATTTACCAGCCGCAATGACGTAGCGAAGCTGCGATGTTGGAACGGCGCGCGTCCGCAAGGCGCGCTTCCGCGAGGCGCGCTTTCTGCCGCTTCCGGCGATAAACGAGAAGCACATATGCAGGCGAGGCATGGACCATCCACGCGCCGCGACGCATGACCTTGAAGGGCATTGAGCATGACGACGTTTAACTTGCGCAAGCCGAGCGCGATTCCCGGCTTTGGCGTGACGCTCGGTATCACGGTGGCGTATCTGAGCCTCGTGGTGCTGATTCCGCTGGCGGCCACTTTCCTCAAGACGGCGACGCTCGACTGGAGCCAGTTCGTGCGCGCCGTCACGTCGCCGCGCGTGCTCGCGTCGTACCGGCTGACGTTTTTCGCGGCGCTCGGCGGCGCGCTGATCAATGCGATGTTCGGTTTTCTCGTCGCGTGGGTGCTGGTGCGCTACCGCTTTCCGCTCAAGCGGATCGTCGATGCCATCGTGGATCTGCCGTTCGCGCTGCCGACCTCCGTCGCCGGCATTTCGCTCGCGGCGATCTATTCGGGCAACGGCTGGATCGGCCAGTTTCTCGAACCGCTCGGCATCAAGATCGCGTTCACGCCCGCTGGCGTGCTCGTCGCGCTGACGTTCATCGGCTTGCCGTTCGTCGTGCGCACCGTGCAGCCCGTGCTCGAAGAGTTCGAGCGCGAGCAGGAAGAGGCGGCTGCGTGCCTGGGCGCATCGCGCTGGCTGACGTTCCGGCGCGTCGTGTTGCCCGCCGTGTTTCCCGCGCTGCTGACGGGCTTCGCGCTGGCGTTCGCGCGCGCGCTCGGCGAATACGGCTCGGTGATCTTCATCGCGGGCAACGTGCCGATGAAATCGGAGATCACGTCGCTGCTGATCATCACGAAGCTCGAGCAATACGACTATGCAGGCGCGACGGCGCTCGCCGTCGTGATGCTGGTGGTGTCGTTCGTGATGCTGCTGTTGATCAACACGCTGCAATGGTATTTGCAGCGGCGCACGAGCCGCGCGCGCACGGCGCCTTCCGTGGCGGGCGCTGCGACGCATGCGGCCGTGCTGACGGGAGGTGCGCAATGAGCCGGAATTCAGCGGTGATGTCGCGCGCGGCCGTGGGCAATGCGAGTGCCGCGCGCCGTCCCGATCCCGTGACGGAGCCGCGCGCCGTGCGATGGATACTGACGGGGATCGCGCTGCTGTTTCTCGCGCTCTTTCTCGTGCTGCCGCTCGTCGCCGTGTTCTATCAGGCGCTCGCCAAAGGCGTCGGGTTCTACTTCGAATCGCTCGCCGATCCCGATGCCGTGTCCGCGATCAAGCTCACGCTGCTGACGGCCGCGATCGCCGTGCCGCTCAATCTCGCGTTCGGTCTCGCGGCGTCGTGGTGCATCGCGAAGTTCGAGTTTCGCGGCAAGGCGCTCTTGACCACGCTGATCGATTTGCCGTTCTCGGTGTCGCCCGTGATCTCCGGTTTGATCTATGTGCTGATGTTCGGCGCGCAGGGCTGGTTCGGCCCGTGGCTCGCGAATCACGACGTGCAGATCATTTTCGCGGTGCCGGGCATCGTGCTCGCGACGATCTTCGTGACGTTCCCGTTCGTCGCGCGCGAGCTGATTCCGTTGATGCAGGCGCAAGGCAACGACGAAGAAGAGGCCGCGCATGTGCTCGGCGCATCGGGCTGGCAGATGTTCCGGCGCGTCACGCTGCCGAACGTCAAATGGGGCCTGCTGTATGGCGTGATCCTGTGCAACGCGCGGGCGATGGGCGAGTTCGGCGCGGTGTCGGTGGTGTCGGGCCACATTCGCGGGCAGACGGACACGATGCCGCTGCACGTCGAGATTCTCTACAACGAATACAACTTTTCGGCGGCGTTCGCCGTGGCGTCGCTGCTCGCGTTGCTCGCGCTCGTGACGCTCGGACTCAAGCTGCTCGCCGAGCGTCATCTGTCGGCGGAACTGTCGGGCGCGCGCGACGTGCCCGCGCATGCCGGTCCCGTTCAGTCCTCCGGCGCGGCGCCGCACGCGCGGGCCGCACATTCGGTTCAGTAAGGAGAGTGGTCGAAGATGGGCATCACCGTACGCAATCTGCAAAAGCGCTTTGGCGACTTCACCGCGCTCGACAACGTCTCGCTCGACTTTCCGCCGGGCGAACTCGTCGCGCTGCTCGGCCCGTCCGGTTGTGGCAAGACCACGCTGCTGCGCGTGATCGCGGGCCTCGAATACGCGGACGCGGGCGAGGTCCTGCTGCAAGGCCAGGACGTCGCGGAAGTGGGCGCGCGTGAGCGCAACGTCGGCTTCGTGTTCCAGCACTACGCGCTGTTCCGCCATATGACCGTCTTCGAGAACGTCGCATTCGGCCTGCGCGTGAAGCCGCGCAACGAGCGTCCTTCGGAAGCCGCGATTCGCGAGAAGGTGCACGAGCTGCTGAAGCTCGTGCAGCTCGACTGGCTCGCGCAACGCTATCCGTCGGAGCTGTCGGGCGGACAGCGGCAGCGGATCGCACTGGCGCGCGCGCTCGCCGTCGAGCCGAAAGTGCTGTTGCTCGACGAACCGTTCGGCGCGCTCGATGCAAAGGTGCGCAAGGAGCTGCGCAGCTGGCTGCGGCGCCTGCACGACGATCTGCATATCTCGACGATCTTCGTCACGCATGACCAGGAAGAAGCGCTCGAAGTCGCGGACCGCATCGTCGTGCTGAATCACGGACATGTCGAGCAGGTCGGCAGCCCGCAAGACGTGTACGATCATCCGCAAACGTCGTTCGTCTACGAGTTTCTCGGCGCGGCAAACCGGCTGCATGGGAGCGTCGACGGCAAGGGTTTCGTCGCCGATGGCGCCGCGCAGCCGATCGCAATCGACGCGCATTTCGAGGGCCCGGCCTTCGCGTATGTGCGTCCGCACGATCTCGTGCTGTATCCGCAATCGGCGGGGCATCGCGAAGGCATCGTCGTCGGCGTGCGGCGCGTGGTGACGCTGGGCGGCTCGGTGCGTGTCGAGCTCGAAGCGCGCGAAGGCCATGTGCTCGAAGCGGAACTCGATCGCGAGGCATGGCGCGGCCTGCAACTGGCCGTCGGCGATGGCGCGACGGCCGTGCCGCGCGCGCTGCGCGTGTTTCCCGCGCAGTGATTTGCGTGTTTGTTTCCCATGATGCAGCTAACAACAAATTGACTCTGGCCGAACCGGAGACTTCAACATGAATTTCCAGCAATTGCGTTTCGTGCGCGAAGCCGTGCGGCAGAACATGAACCTGACGGAAGTGGCGAACGTGCTGTACACGTCGCAGTCGGGCGTATCGAAGCAGATCAAGGATCTCGAAGACGAACTCGGCGTCGACATCTTCATCCGGCGCGGCAAGCGCCTGACGGGTCTCACGGAGCCCGGCAAGGCCGTGCATCAGCTGATCGAGCGGATGCTGCTCGATGCGGAGAACCTGCGCCGCGTTGCGCGTCAATACGCGGATCAGGACAACGGCCATCTCGTCGTCGCGACGACGCACACGCAGGCACGCTACGCGCTGCCGAAAGTGGTGCGCCAGTTCACCGAGGTCTATCCGAAGGTGCATCTCGCGCTGCGCCAGGGCAGTCCGCAGCAGATCGCGCAGATGATCATCAACGGCGAAGCGGACATCGGCATTTCGACGGAAGCGCTCGACCGTTATCCGGACATCCTCACGTTCCCGTGCTATTCGTGGCATCACATCGTGGTCGTGCCGAAGGATCACCCGCTCGTGGGCCGTGAGAACCTGACGCTCGAAGAGATCGCGGAGTACCCGATCGTCACGTATGACCAGGACTTCACGGGCCGCTCGCACATCGACCAGGCGTTCGCGAAGGCGGGCGCGCTGCCCGACGTCGTGCTGACGGCCATCGACGCCGACGTGATCAAGACCTACGTCGAGCTCGGCATGGGCATCGGCATCGTCGCGGCGATGGCGTTCGATCCGAAGCGCGACACGGAGCTCGTCGCGCTCGATACGCAGCATCTGTTCGAAGCGAGCACGACGCGTGTCGGCTTGCGCAAGGGCGCGTTTCTGCGCGGCTACGCGTACCGGCTGATCGAGATGTTCGCGCCGCAACTGCACGAAGCGGACATCGCGAGCCAGTTGCGCGAAGCGGCATGAGCGTTGTAAGCGGCACAAGCGTGAAATAAGCGCGGCGTAAGCCTCGCGAGCGTTGCGCGAAGGCTCGCGTTTTCATCGATGGCGGCGGCGAGCGCATCGCTTACAATCGCCGCCATGAATACTTCCACGACTACCTCTACATCGTCCGCGCTGCCGCGCATCGCCGTGCTCGCCACGGGCGGCACGATCGCGGGCGCCGCGCCCGATGCGACCAATACGTCGGGCTATCAGGCGGGCGTCGTCGGCGTCGCGCAACTGCTTGCGGCCGTGCCGTCGCTGGCGACGGTGGCGAACGTGCAGGCCGAGCAGGTCGCGAGCGTCGACAGCAAGGACATGGCGCTCGCGCTGTGGACGAAGCTCGCGCAGCGCGTCGACGAACTGCTGGCCTCCGCCGAGATCGACGGCGTCGTCATCACGCACGGCACCGACACGCTCGAAGAAACCGCGTACCTGCTGCACCTCGCGGTGAAGAGCGACAAGCCCGTCGTGCTGACGGCCGCGATGCGGCCGTCGTCGGCGCTGTCGGCCGATGGTCCGCTGAATCTGCTCAACGCGGTGACGGTCGCGGGCAGCGCGCATGCCAAAGGGCAGGGCGTGCTCGTCGCGTTCAACAACCGCATCCATAGCGCGCGCGATGTCGTGAAGACGAGCACCTATGCCGTCGATGCGTTTCACTCGCCCGAAATCGGCGCGCTCGGCTGGGTGCAGGACGGACGCGTCGAGTTCCAGCGTACCGTCGTGCGGCCGCATACGACGGCGACGCCTTTCGCGATCGCATCGATCGGCGCGCAATGGCCCGCCGTCGAAATCGTGGCGAGCTATGCGGGCGCGTCGCGCATCGCGGTCGATGCGCTCGTCGCAGCAGGCGTGAAGGGCATCGTCGTGGCGGGCACGGGCAACGGCTCGATCCATGCGACTTTGCAGACGGCGCTCGCCGAGGCCGCGGCAAAGGGCGTGGCGATCGTGCGCTCGTCGCGCGTCGGCTCGGGGCACGTGATGCGCAACGGCGCCGCGTCCGACGATGCGCTCGGCTTCGTGACGGCAGGCGCGCTCAATCCATATAAGGCGCGCGTGCTGCTGATGCTCGCGCTGTCGGCGGGACACGCGATGCCGGCTGCATTACAACGAGTGTTCGATACCTACTGAGCCGTCGCGTACGAAGGCCGCCGGCTATATCGCCGTCGCTTTCCATAAGCCTTGGCGCGTTCATTCTTTGCATGCGCCGCGATCTCGGCGACATCAACGCCTTCGCGTGCGCTTTCCCTTCATGTTCCCGCAAGCTACGTAGTCTGCATCGACGATGACTTTCGTCACGTCGATGCAGGCCGCCATTCGTTCCTGCGCTTGCTGCAACATCGTCTATAACAATCAATAGCCAGACGATTGAGGCACGCAGACCTTCATCACCTGAAACGCCCGAAACGTTCATGTCTTTCCAGTAGTTGCAATTCCAACAAACTGCATCACGATAAGTGGAGACATCACGATGAACGCAATTCCGAGGCTTCTGCCGCTCGCCGTCAGCGCGGCGCTCGCGGTCCTGCCCGTTGCGCAGGCGGCTCAGGACAACGTTCAGGCGTTGTCGAACTTCAAGACGACGGGCAATACCAAGCCGGCCGAAGTCGTGCCTCAGACAGGCCCGCGCGCCGAAGCGCTGCGCGAGAACCTGAAGGCGATCAAGCTGCCGCCGGGCTTCAAGATCGAGCTGTATGCCGTCGTGCCCGAGGCGCGCGCGATGGCGATCGAGCCGTCGACGGGCGTGGTCTTCGTCGGTACGTACAAGGATCATGTGTGGCAGGTGACGGACCGCACGAAGCGGCGCGTTGCCGACGATGTCGTGCAGTTCGCCAGTTCCGTGAACTTCAAGGTGCCCAACGGCGTGTGCTTCTCGGCAGACGGCGTGCTGTACATCGTCGAACAGAACCGCGTGCTGGGATTTCCCGCCGCGCAATTCTTCGGCGAACGCGGGCCCGACGTCGCGGCCGCCGTCGTCGTGCCGCAGGGCAAGCTGATTCCGACGCAGTTCGAAAGCTTCAACCACGGCGCGCGCTACTGCCGCGTCGGCCCGGACAAGAAGCTGTATATCGCGCTGGGCCAGCCGTGGAACGTGCCGCCCAAGGACAAGCTCGCCGAGCTCGACAGGAACGGTCTGGCAGGCATCATTCGCATAGATCAGAACGGCAAGAACCGCGAGGTCTATGCGCATGGCGTGCGCAATTCGGTGGGCCTCGATTTCAACCCTAAAGACAAGACGCTCTGGTTCACCGACAACCAGGTGGACGGCATGGGCGACGACACGCCGCCTGGCGAACTCAATCACGCGACGAAGGAAGGCGAGAACTTCGGCTTTCCCTGGTACGGCGGTGGCAAGGTGCGCACGGAAGAGTACAGGAAGGACACGCCGCCCGCAGGCGTCGTGTTCCCCGTCGTCGAATACGCGGCGCATGCGGCCGACCTCGGCATGACGTTCTATACGGCCAAGATGTTCCCGACGAAGTACCAGGGCGGCATCTTCGACGCCGAGCACGGTTCATGGAACCGCACGAAACCGGTCGGCGCGCGCATCATGTTCACGCCTGTCAAGGATGACGGCAGCGTCGGCGAGACGGAGGTGTTTGCGGAAGGCTGGCTCACGCCGAACGGCGAGTACATGGGGCGTCCCGTCGACGTGCAGCAGTTGCAGGACGGTTCGCTGCTCGTATCCGACGATTACGCGGGCGCGATCTATCGGATCTCGTACGCGAAGTAATTGCGTTGCCGGCCGCGGCCACTGACAGGCATCTCATGCCGGCAACAACCGGCTCGACAACTAGCTAGACAATCCGACAGCAGGACACCCGACGATGACGTCTGACCGACCAAGGCTTCCCCGGCATCGCCGGGTGCCGCTGCGGACCCCACTTGCCGCCCTCAGCCCAGAGCGGCTTGATTTGCCCGATCCGATGCGTGCCGCGCGCCGGACCGGGCGCCCCACCAGTGCGCTGCCGTGAACATCGACACGGCAGCTTGCGTTGCTTGCTTCTACTCGGTAAAGAAGGCCCCGAAACTCAGGCCGCTTTCTGATCGGCAGAGGGTGCCTGCGCGACTTCGAAGTTCGCCATGATTTCGAGCGCGCGGACCATCGCCGAGTGATCCCATGCCTTGCCGCCGTTCGCCGCGCACACGCTGAAGAGCTGCTGCGCGCTCGCCGTGTGCGGCAACGCGATGCCCAGCTTGCGCGCGCCGTCGAGTGCGAGGTTCAGGTCCTTCTGGTGCAGCTCGATGCGGAAGCCCGGATTGAACGTGCGCTTCGTCATGCGCTCGCCGTGCACTTCGAGAATGCGCGACGACGCGAAGCCGCCCATCAGTGCCTTGCGCACGCGCTCCGGATCGGCGCCCGAACGCGCGGCAAACAGCAGCGCTTCCGCGACGGCTTCGATGTTCAGCGCGACGATGATCTGGTTCGCGACCTTGCAGGTCTGGCCCGCGCCGTTGTCGCCGATCAGCGAGACGTTCTTGCCCATCAGGTCGAAGAGCGGCTTGGCCAGATCGAAGGCCTTTTGCGGGCCGCCGACCATGATCGTCAGCGTCGCATCGCGCGCGCCGATTTCGCCGCCGGAAACGGGCGCATCCAGATAGTCGCAGCCCAGTTCGTTGATCTTCTTCGCGAACGCCTGCGTGTCGAGCGGGGAGATCGAGCTCATGTCGATCACGAGCTTGCCCTTCGACAGGCCCTTCGCGACACCGTCATCGGCGAACAGCACGTTCGCGACGTCGGGCGTGTCGGGCACCATGACCACGACGATGTCTGCGGCCTGCGCGACAGCCGTCGAATCGGCGACGACCGTGGTCGTTTTGGCGAGATCTTCCGGCACCGGGTACGCGCCGTTGACGAACAGCGAATGGCCGCCCTTGATGAGGTTGCGCGCCATGTGCGAGCCCATGATGCCGAGGCCGATGAATCCGATCTTTGCCATTGAATAAGTCTCCAGAAATGAGGTTCGAAAAATGTGCTCGTGTGCTGACGTTGCCGGGCCGCGACTTCAGGCCGCGATGTCAGCCGCGACTTCAGGCCGCGATCTCAGGCGGACGCATGCGCGCGCTTCACGCCCGCGACGCTTTCCAGCCAGCCGAGGCCTTCCGTGGTCGTCGTGCGCGGCTTGTACTCGCAGCCGACGTAGCCCTGATAGTCGAGCGAATCGAGCAGATCGAACAGGAACCGATAGTTGATTTCGCCCGTGCCCGGCTCGTTGCGGCCCGGGTTGTCGGCGAGCTGGATGTGGGCGATCCGCGCGAAGTGCTTCTTGATCGTCGCGGCGAGTTCACCTTCCATCCGTTGCATGTGATAGATGTCGTATTGCAGGAACAGATTGTCGGAGCCGACGGCGTCGATCACGTCGAGCGTTTGCGCCGAGCGGTTCAGCGCGAAGCCCGGAATGTCGTACGAGTTGCACGGCTCGACGAGCAGCCTGATGCCTTCCTTCTTGAGCTCGGCAGCGGCGAAGCGCAGGTTGTCGACGATCGTCGCGCGCGCCTTGTCGCCGTCGATGCCCTTCGGAATGCCGACGAGGCAGTTGAGTTGCGGCACCTTCAGCGCTTTCGCGTATTCGATCGCGCGGCCCACGCCTTCCTGGAACTCGCCGATGCGGTCCGGCAGCGAAGCGATGCCACGCTCGCCCGCTTCCCAGTTGCCTGCGGGCAGGTTGTGCAGCACGAGCTTCAGCTTGTTCCGCTCGAGACGCTCCGACAGTTCGTTGATCTGATACGGGTAGGGGAACAGAAATTCGACAGCGTCGAAGCCCGCCTCCGCGGCCGCGGCAAAGCGGTCGAGGAACGGCACTTCGTTGAACAGCATCGTGAGATTGGCGGCAAATTTCGGCATGTTGCTTTTTCTCTCTGGTCGGTCAAATTGAACAACGTGAACTGCGTGGTAAGGATGGACGCGCTTCTTTCGAAGCGCATCCATCCGGGTGAAGCGATGCAGCAGGTACGGCGATCAGTCGAGCAGGCTGACGGCGCTCGGCGCATCGGCGCGCGTCAGGGCGAGATCTTCGAACTCGTTGATCGCGTCGATCTCGGTGCCCATCGAGATGTTCGTCACGCGCTCGAGGATCACTTCGACGATCACGGGCACGTTGAACTCCGAGAGCATCGACTGCGCTTTTTCCAGCGCGGGCTTGATGTCTTCGGGCTTGAACACGCGGATCGCCTTGCAGCCGAGACCCTCTGCGACGGCGACATGATCGACGCCATAGCCTTCGATTTCCGGCGCGTTGATGTTGTCGAACGCGAGCTGCACGCAGTAGTCCATGTCGAACGCGCGCTGCGCCTGGCGGATCAGGCCCAGATACGAGTTGTTCACGACGACGTGCACATACGGCAGCTTGAACTGCGCGCCCACGGCCAGCTCTTCGATCATGAACTGGAAGTCGTAGTCGCCGGACAGCGCGACGATCGGGCGCTGCGGATCGGCGGCACGCACGCCGAGTGCAGCCGGAATCGTCCAGCCGAGCGGGCCGGCCTGGCCGCAGTTGATCCAGTTGCGCGCCTTGAACACGTGCAGGAACTGCGCGGCGGCGATCTGCGACAGACCGATCGTGCTCACGTAGCAGGTGTCGCGGCCGAACACCTGGTTCATCTCTTCGTACACGCGCTGCGGCTTGATCGGCACGTTGTCGAAGTGCGTCTTGCGTTGCAGCGTGCGCTTGCGTGCCTGGCATTCCTCGACCCATTCGCTGCGGTCCTTCAGCTTGCCCGCCGCTTTCCATTCCTTCGCGACTTCGACGAACAGTTCGAGTGCGGCCTTCGCATCGGACACGATGCCGAGATCCGGGCCGAACACGCGGCCGATCTGCGTCGGTTCGATGTCGACGTGCACGAACTTGCGGCCCTTCGTGTACACCTCGACGCTGCCCGTGTGACGGTTCGCCCAGCGGTTGCCGATGCCGAGCACGAAGTCGGATGCGAGCATCGTCGCGTTGCCGTAGCGATGCGACGTTTGCAGACCGACCATGCCCGCCATCAGCGGATGATCGTCGGGGATCGCGCCCCACGACATCAGCGTCGGGATCACGGGCACGCCGACGGTTTCCGCGAACTGCACGAGCAGGTCCTCAGCGGCTGCGTTCAGCACGCCGCCGCCGGAGACGATCAACGGCTTGCCGGCATCGTTGAGCATCGTGAGCGCGGCTTCGATCTGCTTGCGCGTCGCAGCAGGCTTGTAGACGGGCAGCGGCTCGTACGTGTCGATATCGAACTCGATTTCGGCGAGCTGCACGTCGATCGGGAGATCGACCAGCACGGGGCCCGGACGGCCCGAGCGCATCAGGTGAAACGCCTGCTGGAACACGCGCGGCACGAGCGCCGGCTCGCGCACGGTGACGGCCCACTTCGTGACGGGCTTCGCGATCGATTCGATATCGACGGCCTGGAAGTCTTCCTTGTACAGACGCGCGCGCGGCGCCTGGCCGGTGATCGCGAGGATCGGAATCGAATCGGCGGACGCGGAATAGAGGCCCGTGATCATGTCGGTGCCCGCGGGGCCCGACGTGCCGATGCACACGCCGATATTGCCGGGCGCTGCACGCGTATAGCCTTCCGCCATGTGCGATGCGCCTTCGACGTGGCGCGCCAGCACGTGACTGATGTTGCCCGCCTTGCGCATGGCCGAGTACAACGGATTGATCGCGGCGCCCGGAACGCCGAAAGCCGTGTCGATGCCTTCTTTTTCGAGCACGAGCACTGCTGCGTCGACGGCTCTCATCTTGGCCATGTTTGTCTCCTGAAGTCTGTCTTGCCGATGTGTCAAAGGGTGTTGGACACACTTTAAGACTGCATACAAGGTTTGATAAGATCATTCACGGTCGCTTATTCCAAAACAAAAAGTATGGAATGTGGGCGGGGTGCGGGTTGGGGCGCGACGACGGCAAATGGTCGTGGGGCGGGCGTGCGGCCGGGTTGCGTAGGGCGGGAGGTAACGCCGAAGCGCCAACGCCGGCCGACTCGCGTTGCGTGGGGCGGGAGTAGGCGCTGAAGCGTCAACTCCGGCGGACTCGCGTTGCGTGGGGCGGGAGTAGGCGCTGAAGCGTCAACGCCGGCCGACTCGCGTTGCGTGGGGCCGGAGTAAGCGCTAAAGCGCCAACGCCGGCCGACTCGCGTTGCGTGGGGCCGGAGTAAGCGCTAAAGCGCTAACGCCGGCCGACAGGAGACGATGATGGATCGCTTTAAACAGATCGAAACGTTCGTGCGCGTCGCGGACGCGGGCAGCCTCGCGTCGGCGGCGCTCGAAGAGGGCGTGTCGCCGGTGATTCTCGGCAGGCGCATCGACGCGCTCGAAAAGCGGCTCGGCGTGAAGCTGATGTACCGCTCGACGCGGCGGCTCGTCGTCAGCGAGGAGGGCGCCGCCTTTCTCGAGCGCTGCCGGGGACTGCTCAGCGAATGGGATCAGGCGGAAAACGAGCTGATGGCGGGGCGGCGCTCGGTGAACGGACATCTGATCGTGTCGGCGCCCGCCGCCTTCGGACGCAAGCACGTCGCGCCGCTCGCGCCGGAATTCCTGAAGGACAAGCCGGAACTGCAGGTTTCGTTCAATCTCACCGACCGCGTCGTCGATCTGGTGCGCGAGGGCTACGACCTGTCGATCCGCATCGGCGGGGCCGTCGATCCGAACTTCGTCGCCGTGAAGCTCGCGACGAACCGGCGCGTGGTCTGCGGCACGCCCGAGTACTTCCGCAAGCACGGCAAGCCGAAGACGCTCGAAGACCTGCCGAAGCACAACTGTCTCGCGTTCAACCTGCAGGGCGGCCAGAACCGCGGCTGGTACTTCCGGCGCAACGGCAAACTGACGACGGTGCGCGTCGGCGGCACGCTCGATTGCAACGACGGCGAGCTGCTGCACCGCTGGGTATCGGAAGGGCTCGGGCTCGGCTGGCGCTCGACCTGGGAAATCGATCAGCAGCTCGCGCGCGGCGAGCTCGAAACCGTGCTCGATGAATACGCGCTGCCCGATTACGACATCCTCGCCGTGTATCCGCAGCAGCGCTACGTGCCCGCGAAAGTGCGCTATTTCATCGACTATCTGAAAGAGGTGTACGGGCGGCCCGATTATTGGGCGAATGCGTAGGGCAAGCGCGTAATGAGCCCGCCGGCCCAACGCATAGGGCCAACGCACAGGGCCAACACATAGGGCCAACGCACAGGGCCAACGCACAGGGCCAACGCACAGGGCCAACGCACAGCGAGCTAGCCCACGACGATCATCCCGTTCATCGTCTCGTGTCCCGATCCGCAGAAGATATCGCACAGAAAATCGACGTTGCCCGCCGGCCCCGCCTGCGCCGGCACACGCACGACGGCGCCCGGCGGCACGTCGGCGCGCACGTTGTACTGCGGAATCGAGAAGCCCATCACCGTGTCCTGCGCGGTCAGCTCGAACACGACCTTCTCATTGGGCGCGAGCTTGATCTGATTGGGCGTGAAGACGAACCTGCGCGCGTGAATCTTGATCACGCGCGGCTCGGCGGCCCGGGCGTCGAAGCGGCCCGAGACGGCGAGCACCACGCCCATGCCGATCAGCGTAAAGAGTCGCCGTCGTTTTCCGTCGATGGCAAGCGATTGCATGGTGGTCTCCTCTTTATGTCGTCCTGATGGGCATCTCGTTGAGCGCGAGCGCGCCGGATTGCGGCGCCACTTCCACGCGCCGCCAGCCCAGCCCGCGATACGGCTCCGACGCGTCCCACGGCACGGGCAGCCTCTTCGCTTGCGACATCGCGGGCGGCAGCGGGAACATCAGCGAGCGCGCCGCGTGATGCGCGATGCCGCCTGTCATCATGTGATGCTCCTGATGGATGTGCCCGTAGAACACGGTCACGTACTTGCGGCGGCTCAGCACGTCGATCACCTGCGCGCCGTCGCGCGTCGCCCAGTCCCATTGCGGCGCGAGATCGAAGAGCGGCCGGTGCGTGAAGAGGACGATGCGCGCGTCCTGCGGCTGGCGGTCGAGATCGGCGGCGAGCCACGCGATCTGCTCGGCGCCGACGCGGCCCGCCGGGTCCGACACGTTGTCGAGCGTGATGAAGTGCACGCCCTTGTGATCGAACGTGTAGTGCGTCTGCCCGAAGTGCTCCTTGTACGCGGCGCCTGCATCGAGGCTCGCGTCGTGTTCGCCCGGCATCAGATAGAGCGGCTTCACTTTCAGCTCCGCGACGATCTGCTGGAACTGGCGCATACGCTCGTGGCGCACGGCGGTGTCGTCGGTGGTGTGGGTGAGGTCGCCCGTGAAGATGACGAAATCGGGCGGCGACGGCAGCGCGTTCACGGCGGCGATCGCCTTGGGCAGCGTGCCCTTCGGATCGGGGTTGACGCCGGGGCCTTCGAAACCCCAATGCGCGTCGGAAAGCTGGACAAAGTAGAAATCGTCGTCGCGTCCGTAGGTGAAGCCGGGCAGCCCCGACGCGAATGCTGCGCCGCCGACGGCCGAGAGCCGCAGGAAGTCACGCCGGCTCAGGCCTTTCAGGCGGTTTGGGTCTTTCAGACTGTTTTTCATGGGAAACCTCGCGAGTTAGGGACTCGCCTGCTGTACCGCGCGGCCACGTTTTCTATTCCCGGTTTCATTTTTTTTGGCGCGTGAAAAGGCCGGGAATAAAAAGCCGGGAATAAACTGGATCGAGGACGGGTATTGCAGCCGTGAAGTCTGGGCGAGCCTGGAGGGGATCGGTGACTGAGACGGGAAAACCTGCTGCCGCGGGCGATGCCGGCGATACATGTGACGCACGCGCCGAGGCGGCGCGCAGTCTGCGCTTTCAGCAGATGGCGCTGCCGCATCTCGATGCCGCGTACAACCTGGCGCGCTGGCTATGCGGCAACCCAAACGACGCCGATGACGTCGTCCAGGAAGCGTTCATGCGCGCGTTCCGCTTCTTCGACACGTTCCACGGCGAGACGGCGCGGCCGTGGCTGCTCGCGATCGTGCGGCGCACCTGGTACACGGAATGGCGGCGGCGCTCGGGCGTGCACGCGACGGTCGAGTTCGACGAGAACCTCGACGACGAGACGTTCGAAGGCTGGAGCGCGAGTTCGCCCGATCCGGAAACGCTGATGCTCCGCGACGAGGACACGCGGCTCGTGCACGAAGCGCTCGAGCAATTGCCCGTCGAATATCGCGAGGTGCTGATCTTGCGCGAACTGGAGGAGCTGAGTTACCGCGAGATCGCGACGATTGCGGACTTGCCCGTGGGCACCGTGATGTCGCGGCTCGCACGAGGACGTCGGAAGCTCGCGACGGCGTTGACGTCGCTGCTGGCGCAGGGGAGCGCGCGGACGACAGGCGGCGCGCGCGGGGGCGGCGCGCGGCGTGCGCCGGACGGCGCAGGCGATGTGCCGGGGGCGCGGCCCGCGATGCGCGCGTCGGCTCAGCCGGCGGGTCTGGCGGGTTCGGTGGGTCTGGCGCAGGGCGGCGCTTCTGGCGGTGCGCCCGATGGTCCACGCAAAACCGAAAGCGGCTGGTTGCCGCACGCTCCCGGCGGGTTGCCGGGCGGAATCGCAAAGGAGGCGCCAGATGGACTGTAACGAAGCGCGGCCGCTTCTCGATGCGAATGCGGACCATGAACTCACGCCGCCACAGTCGCTTGACGTGCAGCGGCATATCGAAAGCTGCGAGGCTTGCCGGAGGGAAAGCGAAATGGTGCGGGCGATGAAGGGCGCGGTGCGCACGGCGGCCTATCACCGCGCGCCCGACGAGTTGCGCGCCAGGATCATGGCGGCGCTGCCCCCCGTGGAAGTCGCCGAGCCGCAATGGCGGGCGCGCGAAAGCGACCGGCAAGCGGAGCCGCGCGCGAGGCGCCGCAACGGCTGGCTCGACTGGCTGCGGCTGCCGCAGGGCGGCGGCTTCGGGGCGCTGGCGGGCGAGGGTGGTGTGAGCGGATCAGGTAACGGTGCCGGAAGTGCAGCCGGGTGGCACGCGGCCACGGCCTGGCGCGGCGGTCTTGCGCTCGCGCTGTGCGCGCTCGTCGCGGCCGGGATCGCCGTGACGCTGCATCGCGCGGGCGAATCGGCGCCGTTCGTCGATCAACTGGTCGCGAGCCATGTGCGCGCGCAACTGTCGGGGCACGATATCGACGTCGTGTCGTCGGATCAGCACACGGTGAAGCCGTGGTTCAACGGCAAGCTCGACTACGCGCCGCCCGTCGAGGATCTGGCGGCGAGCGGGTTTCCGCTGGCGGGCGGGCGGCTCGATTACATCGGGCATCGGCGGGTGGCGGTGCTCACGTACCGGCACGCGAAGCACGTGATCGACGTCTACGTGTTTCCCGAGGACGATCCGGCGGCGGGCAAGCCCGGCCCGGCGCTCGTGCGCGACGGTTACGCACTCGCCCGCTGGCGCGACGACGGCATGATGTGGTGGGCCGTCACCGACGCCGCGCCCGAATCGCTGACAGCGCTGCAGGCAGCGCTGAGCGCGCGGCTGCGCGGCGAAGCGCCCGGCGCGCCCTATCCGGGCAGCTGAGCGACTGGTTTAGCAGGCAACCGGGGAATGCCCGATTCCCTAAGCCCTTGAAAACACGCCTGAATCGGCCGTGCGACGCACGCTTAATGTTGCAAACAGTGTCGATTCAGGTTATAGTTTCCGGCTTCTCACTTGCCACACCGGTTCCGACGCCCGGGTGGCTTCAATCCACAAGGAGTGTGTAATGCGTCATTACGAAATCGTATTCATCGTGCACCCCGATCAGAGCGAGCAAGTGCCCGCCATGATCGAGCGCTACAAGTCCACGATCACGTCGCACGGTGGCCAGATCCACCGCATCGAAGACTGGGGCCGTCGCCAGCTGGCCTACATGATCGAGAAACTCGCGAAGGCTCACTACGTCTGCATGAACATCGAATGCGACCAGACCACGCTCGACGAGCTGGAACACGCGTTCAAGTTCAACGACGCCGTTCTGCGTCACCTCATCGTCAAGATGAAGAAGGCCGAAACCGGCCCGTCGCCGATGATGAAGGAAGTGCAGCGCGAAGAAGCCAAGAAGGCGGCTGCAGCGCAGTCGACCGAAGCGCAGGCTTAAAGCAGAACCGTTAAGCCATCAGAGTTACGCGCCGCTCATTGGTACACCACGCGGACATCCTTAGAAGGAACCAATGAACCGGCTGCAACTTACGGCAAGCGTCGTCGAACGCGAACCGGTGCGGTACACCCCCGCCGGCGTTCCGATTGCAGGCTGTACGTTGCAACACCGCACGCAGGTCGTCGAAGCGGGCATTGCCCGAACCGTCGAGCTGACCATGCAGGCGGTAGCGGCCGGTGAGGCGAGCGGCAGGCTGGAGCGGGTTGAAATGGGCGTCGATACGCTCTTCACCGGCTTCCTGGCGAAGAAAAGCCGCAACGCGAGAACTCTGGTGTTTCACATCACAGAATTGCAGGACATTGGAAAGGACTGAACATGGCCCGCCCCACTGGTAAGAAATTCGACAAGCGTCGTCAGCAACAAAACCCGCTCTTCAAGCGCAAGAAGTTCTGCCGTTTCACGGCAGCTGGCGTCGAACAGATCGACTACAAGGACATCGATACGCTGAAGGACTTCATCGGCGAAAACGGCAAGATCACGCCGGCGCGTCTCACGGGTACCAAGGCCCACTATCAACGCCAGCTGGACACGGCTATCAAGCGCGCGCGTTTCCTCGCGCTGATGCCGTACACCGACCAGCACAAGGCCTAACCCGACGACGCCATAAGGAGCATCCGAATGCAAATCATTCTTCTCGAAAAAGTCGCGAACGTCGGCAATCTGGGCGACATCGTCAAGGTGAAGGACGGCTATGCACGTAACTTCCTGATCCCGAACAAGAAGGCTCGCCGCGCAACGAAGGAAGCGATCGCCGAATTCGAAGTTCGCCGCGCAGAACTGGAAAAGAGCGCTGCCGAAAAGCTGGCGGCTGCCCAGGCTCAAGGCGAAAAGCTGACTGGCCTGACGCTGCAGATCGCGCAGAAGGCTGGCGTCGACGGCCGTCTGTTCGGCTCGGTGACGAACGCCGACATCGCCAACGCGCTGACCAAGCAAGGCTTCGTCGTGGAAAAGGCGCAAGTGCGTCTGCCGGAAGGCCCGCTGAAGCTGGTGGGCGACCACCCCGTGCACGTTTCGCTGCACACGGACGTCACCGTCGACGTCACGGTGTCGGTGCTGGGCGAGCACGTCTAAGCTGCACGCGTAGACAGGATGTGAGGTCGCCGGGAAGTTTCCGGCGACGAGGGCAGGGGCCGGGAAACCGGCCTCTGCCTTTTTTATTGTCCGCAATCGTTGTTTACGCGCCCGGGTGTTCGCTGTCGAACGCTTTGCTGCTGTTCTCCATTTGCTTGATAATTCCACCCCATGAACGCACCGTCGAAAGATCCTCAACTCGAGTCGCTTAAAGTCCCGCCCCATTCCATCGAGGCCGAGCAATCGGTGCTGGGCGGCCTGCTGCTCGACAACGGCGCATGGGACCGCATCGCCGACTTCCTCGCGCAAAGCGACTTTTACCGCTACGACCACCGCATCATCTTCGAGCACATCGGCCGGCTGATCGCGGCGACGCGTCCCGCCGACGTCGTGACCGTCTATGAAGCGCTGACCACGTCGGGCAAGGCGGAAGAAGTCGGCGGGCTCGCGTATCTGAACGCGCTCGCGCAGAACACGCCGAGCGCCGCGAACATCCGCCGCTATGCGGAAATCGTGCGCGACCGCGCGGTGCTGCGCCGGCTCGTGTCGGTGGCGGACGAGATTTCCGCGGACGCCTTCAATCCGCAAGGCAAGGAGGTCCGCCAGCTGCTGGACGAGGCGGAATCGAAAGTGTTCTCGATCGCGGAAGACGGCGCGCGCGGCACGCAGGGCTTCCTGGAAATCGGGCCGCTGCTGACGCAGGTCGTCGAGCGCATCGACACGCTGTACCACACGGCCAACCCGAGCGACGTGACGGGCACGCCGACAGGCTTCGTCGATCTCGACCGGATGACCTCCGGGATGCACGGCGGCGAGCTGATCATCGTGGCGGGGCGTCCGTCGATGGGCAAAACGGCGTTTTCGATGAATGTCGGCGAATACGTGGCCGTCGAGTACGGGCTGCCCGTCGCCGTATTCTCGATGGAAATGCCGGGCACGCAACTGATCATGCGTATGCTCGGCTCGGTCGGCCGGCTCGACCAGCACCGCATGCGAACCGGGCGCCTGACGGACGAGGACTGGCCGAAGCTCACGCACGCGGTGCAGAAAATGAGCGAGGCCCAGATCTTCATCGACGAAACGGGCGGCCTGAACCCGATGGAACTGCGCTCACGCGCGCGGCGTCTGTCGCGGCAGTGCGGCAAGCTCGGCCTGATCATCATCGACTACCTGCAGCTGATGAGCGGCTCGTCGACGGGCGAAAACCGCGCGACGGAAATTTCCGAAATCTCGCGTTCGTTGAAGAGCCTCGCGAAAGAACTCGACGTGCCCGTGATCGCGCTGTCGCAGCTGAACCGCGGGCTGGAGCAGCGTCCGAACAAGCGCCCCGTGATGTCGGACCTGCGTGAGTCGGGTGCAATCGAGCAGGACGCGGACGTGATCCTCTTCATCTACCGCGACGAAGTGTACAACCCGGACAGCCCCGACAAAGGCACCGCCGAAATCATCATCGGCAAGCAGCGTAACGGTCCGATCGGCCCCGTTCGGCTCACGTTCCATGGTCAATACACGAAGTTCGACAATTTTGCGGGTCCGCAGAACTTCTACGGCGGCGAGTAGCACAACTTCGCGCGGGCGGGGAAACCGGGTTGCGCCTCCCGTTGCGCGCGCGCCTAAATCGCGGCCACGCGCCGCACTGAAAGTGGTCCCTAACGGTACAATATTGCGGTTTTATGACAGCTTCACCGTGACCACTTTCCGGGGACCCAATGTTCGGTCGATTCATGCCCACCGAGGGCAAATTCTTTGAAATTTTCAACGCTCACGCGCAGCACATCGTCTCGGGTAGCCGGGAACTCGAACTCCTGATCGATAACCTCGGCGACGCCGAGATTCACAAGCAGAACGTGCAGACGGCCGAGAAAGCGGCCGACAAACTGACGCACGAAACGATCGATCTGCTGCACAAGACTTTCATTACGCCGCTCGACCGCGACGAGATCCACAAGCTGATCACCACGATGGACGACATCCTCGACCTGATGGAGGACGTCGCCACGGCCATTTCGCTGTATGACGTGCAGGCCGTCACGTCGGAGGCGAGCCAGCTCGCGCACATCTCGACGGCTTGCTGCGAACGCGTGCAGGCGGCCGTCGGCATGCTGTCGGACATGAAGCAGGCCCGCGAGATCCTGAAGGCCTGTGAAGACATCGACCGTCTGGAATCGGACGCCGATCGCGTGCTGCGCTCGGCGATGTCGAAGCTCTTCCGCGAAGAAGACGACGTCAAGACGCTGATCAAACTGAAGGCGATCTACGAGCTGCTCGAGTCGATCACCGACAAGTGCGAGGACGTAGCGAACATCATCGAAGGCATCGTGCTGGAAAACGCGTAATGCATTCGATACAACTCGCCATCTGGGCGGTCGCGACGCTCGTCGTCGTCGCGCTCGTCTTCGACTTCATGAACGGCTTTCACGACGCGGCGAACTCGATCGCCACCGTGGTTTCGACGGGCGTGCTGAAGCCGCAACAGGCCGTCGCGTTCGCGGCCGCGTTCAACGTCATCGCCTATTTCATCTTTCACCTGAAAGTCGCGCAGACCGTCGGCAAGGGCACGATCGATCCCGCGATCGTCGATCATTACGTCGTGTTCGGCGCGCTGGTCGGCGCGATCGGGTGGAACATCGTCACGTGGTACTACGGCATTCCGTCGAGTTCGTCGCACGCGCTGATCGGCGGGCTGGTCGGCTCGGCGCTCGCGAAATCGGGCTGGGGCGCGCTGAACTGGGACGGGCTCATCAAGACCATCACGTTCATCATCGTGTCGCCGCTGCTCGGCTTCGTGCTCGGCTCGTTCTTCATGCTGATGGTGTCGTGGCTCTATTTCCGCACGCCGCCAAGCAAGGTCGACCGGCGCTTCCGCCGCATGCAGCTGCTGTCGGCGGGGCTCTACAGCCTCGGTCACGGCGGCAACGACGCGCAAAAGACCATCGGCATCATCTGGATGCTGCTGATCGCAACGGGCTACGCGTCGGCGACGGGCGACGCGCCGCCGCTTTGGGTGATCGGCGCGTGCTATCTGTCGATGGGTCTCGGCACGCTGTTCGGCGGCTGGCGCATCGTCCGGACGATGGGACAGAAGATCACGAAGCTCAAGCCCGTCGGCGGCTTTTGCGCGGAGGCGGGCGGCGCGATCACGCTGTTTCTCGCATCGTTCCTCGGCATTCCCGTTTCCACCACGCACACGATCACGGGCGCGATCGTCGGCGTCGGCGCGACGCAGAAGCTGTCGGCCGTGCGCTGGGGCGTGGCGGGCAATATCGTCTGGGCGTGGGTGCTGACGATTCCGGCGTCGGCCGTGCTCGCGGCGGCCGGCTGGTGGCTCGGCCACCGCTTCCTGTAGGCTTCAAAAGCTGGGCTTCAAAAGCGAGCCTTCAAAAGCGGCGCGCCGCTCAGATCAGCGGCGCGCTGCCTCCATCCATCGGGACGATCGCGCCCGTCACATAGCTCGCGCGACGGCTCGCCAGAAAGAGCGCGACGTCCGCAATTTCGTCCGGCTTCGCAAAGCGCCCGAGCGGCACGCGCGCTTCGCCGCGCGACAGCGCCTCGGCGGGCTGGATGCCTTCGCGCGACGCTTCCAGTTTCAGCGCCTCCTCGACGCGATCCGTCAGCGTCGCCCCCGGATTGATCGCGTTGATGCGTATGCCGTAGCGCGCGTAATAGTGCGCGAGGCCGACGGTCGCGAGCATCAGCGCCGCGTTCGCCGCGCCGCCCGCGATGTGAATGTCGCTCGCGATCTTGCCGCCCATGCCGATGATATTGACGATCGTCCCCGGCTCTTTCGCCGCACCGGACTTCACGCGCTCGGCCATGCGCTTCAGCACTTCCTGCTGCGGGTAGATGTACGGGAAGTATTTGGCTTCCATCGTCGCCTTGAACGCGTCGGCGTCGAGCGTTTCGGGATCGTAGCGGCGCGCCGCGCCCGCGCTGTTGATCAGGATGTCGATCGGGCCGACGGCGCCTGTCGCTTCGTCGACGACATCGGTGGCGCTGTGCGGTTCGTGCAGGTCGGCGCGGGTCAGATGGATGTGCAGCCCTTCGCTCGCAAGCTGCTCGCGGGCGCGGGCAAGATTGGCGGGATCGCGCGAAACGATCGCGACTTTCGCACCCTCCATCGCGAATGCGCGCGCACACGCCAGACCGATGCCTTTGCTGCCGCCCGTTACCAGGACCACTTTGTCTTTGAGTCCGAGATCCATCGTCGCCACCCGCCATCAGGGAAATATCGAAAACGATAGCAGAGGTGTGAGCGGGCTGGTGGCGAATCGGCCGGCGGCGGCTTTGTCGCATGGTGGGATTCGCGATGAATCGTGCGTGTGCGACGGCTGGCGGGCGCCCGTCAGACGCGCGTTCAGACGCGATCAATAGCCGCCGTTGGCAAAGCCCGCGATGGGGTCGTCGTTCGTCCGCGTCGGGGCGGGAATGGGGCGCGAAGCCGACGACGCGCGCATGATCTGCACGCCGCCCGAATCCGTCGATGGCTGCGCGTCGCGGGCCTCGCGGGCTTGACGGGCCTGACGCGCCGCGACGGCGGCGGGAGGAGGCGGCTCATAGGCATCGGCGGCGGCGTCGATGGCGTCGGGCGCTTGTTGTGCGTCAGCGGGCGCCGGCGCAGCGGCGGCAGCCGGCGACACCGCGCCCGCAGCGCGCGACTGCGTCTGCGCGGCACTCAGTCCCGGAGGCGGCGGTTCGAACGGATCGGCGGAAGCGGCGGCGGTCGCGCTTGCGGACACCGAAGGCTGTTGGACCGATTGCGCGGCATACGCGCTGCCTTGCCTGTATCCATTGACAGCGGCGTTGACGCTGGCTGCTTCACGCGATGCGCTCGCCGCGTCATAAACCGCCGGCTTCGATGGCGCGACGGTCGCAACGGCGGGCGCCGCAGGCGCGGGCGCCGACGCCTGGTAGCTCGGCGCATCGAACGGCGTCGTCGTCGGCTTGCTCAGCGCCGGCGCGACACGACGGATGCCGTCGAAACGCCTGGCCCAGTACGGATTGGTCAGATAGTCGAGCCGCACGGTGCCGCCCGTCGACGGCGCGTTCACGAAGCGCAGCTTGCCGACATAGATCCCGACGTGCGAATGCGGCCGTCCCGTCGTGTTGAAGAAAATCAGGTCGCCGGGCGCGATCTCGTCCGGTTCGACGGATTCCCCGCGCGAACTCATGTCGGCCGTCGTGCGCGGCAGATTCACGGATGCCGCGCGTTGCACCACGTAGTGCACGAGGCCGCTGCAATCGAAGCCGCTGTCGGGTGTATTGCCGCCCCAGCGGTACGGCACCCCGACGAGTCCCATCGCCTGAATCGAGATTTCTTCGCGTCCGATGCTGTGATCGACGAAATTGGGCAGGCCCGGCGGCGTGGTCCGATACGCACCGCCGGACGACGCATACGACCCGCCCGAGCCGCGCACGGTCTTCTGCGGCGCGCCTGAGCAGGCGGCGAGCAGGGCGGCGATGAGCAGTGACAGCGTGAGGCGGAGCATGAAAGCGAAGCCGGGCGACGACGCCCGGCAAAGGCCGACGATGCCCGATGGTAGCCCTTGCAGCGGGCCTCCGGCAAGAATTCCTGAGAAATGACTTGAAGTTTACGCGCTAAATGTTGCGTCGCGCGGACGACACGCGCTCACATTGCCCAACAATCGGGGATTCGACGCGCGTAGCCCGTTCAGGCGAAGCGTCAAGAACCGGCAATGAAAAAGCCGCTTCCGGCGGCAAACCGGAAGCGGCTTTGAAACAGACTTTGAAGCGGCTTTGACCCTGCGGCTTCGAAATCCAGAGAAGCGGTCAGAGAATATCGGAGGCGTAATCCGCGAGCCGTGAGCGCTCGCCGCGCGCGAGCGTCACGTGGCCGCTGTGCGCCCAGCCCTTGAAGCGGTCGACGACATACGTGAGGCCCGAGCTGCCTTCCGTCAGATACGGCGTATCGATCTGCGCGATGTTGCCGAGGCAGATGATCTTCGTGCCCGGGCCCGCGCGCGTGACGAGCGTCTTCATCTGCTTCGGCGTCAGGTTCTGCGCCTCGTCGATGATCAGATACTTGTCGACGAACGTGCGTCCGCGCATGAAGTTCATGCTCTTGATCTTCAGGCGCGAGCGGATCAGCTCCTGCGTGGCCGCGCGGCCCCATTCGCCCGCCGCATCGTCGGTCTTCTGCAGCACTTCGAGGTTGTCGTCGAATGCGCCCATCCACGGCTGCATCTTTTCCTCTTCGGTGCCGGGCAGAAAACCGATGTCTTCGCCGACGGGCACCGTCGCGCGCGTCACGATGATCTCGTTGTAGCGCTTGTCGTCGAGCACTTGCGCGAGGCCCGCCGCGAGCGCGACCAGCGTCTTGCCCGTGCCGGCCTGGCCGAGCAGCGTGACGAAGTCGATTTCCGGGTTCATCAGCAGGTTCAGCGCGAAGTTCTGCTCGCGGTTGCGCGCCGTGATGCCCCACACGTTGTTCTTGTGGTGGCCGTAGTCGCGCAGCGTCTGCAAGAGCGCCGTCTTGCCGTTCAACTCGCGCACGAGCGCATGGAACGCCGGCTCGCCGTTCTGCGGCTCCAGATAAACGAACTCGTTGACCAGCATCGACGCGCACAGCGGACCCGTCACGCGGTAGTACGTGGTGCCCGTCTTCGTGTCCTGCCAGCTTTCCATGCCCTTCGCGTGCTTCGTCCAGAAGTCCTGCGGCAGCTGACGGATGCCCGAGTAGAGCAGGTCCTTGTCCTCGAGAACCTGGTCGTTGAAGTAGTCTTCAGCGGGCAGGCCGAGCGCGTGCGCCTTGATGCGCATGTTGATGTCTTTCGACACCAGCACGACCTGGCGGTCCTGCCGGTCGCGCTGCAGCGCGCGCACGACGCCGAGGATCTGGTTGTCGGCCTTGCCTTCCGGCAGGCCTTCGACGGGCTCGATATCCGTGAGCTTGGTCTGGAAGTACAGGCGTCCCAGCGCTTCGAGGCTGCCCAGGCGCGCGAGCGGAATGCCTTCCGACATCTCGCCCGCGTTCGCGACGAGCGAATCCAGCGTGCGGCTCACCTGGCGTGCGTTGCGCGCGACTTCCGACATCCCCTTCTTGTGATTGTCGAGTTCTTCCAACGTCATCATGGGCAGATAGACGTCGTGTTCCTCGAAGCGGAAGAGGCACGTCGGATCGTGCATCAGCACGTTGGTATCGAGCACGAACAGCTTGCGGATCTCGGCTTCCGTGCCGCGCGTCACGCGTTTTTTCGTGCCGGCGCGCGTCGGCGTGGCGGGCGCGGCGGTCTCCGCTTCGGCTTCGGCGGAACCCTTGCCGCGGCGCGCGACGACGGGCGCAATCGCCTCGTCGTCTTCAGCGGACACGGACGGCACCGGCTGCAGCAACGCGGCCGTCTGCTTCGCCTTGCGGCTGCGCGACGGCGCGGCCTCGGGCAACGCGGAAGCGGACGACGTGGCGATCGGCGGGACGGGACGCAGGGTGGTCGCGGCGTTGGCGGCGTGCGTCATCGGTGTGGCGACATTGGCGCGGCCGAATTCGGCCGATGCGGCTTGCTCCCCTTCATGCGCCTGTTTTCGAGCAGGTTTGGCAGGCCTGGCCTTGTATTCATCAGGCGGCAACAGATTGCCGAGCTTGCTGGGTGGGGTAGGCAAAGGCATGGTTTCCCTCAAGTAAAGCGGGTCACAGTTCTTCGCCGCCTGCCGCAAACTGTCGTGCGTCGTGCGCTCGCAATTTGCGTCCGGTGGCGCGTGTCGGATTAGTAATGCCGGTTCGCCTGGTTTTCGATCGGCTCCTTGACGAAAGTGCGCTGCGAACGACGCGAACTGCTGCGCGCAATTAAAAAAGCCGCCGCCCCGGCAAACGGGGCAAGCGGCTCGACCTGGGTGATCGCATCACGCCTGATGACCCGCCTCATTGCCGTACCGTCAGCGACGACAATGACGCGATCTGCAGCGCAACTGCGCGAAAAATTAGATGAACAGGCACTCATTGCGGCCCAATATAACGCGCCTCAAAGCGCTTGTACAGCCTCCAGGATCTCGTCGACATGGCCCGGCACCTTCACGCCGCGCCATTCGTGGCGCAATACGCCTTCACCGTCGATGACGAATGTGGAGCGCTCAATACCCCGTACTTCTTTGCCATACATTTTCTTCATTTTCATGACGCCGAAGAGCGTGCACAGCGTTTCGTCAGGGTCCGATACCAAGGTAAACGGCAGTTCGAGCTTGGCCTTGAAGTTATCGTGCGAACGCACGCTGTCGCGCGACACGCCGACGATCTCCGCGCCCGCCTTCCTGAACTTCGGATACAGGTCGCGGAACTGCAGGCCTTCCGTCGTGCAGCCCGGCGTGTTGTCTTTCGGATAGAAATACACGACGACGTTTTTTCCGCGCAGGCTGGACAGCGTGAAGTCGCCGCCCGTTGCGGGGGCGGTGAAGTCGGGAACGGGTTGATCGACTGCGATGGGCACGTGGTCCTCCGGTTGTTATCGTGATCGGCAGCCGCGACGGCGATCTGCCTGAACGCTTTCTTCTGGGTTGCTTGGGTGCTTCGGGGCGGCTCCCGGACAGGAGCGCTGCGGCGTGGCGTGCCGGCTTGCTGCTGGCTTGCAAAACGGGCGCGCAATCGGAGGACGACCAACGATGCCCACCTTCGTCGCATGGCTAGCCGGGCTGAACGATCAGCTCGCCGGAGCGGCCCGGGATCTCGCCCCACGTCACAGGGTACGACGGCAGTGTGTCACGGTCTAGCGCGGCGTGATAATCGCCCATCGTCGCGAACGTGTGGCCTTGCGCGCGCCAGCCGGCGAGCAGTTGCTCGAACACAGGCGCGAGCTTCTGGCCTTCGAGTTCCGCGTGCAGCGTGAACACCTGGTCGTGCGGGTTGTGCTCGGTGCGCTTGAGCAGCCACGCGGCGACGTTGTCCGTGTCGATGCCGTCGATGCCCAACACTTCGTCGAGCGTCGGCAGCGTGGTCGGCATCTGCACATGCGAGAGCGTGCGGCCGCCGACGACGGGGAAGTACGGCGTATGTCCGCGCCCATCGGACGCGTACTGCATGCCCCATGCGTCGATCTGCTCGAACGCGTGTCCGTTCATCTGCCAGCCGGCCGCGCCGTGCGTGACGGGCGGCATGCCGAAGATGTCGACGAAACGGTCGTGGCTCTTCTGCATCTGCGCGATGGTCCAGTCGCGCGGACGCGAACGCACGTTGTCCTGCCAGTAGACGTGATCCCACGTATGAATGCCGCATTCGAAGCCGGCTTCGTGGATGGCGCGCATTTCCGGGCGGGTGCGCGCGCCGATGTCCGGTCCGGGCAAGAGCACGCCGTACATCAACTGCTTCACGCCGTAGTGCTCGACCACGGACGTGCGCGACACCTTCTTCAGAAAGCCCGGCCGCAGCACGCGCCGCATCGCCCAGCCGGTGTGGTCGGGGCCGAGGCTGAAGAGGAACGTGGCGCGCGCCTTGTAGCGGTCGAAGATGCGCGCGAGATTCGGCACGCCTTCACGCGTGCCGCGCAGCGTATCGACGTCGATCTTCAGGACGATCAAGGCCAAGAGCGGCAGCCCTTACTGTTGTTCGACGAGCGCGCGCGCCTCGGCGACATGGCCGCGGTACGCTTCGAAAATCTTGCGCAGTGCTTCGTCGAACGTCGACTGCGGCGCCCACGCGAGTTCCTGCATCGTGTTGTCGATCTTCGGCACGCGGTTCTGCACGTCCTGATAGCCCGCGCCGTAGTACGCACCCGACGACGTCTCGACGAGCTGCACCTTCTTCGCCGAATCCGCGTACTCGGGGAATTCGGCCGCGAGCGCCAGCATCTTGTGCGCGAGCTCGCGCACTGAGAAGTTGTTCTTCGGATTGCCGATGTTGTAGATCTTGCCCGTCGCGACGCCGCCCTTGTTCTCGATGATCTTCATCAGCGCGCTGATGCCGTCGTCGATATCGGTGAACGCGCGCTTCTGCGCGCCGCCGTCGACGAGGCTGATGTTCTCGCCGCGCACGATATGGCCGAGGAACTGCGTGACCACGCGCGAGCTGCCTTCCTTCGGCGTATAGATCGAGTCGAGGCCCGGGCCGATCCAGTTGAACGGACGGAACAGCGTGAAGTTGAGGCCTTCCATGCCGTAGCCCCAGATCACGCGGTCCATCAGCTGCTTCGAGCATGCGTAGATCCAGCGCGGCTTGTTGATCGGGCCGTAAGTGAGGGCGGATGCGTCCGGGTCGAACTGCTCGTCCGAGCACATGCCATAGACTTCGGAAGTGGACGGGAACACGAGGTGCTTGCCGTACTTCACGGCCGAACGCACGATGGGCAGGTTTGCCTCGAAGTCGAGCTCGAACACGCGCAGCGGCTGCTGCACATACGTTGCGGGCGTGGCGATGGCGACGAGCGGCAGGATCACGTCGCACTTCTTCACGTGATACTCGACCCACTCCTTGTTGATCGTGATGTCGCCCTCGAAGAAGTGCATGCGCTCGTGGTTGACGAGATCGCCGAGGCGCTCCGTCTGCATGTCCATGCCGAACACTTCCCAGTCGGTCGTTTCGAGAATGCGCTTGGACAGGTGATGGCCGATGAAGCCGTTCACGCCCAGAATCAGGACTTTTTTCATGCGTTACGGGAAGATTGAGTGAGCTGGGTGAATTCGGCGGGGGAGACGACGCGCTCCTGGCCGTCGCGCTGATGCCGCAATTCGTGGATGGCGATGACGCGGCCGTCGCCGCATGTCGCAAAAAAGCCATTATCGCCTACGTGGACGCCGGGCGGCAAATCCGCGCCGGCCGCGCCGGGCTGGGCCAGCCGCGCCCGCGCAATGACGAACCGCTCGCCGCCGATGTCCGTGAACGCGCCCGGATACGGCGGCGCGACGGCGCGAATCAGGTTGTAGACCTGCTGGCCGCCCTGGCTGAAGTCGATGCGCCCGTCCTCGGGCTTGCGTCCGCCGAAATAGCTGCCGTGCGCGAGATCGTTCGGCAGATGCGGCGCTTCGCCCGCGAGCAGCGCGGGCAGCGCGCGCCACAGCGTCTGCTCGGCGGCGACCGTCACCTTGTCGAAGACCTGCGCGGCCGTGTCGTCGGGCAGGATCGGGACGGGCGTTTGCGCAATGATCGCGCCCGCGTCGGGCTTCGCGCCCATTTCGTGCAGCGTCGCGCCCGTTTCGGTTTCGCCGTTGAGCACGGCCCAGTTGGTCGGCACGCGCCCGCGATATTTCGGCAGCAGCGAGCCGTGCACGTTGTACGCGCCGCGCGGCGCGACGGCGAGCAGATCGACGGGCAGCATGTGCCGGTAGTAGAACGAGAAGATGAAGTCGGGCTGCGCGTTGACGACGAGCGAGCGCAACGCCGGGCTCTTCGGATCGGCGGGCGTCACGACGGGAATGCCGTGCCCGGCGGCGACGGACGCGACGCTGCCGAACCAGATGTTCTCGGTCGGATTGTCTTCGTGCGTGACGACGAGCGCGACGTCGACGCCGCGCGCGAGCAGCACCTGCAGGCAGCGCACGCCGACGTTGTGGTAAGCGAATACGACGGCGCGCGGCTTCATGTGCTCGGTCCCTGATCGGCGCTGATGGCCTGCGCGGAGTGCGTCGACTGCCCGCCTTGCATGCCTTGCGTGTCCTGACCGGCCGGCTGGCGAGGCTGCGTCGGCATGGGGTCGCCTTCGCGCTGCTCGAGAATGGTTTGCACCAGATAGCGCGGACGCGCGCGCACCTGCTGATAGATTCGCCCGATGTATTCGCCGAGCAGGCCGAGCGCGAAGATGATTACGCCGAGCATGAAGAACGTGATCGCGAACAGTGTGAACACGCCTTGAACTTCCGCGCCGATGATGAAGCGGCGAATCAGCAGCAGCACGAAGAGGCCCGCCGAGCCCATCGACAGGATCACGCCGATAAACGACAGCCATTGCAGCGGCACGACCGAGAAGCCCGTCACGAGGTCGAAATTCAGGCGGATCAGACTGTAGAACGAATACTTTGATTCGCCCGCGAAGCGCTCTTCGTGCGCGACTTCGATCTCGACGGGATTCTGCGCGAACGTGTACGCGAGCGCGGGAATGAACGTGTTGATTTCGCCGCAGCGGTTGATCGTGTCGATGATATGGCGGCTGTACGCGCGCAGCATGCAGCCCTGGTCGGTCATCTTGATGCGCGTGATGCGCTCGCGCAGACGGTTCATCGCGAGCGACGCCTTGCGCCGCCACAGGCTGTCCTGGCGCTGCATGCGAATGGTGCCGACATAGTCGTAGCCTTCGCGCATCTTCGAGCACAGCTTGCCGATTTCCTCAGGCGGATTCTGCAGATCGGCATCGAGCGTGACCACGATCTCGCCACGCGACTGCTCGAAGCCCGCGAGAATCGCCATGTGCTGTCCGTAGTTGCCGTTCAGCAGAATCACGCGCGTCGTGTCGGGACGGGCCCGGAACTGCTCCGCGAGCAGCGCCGCCGACCGGTCGCGGCTGCCGTCGTTGATGAAGATCACCTCGTAGCTCGTGCCGAGCGCGTCGAGGGCCGGGTACAGGCGCGAGAACAGCGCGCCGAGTCCCGCCTCCTCGTTGTACACGGGGATGATGACCGAGAGTTCGGGGGCGACCGGGCGTGGGTCCGTGTGATTCATTTCCGCTGGGTTTCCGCTTTATTGACCGTATTGTTGGCAAATTTCGTTCACCGCGCGGCACACGCGCTCGACATCGCCTTCCGTCATCTGCGTGAAGAGCGGCAGCGTGACCGTGCTCGCGCCATAGTGCTCCGCATGCGGGAACATGCCTTCCCTGAAGCCGCGCGCGCGGTACAGCGAGAACAGGTGGATGGCCGGGTAGTGCACGCCCGTGCCGATGCCGCGCTCCTTCAGTTGCTCCATGAAGCCCGCGCGGCTGATCGACAGGCGCGCGAGCGGCAGCGTGACGAGGAACATGTGCCAGTTGCTGTTCTCGAAGTCGGCGAGCGGCAGGCCCATGCCGAGCCTCGCGGCCGCGCCGCCTTCAAAGCCCGCGAAATAGGCGCGCGCGAGCGCGTGGCGCTGTGCGCGGAAGCGCTCGATGTGCGGCAGCTGGCCAAGGCCGACGCGCGCCGCGACGTCCGTCAGGTTGTACTTGCCGCCGAGCAGCTCGCAGTCCATGCCGTCGAAGCCCGTGCGCACGATGCCTTGCAGGCGGTACTTCTGCGCGAGGACGGCTTCCTCCTCGTTGTTCAGCACGAGCGCGCCGCCTTCGATCGATGTCAGGTTCTTGTTCGCGTGGAAGCTGAACGACACGATGTCGCCGAGCTTGCCGATGCGCTCGCCTTTCCACGTCGAGCCGAACGCCTGCGCCGCGTCTTCGATCACGCGCAGCTTGTGCGCGCGGGCGATCGCGTAGAGACGGTCCATGTCGACGGGCAAGCCCGACAGGAAGACGGGAATGATCGCCTTCGTGCGCGGCGTGATCGCCTTTTCCATCAGGTCCAGGTCGATGTTGCGCGTCGCCGGGTCGATATCGACGAACACGGGTGTCGCGCCGACCTCGATGATCACGTTGCTCGTCGCGACCCACGACGCCGGCGTTGTGATGACTTCGTCGCCGGCTCCGACGCCCGCGATGCGCAGGCCGATTTCCAGCGTCGCGGTGCCCGAGTTGAACGTGCGCACCGGGCGGCCGCCGCAGTATTCCGACAACGCCTTTTCGAACGCCTGGTTCTGCGGGCCCGTCGTGATCCAGCCGGAGCGGAGCACGTCGGCAACACCGCGGATCGTTTCTTCATCGATCTCGGGACGAACGAACGGCAGGAACGGAACAGATGACTGGGTCATGGATGGTTATGCTCGATATAAAAAGGGCACGGTCTGACACAATACTGACAATCGGCTTAATTCAAGCTTAAACGCCGCGCCTACGTTGTCGGCGCCTCGATGCGGCGGCGATAATGTGCGACTTCCGCACCAATGTCCAGTGCTCGAAACAATTCAAGAGACATTAGCAGACGGGAACGGGCTTGCCAGGGGATTATTCTGCGGCGGAGCAACGTCGGCAGCGCCGACGATGCCCATCGTGCGCGATCGCCCCCGTAGCGCGCGATCACGCCGCCTCGCCACGCCTCACGCCCGCCGTTTCCATCAGCGTGCCCATCAACTGCGCGCGACGAGGAACACACCCACCAGGATCACGCCGATGCCGACGAGGCGCTGCGCCGACAGCACTTCGCCGAACAGATACCACGCAGCAAACGCGTTTACAACATAGCCCAGCGACAGCATCGGGTAGGCAATCGACACATCCACGCGCGACAGCCCGACGATCCACACGACGACGCTCAGCACATAGCACGCGAGCCCGCCGATGATGGGCAGCTGCGTCGCGATCCTGAACCCGATCGGGATGATGTTGGCGACGGTGAAATCGAAGTGGCCGACGGCGTTCGTGCCGGCCTTCAAGAGCAGCTGGGCCGTCGCGTTCAGCGCGACGCCCGCAAGGATGCAAAAGAGCGAAATCGGATTCATCGAATAGACGTTTGGGTGAGGGAAGCGGTCATCGCTGCCGCGCTCGCCGCGTTCATTGCGCGTTCACTGCGTTCACTGCGTTTGCTGCGGCCCGGAGGCCGCCTGCGCCGCGCCGGGTTGCGCGACGGCTGGCGCGGCGGCGCCTTGCTGCGCGCCCGCCTGTTCGGAGCCTGGCTTCTCGACGATCACACGCCGGGCGTCGCGCGCGACGACGGTCATCGGCAAGTGCTGCGCGCTGAGTTCCTCGTAGCGCTCCGGCGACATCAGCGCCAACGCGTAGCGGTCGGCTTTCCAGCGCTCGATCCATTGCGGGATCGTCGGCACCCATTTTTGCGGTTCGACCGACACGCCGAAGGCCAGTTCGTCCGCATGCTCGACCATGATCATCGTGTGTCCGATGTAGAACGGCACCGTGTGGTCGAGCACGCCGACCGAGTAGAACGGCGTGTCGGCGGGCAGTTTCGCCAGTTCAGCCTTCACGGCGGGAGCGAGCGGCGCGCCCGACGACAGCCGGCCGAACGCGTCGTGCCCCGTGCCGGCGATCACGGCGAGCAGGACCCATCCGAAGCCGAAGATCGTGGCGGCGCCGAAGAGGCCCGCGCCAGCGGCCCGCGCGCCGTTTTGCGCGCCCGCCTGCAGCACAGCGGACGAGCCGTTTGCGGCGCGGCGCGTGCGCCAGTTGAGCCAGATCGCCGCGAGAGTCAGGACAAAGCCGACGGCGAGCGCCGCGTACACCCAAACGCGGAATTCGAGGTACAGCGCATTCGGGTTGCGCTTGTCGCCCAGATGACCGAGGAACACCGCGCCGAATCCCGCCGCGACGAGAAATACCGCGTAGCCCGTCAGATGTCGGTGGAACTGCTCGCGCGTGACGAGGGGCAGGTACAGGCCGATCACGAGCGCGATCGGAGGCGCGATGGGCAGCGTGTACGACAGCAGCTTCGAATGCGACGCACTGAAGAACAGGAAGATGAAGACCGTCCACACGAACAGCATCGTCACGGGCGAGAAGCCATTCGCCTGGCGCGGCATGCGCAGCGCGTTGCGCACGCTCTGCACGCTCACCGACAGCCACGGCAGGAAGCCGACGATCAGCACGGGCACGAAGTAATAGAACGGGCCGGGGCGGTTCTGCTCGGGCGTCAGATAGCGCCTGAACTGCTGGACGATGAAGAAGAAGTTGAAGAATTCGGGGTTGCGATCCTGCACGATCAAGAACCACGGCGTGACGATCGCGAAGAACACGATCAGGCCGCTCACGAGATACAGGCGCTTCCAGATCGCCCCGTCGCGCGAGATCAGCGTGTAGAGCACGAGAACGGCGCCCGGCAGGATCAGGCCGATGAGCCCCTTCGACAGCACGGCGAACGCCATCGACGCCCACACGACCCACATCCACAGCCGCTGCTCACGCGACGCGAGACCCGGACGCTGCGCGAGCAGCAAGCCGAAGAGCGTCAGCTCCATCCAGAACGACAGGCCCATGTCGAGCGTGTTGAAGTGGCCCATCAGGTTCCAGTACGGCGAGCTTGCAAGCACGAGAGCGGCGAACAGGCCCGTCGCGGCGTTGAACACGCGCGCGCCCGTGTAGCCGATCAGCAGCACGCCCGCGAAGCCGGTGAGCGCGGTATAGAGACGCGCCTGCCACTCGCCGATGCCGAACCACGCAAACGACAGCGCATTCGCCCAGGTTTGCAGCGGCGGCTTCTCGAAGTACTTGTAGCCGTTGTAGCGCGGCGTGATCCAGTCGCCGGTGACGAACATCTCGCGCGCCATTTCGGCGTAGCGGCCTTCGTCGCTCGGCAGCAGATGGCGCCAGCCCAGCGGCACGAACCAGATCACGGCCAGCGTAAGCACGAGCAGCAGGACCGTCGTGCGATTGAGCGTCAGCCCGGACGGCTTGTCGTTCATGTGTTGTTCAACCCTTCTCGGCGCCGCTCGCGCGGCTTCGTTCTTATCTCGACCGGACGGGGGTCCGGTTGTTGCGGTGCGTCCAGCGGGTGCGCGGCGTGCATCGCCCGGCCGGTGAGCCGGCGGGCGCCAGGCGGCGCGCGTTGTCGGCACGTTATCGACGTGTTCTCGACGCGCTATCGGCCCTTTATCGGCCCCTTAGCGGCCCGTCACGCGGAGCAGCCGCCGATTCTCCATCGGCGACGCTTATGACACCCTTATCTCCGCAGCTTTGCGGCAGCCGCCTGCTCCCGCTCGCGGGCAGGCCGTTGCGAGCGCGTCATCCGATGCGGTGCGGCTGCCGGAACGCGCGCAGGCGCGCAGTGTACTTGATCCGCGTGACACGCCCGTCAAAAGGTGCCGGTGTGCCGCGCGAAACGCCGTTCAGCGCTCGGCCCGATGCGCCGCGAGTGCCGCTAGCCTTCGATCAGCAGCGCGGCGGCGACCTTGCGGCCTTCCGCCATCAGAATGTTGTAGGTCCGGCAGGCGGCCTTGAAGTCCATCGTTTCGACGCCGATCCGCTGGGCCGCGAGGGCGGCCGTGAGGCGCGGATGCGGAAAGCGCAGGCGCTCGCCGCTGCCGAATATGACGACTTCCGGCGCCGGTTCGATCAAGAGCGCGAAGTGCTCGGGCGAGAGGGCCTCGAACGACGACACCGGCCAGCTCATGACGGGACCTTGCGGCAGCACGATGATGCTGCCCGTATGACGTTCGAGATTGATTTCGACATAGTCGGCGCCGTAACCCGTGACGGTGTTCAGGGCGCCGCTCGAATCCTGGTGTAATTTCAAACTGGTTTTCCGTGGTCGTCGTAAGGCATGCACTGCTTGCGCCGTGTGTCGCGTTTCGACCGGCAGGCGCGAAGACGGGTTCAACTCGCCGGTTCGTGCGCGGCCTCAATGCGCGGCTTCAATGCAGGTCGATGCCTCGTGCGCGGGCATTCTGGCCTTGCGTGGTGCATTGCGGAAGTTGCCCAATATCCGCTAAATTATAACTTTTTAGCCGCCCGGTGGCTCCCCTCGAGGTCCGCGCGCTGCCACAAGCCGCGCCCGCAAGGCTGGCGACTGCGCCCGCCGTCCATAGTGGGGTGCCCGGAACGCGCCGGCACAGGCGTCAACGAGACGCCCGCTTGCGCGTCGACTGGGGTGTCGACCGAGGCGTCCGAAGTGTCGGCAACGCGCGCGTAATAGCAGCAAAGCAGGCAGCAAAGCGGCAGCGGAGCGTCCAGCAAAACGCTGGCAACCCGCGAGCCGTATGTGCAAGCAGAGCGCGCCAGCAATACGCGCGCCGTGCCGATGCCGTACGCGACGACGCACCAGGCGGCATGTCCGCGCCCGCTCCGCCGCTCGATGGCCGCGCGCGCCGCGCCGCCCGTGTTCCGCACGACGCCCTGCGCCGGCCCGCCGGCCGGTTGCGCAAACCCAGTCCTCATGGCTTGCCCGCTGCATGGGGCGCAGCCCAGTGGTCCCGCTCATTTACCCAGGATGAAGTGCCCGTCGTGAAACCGATACTCAAATCAAACAAGCTGTTGAACGTCTGCTACGACATTCGCGGGCCCGTTCTCGAACACGCGAAGCGCCTCGAAGAAGAAGGCCATCGCATCATCAAGCTGAACATCGGCAATCTCGCGCCGTTCGGTTTCGACGCTCCGGACGAAATCATCCAGGACATGATCCGCAATCTGCCCGACTCGTCGGGCTATTCGGACTCGAAGGGCGTGTTCGCGGCGCGCAAGGCGATCATGCATTACGCGCAGCAAAAGGGCGTCGTGGGCGTCGAGCTGGACGACATCTACATCGGAAACGGCGCGTCCGAGCTGATCGTGATGGCGATGCAGGCGCTCCTCAACGACGGCGACGAAGTGCTGCTGCCCGCGCCTGACTATCCGCTTTGGACGGCGGGCGTGAGCCTGTCGGGCGGCACGCCCGTGCACTATGTGTGCGACGAATCGAACGCGTGGATGCCCGACCTCGACGACATCCGCGCGAAGATCACGCCGAACACGAAGGCGATCGTCGTGATCAACCCGAACAACCCGACGGGCGCGCTGTACTCCGACGAACTGCTGCTCGCGCTGATCGGGATTGCGCGCCAGCACGGCCTCGTCATCTTCGCGGACGAGGTCTACGACAAGATCGTCTACGATGGCAAGAAGCACACGTCGATGGCCGCGCTGTCCGAGGACGTGCTGACGGTCACGTTCAACAGCCTGTCGAAGAGCTACCGTTCGTGCGGCTATCGCGCGGGCTGGATGTGGGTGTCGGGGCTGACGGGCGAAAATCGCCGCCGCGCGAAAGACTACTTCGAAGGCCTCGGCATTCTCGCGTCGATGCGCCTGTGCCCGAACGTGCCCGGCCAGTACGCGATCCAGACGGCGCTCGGCGGCTATCAGAGCATCAACGATCTGATTGCGCCGGGCGGGCGGCTCTACAAGCAGCGCCAGCTCGCGTACGACATGCTGACGGCCATTCCGGGCGTGACCTGCGTGAAGCCCGAGGCGGCGCTGTACATGTTCCCGCGCCTCGATCCGAAGCTGTATCCGGTCGAGAACGACCAGCAGTTCATCCTCGATCTGCTGCTGGAGGAGCGCGTGCTGCTCGTGCAGGGCAGCGGTTTCAACTGGAAGGCGCCGGATCACTTCCGTGTCGTGTTCCTGCCGAACGTCGACGATCTCGCCGATTCGATCCACCGGATCGCGCGCTTCCTCGACGGCTATCGCAAACGCCACGCGGCCTGAGGGCGCGCATCAGCGCCCGAACCGATTTTCCACTCTCTCACTAGACACACACGCTGCATGGAACCGATCAAAGTTGGACTGCTGGGCTTCGGCACGGTAGGCAGCGGCACCTTCACGGTACTGCGCCGCAACCAGGAAGAAATCAACCGACGCGCGGGCCGCGGCATCGAGATCGCGCGCATTGCCGTGCGCAATCCCGCGAAGGCCACGGCGGCGCTCGGCGGCGAGGCGGGCACGGTCGCGGTCACTGACGACTTCGGCTCGGTCGTCGACGATCCGTCGATCGCCATCGTCGCGGAAATGATCGGCGGCACGGGCATCGCGCGCGATCTCGTGCTGCGCGCGATCAACAACGGCAAGCACGTCGTGACGGCCAACAAGGCGCTGCTCGCCGTGCACGGCACGGAAATCTTCGAGGCGGCGCGCGCGAACGGCGTGATGGTCGCGTTCGAAGCGGCTGTCGCGGGCGGCATCCCGATCATCAAGGCGCTGCGCGAGGGCCTCACGGCCAATCGTATCCAGTACATCGCGGGCATCATCAACGGCACGACGAACTACATCCTGTCGGAGATGCGCGACCGCGGCCTCGACTTCGCGACGGCGCTCAAGGCCGCGCAGGAACTCGGCTACGCGGAAGCGGACCCGACCTTCGACATCGAAGGCGTCGACGCCGCGCACAAGGCGACCATCATGAGCGCGATCGCGTTCGGCGTGCCCGTGCAGTTCGACAAGGCCTACGTCGAAGGCATCAGCAAGCTCGCCGCGATCGACATCCGGTACGCGGAAGAACTGGGCTACCGGATCAAGCTGCTCGGCATCACGCGGCGCAGCGACAAAGGCATCGAGCTGCGCGTGCATCCGACGCTGATCCCCGGGAAACGCCTGCTCGCGAACGTCGAAGGCGCGATGAACGCGGTCGTCGTGCACGGCGACGCCGTCGGCACGACGCTGTACTACGGCAAGGGCGCGGGCGCGGAGCCGACGGCGTCCGCCGTGGTCGCCGATCTCGTCGACGTGACGCGCCTGCACACGGCCGACCCCGAGCACCGCGTGCCGCATCTGGCGTTCCAGCCGGACCGTCTGTCGAGCACGCCGATCCTGCCCATCGACGAAGTGACGAGCGGCTACTACCTGCGTCTGCGTGTCGCCGACGTGACGGGCGTGCTGGCCGACATCACGCGCATCCTCGCGGACACGGGCATTTCGATCGATGCGCTGCTGCAAAAGGAATCGGAGCAGGTCGACGTGTCGAAGAAGGGCGAGACCGACATCATCCTGATCACGCATGAGACGGTCGAGAAGAACGTCAACGCGGCGATCGCGAATATCGAGGCGTTGAAGACGGTCGTGTCGAAGGTGACGAAGCTGCGCATGGAAGCGCTGAACTGACGCACGCAAAGCACACGACGCACGACACGCACACTCGCAACGAGGCAAGCTCATGAACTACATTTCCACGCGCGGCGCCGGCATCGGCGAGCGCCACACGTTCTCCGACATCCTGCTCGGCGGTCTCGCGAAGGATGGCGGCCTGTATCTGCCGGCCGAATATCCGCAGGTATCAGCGGATGAACTCGCGCGCTGGCGCGCGCTGCCGTACGCCGATCTCGCGTTCGAGATCCTGCGCAAGTTCAGCGACGACATTCCCGTCGAAGACTTGCGCGAGCTGACGCGCCGCACGTACACCGCGCAGGTGTACTGCAACGTGCGCGACGAAGAGAACGCCGCACAGATCACGCCGCTGAAGACGCTCGGCGTCGAAGACGGCGCGCCGCTGTCGCTGCTCGAACTGTCGAACGGTCCGACGCTCGCGTTCAAGGACATGGCGATGCAACTGCTCGGCAACCTGTTCGAGTACACGCTCGCGAGGCACGGCGAAACGCTGAACATTCTCGGCGCGACGTCGGGCGATACGGGCAGCGCCGCCGAATACGCGATGCGCGGCAAGAAGGGCATTCGCGTCTTCATGCTGTCGCCGCACAAGAAGATGAGCGCGTTCCAGACGGCGCAGATGTACAGCCTGCAAGACCCGAACATCTTCAACGTGGCGATCGACGGCGTGTTCGACGATTGCCAGGACATCGTCAAGGCCGTGTCGAACGATCACGCGTTCAAGGCGCAGCAGAAGATCGGCACGGTCAATTCGATCAACTGGGCACGCGTCGTCGCGCAGGTCGTGTACTACTTCAAGGGCTACTTCGCGGCCACGAAGCGCAACGACGAACGCGTGTCGTTCACGGTGCCGTCGGGCAACTTCGGCAACGTCTGCGCGGGGCACATCGCGCGGATGATGGGGCTGCCCATCGAAAAGCTCGTCGTCGCGACGAACGAGAACGACGTGCTCGACGAATTCTTCCGCACGGGCATTTACCGCGTGCGCAGGTCGTCGGAGACGTATCACACGAGCAGCCCGAGCATGGACATCTCGAAGGCGTCGAATTTCGAGCGCTTCGTGTTCGATCTGCTCGGCCGCGATCCGAAGCGCGTGCTGCAACTGTTCCGCGACGTCGAAGAAAAGGGCGGCTTCGATCTGCAGGCGAGCGGCGATTTCGCGCGCGTGCAGGCGTTCGGCTTCGTGTCGGGGCGCAGCAGCCACGACGACCGCGTCGAGACGATTCGCGACGTGTTCCAGCGCTACGACACGATGATCGACACGCACACGGCCGACGGCGTGAAGGTCGCGCGCGAGCACCTGCAGGCGGGCATTCCGATGATCGTGCTGGAGACGGCGCAGCCGATCAAGTTCGGCGAGACGATCCGCGAGGCGCTGGAGCGCGAGCCGGAGCGTCCCGCGGCGTTCAGCGGGCTCGAAGACCTGCCGCAGCGCTTCGAAGTGCTGCCGAACGACGCGCAGCGTGTGAAGGACTTCGTCGCGGCGCATACGGGGGCTTGAGCGGGTGCGGGGTGCTATGGTGCGACCACCAGCTCCATAGCGCCCGGTCACACAGACGGCGCACGTTCATCGACGTGCGCCGTTTTGTTTTGCGGCGCGTGCCGATCCGCGCAACCATCCCGCAGCCATTCGTCACGTCCCGGACAAAATCGCCCATCAACGCGACGCGGCCGCGCCCGTTACAATGATTCTTTTCGAATCGCTTCCTTTCCGATCGATGCCCACACCTACGTCTTCGACGCCTGCGCAGTCCGCGCCGCGCGCGCCGATGCTGTCGACGGCCGACGCGCTCGCGACGCTGCTCGGCGCCGCCGTGCAGATCGTCGGCACCGAAACGCTGCCGACACTCGATGCGACCAACCGCGTGCTCGCCGCCGACGTGATCTCGCCGCTCGACGTCCCGCCGATGAGCACGAGCGCGATGGACGGCTATGCGGTGCGTGTCGCCGAGCTGTCGCAAGGCGAACGGCGCTTGCCGATCTCGCAGCGCATTCCGGCGGGCCATGCGCCGCAGCCGCTCGCGGAAGGCACGGCGGCGCGCATCTTCACGGGTGCGACGGTGCCGCCCGGCGCCGACGCGATTGTGATGCAGGAGCAAACGGAAGCGGCCGGCGACGACGTGGCGATCCTGCATACGCCGAAAGCGGGCGAATGGATCACGCAGCAGGGCGCCGACATCCGCAAGGGCGCGACGATCCTGCCCGCCGGCACGCGGCTCACGCCGCAGGCGCTGGGGCTTGCGGCGTCCGTTGGATGCGCGAATCTCGAGGTCGTGCGCCGTGTGAAAGTCGCCGTGTTCTTCACGGGCGACGAACTGACGATGCCCGGCGAGCCGCTCAAGCCCGGCGCGATCTACAACTCGAACCGCTTCACGCTGACGGGCCTGCTGCAGAAGCTCGGCTGCGAAGTCACCGATTTCGGCATCGTTCCCGACAAGCTCGACGCGACGCGGCAAACGCTGCGCGACGCCGCGCAGGCGCACGATCTGATCCTGACGTGCGGCGGCGTGTCGGTGGGCGAGGAAGACCACGTGAAGCCCGCCGTCGAGGCCGAAGGGCGCCTGTCGATGTGGCAGATCGCGATGAAGCCGGGCAAGCCGCTCGCGTTCGGCGCGATTCGCCGCGCGTCGGCGCAGGGCGAAAGCGCGGCGGCGGGTGGGGCGGGCGCATCCGGTGCATCGGGCGCGGCGAGCGAGACGTTCTTCATCGGCCTGCCGGGCAATCCCGTGTCGACGTTCGTCACGTTTCTGCTGTTTGTGCGGCCGTTCCTGCTGCGCCTCGCGGGCGTGCGGACGGTGACGCCGCGCGCGCTGTCGCTGCGCGCCGACTTCACGCAACACAAGGGCGACCGCCGCAACGAATTCCTGCGCGCGCGCGTGAACGCCGCGGGCGGTCTCGATCTGTTCCCGAACCAGAGTTCGGCGGTGCTGACGTCGACGGTCTGGGGCGACGGCCTGATCGACAATCCGCCGAATCATGTGATCAGCGCCGGCGAGACCGTGCGCTTCATCCCGTTTTCCGAATTGCTGAACTGAGCGCGGCCGTTATCGGGCCGCTACCGAGAATGAAGATCCAGTTGAAATATTTTGCGAGTGTGCGCGAAGCGCTCGGCCGCTCAGACGAATCCGTGGACGTGCCCGAAGGCATCGCGACGGTCGGCGACGTGCGCGCCTGGCTGCGCGTGCGCGGCGGCGCGTGGGCCGAGACGCTCGCGGAAGGCCGCGCGCTGCGCATGGCGTGCAACCACGTGATGACGGACGCGGGCACGCGCATCACCGAAGGCTGCGAAGTCGCGTTCTTTCCGCCCGTGACGGGCGGCTGAACAGGGCCATTGAATCAGGCCAAAGAGGCGGGAGGACGAACGATGACGGTCCGCGTTCAGACAGAAGACTTCGACCTGACGGCGGAAGTCGCCGCATTGCGCGCGCAGAATCCGAAGGTCGGCGCGGTGGCGTGCTTCGTCGGCACGGTGCGCGACATCAACGAAGGCGAAGCCGTCGAGACGATGGAGCTCGAGCACTATCCGGGCATGACGGAAAAGTCGCTCGAAGCGATCGTCGACGCCGCTCGCGAGCGCTGGCCCGGCACCGATGTGCTGATCGTGCACCGCGTCGGCAAGCTGATGCCGCTCGATCAGATCGTGCTCGTCGCGACGACGTCGAAGCATCGCGCGAACGCGTTCGCGTCGTGCGAATTCGTGATGGACTACCTGAAGACCCAGGCGCCGTTCTGGAAGAAGGAAAAGACGGAAAGCGGCGAGCGCTGGGTCGATGCGCGTGTCACCGATGACGAAGCGCTCGCGCGATGGGGGCTGGCGTCGGCGAACTCAAAGGCGGATTGAGCGAAGCCCGGCTCAATCGCCGTCGCTCGGAAGTCCGGCTCAATCGCCGTCGCGCGATTTGCCGATGATTCTGGCCGGAAACGGCTCGCCGCGCGGCCGCGCATGTTCCGCCTCGTGCTCTTCGCGCGGACGACGGCGCGGCGCGACGCGCTCCAGCAGCGCCTGCTGTTCGGCGGGAATCTGATAGTCCCAGCCAAAGCGGCTCAACTGCAAGCTTTGTGCGATGCGCAGCGCCGGCTCCATGAAACGCACGGCGGCGGCCGGTTCATAGCGCGATTCGACCGTATCGAGAAACAGATAGAGCCAGTGGCTGAAGTGCCGCGGCTCGACGCCGGCGAGCGGCATGTGCGCCTGCTGCACGTTGCCGCGATATTGCTTCGCGCCGAGAACCAGCGATCCCCAGAACACGCACATCTTCGGCAGATGCTCGTCCCAGCGGCCCGCCAGCTTCTCTTCGAACACGGGACCGAGCAGCGCGTCGGCGCGCACGCGGTCGTAGAACGCGTAGACCAGTTCGCGGATGTTCTCTTCATCCGGTTCGGCGTAGCGCGTGGCGAGACGTTCGGCCGCGGGAATAGTGGAAGACATTTCGGACTTCATAGGTCAAATAAGTGAGACGCGGCAAGCGCTCCGACACGAAGCTCACACAATCCCGTCGCAAACGTTGGGCGTGCTCATCTAAAGTCAGAAAAAAGTGCGCTTCAAACGAAAGTTAGCGTTTATAGTTACGCGAAATAACGAGATAAACGCGGCAATAAGATGCGTTTTCGACGCATGCTATTGCGCGCTGCAGTACCGGCGTTTATGGGGAGGCGTGAACATTCCGCACGTGATCCCCGTCGCGACTTGCCTTTCAATGAGACTGACAGACTATACCGATTACTCACTGCGCGTGTTGCTTTACCTCGCAGTCCGTCCCGAAGGACTTGCGACGATCCAGGACATATCGGACGCGTACGGCATATCGAAGAATCATCTGATGAAGGTGGTTCAGCGGCTTGCGGAACTCGGCTGGGTCGAGACCGTGCGCGGGCGCAACGGCGGTCTGCGGCTGTTCGAGCATTCGTCGGCGCTGACCATCGGCGAGGTGGTGCGCGCAGCCGAGAGCGACTTCACGCTGGTCAGCTGTTTCAACGGCAGCGATCCGGCGGCGCATCGCGAATGTGTCATTCAGTCGCAATGCCGTCTGAAGAGCGTGCTCGAAGCTGCGCGCGAAGCGTTTTTCCGCGAACTTGACGGCTTTACGATCCGCGATATCGCCGAGCCGGCATCGCCGCTGATGTCACTGCTGGGGCTCAAGCCGTCGGCGACCGTCGTGCCGATCGTGCCCATCACACCCGCCGTGCCGACGGGCACCTGAGCCGACCGCACGACCGGCCGCCGGTGTGGCCGTCGTTCGCGCTCGTACTCTGCGCGTATGAACGGCTCGCGGGCGGGCTCGCGCCGTTTGCCGGCGCCTGCCGCGAGCCGCTGCCCGCCATCTCCCGCCTTCGCTTTCCCCGTGCTGGTCGCGGCGCTAAACTGCGCTGTGTCCCGGGCCGGACGCGATAGCGCGGCTGCCGCGCGAATTCTCTCTCCCTGATGCAAAAAAGCGCTTGAAACCTGCCTAAAACGCCTCATTTTGGTGGTAATCGAAATTGGAGGTCTCTTGATGAGAATCGACAAACTCACCACTAAATTCCAGGAAGCGCTGGCCGACGCGCAAAGCCTTGCCGTCGGCCATGACAATCAGTACATCGAGCCCGTTCACCTTCTCGCCGCTCTCGTCGCGCAACAGGACGGCTCGGCGCGTTCGCTGCTGTCGCGCGCCGGCGTCCATGTCCAGGCGCTGCAAACGGCGTTGAACGACGCGATCACGCGTTTGCCGCAAGTCCAGGGGACGGACGGCAACGTGCAGATCGGCCGTGACCTCACGGGTCTGTTGAACCAGGCCGACAAGGAAGCACAGAAGCTCAACGACACCTACATCGCAAGCGAAATGTTCCTGCTCGCCGTCGCCGACGACAAGGGCGAAGCCGGCCGTCTCGCGCGCGAGCATGGGCTGTCGCGCAAGTCGCTGGAAGCGGCCATCGTCGCGGTGCGCGGCGGCTCGCAGGTGCACAGCCAGGACGCCGAAAGCCAGCGCGAAGCACTGAAGAAATACACGATCGATCTGACCGAGCGCGCCCGTGCAGGCAAGCTCGATCCTGTCATCGGCCGTGACGACGAAATCCGCCGTTCGATTCAGATCCTCCAACGCCGGACCAAGAACAATCCGGTGCTGATCGGCGAGCCGGGCGTCGGCAAGACGGCGATCGTCGAAGGTCTCGCGCAGCGCATCGTCAACGGCGAAGTGCCGGAAACGCTCAAGGGCAAGCGCGTGCTGTCGCTCGACATGGCCGCGCTGCTCGCGGGCGCGAAATACCGCGGCGAGTTCGAAGAGCGTCTGAAGGCCGTGCTGAACGACATCGCGAAGGACGAAGGGCAGACCATCGTCTTCATCGACGAGATTCACACGATGGTCGGCGCGGGCAAGGCCGAAGGCGCGATGGACGCGGGCAACATGCTGAAGCCGGCGCTGTCGCGCGGCGAACTGCATTGCGTCGGCGCGACCACGCTCGACGAATATCGCAAGTACATCGAAAAGGATGCCGCGCTGGAGCGCCGCTTCCAGAAAGTGCTCGTCGACGAGCCGACAGTCGAAGCGACCATCGCGATCCTGCGCGGCTTGCAGGAGCGTTATGAACTGCACCACGGCGTCGACATCACCGACCCGGCAATCGTCGCGGCGGCGGAACTGTCGCATCGCTACATCACGGATCGCTTCCTGCCGGACAAGGCCATCGATCTGATCGACGAAGCGGCGTCGAAGATCAAGATGGAAATCGACTCGAAGCCCGAGGAGATGGACAGGCTCGACCGCCGGCGCATCCAGCTGAAGATCGAGCGCGAAGCCGTCAAGAAGGAGAAGGACGAAGCGTCGCAGAAGCGCCTGCAACTGATCGAGGAAGAAATCGAGCGGCTCGACCGCGAATATTCGGATCTCGAAGAAATCTGGACGGCGGAAAAAGCGGCTGTGCAGGGCAGCGCGCAACTGAAAGAAGAGATCGAGAAGACGCGCGCGGAAATCACGCGTCTGCAACGCGAAGGCAAGCTGGAAAAGGTCGCTGAACTGCAGTACGGCAAGCTGCCGCAGCTCGAGGCGCAACTGAAGCAGGTCACGCAGGCCGAGGCGCAGGAGCAGAACAATCCGACGCGTCCGCGCCTCTTGCGCACGCAGGTCGGCGCCGAGGAAATCGCGGAAGTCGTGTCGCGCGCGACGGGCATTCCCGTGTCGCGCATGATGCAGGGCGAGCGCGAGAAGCTGCTGCAGATCGAATCGAAGCTGCATGAGCGCGTGGTCGGCCAGAACGAGGCGATCAGCGCGGTTGCGGATGCGATCCGCCGTTCGCGTGCCGGGCTTTCGGACCCGAACCGTCCGTATGGGTCGTTCCTGTTCCTCGGGCCGACGGGCGTCGGCAAGACCGAGTTGTGCAAGGCGCTCGCGGCCTTCCTGTTCGACGCGGAAGATCATCTGATCCGCATTGACATGAGCGAGTTCATGGAGAAGCACAGCGTCGCGCGTTTGATCGGCGCGCCGCCCGGTTATGTCGGCTACGAAGAAGGCGGCTATCTGACGGAAGCGGTGCGCCGCAAGCCGTACAGCGTGATCCTGCTCGACGAGATCGAGAAGGCGCACCCGGACGTCTTCAACGTGCTGCTGCAGGTGCTCGACGACGGCCGGATGACGGATGGCCAAGGCCGCACCGTGGACTTCAAGAACACGGTGATCGTGATGACGTCGAACCTCGGCTCGCAGGTGATCCAGGCGATGGTCGGCGAGTCACAGGAAGCCGTGAAGGATGCTGTCTGGGAAGAAGTGAAGCTGCACTTCCGGCCGGAGTTCCTGAACCGGATCGACGACGTCGTCGTGTTCCATGCGCTCGGCCGCGACAACATCCAGTCGATCGCGAAGATCCAGCTCGAACGCGTGCACGACCGGCTCGCGAAGCTCGACATGCAACTGGTCGTCTCGGATGCGGCGCTGGAGTTGATCGGCAAGGTCGGCTACGACCCGCTGTTCGGGGCGCGGCCTTTGAAGCGCGCGATCCAGCAGGAGATCGAGAACCCGGTCGCGAAGCTGATTCTGGCCGGCAAGTTCGGGCCGAAGGACGTGATCCCCGTCGAGGTGGAGAACGGCAAGCTCGTATTCGAGCGGGTAGTGCACTAAACCGCACGGGAACGGATGCGCTGACAACGGGCGCATCCGCTTCCGATCGAAAGCAAGAAAACAAAAAAGCAAAGAGGCAACGAAGCGATTCGTTGCCTTTTTGTTTTTTGCGCGCGGCGCTTCAGGCGCTACGCATGTCGAAGCAATGCAAAAGCGACGCAAAAGCGGCGCAGAACTGGTGCAAAAGTGATGCGTTCACGCGTTCTTGTTGCCGCCGAACAGGCCGGCCAGCGCGCCCAGCGAGCCGAGCGCACCCGCGAGGCCGCCCGTGTCGATCTTGCCGTCGGCGGGCACTTCGCCGTTCGGCGTCGCGGCGTTGACGACGTGCGGCAGAACTTGCGACAGCAGGCCCGTCACCGCCGACGGTTCGACGCCGGCCTTCGACGCGATGTTCGTCACGGCTTCCGAGCCGAGCACGTTATGCAGCGCGTCGGCGGCGATCGGCTGGTTCTCGCCGTTGCTGACCCACGAGTTGATGATGTCGCCCGCGCCGTTTTGCTGGAAGCGCTGGATCAGCCCGTTCAGGCCGCCCGGCTGGTTGTTGATGAATTCGAGTGCAGCGGCGATCAGCGCCTGCTGGCCGCCGCCTTCTGGCGAATTGCCGCCGCCGAGCATAGAACCGAGGGTGTCGAGTAGGCTCATGACAATCTCTCTGTAGAGGCCGGCGCGACGCTCGTGAAAGCGTGCGCCGACGGGTAATGAAACGCCGGAAACGCCACGCGAGCGCGGCACCGACAGTCTTGACAGACGCGGGACCTGAAGCAGTGAGGCCATCGGACGCGTAGCGAAGTGCGTCCCGATTCGAGTCCTTATACGCCCGACGCAGCGGACGCGGCCTTGCTTTTCTTCGATTTCTTCGACTTCGAGGCGGGCATATCCGACGCCATCGCAGGCGCGGATGCCGCCGTAGCAGCAGGCGCCGATGCCGCGGCGGCGTCCGCCTTGCTCTTCTTCTTCGACTTCGAGGCCTTCGTGCCCGATGCGGCTTCGGCCGGCGCGGAAGGCGGGGTTTGCGCAGTCGTTGCGGGCGCAGCCGTCGGCTTCGACGTCGTCGCGGCAGGCGTGGAGGTTGCGCCCGTCGGCGGCGTGGAAGAGCCGTTGATCGTCAGGCCCGCAGCTTCGAGATTCTTCACCGACTTCTCGCCGATGCCCTTGACGCGATTCGCGAGGTCGTCGGCATTCTTGAACGGGCCATTCTTCGTGCGTTCATCGATAATCGCTTTCGCATGGACGGGGCCGATGCCCTTGACCGATTCGAGCGCCGCCTGGTCGGCGGTATTGACTTCGACGGCGGACGCGAATCCCGCCGACAACGACAGCATCAGCACGGCGCAAAGCATCAACAGCTTTTTCAACATGGCAATCACTCCATTGAGGGCAAACAGGTAGCCGGAACGGACGACGCATTCACGTTAGCGAGCACTGCGTTCAAGCATAGAACATTTACTGTTCTCTTTCGCCGAACGGCGCGCGACGTTGCGCGAAACGGCCGATTTATACCGGTGCGTCCGTGACAACACAATCGGCCCGCACCAAATTTAAAGCTTTTGCCCACTCGCGGGGCTGACGTCGTGTACGGATGTCAGGGGAGTTTGACGGAGGATAGGGCGGGGCCGGGACTCGCTGTTCGTTGCGCCGTCGTGCTTGCTCCAGTCGTGTTTGCTCCAGTCGAGTTCGCTTCAGTCGTGCCCGTCTTGCTTGTGCCCGGTTTCGCAGGGCCACGCGCCGTCGCGCCGCGTACTTCGAAACGCACCGAATCTGCGCTCGATCCGTCCGCGCCGACGAGTTCCAGCACGTGACGGCCGGGCCAGGGCAGCCACAGCACGCGTTCGTCCCGCCCGAGCGACCGGCCGTCGAGACGCCAGGTGCTGCTCGCGGACGAACCGCTCGCGCGCTCGAACACGATGCGCTGACGCGCGGCGGGAATGTCGGGATCGAGCGCGAAGAGCGTGCCGTCTGTCGGCGAGCCGATGCGCGGCGCTCCGTTCGATGACGACCTGTCCGAACCGCTCGACGCCCGCACCAGCGCCGTTGAACGCGGCGTCCGCGAGACGGCTCGCGCGTCGTTCGTATTGCTGGCATTCGCGGCGAGTCCGATCACGGACGATTCCGTGCCGCTCACGAACCATTCGTTGCGCGCGGGCTCGATGTTCCGGTCGAAGGTCACGCGCGTCTGCACGACGCCGGCGGGCGCGCGCGGCGCGACGCTCGGCACGCGCCGATGCAGATAGCCGACGATGGCCGCCCAGACGGGCGCCGCGCCCGTTACGCCGGATACGTCCCACATCGGCTGTCCGTCGGCATTGCCGACCCACACGCCGACCGTATAGCGCGACGTGTAGCCGATCGTCCAGTTGTCGCGCATGTCCTTGCTGGTGCCCGTCTTGACGGCGGAAAAGAAGCGCGTCGCCAGTGGACTGTCGAAGCCGAACGTGCGCGTGCGCGCGTTGTTGTCCGACAGCACGGTCGTGATGACGTAGCTCGCATCGGCGGTGAAGACGCGTTGCTTCGCGGCAGGCTCACGTGGGTTCGATGCAGGCGGATGACGTGGCGCATCGAAAGTCGGCGTGGCGAAGCCGCCGTTGGCGAGCGCGCGATACGCATTGGTCAGCGACAGCAGTGTCACGTCCGCGCTGCCGAGCGCGAGCGAATAGCCGTAGTAGTCGCCGCTTTGCGAAAGCGGCAGGCCGAGCGCGGTGAGCGTTTTCGCGAAGCGATGCGGCGTGACCATCACGAGCGTGCGCACAGCGGGCACGTTCAGCGACGAGCCGAGCGCCGTGCGCACGCTCACCCAGCCCTTGAAGTCCTTGTCGTAGTTTTGCGGAATATAGAGGCCGCCGCCCGCCGCGAGATCGAGCGGCGCATCGTCGAGCAGCGAAGCGGTGGTAAGCCGCCGCTCGTCGATGGCCTGCGCGTAGAGAAACGGCTTGAGCGTCGAGCCGGCCTGGCGGCGCGCGAGCACGGCATCGACATCGCGCGCACCCGACAGTCCACCCGACGATCCGACCCACGCGAGCACGTCGCCCGTCGCGTTGTCGAGCACGACGACGGCGCCATCGTGCACGTTGCGCGGATGCGCAGGCGCGTTGAGTTCGATGAGCGTGCGCGTGAGCGTGTCACCGGCGAAGCGCTGCAATTTTGCGTCGAGTGTGCTCGTGACGCGCGCGCCCGCCGCCGGATGCGCTTCGCTCGCGATGCGCCGCGCGAAATGCGGCGCGAGCACGGGCGCGTCGGGCGACACCGACAGCAGCGCGGGAGCCGGGCGCGCGAACGCGAGCTGCACGAAGCTCGCGAGATTCGCGCAGCGCTCGGGCGCCTTCATGTCGCGCAGAATCCGGCACGCGCGATCGCTGACCTTCATGTACGACGCATTCGGCGAGCGAATCAGCGCGGCGGCAACGGCGGCTTCGCGTTCGTCGAGGCCGGACGGCGCTTTGCCGAACAACGTGATCGACAGCGCGGACAGCCCGATCGTCTCGCCGCGAAACGGCACGAGATTCAGATACGCCTCGAGAATCTGGTCCTTGCGCCACGTGCGTTCGAGCCATAGCGCGCTCACGGCCTGGCTCGCCTTCTGCGTGATCGAGCGTTGCCCCGAGCGTTGCGGATCGTCGTTGAGCAGCCCTGTGAGTTGCATCGTGACCGTCGATGCACCGCGCGTGCGCGTGTTCCATAGATTCGCCCATGCGGCCGCCGCCGCACCGCGCCAGTCGATGCCGCTGTGCTCGTAAAAGCGCTTGTCCTCCGACACGACGATCGCTTCGCGCAGTGCCGGCGACACATCCGGGAGCGCGACCCAGTCGCCGCGCCGCTCGGTGTTGTCGATGCGCGTGCGCTGCAACGGCACGCCGTCGCGGGACAGCAGCAGCCAGTCGGAGCTGCGCCATTGCGTGTGGACGTCGTCGAAGGTCGGCAGCGCATGCGCGGCGAGCGGCGTGGCGATCAGCAGCGCGCACAGCACGACGCGCGCGCACGCGCTGCGCCACCGCCCGTTCAGCGGGCGAGTGCGGCTCATCGCGTTCGTGCGGTCCATCGTCATGCGCTCCTCGTTACTTCGCCGCCGCCGCGGGCTTCACGATGACGGGCGCATTCGGCAGCACGCCGAGCGTCGACGGCGCATAGAGCGCTTCGACGCGCGTCGGCGGCAGGCCGAACGTGCCGACGTTGTTCAGCCGGATCGTGTACTCGACCGAAAATTTGCCCTTCGGCACATAGTCGTAGTACGCGCGATACCCATCGAAGCCGCGCTCGACGAACGACGGCCACGCATAGCCCTTCGACTTTTCGCCTTCCGTCGCCGCTTCCGAATCGCGGCCCAGACCCGAGCCGAGGATTGTCGCGCCGGCGGGCACGGGGTCGTTGATGACCACCCACGTCATGTCCGTCTGCGCGTCGATGTCGAGATGCACACGCACGATGTCGCCGCGTGTGTTCACGCCCTTGACGGCGGGGTCGATCGGCGTGACCGTCTTCGTGATCCTGTAGCCCGCGGCGAACGGCGCTTTCAGCGCGACGGCGGCGAGACTTTCGATCGTGGCCCACGGCTTGCCGGTGCCGTCGTGCGCGAGCGTCAGCGGGACGGGTGCGCTGCGTGCGCCTGCCGGCCACGGCAGCAACTGGCTGCGCACGTCGGCTGTTTTCGTGACGGGCGTCGCGGCCGCGTCGTTCGTTGCGGCGGACGCGGGCTGGCTCCACGAAATCGCGCTGTCCGTCGTGCCGAGTTGCAGCTTCGTCTGTCCCGTCACAGGCGCGCTCTCGAAGACCTGCGAGAAACGCTGCACGGCAATCGAGCCCCACAGGTTCGCCGTCGTCGTCTGCCATGCGCCGTTCTTCTGCAATGCGAGCAGACCCGCGACGAGACGCGGCATCTCGTCCTTCCAGCCGGGCGTCTCGACGAACATCAGCGCGGTGCGCGCGGCGTTCGTTTCGGTGCCTGTCATCAGCCACCAGAGGTCGTCGTTATCGGCTGTCGAGAAGGTGAGGCGCGTGCCCTGGTACGTGAGCCGCGAACGGATGATCTGCTCGGCTTGCGCGAGCTTTTCTGCGCGTTGGGGAATGTCCTTCACGCGCGACAGCACCGCGTAGTAGTCGAGGACCGCCGACGTCGGCCACTGGTTCGGCGCGATCTCGATCGAGCCGAGCATGCTGGCGCGCGCCGCGCCATGACGCGACAACGCTTCGAGCGCGGCGAGCTTGCGCAGGTCGAGATCCTTGCGCGGCGCCCAGACGTCGCGGGCCACCCGGCCTTCGACGAAATTCGCGAGGCCGCCTTCGAGCTTCGCGCGAAGCTCGTCGGGCAACGCGAAACGCGGATCGAGCTTCGCGGCTTCGTCGGTGACGGAGAGCAGATACGCGGTGAGCGCCGTGCTGCCCGTGTTGCCGCTGTCGTCGGCGGGCGGGAAGTAGTTCGCGAGGCCGTCCTTGTCGAGATAGACGGGCATGCGCGCGACGACGGCCTGCCAGCGCGCCGGATCGCGCAAGCCGAGCGCAACAGACGTCTGCTGTTCGAGGCAGCTATACGGATAGCGCTCGAACCAGCGGCGCACGCCGGGCATGCCGTCGGCGAGCTTCGATTGCAGCGACACCGCGATGCCGCCGCGCAGCGCGCCCGCTTGCGTCATGGTCGCGTCGGGCGGCGCGGCGACGGGCAGCGAGAACGAGCCGTCGATCTGCGTGAGCGTGGCCTGCTGAACGGTGACGGGAATCGCGGCCGTCACGCGCTGCGTGACTTTCAGCCCGTCTGCCGCGTGCGGCCCGCCTTGCTCCGTCGCGCCGACGCTCCACGCGAGCGCAGCGGGCGATGCTTCGGACAGGCCGTCGGGCGGCGTCACCGTCCATGCGACTTCGCGCGCCGAATCCGCTGGAATGTCGACCGTTTGCGGCTGCAACGACAACCCCGGCACGTTCGGCGTCACGACGACTTTCATTGCGCGCGTCGTCGTGTTGCGCACCGTGAATTGCGCGCGGAACTGATCGCCTTCGCGCACGAGCGGCGGCAGGCCGGAGATCAGTTGCAGATCCTGCGTGCTGCGAATCGACGTGCTGCCCGTGCCGAACGTCCCGTCGCCGACAGCCGCAATCGCGACGATGCAAAAGCTCGTCAGCGAATCGTTGAGCGGCACGTCGACGAAGGCTTCACCGTTGGCGTCGAGCGTCACGCGCGGCTTCCACAGCAGCAGCGTATCGAACAGCTCGCGCTGCGCGCTGTGTCCACCGCCGCCGCCCGCGGGCACCGCCTTGCGCCCGAAGTGACGGCGGCCCACGATCTCCATCTGCGCGGTCGCCGTTTCGACGCCATAAGCGCGCCGTTGCAGCATCGCATCGAGCACGTCCCAGCTGTTGTTCGGCATCAGTTCGAGCAGCGCTTCGTCGACGGCGGCGACCGCGATCTGCGTGCCGGCCGGCGCGGGCTTGCCGCCCGGCATCTGCACGCGCAGCTTCACATGCGCCTTGCCGCGTACCGTGTACGACTTCGCGTCGGGTGTCACCGTGACGGCCAGCCTGTGTGCCGCCGTGCCGACCTTGATTTCGGCGAGGCCATAACGGAACGCGGGCTTCGACAGATCGACGAGCGGCGTCGGCGCTTCGTAGTAGCGGCCTTCGTACCAGAACGCGCGCGCCCATTCGAGCGGCGCTTTCCAGCCCCACGTGAAGAACGAGTACCACGGCACTTCTCGAATGCGCCCGCGCAGCGCGAGCACTGACACATACACGTTGGGCCCCCACGTTTCGTTCACTTTCAGCTCGACGGTCGGGTCCTTGCCGTCCAGCTTCACGACATGCGTTTCGACGATGCCTTCGCGCTCGACAGCAACGAGCGCGGTCGCGAAGCGGAAGGGCATGCGCACCTGGAAGCGCGCCGTCTCGCCCGGCTCGTAAGCCGTCTTTTCGGGCAGTACGTCGATGCGATCGGTGTTTTCGCCGCCGAACCACAGGTCTTCTTCGCGCGTGACCCAGACGGAGGTCGCGGCCGTCGACAGATTGCCGTCGCCGTCCTTCGCCGTCACGACGAGATCGACGTTGCCCGCTTCCTTGAGCTTCGCGTCGCAGCTCATCAGGCCGTGGTCGTCGCTCTTGCCGCTGCACAGCGTGCCGAGGTCTTTTGTTTCGGTGTGGTTGTCGTATGCGTAGAAGCCGCCGACCATGCGCTTTCTCGACGTGATCGTGATGCGCGCGACGCCGCGCACGTCGAGCGGCACGCCCGCGCGCGGCTTGCCTTGCAGATCGACGGCGAGCGCCTTCACGGGCACCGTGCTGCCCACCGATACCCATCGCCCCGACTTCACGCCCGCGACGACGGCGGCGGGCCACAACGTCGCGTCGCCGCCGATCGTCTGCACTTCGCCGTTCGGATCGGCGAACGTGGCTTCGAGCGCGAGACGCTTCGGCGCATCGACGTGCGGCAGGTTCTTCAGCGTCAGGCTGCCCGCACCGTTGCGGTCGAGCGTGACGGGTTCCTTGTCGGCGATCAGCTTCGATGTGTCGTCGTCGGATTGCGGCTCGCTTTCTTCGTCATCCGAAGCGGACGATTCGCTGCTCTCGTTGTGCTTCCTGTACGGCGCGAAGCTGAATTCCGGATACGTGCCAGCGAAGGCGGGCGTCGTGTTCTTCATCAGCGCCGATACCTGCACGGGCAAGCCCGATGCGCCGCCGCCCGACATATAGTCGATCTGCAACGCGAGCGGCGCTTCCTTCGCGGCGACGAGCGGATGGGTCTTCGCGTCGCGCGCGGCGATCGTGCCTTTGAACACGGGCAGGCGGAATTCCTCGACGCGGAAGCTGCCGGATGCATAGCTGTGGTGCGGTGAACCGGTGTCGTTGGCGTCGCTGTCGTCGTTGTTTTCAGTCGTGCTTTCGGCGGAGGTCGCAGAGGCGTCGCCGTCGTCGAGCGACACGCTGTACTCGCCGAGCTTCGCCGATGTGGGAATCGCAAACGTCGAGTCGGCCGTGTGATCGGCGGCCCATTTGAGCGGCATGTGCCACGTCTGTCCGCTGCCGAGATGACGGATCGTCACGCGCATCGGATACGCGTTGGGGAACGCGAGGCCGTGCATCGTCTCGACGCGGATCATGTGTTTCATCGATACCGTTTCGCCCGCGCGCAGCAGCGTCCGGTCGAACACGGTATGCGCGCGCACGGTCTGTTCGACGCTCGTATCCGTCGGCACGTTGAAACGCCACGCTTCGATGCCCTGGTTCCAGTCGGAGCGCACGAACGCCATGTCGTGACCCGTCTTCGCGTCGTCGATGCGCGCGGACACGAAAAAGCCTTCGAAACTCTCTTCGTCGCACGCGCGGCGCGCAGCCAGCGACTGGTTGATCGTCAGCACGCCGTGCGCGTCGGTCTTGCCGGACGCGACTTCATCGCCGTTGCAATCGCTCACGTGCACGTCGGCGTTCGGCACGGGCTGGCCCTTGTCGAGCGTCGTCACCCACACGACGCTGTTCTCGCGGCCTTGCTTGAAGTGCACGCCGAGGTTCGTGACGAGCACAGCCGTGCGCACGTACATCGGCGCGTGCTTGCCGAGCAGCGATGCGCCGAGCGCGGGCGACGCGAGTTCGATCACATAGAAGCCGGGCTTCGTCACCGGCACGCCGACCACTTCGAACGGACGCAGCGTTTTCGGATCGGCCTTCGGCAGCGCGAGCGTCTCGACCTTCGGCTGGCCGGCGAGCAGCGACAGCGAGCGCACGTCGATCAGCGGATTCTTGCGGTCCTCGGCCGAGCTGGCGTCTTCGGCATTGCGCGGCACGATCACGGGATGTGGATTGTGCGCGAGCAGTCGCGGCATCTGCTCATTGATCGACTGACGATCCATCATGAAGCCGTCGAAGCGGTCGACGTTGCGCATCCAGCGGCGGATGTCGCCATCGGCATCGACGCGCAGCTTCGTGAACTGCGCGTTGCCCGCGTTGAGCCCGGCGATATGCAGATCGGCCTCGACGTTGCGCAGCGTGACGGGCACGAGCGCGGGCATGTCGGGTTCCGCGAAACGCTCGATGATGCCGAACGTGCCCGACGAAAACTTCGCGAGCGGCGGCAGCGGGCCGGTATTCGTCTTGAGCGGAAACAGATCCGCGTTGGTCAGCGCGCGGCCGCTTGCGTCCTTCAGATTCGACGGAATGTCGATGGTCAGCTCGGCGCGCTCGGGCAGCGGCGCGGCGAATTCGACAGCGGTGGTCTGCGGGTCTTTGTCGTCGGCGGAGAACGACGGCTTGATCTCGCCGTCTGGCCCCTTGATGCGGATCTTCTCGGCATCTGCGCGCAGGATCGGAGCATTGAACTGCACGCGCAGCGGACGCAACGGCGTGCAGGGCGCCTTCGCGTTTTCGCGCTCGCAGCTGAAGCTCGCGGCGAACGGCGCGCGCACGGTGAAGTCGAAGCGGCGCTCGACGTCGTTGACGATGCCGCTCGGACTCGCGACGCCCTTGCCATAGACGAGCTGCGCCTTCGTGCCCGACGGCAGCGCCTGCTGGCATTGCAGCGTGAGCACGCGCGTCGCTTCCTTTTGCAGCCTGAAGCGTTTGATCAACGCCGTGCGCGTGGCGGCATCGACGTTCCTGACGGGAATGCGGTTGCCGAGTCCGCTCGATTCGCACCACACGTTTCGACTGACGGAGGCCTCCGTTGCCGGTCCGTTCAGACGGACCACAAACGCCTGGTCCTCTTCGATTTCGCCGCCGTATGGCTCGATGCTCTGCACGAACGGGCCGCCCGTTTCGAACGCATAGTGACGCGGGCCCGTCAACGCATGGCCCGCCGACGATTTCAGCCCGTCGTTCAGATCGACGGAACACGCGACGCCTGGCGGCAGATCGGCGGTGAAATCCCAGGCCCAGGTCTTGTCGTCGATCCAGCGCGGCTGGCCGGCGCTCGCGGACGCATCGCTGCACTTGATGCGCGCGGGCGCGGGCAGATTCGGCGCGCCGAACGCGACCATCGATTCGTCGAACTTGACGACGACCTGGCGCACCTGCGTGACCTTGCCTTGCGGCGAGACCTGTGTGATGCGGGCTGCATCGGCGCGCCATGCAAGCGTGGCGAGAAGGCCGAGCGCCACAGCCGTCGCGGCTGCCCCTATCCATTGACGTTTGATGGTGCCGCTTTGCATCGACTGCGCTCCCGGTTTCATTTTTCTTTCGGATCGCCGCCGATTCTAGCCGATGCACCCGGCGTTTCAGCCCGGTTGCGCTGTAGGATTTCGTTGAATTTTGTCGATCAACAGATCGTGCTTGACTTAGAGTTCACTCGAAGTCCTAACCTGAGTTCCGTCATGTCGAAAGCTCTCACCATCGGTCAGGTCGCCGCGACGAGCGGCGTCTCCACACATACGCTGCGCTACTACGAGCAGGCGGGATTGCTGCGCCCGGTCGGCCGCACGGACGCGGGCCATCGTCTTTATTCGCCCGCCGATCTCGACTGGTTGCGCTTCGTGATGCGGCTGAAAGCGACGGGGATGCCGATTGCCGGCATGCAGGCGTTCGCCGCGCTGCGCGCGGAGGGCGATGCGACGATCGGCGCGCGGCGCGAGATGCTGATCGAGCATCGAGAGGCCGTGCTGGCGCGCATCGCGGAGCTGCAGACCAATCTCGACGCGATCACCGACAAGATCGCGGTCTATGAGGCGGCCGAGCGTGAGGCGGCATCGGCAGGACATATCGGAAACGCACGACTTGAATGAGGACTCGCAATGAATGACGCATATGCAAAGGCACAAGAACGGACGCGGGAAGAGGCACGCGGCGATCGCTACGCGCGCGGCTGGGACAAGCTGAAGGAAATCGACGGAACGGCGGGAGAGAAAGTGATCGCGTCGCTGGCGCCGATTGCGCCCGATTTCGCGCGGATGCTGATCGAGTTTCCGTTCGGCGATGTGTACAGCCGTCCGCAACTGGACCTGCGCGCACGAGAGATCGCGACGATCGCCGCATTGGCCGCGCTCGGCAATGCGCAGCCACAACTGAAGGTGCACGTCGAGGCGGCGCTCAATGTCGGATGCACGCGCGACGAGATCGTCGAGGTGTTCATGCAGATGGCCGTGTATGCAGGCTTTCCGGCGGCGTTGAATGCGTTGTTCGCGGCGCGTGAAGTGTTCGCGCAGCGCGATGAGGAAGAGGCGGCCGCGTAGACGGTATCCGCGGCGATTGCGGGTTTAGGGAAAAACTAAGGCGCAACTAACGGTCTGTTTTTCCCACTCACTGTCACGGGGCGTGAGCGGCACGCACCTGATGCTTCGTCTTTAGAGAGGATGTCGCTTTCGGGAAATGCGTTTACCGCTTTGCCGAAACGGAGGTGAGCGCGCGAGCAGGCGGATCGCGCCAGCACCCGATCGAACATCGAGGCACGTGCCGCCCGCATGAAAAGCGCCTATGCGTTCAGGCCGCGCTATCCGCCTGCATCTGCGCGCCGATCCGCACCGACCGCCTGCTGATCCAGCGCAGATAGAACGCGAGACCGACGCCTGCTATCGCCAGGCTTGCCGTGTTCGCGAGCCAGAAGCCGCGTGCGCCCGTGAACGATGCGGGCACCCATCCGCCGACGTCGAAGCCGAGCGCATAGCCGCCGCCGAGTCCGACGCCCCACAACGCGACCGCGTAGATCACGGTCGGCACGACGGCAACGCGATACGCGCGCAGCACGAATGCCGACGTGATCTGCAACGCGTCGCAGAGATGGTAGAAGACGACGATCAGCACCAGCGGCATCGCCGCTGCCGCGACCCGCGCATCCGGCGTATAGCCTGCGATGATCAGCGGCCGCAGCGCGAGCACGATCACGCCGTAGCAGCACGCGATCGCGACGGCCATCGCGATGCCGTGCCTGGCGAGCGTGCGCGCTGCTTCGTAGCGATGAGCGCCGAGCGCCTGGGCGACGAGCGTCGACGTCGCGATGCCGATCGACAGCGGCGTCATGTACAGCACGGCGCCGATGTTGCCCGCGATCTGATGCCCGGCCAGCGTCGTCGTGCCGAAACGGGCGATGAAGAGCGCCATGAACGTATACGACGTGACTTCGATCAGATACGAGAGTCCCATCGGAATGCCAAGCTTCAACTGCGCGGCCTGACGGCGCCAGACGGGCCAGCAGAAATGCGCGAAGATCGCGAACGGCCGGAACACGTCGAGCTTCGTCATCGCCAGCATGCCGACGACGGCGAGCGCCCAGTTGATCAGCGTGCTGGCGAGCGCGCAGCCCGGGCCGCCGAGCGCCGTCACGCCGAGTCCACCGAAGATCAGCCATGTGTTGAGCGGCAGCTTCAGCATCAGTGCGCCGATCTGCAGGATCATCACGAGCCGCGGCTGGCCGACGGCGTTCGTCAGCGAACTGTAGACGCGAAACGCAAGGCTCGCCGGCAAGCCGAACGCGACGATCTGCAGGTACGACACCGTGCGCTCGCGCAGTGCTTCGGGGGCGCGCGCAAGCTGGAGCAGCGGGTGAGGGAAGTAGAGAATCAGAAAGCCGATGACGGCGAGCGCGAACGCTAGCCACAGCGCCTGGCGCACTTCCTCGCCGATCTCGTTATAGCGGGCGGCGCCGTACAACTGGCCTGCGATCGGCTGCAACGCGGTCAGAATGCCCGTCAAACCGATATACACGGAGATGTAGATCGACGCGCCGAGGCCGAGTGCGGCCAGATCCGTCGCCGAGTAGCGGCCGACCATCGCCGTGTCGATCACGCCGAATGCGATGATCGCCAGCTGGCCGATCAGCACGGGCCATGCGAGCCCGGCGATTTTCCGCACATCGGCGAACATCGTCAGCCGTGTTTCTTCGGGCGCCACGGGTGGCGTTTGACGGGCGGCTGCGGGCGGTCGATGCGCACGTACAGCCGGAAGCGTTCGTCGCGGTCGGCGGCGCGGCGGCCTTCCCATACGAGCTTCCACACGAAGTTCGACATCGAGCTCGGCTCGCCGAAGTCCTGCGTGTCCTGGCGCAGGATCACGTCGCAGTCTTCGTTGAACGAAAAATGCATGTCGCCGAAATACGCGAACGTCGCGATCTGCGCGTCACCGAGACGCACGGGCGCAATGCAGTTGTAGTCGGGCGGCAGATGCGCGGAGATCTGTTCGGCCACGTCCTTGTACGTCCGGCTGTAGTTGACGACGGGCAGCCAGAGCGTCATCAGCAGCACCCACATCAGCGTCGTGCCGGCGCTCGACAGCACGACGCTGCGCCACAGCACCTTCGGATGGCGCGCGACGCGCCACTGCACGAGCGCGAACCAGCAGAGCGTCACGGCCACCGCGCACAGGAACGACAGGATCTTGAACTGCGGCGTGAAGCCCGGCGCGAGCCGCGCGAGATTGCGCGCAAGCTGATGCGGAAAGCCCGTCATGCCTGCGAGCCACACGAGCCAGACGAACGTGCCGAGCACCGTGAAGCTCAGCACCGCGAACCAGTCGATTGCGTTGATCGCGCCGCGCTTGAGGGTCGGCAGCGCGAACGCGGCGATCACCGAGAGCGCGGGCATCAGCAGCGTGAAAAGGCGGTTCGTTCCCTGGCTTTGCAGCACGACGAGAACCAGCAGCGGCGCGATCACCGACAGCGGAATCGCGATGTGCGGCGCGCGCCGCAGCCCCGCCCAGCTGAACCACGCCCAGATCGCGAGCGGCCACGCGGGCCATGCGAAGAGCGGCAGGTTCTTGACGGCATACCGCAGCGTCGAGCCGTACGGGCCGGCGAACGCGTGCAGGCTGGTGCGCATCCACTGGTGAAGGAACCAGACGGCGTCGTCGGGGAAGAGCGCGATCGCCGTGAGCGGCCAAACGACCGAGAGCGCCAGCGCGACGGGCAGACCCGCGAGCATCAGTGTGCGCCAGTGCGTTTCGTGCACGATGATCAGCATCGCGAACGTGCCGACGAGCAGCGCGCCGACGAGCACGGGATTGCTCGTCAGCGCGACGAGGCCGATCGCGCAGCCCCAGATCAGCGCGCCCTGGACGGGCTTGTCGATCATCCGCACGAGGCCGTAGACGAGCATCGCGATGCAGACGAATTGCGCGATCTGCGGCGTCGTTTCGTGGCCGCGCTCGGCGAGGCCGAAGATCGCGAGCAGGATCAGCAGCGCGCCGTCGCCGAGCGTGCGACCGTAGTCGCGCGGCTCGGGCTCGCCGCCGAATGCGTACTTGAACGGCTGCACCTCGGGCCGGCGGCCGAGCAGATAGGCCGCGTACCAGACGAACGCGCAAGCCGCGCAGAACAGCAGGCCCGTGAACACACGCGATGCGTTGCTTGCGTCGACGAGCGGGTCCAGCAAGCGGATCGCGCTCGCGCCGAGCCAGTAGCCAAGCGGCGCATCCGACGTGATGTACTTGCCGACGAGATTGGGCAGCATCCAGTCGTGCAGCGTGCCGTTGGCCATCGTCCACATGACGCCGAAGCCGGCTGCGTCCTCCGTCTTCCACGGGTCGCGGCCAAACAGGCCAAACGACGCGTACACGACGCAGATGGTGAGCAGCAGCCAGCGCGGCAGCGCGCTGGTGGCGGAAGCAGTGAGGCGAACGACAGATCTCATGCGGTGTTCGTGTGAGGCCGACCGAACGGCAGCCGGGAGTTATTGATGGAGCGCAGGAGGCGTCTCTGAATCAGCATGCGGCATTGTAGACGCGCGGCACGGTGCCCGTCACAAACGCGCGCCGCTGCGGCCGATGGAAGCAGGGCAGCGAAAGAACTGCGAAGCGGGCATTCGGGGCGGCGTTCGACGTGGACGAAGCGGGTCGTGCGGCGGGCGTCAGGCGGACTTTGCTTCGAAGCCGGCCGTCGCGCCGACGGCTGTTGTCGCGCAGGCATATCGCAATAGCAACAGCAGTGGAAATAGATGCAGCCCGCATGCAACGCGGCGCAATGCCGTATCGGGCGAAGCGAAGCAACGCAGCCAGCGAGCCCGACCCAGCCCGACAAACCTTTCGCCGACAAAAAAGGGCAGCTTGCGCTGCCCTTCTTGCATCGTGGCGGCCCGGACGGGAGTCGGGGCCTGCAACGTGTACTGCCGGTTACTTCGCGGCCTTGCCCGAAGCGCGGGCGCCGAACTTCTTGTTGAACTTCTCGACGCGGCCTGCCGTGTCCATGATCTTTTGCTGGCCCGTGTAGAACGGGTGCGATTCCGACGAGACTTCGATCTTCGCCAGCGGGTACGTCTTGCCGTTGAATTCGGCCGTTTCACGCGTCTGGATGGTCGAGCGCGTCACGAACCTGAAGTCGTTCGACATATCGACGAACAGGACTTCGCGGTAATTCGGGTGGATGCCTTCTTTCATGGTCTTTCCTTTAATCTGGCGGTAGCCAACCCGGGAGCCGGAGAATTCCGCAACCGCGAGCCACTTGCCTAAGGTCGAAAAACGGCGATTATGCCAGAAAATCAGTCGTTTGACGAGGTTCGTGGAGGTTTTTTCGCAAGCTTCGGCGGCTGCGCGCTTGCCCGCTTCTTGCCATGCGCTACGCGTCCGTTTGTTCGAGCGCGCCTGTATGCGCCGGGTCTTGCCGGTAGTAGCGCGCGAGCAGCCGGTAAAGCTCCGGATACTCCGCCTCGAACTCGCGCGGCTTCACGAACAGCGCCTCGCTGCACACGGCAAAAAATTCCGACGGATGGTCGGTGGCGTAAGGGTCGATCAGCGATTCGCGTTCGAAGCGCGCCCAGCGCCGCTCCGGTACGGCATCCACTTTTGCGCAGAACTGGTCGTATGCATGGTCGAACACATCCGCCCACTGCGCGGAATCGAGCGGCGCGTGCAGCTTGCGAAAAAGGGGCGGGTGGCCGTCGGCCTCTCCCGTCACCATGTCGATCTTGTGCGCGAACTCGTGAATCACGACGTTGTACGCATCCGAGCCGTCCGTCATCTGCGCGTCTTCCCATGACAGGATCACGGGCCCGCCTTCCCACGCTTCGCCGCTCGCATCGTGCTCGACTTCATGGACGACGCCGTCCTCGTCCTCGACGGTCTTGCGGATCACGAACTCGCCCGGATAGACGATCACGCCGACCCAGCCGCGATACAGTTCGAGCCCGAGATTCAGCACGGGCAAGCAAGCCTGCACGGCGATCGCGACGGTGATCTGATCCGTCAGCTCGAGATCGTGCGCGGTCGAAAACTCCTTTTGCGCGATGAAGAGACTCGTCATGTCGCGCAGGCGCGCGAGATCGGCGGCGCCGAGACGCGTGAGGAACGGCAGGCCGTCGAGCGTCGCCTGCCAGAGCGCGTCGTCGATCGCGTGGGTGCGCAGCGCGCGGTCGCGGCGGCGCGTGCCGAGCCATTGGGTGAATTTCGAAAGCATCGCGCGGTTGCCTCGCAGTTGCCCGTTTTCGTTAGCGTTACCGATACGAATCTAGTCGATCTGCTTTTGCCATGCCGCGAAAATGCCGCCGCATACGGCCACGCCGATCAGAAAGTAAAACCCGTCGAGCGACGCGAGGAAGCTCGCCTGTTGCGCGACTATCCGGCTCACCTCGACGACGGCCAGCGCATGCGCGTCGGCGGCGGAGCGGCCCGCCGCAGCGAAGCCGTGCATGAGCGCCGAAATCGTGTTTTCGAAAGCCGGATTGTACGGACTCGCGAACTCGGCGAGCCGCGACTGATGCAGCGCCTGACGATGCTGCTCGACGATGATCACCGACGCCGTCGCGAATGAAATCGTCAGTTGCCTGACGATGTTCTTCAGCCGGTAGCCGTGCGAGAACTCCTCGATAGCGAAGATTCTAAACGTCAGGTTCGCGACGGGCAGCACGATGAAGAGCAGCAGCAAGCCGCGCAGCAGAAGCGGCACGATCAACGCGGCTTCTCCGACGGCGGGCGACATGCGCGTCATCCACGCGGCCGCGAACGCCGCGACCGCGAAACCGGGCACGATGATCCATTTCTTGCGCGGCAGCAGTTTCGCGTAGCGCAGATACGCGAAGAGGGCTGTCGCCGAAATCAACGACGTGACGCCGACCAGCTGGCCCGTGTTCTCGACGGGATAGCCGAGGCCGGCTTCGAGAAAGCGCGAGATCAGATAGCTGAACGCCGTCGATTCGTAGTAGTAGAACATGTATAGCACGAGCCCGACCTGGAAGGTCTTTTCGCGCAGCGCATGCAGCCGCACGAGCGGTGACGGATGATGCCATTGATGCCAGACGAACCACGCAAGCGCCGCGATGCCCGCCGCCGTCAGAATGAGCAGATTCGGCGATGTGCTGAAGAGCTGAAAGCGCACCTGCTGCATCACGATCTGCAGCGCGCCTTGCGCGAACGCGAAGATGATGTATGGCCAGAAGTGGGCCGCGCCGCGCTCTTCAGGCGCGCGGCCGCCGGAGTCGGGCAGCGCGAGCATCGCGAGTACGGCGAACAGCACGCCGAGCGGCGCGGTGCAGGCAAAGAGCGCGCGCCACGTGAAATGCGCGACCAGCTGTCCGCCGACGAGCGGCGCGAGCGCGCTGCTCAGCACGATCAGGATCAGAAAGGCGCGCGTTGCAGCCGGCCGCCGCTGCGGCGTGAAGCTCAACTGGATGAGGATGCGGCACGTGCCCATCATCGGGCCGATGAAATAGCCCTGAAAGCCGCGCGCGAACAGCAGGCCGAACGACGTGTCGCACAGCGCGGCCGCGACGGCGCCCGCCGCATAGAGCAGCATGCAGCCCGCCACGTAGCGACGGTAGCCGACGCGGTCGACCCACCATTGCTGCTGCAGGATGCCGAGCACGGCCGCGACGGCATACGCGCTCGACGACCACACCAGTTCGTCCGGCGATGCATTGACGCCGCCTGCGATGTAGCTGGCGAAGAACGAAAAGATCGCGTTGTCGAAGTAGTCGAGGCCGGTGACGACGGCCAGCACCCACGGGAAAAAATCGCCGCGCAGTTTCTCCGCGCTGAATATCTGCGCGTGCGGCACACCTGCGTTCATGCTTTCGTGCCCTTGCTCCCGGCACGTTTGCTGGCGGCTGCGGCGCGACGCTGCTGGATCAGTTCATCGGCGCTTTCGCCGGCGAGACGCCGCTCGACGTAATTCAGATCGTCGGCGAGCTCGGACTTGAGCTTCTGCACTTCTTTCAGCTCGCGCCGCACGGATTCGATGCGCGCGTCGAGCGATTCGATCTGTTGCGCCAGGCCGTCGCGAATCTGCTGCAGCGAGTTCATCGAGTAGCGGTTGCGTCCGCCTTCCGCCGTTTCGAGCGGGCGTTTCAGCATTTCCGTGATGCCCGCCAGCGAGAAGCCCAGCGCGCGCAGACGCAGGATGCGCGAAAACCGTTCGAGGTCGTCCTCGTCGTACAGGCGATAGCGGCCTTCGCTGCGGCTGGGCGTGACGAGGCCGCGTTCCTCGTAGTACTTGAGCGTGCGCGGCGTGACGTTCAGACGATCGGCGGCGTCGCGCACGGTCAGCAGAGTGAGGGAGTCGTCATTCGGCATGGCGATGCTTCACATGTCGGTCGTGATGCGGGCATTATAGATCAACGTGTACGTTCACGTACATGATTGCGCGCGATCACGGGACATATGGACGAAAAAAAACGCCTGCGCGATGGCAGGCGTTTTCTTGTTCGAAAGTTCGAAGCGCTGGGCGGCGATCAGCCGCCGCGGCGCATCATGTCGAAGAACTCGGCGTTGTTCTTCGTCTGGCGGATCTTGTCGAGCAGGAATTCCATCGCTTCGACTTCGTCCATGTCGTGGATGAACTTGCGCAGCACCCAGATCTTTTGCAGGATCTCGGGCTTGATCAGCAGTTCTTCGCGACGCGTGCCGGACTTGTTCAGGTTGATCGACGGATAGACGCGCTTTTCCGCGAGACGGCGCTCGAGGTGCACTTCCATGTTGCCCGTGCCCTTGAACTCTTCGTAGATCACGTCGTCCATGCGGCTGCCCGTTTCGATCAGCGCGGTGCCGATGATGGTCAGCGAGCCGCCTTCCTCGATGTTGCGCGCCGCGCCGAAGAAGCGCTTCGGACGCTGCAACGCATTCGCATCGACACCGCCCGTCAGCACCTTGCCCGAAGCGGGGACGACCGTGTTGTACGCGCGCGCGAGACGCGTGATCGAGTCGAGCAGGATCACGACGTCGTTCTTCATTTCGACGAGGCGCTTCGCTTTTTCGATCACCATTTCGGCGACCTGCACGTGACGCGCGGCCGGTTCGTCGAACGTCGACGCGATCACTTCGCCCGCGACCGAGCGCTGCATTTCCGTCACTTCTTCCGGGCGCTCGTCGATGAGCAGCACGAACAGGATGACGTCGGGGTGGTTCTGCTTGATCGCGTGCGCGATGTGCTGAAGCATCACCGTCTTGCCCGACTTCGGCGACGCGACGAGCAGGCCGCGCTGGCCCTTGCCGATGGGCGCGATCATGTCGATGATGCGGCCCGTGACGTTTTCTTCGCCGCGCATCTCACGTTCGAGCAGCAACACCTTGTTCGGGTGCAGCGGCGTCAGGTTCTCGAACATGATCTTGTGCTTCGAGGCCTCGGGCGGCTGGCCGTTGACCTTGTCGACCTTCACCAGCGCGAAATACCGCTCGCCGTCCTTCGGCGTGCGGACTTCGCCTTCGATGGTGTCGCCCGTATGCAGGTTGAAGCGGCGGATCTGCGACGGGCTGATGTAGATGTCATCCGTGCTTGCGAGATACGAGGTTTCCGGCGAGCGCAGGAAGCCAAAGCCGTCAGGCAGCACTTCGAGCGTGCCGTCACCGAAGATCGTTTCGCCTGTTTTGGCGCGTTTTTTTAGAATGGCGAACATCAGTTCCTGCTTGCGCAGGCGGTTCGCACTTTCGATCTCGAGACCATTGGCCATCTCGATCAATTGGGACACGTGTAGCGTCTTAAGCTCGGATAAATGCATACGGAGAACCCGCAGAGAAGGTGCGACCTGAAATGAAATCTGGGAGGAGAAGTGAGCGGAACCGCTCAAGGACTTACTCGTCTTTTAGACGTTTTATGGATTCTAGCATAGCACACGCCAATTCCAGCCTGCGCGGCTGGTTAGACTTGACGCATGATTCTTGTTGTCGCTGGACAACAAGAATCATGCGGCTCGCTCGATGCATCAACTCACTGCAAGTTTTGCGAGCCGGGTGGCGCGCATGCAATGCATGCGTGCCGTGTCCGCGTGTAGCCGATTAAAGATTGCCGTCGAGGAACGCGGTAAGTTGCGACTTCGACAATGCGCCGACCTTCTGCGCGGCAACTGCGCCGTTCTTGAACAGGATCAGCGTGGGGATGCCGCGCACGCCGAACTTGACGGGCGTGGACTGATGCTCGTCGACGTTGATCTTGGCGATCTGCAGGCGATCAGCGTAGTCCTTCGCAACTTCGTCGAGGATCGGCGCGATCATCTTGCACGGACCGCACCATTCCGCCCAGAAGTCGAGCAGCACGGGTTTATCGGATTTGACGACGTCCTGTTCGAACGATGCGTCGCTGATATGCTTGATGTGTTCGCTCATTGTGTGAATACCTCTTTCGGTTCGAGGCCTGCTTTGATTGCCCGCCACGATACAACAAAACCAGAAAACTTTCCGTTCGCTTTGCCACAGGACAAACCATGAAAGCCGACGCGCGAAGCACTGTGGGGACAGTTTCGGGAAGGCGACCTGGCTTGGCTTTGCGGGTCACTTGAACGTCAGTTTAGCCTAAATTGCTATGCGTTGCCCGCCGTGATAGTGCGCGTTCCGACAATAGGGTTTCGTACCGCGCGCGTCAGCACCGGCGAGGCTTCGGCGTATATCCCGAATGCCTCGCGCGCGCGTCGTGCACGCTGCAACCCGTCGTGACAAACCCTGGCTGGAGATCGTGCGCGCGAACACAAGAGGCGTGGCGCGCCGAAGTCGCCGTCCCGTTGCGGCGGCTTTTGTCCCGATGCCTCTCGCGCAGCGCAGCAAGCGATGTTAGAATACGACGTGACGGGCCTCCTCGCATGGAGGGGCGGTCAACCTGGTCAGGTCGGGAACGAAGCAGCCACAGCCGTTTTCCGCCAGTGCCGAGGGTCGGGCTCGTCACCTTCCTTTCTTCCCTTCTGTTTCATTTTCCCCCGGTAATTCTCGTCATCTGCGTTGGTCGAAGCGCGGCATGTTCTGGCGCTTGCATCGTGAAATTCGATGAACCGTCAGAGCGTTGTCACGCCTTGCGTGAGCGCGCGATCGATTCGTCTTTTCGCGTCAGCGTTGCTGATACAATTTCCGGATGACCTATCAAGTTCTCGCACGCAAATGGCGGCCGAAGGATTTCGCTTCGCTCGTCGGACAGGAGCACGTGGTGCGCGCGCTCACGCACGCGCTCGACGGTGGCCGTCTGCACCACGCCTATCTGTTTACGGGCACGCGCGGCGTCGGCAAGACGACGCTCTCGCGTATCTTCGCGAAGGCGCTCAATTGTGAAACGGGCGTGACGGCCACGCCGTGCGGCGTCTGCCGTGCGTGCCGCGAGATCGACGAAGGGCGCTTCGTCGATTACGTCGAGATGGATGCGGCGAGCAACCGTGGCGTCGACGAAATGGCCGCGCTGCTGGAACGCGCCGTGTATGCGCCCGTCGATGCGCGCTTCAAGGTCTACATGATCGACGAAGTGCACATGCTCACGAACCACGCGTTCAACGCGATGTTGAAGACGCTGGAAGAGCCGCCGCCGCACGTCAAATTCATTCTCGCGACGACCGACCCGCAGAAGATTCCCGTCACGGTGCTCTCGCGCTGTCTTCAGTTCAACCTGAAGCAGATGCCGGCGGGACATATCGTGTCGCATCTCGAGCGCATCCTCGGCGAGGAGAACATTGCACACGAAGCGCAGGCGTTGCGGCTGCTCGCGAGAGCCGCAGATGGCTCGATGCGCGATGCGCTGTCGCTGACCGATCAGGCGATCGCGTACTCGGCCAACCAGGTCACTGAGGAAGCCGTGCGCGGCATGCTCGGCGCGCTCGATCAGAGCTATCTGATTCGTCTCCTCGATGCGCTCGTCGCGGGCGACGGCGCCGCGGTTCTGTCCGTCGCCGACGAGATGGCGTTGCGCAGCCTGTCGTTCTCGACCGCGCTGCAAGACCTCGCGGGCCTTTTGCACAAGATCGCGTGGGCGCAGTTCGCGCCGTCGTCGGTGCTGGAAGAGTGGCCGGAGGCCGCCGACCTGCGCCGTTTCGCCGATGCGCTGAGTCCCGAGCAGGTTCAACTGTTCTATCAGATCGCGACGATCGGCCGAAGCGAGCTGGGCCTCGCGCCCGATGAATACGCCGGCTTCACGATGACGCTGCTGCGAATGCTCGCGTTCGAGCCGGCGCCGAATGGCGGCGGCGGTGGCGTGACGCCGGCGGGACGCTCGACGGTTCCGGCTGCGGCCGGATCGAAGCGCGCGGGCGCGCCTGTCGCGGCGGCTCCGGTGCGCGCGGCACAGGCTCATCCAATCGAGACGCCGGCCGCTGCGCCGAAGCCCGAATCCGTGCCCGCTCAGCCGAAAGCAGTCAGCGAAGCACCTGAAATCGCGGCAACCGTAACAGTCGATGACGGCGCGACACCGAAGGTGTCCGACGCCGGTCCTAAGGCCGTTGACGAAGCATCTGCCGGATCGAACGCTCCGGAAGCTTTGCCAACTGACCCCGCCGCATCGGACGACAACCCGCCCGCACAAACCGCAGCCGCAGCCGCCCCGCAACGGCAGCCCGAAGCCGCGACGCGCCGCGCGGGCGGCGCGAGCGCCGCACTCGACGTGCTGCGCAACGCGGGCATGAAAGTACCGACCGATCGCGGCGCTTCGGCCCGTTCGGCGTCGGCTGCGCCCGCCGCGGCCGCGTCTCCCGCGCCGACCGCGAAGCCCGCCGCGCCGCGCGTCGCCGTTCGCGTGCCGACGCCCGATCCGGCCCGCCGCGCCGCCGCCGCAGCCGCCGCGCAGCAGGAGGCCCCCGCGCGCGCGCAGCCGTCGCGTGGCGCGCAGCAGCAGGGCGGCGCGTCCGTTCCGCCGTGGGAAGACATTCCCCCTGACGACTACATTCCCGCTTCGTCGGACGATGCGTTCTTCGCGCCCTCCGACGACAACTTCATTCCCGTGTTCGACAGCGGCCCCGACGACGTGGTCGTCGCGCGAGGCAGTGCGTCTGCCGCGGCGCCCGCAGCCGCGCTTGTCGTCGACATTCGCACGCTGCCGCCTGCCGTGCCGCTCGGCGCGATCGGTTTCGACGGCGACTGGCCGGCGCTCGCCGTCACGCTGCCGCTCAAGGGCATCTCGTATCAGCTCGCGTTCAACAGCGAGCTGATGGCCGTCGAGGGCAAGACGCTGAAGCTCAACGTCGCCGTCCAGCTCTACGCCGAGCCCGCGCAGATCGCAAAGCTGAAAGCGGCGCTCGCCGAACGGCTCGGCAGCGAGATCGACGTGCAGGTGGAAGTCGGTCCCGTGCAGCGCACGGCCGCGGTGCTCGATGCGATCGAACGCGCGCAGCGTCAACGGGACGCCGAGCGCGAAATCGGCGCCGATCCGTTCGTGCAATCTCTGATCCGCGAGTTCGGCGCGAGCATCGTGCCGGGCTCGGTGCGTCCCCTCACGCCGGGCGCCGACGGCGGCCACAACGCCGCCAGCCACTGATTCCCGCGCGCGCCGGATGAACGCGCGTCAACCGGAATTCACCATTACGAAGGAGCAAGTCCATGATGAAAGGTCAACTCGCCGGGCTGATGAAGCAAGCCCAGCAGATGCAAGAGAACATGAAGAAGATGCAGGAGCAACTCGCGCAAATCGAAGTCGAGGGGCAGTCGGGCGCGGGCCTCGTCAAGGTGACGATGACCTGCAAGAACGACGTGCGCCGCGTGTCGATCGATCCGAGCCTGCTCGCCGACGACAAGGACATGCTCGAAGATCTCGTGGCGGCTGCGTTCAACGACGCCGTGCGCAAGGCGGAAGCCACCGCGCAGGAGAAGATGGGCGGCATGACCTCGGGCCTGCCGTTGCCGCCGGGCTTCAAGCTGCCGTTCTGATCGCACGGGGAGTTCGCACGCGGGCATCGGGCGCTCCGCCCGCAGCCCGTGCGCGACTCGCCGAACCCACCATCGACGCCGCCGTTCCAGCATGAAACAACCTTCCGCCTTGTCGGCGCTCGTCGAAGCGCTGCGCGTTCTGCCCGGCGTCGGGCCGAAGTCTGCGCAACGCATGGCGTATCACCTGATGCAGCACGATCGCGACGGCGCCGAAAAGCTTGGCCGCTCGCTACTGTTCGCGACTGAGCATCTGCAGCACTGCGAGAAGTGCAACACGTTCACGGAAGCGCAGATCTGCGAAGTCTGCAGCGATACCGAACGCGACCCGACGCTGCTGTGCGTCGTCGAAACACCCGCCGATCAGATCATGCTCGAACAGACGATGACCTGGCGCGGGCTCTATTTCGTGCTGATGGGACGCCTGAGTCCGCTCGACGGCATCGGTCCGAAGGAAATCCATTTCGACCGGCTCGTCAAGCGCGCGACGGATGGCGTCGTCAAGGAAGTGGTGCTCGCAACCAACTTCACCAACGAAGGCGAGGCGACCGCGCATTACCTCGGGCAAACGCTGAAGGCGCGGGGCCTGTCGGTGACGCGTCTCGCGCGCGGTGTCCCCGTCGGCGGCGAGCTCGAGTATGTCGATGCGGGCACCATCGCGCGCGCGATGCTCGACAGGCGATCGATGTAGCAGCTAATCAGCCAACGCGCATCGAACGCGTCGTGCACGGATGCATCGGCCGCGTCTGGCAAGTACAAGAAGATCGGGAGACACATGAGCACATCGACTGCAACGCCAGAGCAACAACACAAAGGACCATCCCAGGGCCCGCTCGCGGGCGTCAAGGTGCTCGAACTCGGCACGCTGATCGCCGGGCCGTTCGCCGCGCGCTTTCTCGGCGAGTTCGGCGCGGACGTGATCAAGATCGAAGACCCGAAGGGCGGCGATCCGCTGCGCAAATGGCGCAAGCTCTATCCCGAAGTGGGCGGCACGTCGCTGTGGTGGGCCGTGCAGGCGCGCAACAAGAAGTCGGTGACGATCAATCTCAAGTCCGACGAAGGCAAGGAAATCGTCCGCAAGCTCGCGAAAGAAGCGGATATCGTCGTCGAGAATTTCCGGCCGGGGCTGCTCGAAAAACTCGGGCTCGGCTATGACGTGCTGTCGAAGGACAACCCCGGTCTCGTGATGGTGCGCCTGTCCGGCTACGGGCAGACGGGGCCGTATCGCGACCGTCCGGGCTTCGGCGCGATCGCGGAATCGATGGGTGGCCTGCGTCATATCACCGGGTATCCGGATCTGCCGCCGCCGCGCATCGGCATTTCGATCGGCGATTCGATCGCGGCGCTGCATGGCGTGATCGGCGCGCTGATGGCGCTGCATCACCGCCAGGTGAACGGTGGCAAAGGGCAGGTCGTCGATGTCGCGCTGTACGAAGCCGTCTTCAACATGATGGAAAGCGTCGTGCCCGAATACGGCGTCTATGGCATGGTGCGCGAGCGCACGGGCGCTTCGCTGCCGGGCATCGTGCCGTCGAACACCTATCCGTGCCGCGACGGCAGCATCGTGATCGGCGGCAACAGCGATCCGATTTTCAGGCGGCTGATGATCGCGATCGGCCGCGACGACCTCGCGAACGATCCCGCGCTCGCGCACAACGACGGCCGGGTGCCGCGCACGCAGGAGATCGACGGCGCGATCGCGGCGTGGCTCGCGAATCGCACGATCGACGAGGCGCTCGACGTGCTGAACGCGGCCGACGTGCCCGTGGGCCGCATCTACAGCGTCGCGGATATGTTCACCGATCCGCAATACGCAGCGCGCCAGATGATCCAGAGCTTCAAATGGCAGGACGGCCGCGACATCACGCTGCCAAACGTTACGCCCAAACTCTCCGAAACGCCCGGCGAAACGCGCTGGCTCGGGCCCGAACTGGGTGAACATACGGATGAAGTTCTGCAATCGCTGGGTTATGATGCGGACCACATCGCAAGGTTGCACGCGCAACAGATCGTGTGAGCGGGGAACAGGCCAGCGCGTGAAAGCGTGCGCGAAGTGCGCACAAGGCGCGCAGAAAACGCGCCGACCGACCGGCCAGCCGGCGACAGAACAACGACAGAAGAAACGGAGACAGGACCATGCAACGAAGAAGCTTTCTCGCAGGCACCGCAGCGCTCGCGGGCGCATCGCTCGTCGGCTCGCCGCTCGCATTCGGGCAAGGCAAGCTGGAGACGTCGAAAGTCGCGATCGCCGTCGGCGGCAAGAATCTTTTCTACTATCTGCCCCTGACGATTGCCGAGCGTCGTAATTTCTTCAAGGACGAAGGGCTCGAAGTCGAGATCTCCGACTTCGCGGGCGGCTCGCAAGCGTTGAAGGCGGCCGTCGGCGGCAGCGCCGATGTCGTCTCCGGCGCGTTCGAGCACACGCTGCTGCTGCAGGCGAAAAACCAGTACTTCCGCGAATTCGTGCTGCAAGGGCGCGCGCCGCAGATCGTGCTCGCCGTGTCGAAGAAGACGATGGCGAACTACAAGTCGATCGCGGACCTGAACGGCAAGAAGATCGGCGTGACGGCGCCGGGTTCGTCGACGTCGATCATGGCGGGCTTCGTGCTCGCGAAAGCCGGGCTGACCGCGAAAGACGTGTCGTTCATCGGCGTCGGCGCGGGCGCGGGTGCAATCGCCGCGCTGCAATCGGGGCAGATCGACGCGCTCGCCAATCTCGATCCGGTGATGACGAAGCTCGAACGCTCGGGCGAGATTCGCGTCGTGTCCGACACGCGCACGCTCAACGATACGCATACGGTGTTCGGCGGCAACATGCCCGCCGGTTGCCTCTACGCGTCGCAAGCGTTCATCAGCAAGAATCCGAACACGACACAGGCGCTCGCCAACGCGATGGTCCGCGCGCTGAAGTGGCTGCAGACGGCGACGGGCACCGAGCTGATCAACACAGTGCCCGAGTCGTACCTGCTCGGCGACCGCGCGCTGTATCTCGATTCGTGGCAGCACGTGAAAGAGGCGATATCGCCCGACGGCCTGATGCCCGCCGACGGCCCCGCGACGTCGCTCAAGACGTTGCAGGCTTTCGACGACACCGTGAAGGGCAAGCCGATCGATCTGTCGAAGGCCTGGACGAACGACTTCGTGAAGAAGGCCCTCACGACGGTCAAGGCGTAACGAACCAACGCAAGGACAAGGGCAAGGGCAACGCAAGGACAACGACGAGCGCTTGCGTCGCGCTCGCCTTCACGCCGTCACATCCTTGTCCAAAACCTCGAACCATCAAAGCATCGAAGAAGCGAGCCGAACGATGACCGTTGCCGCCTTGGCGCTCGAAAACATCACCTGCACGTTTGCGTCGCGCGAGAATCGCGCCCAGCGATATACCGCTGTCAGGGACACGACCTTGCGCATCGCGCCGGGCGAATTCGTATCGGTCGTCGGGCCGACGGGCTGCGGCAAGTCGACGTTGCTGAACGTCGGCGCGGGGCTGCTGGAGCCGTCGTCGGGCGCGGTGACGGTGTTCGGCGAGAAGCTATCGGGCATCAACCGGCGCGCGGGCTACATGTTCCAGGCCGATGCGCTGATGCCGTGGCGCTCGGCGCTCGACAACGTGACGGCAGGCCTGTCGTTCCATGACGTGCCGCGCGCGGAAGCCCGCGCGCGTGCCGACGAGTGGCTCAAGCGCGTCGGCCTCGGCGGCTTCGGGGACCGTTATCCGCATCAGTTGTCGGGCGGCATGCGAAAGCGGGTTGCGATGGCGCAGACGCTGATCCTCGATCCCGACATCATCCTGATGGACGAGCCGTTCTCCGCGCTCGACATCCAGACGCGCCAGCTGATGGAAAACGAGCTGCTCGATCTGTGGGCCGCGAAGCGCAAGGCCGTGCTGTTCATCACGCACGATCTCGACGAAGCGATCGCGATGTCGGATCGCGTCGTCGTGCTGTCGGCGGGACCGGGCACGCGTCCCATCGGCGAATTCACGATCGATCTGCCGCGTCCGCGCGACGTCGCCGAAGTGCGCTCGCACCCGCGATTCGTCGAACTGCACGCGCAGATCTGGAGCGTGCTGCGCGATGAAGTACTGAAGGGTTATCAGCAGCAGCTGACGGCTGTGCAGGAGAGCAACTGAGATGTGGAAAGTCTTGCGCCCGAACCGCGCGAACCTCGTGATCTGGCAGTGGCTGCTGCTCGTGCTGTCCTTCGTGCTCTGGTACGTGCTGACGAGCCCGACGCTGTTGCCCGCGTTCTATTTCGACGACCCGAACAAGGCCGCGTTCTTCTTTGGCGAGCCGCAGAAAGTGCTCGTGCGGATCTGGGAGTGGTTCGCGTCCGGCGAGATCTATCTGCATCTGTGGATCACGCTGATCGAGACAGTGCTCGCGTTTGCGCTCGGCACCGTGCTGGGGCTCGGCGTCGGCCTGTGGCTCGCGCTGTCGCCGCTCGCGAGCGCGCTGTTCGATCCGTACATCAAGGCAGCGAACTCGATGCCGCGCGTGATTCTCGCGCCGATCTTCGGCGTGTGGTTCGGCCTCGGCATCTGGTCGAAGGTCGCGCTCGGCGTGACGCTGGTGTTCTTCATCGTGTTCTTCAACGTGTATCAGGGCGTGAAGGAAGTGAGCCCCGTCGTGCTCGCGAACGCGCGCATGCTCGGCGCGAACCGCAAGCAGCTATTGCGCGCCGTCTATCTGCCGAGCGCGATGAGCTGGGTGTTTTCGAGCCTGCATACATCGGTCGGGCTCGCGTTCGTCGGCTCGGTGGTCGGCGAGTACCTGGGCTCGGCGCGCGGCGTCGGCTATCTGATTCTCCAAGCCGAGGGCACGTTCGATATCAACACCGTGTTCGCCGGCATTCTCGTGCTGACGGCCTTCGCGCTGATACTCGATGCGATCGTCGGCATGCTGGAGCGGCGCCTGATGAAATGGCAGCCGAAGAGCGGCGAGACGGAGAAGATCTGATCGCCGGTGTATCGAAAGAAGAACGGCGCGTGGCCTGCAAGGGTCACGCGCCGTTTGTCGTTTTGTCGCTCGGCAGCCCGTTCGTGCTTACGGCGTGATCACGATCTTGCCGAGCACGCGCCGCTGCGCCATGTCGTTGAGCGCGCGCGGCGTGTCTTCGAGCGGATAGCGCGCCGACACGAGCGGCTTGAGCTTTCCCTCGCGAATCCAGCCGATCATCTCCTGGAACGCGGCTGCGTTGCGCTGCGGTTCGCGGCGCGCGAAATCGCCCCAGAACACACCGACGATGCTCGCGCCTTTCAGCAAAGCGAGATTGAGCGGCAGCTTCGGAATCTCGCCGTTCGCAAAGCCGACGACGAGATAGCGCCCACGCCAGCCGATGCTGCGAAATGCCGGTTCCGCATAACTGCCGCCGACAGGGTCATAGATCACGTCGGGACCTTTGCCGTCCGTAAGCGCATTGATGCGCTCGCGCAGGTCTTCCGTCGCGTAGTTGATGGTCGCGTCCGCGCCGTGCGTGACACAGGTCGCGAGCTTCTCGTCGCTGGATGCTGCCGCGATCACGCGCGCGCCGAGCACCTTGCCGATCTCGACGGCCGCGAGTCCGACGCCGCCCGCTGCACCCAGCACGAGCATCGTTTCGCCCGCTTTCAACGCCGCGCGATCGACGACGGCATGATGCGACGTGCCGTATGCGAGCGTGAAGACGGCGGCCGTCTCCATGTCGGCGTCGTCGGGCAGCGGCACGCATGCGCTGGCATCGGCGAGCGCCTGCTCGGCGAAGCCGCCTTGCTGCGTATAAGCGACCACCCGCATGCCCGGCTTGAACTGCGCGACGCCTTCGCCGACTACGCGCACGATGCCCGCGACTTCCGCGCCGGGCGTGAAGGGCAGGGGCGGCTTGAACTGATACTTGTTCTGGATGATCAGCACGTCGGGAAAATTGACGCTCGCGGCTTTCACGTCGATCACGATCTGGCCGGCTTGCGGCTGAAGATCGGGCAATTCCTCGATGCTGAGTGTCTCGGGCGGACCATAGTGGTTGCAGCGGATTGCGCGCATCGTGTCTCCAGTCGATAAGTGTTCATTGCAAGCTTGACGGGTTCATGAGCGTGCTGTCGATCAGCATGCTCGCGGCGATCTTCACGCCTGTTCAGGCAGCAGGCGTCGACAGCAAAACGTCGGCAGCAAAAACGAACCCTCGCAGCGAAGCAGTGTAAATCAAGCGCGAACGACCGTGCGCTTCCATCGTGTCGCGAAGCCCATGAAGCCATGTGTTCAGACATAGGCATGCGGCGGGCCAGCGTGTCGTTCGCGTGCCTTGTTTCCTCGGTTACAATCGGCGCATGCGAATCCTACTCAGCAATGACGACGGTTATCTGGCGCCCGGCCTTGCCGCGCTTTACGAAGCGCTGAAGCCGCTCGCCGATGTCACCGTGATGGCACCCGAACAGAATTGCAGCGGCGCGTCGAACTCGCTGACGCTCTCGCGCCCGCTGTCGGTGCTGCGCTCGTCCAACGGCTTTTACTACGTGAACGGCACGCCGACGGATTCCGTCCACATCGCGCTGACGGGCATGCTCGACCATACGCCGGACCTCGTCGTATCGGGCATCAACAACGGCCAGAACATGGGCGAGGACACGCTGTATTCGGGCACGGTCGCGGCCGCGACGGAAGGCATCATGTTCGGCGTGCCCGCGATCGCGTTTTCGCTCGTCGACAAAGACTGGGTTCACCTCGAAGACGCGACGCGCGTCGCCGCTGAAATCGTCGCGCACTATCTCGAACGTCCGCTGCCGGGCCATCCGTTGCTGAACGTCAACATACCGAACCTGCCTTACGAGCAGTTGCGCGACTGGCGCATCACGCGTCTCGGCAAGCGACATCCGTCGCAGCCGGTGATCCGGCAGACCAATCCGCGCGGCGAGCCCATCTACTGGATCGGTCCGTCGGGCGGCGCGCGCGATGCCAGCGAAGGCACCGACTTCCATGCAGTCGCGAACGGCCTCGTGTCGATTACGCCGCTGCAACTCGATCTGACCGATACGGCCATGCTGCCCGCGGCGTGCGACTGGGTACGCGACGGGAGCGGCACTTCATGACCGGCGAGCGCGCAAAGCGCTTCCCGCTTGGACTCGAAGACCTGGTGCGCGAGCCGCGCCGGGCCGACGTGCGCGCGGGCGACGCACGCGGCGCGAAGACACCCGTCAAGCCGCCGGCATCGAACGCGAACTCGCAGGCGGGACGCGCGCGCAGCGGCGTGAGCGGCACGGCGGGCGTGAAGTCGCCGGCGGGGGCGAAGGGCGTTGCCGGCGTGCTCAATCCGGCCGCGAAGAACGCGAACGCCGGCGCATCCGCGCGCACGTCTTCGATTGCAAAAAACGCGGCGGGAATCGTCAATACAAAGAGCGCGAAGAGCATAACCGGCACGACCGGCACGACCGCGATCCGCAACGACGGCGCGCGCAACCAGTTGCCGCGTCCAGTGACGACATCGTCCGATCGCACGGGCGCGCCGAACGTCGCGCTCAGCAGCGCGCTGACGCTGACCTCCGAACGCGTGCGCGAGCGGATGGTCGAACGGCTGCGTGCAAACGGCGTGTCGGACTCGCGCGTGCTCAATGCAATGGCGATGGTGCCGCGCCACATGTTCGTGGACCCGGGCCTTGCCACGCAGGCGTATGAAGATGCGGCGCTGCCCATTGGCCATCACCAGACGATCTCGAAGCCATCCGTGGTCGCGCGGATGATCGAGCTGGCCGCGCAGGGCCGCACGCTCGCGAACGTGCTCGAAATAGGCACCGGCTGCGGCTACCAGGCAGCCGTGCTGAGCCAGGTCGCGCGCGACGTGTATTCGATTGAACGCATCAAACCGCTTTACGAGCGCGCGAAGACGAACCTGCGCCCGCTGCGCATCCCGAACATCCGTTTGCATTACGGCGACGGACGCGTCGGTTTGCCGTCGGCGGCGCCGTTCGATGCGATCGTGATCGCGGCGGCGGGACTCGATGTGCCGCAGGCGCTGCTCGAGCAGCTCGCCATCGGCGCGCGGCTCGTGGCGCCAGTCGGATCGCAGGACGGACAGTCGCAGGTGCTCACGCTCGTCGAGCGCACGGGGCCCGCGCAATGGCGCGAATCGCGGCTTGATCGCGTTTTCTTTGTCCCCTTAAAATCCGGAGTGATTTGAACCTGATGAGTATGTTTCGCGCGATGCAAAGAACCAGCCAGAATGTCCCGTTGACCATCGCTCAGCGCAGCGTTTGCGTGGCCATGCTTTCCGTGTTGGCGGCATGTGCCACGCGCCTCGATCAGGCGCCCGTCGTCGATCGCTCCGGCACCCTCGGCACCGTCACGCAAGCGGGCGGTGCGCCCGGCGCGCAGCCCGCCGCGCCGGTCGGTCCGCCGCCTCCGGGCTATTACCGAGTGAAGCCGGGCGACACGTTGTATAGGATCGCGCTCGAAAACGGTCAAAACTATCGCGATATCGCCACGTGGAACAACCTGACGAACCCGAACCAGATCGAGGTCGACCAGTTGCTGCGCGTGGCGCCGCCGGGCGCGAACGGTGCGCCTGTCGTGCCGGGTGTCGCGACGGCGCCGATCGGCGGTGGTGCAGTGCAGAGCGCGCCGCTGAACGGCGCGCCGCAGGCCGCGCAGCCGAACCAGCCGCCGCTCTTCGGTGCGACGCCGGGCGCATCGGGCACGCAGGCGACGACGATCCCGCCGCAGGCTGGCAGCGATACGACGGCGTCGAATGGAAACGTGGCGTTTGCGTGGCCGGTTCGCGGGCCGCTGCTCAACGGCTTTGATGATTCGAAGAACAAAGGCGTGAACATCGGGGGCTCGGCGGGCGAACCGGTAAAGGCTTCCGCTGATGGACGGGTGGTTTATGCAGGAAATGGGCTGCGCGGTTACGGCAATCTCATTATCATCAAACATGACGCAACGTATCTCACAGCGTATGCACATAATCGTGCTTTGATGGTAAAAGAGGGTGACGCGGTAACCAAAGGTCAGAAGATCGCCGAAATGGGCAATAGTGATTCGGACCGCGTGATGTTGCATTTCGAAGTTCGCCGCCAGGGTAAGCCTGTTGACCCATTGAAGTATTTGCCGCCGCAATAAGCCAAGCGAAGCGATACGACCATGCCGAAATCGAAGCGCCGCACACCGCAAGCAGAGACTGAGTCACTCAGCCGTGCCACGCATGTTTCGGTGGACGACGCTGGCGCTTCCGAAGTCGACGACGAAGCGGTCGACGATCTCGAAAGCGCCAATGATCCCGACGAGCGCGCATCGGGTTCCGACGAAGAATCCGAGTCGCGCGAAGGCGCAAACGATTCCCCTCCCGACGCCGACGATTTCCGCGCGCTGCTGCAAGCCGAGCTTACGGCCGACACGATCCAGCATTACCTGAACCGGATCAGCGTGAAGCCGCTGCTCACCGTCGAGGAAGAGCAGCGTTACTCGCGTCTTGCGAAAGCGGGGGAGTTCGAAGCGCGTCAGGTGATGATCGAGCGCAATCTCCGGCTGGTGGTCAGCATCGCGAAGGGTTATCTGAATCGCGGTGTGCCGCTGCTCGATCTGATCGAAGAGGGCAACCTCGGCCTGATGCATGCAATCGAAAAGTTCGATCCGACGCGCGGCTTTCGCTTCTCGACTTACGCGACGTGGTGGATCCGCCAGAGCATCGAGCGCGCGATCATGAATCAGGCGCGCACGGTGCGGCTGCCCGTGCACGTGATCCGCGAACTGAATCAGGTGCTGCGCGCGAAGCGCCACCTCGAAAAGAATTCGATGAACTCGGGCGAAGCGGCCGACCGCCGCGACGCGAGCATCGACGATATCGCGTACCTGACGGGCAAGACGACGGACGAAGTGACCGACATCCTCGCGCTGAACGAGCATACGGCGTCGCTCGACGCGCCGCTCGATCTCGATCCCGCGAGCAGCCTGCTCGATCTGCTGTCGGACGATCAGAGCCAGTCGCCGGACGCGGAAGTGCAGCATCGCGAGCTCGAAACGCTGACACGTGCGTGGCTCGCGCGACTGTCGGACAAGCATCGACATGTGATCGAGCGCCGCTTCGGCCTCAATCACATCGAGCCGGCCACACTCGAAGAACTCGCCGACGAGATGGGCCTCACGCGGGAGCGTGTGCGCCAGATCCAGCAAGAGGCGCTCGTGCGGCTGAAGCGCTTCTTCGCCTCCAATGGCGTGCGTAAGGACGCCGTTCTTTAGGGCGCGCTTGCAGATGAAACGTACATGCGTTGCCCCGTAAAGGGCCGCTCGCAAGGATGTATTCGCAAGGAGCGTGATGCTGCGAGCGGCCCTTTACGGGGCAACCCTAGCCTATAAATTCATTCCAGGGGAACACCCGAAACCGGCGGCATGGCGGCGTCGCGCGTCGGTTGTTTGGCCCGGCCAAACGGCGGTCCTTGCTTCTTGCACTGCGCCCCGAAGGAAGTCCCCTTGGGGGCCGCCGGTTTCGGGCGTCCGTATGCACGTCTCACCTGCAAACAATACCCTCAACAAATGACTCCAATTCTGGTTTTCGACATCGAGACGATTCCCGATGTCACCGGCATTCGCCGGCTTGAAAGTCTTCCCGCCACGATGTCCGACGAAGAAGTCGCCGAGCATGCTTTCGCGGCGCGGCGCGAGAAAACGGGCGGCGATTTCCTGCCGCATCATCTGCAGCGCGTCGCGGCGATTTCATGCGTGTTCCGCGACAACAACGGCTTTCGCGTGCGCTCGCTCGGCACGCCCGAAGACGGCGAAGCCGCGCTCGTGCAGTCGTTCTTCCGGACCATCGAGAAGTACACGCCGCAGCTCGTGTCGTGGAACGGCGGCGGCTTCGATCTGCCCGTGCTGCACTACCGCGCGCTCGTCAACGGCATTCGTGCGAACCGCTACTGGGATCTCGGCGAAGACGACCGCGACTTCAAGTGGAACAACTACATCAGCCGCTATCACTCGCGTCACACCGATCTGATGGATGTGCTCGCGATGTATCAGGCGCGCGCGAACGCGCCGCTCGATGCGCTCGCGAAGCTGTGCGGCTTTCCCGGCAAGCTGGGGATGGACGGCGGCCAGGTGTGGCACGCGTTCCGCGCGGGCCGCATCGATGAGATCCGCAACTACTGTGAGACGGACGTCGTCAACACGTATCTGCTGTACTGCCGTTTCCAGTTGATGCGCGGCGGCTTCTCGCCCGAAGAGTACGCGGATGAAATCGCGTTCGTAAAAAACGCGCTCGCGCAGGAGGCCGCGCCGCATTGGGCCGAGTATCTGGCTGCGTTCGAGAACTGATCGCTGCATGCGCTCGCGCACGCGCCGCGGATGAGGCGCGCGCGCCGCGTGCATGCAGGGCAGGTCAATCCATCTCTAGCACGATCGGCTGATGATCGGATGCGCGGGTCGCGCCGTCGATCTCGCAACTGCGCAGCCGCGTGCGCAGGTCTTCCGTGACGAACACGAAATCGCACGTGAGCGGCCCGTCCGACCACTGCGCCTTGTCGTAGACGCCCGCCGTCATCGGCGGAGTCTGGTTGGGGTGCAGCGCAGTCCATGCGTCGACGAACGACGGGCTGCCGTCGAGCGGCTCCAGCATGCGCCTGTACGCTTCGCTGTCGTAGGCGCTGTTGAAATCACCGCAGACGATCGCGCTGACAGGCCGCCCCGTATCGGCGAAAGGCCCGATCGCGTTTTCGGCGGGCGCGGGGTGCCTGGCATGCCCGGCCGCTTCCTGCTGCATCGCGCGCAGACGGTTCACCTGCGCGAGCCGTTGCTTGAGCGAATAGAACTCCAGATGCGTGACGATCACGCGCAGCGGCCCGTTGGGCGCGCGCAAGACGGCTTCGAGCGCGACGCGCTGCATCGACGGCGCTTCCGGGTCGGCGGGCCACGGCAGCGAATGACGGATCACGCGCTCGACGGGCAGACGCGTCGCGAGCGCGTTGCCGAACTGCCGGCGCGGCGCGGCGGGCGCGTCGAGCTTGAGCGGCGCCAGATCGGCGCCGATCGCGCCGAGCACCGTGTAGCCGGGCAGCAGGTCGGCCAGCTCGGCGAACTGGTCGTCGCCCGGATGGCCCGCCAGCACCGAAAAGCCGCGCGTGACTTCCTGCATGCACAGCACGTCGAAATCGGCGAGCCGCCGTGCTTCGTCGATCGTGCGCGACAGGTTCACGTCCCCGTGCGCACTGCGTCCCCACTGGACGTTCCAGCTGATCAGTCGCATCGTCAAATCTCCGTCGGTGTTTGTCGTTCGTCTACAATCTCATGTTTGGTCCCGCCGATTTTTCATTTCGGGTCCCACTTTTACACAGTCTGTCAGGAAGTCGCAGGTGTCTGAAACTGTCCCCCACATTGGTCGAACGCGCTCGCCTCGCAAGAGCAAGCAGGCGCGCGACGAGGCTGCCGCTGGCCCGTTCAAGGCCCCCGAACTCGATATCGACTCGCTCGACATGGAAGCGCGCGGCGTCGGCCGCACCGTCACCGAAGACGGCTCGCCCGGCAAGGTCATCTTCGTCGAGGGCGCGCTGCCCGGCGAACGTGTCACCTATTCGAGCTACCGGAAGAAGCCGAGTTTCGAACAGGCGCAAGTCGTCGATGTTCTTAAAGAGAGCGTGATCCGTACCCGCCCGCAGTGCAAGTTTTTTGGCACGTGCGGCGGTTGTTCGATGCAGCATCTCGACGTGCGCGCGCAGATCGCCGTCAAGCAGCGCGTGCTCGAAGACAATCTGATGCATCTGGCGAAGCTGCGCGCCGAAACCGTCTTCCGGCCGATACAAGGCCCGTCGTGGGGCTACCGCTATCGCGCCCGGCTGACGGTGCGCAACGTCGTGAAGAAGGGCGGCGTGCTGGTGGGCTTCCACGAGAAGAAGAGCAGCTACGTCGCCGACATGACGAGCTGCGAAGTGCTGCCGCCGCATGTGTCGGAGATGCTGGTGCCGCTGCGCCATCTGGTCGAGGGGCTGTCGATTCGCGAGCGCATGCCGCAAATCGAACTGGCCGTCGGCTCGTCGGTGACGGCGCTCGTGCTGCGCATCCTGGAGCCGATCAACGCCGCCGACGAACAGCTGCTGCGCGATTTCGCCGACCAGCACAACGTCCAGTTCTGGCTGCAGCCGAAGGGGCCGGATACCGTCTATCCGTTCTATCCGCTCGACCGGCAGCTCGACTACACATTGCCCGAGTACGGCATTCGCATGCCATTCCGTCCGACCGATTTCACGCAGGTCAATCACCAGATCAACCGCGTGCTGGTCGGCCGCGCGCTGCGGCTGCTCGCGCCCGCAAAGACCGATCGCGTACTCGATCTGTTCTGTGGCATCGGCAACTTTACGCTGCCGCTCGCACGGGTTTCGCGCGAAGTGGTGGGCATCGAAGGCAGCGACGTGCTGACCACGCGCGCACTCGAAAACGCGAAGGAAAACGGCGTCGACGGGCATACGTCGTTTGCGTGCCGCAATCTGTTCGAAGTCACCGCCGACGATATTCGCGCGCTCGGCCACTTCGACAAGTACCTGATCGATCCGCCGCGCGAAGGGGCGCTGGCCGTATCGAAGGCGCTCGCGGATATTGCGCAAAGCGGCGAAGGGCCGCTGCCGAAGCGCATCGTCTATGTGTCGTGCAACCCGGCGACGCTCGCCCGCGACGCCGGCCTGCTCGTGCATGAAGCCGGCTATCGGCTGAAGGGCGCGGGCGTCGTGAACATGTTCCCGCATACGTCGCATGTCGAGTCGATCGCGCTCTTCGAGCGTGACTGACCGGGCGTGACCGGCGCGAACGGAACGCGCGCGTCGTGAAGCGCGTCCGCGTAATGCGGGCGGCGCCACGATGCGCACCGAAGCGCGCACCGAAGCGCTCCGCCACAAACAAAAACGCCACGGTATCGAACCGTGGCGTTTTTATATCGGCTGACGATCAGCGGGTCAGAACTGCCACCACGCCTTTTCCTTGCCCGGACGCTGATGGCCCGTGATATATGGGCTGTCAGGGAACGTGCCGGCCAGCACGCGCTTCGTATCGTCGGCGAGCTGCGGCTGGTCCAGCTTCTGATACGACAGCATCATGATGTGCAGTGCGTCTTCGATGGCGGGCGCGTTCTTGTATTCCCTGATCGCGAGCTGCGCGCGATTGATCGCGGCCACGTACGCGCCTCGGCGATAGTAGTAGTCGGCCGCGTGCACTTCGTGCGAAGCCAGCGCGTTCACGATGTAGCGCATGCGCTGGGCCGCGTCGGGCGCGTACTTGCTTTGCGGATACTTGTCGACGACCACCTTGAACGCGTCATACGACTCGCGCAGCGACTTCGGATCGCGCTCGCTCATGTCCTGGCCCGAGAATCGGCCGAACAGACCGAGGTCGTCGTTGAAGTGGATCATGCCCTTCAGGTAATACGCGTATGCGATGTCCGGATGGTCCGGGTGTAGCTGGATGAAGCGGTTGACGGCCTGGTCGGCGGCATCCGTTTCGCTGTCCTTCCAGTTGCAGTACGCGACGTTGATCTGCGCCTGCTGCGCGAAGTGGCCGAACGGGTCACGGCCTTCGAGCGCTTCGAAGTATTTCGCGCACTTGCCGTAGTCGCTGCCGTTCAGGGCGTCTTGCGCCTCCGTATATAATTTATTGTTGGTCCACGTCGCCGTTTCGTCCGTCTTCTGAGGCAGGCCATGACAGGCCGCCACCAGCGTCACGGCTGCCGCGCAAGCGACATAGCTGGCCACCTTCCTGGCCATCTGTTGGGCCACCGTCTTTCGAACAGTTTGAGTAATGATGTTCAAGGCTCGCATTTTCCAGTCTAGCTTTACGTCCAGGTGACCCAGTCTCGATGACCCGTTCCAATACTCCGCGCCCCGCACAGGGCGCGCGGAAGAGCAACAAGGATTATAGCCCAAGCGCCAACCCCGCCGACGCATTGCCGGACGATAGCGCAAGCGCTGCGCTCGACGACGATTTCGGCGGCGACGCGCTCGCGTCCGAAGCCCCGAACACCGATGCCGAAAGCGCCGAGCCGCGCGCGGACGAAGCGCCGCGCGTCGTTACGGTGCCGTCCGAGCTTGCGGGCGACCGGCTCGACAAGGTGCTCGCGAAGGTCTTTCCCGAGTTTTCACGCAGCCGTCTGCAAAGCTGGATCGAGGCGCAGCGCGTGCGCGTCGACGGACAGCCGGCGAAGATTCGCCAGCCGGTGCCGCTCGGCGCGACGATCGAGCTCGTGCCCGATCTTTTGCCCGAGCAGCTCGCGTTCACGCCGGAACCCGTGCCGCTCGATATCGTCTATGAAGACGAGACGCTCGTCGTGATCAACAAGCCTGCCGGGCTCGTCGTGCATCCCGCAGCCGGCAACTGGAGCGGCACGGTGCTGAACGGCCTGCTGCACCGCTATGGCGACGCCGCCGCGGGCTTGCCGCGCGCGGGCATCGTGCATCGGCTGGACAAGGAGACGTCGGGGCTGATGGTGGTCGCGCGCACGCTCGAAGCGCAAACCGACCTCGTGCGCCAGTTGCAGGCGCGCACGGTGAAGCGCCGCTATCTCGCGCTCGTGTGGGGCAGCATGCCGGAAGAAGGCACGATCGACGCGCCCATCGGCCGCGATCCGCGCGAGCGCACGCGCATGGCCGTCGTGACGGGCGCGGCGGGCAAGCCCGCCCGCACCCACTTCAGGCGCATCGATTCGACGCTGTGGGAGCGGCAGCCCGTGTCGGCGATCCATTGCGATCTGGAGACGGGGCGCACGCATCAGATCCGCGTGCATTGCGCGCATGTCGGCCATCCGCTGCTCGGCGACCCGGTGTACGGCCGCGCGCGCGGCAAGCGCTCGGTGACGCCGCTGCCGGGCGGCTTCGCGCGACAGGCGCTGCATGCGTGGCGCCTCGCGCTGGTTCATCCGCGGACGGGCCGCACGATGCAATGGCGCGCCGACGTGCCCGACGATATTGCCGCCTTGTCCGAAGCGCTGGGGCTGGGCCGCGAGCACGAGGACGAGTACTACGACGAAGACGAAGCGTTCTACGATGACGAAACCGATGCATCGCCCGATGCGGAAGATGACGTCGGCGAAGACGAAGCGGACGAAGCAGACGGATCACACGACGAGGACGATCGCGCATGACGCTGCCTGACCTGACGATGAACGACGTGCTGCGGCCCGACTGGCGTGTATCGCCGCGCGTGCATGCGTTGGTCACGACGCGTAACGGCGGCGTGAGCCTGCCGCCGTTCGGCACGTGGCGCGATGGCGTCGACGGGCCGGGCGGACTGAATCTCGGCAAGAAGTCGGGCGACGATCTCGCACATGTCGAAGAGAACCGTGCGCGCGTGCTGCGGCTAACCGGGCTCACGGGGCTCGACGAAGCGGCATGGCTGTCGCAGGTCCACGGCGCGACCGTCGTGAACGCCGACGACGCGCTCGCCGCCGCGAAGCGCGGCGAGCCGCCCGTTCAGGCCGACGCGAGCGTGACCGGCAAAACGGGCACGCTGTGCGTCGTGATGATCGCGGACTGCATGCCCGTCCTGCTGTGCGATCCGCAAGGCCGCGCGGTCGGCGCAGCGCATGCGGGCTGGCGAGGTCTTGCGTCGGGTGTCGTCGAAAACACGGCGCAGCGTGTCGCGTCGCTCGCGGGCACTGACATGTCAGCGCTGCATGCTTACCTGGGTCCGTGCATCGGCCCGGAGGCTTTCGAGGTCGGACCAGACGTGCGTGACGCCTTCATGAAAGCTGTCGGTGGCGCACAACGCGACGAGGTCGCAAACGCCTTCGCCGATCACCCTGTGAACGCGGGCAAATACCTCGCCGATCTCCCGAGGCTCGCACGTCTGCGACTCGCGCAACTCGGCGTGACGCAAGTGACGGGTGGCGATCAATGCACGTTCACCCGGCGCGATCGCTTTTACTCATATCGACGCGATCGCGAGACGGGCCGAATGGCCGCGATGATCTGGCTCGCGGACGATAACGGGCCGCTCTAAGTCCCGCTGCGCAAAGGCCTTTTTGCTGCACCCGACACATCGCGAAGACGCTTCGCGAGCGTTCTTATGCTGCACTGCGCGAACGTAAGAAGACCTACGCGGTTGCGCAGCGCATAAGCGTTCCGCGCCCGCGCGCATCAGGACGAGAGCCCGTCATGGCAGGCTCTTTTTGCATTGCACAGCACGACCGTGCGCGAGATCGCGAAACGCCTTGCTGCACATCGGGAAAACGATAATGAAAAAAATCCCGCACTGCGGCAAAATCGGGAGCAAGCATTGACATGCCTTGCGATGGGGCGCAAGAATGTTCTTCACAGGGCAAGGGCGCCACGTGGTCGCGATCCGATCGCGGTCTGTGCGCCAGTGCCTGCCTCTCAACCCGTCCGCGAGGACTCTTCGGTCAAAAGCAGGCATGGTTGCATCTCAAACTTCCTCGAATTCTTCTCGCAAGGACACCTCGTCAGACCGCGCTCAGCAAGATGCGAATGCGGCAGGGGTTCAGCAATGGTTCGACGCATGGATGAACGCATGGCGTTCGCTAGGCGCGTCGGCCGCAGCAAATGGCAATCCGTTCAGCGTTCCTTCCATGCCGGATTTCGCGAAAGCGGCGACGGCCCAGGCGGGTTCGCTGCCATTTTCCAATCCGTTCGTCGAGCAGATCGCCCGGCAGTTTGCCCAGGCGCAGGGCCAACCGGACGGTCAGGCTTCGGGCCAGCCGTTCAACGCACTCTTCGGACAGGCGTTCAATCCGCAGCTTGCTCAACAGTTCGCGCCGCAGTTTGCGCAACAGCTCACGCAGCAGCTCGCGGGGCTGAAGGTGCCGAGCGCGTCGATCCCGCCCGCGCGGCTTCAGCAGTTGCAGTCCGACTATTCGCGTGACGCGATGCAGTTGCTGCAGCAGGCGACGCAGGCGGCGTCGGCTGGCATCGAGCTCAAGGACCGCCGCTTCAGTTCGGAAGCCTGGAAGACGACGCCCGTCTATACATACACGGCCGCGTGGTATCTGCTGAATGCGCGCTATCTGCAGGAACTCGTCGACGCGATCGAAACCGACCAGAAGACGCGCGAGCGCATCCGCTTCGCCGTGCAGCAATGGACGGCCGCGGCATCGCCGAGCAACTTCTTCGCGCTGAATCCCGAAGCGCAGAAGACACTGCTCGAAAGCAACGGCGAGAGCCTGCGCCAGGGCGTGATGAACCTGCTCGGCGACATGCAGCGCGGCAAGATTTCGCAGACGGACGAAACGCGTTTCGGCGTCGGCAAGAATCTCGCGATGACGGAAGGCTCCGTCGTGTTCGAGAACGAGCTGATGCAGCTGATCCAGTACAAGCCGCGCACGGCGACGGTCCACGAACGGCCGCTGCTGATCGTGCCGCCGTGCATCAACAAGTACTACATCCTCGACCTGCAACCCGACAACTCGCTCGTCGCGCATGCGATCGAGTCCGGTCATCAGGTCTTTCTGATTTCGTGGCGCAACGCGGACCAGTCGATCGCGCAAAAGACGTGGGACGACTACGTGTCCGACGGCGTGCTGAAGGCCCTCGATACCGCGCGCCACATCAGCGGCCGCGAGCAGATCAATACGCTCGGCTTCTGCATCGGCGGCACACTGCTGGCAGCGGCGCTGGCGGTCGCGGCGGCGCGCGGCGAACATCCCGCCGCGTCGATGACGCTGCTCACGTCGTTGCTCGACTTCAGCGACACGGGCGTGCTCGACATCTTCGTCGACGAAGCACACGTGCAGATGCGCGAGCAGACGATCGGCGGCAAGAACGGCATGCCTCCGGGCCTGATGCGCGGCATCGAGCTCGCGAACACGTTCTCGTTCCTGCGTCCGAACGACCTCGTGTGGAACTACGTCGTCGACAATTACCTGAAGGGCCGCACGCCGATGCCGTTCGACCTGCTGTACTGGAACAGCGATTCGACGAGCCTGCCGGGTCCGATGTATGTCTGGTATCTGCGCAATACGTATCTCGAGAACCGGCTGCGCGAGCCCGGCGCGTTGACGACGTGCGGCGAAAAGGTGGACCTGTCGCGCATCGACGTGCCGACGTTCGTCTACGGCTCGCGCGAAGACCACATCGTGCCGTGGAAATCGGCGTATGCGTCGGTGCCGCTGTTGACGGGGCCGCGCAAGTTCGTGCTCGGCGCATCGGGCCACATCGCCGGCGTGATCAACCCGCCGTCGAAGAAGAAGCGCAGCTACTGGTCCGTGGCCGGCGACGACAAGACGCTGCCCGCGAAGCCGGACGACTGGTTCGAAGGCGCGACGGAAACGCCGGGCAGCTGGTGGCCCGAATGGACGAACTGGCTCGACCAGTTCGGCGGCAAGAAGGTGAAGGCGCCGACGGAACCGGGCTCGGCCGACTTTCCCGTGATCGAACCCGCGCCCGGACGCTACGTGCAGGTGCGCGAGTAATCGTCCGGATGTCGAAGCAATTCAGGAGCGGTCGCCGTCGAAGTCAGTGAGCGATCGCCGCAAACGGATAACGAGTGACGACGGAGTGAGACAGACGCTGTATCGCAGTAACGCTGACTGACCGGATTAACAACTTGACGGGCTACTGTGGAGTGACACGCCGCAGCCCCAAAGGAAATCGAAATGACTGACGTAGTGATCGTATCGGCGGCCCGCACGGCTGTCGGCAAATTCGGTGGGTCGCTGGCGAAGATCGCGGCGCCGGAACTGGGCGCCACGGTGATCCGCGCCGTGCTGGAGCGCGCGGGCGTGAAGCCCGAGCAGGTGAGCGAAGTCATCATGGGTCAGGTCCTGGCGGCGGGTTCGGGCCAGAACCCGGCGCGCCAGTCGCTGATCAAGGCCGGCCTGCCGATGGCCGTGCCCGGCATGACTATCAACAAGGTGTGCGGTTCGGGCCTGAAGGCCGTGATGCTGGCCGCCAACGCGATCATCGCGGGCGACGCGGACATCGTCGTCGCGGGCGGCCAGGAAAACATGAGCGCCGCGCCGCACGTGCTGCCGGGCTCGCGCGACGGCTTCCGCATGGGCGACGCGAAGCTGATCGACAGCATGATCGTCGACGGCCTGTGGGACGTGTATAACCAGTACCACATGGGCGTGACGGCCGAGAACGTCGCGAAGGAATACGGCATCTCGCGCGAAGACCAGGACAAGTTCGCAGCACTTTCGCAAAATAAGGCGGAAGCCGCACAGAAGGCCGGCCGCTTCGATGATGAAATCGTGCCGATCCAGATTCCGCAGAGGAAGGGCGACCCGCTGTCGTTCACGACTGACGAATTCGTGCGCCACGGCGTCACGGCCGAATCGCTCGCGGGCCTGAAGCCGGCGTTCTCGAAGGAAGGCACGGTGACGGCCGCGAACGCGTCGGGCATCAACGACGGCGCAGCCGCTGTCGTCGTGATGTCGGCGAAGAAGGCCGAGGCGCTGGGCCTCACGCCGATCGCGCGCATCAAGGCATACGCGAACGCGGCTGTCGATCCGAAGGTGATGGGCATGGGCCCTGTGCCGGCGTCGCGACGCTGTCTGGAGCGCGCGGGCTGGAGCGTGAACGATCTCGACCTGATGGAAATCAACGAGGCGTTCGCCGCGCAGGCGCTGGCCGTGCACAAGCAGATGGGCTGGGATACGTCGAAGATCAACGTGAACGGCGGTGCAATCGCGATCGGCCATCCGATCGGCGCGTCCGGCTGCCGTATTCTCGTCACGCTGCTGCACGAAATGCAGAAGCGCGATGCGAAGAGGGGTCTTGCCTCGCTGTGTATCGGCGGCGGCATGGGCGTGGCGCTGGCTGTCGAGCGTCCGTAAGCAGGACCGTTTCACCAGGAGGCCGCCACGCAGGCCGGCGTTCGCCAGAGGGCGGCCGGTGCGTGGCGCGGTCCAATGGCCTTGCGGGCGGCGCAAACCGCCGATGGCCGTGGGATATCGCGAAGGGCGAAGCACGAGGCGGCTGGCGTCTCGTAAAACGATAATGGAGTGTGTTTTATGTCACAACGAATTGCGTACGTAACGGGCGGCATGGGTGGCATCGGCACGAGCATTTGCCAGCGTCTGCACAAGGATGGCTTCAGGGTGATCGCGGGCTGCGGCCCGAACTCGCCGCGCCGCGTGAAGTGGCTCGAAGATCAGAAAGCTTTGGGCTTCGACTTCGTTGCTTCGGAAGGCAACGTGGGTGACTGGGAATCCACCAAGGCCGCGTTCGACAAGGTGAAGGCTGAAATCGGCGAAATCGACGTGCTGGTCAACAATGCGGGCATCACGCGCGACGTCGTGTTCCGCAAGATGACGCACGAAGACTGGACGGCCGTGATCGACACCAACCTGACGAGTCTCTTCAACGTGACGAAGCAGGTGATCGACGGCATGGTCGAGCGAGGCTGGGGCCGCGTCATCAATATTTCGTCGGTGAACGGCCAGAAGGGGCAGTTCGGGCAGACGAACTACTCGACCGCGAAGGCGGGCATCCACGGTTTTACGATGGCCCTCGCGCAAGAAGTGGCCACCAAGGGCGTGACCGTCAACACCGTTTCGCCGGGCTACATCGGCACGGACATGGTGAAATCGATCCGCCCCGATGTGCTGGAAAAGATCGTCGCGACGATTCCGGTGCGCCGTCTCGGCACGCCGGATGAAATCGGGTCGATCGTTGCATGGCTGGCGTCGGAGGAATCGGGCTTCTCGACGGGGGCCGATTTCTCGCTGAACGGCGGCCTGCATATGGGCTGATCCGTGGGCGTTCCGCTTTGTCGTAGCAAGGACGAAGCAGGGCGTTGCATGGTTCAGATGTTTCTGGCGGCGTCTTGTACGCGCAGTGCGAAACTGCGCGTGCAACAGGACGCCGTTTCTGCGCTTCATTCGCGCTCAAAGGCTTTACATGACCACTACTACAAAGAAAACAGCCGAACGACTCATTAAGAAATATCCGAACCGTCGACTGTACGATACAGAGACCAGCACTTACATCACGTTGACTGATGTGAAGCAGCTCGTGCTGGATCAGGAGGATTTCAAGGTCATCGATGCCAAGAGCAACGAAGACCTGACGCGCAGCATCCTGCTGCAGATCATTCTCGAAGAGGAGAGCGGTGGTCTGCCGATGTTCTCTTCGCTGATGCTGTCGCAGATCATCCGTTTTTACGGGCATGCGATGCAGGGCATGATGGGAACGTACCTGGAAAAGAACATCCAGGCGTTCATCGATATTCAGAACAAGCTCGCGGATCAGTCGAAGGGTCTGTACGAAGGCAAGACGATGAATCCGGAGGTCTGGTCGCAGTTCATGAACATGCAGGCCCCGATGATGCAGGGGATGATGACGAGCTATATCGAGCAGTCGAAGAACATGTTCGTGCAGATGCAGGAGCAGATGCAGAACCAGGCGAAGACGATGTTCAGCTCGTTCCCGTTCACGCAGCCTGCGTCGCAAGGGAATCCGGAGCCGGAGAAGAAGTAGCCGGCGCAAGCGGTTCTTCAGGCGGGAAAGTTCTTCCTGGTTTTTTCCGGCCAGAACGCCTCGATGAGTCCGCCCGGCGGCGCGCCGGGCGGTGCGGCGTCGTGTAGCGGCGGGTCTCGTCGGCGTTCGCCCGCCCAATTCCCCATCCCCCGCCCACGGTATAATATGCGGTTGCTTGCGCGGGGCCATTTCGATCAAGCGTCGACGCGCATCGCGCTACAAATCCGATCCACATGGCCCCAATTCGCGGCGGCCCGCAGTCGCTCTTTCAGCCGCCGCACGGTGCGCCCACGTTTGCCGCGGTTTGGCGCTCCGGCTGCACGCCCAGGCCTTCATCTATCGCGCCACTCATCGCTTCTCGCCGGACCATTCTCTATGTCGCAGACTTCAACCCCCGCCGCGCCGACCGCTTCGACTCCGAAGGTCGGATTCGTTTCACTCGGATGCCCGAAAGCCCTCGTCGACTCCGAACAGATCATCACGCAGTTGCGCGCGGAGGGTTACGAGATCTCCGGCACGTATGACGGCGCGGACCTCGTCGTCGTGAACACGTGCGGCTTCATCGACGAAGCCGTCCAGGAAAGTCTCGACGCGATCGGCGAAGCGCTGAACGAGAACGGCAAGGTGATCGTCACCGGCTGTCTGGGCGCGAAGCAGAGCGCAAGCGGCTCGAATCTGATCGAAGAAGTGCATCCGAAGGTGCTCGCCGTGACGGGCCCGCATGCCGTCGGCGAAGTGATGCAGGCCGTGCACAGCCATCTGCCGAAGCCGCATGATCCGTTCGTCGACCTCGTGCCCGCCGCGGGCATCAAGCTCACGCCGCGTCACTACGCGTATCTGAAGATTTCCGAAGGCTGCAATCACCGCTGCACGTTCTGCATCATTCCGTCGATGCGCGGCGATCTCGTCTCGCGACCCGTCGCCGAAGTCATGCTCGAAGCCGAGAACCTGTTCAAGTCGGGCGTGAAAGAGCTGCTCGTCATTTCGCAGGACACGAGCGCATATGGCGTCGACGTCAAATACCGTACGGGCTTCTGGAACGGCAAGCCGATCAAGACGCGCATGACGGATCTCGTCGGCGCGCTCGGCGAACTGGCCGCGCAATACGGCGCGTGGGTGCGTCTGCACTACGTGTACCCGTATCCGAGCGTCGACGAAGTGATTCCGATGATGGCCGACGGTCCGCTGAAGGGCCACGTGCTGCCGTATCTCGACGTGCCGTTCCAGCACGCGCATCCGGAAGTGCTCAAGCGCATGAAGCGTCCCGCGAACGCCGAGAAGGTGCTCGAGCGCGTGCGCGCATGGCGCGAGATCTGCCCGGACCTGACGATCCGCAGCACGTTCATCGCTGGCTTCCCCGGCGAAACGGAAGAGCAGTTCGAAACGCTGCTGGACTTCATCCGCGAGGCTGAACTCGATCGCGTCGGCTGCTTCGCGTACTCGCCCGTCGAAGGGGCGACGGCCAACGAGCTCGACGGCGCGCTGCCCGACGAAGTCCGCGAGGAGCGCCGCGCGCGCTTCATGGAAGTCGCGGAAGAAGTGTCGGCGAAGCGCATTGCGCGCAAGGTCGGCAAGACGCTGAAAGTGCTCGTCGACGAAATCAACGCCGACGGCGGCATCGGCCGCACGGCGGCGGATGCGCCGGAGATCGACGGCGTCGTGTATATCGCGCCCGCGACGAAGGCGTCGAAGCGCTACAAGGTCGGCGATTTCGTGTCGGTGAAGATCACGGGCGCCGACGGCCACGACCTGTGGGGCGAGGTCTAGGCGATGGCGTCGAGCGCGCTCGCCGGCACGCCGTCCGTCCTCGCGCTCGGCGAGGCGATGGTCGAGTTCAACCAGTCGGAGAAAGACCAGCCGACGTATCTGCAAGGCTTCGGCGGCGACACGTCGAACTTCTGCATCGCGGCCGCGCGTCAGGGCGCGTCGACGGGTTTCGTGTCGGCTGTCGGCGGCGATCAGTTCGGGCGTCTGCTGCTCGATCTGTGGCAACGCGAGCACGTCGATACGTCGTTCGTGCGTATCGACGATCAGGCGTCGACGGGCGTGTATTTCGTGTCGCACGGCCCGTCTGGCCATCAGTTCGACTATCTGCGCGCCGGTTCGGCCGCGAGCCGCTACGCGCCGCGCGATCTGCCGCTCGACGCGATTGCTGCCGCGAAGGTCATCCATCTGTCGGGCATCAGCCTCGCGATCAGCGTGAGCGCCTGCGATGCCGCGCTCGCCGCCATCGAACATGCGCGCGCGAACCGGGTGCTCGTCAGCTTCGACACGAATCTGCGCCTCAAGCTCTGGCCGCTCGCGCGGGCGCGCGCGGTGATGCTCGATGCGATCCGCCAGACGGACATCTGCCTGCCGAGCTGGGATGACGTCACCGAGCTGACAGGACTCACGAAGCGCGACGACATCGTCGATTTCGTGCTGGCTCAAGGTCCGCGTATCGTCGCGTTGAAGCTCGGCAAGGAAGGGGCGTATGTCGCGACGCCCGACGAGCGCCGCGTCGTGCCTGGCCACGCCGTGAACGCCGTCGATGCGACGGGCGCGGGCGACTGTTTCGGCGGCGCATTCATTGCGCGCATCGTCGCGGGCGACGACCCGTTCGAGGCCGCGCGCTACGCGAATGTCGCGGCGGCGCTGTCGACGCAAGGCTTCGGCGCCGTCGCGCCGATTCCGGATCGCGCGACTGTCGAAAAACGCCTGGGCGCTTGAGCGCATCGCACGGCGGCCGCTGCACAATAGCGTCAGGGCGCGATGCGCCAATCCGGCAACTCGGACAGATTCAGCGGCACATCGTCGCGTGCTGTCTCCACGAAGCACGCGGCATTCATCTGAGACACAAGAGAGAGGAGCAAGCGATGCAACGTGAAGTGGTAGTGGTAAGCGGTGTACGGACCGCAATCGGCGATTTCGGCGGCAGCCTGAAGGACTTCGCGCCTACGGAGCTGGGCGCGCGTGTCGTGCGCGAAGCACTGTCGCGCGCGAACGTCGACGGCGACGAAGTCGGTCACGTCGTGTTCGGCAGCGTGATCCACACGGAGCCGAAGGACATGTATCTCGCGCGCGTCGCGGCGTTGAACGGCGGCGTCGCGCAGCACGCGCCCGCGCTGACCGTGAACCGGCTGTGCGGCTCGGGGCTGCAGGCGATCGTTTCCGCGGCGCAGAGCGTGCTGCTCGGCGATGCCGACGTCGCGATCGGCGGCGGCGCGGAAAGCATGAGCCGCGCGCCGTACATGATGCCGGCTGCGCGTTTCGGCCAGCGCATGGGCAACGCGAGCATGGTCGACATGATGCTCGGCGCGCTGCACGATCCGTTTCAGCCGATCCACATGGGCGTGACGGCCGAAAATATCGCGAAGAAATACGACATCACGCGCGAAGCGCAGGACGCGCTGGCGCTCGAGTCGCATCGCCGCGCCGCGAAAGCCATCGAAGGCGGCTATTTCAACGAACAGATTCTGCCGATCACGATTGCGTCGAAGAAGGGCGACACCGTCTTCGATACGGACGAGCACGTCCGCATGAACGCAACCGCCGACGACTTCGCGAAGCTCAAGCCCGTGTTCGCGAAGGAGAACGGCACGGTCACGGCGGGCAACGCGTCGGGCCTCAACGACGCGGCGGCGGCTGTCGTGCTGATGGAGCGCAGCGTCGCCGAAAAGCGCGGCGCGAAACCGCTCGCGCGGCTCGTCGCGTACGCGCATGCGGGCGTCGATCCGAACTACATGGGCATCGGCCCCGTGCCCGCGACGCAGAAAGTGCTGGAGCGCGCGGGCCTGAAGGTCGGCGATCTCGACGTGATCGAGGCGAACGAGGCATTTGCCGCGCAGGCGTGCGCCGTGACGCGGGAACTGGGCCTCGACCCCGCGAAGGTGAACCCGAACGGCTCGGGCATTTCGCTCGGTCATCCGATCGGCGCGACGGGCGCACTGATCACGGTGAAGGCGCTGTACGAGCTGCAGCGCATCGGCGGGCGTTACGCGCTCGTGACGATGTGCATCGGCGGCGGCCAGGGCATCGCCGCGATCTTCGAGCGCATCTGACGCGCAGATGCCGCGTGAAAAGGGGGCGGCGATAGTCGTTCTCGGCGCCCCCTCGCTGAACGAACTTGCGGTATAACCGGTCGAAGCCGAGGCCCGCGGCGCTTGACGTTAAAACATGATGTCAATGCGTGACGTCGAAGGCGGGACATCACAGGCCGGTTGAAAGGAAACAACGGATGCAGAAGATGAGGTCGAAACAGAGGGCGTCGTGGCACGCGACGATCGCAGCCGCGGCATTGGCCGTCACGATGGCGCTGCCCGCCGCGACGCACGCGCAAAGCGACGCTGTGAAGCAACTCGCGGCACCGCCGCCGATCCAGTTGCCGTTGAAGCCGAGCCCCGAATTCGCGAAGTTTCCGCAATATGCGGGGACGCTCGGCAAGCGGCAGATCGTGCTGCGTCTGGGCGCGAAGACTGACGACCCATCCGGCGTGCACGGCGAGTATCAGTTCGCCGATTCCGGCGAGGTGATCCTGATCGCAGGCGATCGCGACGGCGATACGCTCGAAGTCGAAGAGTCGAACGACGGCACGCACATCACGGGCAACTGGGTCGGCAAGTTCGCCGCCGACGGCTTGCTCGAAGGCGAGCGGATGAACGTCGACGATTCCGACCCGCAAGCGTTTTCGCTGCGGCCGCTCGCGGCGGGACAGGCAGCGACTGGCGCAGCCGGCAAGAACGCCGCGGCTCAGTCGCCCGCTCAGGCACCCGCTCAAACGCAGAAGCCGGCGCAACAGCCCCCGCAACCGCCCGCTCAGGCGAAGAAGGGCGGCCAGCCCGTCAACGGCGTGAGCAATCTGACGACGGGCGAATAGGCGCGCCCCGCGCATCACTGACGTACTACCTCACGTCCTTCGAATCCAACACAAACTGACCATGACTCAAAAGACTCCGAAGCACGGCTTGCAAACACGCATCGTCCAGCCCGCCGACCAGCTGACGCCCGGTTTCGAATCGTTCTCGGTGCCCGTTGCGCGCGCATCGACGGTTGTTTTTCCGGATCTCGCGGCGATGCGCACGCTCGACTGGCGCAACGACGCGCAGTGGCGCTACGGCCTGCACGCAACGCCGACGTCGATCACGCTCGCGCAGCGCCTCGCCGCGCTCGAAGGCGGCAATCACGCGCTGTTGCAGCCGTCCGGCCTGTCGTCGATTTCCAACGTGTACTTCGGCCTCGTGAAATCGGGCGACGACGTGCTGATTCCCGACAACGTCTATTCGCCGAACCGTGACCACGCCGAGTGGCTCGCGAAGGACTTCGGCATCACCGCGCGCTACTACGATCCGCTGATCGGCGCGGGCATCGCCGACCTGATCCAGCCGAACACGAAGCTGATCTGGCTCGAAGCGCCGGGTTCCGTGACGATGGAAGTGTCCGACATTCCCGCGATCACGGCCGTCGCCCGCGCGCGCGGCGTCATCACCGCGATCGACAACACGTGGTCGGCGGGCCTCTCGTTCCGTCCGTTCGATCACGGCGTCGATATTTCGATGCAGGCGCTCACGAAGTACCAGTCGGGTGGCAGCGACGTGCTGATGGGCGCGACGATCACCGTCGACCGTGACCTGCATCTGAGGCTGAAGCTCGCGCGCATGCGCATGGGCATCGGCGTGTCGTCGGACGACTGCTCGCTGATCCTGCGCAGCCTGCCGTCGATGAAAGTGCGCTTCGAGCAGCATGACAAGAGCGCGCTCGAACTCGCGAAGTGGCTGAAGACGCGGCGCGAAATCGCGGCCGTGCTGCATCCGGCGCTGCCCGACTGCCCGGGCCACGAGTTTTACAAGCGCGACTTCACGGGCGCGGGCGGGCTGTTCTCGGTCGTGTTCAACGAGCGCTATACGCCCGCGCAGATCGACACGTTCTGCGAATCGCTCGAACTGTTCTCGCTGGGCTGGAGCTGGGGCGGCGCACAGAGTCTCGCGATGCCGTACGACGTCGCGTCGATGCGCACCAAGTCGAAGTGGCCGCATCGCGGCACGCTGGTGCGCTTCTACGTCGGCCTCGAAGACGAATCGGATCTGCGCGCGGATATCGAGCGCTGCCTCGCGGCGTTGGGCGCTTGACGGCTGCATTCGCCGCCTGGTTTTAATCTAAACGGCGACGCAAACAGAAAGGCCCGCTCGGAAACGAGCGGGCCTTTCGCGTTTCACACCATCCGGCGATGCAAGCGCGCCGGCTCAGAACAGCCGCAACAGTCCATCGAGTCCGACGTGATTGAACGCGACGCTCGCGGCCTCGCGCACGACGGGCTTCGCGCGGAACGCGACCGACAGGCCCGCGGTCGCCATCATCTTCAGGTCGTTCGAGCCGTCGCCCATCGCGATCGCGCGTGACGGTTCGATGCCGAGCTTGTCGCACGCTTCGCGCAGCGTGCGCGCCTTCACATCGGCGTTGACGATTTCGCCGAGCACGCGGCCCGTCAGCTTGCCGTCGACGATCTCCAGCGTATTCGCGCGCGTGAAATCGAGGTTCAGACGCGCCTGCAGCTTCTCGGTGAAGAATGTGAAGCCGCCCGACACCAGCAGCGTTTTCAGACCCGCTGCTTTCGCGCCTGCCAGCATCTTTTCGGCGCCCGGCGACAGACGCAGGCGCTCTTCGTAGACCTTTTCGAGTGCGCTCGCGTCGAGGCCCTTGAGCAGCGCGACGCGGCGCGTGAGGCTCTCGTTGAAATCCTTGATCTCGCCGCGCATCGCCGCTTCCGTGATGGCCGCCACTTCCGCCTTCAGGCCGCAGAAATCCGCGATTTCGTCGACGCACTCGATCGTGATCAGCGTCGAGTCCATGTCCATCGCGACGAGGCCGAAGTCGGTCAGGCGGCGGTCCGCTTCGACGAACGCGTAGTCGAGCGAATGCGTCGCGCAGTACACGTCGAGGTCCGCGCGTTGCGCGACGTCGGCGTTGTCGATGCGCACCGCGTGCGGATCGATCACGGTGAGGTTCGAACCGCGCGACAACGCGGTGAGCGGCTTGTGGTGTTCGGCGGCAAGAGGCGCGAGGCTTTGGATGACGAGATTCATGTCGACGCGGAAAATAAGCGCGCAATGCATGGCATGCGCACGTGAAATATGTGGCGGGACAGCACGGGAAATCCGGCTATTGTAACGGTTCCGCGTGCGACGGCCGGTCGCGCGGATGGACGGCGATGCTCGTGAAGACGGCATGGTTCATACTGACGACTCGCAGCATTCAGCCGCTACGCGCGGCAAAAAGAACAAACATGGAGACACCGATGAACCCGCTTCACGGAACGGCAACGGATGCCGACATCGCCCGCGATTTCGACTTGCGGCATCTCGATGCGTCGTTTCACGCCGACCCGTATCCCGTTTATCGCGCGCTGCGCACGCATGAGCCCGTCAAGCGCATGCCCGATGGTTCGCTCCTTCTCACGCGCTATCGCGATGTGCAGGCCGTCTATCGCGATCCGAAGACCTTCAGCTCCGACAAGAAAATCGAGTTCGCGCCCAAGTACGGCGCGACGCCGCTTTTCGAGCATCACACGACGAGCCTCGTGTTCAACGATCCGCCGCTGCACACGCGCGTGCGCAAGCTGATCGCCGGCGCGTTGACGGCGCGCGCGATCGCCGCGATGGAAGACGGCCTGGTCCGTCTCGTCGATGGTCTGCTCGATCGCGCGACGGCTCGCGGCGAGATCGATCTGATCGGCGACTTCGCGGCCGCGATTCCCGTCGAAGTGATTGGCAATCTGCTCGACGTGCCGCACGACGAACGCGAGCCGTTGCGCGACTGGTCGCTGGCGATTCTCGGCGCGCTCGAGCCGACGCTCACGCCCGCGCAGCACGAACGCGGCAACCGCGCGGTGACGGAGTTCGTCGCGTATCTGAAGGATCTTGTCGCGCGACGCCGCGCGAAGCCCGGCGATCCGCAGCACGACGTGCTCACGCGCCTGATCCAGGGCGAGGAGGGCGGCGAGCAACTGTCCGAAGTCGAGCTGCTGCAAAACTGCATCTTCATTCTCAACGCCGGCCACGAAACGACGACGAATTTGATCGGCAACGGTCTCGTCACGTTGAGCGCATGGGCGAGCGAACGGGATGCGTTGCTGCGCGAGCCGGATCTGATCGAAAGTGCCGTCGAGGAATGCCTGCGCTTCGAGAGTTCGAACCAGCTCGGCAACCGGATGACGATGCTCGACACGGAGATCGGCGGCGTTCGCGTGACGGCGGGCACGCCCGTCACGTTGTGCATCGGCGCGGCGAATCGCGACCCCGAGCAGTTTTCCGAGCCCGACCGCTTCGACATCCGGCGCACGCCGAACCGCCATCTCGCGTTCGGCTTCGGCATTCATCAGTGTGCGGGACTGTCGCTTGCGCGCCTCGAAGCACGCATCGCGATCGGGCGATTCGTGCGGCGCTTTCCGTCGTACAGAATCAGCGGCGAGCCGACGCGCGGCGGACGCGTGCGCTTTCGCGGCTATGCAGCGGTGCCATGCGCCGTCGGTTGAAGCCGTCGCGTGAAGCGGCTGGAGCAGAAGCGAGCTGAAGACCCGAAGGCCCGCAAGCAAGCCGGCGTCAGGCGCGCGCCCGTAGCTTTTTCCGCGCGCACGCAAGACTTACAGCGCCGCGGGTCAGCGTCACGGCGATGCGTGGAAGCACGCGCGAGCGGGCTTGTGGAACGCCTGGGCACGCTTGCTGCTTGGCATGAAGTTCAACTTCGGGGAGCGCGCTATGCCTCATATGATCTGGAAAGGCGCGATCAGCTTCGGCCTCGTGCATGTGCCCGTGCAACTTTATCCCGCGACGAGGTCCGAGAAGGTCGGCTTCAATCTGCTCGACAAGCGCACGATCGATCCCATCGGCTATCGGCAGATCAACAAACGCACGGGGAAGGAAGTGACGCGCGACAACATCGTGCGCGGCTACGAGTACGAGAAGGACCGGTACGTCGTGCTGACCGATGAAGAGATTCGCGCGGCGAACCCCGAGTCGACGCAGACGGTCGACATACTCGCGTTCGTCGAGGCGCCCGACATCTCGTTCCTCTATCTCGACACGCCGTATTACCTCGCGCCCGATCGCAAGGGCGAAAAGGTCTACGCGCTGCTCCGCGACGCGATGAAGGCGTCGGGCAAAGTCGGTGTGGCGAGCGTCGTGCTGCACAACAGGCAGCACCTGGCCGCGCTGATACCCGTCGGGCCCGTGCTCGCGCTCAATACGCTGCGCTGGTCCGAAGAAGTGCGTTCCCTCGACGAATTCAAATTGCCCGACGAAAGCGCGAAGAAATCGGGCGTGACGACGCGCGAACTCGACATGGCGAAAAAGCTGATCGACGACATGAGCGATGCGTGGGACCCGTCCGAGTACAAGGACACGTTTCGCGACGACATCCTCGCGCTAGTCGACAAGAAAGTGCGCGCGGGCAAGATCGAAGAAGTCATGGACATCGAGACGCCGCGCGAATCGCGGCCGTCGGCGGATATCCTCGACCTGTCCGATCTGTTGAAGCGCAGCCTTGGACGCGGCAAAGGCAAGCCGGCGGCACGCGCCGCGCGCAATGCGGAGGACGCCGAACAGGCAGAAGCGGCGGACAGCGACGAAGCGGCGCAAGAAGCCGAACAAGCGCCCAGAAAATCGCGCGCGCCCGCGAAGAAATCCGCGCGCCGCGCGACGGGCTCGACCGCGCGCAAGAGCACGTCGTCCACGGCGCGCAAGCGTCGCGCGGCGTGACATCGCAGCGCGAGGCGAACGCAACGCAAACAACGCACAGCGCAACATACAGCGCAAACAGTCACCATGACGGACAAGCTCGAGACCTATCATCGCAAGCGCCGTTTCGACAGGACGCCTGAACCGTCGGGGATCGCCGCGCGCACGACGAGCGCAAAAAGCGCGAAGGGCACCAAGAGCGCGGAGAGCACGCCAAAAACGAAGCGCGCCGTGAATACGCCGGCAACAGCCGCCTCGAAGCACGCGCTGTCATTCGTGATCCAGGAGCATGACGCGCGTCGTTTGCATTACGACTTCCGTCTCGAACTCGACGGCACATTGAAGTCGTGGGCCGTGCCGAAAGGGCCGAGTCTCGATCCGTCGGTGAAGCGGCTCGCCGTGCACGTCGAGGATCATCCGTTGGAGTACGGATCATTCGAAGGCGACATTCCCGAAGGCAACTACGGCGCGGGCTCGGTGATCGTCTGGGACCGCGGCACGTGGGAGCCCGTCGGCGGCGAAGCGGGCGCGCGCGAAGCGTATGCGGCGGGCAAGCTCAAGTTCCATCTGGACGGCGACAAACTGCACGGCGGCTGGACGCTCGTGCGCAGCCACATGCAAGGCAGCGGCGGCAAGGAGCAATGGCTGCTCATCAAGGAGCGCGACGACGAAGCGCGCAGCGAAGCCGAGTTCGACGTGCTCGAAGCGATGCAGGGCAGCGTGATATCCGACGCGCCAGGCGCGCGCGGCGGTGCTGACGGTAGCGATCAGTCCGCCGCTGGCAAGTGGAAAACCAGAGCCCAACGCGCAAACGTATCGGACAGACCAGCGAAGGCCGCCACATCGCGCAGCGTCAAAGGTTCGCTCCACGGACATCCCGACATCGTCGCGACGCGCAGTGCGGAGTCGTTGCGCGAGCTGGCCGGTCATCCGTCGATAGAAGGCGCGGTCGAGGCGAAGATGCCCGCGACGCTCAAGCCGCAGCTCGCGACGCTCGTCGATACCGCGCCTGCGGGCGACGACTGGCTCTACGAGATCAAGTTCGACGGCTATCGGATGCTCGCCCGCATCGATCATCGCGCGAAGGAGCCGGTGAAAGTCTTCACGCGCGCGGGCAACGACTGGACCGCGAAGTTTCGCAAGCAGGCGCAGGCGCTCGCGCGCATCGGGCTCGACTGCGCGTGGCTCGACGGCGAGGCCGTGGTGCTCGACAGCAACGGCGTGCCGAGCTTCCAGCTATTGCAAAACGCCTTCGACGCAAACCGTCCGCAGGACATCACGCTCTATCTGTTCGATCTGCCGTATCTGAACGGCTACGATCTGCGCGGCGTGCCGCTCGTGCAGCGGCGCGCGATTCTGCACGCGCTGATGGAAACCGTCGACGACGACACGCTGCGTTTCTCCGACGACTTCGGCTATGACGCCGGCGAGCTGCTGAAGAGCGCGTGCGCGATGAACCTCGAAGGGATCATCGGCAAGCGGCGCGACAGTCACTACACGTCGGGCCGCACGCCGTCGTGGATCAAGCTCAAGTGCCGGCGGCGCCAGGAGTTCGTGATCGGCGGCTATACGGAGCCCGCGGGCAGCCGCGAAGCGTTCGGCGCGCTGCTGCTCGGCGTGTACGACAAGAAGGGCAAGCTGCAATACGCGGGGCGCGTCGGCACGGGCTTCAACGCGGCCTTGCTGCGCTCGATGAAGCAGCAACTCGATGCGCGCGAAACCGCGAAGATGCCGTTCGCGAGCGAGCCGCGCGAACGCAGCCGCACGCCTGTGCATTGGGTGAAGCCCGAACTCGTCGCCGAATGCAATTTCGCGGAATGGACGAGCGATGGCGTCGTGCGGCAGGCGTCGTTCGTCAGCTTGCGCAGCGACAAGCCTGCGAAGCAGATCGTTCACGAAACGCCGCAAAAGGGAGCCGACGTGGAGCAGATGAACGAAGAGCCGGACGCGGATAACGCGGAAACGCCGACGGCGAAAACGTCGACGGCAAGTAAATCGACTGCAACGAAATCGACGGCGAAGAAGCGGGACGCGCGAGCCGCGAGCGCAACGACCACGAAGCGCTCGGGCGCGACGACGACGGTCGCGGGTGTGCGCATCTCGCACCCCGAGCGCGTGATCGACAAGAGTACCGGTGTGCGCAAGATCGAGCTCGTCGAATACTACGAGTCGGTTGCGTCGTGGATGCTGCCGCATCTGAAGGACCGGCCCGTCGCGCTCGTGCGCGCGCCCGAGGATATCGGCGGCGAGCTGTTCTTCCAGAAGCACAGCCAGAAGCTGTCGATTCCGAACATCACGCAGCATCCAGGGCTGGACCCGGATCATCCGCCGCTGCTGACGATCGAGAGCGAGGCGGCGCTCGTCGGCGCGGCGCAGATGGGCACGATCGAGCTGCATACGTGGAACGCGGTCGCCGCGAACATCGAAAAGCCCGACCGCATGGTGCTCGATCTCGATCCGGACCCGGCGCTCGGCTGGAAGCGGATGATCGAGGCGGCACAGCTCACGCGCGAGCTGCTCGAAGAACTCGGCCTCGCATCGTTCTGCAAGACGAGCGGCGGCAAGGGACTGCATGTCGTCGTGCCGATCGCGAAGCAGCTCGGCTGGGACGACGTGAAGGCATTTTCGCAAGCCGTCGCGCAGCACATGGCGAACGCGCTGCCGAAGCACTTCGCCGCGAAGATGGGCGCGCAGAATCGCAAGGGCAAGATCTTCGTCGACTATCTGCGTAACAACCGTGGGTCGAGCACCGTGTGCGCGTATTCGTTGCGCGCGCGTCCGGGGCTGGGCGTATCGGTGCCGCTCGCGTGGGACGAAGTGCCCGATACGACGGCAGGCGATCAGTGGAATATCGCCAACGTGCATGAACGGCTCGACGCGTTGAAGAGCGATCCGTGGGCCGCCTACGCGAAGACGAAGCAGCGCATCACCACGGAGATGCGGCGCAGGCTCGATACGGCTGAGCATGAATGAGCGCTGTGTTTCTTCGAGCGATTTCATTGGAGCGAACGACTTCATTGGAGGCGGGACGACAGCGAGACGCGCAATGTGCTCATGCATGCCCGTGCACGCTCATGCACGAAGAGGCACCAGGAGGCACCGCGCCATGAATCATGGAGAGGATCATGAAGACATCGCAGCAACACGCGACAGGCGACGATCATCAACAGCAGACGGAGCGCCCGGAAGGCAACGACAACTCGAACGTGCCGAACCGTCCATTCGGGGAGAAGGCTGCGCCATTGCCGCATGAGAACGATCAGAGCGCCGGATCGCAGGAAGAGCACGAGCCGCGCAGCGTCGGCAAGCAGGCGCATAGCGATCTCGAGCACGGTCTCGAGGACACGGACCTGCGCGGCGGCGGCGACTATCAGGCGCGCACGCAGAACGACGCGCACGCGAACAGGAACTCCGCGACGCGAAGCAAGCAGGACAAGTCCGCGACGCCAGGCAAGCGCCGTTGATCGAGCGGCATGCGATGCGCGCGCCGCGAAGTAACGTGATGTGACGTCACGCGACATCGGCGCGTGCCGCATCGCGTTTCACTGAGGATCGACGTCCCAGTACGGCGGATCGCCGAAATGCGCGGCGAGAAAATCGATGAACGCGACCGTCTTCGGCGGCACGAATGCGCGCGACGGATACACCGCCCAGATCGCGACCGTCTCAGCCAGCGGATACGTGTCGAGCACCGTCACCAGTTCGCCGCTGCGCAGATACGGCGCGACGTCCCATGTCGATTTCAGCGCGATGCCGAAGCCCGCCAGCAGCGCGTCGCGGATCACTTCGCCGTTGTCGGTCGCGAGCCGGCCGCCGACGCGCACGGTCAGCGGGCCCGTCGGCGTGACGAACGACCAGTCGCGCTGATCGGAGAGGATCACGCATTCGTGCTGCGCGAGATCGGACGGATGGCGCGGCGTGCCGCGTTCGGCGAGATACGACGGCGCGCAGCAGATCACGCGCCGGTTCGCCGCGAGTCGCCGCGCGACCAGCGACGAATCCTTCAGCGCGCCCAGACGGATGCCGACGTCGACGCCGGCATCGACGAGATCGACGATCGTGTCCGTGAGCCGCAAGTCGACGCTCACGCCCGGATAGCGGCGCAAGAACCGCGCGATGACGGGCGACACGTGCTGCCGCCCGAACGACGACGGCATCGACACGCGCAGCCGTCCCTGCGGCTCGGCCTGCCCGCGGCCCACCGACGCGCGCGCGGCCGACGCCGCGTCGAGCAGCGCCTCGGCGCGCGCCATGAAGACTTCGCCATCCTGCGTGAGGCTGACGCGGCGCGTCGTCCGGTGCAGCAGACGCGCGCCCAGCAGCCGCTCGAGACTGGCGATGCGCGCGCTCGCGACGGCGGGCGACAGCCCGAACTCGCGCCCCGCCGCCGACACGTTCGCGAGCAGCGCGGCGCGCACGAAGAGCGCGACGTCGAGCAGATCGAGGCGGTCGCGCTCGTCGACGGAAGACGCAACGGGGAACGCGGCGGCTTCGGGCTTCATCGATTATTCGGAAAATCCAGAAAATGTTTCAGTCATTACGATGGTTTTCGTAGGGTAAAGAATTTTCTACGATTCAGTCAATGCGAGCGGCGCCCCGCGCCTGCCGCCGAAGCTCAATCCCGTCAAAGACTTCACACGAATCAAGGAGCCGTTATGAAAGCCGTAGGCCTCACCCGTTACTTGCCCATCGACAATCCCGAGTCGCTCGTCGATATCGAAATCGACGAGCCGCAACCGACGGGGCACGACATCCTCGTGAAGGTCGAAGCGATTTCCGTGAACCCGGTCGACTACAAGGTGCGCGCGCCGAAGGACACGGTCGAGAAGACGCCGCGCGTGCTCGGCTGGGACGCGGCGGGCATCGTCGAGGCCGTCGGTCCGGACGTCACGTTGTTCAAGGCGGGCGACCCCGTGTTCTACGCGGGCAGCATCACGCGGCCGGGCGCGAACAGCGAGTTCCATCTCGTCGATGAGCGCATCGTCGGCCGCAAGCCCGCGTCGCTCGATTTCACGCAGGCGGCCGCGCTGCCGCTCACGGCGATCACCGCATGGGAGGCGCTGTTCGATCGGCTCGGCGTGTCGCCGCAGGGCTCGGACGCGGGCAAGTCGGTGCTGATCATCGGCGGCGCGGGCGGCGTCGGCTCGATCGGCATTCAGCTCGCGAAGCAGCTGGCGAAGCTCACCGTGATCGCGACGGCGTCGCGCCCCGAGTCGGCGAAATGGGCAAGGGGGCTCGGCGCGGATCACATCGTCGATCACTTCGGCGACATGCCCGCGCAGTTGAAGCAACTCGGCTTCGAACAGGTCGATTACGTGCTGATGTTCAACGACACCGACCGCCACTTTCCGGCCGCGGCCGCCGTCATCAAGCCGCAGGGCGGCATCGCGACGATCGTCGAGAATGCGAAGCCCGTTCCCGTCGAACTGCTGAAGGCGAAGAGCGCCGCGTTTCACTGGGAGTTCATGTTCACGCGCTCGATGTTCGGCACGCCGGACATGATCGAGCAGCACAAGCTGCTGACGGAAGTCGCGCGCCTGATCGACGCGGGCACGCTGCGCACGACGGTCGGCGAGCACCTCGGCAAGATCGACGCGCAGAATCTGCGCCGCGCGCACAAGCTGCTCGAGGAAGGGCGCGCGATCGGCAAGCTGGTGCTGAGCGGCTTCTGATGCCGCGCGCCTGACGCTGTTGTCACGCTGCCGCTGCAAGTGAAGGGCGCATGAACCGTCATGCGCCCTTCATGCGCTGGACATGCCTCGGACATGTCTCGCGATTCAACCGTCATCCCGATGCCGCATCGAATCCCTGCGCGCCGCGACTGTCAAATGGACAGATCACGGACAGATCGCGGACGGATCGCGCATGCAAAAACGCGCGCTTGCGCAAGCGGGGGAAATACCCGAGTCCCGCAAAGCCCGCGCCCGTCCGCTTGGCGTTAGACTGCTTCTGCATCATGCAAACCTGCCGCGCGCCTTCGGCGCGTCCGCAACGCATGGCCGCGCGGCAGCACAACAACGAGGTGACAGTATGAGCATCAGCGTCAAACTTCCCGCCGTTTCTGTTGTGACTTCTCTCGCATGCGCCGCTTTCGTGCTCGCCGCGATGCCGGCGCCCGCGCGCGCGGCGACGCCGATCACCGTGACGTCGCAGGCGCCCACGGACGGTCCCATCCGCTACACGGTCAAGGTCACGTCGAAGCAGTTCGGCAACTCGCAGGAAACGCGCACGATCCGCTCCGGGGAATCCGACGACTTCACGTGGAAAACGGTGCCGCCCGGCGGCCCCGTCGCAGCCGATGGCGATTGTCCCAACATGTCGTCGCTGCCCGTCGATACGAATGGCGCGATGATCCGGCAGACGCAGATCCGCTTCGCGCCTGTCGTCGCGAAGGACGGCACCGCGACCGTGCAAATGAACTTCCAGGCGCAGACGCCTAAGGGCACGAAGACGGTGACGAACAACGGCAAGTCGCTCAAGTGTCCGAACTACACGAGCGTGAGCCAGGTGCTGCGCTTCACGATGCCGACCAACGGCAGCACGAAGACGCTGACGCTGAGCGACGGCTCGCAGGTGTCCGTCACGGCGAAGCGTTGACGTAGCGGCGGCAGCAGTGCCCCGACGGTTCGCGCGCCGCATGAATCGCTTGCGTTGAATGATTGCATGCGGCGTGGATGTATCGACGATCATTGCTCGCGACGGGTTGCGCGACCACGCGCGTAGATCCGCCTGACGCTAGCTTCGCCCCGAACCGCGCTCGACGAGCCGCGATGCGAGAAAGCGGTGCTCGGGAGAAAAGAGCCGCCGATAAGTGAGCAGCACCGCGCCCACCGTGCCGAGCGCCGACGCCGCCGCGATCAGGAACATGATGACGATCTGATAGCGCACGGCTTGCAACGGCGATTGTCCGGCGAGCACCTGGCCCGTCATCATCCCCGGCAGGCTTACGACGCCGACCACGGTCATCGCGTTGAGCGTCGGGATCATGCCCGCGCGCACAGCCTGGCGCGCCGGTCCCTGCGCCGCTTCCCAGCGCGTCGCGCCGAGCGCGAGCGCCATGTCCACGCGGTCTCTGCGCGCCGTCAGTTCTTCCGTCATCCGTTCGATGCCGAGCGACACGCCCGTCAGCGTGTTGCCGAGAATCATCCCGAGAATCGGTATCGCGTATTGCGGCTCGTACCACGGGCGAATGCGGATCACCGCGAACAGGCCGATCGCCGCGACGAGCCATGCGCTCGCCCAGATCGACATGATGCTGTCGGCGCGCTGTCCGGCGTAGGTGCGCGAGCCGCGTCCCGCGCCCGCGAAGCCCGCGATCAGCGTCATCACGATCATCAGCGGCAGCACGACGTACCAGCGGCCGTAGGCGAATACCCAGGCGAGCACATAGCCGATCGCGAGCAACTGGACGACGGTGCGCACGGCCGCCCACGCGAGCTTGCGTTCGAGATCGAGCTTCAGCGCCACCGACACCGCGCCGTTCACGACGATCAAAAGCGCCGCGAGCCCGACGTCCCACAGACTGAGGTTTTGCAGAGTCATCGCTTGATTCCGGGCTTGATTCCCGGCTTGATTCCCGTTGCGGTGTCGGCGGACGCGTTCGCGTGAATGGCCGCTTGCGCATCGGATTGTGCATCGGATTGCGCTTCGCCGAGCACGCCTGCGCGCATCGTCAGATGACGGTTGCTCACGCGCGCGGCCTGTGCGAGATCGTGCGATACCCACAGCCACGCGCGCGCATCCGGCGCGGCGTCGAACCATGCGCGCAACAGCGCTTCAATCGCGCGCGCCGATTCGGGATCGAGGGATGCCGTCGGCTCGTCGAGCAGCAGCACGTCGGGCGCGAGCTGCAACACGCGGATCAGTGCCGCGATCTGCGCTTCGCCGCCCGACAGCTCGCTTGCGCGACGGTCGAGAAAATCGTTCGCGCGCCCGGCCTGCGACGCGAGCTTCGCGGCCTGCTCGCGATCGAAGCGCACGTCGCGATAGACGTGCAGCGTGTACGGATAGCGCAGATTGTCCTCGACGGTGCCGTCGAGCAGCGCGGGCCGCTGCCGGATATACGCGACATGCCGCCGGTAGTGCGGAATCGACGCGCGCACGATGCGCTTGCCTTGCCACAGCACGTCGCCGCCGTCGAGCGGATCGAGCAGCGCCAGCGCGCGCATGAACACGCTCTTGCCCGAGCCCGATGGGCCCGTGATCGAGATGCGCGCGCCGGCATCGATCGCGATGTTCGTCGCATGCAGCAGCGTCTCGCCGCGCGTCGCATCGCGCCGCACGATGTCTTTCGCATGGACGAGCGGCGCGTGCGTGGGGTGGATGTTGTGGGGCATGGGCAAATGGAATCTGTCGCAGCGCATCATCATAGCGGGCGCGCGGGGCGGGCACACCTCGTGCTGCGCTCACTATCGATGGTCGTGTTCCCTACGGAGCCCTCATGGCTGTGCTGCACCCGACTGGATTATCCATCGGCAAAACGATAGTCAAGACCCTTGCGTGGCTCATCGCCGTGCTGATCATTCTGATCGCCGCGCTCGCGCTGTTCATCCTTACATTCGACTGGAATCGCGCGCGTCCCTATGTCAACGACAAGGTAAGCGAAGCCATCCGCCGGCCGTTCGCGATCGAGGGCGATCTGAAGGTCGGGTGGCGGCATCCCGTCGGCGAAAACGGCTGGCGCTCATGGGTGCCCTGGCCGCGCTTTTCCGCGCAGAACATCACGGTCGCCAATCCCGACTGGACGAAGCAACAGCACTTCGCGACGCTCGACGAAATCGACTTCCAGGTGAAAGTGCTGCCGCTGCTCACGCACGACATCGTGATCCCGGCCATCAATCTCGTGAATCCGTCCGTCGATCTCGAACGGCTCGTCGATGGACGCAACAACTGGACCTTCAAGCTGAAGTCGTCGGCGGGACCGTCGGAGTGGAAGCTCGATCTGCACGACATCCAGCTGAACAAAGGCACTATCGCGCTCAACGACCAGCAGAAGAAGATCGACATGCAGGCCGTCGTCGATACGCTCGGCCAGCCGATTCCGATCGGCGAAGCGCTCAAGCAGCAGGAACAGACGTCGCGCAACGCTTCCGCCGACGTGGTCGGCAAGCAGGGTGCGAAGCGGCTGAATACGCAGGTGCAGCAGGAGGCCGCTTCCGAGGCGGCGGCTGCGTCTGCTGCATCGGCCGCGCCTCGCGCCGCGCCTGCTCTGCCGGGGGCATCGGGTGCATCGGCTGCGCCGGGCGCTTCGACGCCTGCCGCGCCGGCTGGCGTCGGCGCATCGAGTCTCGCGGGCACGGGCGCCAGCGCTAGCGGGTCAACGGCAGTCGCCGCATCAGCCGTTGCCGCATCAGGCAGCAGGCCCGCCAGCGCAACGGGCACGGCCGTCGCGCAACATCCGGGTGCGCCGCAATATGGAATCGGCTGGACCGTGAAGGGCACGTACAACCGCTCGCCGGTATCGGGCAGCGGCAAGTTCGGCGGCGTGCTCGCGTTGCAGGACGCGTCACGCCCGTTCCCGGTGCAGGCCGATGTGAAAGCAGGCGACTTGCGCATCGCGATGGTCGGCACCCTCACCGATCCCGCGCATCTTGCGGCCGTCGATCTGCGTCTGTGGCTGCAAGGCACGAGCGCTGACCAGCTGTATCAGCTGACGGGTATCACGCTGCCCCAGACGCCGCCGTATGCGACGGAAGGCCATCTGATCGGTAACTTCAAGCAGGGCGCGAGCGTGTTCAGGTATGAAAATTTTACAGGCCGTGTCGGCGGCAGCGATGTGAACGGCACGGTCGTCTATACGCAGCGCGCGACGCGGCCGCTGCTCCAGGGCACGCTAGTGTCGAACCTGCTGCAGTTCAAGGATCTCGCGCCCGTCATCGGCGCGGACACCAACGCGAGCAAGAAGAAGCGCGGCGAGACGGCACGCCAGCCTTCAAACAAGGCGCTGCCGACCGAGGAGTTCAAGACCGACCGCTGGAAGGCCATCGATGCCGACGTCAGGTTCACGGGCCGGCGCATCGTCAAGGACCCGGCGCTGCCCATCACCGATCTCGACACGCATGTCGTGTTGACGGACGGCGTGCTGTCGCTCGAGCCGCTGAAGTTCGGCGTGGCGGGCGGCTCGCTTGCGTCGAACATTCATCTCGACGGCAGCGCGACGCCGCTCAAGGGCCGCTTCTCGACGGAAGCGCGTCACCTGAAGCTCAAGCAGCTGCTGCCAACGGTGAAGACGATGCAGAACGCGCTCGGCGAAATCAACGGCGACGCCGCATTGTCGGCGACGGGCAATTCGCCGGCGGCGCTCGCGGGCACGTCGAATGGCGAAGTGAAGCTGCTCGTCACCGACGGCACGATCAGCCGCCTGCTGATGGAAGCCGCGGGGCTCAACGTCGCGAACGTGGTCTACGAAAAACTGTTCGGTTCGCGCGACGTGCAGATCAATTGCGCAGCCGGCGATTTCGTCGTGACGAACGGTGTGCTCGATTCACGCGTGTTCGCGCTCGATACGCAGGACGCGGTGATCAATATCGACGGCACGGTGGACATGAAGGACGAGTCGATGGATCTCGGCGTGCATCCGCACACGAAGGGCTTTCGCGTGTTCACGCTGCGCTCGCCGCTGTACGTGAAGGGGTCGTTCAAGAACCCAAGCGTGGGCGTGAACGCGGCGGCGCTCGCGCTGCGCGGCGGCGCGATGGTCGGGCTCGGCCTGATCAATCCGTTTGCCGCGCTGATCCCGTTGATCGCGCCGAGCAACAACAAGCCGCTGCCGTGTCAGCAGCTGCTGACGGCGATGCAGGCGCAGCCTCCGACCGCGCCGCCGCCGGGACAGCGCGAAAAAGCGAAGGGCCCTGTATTGCCGCCGGGCACGCCGGGTGCATCGGCCGTCGAGCCGTCGGCACCCGCGACATCGGGATCGAAGAAGTCTTCTGGGTCATCGAAGAAGCCCGCCGCGCCCGCTAGCGGCGCGTCGCTGCCGGGACCCGGGCATGCCGCCGATTACAAGGGAAGCTGAGAGGGAAGCTGAGCGCCCGATTCAGTGCGTGATGTCGCGGCGAAAAACGGCCCGCATGTTTCGATGCGGCGAAAGCGATTGAGCGCTATGCGATAAAGCAATAGAGCTTCACAGCAACAGCCGAAAACACCACGGCCGCGAATTTCGCGGCCGTGTGTCGTGGATTATGCGGATCTAGCGCAGCGAGCGAGGTGTCGCGTCGCCGGCGGCATCCTGACGCCGCACGCCGCGCCGCGTGCCCGCAGCCGTGGCGCGCGTCGCGCCGAATTCCGGCAGGATGCGCGCTCGCGCGCGGCTCGCGAACACGAGAAAACCGAAACCGTCGGCCTCGTACCAGTAGCCGCCGTTCTCGAGTCCGTCCAGCGGCTGTTCGAGCGCATTCGCAATGGATTCGATGCAGCGTCGGCGCAACTCGGCGACAGCCGGATAGGGCGGCTGCGCGCCGCGCACGCTGCACAGCAGGACATCGAGTCCTGGCAGCACATGTGCGTAGAGCACCGGCTCGTCTTGCGCGCGAGCACGCGCAATCTTGGTATCGAGTTGACCGAAGGGCTTGAAGTGCCGCAGCACAGCGAGGAACGACTCGTCGCCGTCCACCTTCGCGCGCCTGCGCTTTTTCGGGAAGGACATAAAAACTCGCCTGAAAAAGAATTGCAAGAAACGCAGCGTCCTCATGCGACCACTCCCGGCTTCGCGCGCCGCACGTCGATCTTTTATAGCATACGAAAATGCCGGATACACGGTGATTCGTCTGTCTCACTCCATCGTCCCGTGCGAACCAGGCCGAATCGCGTCGCCGTGCGCTTTCGCATCCCCTGTGCATCTGGTCTCAATAATAGACTCACCCACGCGCGACGTGTTTCCGGCACCTTAAAAAAAGACATTTTTGTGTGCGCCAGCCCCTTCTGTGCGCACGTTGAAATATCTTTTGTGCCCGTCGATAATGGCCCGGTCCCAGTCGCGGCGCGGCTTCGGACGCAGCGCACGGCACTGTGTCGAATCGATGAGCGGCGCGCATGAGTGAAATCATCAATGGCGCATGGTGCGTGTCGACGTTCCACGCTTCACATGCTGTGATGATGCATGCGAACGTTTCATGATTCGGGCCGGTTCTGCATGCGGGACGCGTGTCCGTCGACGTGCGTGCCTGCACGCGCAGTCGCTGCGAGGCAACAGCCGCGCCGACAGTTCGATGCGCGAAACGTATCGCTGCTGCTTGTGCGCCACGCTCGCTGCTATCCGCCGTTCTCGCTGTTTCCGCCGCCATCGCACGATGCGTAGATGAAACTGTTCACAAAGGGCCTGTTGCTGATCGCATTGCCGAGCGCCGTCGAGCTGGCGCTGCTAGGCATCGTGTCCGATATGCAGGCACGAACCGCTCAGGCCGTCGAACGCTCGTCGGACAGCAGGCAGATCCTGTATCAGGCTGCATCCCTCGAAAACCCGATGCTGCGGCAAGTGGCTCGCGTGCGCGCGGGCATCGTCGCGGACGATCCGTCGTTCGTGGATCGTCATGCAGCGTGGGTCGATCTCACCGATCGCCTGACGCGGCTCGAAGAGGCCGTTGCGGACACACCCGAGCAGGCCGCGCGTGTGCGGCAGATGCGCGAAGCCGTCGACAGCTATCGCGAGCAGGCGATGTCGGTTGCGCAATCGCTGCGCACGGGCGCGACAATGAAGCCCTTCGCGACGCTCGAAGGCGGTGCATTGCCCGCGCAAGCCGTGCGCTTTCGCGACACGCTGCACGCGTTCATCGACGAAGCGACGCGACTCGAAGCCGAACGCAATGCGACGCTCGCGCAAACGCGCACTCGCCAGCAAATCGCGCTGGTGGGCGCCGTGCTCGGCTCGATGCTGATCTGGGCCGCGACGGCGTTCGCGTTCGCGCGCGGCATCGGCCGGCGGCTGGATGTGCTCGCGTCGAATGCGCGACGGCTCGGCAGCGGACAGCCGTTGCCCGCGCCGCTCGCGGGCAACGACGAAATCGCCGCGCTCGATGTCGCGCTGCACCGCACGAGCGCGCTGCTGCGTGCCGCCGATCTGAATCAGGCGGCGCTCCAGGCGTCGCTGCAGACGCGCGCGGCGGAACTCGCGAGCGTCAACGAAACATTGCGCCAGGAGACGCAGGACAACGAGATGTTCATCTACAGCGTGTCGCACGATCTGCGTTCGCCGCTCGTGAACATGCAGGGTTTCTCGAAGGAACTGCAGGTTTCGTGCGACGAACTGCGCGCTACCATTGTCGATGCCCGCCTGCCCGCCGACGAACACAAGCGGCTCGCCGATGTGCTCGACGGCGATGTGCAGGAATCGCTGCGCTTCGTGCGCTTATCGGTGACACGTGCGGCCGCTATCATCGATGCGCTGCTGCGCATCTCGCGCGCCGGGCGGCTCGAATATCACTGGCAGCGCGTGAGCGTGGGGCGTGCGGTCGAGCGCGCGCTCGACGCGCTGCAAAAGCGTATCGACGAGCGCGAGGCCGTGGTCGTCGTGCGCGAACTGCCGGCGGCATGGGGCGATCCTGCTGCGATCGAACAGGTGTTCGGCCAGTTGATCGGCAACGCGATCAGTTTTCTCGATCCCGCGCGGCCGGGACATATCGAAGTGGGCGCACTCGATGTGGCCGATGCCGCGCATGAAAACAGTGCGACGGCGCCGCCGGAAAGAACGCGCACCTACTTTGTGCGCGACAATGGCATGGGGATTCCAGCCGCGTACATGTCGAAAGTGTTTCGCGCGTTCCAGCGGCTGCATGGCGATGTCGCGCAGGGCGAGGGCGTGGGACTCGCGTTGGTGCGCCGCATGGTCGAGCGGCATGGCGGACGCGTGTGGGTCGAATCGGCGGAGGGCGCGGGCTCGACGTTCTTCGTCACGCTGCCCGATCAGCCGTTGCGGACCTGATGGAGATGCATGTGCGCTACCTGGCATCGCTGCATGGCGCAGTGCAAGAAGTCGTAAGGTGAGCAACGCATAATGGCGTGCATCGAGTCGTATTGCATCGACTCGTACTGGTTGACGCGGAATCGGCGAAGGTCGTGACAAACGCGCGATGCGCAACGCAAGCGCGCCGGAGGGAACAATGTCACACGGGGAAGCAGTCGATAACTCGGTTGGCATCGTGCTGATCGAAGACGATGACGGGCACGCGACGCTCGTCGAGCGCAATCTTCGGCGTGCCGGCATATCGAACGGATTCATCCGCTTCGCGGACGGGCAGGAGGCGCTCGACTATTTCTTCGGCAAGCCGACGCCTGGCGAGCACGCGAGCGGCCGTCCCTCGCGCGACGATCTCGCCAGCTACGTCGTGCTGCTGGACCTTAAGATGCCTCGCGTGGATGGCTTTGAAGTGCTGCGGCGCCTGAAGGAAACGCCGTCGACGGCGTCGATGCCCGTCATCGTGCTCACGACCACCGACGATCCGCGCGAAATCGAACGTTGCTACGAATTGGGGTGCAACGTCTACATCACGAAGCCGGTCGAATACGATGCTTTCATCGAAGCCGTGCGGCGGCTCGGCTTCTTCCTGCAGGTCGTGAAGCTGCCGCCGGGGCAACGCTACGCGTCTGCATGAATGCACGAAGGGGCACGCAGTGCTCGCTCATCACGGGCAGTCCGTGCCGCAAGCAGTTCAATTGACGATTGACCATCTGGGATGACTGAAGACGGATCCACGCCGCTCGCCGCGCATGTGCTCGTCGTCGACGACGACGAGGGCATCTTGCGGCTTGCGCGTAAATCTCTGGAGCGCGCCGGCTGCCGCGTCGAGCTCTGCAATAGCGTCGAAAGCGCGCATCGCGCGATCGCCGCGAACGCGCCCGATCTGATCGTGCTCGACTATCAGCTCGACGGCGCGGAGACGGGGCTCGATTTTTTCAGGCGTCTGCGCAACGAGGGCGTGCGCATTCCCGCGATACTCGTCACCGGTTTCACCGATGAATCACGCGTGATCGAAGCGTTGCGTTCCGGCGTGTCCGACGTCGTGCCCAAGGCGGGCGATTACCTCGACTATCTGCCCGAAGCCGTCGAACGCGTGTTGTCGCAAGTGCGGCTGCAACGGGCGTCCGCGGATGCGCTGCTGCTGCGCGAGCGCGAGGCGCACTACCGCACGCTGTCGGAAGCGCTGCCGCATCTCGTGCTCACCTGCAACGCGAATGGCGACTGCGATTTTCTGTCGAAGCAGTGGATCGACTACACGGGCCTCGACGGCGCGAGTGCGCTCGGGCTGGCGTGGCTCGACGCCGTGCATCCCGACGACCGCGAAGACGTGCGCCGCACCTGGCTCAAGACAGTGCGCAGCGAAGCCACCTTTTACCGCCACGAATTGCGCATTCGCCGCCACGACGGCGCGTATCGCTGGTTCGACGCGCGCATTGCCGCCGTGCGCGACGCGAGCGGCACGGTCAGCAAGTGGTTCGGCAGTTGCACGGACATCCATTCGCAGCGCGAAGCCATCGAGGAGCGCGAGCGGCTGCTCGCGTCCGAGCAGGCCGCGCGCCAGGCGGCGGAAGAAGCGAACCGCTCGAAGGACCGTTTTCTTGCGATGCTGTCGCATGAATTGCGCACGCCGTTGACGCCCGTGCTCGCGGGCGCGCGCATGCTCGAGATGATGCCGGACCTGCCCGAAGCGGTGCGCTCGGGCGTCGTGATGATTCGCCGCAATGTCGAACTGGAAGCGCGCCTGATCGACGATCTGCTCGATCTCACGCGCGTGGCGAACGGCAAGCTGCGGCTGTCGCTGGAAACGGTCGATGTGCACGAGGTGATCGACAGCGTGCTCGATCTGTTTCGCAGCGAAATCCAGACCAAGCAGCAGGACGTGCACGTCAGCAAGACGGCGCAAAATCACTATGTGCTGGCTGATCGCGCGCGCTTGCAGCAGATGCTGTGGAACCTGATCCGCAATGCCGCGAAGTTCACACCGGACGGCGGGCATATTTTCGTGCGCACGCGCGACGAAAGAATGCATGTGCAGATATCGGTCGAGGATACGGGCGTCGGCATCGAGCCCGAGCAGATCGGCAAGCTCTTCAACGCGTTCGAGCAGGGCAGCCAGAACATGTCGCGGCAGTTCGGCGGGCTGGGACTCGGGCTCGCGATCACGAAGGCGCTCACCGATGCGCACGATGGCACCGTCACCGCGCAAAGTCCGGGCGCGCATTGCGGCGCGACGTTCACGATCACGCTGCCGACAGCCGAAGAGCGGCTCGCCGAGCCCGCCGCGCCCGTCGCCGCGAGCGTGCAGCCGGCAGGCGGGCTCACGATTCTGCTGATCGAAGATCACGCGGACACGGCGGAAGTGATGGCGCAACTGATGCGCACGCTGGGCCATGAAGTGACCGTCGTCGGGCGTGTCGCCGATGCGCTCGCCGCGACGCAGAGCGCGCCGTTCGATCTGATCGTCAGCGACGTCGGCTTGCCGGATGGCACGGGCCTCGATTTCATCAAGGCGTTCCGCGAGCGCGACGATGCGCCTGCCGTCGCGCTGACGGGCTTCGGCAGCGACGAGGACATCCGCCGATGCCTCGAAGCGGGCTTCACGTCGCATCTGACGAAGCCCGTCAACTTCTCGCAGCTCGAACAGGTGATCGAAGGCGCGGCGGCAGCGAAAGCGCAGAGGAATGTAGGGCAGGCGAGAACGGACTAGGGGCGTGTGTCGAACACGCAGTCGATATAAAGCCTTCGACAGAAGGCGTTCGATAAAAAGCGAAGGGCCTGTTGCGCACTAACGTACGCAACAGGCCCTTCGCGTGAATGTGCCGTTTGCACGCGGCACCGAAGCGGCGCCGCGTTGCTCGCACGCGCTCAGGTACGCGGCGAATTCTTCAGCGAGTCGCGGATCTCGCGGAGCAGCAGCACGTCTTCCGGCGTGGGCGGCGGTGCTTCGGGCGCGGCGGGCGCCGGGGCGCGTAGCTTGTTGATGAACTTGACCATCATGAAGATGATGAAGGCGAGAATCACGAAGTTGATCGCGACCGTGATGAACGAGCCATAGCCGAATGCAGCGACGCCCGCCGTTTGCAGATCCTTGTACGAATCGGGATTGCCCTTGAAATTGGGCGGTATGTGGCCGAGCAGAACGAATTTGTTCGAGAAGTCCAAGCCGCCCGTCGCAACGCCGACGACAGGCATGATCAGGTCTTTCACGACGGAATTGACGATCGTCGAGAACGCTCCGCCGATGATCACACCGACCGCGAGGTCCATTACGTTGCCCTTGAGGGCAAATTCCTTGAATTCCGTGACTAGGCTCATCGGGCGGTTCTCCTTGAAGTCGATGGCGACATGATAGCCAACGTTCGGCGCAGCGTGAAATCATTTGGGATTAATCGCAATGCGCCACGGCACGACGCAGGAAGCGATTGTCGTGCCCGTGCAGAATGAATCACGCTGATGGCCGATGTCCTTGCATTCGATGGCCTATGGCAAGCCGCGTGACATTTCGATTCGACAAGAGCACGGGCAACGGGACGCGAAGAATCGGGCTCAGAAATCAGGCCCAAGGAATGCGCATTGAAGCGCTAACGAAAGAAAGCGCGCAGCAGGAACGCGCGATCGCAGCGCGCGCAACGAGGCGGCTATTTCGGCAGGCTCGTCAAACTTCCGCGGCTCGCGCCTGTTCGATATGCGCGGCGAACGTCACGGGATCGGTATTCGTCCCACATAGCAGCACGCCCACGCGCTTGCCTTGCAGTTGCTCGCGCAACGGGCCGAGCAGGGCGGCTGTCGCGGCCGCGCATGCGGGCTCGACGGCCAGCTTCAGTTGCATGAAGAGGGTGAGCATCGCGGCACGCAGCGCGTCGTCGGTGACGGTGACGAGACGGTCGACATGCCGGCGGCACAACTCGTAGCTGTACTGTTCGGTATGCGGCGCCATCAGCGAATCGGCGATCGAATGCATGTGGCTCATGTGTACCGTGTGATTCGCTGCGAAGCTGCGGTTCATCACGTCGGCGCCTTCCGGTTCGACGCCGTACACGTGCACGCGCGGATTGGCGAGCCGCAGCGCCGTCGAGATGCCCGCCGCGAGCCCGCCGCCGCCGATGGGCACGATCACCGCGTCGAGGTCCGGCGTTTGCGTCGCCCATTCGTAGCCGAGCGTCGCAGTGCCGAGCACCGTGCGATAGCCGTTGAACGGATGCACGAAGTAGCGGCCTTCCTCGGCCTCGATGCGCCGCACGATCTCGAACGCTTCCGTCACGTTCTCTGCGACGACGACTTCCGCGCGATATTTGCGGCACAGCGCGATGCGCGCAGGGTTGGCCGCGTGCATCACGACGACCTTCGCGCTGATGCCCATGCGCATCGCCGCATACGCGACGGCCACGGCATGATTGCCGCCCGACACGCAGGTGACGCCCGCGCTGCGCTGCGCCGGGTCGAGCGCGAGCAGATTCGTGAACGCGCCGCGCGCCTTGAAGCTGCCGCCCGCTTGCAGCAGTTCGAACTTGAAGTTCAGCAGCGTGCCTTCGAGCGTCGGAAAATCCATCCGGTCGAACACGGGCGTTCGCACGACCCACGGTGTCAACGCGAAATGCTGCGAGGCGATGTCGTCGAGCGTCGGTATCGGCTCGCCGTCGATCGTGCGGTCGGAGTGCTGCGTGGCAGTGGACATGGCGTGCGTTACTCGTCTGTGGGGGAGGTCCGCGTTCGATGTCTTGTCGTCGGTTGTCGTCGCTTGTTGTTATGTGCTGCTTGCGTCAATGCGCGTGCGCGTGCGCGTCGACCGACATGCTATGGATGAACTTGCCCAGAAAGCGTTCGCACTGCGCGAGCTGGTCGAGCGTGACGAACTCGTTGGCCTTGTGCGCCTGCTGGATGTCGCCCGGTCCGCACACGATGCTCGGAATGCCCGCCCGCGAAAACAGGCCTGCTTCCGTGCCGTAGGCGACCTTGCGCTTGTCCTGATCGGCCGTGAGCGCGCGCACGAGTTGCGTGATGGCTGCCTGCTCCGTGGCGTCGAGACCGGGCGCCGCGGCGATCTTCGTGAACTCGATCGCGGCCGCTTCGTGCTCGCGCTTCATTTTCGGCAGCAGCGTCTCGCGCGCGTACTGGTCGATGCGCGCGAAGATCGGGTCGGGGTCGAGCGTCGGCAGATTGCGGAACTCGAATTCGAAGCTGCATTCGGCGGGCACCGTGTTGATCGCATTGCCGCCTTTGATCGTGCTGGTCTGCGCCGTCGTGAACGGCACGTCGTAGAGTTCGTCGAACGGGCCTTGCTCGCGGAACTGATCGGCCATGTCGCGGATGAAGCAGATGAGCCGCGCCGCGTATTCGATCGCGTTCAAGCCCTTCGGCGTGAGCGACGAGTGCGCCGCCTGGCCGCGCACGCAGCACTGATACGCGTTGATGCCCTTGTGCGCGATGATGGGCCGCATGCTGGTCGGCTCACCGACGATGCAGCCGTCCGGCTTGACGCCGCGCTTCATCAGGTCGGCGATCATCAACGGCGCGCCCACGCAGCCCACTTCTTCGTCGAACGAGAAGGCGAGATGGATCGGCTTCGCGAGCTTTGTCTGCTGCATTTGCGGGACCAGCGTCAGCACCGCGCCAATAAAACCCTTCATATCGCAGGTGCCGCGCCCGTAGAGCTTGTCGCCGCGCACCTCGGGCCGGAACGGATCGCTGTCCCATTGCTGGCCGTCGACGGGCACCACGTCCGTATGACCCGACAGCACGATTCCGCCATTCGTCTCGCCGTCGTGCGCCGGAATCGTCGCGAAGAGATTCGCCCATTTGCCGCTTTCGTCGTGCGTGAGCGTCGCGTCGATGCCGCGCTCGCGAAGCGAGTCGCGCACGGTTTCGATCAGGCCGAGATTCGGATTGCGGCTGACCGTGTCCATCGACACGAGGCGTTCAACCCAGGGAAGCGAAGCAGGAGACGAAGCGTTGGAGGCAACAGCGGAAGAGGAAGACGTTTGTGCGGACAGCGCTTTATCAGCGACCTGTGACATGACCTTGGCTCCAGCTTGTGTGTCATTCGATGATACCCAAAAAGCACTTAATAATCCAAAGCTCGATGCGCCAGGTGCTTGCGGGGCTTGGCTTTGCGCGATGCAGCAATCGTTCGACGGGTGATGGAAGCGCTTCCGCCGGCGCCTTGGGCTTCGATCGGTTTCGACGTCTTTCGGTGCGTCGACGGTCAGGCCAGCAGTGCGAGCAACGCGCGTTCGTAGACGCGATAGACGGGTGCGATGCTCGAAAGTTCGATGCGTTCGTCGGCCGCGTGAATGCCCTCGCAGCGCACGCCGAACCCGCACAACGCGGGCACGCGCAGCGACGCCAGATAGTTGCCGATGTTCGACGGCCCCGCGACAACGCACGGCAATTCCGTGCCGAACTCGTCTCGTGCCACGCGATATAGCGCCATGACGATCGGATGCGATGCGTCCACGCGATACGCGGGCCAGCCCGCGATCCATTCGATCGTCGTCGCAAGCGATGGGTCGTAGCCCGCATCGTGAGCGCGGACGATCCCCGCAATACAGCATTGCGCTTCGCGTTGATCGAAGCGCGGCGTGAGCCGGCAATCGATGGTCAGCTCGCAGCGGTCCGGCACGCTCGTGAACGTGCCGTCGCCTGCGCGGATGCCTGTCACGGTGAGTTGCGCGGGTCGCTCGAAAGCGTGATCGTTGGGCAGCTTCGCGTCGTTGAACGCGGCGGCGAGACGGGCGCCGCGTATCGCCGCGTTGAGGCCGCGCGCGCTGCTGCCGCCCGAATGCGCAGCGATGCCGCGCACGACGAGCCGTGCCCGGATGAAGCCGCGCGCGCCCACGACGATGCGATCGATGCCCGGATAGCCGATGAATACGCCGTCGGGGCGGGGCGCGTCGGCGGCATCGAAGAAGGCGCGCGCGCCGCCGAAACGGCCCGTGTGCTCGTCGAGGTCGAAGAGCACGCCGAGCGTGCCGGCGAATTCATCGGTGCGCCGCGCGAGCGCGGCGGCCAGATGCGCGTAGATCGCGACCGCGGCCTTGCTGTCCGCGCTGCCGCGGCCGTGCAGCCAGCCGTTCGCGATCCGCGCGCTGAGGGGCGGGTACGTCCACGCGGATTCGTCGCCGAAGCTCGCGGTGTCGAGCGTCGCGTTCAGCAGATAGTACGGACGTCGCTCTGCGTTCGCCGTGCCTCGTATCTCCGCGTAAAGACCGAGCGGTTCGCCGTCATCGCCTGTGAGCCGGCGCGTGGCGACCTGATGCGTGCTGCACCACGCTTCGATGCAGCCGAGCACAGCCGCGCACGCATCGATACCGCCGCGGCTCGGAATGCGCACGAGCGCCGTCAGCAGATCGACGATCGATGCCGTGTCGCTCGCGACTGTCATGCGATGCGTCCGCTCAGGACACGACGCGCTGATCCGCCGCGCCCTTCGCCGGCGCGCCGAGTGCGCGCAGCGTTTCCTTGACCGTCGAGACGCGCACCGAGAAGTCCGGGCTGCGCGTCTCGATGCGCAGCTTGTCCTGGCCCGCGAGCTTGATGTGCTTGTGCTTCTGAACCATCTCGATGATCCGCATCGCGTCGATGGGCGGATTCGGAACGAACTGCAAGCCGATCACCGCTTCGCCCGCATCGATCTTCGAAATGCCGAGCGGCTTCGCGGCGAGACGCAGACGGTGCGTTTCGACGAGCGCATGCGCTTGCGGCGGCATCTTGCCGAAGCGGTCGATCAGCTCTTCCTGAATGCCGTCGATCGAATCGCTGTGTTCGCAGTTCGCGAGGCGCTTGTATAGCGACAGGCGCTCCTGCACGTCGCCGCAATAGTCGGCGGGCAGGATCGCGGGCGTGTGCAGATTGATTTCCGTCGTCGCGGCCAAAGGCGACGTGAGGTCCGGCTCCTTGCCGTTCTTCAGCGCCTTGACGGCGTCGTTCAGCATGTCGGTGTAGAGCTGGAAGCCGATCTCGTGAATCTCGCCCGACTGCTTGTCGCCGAGCACTTCGCCCGTGCCGCGAATCTCGAGATCGTGCATCGCGAGGTAGAAGCCCGCGCCCAGTTCTTCCATTTGCTGGATCGCTTCGAGCCGCCGTTGCGCCTGCTTCGTCAAACCCTGCGGATCATGCACGAGCAAATACGAATACGCCTGGTGATGCGAACGGCCGACGCGTCCGCGCAACTGGTGCAGCTGCGCGAGACCGAACTTGTCCGAACGATGGATCAGGATCGTGTTCGCAGTCGGCACGTCGATGCCCGTTTCGATGATCGTCGTGCACAGCAGCACGTTCGCGCGCTGCGCAACGAAATCGCGCATCACGCGTTCGAGCTCGCGCTCGTGCATCTGGCCGTGAGCGACGGCAATGCGCGCTTCGGGCACGAGCGCTTCGAGCATCTGGCGGCGGTTCTCGATGGTTTCGACTTCGTTGTGAAGGAAGTACACCTGGCCGCCGCGCTTCAGTTCGCGCAGCATCGCTTCGCGGATCACGCCGTCTTCTTCGCGGCGCACGAAGGTCTTGATCGCGAGGCGCTTCTGCGGCGCCGTCGCGATCACCGAGAAGTCGCGCAGTCCTTCGAGCGCCATGCCGAGCGTGCGCGGGATCGGCGTCGCGGTGAGCGTCAGCACGTCGACTTCGGCGCGCAGCGCCTTCAGCGCTTCCTTCTGGCGCACGCCGAAGCGGTGCTCTTCGTCGATGATCACGAGCCCGAGCCGCTTGAACTGCACATCCGACGACAACAGCTTGTGCGTGCCGATCACGATGTCGACGCTGCCTTCGTTGATCTGCTGAATAGCGGTGCTGACTTCCTTGCCCGTCTTGAAGCGCGACAGCTCGGCGATGCGCACGGGCCAGTCGGAGAAGCGGTCGGTGAACGTCTGCGTGTGCTGCTCGGCGAGCAGCGTGGTGGGCGAGAGCAGCGCGACCTGCTTGCCGCCCATCACCGCGATGAAGGCCGCGCGCAACGCGACTTCCGTCTTGCCGAAGCCGACGTCGCCGCACACGAGGCGGTCCATCGGCTTGCCGCTCGTCATGTCGCCGATCACGGCGGCGATCGCGGCCGCCTGGTCGGGCGTTTCCTCGAAGCCGAAGCTCTCCGCGAACTTCACATAGTCGCGCGGATCGAGCTTGAACGCGTGGCCTTCGCGCGCCGCGCGGCGGGCGTACAGGTTCAGCAGCTCGGCGGCCGTGTCGCGGATCTGCTGCGCGGCCTTGCGCTTCGCCTTCTCCCACTGGCCCGAGCCGAGCGCGTGCAGCGGAGCGCTTTCCGGGTCGGCGCCGCTGTAGCGCGAGATCACGTGCAGCTGCGCGACGGGCACGTAGAGCTTGCTGTCGCCCTGGTATTCGAGGTGCAGGAACTCGGTTTCGCCTTCGCCGAGATCCATCGTCACGAGGCCCATGTAGCGGCCGATGCCGTGCTGCGAGTGCACGACCGGGTCGCCGACCTTCAGCTCGGACAGGTCGCGCACCATCGAATCGACGTTGCTCGCCTGCTCCTGGCGGCGGCGTCCCGCGCGGCGCGCGAGCGGCCCGTAGAGCTCCGTTTCGGTGATGATCGCCGCGCCTTCGCCGGGAATCGCGAAGCCGTTCGCGAGCGGCGCGACGCCGAGCGTGAAGCGCGCGTCGGCGGTCAGCCAGTCTTCGAAGCTGTCGGCGGAAGCGGGGCGCAGTTCGTTTTCCGCGAGCAGTTGCGCGATCGTCTCGCGGCGGCCCGCCGATTCGGCCGCGAACAGCACGCGGTTCGGCGTCGTGTCGAGATACGCGCGCAGCGCCGACACGGGGTCTTCGGCGTGACGGTCGATGGCCAGATTGGGCAGCGGCACGGCCCAGCCGCCGCCCGCGTTGCCGGGCAGCGCGAGGCGCGCGAAAGGCTTCGCGAACGCGAAGAAATCTTCATCCGACAGGAATAGCCGCTGCGGTTCGAGAATCGGCCGGTCGCGGTCATGCGACAGGAAGCTGTAGCGTTGCTTCGTATCGGCGGTGAAGCGCCGTATCGCGGCGTCGAGGTCGCCGACGAACGCGAGCTGCGCGCCTTCGGGCAAGTAGTGAAAGAGCGTCGCCGTCTCTTCGAAGAACAGTGGCAGGTAGTATTCGATGCCCGCCGACGGCACGCCGTTGCCGATGTCCTTGTAGATCGACGCGCGGCTCGGATCGCCTTCGAACACTTCGCGCCAGCGGCTGCGAAATGCGGTGCGCGCGGCTTCGTCGAACGGAAACTCGCGGCCGGGCAACAGGCGCACGTCCTTCACGGGATAGAGGCTGCGCTGGGAGTCGGGATCGAACGCGCGGATCGAGTCGACCTGATCGTCGAACAGGTCGATCCGGTACGGCAGCGGCGAGCCCATCGGGAACAGGTCGATCAGCGAGCCGCGCACGCAGTATTCGCCTGGCCGCACGACCTGGCTCACGTGCTCGTAGCCGGCGAGCGTCAGTTGCGCCTTGAGCTTCGCCTCGTCGAGCCGCTCGCCCTGCGAGAACGAAAACGTGTACGCGGCCATGAACGACGCGGGCGGCATCCGGTAGAGCGCGGTCGTCGCGGGGACGAGCAGGATGTCGCAACGGCCTTCGCCGAGATCGTGCAGCGTCGCGAGGCGCTCAGACACCAGATCCTGGTGCGGCGAGAACGAGTCGTAAGGCAGCGTTTCCCAGTCGGGCAGCAGACGGACGCGCGCATTCGGCGCAAAGAACGCGAGTTCCTGCGACAGCCGTTGTGCATCCACGGCGCTCGCGCAGACGACGGCGAGCAGCGGCATCTGCTGCCGATAGGCGAGGTGATAGCGGGCGATCAGCAGCGCATCGGACGAGCCGTGCGTGCCGTCGAAAACGAAACGCTGGCCGGCCTTGACCAGCGCGACGGGCGGTTCAGCGGAGGACTGCGTGGATGCGGCGATGTCGGGCATAAAAGGAAAACGGCCTTTGGGGTGACGCGAAGGGTGACGCGAATGAGCAACCTGTCGATTACCAGCGTGAGACCATCGGCTCGCGACGCGCCCGGCCAATGGATTGCGCCAGCGGACGCCTCGAAGGCGTGTCGCCGGCGGAACACGAGCGGCAAGTTTACGCGTGTCAGGGCATGCGTGCCGAGGACCTATTATAAAATCCGTCCTTCACTTTGACCTGCACCGCGTCCTTTCCGTGACTTCCCGCCTGTTTGCCCTGATTCCGTGCGCCGGCACCGGCAGCCGCTCCGGCGCGCCGATGCCCAAGCAATATCGAACCGTCGCGGGCCGCGACATGCTGTATTACTCGCTTGCCGCGTTCGACGCATGCAGCGAGTTCGCGCAGACGCTCGTCGTCCTCGCGCCCGACGACCAGCATTTCGACGCGCGCCGCTTCGGCGGGCTGCGCTTTGCCGTGCAGCGCTGCGGCGGGGCTTCGCGGCAGGCGTCCGTGCTCAACGGGCTGCATGCGCTCGCACAGTTCGGCGCGCGCGACGACGACTGGGTGCTGGTGCACGACGCCGCGCGTCCCGGCATCACGCCCGCGCTGATCCGTGCGCTCGTGAGCGTGCTGAAGGACGACGCCGTGGGCGGCATCATGGCGCTGCCCGTCGCGGATACGCTCAAGCGCGTCGCGCGCGGCACCGACAATCGCATCGATCGCACGGAGCCGCGCGACGGCCTGTGGCAGGCGCAGACGCCGCAGATGTTCCGCATCGGCATGCTGCGCGAGGCGATCCTCCGCGCGCAAAGCGACGGCCACGATCTCACCGACGAAGCGAGCGCAATCGAATGGTCCGGCCATGCGCCGAAACTGGTGCAGGGCAGCTTGCGCAATTTCAAGGTCACATATCCGGAAGACTTCGATCTGGCCGAGGCGATTCTTGGTCGCGGCACCGCGGGCTGAGCGGCGCGTACCGTCGCACAATTGGAGCTTCATCGCAGTAACGCTTTCACGACATCACGGAACCCCACGCATATGGATTTGAGAATCGGACAAGGCTATGACGTTCACGCACTGGTGCCGGGGCGGCCGCTCATCATCGGCGGAGTGACGATTCCGTACGAGCGCGGGCTGCTCGGCCACTCGGACGCGGACGTGCTGCTGCATGCGATCACCGATGCGCTCTTCGGCGCTGCCGCGCTCGGCGATATCGGCCGTCACTTTCCCGATACCGCGACCGAGTTCAAAGGCGCGAACAGCCGCGTGCTGCTGCGCGAGTGTGCGGCGCGCATCGCGAAGGCGGGCTTCGCGATCCAGAACGTCGACAGCACGGTGATCGCGCAGGCGCCGAAGCTCGCGCCGCATATCGACGGGATGCGCGCGAATATCGCGGAAGACCTGAGCCTGCCCATCGAGCGTGTCAACGTGAAGGCGAAGACGAACGAGAAGCTCGGCTATCTCGGGCGAGGCGAGGGGATCGAAGCGCAAGCCGCTGTGCTGCTGCTGCGCGGCTGAGCCTGGGCTCGTCGCGCGCACGTCGAAGAGCCGTGCGCATCCGCATGTAGAAGCCACACGTCGAAACGCAAAACGCCATGCATCGCGTGGCGTTTTTTTCTTGCGCAAGCGCCTACGGCTCGTTCGCCCTTACCTGCCTTCGGCGACGATCACTTGCGCAGCCGCGTTGATCACCGACGCAATACGGCCGACGTCGCGCAGTTGCGTCGAGCTCATGCCTTCGTTGATCAGCGTATCGAAGTGCGACTTCACGCAGAAATGGCACTTGCCGATGATCGACGCGGCGAGCGCGTACATCTCGAAGCGCCGCTTGTCGACGCCGCCGTGCGACGCGTAAGCGTTCATTCGCAAGCCGGCCGGCTGCGATTTCAGATCGGCGTTGCCCGTCATCTCGACATACGGATACCAGGCGTTGTTCATGCCCATCAACGCGGCAGCCGTCAGTGCGCCGTTGACTTCTTCCGGCGACAGCACGCCTGCTTCGCGGATCGCGGCGATGATCTTCGGGCTCTTCGCAGCGAACGCGGCGGCCAGCGCGACGCCGACAGCGTCGTTGCCTTCCAGCGACGAGCGCGCAATCGTGCCATCGAGATTCAGGCGAATGTCTTTAGCGTAGTCGGGAATGTGTTCCTTAATCGCTGCGATGAATTCCATTGATATCTCCTATCATTTTGCCGATAAAAAAGCCCGCTGGCCTTTTCAAGCGTAGCGGGCTTTCGACTGCTCGTCCTTACAGCGTTGCGCCGCCGACGACGCGGTTGCACGGGCACAGCTCGTCCGTTTGCAGACCGTCCAGAATACGCAGGACTTCTTCCGGATTACGGCCGACGTTCAGGTTGTTCACCGAAACGTGCTGGATCGTGTTGTCCGGATCGACGATGAACGTCGCGCGCAGTGCAACGCCTGCTTCCTTGTCGCGCACGCCGAGCTGATCGATCAGTTCGCCCTTCACGTCGCCGAACGCGTAGTGGTTCAGCTTGTTCAGGTCCTTGTGCTCGCGGCGCCATGCGAGCTTGACGAATTCGTTGTCCACGCTGCCGCCCAGCAGAACGGCGTCGCGCTCTGCGAAGTCCTTCTGCAGCTTGCCGAACTCGACGATTTCCGTCGGGCAAACGAACGTGAAGTCCTTCGGGTAGAAATAGATGATCTTCCACTTGCCCGGGAACGACGATTCGGTGATTTCTTCGAACGCCGACACGCCGTTTTCTTCGTGGTTATTGAAACCCGGCTTTGCAGCGGTGACGGTGAAAGCTTCGAGTTTATCGCCGACAGTTTTCATGCGCTTGCTCCTTGTGAATTGGCAAATGAGATTCGAAGACAACCTGCTCAAACTACCTGCTGGCTGTAACGAACGCGTTACACAGTCTAAACTATAACTCTATTGAGCAATGGAATCAATAGTTTTTATCTAACGATTCGGATAGATTTTCTCGAAGACGCTGATAGCCCATATTGGAACGAGCGTTTTGCACCGGTTTCGGGAAGAGGTTTTGCCCGAAAAAGCGGCAGCGGGAAACGGCGTTCAAGCCCCGTCCGACTGCCGCCTTCCGGAGACGGGCTGGAAGTGCGTCAGACGCTCTTGGCGAGCGGAAACTCGATCGTCACTTCGAGGCCGGGCAGCGGGGTGCGGTTGCGCAGCCGCAATGCGCCGCGATACCGGCCCACGAGGCGCTGCACGATCGCCATGCCGAGACCCGTGCCGTTGGCCTGCGTTCGCGCCGAATTGACGCGGTAGAAGGGCCGTGTGACGAGCGCGAGCTGGTCCTCGGGAATGCCCGGACCTTCGTCGACAACCGACAGTTCGACCCGCGAATGCGAGACCCGCGTCTCGAGAATCACCCGCGGAATGCCGTCATCCTCGGAAAGGCCGTATTTGCGCGCGTTCTCGATCAGATTGCCCACGACTCGCCGGATGTCCGTCTCGTCCGCCTCGATCACAGCAGAAGGAGCAAGACGAGTGACCAGTCGCATGCCGTCTTCGCTCGACATGCGCGCGGCCAGTTCTCCCGCGATCACGGAAAGATCGACGGGTTCCGGATTTCTCTGCACCGGGCGCGCGTAATCGAGGAAGCGTCCGATGATCATGTCCATCTGCTCGATGTCGTCGATCATCGCGTCCTTGGTCGCCTGGTCCGAAGGACTCATTTCGGTTTCCAGACGCAGACGCGCAAGCGGCGTGCGCAGGTCGTGCGAAATGCCGGCGAGCATCAGCGCGCGGTCGGCTTCGAGCTGCTCAAGGTCCTGCACCATCTGGTTGAAGCTTCGGTTCGTTTCCGCAGCGACGCCCATGCCGCGCTCAGGCAGCTTCTCGGGCGCCTGGCCCGAGCCGACTTTGCGCGCAGCTAGCGCCAGCCGCGCGAACGGCCTGTTCACCAGACTCGTGATGAACGCCGCGCCGAACAGCGATAGCGCGAGCGCAAAGATACCCCAGCCGGCCCATTGCAGGCCCGTCACGTTATCCAGCTGATCGCGGTCGAGCGCGACCCAGTAATCGTCGTCGTCGATCTTGAAGCTGATCCACACGCCGGGAATGTCGTTGACGGACTGCGCGATGATCGTGTCGTCGCCGAGCCGCCCGCGTATGTCATGCTCGATCAGCCGATTGAGCGATTCGTCGGGCTGCAGCTTGTACTTGTCCGTGGTTTCGCGCGGATACACGCGCACGCCCTCATTGCTTTCCAGGTCTTGCAGCAGCGCGCGCCGCAGATCGGGATCGGAATAGAGGAGCGCGGTGCGCGTGAGCTTCACGATCGCGACGAGCTGCAGCGCGACGCGCTGTGCGCGCGGCTCGCGCTCGATCACGCGAAAGCTCTGGAACCATGCGGCGAGACTGACCGCGATCAGCAGCGCGATCAGCAGGAACGTACGCCAGAAAAGGCCGCCGAACGCGAGCGTCAGGAGGCGCCGGTCGATCCGCATGCGACCTTCTTGTCGACGAGGAGGAGGAACTGCAACGGCAGGCTTAGGCTGCGCCGTCGGGGATGAAGACATAGCCCAGACCCCAGACTGTCTGGATGAAACGCGGGCTGCCCGGATCGGGCTCGATCAGCTTGCGCAGACGCGAAATCTGCACGTCGAGGCTGCGGTCGAACACTTCGTACTCGCGGCCGCGCGCAAGCTCCATCAGCTTTTCGCGCGACAGCGGCTGACGCGGATGGCGCGCGAACACCTTGAGCACCGAGAATTCGCCCGTGGTGAGCGGGATTTCCTGGCCGGCCTTGGTGAGCGTGCGTGTCGCGAGGTTCAGCGCGAACTCGCCGAACTCGAACACTTCGGACGTTTCGGACGGCGCGCCCGGCAACTCGGACGGCGACTGGCGGCGCAACACCGCGTGAATGCGCGCGACGAGTTCACGCGGATTGAACGGCTTCGGCAGATAGTCGTCGGCGCCCATTTCGAGGCCGACGATGCGATCGACATCTTCACCCTTGGCGGTGAGCATGATGATCGGCGTGCGATCGTTGCTGCCGCGCAGGCGGCGGCAGATCGACAGACCGTCTTCGCCCGGCAGCATCAGGTCCAGCACCAGCAGATCGAAACGTTCGCGCACCCACAGCTTGTTCATCGAGGGTGCGTTCTCAGCAACATAAACGTTAAAGCCCTGCTCACCGAGATAACGGCGCAGCAGGTCACGCAGACGCGGATCGTCGTCGACGACGAGGATTTTCGAAGGGTTTTTGGTTTCCATGGTCGGCATCTTAGCGCGATTAGAATAGGGAGCGAGTTTGCACCAATTATCACGTAACAGTCAGTTACAAAATTTACCGGGCCCGTGGCACGACGTAAAGCCTTGGCGCTTACACTCCTTTACTGTTTGCGCCAGTTCGGTAGATACTTCACTCGAATAAGGCTCTTGCGCCCGGTTTTCAAGCCGGAGTCATTACACGTATCTGAGGTTGCCGGTTGCCGCGCCACGAAGGGAACAAGATGAAGGGAGGGGTCTGGCCGAACATGCGCCTGAGCGTGATCGCAGTGGCAGTTGCGATCGTGTTCGTGAGCGCGGCGAGTCCCGTCTCCGCCCATGCCGAATCTTCGACGGAACGTACAACCGAGTCGCGCCCAGTCCAGCGTCCGCACATGCGCACCGTGCGTCAATCGCGTAATCCCAACGCCGATCGTCCCGCATCCGACGCCATCGTCCGCGCCACCGCCGTGCCGCCCGATCTCGATCAACGGCGGCGCGACGGGCATATGACGCCGGAAGAAAGGCGTCTGCTGCGGCAGCACATCGAAGACGCCGTCCGCGAACTGTACAAGCGCTGACAGGTTTTTGCCTTGCACGGGCTGCGCGGCGGTTGCCCCATTGGCGAAGCACACGCGATACCTCTCGTGAGGTGTGGATGAAACGACGCGAGTTTCTTTCGATGGCGGCTGCAACGGGCGCCGCGCTGTCGATGCCCCGCGCGTTCAGTGCGCCAGTCCCCACGAGCGGCGTAGTGCCGCAACCGCATGCATGCGCAACGGCCGCGGGCCGTCGCGGCAAGCTGCTCATCCTGATCGAACTGAAGGGCGGAAACGACGGATTGAATACCGTCGTGCCGTTTGCCGATTCCGCTTACTACACGCTGCGCCGACACATCGCCATCCCGCGCGATCGGGTGATCGCGCTCGACGAGCGCATGGCGCTGCATCCGTCGCTGCGTTCGCTGTTGCCGTTGTGGCGCAGCGGGCAACTGGCCGTCGTGCAAGGCGTCGGCTGCGCGCAGGCGAGTCCGTCGCATTTCCGGTCGACGGAAATCTGGGACACGGGCTCGCGTGCCGATGTGTATCGGCGCGAAGGCTGGCTGACTCGCGCATTCGCGCAGTGGCGGGTGCCGCAGGTTCGCGCTTCGGTTGCTACATTCGGCAGCGTCGAGGCGGGACCGTTTGCAGGTTTATCGTTTGCGCACGCGTCGCGCGGCGCATGGACGCACGTCTTGGACCCGGACGACGCGCCTTGTGCCAATCGAAGCAAGGTGAACCAGGCCGAAGATGATCGCGTGACGGGCGGTGCCTTCTATGCCCCGATCGCACAGCTATCGCGCCCAACGACATTTCTCGATTCGATTGATGCCGCGTTGCGCACATTGCGCACTGCGCTGGTCAGTACGAAGCCGGGTTCATACGGCGCGATCCGCGTGACGCTCGACGGTTTCGACACGCACGCCAACCAGCCCGAGCGCCACGCGGCTCTGCTCGAACAACTCGCGCAGGGCTGCGCGATGCTTCATGCGGAACTCGCGCGACGTGGCGATTGGAACGATACGCTGATCATCACGTACTCGGAGTTCGGCCGGTCCGCGCGCGAGAACATGGTTCGCGGCACCGAACACGGCGGCGCGGCCGCGCACTTCGTGATGGGCGGACGGGTAAGGGGAGGCCTGTACGGACAGCCCCCCGATCTCGCGCGACTCGACACGACAGGCCAACTGCCCGTCGAGATCGATTTCAGGCGGCTGTACGCAACCGTGCTCGGCCCGTTCTGGGCGCTGGACGCAAGAGAAGTCTTGCAGGACGACGTGAAACAGCTGCCGTTGCTGCGTGCCTGACACGCGTCGATGTCAATGCCTGCGTGCCGCTCGCCACGCGACCCACAGTTTGCGGATCGGCGTGAGCGCAATGCGTTGATGCAGGACGTGATAACCGTCGCGCTCGATTTCTTCGAGCAGCGCCAGCGCCAACGCCGCCAACGCGCGCAGCGTGCTCTGCGAATGGCGCTCGCCCACAGGCAGACCGTCGAGCGCCTTGCGAATCGCATCGCGGGCGCGCGTCGTCTGAAAGCGCATCAGTTCCGTGAACGCGTCCGTGTATTTGCGGTTGATCAGATCGGCAGCCGTCACGTTGTAGCGCTGCATTTCGTCGATGGGAATGTAGATGCGTCCGTGGCGCGCGTCGTTGCCGAGTTCCACGACGATCTGCGCGAGCATCAGCGCCTCGCCGAGCGGTGCGGCCCACGATGACGCCTGCGACGGATCGCGTGCCGTCGCGCGCGCAACCACCGACGCGAACGTGCCGCCGACGCCAGCCATATAGCGGCGCAGATTCGGGTAATCGAGGTAGCGGGCCTGGTCGAGATCCATCTCGAAGCCGGCGATCATCGCTTGCAGCGCCGGGTACTCGGCCTGCACGTCTGGCAGATGCGCGGCGAGCGCTTGCGACACAGGATGCGTCGGCTCACCGGCGGCGAGCGCGGCCGCTTCCTTTTGCCACCAGGCGAGTTTCGTGCGGCCTATGGTCGGGTCGGTGGTTTCCTTCACCGTTTCTTCGAACTCGCGACGCAGCGCAAACAGCGCCGTCAGCAGCGGTTGCCGCGCGACGGGCGCCTGACGTAGCGCGTAGTAAGTGCTCGAACCGGGAGGCGCTGCTTTTTGCAGGCAATATTCGTCGAAATTCACTGGATTCGCTTGGGGAATGCGGGCGCACACGGCTGTGCGCAAAAGACCGAAAATTGTAGCATCGACGGTATTCGACAGATGCAGACAAGCGCAGACCAATCGGTTAGAATCTCGCGCTTACGCTTTCGGGCGCGCGTTTTGAACGCAGACGTTCGCGGCTCGGCGAGTCGGTTTCGGCACGTTCAGAGTCCTCTGCGCGAATGACATTGCGGTGAAAAACGCAGCGTTCGGCCGCTGGCGAAATATCGGGCGCCGCAGGTTTGCGGCGGCACCCGGCTGCGAGGATGGCGAAATTGGTAGACGCACCAGGTTTAGGTCCTGACGCCCGCAAGGGTGTAGGGGTTCGAGTCCCCTTCCTCGCACCACTTGTTTTTAACGCAGCACCAGATAGAAAACCCCGCTCGTCGCTGACCAGCGGGGTTTTTTGTTTTTTGCATCGCGCGCTCTGCCATGCGCATTTCGCCGCAAGATTGCGCGCGAAGCTCATCGAGCACAACCACACTTCGCACTGAAAATCGACGCGCACAAAAAACCCCGCACGAGGGCGGGGCATCGGTCATCACACTGACGGTTCGCGGCTGCTTAGTGGCAGCGCTTCTCCCAGTGATGATGCACGTGCACCTTGTGGCACACGGGATGATGATGGTCATACGCGAATGCCGACGACATGCCGGCAAAACCAGCGGCTGCGGCGATCAGCGCCAGAACAACCTTCTTCATTTTTCGATCCTCGAAGTCAGAGAAAAAGCGAGCCGTCATCGTAGCAAGCCAGCATTACGATTTCCTTCAACGTCTGTGCTACGCAACGCGTTTCGCGCTGCATTTACAGGGCAATTCGTCGCAAGTGTTGGCATCCCGTTGCGGGTGCAACGAGATCCTCGTGTGCTGTGTTGATGCGATGTGCGTGATCCGCGATGAGGCCGATGCGCAGGAAAAGGCGATGGAAGTAGGCGGCAATATGCTCGATACGACACTGAGTATCTTGTGGTGCCGGCCAGATCATCATGCGCTCCGCAATATTTCACGCACGGCCCGATGCACATCGGTTGATGCACGCATATACGACTGCGACTGCGCGCCTCGCCGCTGCCCGTTTGCAAGCGCGCCTCGACAACAACAACTTCGATTCGGGCGCGGTCGCACGAGATGGCCGCGCGTCGACTTCGGATGCACTACGTACGGTTCGCGCCTGGTCGCGAATCCTGGCTGTGCCGGATCGACAACATCGATCCGCCCTGGCGTTTCAGAGTCGACCCAAGTTTCGCGCGTGCGCGAACGCAACGCCATCGGACACACATGCTGTCACGATGACTTGTGAATGAGTGTTTAAGGAATTACGAAACGGCGACGTCAACGGCGAAGCGAATGCGCCGTCGATCGACAGGCTCGAACCTTCGCAGTCTGACGGGAGTGCTTCGTCAGGCTGCTATTCGGCGTTTCGTGCGATTGCGCTTTCGATCACCTTGTCCAGCGCGTCGCTGAGCGCGATCTTTTGGCGATCGTCGAGGCAGTCGAACAGATCGCTGTTCCACTTGCGAGCGATGGGCATGATCTTGCGGTACAGGGCGCGGCCTTCCGTCGTCAACGAGACGAGCACGACACGGCCATCCTGCGCGCTCGCTTCGCGTTGTACGAGTCCTTGTCTGATCAACGCTTCGGCTGCGCGGCTTGCCTGACTTTTGTCGAGGTTCGCGTGGCGCGCGAGGTCCATGATCGAGAACGGCCCGAATGATCCGACCGAGGCAATCACGCGCGCTTCGGGCAGCGTCACTTCGAGCTTGGCCATATACCGTTCGCTGATGCCCCGCTCGGAAAGTTTATTCAGCACGTGCAGACGATACGTCAGAAACTGTTCGAGTCCGGCTTTATCGGAGGCCTTCATGGTCTTCCTGTTGTGAGTGGATGCAGTCCCGCGATGTGATTGTTGCTGCATCCGCTCGCGCGGTCAACGCGGGCCATACCTTAGTCGCGTCATCTGCTCGGCTTCGTTCGCGAGAAGGATGGCCGCGTCGCGGATCGCCGCGTCGAGCGTGATGGGACCGGGCGCCGGCGAGAAGCATCCGCTGAAGTGCTCGGCGAGTTTCGGCAACGCGGCGGGATCGACGGCACCCGATAGCAACGTGGCCGGCACGCCTGCCGCACGCGCATGGCGACAGGCGATGAAAGGCGCCTTGCCATGCAGCGTCTGCACGTCGGAGCGGCCTTCGCCCGTGATGAGCCAGTTGGCGCCTTCGAGCGCCGCATCGAGACCAATCTCGCGCGCAACCACTTCCGCGCCCGGCTCGAAGTCGGCGCCGAGCATATGCAGCGCGAAGCCGAGGCCGCCTGCCGCGCCCGCGCCAGGCTCGTTGCGCGCGACACGATTCATCGCAGGTTCGACGAGGTCGGCGAAGCGGGCGAGAGCGGCGTCGATGATCGCAACCTGCTCGGGCGTCACGCCCTTCTGCGGACCAAAGATTGCCGTAGCGCCATGGTCGCCCGTCAGCGGATTGTCGACGTCCGACATGCCGATGAAAATCGCTTCTCGCAGACGCGCATCGAGCCCCGATGCGTCGACGCGCGCCAGTTGCGCAAGCTGCTCGGGCGTCGGCTCCAGCTCATGTCCTTGCGCGTCGAACAGCTTGAGTCCAAGGCCGACGAGCAGGCCAGCGCCACCGTCGTTCGTGCTGCTGCCGCCTAGCGCGACGAAGAAGCGTCTCACACCCGCGTCGAGCAGCGAGCGGATCGCTTCGCCCATGCCGCGCGTGCTGCGCTTTTCGACGGCGACGTCCATGCCGACAGGGTCCGTAATGCCGACGATCTCCGCCGTTTCGATGATCGCGCTGCCATCGGCGAGGAGCCCCGTTGCGGCTTCACGCGACGGGCCTGCCGCGCCACGCACCGTGAGCATGCGGCGCTCGCCGCCGCGCGTGAGCATCGCGTCTAGCGTGCCTTCGCCGCCGTCCGCCATCGCGCAGACGCGGATGGTCGCATCGGCTCGCGCGCGCAGGATGCCCGTCGCGATGGACTGCGCGACCTGCTCGGCGGACAACGAACCTTTGAATGAGTCGGGTGCAATGACGACGATGGGCGCGGGCGGCGTATTCGGCATGGTGTCTCTGTTGAATTGGAATGGGAGCCATCGACGCGATCACGCGATGCGATGTGAAACGGCCGGAACGCCTCTGCGCGCGCAGCAGCGTGTCAGGTTGTGGTGAAGCTTATCAGCATGCGCTGCGCGACTGAATATACCGTAAGGTATAGGCAGAATTGACTTTGCCTCACAGATGCTGCGTGCGTCGGGAAGACACTACGGAAACGCCAAACCACACGCGGGGACCTGCGCGACAGGTCAGATGAGAGTACGGGAGCCGCTCGAAATCCGTGAAACAGCGAATCGCGGCTAGGCGCGCAAATAGTTTGCTAGAATATTTGGCTCTCTGACCCAAACTGTGCTGCCGGCGGCCTCGCAGCCCGCGGCGAGAGGCACGCGATCGATGTCACACGTGAGTGAGCGAAGCGACGCGGCGACCCTGCGCTAAAGCGAATGCAAAACGCAGTGTCGGGCGCAAGACGCAAAGCGGACATCGACAGGCGGCGCAGACAAGATAACTGATTCGCTCGAATAATTTTAGGACGATTGAAGCCATGGCTAACGTTGTTGAAAACCTCGGCAAGCTCGAACGCCGCGTGACGATTTCCCTGCCGAAGGACACCGTGCAGAAGGAAGTGGACGCGCGTATCCGTCAACTCGCGAAGAACGTGCGCATGCCGGGTTTCCGCCCGGGCAAGGTGCCGCTCAAGATGGTTACGCAGCAGTATGCGGGTCAGGTGGAAGCCGAAGTGCTGAGCGACAAGGTTGGCAAGGAGTTCTTCGACATCAGCCGCGCGGAAAACCTGCGCGTCGCTGGCCAGCCGAGCTTCAGCCCGAAGACGGATGCGGCCGAAGGCGCCTACGCATTCGACGCCACGTTCGAGGTTTACCCTGAAGTGAAGCTGGGTGACGTGGCGACGGCTGAAATCGAGCGCACGACGACCACGATCAGCGACGCGGAAATCGACCGCACGCTGGACATCTTGCGCAAGCAGCGCGTGCACTTCCACGCTCGCGGCGAAGCCGGCGAGCACGGCGACGGCGGCGCCGATACGGCAGCGAAGGACGGCGACCGTGTGACGGTCGACTTCGTCGGCAAGATCGACGGCGAAGCATTCCAGGGCGGCAGCGCGGACGACTTCGCGTTTGTCCTGGGTGAAGGCCGCATGCTGCCGGAATTCGAAAAGGCGGCGCTCGGCCTGAAGGTCGGCGAGTCGAAGGAGTTCGACCTGAGCTTCCCCGAGGACTATCACGGCAAGGAAGTCGCCGGCAAGACCGCGCAATTCACGATCACGATGAAGAAGATCGAATGGCCGCACCTGCCGGAAATCGACGGCGAGTTCGCCAAGTCGCTCGGCATCGAAGACGGCGATCTGACGAAGATGCGCAATGAAATCAAGGACAACCTGGAGCGTGAAGCGAAGCGCCGCACGCAGGCCGTCGTGAAGAACCAGGTGATGGACGCACTGCTGAAGATCTCCGAACTCGACGTGCCGAAGGCGCTGATCGAGCAGGACCAGCAGCGCCTCGTCGAAATGGCGCGCCAGGACCTGGCGCAGCGCGGCGTGCCGAACGCGAAGGACGCACCGATTCCCGCCGAGATGTTCGCCGAGCAGGCCGAGCGCCGCGTGAAGCTGGGCCTCGTGCTGGCCGAGCTGGTGAAGGCCAACGAGCTGCAGGCGAAGCCGGAGCAGATCCGCGCGGAAGTCGACGAATTCGCGAAAAGCTACGAAGACCCGAAGGAAGTCGTCCGCTGGTATTATTCGAACCAGCAACGCCTCGCCGAAATGGAAGCGTATGTCGTTGAATCCAACGTCGTCGATTTCGTGCTGAGCAAGGCGAAGGTGACGGACAAGGAAGTGAGCTTCGAGGAGCTGGCAAGCGCGACCGCGCAAGCTTAAGCATCGCCGAAACGGCGTGCCGGCTGTCCGAGCGACGGCCCGCACGCCGTTTTTACGTGGTGAGAAACCGTACCGATGGCAGATTCATGCTAAAAGAATGCCTGTCGGCGGTTTCTGCACTTGAAGAAGTGCGCGGACGCACCCAACTGTTCAGAACCGGCTACCAGAACATTTCCTGACAAGGATCCATTGCATGACCTTTCGCGCTCAAATGCTGGACACGTTGACCTCCCAATCGTCACGGGATCGGGATCTCGAAGCGCAAGCGCTCGGCCTCGTGCCGATCGTCGTCGAAACGAGCGGTCGCGGCGAACGTTCTTACGACATCTACTCGCGCCTGCTGAAGGAGCGCGTGGTTTTCCTGGTCGGCGAAGTGAACGATCAGACTGCGAACCTCGTGATCGCACAGTTGCTGTTCCTCGAAAGTGAAAATCCGGACAAGGACATCAGCTTCTACATCAACAGCCCGGGTGGCTCGGTGTCGGCGGGCATGGCGATCTACGACACGATGCAGTTCATCAAGCCGGACGTGTCGACGCTGTGCATGGGTCTCGCCGCCAGCATGGGCGCGTTCCTGCTCGCAGCGGGCGCGAAGGGCAAGCGTTTTGCGCTGCCGAATGCGCGCGTGATGATCCACCAGCCGTTGGGCGGCGCGCGCGGCCAGGCATCGGATATCGAAATTCAGGCACGCGAAATCCTGTACCTGAAGGAGCGTCTGAACCTGTTGCTGTCGCATCACACGGGGCAGCCTGTCGAGCGGATCCAGCGCGACACGGACCGCGACAACTTCATGTCTGGCGACGACGCGCAGGCGTACGGTCTCGTCGATCAGGTCCTGCATAAGCGTCCGTAACAATTCGCTGAAACATGACTGATCCGGAGCGCTTTTCCTTCAATTGGGGGAAGAGCGCCGGCGCAAAACCTTGTGAAATAATAAGACCCGTCTGAACGCCTGCGGCAAACGCCGTCACAGCTTTTGCGCATCCGTCCTACCCCGGACTGAACGGGGTGGGCAAACGGCGTATCATGTCATTCGAGTGTCCGGAGGCTCACACATCTATGGCGGACAAAAAAGGTTCTAACAGCGAAAAGCTGTTGTATTGCTCGTTCTGCGGTAAGAGTCAGCACGAAGTCAAAAAGCTGATTGCTGGCCCGTCGGTATTCATTTGCGATGAATGTATCGACCTTTGCAACGAGATCATTCGCGACGAAGCAGCGGGCGCGGGTCTGGAAACAGGTCTGTCCAAGTCCGATCTGCCGAGTCCCCAGGAAATCCGCGAAATCCTCGATCAATATGTGATCGGGCAGGAACGCGCGAAGAAAATTCTCGCGGTCGCGGTGTACAACCACTACAAGCGTCTCAAGCATCTCGACAAGAAGGACGATGTCGAGTTGTCGAAGAGCAACATCCTGCTGATCGGCCCCACGGGCTCCGGCAAGACGCTGCTCGCGCAGACGCTTGCGCGCCTTCTGAACGTCCCGTTCGTGATCGCCGATGCGACCACGCTGACGGAAGCCGGCTACGTCGGCGAAGACGTCGAAAACATCATTCAGAAGCTGCTGCAAAACTGCAACTACGAAGTCGACAAGGCGCAGCGCGGCATCGTGTATATCGACGAAATCGACAAGATCAGCCGCAAATCGGACAACCCGTCGATCACTCGCGACGTGTCGGGCGAAGGCGTTCAGCAGGCGCTGCTGAAGCTGGTCGAGGGCACGATGGCGTCGGTGCCGCCGCAAGGTGGCCGTAAGCATCCGAACCAGGATTTCATCCAGGTCGATACGACCAACATCCTGTTCATCTGCGGCGGCGCATTCGATGGTCTCGAAAAAGTCATCGTCGATCGCACGGAAAAAACGGGGATCGGTTTCGGCGCGAGCGTGAAGAGCAAGCAGGATCGCGACGCTGGCGAAGTGCTTCGCGAAGTCGAACCGGAAGATCTCATCAAATTCGGCCTGATTCCAGAACTGATCGGCCGTCTGCCCGTCGTGGCGACGCTTGGCAAGCTCGACGAAGCAGCACTGATGAAGATTCTGGTCGAACCGAAGAACGCGCTCGTGAAGCAGTATCACAAGCTGTTCAACATGGAGCGCGTCGAGCTGGAGATCCGTCCGGCCGCGTTGCAGGCGGTTGCGCGCAAGGCGATCCGCCGTAAGACGGGGGCACGTGGCTTGCGGTCGATTCTGGAACAGGCGTTGCTCGACGTCATGTACGAACTGCCGGCAATGAAGGGCGTCAGCAAAGTCATTATTGACGACAATGTCATTGATGGTGACGGAAAGCCGCTATTGATCTACGAAGACGCTCCGAAGGTGGCGGGCTCGAATTGATCGGCTTCCCGATTGTTGAAAAAAAGCCGTTCATGGCGCGTGAACGGCTTTTTTCGTTTATCGTGTCGTCAGGACGGAATGTTTTTCTGGAGTCACTGAACTTTTCCCACACGCGAAGGCTTGCAATCGTTTTATGCGGCCTCAACTACCGAACAAACTGATTCCACTCATGGGGAAATGAAATGTCAGGAACCCAACTCCTCCCGCCGGAACGCATCACACTTCCGCTGCTCCCGCTGCGCGATGTAGTCGTCTTCCCGCACATGGTGATTCCGCTCTTCGTGGGTCGCCCGAAGTCGATCAAGGCGCTGGAAGCCGCGATGGAAGGTGGCAAGCACATCATGCTTGTCGCCCAGAAAACGGCGGCCAAAGACGAGCCGACCGAAAAGGACATGTATGAAGTAGGATGTGTCGCCAACATCCTGCAAATGCTGAAGCTGCCCGACGGCACCGTGAAGGTGCTGGTCGAAGGCCTGCAGCGCGCGAAAACGCTGACTGTCGAAGAGCAGGAAACGCAATTCTCGTGCGAAGTCATGCCGCTCGAGCCCGACCACGCCGACAGCGCCGAAACGGAAGCGCTGCGCCGCGCGATCGTGTCGCAGTTCGACCAGTACGTGAAGCTGAACAAGAAGATCCCGCCGGAAATTCTCACGTCGCTGTCGGGCATCGACGAAGCCGGGCGTCTCGCCGATACCATCGCCGCGCACCTGCCGCTCAAACTCGACCAGAAGCAGCAGATCCTCGAAATGTTCCCGGTCATCGAGCGCCTCGAACATCTGCTCGCGCAACTCGAAGCCGAGATCGACATCCTGCAGGTCGAAAAGCGCATCCGTGGGCGCGTCAAGCGTCAGATGGAGAAGAGCCAGCGCGAGTACTACCTGAACGAACAGGTCAAGGCGATCCAGAAGGAACTGGGCGAGGGCGAAGAGGGTGCCGATCTCGAAGAACTCGAGAAGCGCATCACGGCCGCTCGCATGCCGAAGGAAGCGAAGAAGAAGGCCGACGCCGAGCTGAAGAAGCTCAAGCTGATGTCGCCGATGTCGGCGGAAGCGACGGTCGTGCGCAACTACATCGATACGCTGATCGGCCTGCCGTGGCGCAAGAAGAGCAAGGTCAACAACGACCTCTCGAATGCGGAACGCGTGCTGGACGAAGACCACTTCGGACTCGAAAAGGTCAAGGAACGCATTCTCGAGTACCTCGCGGTCCAACAGCGCGTGGAGAAGGTGAAGGCGCCGATCCTGTGCCTCGTCGGGCCTCCGGGCGTCGGCAAGACGTCGCTGGGCCAGTCGATTGCGCGTGCAACGAACCGCAAGTTCGTGCGCATGGCGCTGGGCGGCGTGCGTGACGAAGCCGAGATTCGCGGCCACCGTCGTACGTACATCGGTTCGATGCCGGGCAAGATCCTGCAGAGCCTGACCAAGGTCGGCGTGCGCAATCCGCTCTTCCTGCTCGACGAAGTCGACAAGATGGGCATGGATTTCCGCGGCGATCCGTCGTCGGCGCTGCTCGAAGTGCTCGACCCGGAACAGAACCACACGTTCGCCGACCACTACGTCGAAGTCGACTTCGACCTGTCGGACGTGATGTTCGTCGCGACGTCGAACTCGCTGAACATCCCGCCGCCGCTGCTCGACCGGATGGAAGTGATCCGCCTGTCGGGTTACACGGAAGACGAGAAGGTCAGCATCGCGCAACGTTATCTGCTGCCGAAGCAGAAGAAGAACAACGGCCTCAAGGCTGGTGAGATCGAAGTCACGGAGGCGGCTATCCGCGACATCATTCGCTATTACACGCGTGAAGCGGGCGTGCGCTCGCTCGAGCGTGAAATATCGAAGATCTGCCGCAAGGTCGTGAAGATGCTTCTGTTGAAGAAGGCGGACAACGTGGTCACGGTCGACGGCCAAAACCTCGACACGTTCCTTGGCGTACGCAAGTACGACTTCGGTCTGGCCGCGAAGGAAAACCAGATCGGTCAGGTCACGGGCCTCGCGTGGACGGAAGTCGGCGGCGATCTGCTGACGATCGAAGCAGCCGTGATGCCGGGCAAGGGTAACGTGATCCGCACGGGTTCGCTCGGCGACGTGATGAAGGAATCCGTCGAAGCCGCGCGTTCGGTGGTGCGCTCGCGTTCGCGCCGTCTGGGCATCAAGGACGAAGCGTTCGAGAAGCAGGACATCCACATCCACGTGCCGGAAGGCGCGACGCCGAAGGACGGCCCGTCCGCCGGCATCGCGATGACGACGGCGCTGGTGTCGGTGCTCACGGGCATCCCCGTGCGCGCGGATGTCGCGATGACGGGCGAAATCACGCTGCGCGGCGAAGTGCTGCCGATCGGCGGGCTGAAGGAAAAGCTGCTGGCAGCGCATCGCGGCGGCATCAAGCTCGTGCTGATTCCGGAAGAAAACGTCAAGGATCTGACGGAGATTCCGGACAACGTGAAGAACGCAATCGAGATCGTCCCTGTCCGCTGGATCGACAAGGTCCTCGAACTGGCGCTCGAACGCGTGCCGTCGCCGTTGCCTGAAGAAGAGCCGAAGGCGGCTGCGCCCGTCGGTGAATCGAAGGATGCCGGCGCCAGCGATGTCGTAAAGCACTAAGCATCTGATCAGCCGGTGACAGCCGGGCTTGTCAGCAAGAGAAAACCCGCGGCTTGGTCCGCGGGTTTTTTATTTGCGTATGCCGAAGAAACCGCGCAAACGTTTTTTCGTATGCGCTCTCCCGAATATCGTTTTTAATCAGCCGGATTTGTTGCATCTGCATCGGTCTCTTTGCAAGATTTTGTCATCGACAAGCCTTTGACACACCCTTCGAATCAGGCCCAACCCCGCTTGACACAAGGGTTTCGGCCCATTCTAATGAGTGGCCGGCAAATTATGCCGTGCCGCAGATAACCGGGCGCTTAAGCGCTTTCATGATTGCCCAACTACACACTCGGGGGCTTTAAATGAATAAAACGGAATTAATCGATCACATCGCACAGCAAGCCGACATTTCGAAAGCGGCGGCGGGCCGTGCGCTGGATGCCGTGATCGGTGGCGTCAAAGGCACGTTGAAAAAAGGTGGTTCGGTCACGCTGGTCGGTTTCGGCACGTTCGCCGTCGGCAAGCGCACGGCTCGCACGGGCCGCAATCCGCGCACGGGCGCAGCGATCAAGATCAAGGCAGCCAAGGTCCCGAAATTTAGGCCTGGCAAAGCGCTGAAGGATGCGTTAAACTAATGGGCTCGCTGCTTGATGAGATTGCCGGTGTAAATCGGCATGAGCAATCAGGCGGCGGCAATCTCGGAGCGGGTGCTTAGCTCAGTTGGTAGAGCGGCGCCCTTACAAGGCGTAGGTCGGGAGTTCGAGCCTCTCAGCACCCACCAGTTCCGGATTGAAGTGACACGCTTGCAGCATATGCAGCAAAAGGAGTGGTAGTTCAGTCGGTTAGAATACCGGCCTGTCACGCCGGGGGTCGCGGGTTCGAGTCCCGTCCACTCCGCCAGTATCCTAGAAAGGCGAACTCCGGTTCGCCTTTTTTATTGCCCGCTGTTGTACTATCGGGCGTTCCGTTTTTGGCATCTGACTATTGCCTCTTCAAGCATGCTCGATTTCTTCCGCAATCACCAACGTCTGATGATGTTCATGCTCATCCTGGTCATTCTGCCGGGCTTGGGCTTTGTGGGTATCCAGGGCTTCCGCGGGTTCTTTGACGAGAGCTCGAACGTCGCGAGCGTCAACGGCCACAAGATCACGCGCGGCGAATTTGACAACGCGTGGCGCCAGCAGATGGACCGCGCGCGTCAGATGCTCGGTGCCCAGTTCGACTCGAAGGTGTTCGACACGCCGGAGCGCCGCAAGGACATGCTCGACGGCCTGATTCAACAGCGCGTGCTCGCCGACGAAACGCAACGCCTGCATCTGACGGTCTCCGACGATGCACTGCGCCGCGCGCTGCTGGCCGACCCCGTGATCGGTTCGTTGAAGAATCCCGACGGGTCGATCGACCTCAACAAATACAAAGAACTCCTTGCGATGCAGGGCCTCACGCCCGATCAATACCAGGAGCAGATCCGCTACAGCATGGCGATGCAGCAGTTGCCGGCCGTGATCACGCAGACGGCGTTCACGCCGAAGACGCTCGCCCAGCATCTGACCGAACTCGCCGAGCAGCAGCGCGAAGTGCAGGGTCTAGCGTTCCACGCGAAGGAGTACGAGTCGAAGGTGCATCCGACCGACGCGCAAATCCAGGCGTACTACGACGCGCACAGCAACGACTTCGCGACGCCCGCGACGGCGACGCTCCAGTACCTCGTGATGTCGCCGGCCACGCTCGCTGCGTCGGCGAATCCGGGCGACGCCGACCTCAAGAAGTACTACGACGACAACATCGCGCATTTCCGCACGACGGCCGAAGTGCGCGCGAGCCACATCCTGATCGCGGCGCCGAAGGACGCGAGCGCCGCCGACAAGGACAAGGCGAAGCAGAAAGCGCAAGAGATCCTCGCGCAGGTCAAGGCGCATCCCGATCAGTTCGCGCAGCTTGCGCAGCAGGATTCGCAAGACCCCGGCTCGGCATCGAAGGGCGGCGACCTGGGCTATTTCGGCCCGGGCATGATCGCGGGCGGCAAGGCGTTCGACGACGCGGTCTTCAAGATGAAGAAGGACGAGATCAGCGACCTGATCCAGTCGGACTTCGGTTATCACATCGTCAAGGTGACGGACGTGAAGCCGTCGGTGACGAAGCCCTTCGACGAAGTGAAGGACTCCATTGCGAAGGACCTGAAGACGCAGCTTGCGGCCAAGGCATTCAGCGACGATTCGGAAGGCTTCACGTCGACCGTCTACGAACAGGCGAAGAGCCTGCAGCCGGCCGCGGACAAGTACAAGCTGCAGATCCAGACCGCGACGGTCACGCCGAAGGCCAACACCGCGCTGCCGCCTGATAGCCCGCTGAACAGCGCGAAGTTCCTCGCTGCCGTCTTTGCGAACGATTCGGTAAAGGAGCGCAACAACACGCAGGCCATCGACGTCGGCAGCAACACGCTGATCGCCGCGCACGTAACCGACTACAAGCCGGCTGCCGTGCCCGCGCTCGCCGCGATCAAGGATGCCGTGCGTCAAAAGCTCGTCGTACAGCAGGCCGCCGACCTGGCCCGCAAGGAAGCCGAAGCGAAGCTGGCCGATCTGCAGAAGTCGAAGTCGACGGACGGTTTCTCGTCTTCGCTGAAGGTGTCGCGCAACGACGCGCAGGGCGTGCCGGCTGCCGCATTGGGTGCAATTTACAAGGCCGATGCCCAAAAGTTGCCGGCTTACGTCGGTGTCGATCTCGGTGCGGACGGCTACGTGATCTATCGCGTGAACGCTGTGGTTCCGCCGGCTCCGACCGATTCGAAGCGTCTCGCGGCTGCGCAGCAGCAGATTGCATCGGTGAACGCGCAGGCCGAAGCGGAAGCCTATCTGGACGCGTTGCGCGAGCGCTCCAAGGTGAAGATGTACGGCTCGCTCGAAAGCGGCCAGTCGGGCGAGTAGAGTAAGCCCGCTTCAACGACGCATGAGGCCGTTCCAGGCGGCTTCATGCAGACATCAAAAAGCCCCGCACATGCGGGGCGTTTCGCGACGAGTGGCGCGTGGGCGTTAGAGGCAGGCGCTGATATCGCTCGTTGCGTCGCTGCCTGCGCCGGCCGCGGCGCGGAACCCGACCCACGTGCCCGTGCCCCGATAGTTCGGACGCACGATCGCGGCCGCGCCGTTCGGCGGCTGCTGCCCGGGGACGTAGACATCCAGCGCCTGATCGTTGGCCAAGGTATCTTGTGCCACGACCTGCTGCTGCGACTTGTCCGCCCACTTCTTCGCGATGCATTGGCCGACAGCCCTCGGTGGCTGCTGGCTGGTGCCGACGGACTGCACGCCGGCGGGCTGCGCGGCGCAAGCGGAAATGGCGACAGCCATGGCGACAAGCGGTAAGTATTTCACGTTATCTCCTTCCAGAAATCGCTCGAGTCGAGCCGGTAGTCGAAATCAGGCGTGCTCTTCCGATGACCGCGCCTGATCACGTTTCCCATTATTCGAGACGAGTTGTCGGCGCGCCGTCACGGACCGGCATGAGCGGACGCGCGTTCATTGGGACGTGGTGTGGAGTAGCGGCTTCAGCGCCGGCCACACGTTGTCGAGGAGCAGGGGCTGTGCCTGTTGCGTCGGATGGATCTGATCGGACTGAAACATGTCCGGCTTGTTTTCGATTCCGGCGAGAAGAAATGGGACGAGCGGCACCCGCAACTGCTTCGCCAGTTCGCCGTACAGCCCGTGGAACTTTTGCGTGTAGTCGAGGCCGTAATTGGGCGGCACGTACATGCCGATCAGCAGAACTTTCGCGTGACCCTGCTGGGCTTCCTTGATGATCGTGCGAAGATTGTCCTCTGTCGTGCCGAGCGGGACACCGCGCAGCGCGTCGTTGGCGCCGAGTTCCACGATCACGATGGCGGGCTTCAGACGCTGCATCAACGCGGGCAGGCGCGCGCGCCCGCCGCTCGTGGTGTCGCCGCTGATGCTCGCATTCGCAACGTTATAATCGATCCGCTCACTCGACAGACGCTGACGCATCAGCGAAACCCAGCCGGTGTCGCGAGGCAGCCCGTATTCGGCCGAGATGCTGTCGCCGAGCACGACGATCGTCGGCTTCGACCGCTGCGTATTGGTGCCTGCAGCGGTCGAAGCCGTAGTCGCCGTTGCGGCGGAGTTGGCGCTGGCGTCTGCGCTATTGGCGGCCTGGGCGTACGCGCAAAACGTCGCGGCGAAGGCGAGGGCAACACCTGCCGCGGTCAGCGCCGCGATCGACGCAGCGGCGCGCACTTTCAACCTACGCTTCACCATGCCAAAGAAAACCGATCCAGTCATCGAAGTGCGGGGTCTGTGCAAGAGGGTTAAGGACGCGACAGGCGAGTTGACGATCCTCGATAACATCGATCTGTCGATTCGAGCCAGCAGCCGCGTCGCGATCGTCGGCGCATCGGGCTCGGGCAAGTCTACGCTGCTTGGACTGCTCGCCGGATTGGACAGCGCGACGTCGGGGTCGGTTCGTCTGCTCGGCCGCGAACTGACGGAACTCGACGAAGACGGCCGCGCCGCGCTGCGCAACGGTTCGGTCGGCTTCGTATTCCAGTCGTTCCAGTTGATGCCGCATCTGACGGCGCTCGAAAACGTCACGCTTCCGCTCGAACTGCAAGGCGGGCTGTCGCCACGCGACGTCAACACGCGCGCGCGAACGCTGCTCACGCAAGTCGGGCTGAGCGAGCGGATGCGGCATTATCCGAAGCTGCTGTCGGGCGGCGAACAGCAGCGCGTGGCGCTGGCGCGCGCGTTCGCGACGCACCCCGCCATTCTTTTCGCCGACGAACCGACTGGCAGTCTCGATGCCGCGACGGGGCACGCCGTCATCGATCTGATGTTCGAGATGAACCGCGCAAACGGCGCGACGCTCGTGCTGGTCACACACGACGTCGAACTGGCGCGCCGCTGCGATACGACGATAACGATCGAAGCGGGGCGCCTGATCTGAGCGCGAGCCGCAACGGCTTCAAATCGTGCGTCGACTCGGGCGCAAAAACAAAACAGGCCTTTGAGATCAAAGGCCTGTTTGCGTTTGTGTGACGGGCGATGCCCGATCAGCGCTTCAACGCGGAACGTGCGCGCGCGATCAACGCCGATGTCGACGAATCGTGCTTCTTCTCATCGATGCTCGCGGTGTTGAGATCGGCTTCGACGACCTTGCCGAGAATCTTGCCCAGCTCGACACCCCACTGGTCGAACGAGTTGATGTTCCACACCGTGCCCTGCACCAGCACCTTATGTTCGTACAGCGCGATCAGCGCGCCGAGCGATCGGGCGGTGAGGGCGTCGACGAGCAACGTCGTTGTCGGGCGATTGCCGGGGAACATGATGTGCGGCACGAGCTCGGGCTTGTCCGGGCCCGCGACCTTCTCGGCTTCTTCGCGCGTGCGGCCGAGCATCAACGCTTCGCTCTGCGCGAAACAGTTTGCGAGCAGCTTCGGATGATGCGAAGCGAGCGGATGCTCGGGTGTCAGCACCGCGACGAAGTCGATCGGGACGATGGTCGGCCCCTGGTGCAGCATCTGGAAGAAGGCGTGCTGGCCGTTCGTGCCGGGCTCGCCCCACGTGACGGCCGACGTGTCGTAGCTGACGAACGAGCCGTCCAGACACGCCTGCTTGCCGTTGCTTTCCATTTCGAGCTGCTGCAGGTAGGACGGCAGAAAGTGCAGCGCTTCCGAATACGGCGCGACCAGATAGCTCTGCGAGCCGAAGAAGTTGCGATACCAGATGCCGATCATGCCCATCAGCACGGGCAGATTGCGCTCGAGCGGCGCGCTGCGGAAATGCTCGTCCATGTCGTTGGCGCCCGCGAGCAGTTCATCGAACTGCTTCGGGCCGATGGCAATCATGATCGACAGACCGACGGCCGACCACAGCGAATAGCGCCCGCCTACCCAGTCCCACATCTCGAACACGTTGTCCTGCGCGATGCCGAACTTGACGACCTCGGCTGGATTCGCCGACACGCCGACGAAGTGCTTCGCCAGCTCGTTTTGCGGACAGCCCTTCTCGATGAACCAGTCGCGCAGCGAGTTGGCGTTGGTCATCGTTTCGAGCGTCGTGAAGGTCTTCGAGACGATGATGGCGAGCGTCTCTTCGGGATCGATCTGCGTGAGCACGCGATACAGGTCCGCGCCGTCGACGTTCGAGACGAAGTGGGTCGAGATGTCCGGCGTCGCGAGATGATGCAGCGCGTGCACGACCATCTTCGGCCCGAGGTCCGAGCCGCCGATGCCGATGTTCACGATATGGCGAATGCGCTTGCCCGTGTAGCCCTTCCAGTCGCCGTTGCGGACCTTGTCGGCGAAAGCGGCCATCTTCGCGCGCTCGGCCTGCACCTTTCCGTAGAAGGGCGCAGTCGGGCTGCTCGCGCGCAGCGCCGTATGTAGCACCGCGCGGCCTTCCGTCGGATTGACGATGTCGCCCGCGAACATTGCGTCGCGGCGCTTTTCGACGTTCGCCTCGCGCGCGAGTTGCACGAGCAGTCGCAGCGTTTCATCGGTGATGCGGTTCTTCGAAAAGTCGGCTGCAAGACCGCCGCCGGCAAGCGTGAATCGTTCGGCGCGCGTCGGCGCGGGATCGTTCTCGGCTGCAAACCAGTCGCGCAGGCGCGCATCGCGAATCTGTCCGTAGTGTGTTTGCAGCGAGTTCCAGGCGGGGAGCGAGTTGAGAGTCATAACCGTCCGTCTAACGAAGGAAAACGAATGGCCGGCCGCGCATCGTGCGTGCCGGGAGGAACCTGCAGACGCGCAGTCGGCTGAGCGGTACGGTCGCCGGATGCGCGGCGGCGCGCCTCGTGCCCCGTCAGCGGGCGTCTGCAGTTCGCGTCGTGGCCTAAGCCCGGCCGTCCGACGCAGTCAATCAGTATAGCGGTCCCGGATGACAGCCGGCATGCCTGGGGCCGGTACACCAGATAAAGGGAAGCATGAGCGGGACGTTTCGCGGGCGCATGCGCGGAACGCCCGAGCCACGCCAGCAAACGGTCAGTCCCGTCGCGGATACACGAGCCTGTTCAGCAGCTTGCGCACCATCGGCGCGAGTTCGCCCGCTGTCAGTCCCGCCGGGCCTTCGCCGCGGGCGGTGAGCGCGTCGGCGGCGAGTCCGTGCAGATAGACCCCCGCGAGCGCCGCTTCATAGCGAGGCAGACGCTGGCCGAGCAGCGCGCCGATCAGCCCGCCGAGCACGTCGCCCGTGCCGCCCGTCGCCAGCGCCGCATTGCCCGTCGGGTTGACGGCGACGCGGCCATCGGGCGCGGCGACCACCGTACCCGTGCCTTTCAGCACGACGACGCTCGCGTAGCTTGCGGCGAGCGCGCGCGCGGCCCCGAGGCGGTCGCTCTGCACGGTTTTCGCGTCCGTGCCGAGCAGGCGCGCGGCTTCGAGCGGATGGGGCGTCAGCACGCACGGATCGGCCGCCGATCCCGTCGTCGATCCACTCCTGGATGTGCCGCGCTGCTTCACGGCATCCGCGAGATCGGCGTGCGCAGCGATGAGGTTAAGCGCATCGGCGTCGAACAGCTTGGGCACATCGAGCGGCAGCACGTTGCGCAGCACCTCGACAGCCCGATCGCGTTTGCCCATCCCGCAGCCGATCGACAACGCGTCCATCTGATCCAGCGGCAGATCGTCGAGGGGATGGAGCATCAGTTCTGGGTGCGGCGGATCGTACGGCGGGCTGCCGGTGCCGAGAAACGCGACGTGCACCTTGCCCGCGCCCGCGTACAGCGCCGCGCGCGCGGCAAGGATCGGCGCGCCGCACATGCCCGTGTCGCCGCCGACCACGGCAATGTTGCCGAACGTGCCCTTGTGCGTCGAGTAATCGCGCGGCGGAAAATGAGGAACGAACAGGACGGGCGCATTCAGCCGGGCGCCGGACTCACGAGGCGCTTCGATGCCGATGGGCGCGACCGTCACCTCGCCCCCGAGATCGCGCCCGAACGCCATGAAAAGGCCCGGCTTCGCGCCGATGAACGTGACGGTATGCGTGGCGCGCACGGCGATGCCGCCTTCGACGACATTGCCCGTGTCGCTGTCGAGCCCGCTCGGCACATCGAGCGCGAGGACGCGCCCATGCGTCTTCGCGCGCGCCGACAGCTGTTGCGCAATCGACGCGTAAACGCCTTCCAGCGGCCGCGCGAGCCCGATGCCGAACATCCCGTCGACGACCCAGCCGTAGCCGTCCAGCGAAGCCGGCACGGCGCCCGAAACCGGTACGCCCGCCGCGCGCGCTTCGGCCAATGCCCAGCGGGCGTCGTCGGGCTTGACGTCGACGGGCATGCAGACTTCCACCGCGACGCCCGCCCGCTGCAGTTCCACCGCGACGACGAGCGCGTCGCCGCCGTTGTTGCCGGGGCCCGCGACGAGCCACACGGGATGGCGTGCGTCGACGGAACCGTCATGCGCAAACTGTTCGAGCAGGAAGCGCGCGGCCGCGTGCCCCGCGCGGCCCATCAGCGTGTGCGCGGGCAACGCGGCTTCGGCGCTCTTTTCGAGCGCGCGCAGCTCGGCCACGCTCAGGAGCGCGAGCGGCCGGTCGTGTGGGTTGACGAGGATCGAATGCGAGACGGGCAGAGTGGCATCGGTCATGGCAGCCTGGCGGAACGTAGAAGAGTGTCGATAGCGACGAGTACGTTCATGGTAGTGGCATTGCGCGTGCCGATGCCAGCACGCGCAATGGCATAGGACGAATGACCGTCCCCGATTATTTGTTGAAGCGTTCGGGGCGAAGCGCCGCGATCGTATCGGGCGGCAATTCGGACGGCGCGCCCGACACGAGGTTGGCGATCAGCTTGCCCGTCCCGAACGCGAGGCCCCAGCCGACGGGGCCATGCCCGGCGTTCACGAAGAGGCGCGGATGCAGCGCGTTGCCCGTCACGGGCAAGCCGTCCGGCGACAACAGCTTCGCGCCTTCCCAGGGCAGCGCCGCCGAAATGCGCGCGGAGCCCGGCACCCAGTCGTGCGTCGCCTGGCCGAGCAGGGCGAGCGCTTCTTTGGTCAACGGTTCGGGCAGCGGCTGCTTCGTCTGGCTCGCGCCTTGCAGCACCGCGCCGCCCGCGATGCGCAGCCGGTGATTGTTGCGCGTGATCGTGATGCGCTTGACGGCATCGATCACGGTCGTATGCGGCGCGAACTCCTCGCGTGCGATCGGCGCGACGAGGTTGTGCAGCCGCAGCGGATGCAGCGGCAGATCGAGCCTGAGCTTCTCCAGCAGCGCGAGGCTGCCGACACCCGCGGCCACGACGACGGCATCCGCGCTGATCACGTCGACTTCGCGCGAGGAACGCGTCGATTCGCCGTTCGTGGGCGCCAGTTCGACGGCCGCGCGCTGGTTGTCGAGCCGGATGCCCGTCACTTCGCGGCCGCACTGGAACTGCACGCCGCCTTGCGCGTCGAGCGTCTGCTTGATCAGCTTCGCGAAGAGCGGGCAGTTCGCCGTGCCTTCGTCCTCGATCAGCACGCCGCCCGCGAAGTGCGGCTCGAGCGGAATCGAATGCTCGATGTTCTGGCATTCCTGCGGGCTCAGCACGTGGTGCGGCACTTCGAATTGCCGCAGCAGTTCGAGCGCCGGCTCCGTCTGCTCCCAGTCCTGCGCGCTGCGCACGAGGTACAACTGTCCCTTCGACTGCTCGAATTCGAGGTTGAAGTGATGTTCGATGTCGGCGAGCGACTCCCGCGCCGATTCGACAAGCGGACGCAGCAGCGCGAACTGCTTCTTGAACGCGTCGGGCTCGGCGAGCGCGGAGAGCTTGCGGATGAATTCGCGCACCGGACCGTTGAAGCCCGTTTTTCGGATCACGCCGCTCTTCGCCGCCTGGCGATGCTGCATGAAGGTCGGGCCGAACCACACGTCGAGGGGAGTGGGCAGCAGCGTGCCGCCGTGGCCATACGTGGCGCCCTGCGCGACGGTGGCGTGCCGCTCGACGACGCACACGCGATGACCCGCCGCGCGAAGCTGGTAGGCGGTGGCGACGCCGACGATCCCGCCGCCGATGACAATGACATCCATGGTTAATTCGAGTTGCCCGCGGCGCGCGTGAGGCCAGGCGTATTCCGTAATGCGTGACATGCGGCGCAGCGTGAATGGCTGACGATGCTGCGCCGATCTGATGAAAGGCCGAATGATAGCAGTCAAACGAGTCGTCCGGCATCGCGCCGGTGGGATAGGAACAACGTCCGCCCTCGTTTGGCGTAGTGCTTCCGGCGAAACCCCGCGACGCTTACCACAATCTGACGGGAACGCATCCTGAAATGGCCGTGCATCGACCGGGCGCAGCGCGTCGGTGGCGCAAACACGCGCAGAGCGTGTCGGGCGCGCCACCCAGGCCAGGTCTGCCGGGCCTTCCCGGGTTATAATCTCGGACTTCCTTACGCCTCACGTCGCCTCCACGCGCGACTGTCCGAGCAATTGCCCAAGCAATCGCACGCGGCATCCGGCGACGCAACCGATCGACGCAACGTCAAGTCCATGGCCCACTTCTCGTGTTTCCCCGGCGCTTCGGCCCTTTCCGATTTCCGTCAAACCCGCCTGCTCGATACGTTGTCGCGCATCGACGCCAACATCGTCGGCGTGCGCGGCCAGTACCTGCACTTCGTGAATTCGCAAACGCCGCTTTCCACGGAAGACAGCGCGAAGATCGAAGCGCTGATGCACTACGGCGACCCGTTCGACGCGGGCAAGGACAAAGGCGCTGTCGAAAGCTTTCTCGTGGTGCCGCGCTTCGGCACGGTGTCGCCGTGGGCGAGCAAGGCCACGGATATCGCCCATCACTGCGGCCTCACGCACGTGCGCCGCATCGAGCGCGGCATCGAATACACGGTCGTGCTGAAAGGCGGCCTGCTGGGCGGCAAGAAGGCGTTGTCGGACGAGGCGCGCGCCGCCGTCGCCGCCGCGCTGCATGACCGGATGACCGAGAGCGTCGCGCCGTCGCGCGATCACGCGATGCACCTGTTCGACGAACTGCCCGCCAAACCGCTGCAAACGGTCGCCGTGCTGACGAACGGCCGCCAGGCGCTGGAAAAGGCGAACACGGAACTCGGCCTCGCGCTCGCCGACGATGAAATCGACTATCTCGTCGATGCGTTCACGAAGCTCGGCCGCAATCCGACCGACGTCGAGCTGATGATGTTCGCGCAGGCCAACAGCGAGCACTGCCGCCACAAGATCTTCAACGCGAGCTGGACGATCGACGGCGAGACGCAGGACATGTCGCTGTTCAACATGATCCGCAACACCGAGAAGCTCAATCCGCAAGGCACGATCGTCGCGTACTCGGACAACTCGTCGATCATGCAGGGCGGCATGGCCGAGCGCTGGTTCCCGCGCAAGGCGACAAACGACGGCGAGCCCGGCGAACGCTATGGCCGTCACGTCGAGATGACGCACACGCTGATGAAGGTGGAGACGCACAACCACCCGACGGCCATCTCGCCGTTCCCGGGCGCCGCAACCGGCGCGGGCGGCGAAATCCGCGACGAAGGCGCGACGGGCCGCGGCGCGCGTCCGAAGGCGGGCCTGACGGGCTTCACAGTGTCGAATCTCGATCTGCCCGATGCCCGCGAGCCGTGGGAAAACGCCCGCGACGCCACGCAACCGGTCGGCCACCGCAACAGCGCTGACCAGCTCGACACGTATGGCCGTCCGGACCGCATCGCATCGCCGCTGCAGATCATGATCGACGGGCCGCTCGGCGGCGCCGCGTTCAACAACGAATTCGGCCGTCCGAACCTGGGCGGCTATTTCCGCACCTACGAACAGAACGTCGCGGGCCGCGTGCGCGGCTATCACAAGCCGATCATGATCGCGGGCGGCCTCGGCAACATCTCGGATCAGCACACGCACAAGCACGATTTGCCCGCAGGCTCGCTGCTGATCCAGATCGGCGGTCCGGGCATGCGCATCGGCATGGGCGGCGGCGCGGCCAGCTCGATGGCGACGGGTACCAACACGGCCGAGCTCGACTTCGATTCGGTCCAGCGCGGCAATCCGGAAATCGAGCGGCGTGCACAGGAAGTGATCAACTCGTGCTGGCAGATGGGCGAGGGCAATCCGATCCTGAGCATCCACGACGTCGGCGCGGGCGGCCTGTCGAATGCGTTTCCGGAACTGGTCGACGGCGCCGACAAGGGCGCGCTTTTCGAACTGCGCAAGGTTCAGCTCGAAGAAAGCGGCCTGTCGCCGCGCGAAATCTGGTCGAACGAAGCGCAAGAGCGCTACGTGCTGGCGATTCCGCCGTCGCGCCTCGAAGAATTCGCCGCGCTCTGCGACCGCGAGCGCTGCCCGTTCGCGGTGGTCGGCACGGCCACGGCCGAGCGCCAGCTGAAGCTGATCGACACGGACAACGCAAACGACAACGCGCACCAGCCCGTCGACATGCCGATGGAAGTGCTGCTCGGCAAGCCGCCGCGCATGCAGCGCGACGTGAAGCGCGCATCGACGCCGCTGCAACCCGTCGACGTCACGCATCTCGCGCTGCATGAGGCGGCGATCAACGTGCTGCGTCATCCGACGGTGGCGAGCAAGTCGTTCCTGATCACGATCGGCGACCGCTCGGTGGGCGGCACGACGGCGCGCGACCAGATGGTCGGCCCGTGGCAGGTGCCCGTCGCCGATTGCGCGATCACGACGGTCGATTACGCGGGCTTCCGCGGCGAGGCGATGACGATGGCCGAGCGCACGCCGCTCGCCGTGATCGACGCGCCCGCGTCGGGCCGCATGGCCGTCGGCGAAGTGGTGACGAACATCGCGTCGGCACCGATTGCTTTGCTGGACAAGCTGAAGCTGTCGGCGAACTGGATGGCCGCGTGCGGCAGCCCCGGCGAAGACGCGGCGCTGTACGACACGGTGAAGGCGATCGGCATGGAGCTGTGCCCGGCGCTTGGCATCGGCATTCCCGTCGGCAAGGATTCGCTGTCGATGCGCACGAAGTGGGCCGACGGCGGCGTCGAGAAGGAAGTGATCGCGCCTGTGTCGCTGATCATCTCGGCGTTCGCGCCCGTCGAAGACGTGCGCCGCCATCTGACGCCGCAGCTGCTGAGCCACAAGGAAGCCGGCGACACCGTGCTGATCGCGATCGATCTCGGCCGCGGCAAGCAGCGCCTGGGCGGCAGCATCCTCGCGCAGGTCACGCAGCAGGTCGGCGACACGGTGCCCGACGTCGACGATCCCGAAGACCTGAAGCGCTTCTTCGCCGCGATCCAGACGCTGAACGCGGATGGCAAGCTGCTCGCGTACCACGACCGCTCGGACGGCGGCCTGTGGGCGACCGTCTGCGAGATGGCGTTCGCGGGTCACGTGGGCGTGTCGGTGAACGTCGACATGCTGACGCTCGATCCCGACCACGAATTCGACTACGGCGACGCGAAGGACTGGGCGAAGCAGACGAGCGGCCGTCGCGAAGACCGCACGATCCGCGCGCTCTTCAACGAAGAACTCGGCGCAGTGATCCAGGTGCGTGCCGCCGATCGCGACGCCGTGCTCGGCGCGCTGCGCGAGCATGGTTTGTCGGCGTGCTCGCATGTGATCGGCAAGCCGAACGAGCGCGACACGATCGAAATCTGGCGTGACGCGAAGAAGATCTACGAAGCGCCGCGTACCGAGCTGCATCGCACGTGGAGCGAAGTGAGCTGGCGCATCGCGCGTCTGCGCGACAACCCCGCGTGCGCCGATGCTGAGTTCGATGCGCTGCTCGATGCGTCCGACCCCGGCATCCAGCCGCAGCTGTCGTTCGATCCCGTTGAAGACGTCGCTGCGCCGTTTATCGGCAAGGGCGCGCGTCCGCGCGTCGCGATTCTGCGCGAGCAGGGCGTGAACTCGCACCTCGAAACCGCGTATGCATTCGACCGCGCGGGCTTCGATGCGCACGACGTGCACATGAGCGATCTGCTGTCGGGCCGCGCGACGCTCGCCGACTTCGCGGGCGCCGTCGCGTGCGGCGGCTTCTCGTATGGCGACGTGCTGGGCGCGGGCGAAGGCTGGGCGAAGACGATCCGCTTCAACGCGCAACTCGCCGATATGTTCGCGGCGTTCTTCGGCCGCAGCGACACGTTCGCGCTCGGTATCTGCAACGGCTGCCAGATGATGAGCAGCCTCGCGTCGATGATCCCCGGCGCGGACGCATGGCCGAAGTTCACGCGCAACAAGTCTGAGAAATTCGAAGCGCGCTTCTCGCTGGTCGAAGTGCAGTCGTCGCCATCGATCTTCTTCGCCGGCATGGAAGGCTCGCGCATTCCCGTCGCCGTTGCGCACGGCGAGGGCTTCGCAGACTTTTCACAGCAGGGCGATGCGTCGCGTGTCGCGGTCGCGATGCGCTATGTCGATCACCGTGGCCAGCCGACCGAGCAGTATCCGTTCAACCCGAACGGCTCGCCTGCCGGCATCACGTCGGTCACGACGCCGGACGGCCGCTTCACGGTGCTGATGCCGCACACGGAGCGCGTGCATCGCAACGTGCAGATGAGCTGGCATCCGCAGGCATGGAAGGACAGCGCGACGGACGGCAGCCCGTGGATGCGTGTGTTCCAGAACGCGCGCAAGTGGCTGGGCTGATATAGCGGGGCGCGGTTCGACCTGTGAGACGGTCGATCTGCGCGCCTTTGGTTTTGCCGCTACGTTCACGACGATGCAAGCCTGCTGATCGCGCGTTGTCCACAAAAAAAGAAAAGCCGCCCGAGGGCGGCTTTTCCACATCCGGCTGACAGTCAGCACTGCCAGCAAGCAGGACGGCGAGCGCTTACTGAATCTTCGCCTTCGAGCGCAGGTCCTCTTCGAACGCTTGCAGCTTTTCCTGCTGCATCTGCTGCAGGATCTGCTTCTTCACCTGCTCGAACGGCGGCGGCGGCGTCTCGCGCACGTCGTCGACGCGGATGATGTGCCAGCCGAACTGCGTATGCACCGGCGTGTCCGTCATCTGGCCTTTTTGCAGCTTTTGCGCGGCGTCGGCGAACTCCGGCACATAAGCCTTCGGGTCCGACCAGTCGAGGTCGCCACCATTCTTGCCCGATCCCGGGTCCTTCGAGTATTGCTTCGCGAGGTCTTCGAAGCTCGCGCCGCCCTTGATCTTCGCGATCAGATCCTTCGCCTGCTGCTCGTTGTCGACGAGGATGTGGTGCAGGTGATATTCCTTGCCGCCGATCTGCTTGACCAGTTCGTCGTATTTCGCCTTGACTTCGGCGTCAGACGGCTGGTTCTGCTTCAGGTAGTTTTCGATCAGCGCGCGCAGCACGACCGTCTGTTGCGCGACGGCGACCTGCGCCTTGACGTCGGGCTTCGACGGAATGCCTTCGCGGACCGCTTCCTGCATCAGGATTTCGCGGTTCACCAGTTCTTCGCGCACGGCCTGTTGCAGCTTCGGCGAATCCTGTTGACCCTGCTGCACGAGTTGCTGGATCAGCGCATCGGCACGCGACTTGGGAATCGGCGTGCCGTTGACGACGGCGATGTTCTGTGCGAATGCAGGCGCGGCCGCGCAAGCAGCCAGCAAGACCCAATAACGGGTTTTTTTCAAGGTCATCGGAAGTTTCCTAACGGGACAGCAAATTGAATTCTTCTGGCGTGTAAGCCGTGATGGCGAGAGCGTGAATGCCGCGTTGCATGGCATCGGCCAGCGCATCATACACCATGCGATGCCGCGCCACGCGCGCCTTGCCGGCGAACGCGGCCGCCACGATCGTCACCGCGTAATGGCCGCCCGCCGACGCGCCGGCGTGGCCCGCATGCTGCGCGCTATCGTCGCGCACGGTGATCGAATCGACGGGCGCGAGCGCGGCCGCGATGCGCGACTCGATCAGCGCGATGCGCTCGGCGGGGCTTGCTCGAAGAAAAACATCAGGTGAAACGTCGTCGCTCATGTCACTCTTCCTTCATATACTTCGACAGCCACAGACTCTGCCCGACAATGAACACGACAAGGCAGCCGGTCGCGCCGAACAGTTTGAAGTTGACCCACGCATCGGTAGAAAAGTTGTACGCGACGAACAGATTGAGGATGCCGAGCAGCACGAAAAATACGGCCCATACGATATTCAGCTGACCCCACACGCGATGCGGCAACTGGATCTGCTTGCCCATCATCGCTTCGATCAGATTCTTGTTGAACGCGATCGCCGATACGACCAGCACGACCGAGAACGCCCAGTAGAGCACGGTCGGCTTCCACTTGATGAAGGTATCGTTGTGCAGCACGAGCGTCGCGCCGCCGAAAACGGTGACGACCCCGAGGCTCACCCACAGCATCGGGTCGACCTTGCGGTGACGGAACGCGACCCATGCGATCTGCACCAGCGTGGCGGCGATCGCGACGGCCGTCGCCGTGAAAATGCCCCACACCTTGTACGCAACGAAGAACAGGATGATCGGGAACAGATCGAACAGGAATTTCATTGTGGGGTCGGGAGTCCGGGGAAAGTGGCGCGCGTCATGCGCGCAGTCAGTGATCGTTTCGGGTGACGTGACATGAATGGCGGCAAAGGCCAGTCCGGGCGGTCCGAAAAACGCTTGCCGTCGATCTGTCCGCGACTGCGCGCATGGGCCCGCGCTTGCGCGCCCGCGAAAAAAGCGGAGCGCGAGCGACGCTATCTGGGCTCGAATTGTAACGCAGGCCGGTTGATGCAGTCGCGCAAGCCGGCCGTCACGACGAGCAGCTCACTTCGAGCGACGAAGCCCAATCGGGCGGCAGCCCCGCATACGCTTCATATTCCGGCTGCTCGTCGAACGGATGGCGCAGCACGCGCGCAAGGCGCTCGACTTCGGAGAAGTCCTTTTCCTTCGCCTTCTGGATCGCTGTTTCGGCCAGATGATTGCGCAGCACGTATTTCGGGTTCACGCGGTTCATCGCTTCGGCGCGCGCGGCATCGTCGCGCGTCTCGTGCGACAGGCGCGCGCGATAGTCGTTCGCCCATGCATCGAAAGCGGCGCGATCGAGAAACAGGTCGCGCACGGGCGCATCGCCGCTCGCATCGTGCTTTGACAGCTTCGACAGATTGCGGAACGTCAGCGTGAAGTCCGCACGGTTCGCGTGCATGATCTCGAACAGCTTGTTGACCAGCGCATCGTCGCCTTCGCGTTCGGTTTCGAGGCCGACTTTCGCGCGCATCCGCGTTTCGAGCGCGGGCGCGAAACGCGTCTTGAAGCCTTCGAGCACGCGCTGCGCGTCCTGCACCGCGCGCTCGCTGCGCTGCGCTTCGTCGTAACGCTCGCCGAAGAGCGGCAGCAGGCCCTGCGCAAGACAGAAGAGGTTCCAGTACGCGATCTGCGGCTGCATCCGGTACGCGTAGCGGCCCTGCGAATCCGAGTGATTGCAGATGTGGTTCGCGTCGAAGCCGTCCATGAAGCCGAACGGACCATAGTCGATCGTCAGGCCGAGGATCGACATGTTGTCGGTGTTCATCACACCGTGGCAGAAGCCGACGGCCTGCCATTGCGGAATCAGATCGGCCGTCGACAGCACGGCTTCGTTCAGCAGCGCGAGATACGGGTCTTCGGCTTGCCTGCACGACGGATAAAAGCGGTCGATCACGTGATCGGTGAGCGAGCGCAACGCATCGACGCGGTCGTTCGCATAGAAGTGCTCGAAATGCCCGAAGCGCACGAAGCTCGGCGACACGCGCGTGACCACGGCCGCCGTCTCCATTTCTTCGCGGCGCACGGGCTGATCGGAGCCGGTCACGCAGAGCGCGCGCGTCGTGGGGATGCCCAAGTGATGCATCGCCTCGGAGCACAGATATTCGCGGATCGACGAGCGCAGCACCGCGCGGCCGTCGCCCATGCGCGAATAGGGCGTGCGTCCGCCGCCTTTCAGCTGAAGTTCGAACCGTTGGCCCGCGTGCTCGACTTCACCGAGCGTGAGCGCGCGGCCGTCGCCGAGTTGACCGGCCCATACGCCGAACTGATGCCCCGAATACACCGATGCATACGGCAGCGAGCCGGACGGCCAGTCGCGCGTGGTGTTGCCCGAGAAGAACTCCGCGAAACCCGGCGTGCCCGCGAGAGCGGGATCGAAGCCGAGCATGTCCGCGACATCGGGTGCGAAGCCGACGACATACGGCGCAGGCAACGGCGCCGCGGGCAAACGCGTCAGAAAGACGGTGCCGAGTGCCGCGAAGCTGCCTTCACGCTGGTTGTCGATGGTGCTTGCCGCCGTCGACATGGGGCCGGACAAGCCGACGGATAGCCCTTCATTGCATGGGGAAAACGACATGTTGAGCGCCTCTTTATTAACCGATATTGTAATTGCGCGCCCGCCGCGCTGCAGGGCGCGCGTCTGCGGCGCATATCGAATGGCTGATCGTTCGGCGGCGCGGCCGCGCTCACACATTCGAACGAATACATAAACTGGGAGACATCTGCGTATGACGAAGCCGCTCTATGGACAGATGATGGACGTGCCGCTGACGGTTTCTTCGTTGCTCGCGCATGCGTCACGCCACTTCGGCACGACGGAGATCGTGTCGAAGCGCATCGAGGGCGACGTGCATCGCTACACGTACCGCGACTGCGAGAAGCGCGCGAAGCAGCTTGCGCAGGCGCTGATCGCGCTGGGCGTCGAAATGGGCGACCGGATCGGCACGCTCGCATGGAACGGCTACCGGCATCTGGAAACGTACTTTGGCACGACGGGCTTCGGCGCCGTGTGCCACACGATCAATCCGCGCCTCTTTCCCGATCAGATCGCGTGGATCATCAATCACGCGGACGACCGCTACGTGCTGTTCGACATCACGTTCGCGCCGCTCGTCGATGTGCTCGCGCCGCAATGTCCGAACGTGCGCGGCTGGATCGCGATGACGGACGAGGCGCACATGCCGCGCATGTCGACGCCTGCATCGAGCTACGAAGCGCTGCTCGCGCAGCACGACGGCGACTTCGACTGGCCGCTCATCGACGAACGTTGCGCGTCCAACCTTTGCTATACGTCGGGCACGACGGGCAATCCGAAGGGCGCGCTGTACTCGCATCGCTCGTCGGTGCTGCACGCGTTCGGCGCGTCGCTGCCGGATGCGATGGGCTTGTCCGCGCGCGATTGCGTGCTGCCCGTCGTGCCGATGTTCCATGTGAACGCATGGGGCATTCCGCACGCCGCGCCGCTGACGGGCACGAAGCTCGTGTTTCCGGGCAAGGATCTCGACGGCAAGTCGCTGTATGAGCTGATGGAAGCCGAGCGTGTCACGTATTCGGCGGGCGTGCCCACCGTTTGGCTCGGGCTGCTGAACCACGTGCGCGAAGCGGGCGTGCGGTTCTCGTCGCTGGAGCGCACGGTGATCGGCGGTTCCGCGTGCCCGCCCGCGATGATCAGGATGTTCCAGGACACGTATGGCGTCGAGGTGATCCACGCGTGGGGCATGACGGAGATGTCGCCGCTCGGCACGTTGTCGAAGCTCACGTGGGAGCAGACGCAGCGCTCGCCGGACGAGCAGCGCAAGCTGCGCGAGAAGCAGGGGCATGCGATGTACGGCGTCGACATGAAGATCGTCGGCGACGACGGCCGCGAACTGCCGTGGGACGGCGTCGCGTTCGGCGATCTGCATGTGCGCGGACCGTGGGTGATCGACCGGTATTTCCGCAGCGACGCATCGCCGCTCGTCGACGGCTGGTTCCCGACCGGCGACGTCGCGACGATCGACAAGGACAGCTTCCTCAACATCACCGATCGCAGCAAGGACGTGATCAAGTCGGGCGGCGAGTGGATCAGCTCGATCGACGTCGAGAACATCGCGATCGCGCATCCCGCCGTTGCGGAAGCGGCGTGTATCGCGTGCGCGCATCCGAAGTGGACGGAGCGCCCGCTGCTCGTCATCGTAAAGCGCCCCGATGCCGACGTGACGCGCGAAGAACTGCTCGCGTTCTACGAAGGCAAGATCGCGAAGTGGTGGATTCCCGATGACGTCGTGTTCGTCGACGAACTGCCGCACACGGCGACGGGCAAGCTGCAAAAGCTCAAGCTGCGCGAACGGTTTCGCGATCACGTGCTGCCGTCCGCGCTCGAAATCGAAAACTGCCCGTTCGACGACGAAGCGCACGCGAAAAGCGATCCGTCGTAGAGCGGGTTTACCCCCCCACGAAAAAGGCACGTCACGTGAATTGAACGAGCGTGCTTTTTTGTGTATCCTGCCTGCTATCGTTAAGGAACGTTAAAACGGCGGACAATGGTCCGCATGTTCCGATCATGGCCGCGTATCCGAATCGCGGTCGCATGGCATGGAGGCAGGCAGATGGCAGTGGACTACACGACATACGACGGCGTCGCCGTCATCACGCTGAACAATCCCCCCGTCAACGGCCTCGGCCTGTCGACGCGCACGGGCATCATCGAGGGCATCGACCGCGCGCAGAGCGATCCCGCCATCAAGGCGATCGTGTTGACGGGCGCGGGCAAGGCGTTCTCGGGCGGCGCCGACATCACCGAATTCAACACGCCTAAAGCGCTGCAGGAGCCGACGCTGATGACGGTCATCAAGGCCGTCGAAGGCAGCGCGAAGCCGGTTGTCGCCGCGATTCACAGCGTCGCGATGGGCGGCGGGCTGGAACTCGCGCTCGGCGCGCACTATCGCGTTGCGGCGCCTGGCGCGCAGATCGCATTGCCTGAGGTGAAGCTCGGCATTCTGCCGGGCGCGGGCGGCACGCAGCGTCTGCCGCGCGCACTAGGGCTGGAAGCGGCGCTCAACATGATCGTGTCGGGTGCGCCCGTCATGTCGGAGAAGCTCGCGGGCACGGGCCTGTTCGATGAGCTGGTCGACGGCGATCTGCTTGAAAACGCGCTCGCGTTTGCGCGCAAGGTCGGTGCGCAAAGCGGTCCGCATCCGAAGATCCGCGACCGCAAGATCGAGCATCCGAATGCGGCGGGCTTCATCCAGTTCGCGCGCAACAGCGTGGCGGCCGTCGCAAAGCAGTTCCCGGCGCCGCACAAGTGTATCGATGCGATCGAAGCGGGCGCGCTCAAGGGCTTCGAGCAAGGCATGAAAGTCGAGCGCGAATGCTTTCTCGCGCTCGTGCAGACGCCCGAGAGCAAGGCGCTGCGTCATGCGTTCTTCGGCGAGCGCGCGGCGAGCAAGATTCCCGACGTGCCGTCCGATACGCCCGTGCGCGACATTAGGAAAGTGGCCGTGATCGGCGCGGGCACGATGGGCGGCGGCATCGCGATGAACTTCGTCAACGCCGGCCTGCCCGTGATGATGCTCGAAACGAAGCAGGAAGCGCTCGATCGCGGCGTCGCGACGATCCGCAAGAACTACGAGGCGACCGTCAAGAAGGGCAAGCTGACGATGGAGGCGCTCGACGAGCGCATGGCGCTGATCACGCCGACGCTCTCGTATGACGATCTCAAGGACGCCGATCTGATCATCGAAGCCGTGTTCGAAGAGCTCGGCGTGAAGGAACAGGTGTTCGGCCGTCTCGATGAAGTCGCGAAGCCAGGTGCGATCCTCGCGTCGAATACGTCGACGCTCGATCTGAACAAGATCGCCGCGTTCACGAAGCGTCCACAGGACGTGGTCGGCATGCACTTCTTCAGCCCGGCGAACGTGATGAAGCTGCTCGAAGTGGTGCGCGGCAAGGAGACTGCAAAGGACGTGCTCGCCACCGTCATGAAGGTCGCGAAGAAAATCAAAAAGACGGCGGTGGTGTCGGGCGTGTGCGATGGCTTCATCGGCAACCGGATGATCGAGCAGTACATCCGTCAGGCGCTCTTCATGCTGGAAGAAGGCGCGCTGCCCGCGCAGGTCGACAAGGCGATCGAGAAATTCGGTTTCGCGATGGGCCCGTTCCGCATGAGCGATCTGGCGGGCAACGATATCGGCTGGGCGATTCGCAAGCGGCGTTATCAGGAGCACCCGGAGATGCACTATTCGAAGGTCGCCGATCGTCTGTGCGAGACGGGCCGCTTCGGTCAGAAGACGGGCGGCGGCTGGTACGACTACAAGGCGGGCGACCGCAACGCGTATCCGTCGAAGCAGATCGACGAGATGATCGTCGCGTATTCGAAGGAGCTCGGCGTCGAGCGCCGCAAGATTTCCGACGATGAGATCGTCGAGCGTCTCGTGTTTGCGCTCGTCAACGAAGGCGCGAAGATTCTCGACGAAGGCATCGCGTCGAAGGCGTCGGACATCGACATGGTGTATCTGACGGGCTACGGCTTCCCGCTGTGGCGCGGCGGTCCGATGCTCTACGCGGATACCGTCGGGCTCTACAACGTCGAGCGCGCGATCCGCCGTTATGCGGCGCAAGCGAACGGCGACGCGTGGCAGATTGCTCCCGGCATCGCCGGGCGCGCGGCGCAAGGGCGCGGCTTCAACGGCTGAACGCAAACGGGCCGCTGACTGGATCGAAGCACGGCGTCGAAGCAATGACGCCGAAGCAACAGCGCGGAAGGAACAGCGATGAAAAGTGCCAACGAAGTTCTGCTCGTCGTCGACGTGCAGAACGACTTCATGCCGGGTGGCGCGCTCGCGGTCGAGCGCGGCGATGAAATCGTGCCGCTCGTGAACCGGCTCGCGCGGCGTTTCAGCCACGTCGTGCTGACGCAGGACTGGCATCCGCCGTCGCATGTGTCGTTCGCGGCGAACCACGCGGGGCGCCAGCCGTTCGAGACGATCACGCTGCCGTACGGCGAGCAGGTGCTGTGGCCGACGCATTGCGTGCAGGACACGCCTGGCGCCGCGCTGCATGCGGATCTCGACATTCCGCATGCGCGCGCGGTGATCCGCAAGGGTCATCACGCGAACGTCGACAGCTATTCGGCGTTTGTCGAAGCAGACCGCAAGACGCCGACGGGCCTTGCCGGCTACCTGCGCGACACGGGCGTGACGCGCGTGTGGTGCTGTGGACTGGCGACCGACTATTGCGTCGCGTGGTCCGCGCTCGACGCGCGCGCGGCGGGCTTCGAGGCCACCGTCATCGAAGACGCGACCCGCGCGATCGATCTGAACGGTTCGCTGGACAACGCGTGGCGCGACATGCGCGCCGCGGGTGTCGAGCGCGTGCAATCGATGGACGTGCTGGCATGAATCGCCCAGCGCCGTCCAGTGCACAACGCGAACCTCACACACTCTTTGGAAAGTTGGAGACGTAGATGACTGATGCCGTAATCGTATCGACTGCCCGCACGGGCCTTGCCAAATCGTGGCGCGGCGCGTTCAACATGACGCATGGCGCGACGCTCGGCGGACACGCGACCAAGGCCGCCGTCGAGCGCGCGAAGATCGACCCGGCGCGCGTCGAGGACGTGATCATGGGCTGCGCGAACCCCGAAGGCGCGACGGGCTCGAACATCGCGCGGCCGATCGCGCTGCGCGCCGGCCTGCCCGTGACGGTGCCGGGCATGACCGTGAACCGTTTCTGCTCGTCGGGGCTGCAGACGATCGCATTGGCCGCGCAACGCGTGATGGTCGGCGAGGGCGATGTGTTCGTCGCGGGCGGCGTCGAGTCGATCTCGTGCGTGCAGAACGAAATGAATCTGCACATGTTGCGCGACAGCTGGCTGATGGAGCACAAGCCGGAGGTTTACTGGCCGATGCTGCAGACGGCCGAAAACGTCGCGAAACGCTATTCGATTTCGAAGGAGCGTCAGGACGAATACGGCGTGCAATCGCAGCAGCGCGCGGCGGCGGCGCAGGAAGCCGGGCGCTTCAACGACGAGATCGTGCCGATGACTGTGCTCGCGGGCGTCGCCGACAAGGCGAGCGGGCGCATGTTCACGAAGGAAGTGACGATCGCCGCCGACGAAGGCATCCGCGCGGACACGACGCTCGAAGGCGTGTCGAAGATCCGCACGGCGGTGCCGGGCGGCGTGATCACGGCGGGCAACGCGAGCCAGTTTTCGGACGGCGCGTCGGCGTGCGTGGTGATGAACGCGAAGGTCGCGGAGCGCGAAGGCCTGCAGCCGTTGGGCATTTTCCGTGGCTTCGCGGTCGCGGGCTGCGAGCCGGACGAAATGGGCATCGGCCCTGTATTCGCCGTGCCGAAACTGCTGAAGCAGGCGGGACTCAAGGTCGACGATATCGGTCTGTGGGAACTGAACGAAGCGTTCGCCGTGCAGGTGCTGTATTGCCGAGACAAGCTCGGTATTCCGAACGAACGCCTGAACGTCAACGGCGGCGCGATTGCCGTCGGGCATCCGTACGGCGTGTCGGGCGCACGGCTGACGGGCCATGCGCTGATCGAAGGCAAGCGGCGCGGCGCGAAGTTCGTCGTGGTGACGATGTGCATCGGCGGCGGCCAGGGCGCGGCGGGATTGTTCGAGATCGCCTGATCGCGTTTGTATCGGTTGGTGGAAAGCCCGCGTGTGGAAGCACGTGGGCTTTTTTTGTTGCCAGCGTTTTTTGCGTGTTTCGATGGCGCGGCGATCGGTCCGATGGTCGTGCGGCGCGTGCCGGTGACAACGGCGATAAGAGGCAGGCACAGGATTCGCTCGCGATGGTCGATACGCTGCCGGCTTAAACGGGTCCACGTTACATGCATCGCGATCACTTTGGCCGGCATTATCGAAGACAGCGGCGAAGTTCACCGCAAATGACGTTGCAGGGGGAACAGAGCAAGGCGCTACGGCTCCAACTGTCATCGGCAGGTTTGTATCGGATCGGGGTAAGGCGCTGAAGTGTCAACTCGGGTCGGCAGCGTTGCATGGGACCTGAGTAGGCGCTGAAGCGCCAACTCGGGTCGACAGCTTTGCATGGGACCCGAGTAGGCGCTGAAGCGCCAACTCGGGTCGACACAGGAGGGAATCATGCGAATGCGGGTTGCTTGCGTCGCCGTTGTGGAGGCGGTGGCGCTGTCGGTCGCGTCGGGTGCTGCGTCGGCGCAATCAGAGGCTTACACGAACGAGCCCGTCTATCTGTACGCGGGACCGGCACAGGACTATCCCGTCGTCGCGCAATTGCCATCGGGGCAACCCGTGACCGTCTACGGCTGCGTGAGCGGCTATACGTGGTGCGATGTCGAGATCGCGGGCGCGCGCGGCTGGGTCTACGGCGGCTATCTGACGTATCCGTATCAGGGCAGCAGCGTCCCCATCATGAACTACGGCGCAGTGATCGGTCTGCCCCTCGTCACGTTCTCGCTGGGGACGTACTGGGGCCATTACTATCGCGAGCGTCCGTGGTATCCGGACCGTTCGCGCTGGGAGCATCATCCGCCGCCGCCACACCGGCCGCCGCCCCCGCCGCAGGGCGCGAACCGGCCTCCGCCACAATCGCCGAATCAGCCGCCACCGTTTGAACAAGGTCCACAGCCGCTCGGCGCCGAACATGGACATCGGGCCGGACCGCCGCAAGGTGGCCCGCCACCGCAGATGCAGGGCGGTGGGCCGCAACCGGGGCAACCTCAGATGCAGGGCGGCGGACCACGGCCTCAGCAGCCGCCTATGCAGGGCGGTGGGCCGCGGCCTCAGCAGCCGCCGATGCAAGGCGGAAGTCCGGCGGGACCGCCGCCCGCTCAGGGCGGTATGCGTCCACAGGGACCGCCGCCTGCCCAAGGCGGTGGGCATCCGTCGGGGCCGCCGCCCGGCCAGGCGGTGGCGCGCCCAACCGGGCCGCCCCCAGGGCAAGGGGAACACAATGCGCAAAGGCCGCCAGGCGCGACGCCGGGACAAGGCCCGTCCATGTCGAATCACTGAGCGTCTCGCGGAGCACAACTGCGCTCATCGGCCGCAAATCGCCGCGCGTTCACGCCGCTTCACCAACGGCGAACGCGCGGCAGATCATGTCAGGCGCGGCGGGCGAACCAGAACCCAAACCCAAACCCAAACCCAAACCCAAACCCAAACCCAAACCCGCCGTAACCGCTACAGCCCGCTCATATTGCCCATCGGCAGCGACAGCGTGCCCTGATCGATGAAGCGCGTGCCTCCCGTGATGCCGCCCGCGAGGCGTCCGCGCAGTACGTAAGGCAGGTTGCCCGACTGTGCGCTGTCGGCGAAGGCGAACGCCTGACGCACGGCGGCGAACGCGGGCACCGTCAACGGCACGCTGATCACTGTTTCGCCGAAACGCGGCACGGTGCCCGCCTGATCGCTGACGCCGCTCGCGAACGGCTTGCCGTTGAGATCGAGTTCGACGGAAACGCCGTTGAAGTCGATGGGCGCGTCGTTCGGGTTCTGCACGCGCAGTTTCAGATTGAAGCGCATTTCCATGCCCTGGCCCGCGAGCGGCTCGATGCCGGCGACGGTCACGCGCAACGGATCGTGGCCGAACATGCTCGCACAGCCGGCCACCGACAGCATCGCGACGGCGAAGAACAACACGCGAATGAAGCGCCAGACGCGCTGAATGGCCATGGTCATGCACCTCATCAAAGGGAAGCACGCGAAACGGCGTGCATCGGATGAATTCTAGCGGGGCGCACGACGGCCGGCGCACCCGTGCAGGCACAACGGCGAGTGAAGCGGCGAGCGGTACAACGCGCGCCAACGCTCCCGCTTTTCGTATTGCCACGGCGATGAGACAATCGCGCCGCCCGTCGCGCACCGTGCTTTGGGTCCACCTGGTTCGCGCTGACCCGTTTCGCGTCGACCTGTCTCGCGCAGACCTGTTTCGCGAAGGCGGCGCCCGTGAACGGCGCCCACGAACGACACCATCGCCGCGCGTTTTCGCCATGCTGCCCAGCTCATCCCGATTGCAACGATCCGCATGAAACCAAAAATGGAAACCATCGTCCTCGCCGCCGATCTACTCGGCACGTTCATCTTCGCGATCGAGGGCGCGGTGGCGGCGATGCACAGCGGCCTCGATCTGCTCGGCGTGATGGTGATCGCGTTCGTCGCGTCGCTGGGCGGCGGCGTGACGCGCGATCTGCTGATTGGCGCGACGCCACCCAATGCGATTCGCGACTGGCGCTATCCGGCACTGACCTTCGTCGCGGGCCTGCTCACTTTCCTCTTTCATTCCGACGCCGAGGGCTTTCCCGCGTTCTGGCTCATGGTGCTCGACGCAGCGGGGCTGGCGCTGTTCGCCGTCGCGGGCGTCGAGAAGGCGATTCTGTTCGGAATCCGTCCGTTCGTGGCGGCGCTGATGGGCGCGGTGACGGGCGTCGGCGGCGGCGTCATCCGGGATGTGCTGCTCGCGCGCATTCCATCGGTGCTCGTCGCCGATATCTATGCGACGGCGGCGTTCGTCGGCGCGGTTCTCGTGCTGATCGCGCGTCGCCTCGGGCTGTCCCCTGCGATGGCGGGCGTGGCGGGTGGCGTTGCGTGCTTCGTGCTGCGCGTCGTCGCGGCCACGCATGGATGGCATCTGCCGCGCGCGAGGATGTAAGCGCAGTCTGCGCGACCGGGGCGAATAGCAGGCGTCAAAAGCAGACGTCGAAAGTAGCCGTCGAAAGCAGGCATTAAAAGCGGGCATTAAAAGCAGGTATCAAAAGTAGCCGTCAAAAGCAGACGTTAATCGTCAGCAAGATTGGAGGCGCAGCGCCCGCGTATCGGTCGATACCCTCGAGCGCCGCGCCTTCGGAATGTCGCGTCGCACGCCTACTTCAATCCGCCGACGATTCGCTCCATCTCGTCTTCGCCGAACGCGCGCAGCGTCGCCGTGCGGACGTTGCCTAGCGCAGCGAGCGCGAGGCCGAGGCGGGTCGTGGTTTCGTCGTCGGGCGAGTCGAACGAGATCACCAGGTCGTACGCGCCCAGCGTCCAGTTCACGGTGCCGATCGTTACGCCCATCGCCTTGCTGGTTTCGCGGAATGCGCGCGCCCGGTTGACCGTGTCTTTCGCGGTGCGCACGCCCTGGTCTGTCCAGTTTGCGAGCATGATGTAAGTGGCCATGTTGTCCTCGTGATGGGAATGTGGAACTGCCGCGCGTGTGCCGTGACGTCGTTCGCGACGAATCGACGAACGAATGCGACCCGGCGCGCGGGCCGTTTTCTATGCGTGCATAAAGACGCAAAGAGAAAAGAAGACAAGGCGGCCGCAGCGCGAGACGATGGGCGCCCGGAAGAGGGAAGGCCGCGGATCGTTGATGCCCGGCTTCGCGTTGCGCGCTGTTTTCGACTGCTGTGCGACGGGTGCGACTGCGTTGCGAATGTGTTGTGACTGCGTTGCGGATGCCGCGCACGGCCGGGCTGACTGCCTGAAAAGTATAGGCGACGCGGCGCGTCCGAAAGGGCCAATTGCAAGGGTCGATGTGCTTTTGTCCTATGCCGTGCAGCCCGCTCCATGCATGGGCACAGTGCGGGTATCATCTGACGACGCGACTTTCATGCAACGCATGCCGGGCATGCGCCGCCGCACAGTCAACAGCAAAGGTGAATCCCTTGATTCGTCATATCGTGATGTGGAAGCTCAAAGCGGCAGAAGGCGCGACGCGCGAACAGAACGCGCTGCTGCTGAAGGAAAAACTCGAGGCATGCCGCGATGCCGTACCGGGCATCGTGCGTCTCGATGTAGGCATCGCGACGCCTGGCCTCGACTCGACCTGCGACGTCGTGCTCGTCTGCGACTTCACCGACAAGGCGGCCCTCGACGCGTATCAGGTTCATCCCGCGCACCAGATCGTGAAGGCATTTCTTGCGCCCATCCGCGAATCGCGCGAGGCCGTCGATTATGAAATCTGAATACCGATGACCCATCAACCGAATCACATGATGATCGAGAGCCCGTTCATCGATCATCTCGGCGCGCAGCTCGTGTCGGCAACGGACGGCGCGAGCGAAGTCCTGCTGACGTTGCGCCCCGAGCATCTGAACACATGGGCCGTCGCGCACGGCGGCATCACGATGACGCTCGCCGACTGCGCGCTGGCGATGGCCGCGCGCAGTCTCGCCGCGGACGGCATCGGCGTCGTGACCGTCGAAATGAAAGTGAACTTCATGCAGCCCGGCAGCGGCGAGTTGCGCGCGACGGCCCGCGTGCTGCACCGCTCGACCACGATGGCCTATTGCGAAGGCGAGATTCGCGACAGCGAAGGCCACTTCGTCGCGAAGGCGCTCGGCACGTTCAAGTACATGCGGCGGCTCGCCGTCGGCCGCGAGGTCAGGCAGCAGCGGCTGCGCAGCGATCCGTCCGCGAGACCCGGGCCCAGCGACGGCTGAACGCGTGGCCCTGCGCTTTCATCGATGACCGAACAATTTACGGAGACAACCGTCATGGACGAAGTCAATCGTCAGATCCTCCTCGTGTCGCGTCCGCAAGGCGCGGCATCCACGGACAATTTCAGGCTCGTCGAAACGCCGCTTGCGCCGCTCGCAGACGGCGAGGTGCGCGTGCGCAATCACTACCTGTCGCTCGATCCGTACATGCGCGGCCGCATGAACGACGCGAAGTCGTACGCAGCGCCCCAGCCGTTGAACGAAGTGATGATCGGTGGCACGGTGGGTGAAGTGATCGAGTCGAAGAACGCGGCATTCAAGCCCGGCGACAGGGTGGTCGGCATGTTCGGCTGGCAGGAGTTCGGCACATCGGACGGCAAGGGCTTGCAAAAGGTCGATGACACGCACGTGCCGCTCTCCGCGTATCTCGGGCCTGTCGGCATGCCGGGCGCGACGGGCTGGTACGGCCTCAACAGGATCATCGCGCCGAAGGCGGGCGAGACGGTCGTTGTCAGCGCGGCGAGCGGGGCCGTCGGCAGCGTCGTCGGGCAACTGGCGAAGCTCGCGGGCGCGCGTGCCGTGGGCATTGCGGGCGGCGCCGAGAAATGCCGCTATGTCGTCGAGACACTCGGCTTCGATGCATGCGTCGACTACAAGGCGGGCAACCTGTACCAGGACCTGAAGGCGGCGACGCCCAACGGCGTGGACGGCTGCTTCGAGAACGTCGGCGGCGACGGGCTCGACGCGACGCTCGCGCGGATGAACGCGTTCGGCCGCATCGCGGTGTGTGGCTATATCGCCGGTTACGACGGCGCGCCCGTGCCGCTCAAGCATCCGTCGTTGATCCTCACGCAGCGTCTGCTCGTGCAGGGCTTCATCATCACCGAACACCTCGATGTGTGGCCCGTTGCGCTGAAGGAGCTCGGCACGCTCGTCGCGCAAAAGAAGCTGCACTATCGCGAGTCCATCGCGCACGGTCTGGAGAACGCGCCGGAAGCGTTTCTCGGCATGCTGAAGGGGCGCAACTTCGGCAAGCAGCTCGTCAAGCTGATCTGAGCGCGCGGGCCGTCTTCAGGCACTCACCACGCGCAATGGTCCACTAAGGGAGTTTGCATGTTCCAGTTCGACGGCAAGGTTGCCGTTATCACGGGCGCGGCGAGCGGTTTTGGCCGCGCGTTCGCGGAAAAGGGCGCATCGCTCGGCATGAAGCTCGTGCTCGCGGATGTCGATGCGAGCGCGCTCGCGCAAACGGTCGACACCCTGCGCGCGTCGGGCGCGGAAGTCGTCGGCGTGCCTACGGACGTCTCCGATGCCGCGCAGGTTCAGGCGCTGGCCGATGCCGCGCTCGCGGCCTTCGGCAAGGTCCATCTGCTCTTCAACAACGCGGGCGTCGGCGCGGGCGGCTTCCTGTGGGAAAGCTCGGCGAACGACTGGGCCTGGGTATTCGGCGTCAACGTGATGGGCGTCGCGCATGGCGTGCGCGTCTTCACGCCGATCATGCTCGCGCAGAACGAGCCCGCACATATCGTCAATACCGCGTCGGTGGCGGGCTTGCTGTCGCCGCCGTCGATGGGCATCTACAACGCGTCGAAACACGCGGTCGTGTCGCTGACGGAGACGCTCTATCACGATCTACAAAACGCGGGTGGCGAAGTCGGTTGCTCGCTGCTGTGTCCCGCGTTCGTGCCGACGGGCATCGCGGACGCCGAGCGCTCGCGTCCCGAATCGCTGCGCAACGGCGCGCAACCGACTCGCTCGCAACTCGCCGCCGACAAGCAGCTGCAGCGCGCCGTGCGTTCCGGCAAGCTCAGCGCGGCGGATGTCGCGAGCCTGACGTTCGACGCGATCGCCGAGCGGCGCTTTTATATCCTCACGCATCCCGCCATTCTTGCGACGGTGCGGCTGCGCCACGAGGATATCGAGCAGCAGCGCAATCCGACTGATCCGCTGTCGCTGAAGCCCGAGGTCAAGGAAGTCCGTTAGCGCGCGCATGACCGGCATGGGTAACGTAAGCGCTTCGTGGCGTCACGTGGCATCATACGGCGCTCACTCAACCGACGGGCGCTCATGCGCCGCCGACCGAACATGCCGTTGAACCCGAAGATCGAGCAGGTGCTCGACATGATCGCGCGCGCGAAGCGCCCCGCGTATCACGATCTGACCGCGCAGGAAGCGCGCGCGTCATACGAAAAGAGCGCGCCGATACTCGAAGTGCCCGCCGCGCCGATGTTTTCTGTCGAAGACATCGACGTGCCGATGCGCGACGGCGTGCCGATCCGCGTGCGTCTCTATCATCCCGCCGAGCCGCAGTGGGCAAACCCCGCGCCCGCGCTCGTCTACTATCACGGCGGCGGCTTCACGGTCGGCAGCGTGAACACGCACGATGCGATCTGCCGGATGTTCGCGCGCGACGCGCAGTGCGTCGTGATGTCGGTCGATTACCGGCTCGCGCCCGAGCACAAGTTCCCGACGGCCGTCGACGATTCGTTCGACGCGCTCAAGTGGCTTCATGAGAACGCGGCGCTCTATGGCATCGACGCGCGCCGCATCGCCGTCGGCGGCGATAGCGCGGGCGGCACGCTCGCCACCGTCTGCGCCGTGCTTGCGCGAGACGCGGATATCGAGCTCGCGCTGCAACTGCTGATCTATCCCGGCACGACGGGCCACCAGCAGACCGATTCGCACGAACGCCTCGCGGACGGCTACCTGCTGTCCGGCGACACGATTCAATGGTTCTTCGAGCAATACCTGCGCAACGACGACGATCGCCATGACTGGCGTTTCGCGCCGCTCGACGGCACGCGCGGCGCGCCGGATTTCCGTCGCGTGGCGCGCGCGTGGATTGCGACGGCCGAATACGATCCGCTCAGCGACGAAGGCGAGGCCTATGCGTACAAGCTGCGCGAGGCGGGCAATGCCGTCGCGTTCAAGTGCTACGCCGGCATGATCCACGAGTTCTTCAAGATGGGCGGCTACGTGCCCGAAGTCAGCCGCGCGCATGAGGATGCAGCGGCGGCGTTGCGCGCCGCGTTCGGCGTCGAATAGGGCGCGTGCTGTCTGGCGCGGCTTTGCGTTACGCGATGTCGAATGTGAAGCAGCGCTCGTAGTCGCCGGGACGTACGACGCGGTGCGAACCGTTGTCGTCGCTGCGTTCGAGCGCCGACACGCTGAGGCGAGAGTGCTGCGCAAGCACCCGCAGCGCCGTCGTGCCCCGCGTGCCGTACTCGGGCGTATCGATGAAGGCCGCCGACAGCGCGCGTTCGCGCTCGAGCGAAATGCCCGTCGCCGGCAGTTCGTCGTCGCGCGCGACGTGCGGATCGCGCATCAGGCCGACCAGCGTCGCGAGCGGTGCGCGCGCGTCGCCGGCGAGCACCTGCGCGAGTTCCGCGCGCTTGTGAACGAGCTTGGGCCACGGCGTGTCGAGCACCGCGTTCGAGATGCCGTGCGTGCCCGGCGCGAGCAGCGTCGGCGCGGCGGGCGAGCGGTTGCAGTACCAGGCCAGTTCGCGCTGCTTCCAGTCGCCCACCAGCAGATTGAAGCCGTTATACATGTCGCCGTCTTGCGCGACTTGCAGCAGATAGTCGAGCGGCGGCGTGCCGCGCTCGATGCCGTGGCCGTTCGACAGCCAGTTGCTGACCAGCGTGCCGCGCGTCGGGGCGTCGGCGCGCATTTCGCTCGGCGCGCGATAGTTGGTGAGCGCGGCGAAGCGTCCGTCGCGCGTCATCCCGAGCCACGTGCCGCCGCCGACGAGATCGCGCCCCGCGAGCAGATCGGGCGCTTCGTCCCACCAGTGCATCGGCTCGGCTGTGCGCTTCAGGAATTCGTCGCGGTTCGCGGCGAGCGTGAACAGCGGACCGTCGGACGCATCGGGGCGCCAGTCGAACACGATCAGACACATCGGAAAAGGTTTACGTAACGAGAGTGCGTGAACACGGCGGGACCACGCCGCGCCCGAACAAAAAGGCGCGGCGCGTTGAGCATGCAGGTATCGCTTTGGCTCAGATTTCCGCCGGCAGCGCGTACGGCAACGGCAGGAAAGCGAGCGCCGGACCGTCCGCCGAGCCCAGATGCACGGTGCCGTTTTCGAGCGCGGCGAGCTTGATCTCGACGAGCGCATCGACGCCGCCGTCGGGCGCAGCCGCCGTATTGACGAGCATCCCGCACGGCTGGCCCGGATCGTCCGAATGGAACAGCTCGGCGCCCGGCACGACGCTTTCCATTTCGCCCGCGACGTTCGCGAGCGCCATGCGCCGCTTGATCGTGCCGCGATACTGGCTGCGCGCGACCACTTCCTGGCCCGGATAGCAGCCCTTGCGGAAATTGACGCCGCCGAGCACGTCGAAGTTGACCATCTGCGGGACGAACTGCTCGGCGACGCGCTGCGTGATGCGCGGCTCGCCCGCACGGATGTCGAGCCAGTCCCACACGGCCGCCGACACGCGCGTGAGCTTCGTTTCGAGCGCGGGCAGGCGCGCCTGGACTTCGGCAGTCGGGCCGACCCACACATACCGCAGGCGTCCCGCCGCATCCGGCACGCGCACGAGCGAGCCCGCCGGGCCGTCGACCTTCACGTGCACGCCGTCGGGAATCGCGTCGAACACGCCGGAGAGCGCGGCGCGCACGTCACCGGCGAGGCCGATCGCGAGCGTGTCGTCCGTCGCGTCGGACAGCTTCGCTTTCGCGCGCAGCACGAACATCGACAGACGCTTTTGCACGCCGGTCTGCACGTCCTTCGATACCAGCATCCGGATCGACTCGCCGCTGCACCACATGAGGAACGACGCGAGCAGGCGGCCTTTCGCCGAGCAGTAGCCGGCAAGGCGCGCGGTGGCCGCGTCGAGATGCTGTGTGTCGTTGGTGAGCTGCGAATGCAGGAAGGAGGCGGCGTCGTCGCCCTTCGTATCGATCACGCCGAACTGCGGAAGCGGCATGAAAGCGCCGCGCGACAGCACGGCATCGAATTCGTCGCGCGTGGGTCGCGGGAACGCGGGAAGCGAAACGGAAGCGGAGGCAGCGGTGCCGGGTGCAGCGAGCGGTGCGTTCATGGATTCGGTGAACAGTCAAATCTGACTTTGGCGGAGGCAAGCAAGTATTATATTGGCTTCACTCCTGCCATGTTTCGCATGACCTTTTTGAAGAAATGTCTCATCGCTTGCGTCGTGCTCGCGATGCTGACCGTCGCCGCGGCCTTCGGCGCCTACCACTGGGCCACCACACCCGTCCAACTCGCCAGCCCGCAACTCGACGTCACGATCAAGCCGCACAGCAGCCTGCGCAGCGTCACCGCGCAGCTCAACAGAGGCGGCGTGCCAGTCGAGCCTGAGCTGTTCGTCATCATGACGCGCGTGCTCCGCCTGCAGACGGCGCTCAAATCGGGCAACTACGAGTTCAAGCAGGGCATCACGCCGTACGAAGTGCTGCAGAAGATCGCGCGCGGCGACGTCAACGAGTACGTCGCGACGATCATCGAAGGCTGGACGTTCAGGCACATGCGCTCGGAACTGGATTCGAACCCTGCGCTGAAGCACGACACGGCGACCATGTCCGACGCCGACATCCTGAAAGCAATCGGCGCGCCGGAAACGCCGACGGGCACGGGCGAAGGGCTGTTCTTCCCGGATACCTACCTGTTCGACAAGGACGCGAGCGATCTCGACGTCTATCGCCGCGCGTACCGGCTGATGAAGCTGCGCATCGACGAAGCATGGGCCGGGCGCGCGCCGGGCCTGCCGTACAAGACGCCGTATGAGGCGCTGACGATGGCGTCGATCGTCGAAAAGGAAACGGGCAAGGCCTCCGACCGGGCAATGGTCGCGGGCGTGTTCGCGAACCGTCTGCGCGCGGGCATGCCGCTGCAGACCGACCCGACCGTCATCTACGGAATGGGCGACAGCTACACGGGGCATCTGCGCAAAAAGGATTTGCAGACGGACACTCCCTACAATACCTACACGCGGATGGGTCTGCCGCCTTCGCCGATCGCGCTGCCGGGCGTCGCGTCGCTGCAGGCCGCGCTCAACCCCGCGCCGACCACCGCGCTGTATTTCGTCTCGCGCGGCGACGGCAGCAGCATTTTTTCTGACACGCTCGGCGATCACAACAAGGCCGTCGACAAATACATTCGAGGGCAATGATGGCGCGGGGCAAATTCATCACGTTCGAGGGCATCGACGGCGCGGGCAAGACCACACATCTCGGCTGGTTCCGCGACCGGCTGGAGCAGAAGGTCGCGGCGGCGGGCCGCTCCGTCGTCATGACGCGCGAGCCGGGCGGCACGAAGCTCGGCGAAACGCTGCGCGACATCCTGCTGCATCAGCCGATGGATCTCGAAACCGAGGCGCTGCTGATGTTCGCGGCGCGCCGCGAGCATCTCGCGCAGGTCATCGAGCCGGCGCTGGCGCGCGGCGACTGGGTGCTGTCCGACCGCTTCACCGATGCGACGTTCGCCTATCAGGGCGGCGGGCGCGGCCTGCCGCGCGACAAGCTGGAAACGCTCGAGCGCTGGGTGCAGGGCGGTTTCCAGCCGGACCTGACGGTGCTGTTCGACGTGCCGCCCGATACGGCCAGCGAACGCCGCAGCGCCGCGCGCGCGCCGGATCGCTTCGAGAGCGAATCGGACGCGTTCTTTACCCGCACGCGCGCCGAATACCTGCGCCGCGCCGAGGAAGCGCCTTATCGATTCGCTATCATCGACTCGACGCGCAGCGTCGCGGACATCCAGAAACAGCTCGAGGAATTGATTGCATCGCTTTGATTTTCAAGCGATATAAGCTTTCCATATGACCGGTAGAGATGTTCGGCCAATACTTGAGAAAGTCTCGTCAACCTAGTGAATCAAAAGACAAACGATGATTTATCCGTGGCAAACCGATGACTGGAGCCGCCTGCAGCAGCTGCGCGCCCACTGGCCGCATGCGTTGCTGCTTCATGGGCAGGCCGGGATCGGCAAGCTGCGCTTCGCCCAGCATCTTGCGCAGGGGCTGTTGTGCGAATCGGCGTTGCCCAACGGCGAGCCGTGCGGCAAGTGCGCGGCGTGCAACTGGTTCAGCCAGGGCAATCACCCGGACTACCGGATCGTGCTGCCCGAGGCCCTTGCCGCCGAAGCGGGCTTCGTCAACGCCGCAGGCGATGACAAAGCGGACAAAGCCGACAAGGGCGACGCCGACGACGGCGGCAAGAAGACGCGCGCGCCGAGCAAGGAAATCAAGATCGAGCAGGTGCGGGCGCTGCTGGACTTTTGCGGCGTCGGCTCGCATCGCGGCGGGATGCGCGTCGTCGTGCTGTATCCCGCCGAGGCGCTGAATGTCGCCGCCGCCAATGCGCTGCTCAAGACGCTCGAAGAACCGCCTGCGGGCGTCGTGTTCCTGATGGTGTCGGCGCGCATCGACCGCCTGCTGCCGACCATCATCAGCCGCTGCCGTCAATGGCCGATGACGACGCCCTCGCCGGAGGCCGCCACGGCCTGGCTCGCGGCGCAGGGCATCGACGATGCGCCGGGCCTGCTCGCGGAAGTGGGCGGCGCGCCGCTGACGGCGCTCGCGCTGGCGAGCGACGAAAACCGGCCGCTGCGCGACTGGACGCTGAAGCAACTGGCGGCTGGTCCGGACTGCGATGCGTTCGCCTGCGGCGAGACGCTGCAGAAGCTGCCTGTTCCGCTCGTACTCGGCTGGCTGCAGCGCTGGATGTACGACCTGCTCGCGCAGTCCACGGCGGGCACGCCGCGCTATTTCCCGGCGGCTGCGTCGGCGCTTGCGCGCTGCGCGTCGCTGGCCGATGCGCACGCATTCGCGCGTTTCATGCGGACGGTCACGCGGCAGCGCGCCGTCGAGAACCATCCGCTCAACGCGCGGCTCGTGTTCGAGGAACTGTTTCTCGGCTATCGCGACCTGTTCGCGTAGCCCGCGCGGAGCGGCGTGCGGCCGTTTCGCCGTGCTTCCTGTCCCATTACATTGAACGATATCGACATGACTTTTCAGTACCGCGACGCCACGCTCGACGATCTGCCCGAAATCGTCGCCATTTACAACTCGACCGTGCCGTCGCGGCAGGTCACGGCCGATCTGGAGCCCGTCAGCATCGACAGCCGCCGCGCGTGGTTCGACGCGCATGGCCCCGAGAAGCGTCCGCTGTGGGTGGTCGAAGACGAGGGGCGCATTATCGGATGGCTGAGTTTTTCTGATTTCTACGGCCGTCCGGCCTATCAGCGTACGTCCGAAGTCAGCATCTATCTGGACGAAGCGGCGCGTGGCAAGGGCTTGGGAAAGAAACTGCTTGCGGCTTCGCTGGAAGCGGCGCCGAAGCTCGGCATCGATACGGTGCTCGGTTTCGTGTTCGGCCACAATGAGCCGAGCGTGCGGCTTTTCCAATCGTTCGGCTTTACCGCCTGGGGCACGCTGCCGCGCGTTGCGGTGCTGGATGGCGTCGAACGCGATCTCGTCATCCTCGGTAAGCGTCTGGACGGTTCACACTAAGGGCGCACTGACTCGCCATCGGATTTTTCGCAGGACTTCATCATGTTTGTCGATTCGCACTGTCACATCAACTTCGAGGGACTCGGCGACCGCCTGCCGCAAGTGCTGGAGAATATGCGCTCGCATGCCGTCACGCATGCGTTGTGCGTATCCGTCGATTTCGAAACACTGCCGTCCGTGCTGGACATCGCGAGCGCGTATGACAACGTGTACGCGTCGGTTGGCGTGCATCCCGATCACGAAGACGCGCGCGAGCCGTCCGTCGCCGAGCTGGTCGAGCTGGCGCAGCATCCGAAGGTGGTTGCGATCGGCGAGACGGGGCTCGACTACTACCGGCTCGAAGGCCGCTCGATCGATGATATGGAGTGGCAGCGCGAGCGCTTTCGCGTGCATATCCGCGCCGCGCATCGGACGGGCAAGCCGCTGATCATCCATACGCGCGCGTCGTCGGCGGACACGCTGCGGATCATGGCCGAGGAGCGCGCGAGCGAGCCGGGCGGCGTGATGCACTGCTTCACCGAGCCGTGGACCGTCGCCGAACAGGCGCTCGCGCAGAATTTCCACATTTCGCTGTCGGGCATCGTCACGTTCAAGAACGCGACCGACGTGCAGGATGTCGCGCGCCGCGTGCCGCTCGACCGGTTGCTGATCGAAACCGACTCGCCGTACCTCGCTCCCGTGCCATATCGCGGCAAGCCGAATGAACCTGCGTACGTGAGCTATGTCGGACGCTTCATCGCGCAGCAACGCGAGATGCCGGACGAAGCGCTCGCCGCTGCGACGACCGAGAACTTCTTCCGCCTGTTCAAGATTCCGGCGCCGGCAGGTGCTTGAGTTGCGAAGTCAGCAATATCAATAGGATAGGAAATTTTCCTAAAGTAAAGCATGAAAAAATACATGATCGAGGGCCGTAACGGCATGCCTTTGCGTCCGTCCATCGCGCGCGCCGTGGGCCTGCGCCGACGTTTCGCGGCTGTGTCGCTGGCGGCGGGTGTCGCGTTCGCGACGCTCGGCGCGCTGCCTGCGCATGCGGCGCCCGCCGACACGATGATCAAGGCCGTCAAGTTCGACGACGTGAAGGAAGTGAAGAAGCAACTGGCGAACGGCATGGACCCGAACATGGCCGACAACCAGGGCATCCCGCTTCTGGTGATCGCCGCGCGCGAGAAGTCGGACAAGGTGGTCGCCGCGCTGATCGACAACCCGAAAACGGACGTCGAGATTCTCGACAAGGCGGGCGAAAACGCGATGATGATGGCCGCGCTGAACGGCGACATCAATATCGTGAAGCTGCTGATCGCGAAGGACGCCGAGGTCAACAAGAAGGGCTGGGCGCCGCTGCACTACGCAGCCGCGAACGGTCACGACGACATCGTCAAGCTGTTGCTCGATCACGACGCATACATCGACGCGGGTTCGCCGAACGGCACGACGCCGCTGATGATGGCGGCGCGCGGCGGCCACGTGTCGACCGTCAAGCTGCTGCTCGACAGCGGCGCGGACCTGAACGTGAAGAACCAGATCGGCCTGACGGCGCTCGATTTCGCGAAGCAGTACAAGGAGCCGGACGTCGTCGAGGGCCTGACGGCGCGCATGCAGCAGACGCAAAAGCAGGCACCCGCCGGCGCGCCTGCAACGCCGCAAAACAGTGCAAAATAGCGGCTTCGGCGCGAGTCACCACGCGCCCGAATTGCAGCCGTGACTGTTTGGCGGCAAAGACAGCCGGGCGCCGTCCACGTTGCCCGGCTCATACGAGGAAGGAAAAAAACATGCTGCGGGTTTTGATTTGCGCCGGCGCGCTCGCTGTGCCGTTGACGGCTGCCGCGTTCACGGGGGGCGACCTCAACAAGCTGTGCACGAAGACGGACGTTGCATCCCGTAGCGCGTGCGCGGCGTACATCGAAGGGGCCGCGGACGGCGTCTTCAACACGATCGATGCCATCGGCGGGACGACGGGCCCGCGCGTCGGCCAGTACTTCTGCCTGCCGCCGGACGCGCGCTCGCAGCAACTGACGGACGCCGTGCGCAAGTACATCGCCGACAATCCGAACGTCGCCGGCTACAACGCGAGCACGGCCGTCTCGCTCGGGCTCGGCAAGGCGTTTCCCTGCAAGTCGGGTAGCTGACCGGCGGCGGGCATCGCGCCCGCTTCGTCCGTCCGCGCCGCACTCCGACGCGCGCCGTGCTGCATGCACGGCGCGCGTTTTTGCGCTTGCGGCGCGTGTGCTTCGTTCGCTTTCCGTTGGGTGCGTGCGCTTCATTTGCGAGTGCTTTGCCGCGCCGTTTTCGTTGCTGGCGCGCGCGTCGTACTCCCTTTATCGCTATTGGCTCGCGCATCTGCGGGCGCGCCCATGCGGCCGGTCTTTTTGCCTATGCCTTCCGGATGTGCACAAATGTGCAACTGATCCGTTGCAACCACGGTCGAACCAACACTGAACAACGCGCGCCGGCCACGACGACCGGCCGCCTCAACGAAAGTGGAGGGACAGCAACATGGGCCGACTGATCGTCGTGTCGAATCGCGTGGCAACGCCGACGGAAACCAAAGGCTCCGCGGGCGGGCTGGCCGTGGGCGTGTTCGGCGCGCTGAAGGACACGGGCGGGGTGTGGTTCGGATGGAGCGGCGACGTCGTCAGCGAAACGGTCGCCAATGCCGGGCCGACACTCGAAGTGGACGGCCCCGTGACGTTCGCCACCACAGGACTCACGCGCAAGGACTACGACCAGTACTATCGCGGCTTCTCGAACGCAACCCTGTGGCCCGTCTTCCACTACCGCAACGATCTCGCGCGCTACGAGCGCGACGAATACGCGGGCTACCGGCGCGTCAACGCGTGGCTCGCGCACAAGCTGATCAGGCTGCTCCAGCCCGACGACATCATCTGGGTCCACGACTATCACCTGATTCCATTCGCCGAAGCGCTGCGATCCGAAGGCGTGTCGAATCGCATCGGATTCTTCCTGCATATTCCGTTTCCGTCGCCGCAGATCCTGCTCAACATCCCGCCGCACGAAGAACTGGTCAAGTCGTTGTGCTGCTATGACCTGTTGGGCTTCCAGACCCAAAACGACGAGCTTGCGTTTCACGACTATCTGTCCAGGCACGCGCGCGGCACCGTATCGGACGATGGGCACGTCGAAGCGTTCGGGCGCAAGCTGCGCACGGGTGTGTACCGGATCGGCGTGTTTCCCGATGAGATCGCGGAGCAGGCGAAGCGGTACGAGAGCCGTCAGCATGTGCTCGACCTGAAGCAGAGCCTCGAAGGGCGCAAGCTGATCATGAGCGTGGACCGGCTCGACTATTCGAAAGGGCTCGTCGAGCGATTCCGCGCGTTCGAAGCGTTGCTGGAGCGTTCGCCCGAGTGGCGCGGCAATGTCTCGCTCGTCCAGATCGCGCCTCCGACGCGCTCCGACGTGACGACATACCAGGACATCCGTCAGCAACTCGAATATGAAGCAGGGCGTATCAACGGAAAATACTCAGGCCTTGACTACACACCCATCCGCTATCTGAACCAGCAATACGACCGCTGGAAACTGATGTCGCTGTTCCGCGAATCGCAGGTCGGCTTCGTCACGCCGCTGCACGACGGGATGAATCTCGTCGCGAAAGAGTACGTAGCCGCGCAGAATCCCGACGATCCGGGCGTGCTGGTGCTCTCGATGTTCGCGGGCGCGGCGGCGGAACTGAAGGGCGCGCTGATCGTGAATCCGCACGATTCGATCGGCATGTGCGAAGCATTGCAGCAGGCGCTCGCGATGCCGCTCGCAGAGCGCCAGCAGCGCCACGAAACGGACATGGAGGCATTGCGCAAGAACGATCTCGGCGTGTGGCGCGATTCGTTCCTGCGCGATCTGCGCAACGTGCCGGCGCCCGCTGCGTTTCCCGAGAGCTGGTCGTCGGCGAGACAGGAGAGGGATACGTGATGCGTCACCAGCATTCATTCGCTATCCGGATCAATCTCAATGGTTCTGCACGAAACGCCCGCTGTTCGGAATGCGGATGCTGAGCACGCTTCCGATCGCCAATTATCGGTCGCTTCGCGATCTGATCACGCCGACGCGGATTCGCGCGATCTGCCCGCATGGAAGTGGCCCTCGCGATAACACTACGCAGCGCGAAGGGCCGCGCAAGGCGCATGATGCTTGAAGAACCTGGCGCCGTAATCGAGTGTTTCCCGACTGTAACAGCGACATGCAATTGAAATACCCCAGGGGCTTTCGCGAAACGGTAGGCAATAATCCGTACATGGAAACGAGAGGTGCCTGGTGAGAGGCGAAGCGCGCCCCGAAGCGCCCGTTTGCTGCCGAAGCAATGGCGCCGCTTAGGGGTTGTCCGGGTTGACCGGCGTTCGACCCGAGCCGGGCGGCGCATCGACGCGTGAGCGTGCATCGGGCCGTTGCACCGCGTTTGAAAGGCCGTCTGCCTGCTGGCATACTCGTTCGCCACCGACTCGCCGCAGCGGGCCCCGCATCGTTGGCCGCTTGGAGACACACATGAGAATTGCGCAGATCGCCCCTTTGACGGAATCCGTGCCGCCGAAACTGTATGGCGGCACCGAACGGGTCGTGTCGTACATCACCGAGGCGCTCGTCGACCTCGGGCACGACGTGACGCTCTTTGCAAGCGGCGACTCCGTCACGAGCGCGAAGCTCGAAGCGGTGTGGCCGCGCGCGCTGCGCCTCGATCCGGGTATTCGCGACCGCATCGCGCCGCACATGCTGCTGATGGAACTCGTGCGCCGTCAGGCCGAAGATTTCGACGTACTCCATTTCCACATGGACTACTACTCGTTTTCGGTGTTCAAGCGCCAGGACACGCCGTTCGTGACGACGCTGCACGGTCGTCTCGATCTGCCCGAGCAGCAGCCGGTGTTCGATACGTTCAACACGGCACCTGTCATCTCGATCTCGAACGCGCAGCGTCATCCGCTGCCGCAGGCCAGATGGCTTTCCACCGTCTATCACGGGCTGCCCGAAAAGCTCTACGTGCCGCAGCCCGTCGAGCAGAAGTACCTCGCGTTTCTCGGGCGCATTTCGCCTGAAAAACGCGTCGATACGGCCATCCGCATCGCGGGCCGCTGCGGGCTGCCGATCCGTATCGCCGCGAAGGTGGACGCCGCCGACCGTGAGTACTTCGAACGCGACATCAAGCCGCTGCTCGATCTGCCGTATGTCGAATACATCGGTGAAATCGCGGATGATCAAAAGGCCGAATTCCTGTCGGGCGCGCATGCGCTGCTGTTTCCGATCGACTGGCCCGAGCCGTTCGGGCTCGTCATGATCGAGGCGATGGCGTGCGGCACGCCCGTCATCGCGTTCAATCGCGGCGCGGTGCCCGAAGTCGTCGACGACGGCGTATCGGGCTTCATCGTCGAAGACGAAATCGGCGCCGTGGCCGCGATCAATCGTCTGCACAAGCTGCCGCGCGCGCTCGTGCGCAAGCGCTTCGAAGAACGCTTCACGTCGCACCGGATGGCGCGGCAGTACATCGAGGCGTATCAATCCGTGATCCGCGCGCAGAAGCGCTCGCGCTTCAAGGTGATCGACGCGTCGTCGAGCACCACCTGACGCGTCCCCCAAAGTCGTGGTTAGCAGACGCAAGGATTGCGCATAAAGAAAGGGCGATGCAGTGAGTAGCTGCATCGCCCTTTGTCACATTCGCCGCCGACGCTCTGCGACGCAGCACGGTCGATCGACAGCCTGCCGGAACACCGGCTGCCTTGCGGACTTGCGTCCGCGTCCCGTCGTCGTGCGCAACAGCAGCCCGGCCCCGTCGCACGGAGGAAAACGGGCCGCGCCGGCGTCACATCGTCAGATCTTCAGCCGCGATACCTTCGTGCCGTTCAGCGACACGTCCGCCATCAGGCCGGCATTCGTCAGCACGAAGGCCTGGACGGGAGCGGTGGCCGTCGTCGTGTCGACGGCGCCGTTCGCACCGACCTTGACGAGCGCAACCGACGCATCCGCGCCTGCCGACCAGCCGTCCGAATTGCGGAATTTGTCGAGCGCGTCCTGCGTCATGAAGAGGAAGATGATCGCCTTCGACTGCGCGCCCGCTGTCAGGCCGAACGAGCCGGAAACCGTGCTGTAGTACCCGACGGAGTGGCCGCCGACACGCAGCGCGCCTTCACCATACTGTCCGCCGACCACGAAGCCGACCTGCAGCACGGACGGGAACACGAGGACGCCACGCGCCTTCGAGACCAGCTCGCGCGATCCGCTGACCGAGGTGTACAGACGCGACATCGTGCCGTCGACGCTGGCGTCGATCGACTGGCGTTTGGACATGTCGGTAGCGGCCGATTCCCCGCTGCTCTTGGTGGTGGTGCAGCCGGCCAGTGCAAGGCTTCCGAAAGCGAGCGCGGCGGTACTCTTCAGAATGAAGTTTCGTCTTTGCATCGTTTTTCTCCATCGTGGTTCCGGGGTGCAGCCTCAGTTCACGCGGGTTGCCTGTTTAGTTATATCACACGCACAAGAAAGCAAGGGTCTTGCGAGCACCGCGCAAACCCTTGTGCGACGGGCACTCCGGGGATGGTCAGCGAATCGTTGGGTAATTCTGGCCGGTCGCTGGCCGTATGCCGCAACGGCGTCCCGGCGGCGTCGAACGATCGCGCGACGTCATACGAATGGCTCGCTTCGCGGCGAGCTCCGTGTCATTCGGCGGTGGCGGATACAGGTCGTATTTACCGGCTTCTGCGCTGCGAAAAAATCGGTCGAAAGGCAATGGAAAGTGTTGCGGGAATGCCGCAACGGCTTCCGTCGGGCCGCCGAGCCACATACACGCCGCATCGCCATGATGCCGGTTTCGTCATTGGTGGCGCGCGAGCGCCTGAAGCGCGCGAGCGCTAGTGATTCGCCGTGCTCTTGTTCACGGGCGGCCTTCGCAGCGCGCGCCGCACGATCCCGATGACAAAGCCGATCGCGAAGATCGTTGCGGCCGGCACGATCCAATAGCCGACGAACGCATGCCACAGATAGCTCGCGAGCGTGCTCTTGCGGACCTCATATTCGTTGAGCGCGTCCTGCTGACGCGGCGCATTGGCCGCGAGCACGTCGGCGGGACAGCCGGCCGCGCGCGCATCGTCGGGCTTGCCTCGGCAGCGCGCGGCGGCGCCGGCGGCGCGTTGCGCGTCGGTGAGCTGCCAGGTCGTGAGCGCGTTGTTCAGGTCGACCCGGTTATAGGCCATCTCCTCCTGAATCTCGCGCACGGCGACGATCGTCACGGGCACCGCCCAGAATACGATCACCACCAGCCAGCGACGCAGCCAGCGATTCTTGTGTCTCCCAACCATCCTTGCCTCCGTGCGATGCGCGAGGGGCATCAACGACAAGCTGGCGGCCCGTGGGACTTGTTTTAGGTGGGGTGGGCCGTCTGTGTGCAGCCATCATAGAAGAAAATGGCCCGCAAAGTGCAGGGCGCGATGCGCCGGGCGGTGCCGATATGTGCGCGACATCGCAAGGCGCGCAAACCGCGAGCGCGTGACTTGCCGCGCGACACCGGTAACGGGCACGGCCCGAGCGCAAAAAGAAAACGGCGCCCACACCAACGGGCGCCGCTTTCCGCGCTTTGCTGTTCGCTTCCGCTTCGTCCCGTTCAAGCGACGAAGCTACGATATAGCGAACCGAACCTCGGTTAGCCCTTGTTGCTCAGGCAGGTCTTCATGAACGCCTTGCGCTCGTCGCCTTTCTTGTCGCCGGCTTGCGTGTTGCACGCCTTCATCTTGTCCTGTTGCGACATCGGCGTCGAAGCAGCCGCCGGCGCGGCCGACAGGCAGCTCTTCATGAACGCCTTGCGCTCGTCGCCTTTCTTGTCACCGGCCTGCTTGTTGCAATCGGCCATCTTCGTTTGCTGGCTGTTCGCGGCGAAAGCCGGCGACGCGAGCAAGCCCGTCAGGGCGAGGGCGGTGATAATGGCTTGCATCTTCATGGGACACTCCATCACGGTTGTGGATGTTGTTGGTTCTCGTGAGACGGGCTTCGAGCCGGGCGGGTCGCCTTCGCTGTGATTGGCCGTCACCATTGCTTCGCATGGTGCCTGTCAGAACGAACGGACAGGGCAATCGGTTGACCGGGACACCTTTCGGAATGCACAGGTATTTCCCCAGGATCGCTGGGTCAAGCAGTCGATACCGCTATGCTTGAGTCGTAACCATCCAGGAGTTTTCACTATGCACTATCTGTTGATCTACGATGTGTCATCCGATTATCTCGAACGCCGCGCCGAGTTTCGTGGCGCGCATCTGAAGCTCGCGTGGGCGGCCGCCGAGCGCGGCGAGCTGCTGTTGGCGGGTGCGCTGGCCGATCCTGTCGATACCGCCGTTCTGCTGTTCGAAGCCGGTTCGCCCGAAGTGCCTGAAGCGTTCGCCAAAGCGGACCCGTACGTGCTCAATGGACTCGTCACGCAATGGCGCGTGCGGCCCTGGACGACAGTCGTCGGCGAGCACGCGTCGACGCCTGTTCGTTGAACGCGCATCCTTCGCTTGCACATTGCGATTGCATCGCAGAAGACCAAAACCACGGCTTGTCGAAAGCGGTCAAGAGCGCCTCGCGCAGCGGAAATATGCAGCTCAAACAGAGAATCCGTCTGCGCGATGGCGTTTTATGCTGGCTCATTAAGTTGAATTCACACGCGCCTGTTTTGTCGCGCATCTTCCATGCTCACACGCATGCGTCATCGCGTCGGCGCGAGCATTGCCGCGGTGTCGCGCGCTATTCGCGCGTTGCGTGGGACGTCGTAACCGACGTCGTTTCTGTGTCGATCAAACCCGATTGCCTATCGTCGGAGACCGCGCGTGCAAAAAATCGATAAAAAATCATTCAATAATTTAGCGATTGTTTTCCGTGTGGAGAGAATGGCGCAATTCGGTTAGTCGATGAAGTTATTTGACGCTTCTTTCATGGTAGGTTAATGCCGGCAACCTTTTGACAGGTAGGGTCATGAACCTGCATTTGCTCGCCGGCGTTGCCGTGCCGTTGCTGCAATAAGCGTTTCCGCATATCGCGAAGCGCTGCGCAACGAGCCGATCAGCCGTATCCGGATGACTCCGGAAAATATGCCGCAATTCGAGGACAACGAGTGAGTGCCGCGTGCCCGGACCTGCGCATGCCACAAGCAAGATTTACGTCGCACATGTGAATTGATTAATCAAATCGCGTCATTATTTCCGAATTCATTTCATATAATGGTTTGGCCCGCGAAATGAATCAATAATTAATTGTGGCGTCGTATTTGTGGCTCGTTTCGACTGATTTTGCGCTAGTCTCTTCCGGGCACGATATCGCGCCGCCTGTCCTGGCGATTGCATACATTCAATCAACCGAGTGGAAATGCACACCATGCTGAAAGTCACCAAAGCCGTCTTCCCTGTCGCGGGTCTTGGAACACGTTTTTTGCCCGCCACGAAGGCGAGCCCGAAGGAGATGCTGCCCATCGTCGACAAGCCGCTAATCCAGTACGCGGTCGAAGAAGCGATTGCCGCGGGCATCACCGAGATGATCTTCGTCACGGGCCGCAGCAAGCGCGCAATCGAAGACCACTTCGACAAGTCCTATGAGATCGAAGCGGAACTCGAAGCGCGCGGCAAGGAGCAACTGCTCGAACTCGTGCGCAGCATCAAGCCTTCGAACGTCGACTGCTTCTACGTGCGTCAGGCGGAAGCGCTCGGCCTGGGTCATGCCGTGCTGTGCGCGGAAAAACTGGTCGGCGAAAGCCCGTTCGCCGTCATTCTCGCGGACGACCTGCTGCACAGCGAACAGCCTGTGATGAAGCAGCTCGTCGACGTGTTCAACCACTATCACAGCTCGGTGGTCGGCGTCGAAACCATCGCGCGCGAGGCGAGCCGTTCGTATGGCGTCGTCGACGGCAAGGAATGGGAAGAAGATGTGATCAAGCTGTCGGGTATCGTCGAGAAGCCCGCGCCCGAGAAGGCGCCGTCGAATCTCGGCGTGGTCGGCCGCTATGTGCTGATGCCGACGATCTTCCGGCACATTCGCGCGCTGAAGCCGGGTGCAGGCGGTGAGCTGCAACTGACGGACGCACTGGAATCGCTGCTGACGGAACAACAGGTGCTGGCCTACCGCTACTTCGGCACGCGTTTCGATTGCGGCAGCAAGCTCGGCTATCTGAAGGCCACCGTCGAATTCGCGCTGCGTCACCCGGAAGTGCGCGCGGAGTTCGAGGACTATCTGCAAAGCTATCTGCCGATGCATCTGACGGCAGCCGCCGCCTGAAAGCAGCGTCTATGGCAGCGCCATCGTCTCTACCCGCTGTCGCCTTGTACATCGGTGCGCGCGAGCGCACGCGTGATCCGCTTCACGCGTGCCCGCTCGCCGGCGATGTACGCGCGAGTATTGCGCGTACGTCGTCGTCGGTGGTTTCGCTGAAATCCGCATAGAACTGGCTCACGCTGAAGAAGAGTTCGGGCGACGCCACGCAGACGAATTCGTCGACGTCGCTGACGATGCGTTCAGCCGCGTCATACGGCGCGACGGGCAACCCGGCGACGAGCTTCGCCGGGCCGCGCGCACGCAACGCGCGCGCGGCCGCCTTCATCGATGCGCCCGTGGCGAGTCCATCGTCGACGATGATGGCGACGCGGCCCGCAACGTCGACGCTCGCGCGCCGCGGATCGCGAAAGAGCGCCTCACGCCGCGCGAGCTGCGCTTTCTCGTCTGCCAGCACGCGGTCGAACTCCTCCTGCGAAACACCCGACTCGCGCATCAATTCTTCATCGAGGTAGAGCGCGTCGCCCGACGCGATCGCCCCCATTGCCAGTTCCGGTTGCCACGGCATGCCCAGCTTCCTGACGACGAGCACGTCGAGCGGCGCGCCGAGCGCGCGCGCTACTTCATACGCGACGGGCACGCCGCCGCGCGGCAGCCCGAGCACGACCACGTCGTCGCGTTGCGCGTATTGCTTCAACTGATCGGCGAGCGCGCGGCCCGCGTCGGCACGATCGGCAAATCGACAGAACATGATTCGCTCCCACGTCCGCTACAAATCCGTTCATTCACTATAGGACGTTGAGCATCGAGAGTGCCGACTCCTGCAACGGACGCAACACGCGATTCAACGCGGCTTCCGTCGTTTCCTTGCCCATCGGCATGTTCGTGCTGAGCGCCGCGACCACTTCGCCGTGGCGGTTCTTCATCGGCACGGCGACGCCGCGCACGCCGATATCGAGTTGCTGCTCGATCACAGCGAAGCCATCGGCCTGCGCGCGGCGGATCTTTTCCAGCAGCCCCGTCTTGTTCGTCACCGTGTGCGGCGTGAAGGGCGCAAGCTCGGTTTCGTTGAGCCACGCCTGCATCGCTTCCTGATCGCGGTGATACGCGAGCAGCACGACGCCCGGTGACGTGAGCGGGGCAGGCACGCGCGCGCCGAGCACGAAGCCCGTCGTCATCACGCGCGACGTGCCGTTGCGCGCGATGAACACCAGCTCCCAGCCGTCGAGCACGCTCACGTAAACCGACTCGTTGATCGTCGCGCTCAGTTGCTGCAAATAGGGCTGCACGGTCTTCGGCAGACGCGCGGAGTCGAAATACGACCAGCCGACGCGCAGCACGCGCGGCGTCAGTCCGTACAGCTTGCCGTCGCCCTGCACGTAGCCGAGATGTTCGAGCGTCAGCAGATAGCGGCGCGCGGCCGTGCGCGTCATGCCCGTCAGTTGCGCGGCCTGGCTCGGCGTGAGGCGCGCGTGTTCGCTGTCGAACGACTCGAGAATGGCGAGCCCTTTTTCGAGGCCGGCGATCCAGTCCCGTTTGTCCAGTGGCGGTCGGTTCATAGCAATTACCCTTATTTTGCGCGTTTAACGCATCTGTACGCGCGATTATCGCGCGAACGATGCGTTTTGTTCTTGGGTCAGCGCGTGTTTCCCTCATAGCATCCAATCACGCGCCGACCCACAGCCGACACGCGGCCGACGCCTCGAACACCCGACAAAACCCTGGAGACACGCGATGACCGCCCCGATGCCCCGCCTGGTGCTAACCCGAAAAGCGCGCGCTGAGCGCACAAGCGCGTGCGATTATCGAACGCTTTCGTCGTCGGGAGCATTGCTCGCGCACTGACGCCTGCCTATTCTTGAGCCACTTTCAGCGCCCGGCTCAGCAACCCGCGCTGCAAACACGATATCCGAGACATCCGTCATGACTTCCGCCATTCGTTCCACCGAATCCCCGACATACGTGAGCGCCGAAAAAAGCCGCGCGCGCAAGGCCGCTCTCGGCAGCTTCGTCGGCGCCGTCGTCGACTGGTACGACTTTCTGCTGTACGGCATCGTCGCCGCGTTGATCTTCAACGCCGAGTTCTTCCCCAACATCAGTCCCGCGATGGGCACGCTCGCGGCGTTCGGCACGTTCGGCGTCGGCTTTCTGTTTCGTCCGCTCGGCGGCTTCGTGTTCGGCCACTATGGCGACCGCCTGGGCCGCAAGCGCATGCTCGTGCTGACTGTGATGATGATGGGCCTCTCCACTGCATTGATCGGCCTGCTGCCGACGTTCGCTTCGATCGGCTGGTGGGCGCCCGTGCTGCTGGTGCTGCTGCGCGCGATCCAGGGCTTCGCGGTCGGCGGAGAGTGGGGCGGGGCAGCGCTGATGGCCGTCGAGAGCGCACCCGAAAAGAAGAAGGCGTTCTATAGCAGCGGCGTGCAGGTCGGCTACGGTGTCGGGCTGATTCTCGCGACAGGCATCGTGTCGATCCTCACGTCGACGCTCGACAACGATGCATTCAAGGCGTGGGGCTGGCGCATCCCGTTCGTGTTCAGCGTGGTGCTCGTGCTGATCGGCCTGTGGGTGCGATCGAGCATGGAGGAGTCGAAGGAGTTCGTCGAGAAGGTCGAGAAGACGCATCACCGCGCGCGCCTGCCTCTCTTCGACGCGTTGCGCGAGAACCCGAAGGCGTTCCTGCTGATCATCGCGCTGCGTCTCGCGGAGCTGTTCACGATGTACATCGTGACGGCCTTCGCGCTCAGCTATTCGACGAGCAACCTCGGCATGCCGCGTCAGTTCTTCCTGAACGTCGGCCTGCTGGTCGGCGCGGTCAGCATCGTGACGATCCCGCTCTTCGCGCTCGCAGCAGACCGCTTCGGCCGCCGCCGCGTCTATATCACGGGCGCCGTGATCGGCATGCTGTCGGCCGTGCCGTTCTTTCTCGCGCTCGATGCGCGCTCGACACTGTGGATCGTGGTCTTCGCCGTGATGCTCGCGAACGTCGCGCACGACATGGTGGTGAGCGTCCAGCAACCGATGTTCACCGAGCTCTTCGGCACCGAGTTCCGCTACAGCGGCGCGGGCGTCGGCTATCAGGTGGCGAGCGTGGTCGGCGGCGGCTTCACGCCGTTCATCGCGGTCGCGCTGGTCAGCATGGCGGGCGGCTCGTGGCACCCCGTCGCCGCGTATCTGGCGATCGGCTGTCTGCTGTCGGTGCTGGTTGCGTGGAAGATGAAGACGCGCTGAAGCGCGGACTTCGCAACGCCTGCGAGAGCATCAGAGATACCGCACGCGAACATCGCACGCGAGCACAGCGCCGCGGCTTGCGAACGATAAGTAGAACGCGGCGCGCAGCATCACGCGTTTCATCGAAGAAGGTCTTGCCATGAATCACGATCCGAATCAGCCTTGCATCATCTCCGTTGCGATCACGGGCTCCGTGCCGCGCAAGAAGGACAACCCGGCCGTGCCGATCTCGGTGCCCGAGCAGATCGAGAGCACGCACGAGGCGTATGAAGCGGGCGCGACGCTCGTTCATCTTCACGTGCGCGACGAAGACGAGCGCTCGAGTTCCGACCGCAACCTTTTCGCAGAGCTTCAGGAAGGCATCCGCAAGCACTGCCCCGACATCATCATCCAGTTCTCGACGGGCGGCCGCGGCCGTTCGTTCGAGCAGCGCGGCGCAATGCTGGACCTGCGCCCCGACATGGCCTCGCTCGCGACGGGCTCGGTGAACTTTCCGACGACCGTCTACGAGAACCCGCCCGATTTCGTTCGCGCGCTCGCGCAGTCGATGCTCGACTACGACGTGAAGCCCGAAATCGAAATCTTCGATCTCGCGATGTTGTACAGCACCGTCGATCTGGTTCAGCAAGGGCTGTTGAAAGAGCCCGTTCACGTGCAGTTCGTGATGGGCGTGAAGAACGCGTTGCCCGCGCGGCGCGAAATTCTCGAATTCGAAGTCGCGCAACTGCACAAGCTGCTGCCGACGGCAACGTGGACGGCAGCGGGCATCGGCCGTCACCAGCTCGAAGTGAACTACTGGACGCTCGAAATGGGCGGCCATTGCCGCACGGGTCTCGAAGACAACGTGCGCTGGGACAAGGACACGCTTGCGAAGAGCAACGCGCAACTGGTCGAGCGCGTCGCGAAGCTGTGCGATGAATTCGGCCGTCCCGTCGCGACCGCGAAACAGGCTCGCGAGCTGCTGTCGCTCAAGCCCGCTGCATAGAAACGAATCTTCACTGACGTCATACCCATGCTTCGCTCCATTGCCACCGTGTCGGTCAGCGGCACGCTCGTCGAGAAGCTCGCCGCGATTCGCGCAGCGGGCTTCGACGGCGTCGAGATCTTCGAGAACGACCTGTTGTATTTCGACGGCTCGCCCGCCGACATCCGCAAGCGTTGTGCCGATCTCGGCCTGCAAATCATGCTGTTCCAGCCGTTTCGCGATTTTGAGGGTGTATCGAAGGAACGGCTGGCGCAGAACCTGAACCGCGCGCAGCGCAAGTTCGAGCTGATGCACGAGCTCGGCACCGATCTCGTGCTCGTGTGCAGCAACGTCAATGCAAACGTGATCGCGGACGATGCGCTGATCGTCGATCAGCTCGGCCAGCTTGCATCGCTCGCCGAGCGCGAAGGCGTGCGCGTCGGCTTCGAAGCACTCGCGTGGGGCAAGCACGTGAATTCGTATCGTCACGCATGGCGGCTCGTCGATGCCGTCGATCATCCAAGCCTCGGCGTGATACTCGACAGCTTCCATACGCTGTCGATCGGCGACCCTATTGATCCCATCGCCGACATTCCGGGCGAACGCATCGCGTTCGTGCAGATCGCGGACGCGCCGCTGCAGAAGATGGACGTGCTCGAATGGAGCCGCCACTATCGATGCTTTCCCGGGCAGGGCGACTTCGACGTGGCGGGCTTCGCGGATCGCGTGCTCGCAACGGGTTATCGAGGGCCGTTTTCGCTGGAGATTTTCAACGACGGCTTTCGTGCCGCGCCGACAGCCGCGACGGCCGCGGACGGCTATCGCTCGCTGCTGTATCTCGAAGAGCAGGCCGCGCAGCGACGCGTCACGCCCGCGCTACAGCAGCCTCTGTTCACGCCGCCCGCGCCGCCGTCGATTTCGGGTTTTCAGTTCATCGAGTTCGCCGTCGATTCGACAAGCGCGCCACGTCTTGCGCAACGCTTTGCCGAAGCGGGATTTCATGCCGCGGGCCGGCATCGGTCGAAAGACGTGACGCTCTATCAGCAAGGCGATGCGTCGATCGTGCTCAACGCCGAGACCGATTCGTTCGCCAGCGCGTTCTTTCATACGCATGGCTTGTCGTTGTGCGCGTCGGCGTTTCAGGTCGACGACGCGGCGCGCGTGTTCGAGCGCGCGACGTCGTTCGGCTATGCACCGTTTTCGGGCCGCGTCGGGCCAAACGAGCGCGTCGTGCCCAGCGTGCGTGCGCCCGATGGCAGCCTGCATTACTTCGTCGATGCGCGGCCTGACGAGCCCACGCTCTACGAAGCCGACTTCGTTCTGAACCCGCCCACGCCCGATGCCGCGCATTCGCCCGCAGAGCGGGGCGCACTCGAACGCATCGATCACGTGTGCCTGAACCTGCCCGCCGATGCGCTCGACACCTGGGTCCTGTACTTCAAGGCCGTGTTCGGTTTCGAGGCCGAACCCGCGTGGCTGCTGCCCGATCCTTATGGACTCGTGCGCAGCCGCGCGGTGCGCAGCGCCGACGGCTCCGTGCGCATCGTGCTGAACGCATCGCAAGACGGGCATACGTCCGTTGCGGAGTCGTTGCATACGTATCGCGGCTCGGGCCTGAGTCACGTGGCCTTCGTCACCGACGACATCTTCGCCGCCGTCGAACAGTTGCGCGCACGCGACGTTCGGCTATTGAGGATCCCGACAAACTATTACGATGACCTTGAAGCACGTTACGATTTCCCTGATGGCACGGTGACGAAGATGCGCGATGCCCACGTCCTCTACGACAGGGATGCGCAAGGCGGCGAGTTTTTCCATGTCTACACCGAGCAGATGGACGGCCGCTTCTTTCTCGAGGTCGTCCAGCGCGCGGGCGGATACGACGGCTACGGCGCAGTCAACGCACCCGTGCGGCTCGCTGCACAAGCTCAACGCAAGAACGGCTCGACGACGTGAAAGGTGCGCCTTGGCAGTAACCCTTAGCGGTCCTCGCATTACCCCTGTTTTCCCGCATTAATTCAGTTTTTCCTGCAACACCACGCAGCACTGGCGGCGACGGTCTTCGTGTGTCCGTTCGTTTGTTCGCCGCCGACACGCAATGCAAAGCATCGTCATAACAGTCAAACATAAGAGGACTTGGAGATGAAAAGACGTTACCCCGGACGTTACCCCGAACTCAAAGCGGCACTGGCCGGCGCAGCGATGGTGGCGTCGATACCCGCGTTCGCGCAGAGCAGCGTGACGCTGTACGGCATCGTCGATAACGGCATCGGCTATCAGTCGAGCTCGACGACGCTCGGTTCGACGTCGGGCGGCCACTCGGCGTTCAAGATGATCACGGGCGTGTGGGCGGGCAGCCGCTTCGGCCTGAAGGGCGCGGAAGATCTGGGCGGCGGCACGAAGGCGATCTTCACACTGGAAGAAGGCTTCAGCGGCAACAACGGCGCGATGTCGACGACCAACCTGATGTTCAGCCGCCAGGCCTTCGTCGGCGTGACGAACGCCACGTATGGTTCGCTGACGGCAGGCCGTCAATACGCGTCGTACTACCAGCTGCTGTCGCCGTATAGCCCGACGACCTGGCTCACCGGCTTCTACGGCGCGCACCCCGGCGATCTCGATGGCCTCGACACGATCTATCGCGCGAACAACACGCTGCTGTACATGTCGCCGACGCTCTACGGCTTCAAGTTCAGCGGCTCGTATTCGTTTGCCGGCGTACCGGGCAGCGTTAACCAGGGCTCGACGTGGAGCACGGCGATCCAGTATGCGCAGGGGCCTGTCGGCGTTGCAGTCGGCTTCTCGCGGATCAACAACTCGACGGTCGGCGGCGGCGCATTCGGCGCCGATTCGACGACGTCGAATGCGGGCGCGCAGACGGGCGTCTCGGCCGTGACCAACGGCTACCGCACGGCGCAGGCGCAGCAACGCTTTGCAGTCGGTCTGGGCTACACGTTCAACAGCCAGTTCGACATCACGGCGACGTACACGAACGTGCAGTACATTCCCGGCACCGGCTCGGCGTTCCACAGCGAGGCGATCTGGAACACGGGCGGCATTGTGCTGCACTGGAAGCCGACAGCCTCATGGGACTTCGCGACGGGCTACAGCTACACGCGCGCGACGAAGGCCAACGGCATCACGAGCAGCGCGCAGTATCAGCAGTTCAACCTGTCCGAGTACTACTCGCTGTCGAAGCGCACGGGACTGTACGCGTTGGAGGCGTATCAGCGCGCGAACGGACAGACGCTCGGCAACAACGGCGCAGGCAACATCATCAACGCGACCGCGACGCTCGGCGATGGCTTCAACTCGTCGCCTTCGTCATCGCGCAGCATGGTCGGCGTGGGCGTGGGTATCGTGCATCGGTTCTGATGCCGATCGTTGTTCATGCATCGGAAGCAGCAAAAAGCGCCGCGCTTGCGGCGCTTTTGTTTTTTATGCGTGAATCTCGCGCAGAATCGCATGCGGTGATAACTTCACTGCGTTTCGCGCGTATCAGGACCGCTGTTTGCTTAGGGCGTCGGCTACTGCCGCGCGTCGCGCGCTCCACGGCGAAAGCACGCATATCGCGGGGAGCATCAAGAAAGGGCCATCAAGAAAGTGCATGATAAGTGCACGGCAGTGGGTGGCCAGCCGGGATGAAGATGCTCATCGGCTGCTACAATCCTGCGTCATTGCAATACAGGTGAACACATGGGCTTTGAACAACTGGCGAAGCTGAGGGACGAACTCGCCAAACAGGCAAACGCGCAGCGCAAGCAAAAGCAGGCGGCGAAAGAGCAGGCGGCCCCGGCGGGCGCCAAGGATGCCAAAGCGAAGGACGCAAAACCCCGGGACGCCAGGCCGGCGGCAAAGCCTGCCGCGAAGCCGGCAGGCAAGCCAGCGGGTAAGCAGGCGCCGGCGGGCAAGCAGGCGCAGGCGCGGCCGGCCGCGCGGCAAAATCCCGTCGATCCCGTCGTGCATACCATCGGCAAACTGCAAAAGCGCTTTCCGCTGGCGTTTCCGAAGAATCCTGCGCCGAAGGTGGCGCTGAAGATCGGCATTCTCGAAGATCTGCTTGCGCAAGCGGGCGAACTGAAGCTGACCGAGCAGGAAATCCGCGACGCCGTGAGCACCTGGTGCCGCGGCAGCCGCTATTGGGCAAGCCTGACGGAAGGCGCGCCGCGCGTCGATTTGACCGGTACGGAAACCGGCAAGGTCACGGCATCGGATTCGGCGTTTGCGCGCCGTCGCTCGGGCGGACGGACGAAGCCCGCCAAGCCGGAGGCCGAGGCGAATGCCGTCGCGAAGGCTGCGGAGGAAGGTGGCAAGCCGGAGCCGGAAAGCACTGCCGCCGATGAAGGCAAGGCGTCTTCTGACGCTGATCAGGCTCGCGACTGATAGCCGGTTCGCGGAGCGGGGCAGCGAAAGGGCCGCGAAAGGGCAGCGAAACGGCGGGGAAGTAAGTCACCCGAGCAATGACGAATCGGGCGACACATCCTCGCCGCCCATTTCTCCGTCATGCAGCGCGCGCCGCACGCCTCACGTGCGCTCGATATCCTTGATTTTTCGTGCCGGCACGCCGCCGACGAGCGTATAGGCCGGCACATCCTTCGTCACGACGGCCCCGGCGGCAACCACCGCCGCCTCGTGAATCGTCACGCCGGGCAAAATAGTGGCGCCCGCACCGATCCATACCTTGTTTTCGATCCGGATCTCCTGATGATCCAGTCCGCGTCCGAGCACGGGCTCGAACACGAGACCATGCGTTGCCGTCTCGAACGACACACGCGGTCCGATCTGCACATCGACGCCGATCGAGATCCGGCTGTTGCGACAGGCGAGGCGCGTATCGGCGTTCAGATACGCGCGGTCTCCGATCGAAATGCCGCCGATCGTTTCCTCGTTGAGGCTCATCTCGACATTCAGCGGTCCGATGATCGTCACGTCCTTGCCGATCACCATGCCCGCCGTGCGATACATCGAAGCGCGCGTGCGATTGAAAGGGCCGTACATCGGCATCATGTTGCCGAGGCTCATGAAGATGTGTCGTTTCAGTGCCGTCAGTAGCTTCATCGTTCCGCCTTGATTACCGCGCATCGTGCGTCGTCGCGCGGTCGAACGTCGACGTGCTGGTGGGACGCACGCGCGGTCGGGTTGTTCTGACCTCAGCCGTTCTTTGAAGGACATGTCGATAATCCCGGCTCGCTCGATGGGCCGTCGCCATCGAACCGCCTGGTTCGACTAAAAGTGTGATCTTACCGATCGCTTGCACCGGCGAGACCGCTCGATCCTCCAAGTGGCCTATTCAGAGGGGGTTTTGGCGCGAATTCAGGCGTCGTGCGCCGCAACGTCGACGTGATCGCGATGCGTGTCGGAATGTTCCCCTTTTCGCCTTGATCTGCGCTGGATCGACGCCTGCCATCGGATGCGGGTGATCCGGCTATTCGCCATGCATGACGCAACGCCGTTCGCTACAGGGAACGCGTAGCCTCGACACACCATGTGCTCTTTCCTTGACCACCTTCGCGCGTGCAACTGCGCGCATGTCTTCCATCGCCCGAATCACTCGCGCATCGCTGTTCTGTGACGCTTTGCCGGGCGGTCCGACACGCCCTGAAAGCGGCGACTAGCGGTGGACTGCATGCGCCGCTACCCCCTCAAAGGACAGGGTGCGCACGAAACGTATTGGCATAGCATTGCGCCACGAACTGCCCTTAATAACGTCAGCAATCCCCGAACCCGGTCGAGTCGAACAGGAGACGAGCAGCATGTATATCGGCATCAACATGGGGTATATCGCCACCCTCTTTACACCAGGCCAGGAAATCGAATTCGCACAGGAGGCGGAGCGACTCGGCTACCGTTCGCTGTGGGTTGGCGAGCCGTATGGCAACGACGCGGCAACGGTCCTCGCTGCGCTTGCGGCCTGCACGAAGCGCATTCAGATCGGGGCGGGCATCTTTGCGATTCCTGGCCGAACGGCTGCCATGACGGCACAGACGGCCGCGACGCTGGACTGGCTGTCCAACGGACGCCTGCTGATGGGCCTGGGCCCAAGTGGCACGCAAGTCTCGGAGGGCTGGCATGGCGTGCCGTTCGCAAAGCCGCTGCTGCGCACCCGCGAGTATGTCGAAGTGATCCGCATGATTCTGCGCCGCGACAAGCCGCTCGAGTATCACGGCGAGACGATACGTCTGCCGCTGCCAGGGACCGAGGGCAAGCCGCTCAGGCTGATCATGCACCCAGTGCGTCCCGCTGTGCCCATTCTGCTCGCCGCGCTCGGTCCGAAGAACATCGAATTGTGCGGCGAGATCGCCGACGGCTGGCTCCCATTCTGGTTCGCTCCCGAGCACGCAGCGACGCTGCGCGCGCCGCTGGAGGCGGGCGCGCGCGCGGCCGGCCGCGACCCGTCCGCGATCGACGTCATGGTCAACGTGATCGTTCATATCGACGACGACCTTGAACGGGCACGCAACACGATGCGGCCGAGGCTTGCGTTGTACGTCGGTGGCATGGGCTCGAAGGAAAACAACTTCTACAAGACGCTCGTGAGCTCGTATGGCTATGCCGACGTCGCCGAACAGGTCCAGGAGCTTTATCTGTCTGGCCGCAAGGCCGAGGCAGCAGCGCTTCTGCCCGATGAACTCGTCGACATGGTGACGCTTTGCGGCCCCGCTGACCGGATCGCGGAACGGTTGCACGCGTATCAGGCCGCCGGTGCCCATACGGTCATTCCGATGTTCGAGACGAGCAATTTCGAGGAGCGGATGTCGCAGCTGCGAGCGTTCGTCGATATCGCGAAGCGCTCCGGCTGCGTGACATTGAACCTCGATTGACGGGATCGACCATCGCTTGAGCGGGCACGAGCGGGACTGGCGACACGTCGCCGGAGCGTGACATGTCCGGACTCGAGTTGCGCACCGAAACGTGCGCGGCGCCGAAGTGCGCATAGCCAACACGACGCGGCGATTCAGGTCGCGGGAATCGAACAGACACGCGAAGGGCAACATGGAGCAACAGCAAAAACCGACGATCGCCGTGCTGGGCGGAACGGGTAATGAAGGTAGCGGCCTCGCATTGCGCTGGGCGCAGGCCGGCTACAGGGTCATCATCGGCTCGCGCAATGCAGAGAAGGGTGCGCGCATATGTGCCGAACTGAACGACGTACTCGGGCGCGCGGCGCTGACGTGGCAGGACAATCCGACTGCCGCACAGGCAGCTGACATCGTCGTGCTGACGGTGCCGTATGCGGCTGCACGCGCCACGGCCGATGAAGTGCGCAGCAGTCTCGGCGGCAAGATTCTGATCGACGCGACCGTGCCGCTCGTTCCGCCCAAGGTCGCGCGCGTGCAACTGCCCGAGGGCGGTTCGGCCGTCGCGCAGATGCAGGCGCATCTCGGCGCGGACGTGCGCGTTGTCGCGGCATTCCAGAACGTCTCGGCGCATCATCTGCGCGATCTTGCGCATGAGGTCGAATGCGACGTGCTCGTGTGCGGCGACGACATCGACGCACGTGACACCGTGATCGGTCTCGCGCGCGCGATCGGCCTGCGTGCGTACCATGCGGGGCCCATCTGCAACGCCGCGGCCGCCGAGGCATTGACATCGGTGCTCATCGCCATCAATTCGCGCTACAAGATTCCGGGTGCGGGCATTCGTATCACCGGTTTCGAAGCCGATCCTCACGCGCGCGAGCAATGAAGCTGCGGCAACCGAAGCAGATCATCTCGACGGCACTGGCAGCCGTCCCGCTTGCATCGGCAGGCGACGATCTCGCGGCACGCGTGCTCGACGCACTCGATCGGTCCAGCCTGAGAGCGTACGCATGAAACCCTGGCTCGTCGTACCCGTTCGATCGATACGCGACGGCAAGCAACGCCTCGCCGACGTATTGAGCGAGCACGAACGCGTTCGTCTCAACACGATGCTGCTTGAGCATGTGCTAGCCGAGGCCACGCGGTTTCCCGGACGCGGACGCACGCTCGTGGTCACGCGCTGTGCCGAGGTGGCGGCTGCGGCGCGGAGAGCGGGCGTCGAGTGGCTCATCGAGCGCAATCGCACAGGGATGAACGGCGCCCTCGACGAAGCACGCGCCTGTCTGGCCACGAATCGCGGATCACGCCTGATGACGGTGTCGTGCGATCTGCCGTTGCTGTGCGCCGACGATCTGATCGCGCTGGCGACAGCCGCTCCCGAGGCCACCGGCGTCGCGCTTGCACGTGACCACACGGGTTGCGGCACCAACGCGCTATGTCTGCCACTCGACGTTCCGTTCGCGTTCAGCTTCGGCAAGGACAGTGCAGGGCGACACTGCAGCGCAGCGGCGCGAAACGGCCTGCCGGTCGTCGAGATTCAGCGACCGGGGCTTGCCGTCGATCTCGACACGCCGGCCGACCTGCAAGCGCTGCGTTTCGTCGTGCCGTGGCTGTGGCCGCACGCGCGGGCAGCGTAGCGGCGTACGCGAACCGCAAGCCGAGCGCGGCGCACCGCGCGCCCGATGTTCCGTCTGAACATGAACACGCCCCGATGCAAACCAATAAGGAGATCAACTTTGGAAACCCGTATCACACGACTGTTCGGTATCGAGCATCCGATCATTTGTTCGGGCATGAGCCACATTGCCGTACCGGAACTCGTCGCCGCGGTCTCCGAAGCGGGAGGGCTGGGCATTCTTGCGACAGCTCCCTTGACCCCCGAATCGACGCGCGAGTCCATTCGCCGTGTGCGCGCGATCACCTCGCGTCCGTTCGGCATCAACATCACGATGTTGACGGCGTTCGCGGCGGGGAACGTGCGCGTCGCGCTGGAAGAGCGCGTGCCCGTCGTGAATCTGTCGCTTGGACGAAGCAAGGAAATCACCGATGCCGTTCACGCCTATGGCGGCAAGATCGTCAGCACGGTGACGACCGAAAAGCATGCGCGTGCCGCGCAAGCGGCTGGCGCCGACGCGTTGATCGTGACGGGTCACGAAGCGGCCGGACATGGCGGCGCCGCGACGTCGCTGACACTCGTGCCCGCCGTGCGCGATGCCGTGGAGCTGCCCATCATCGCGGCGGGAGGGTTCGCTGACGGGCGAGGGCTGATTGCGGCGCTGGCGCTCGGCGCCGACGCCATCGCGATGGGTACGCGCTTCGCGTTGTCGCTCGAAAGCCCGCTGCACGCGCACGCAAAGGACACGGCGATCAGCAAGAGCGTCGCCGACACGCTGTACAGCCCGAACTTCGACGGGATTCCATGCCGTGTGATGGACACGCGAGCCGCGCGCAAGCGTGCTCGCCGCGCGATCAGTTTCATCGAGGCCGTGCCGAGTGCGCTGGCGAGCGCCGCCCAGCTCGGCATGTCGTTGCCTCAGATTCTCAGAATGGCGCTCGCCCGGCCTGCGAACCTGGTGCAGCAAGTGCAGATCGGCGCATTGACGAAATCCACGCTGCTGTCCATCAGGAAAGGCGACATGGAGCGCGGGATCTTGCCGATCGGACAGGTTCAGGGACTGATCGACGAGGTGCTGTCCGCCTCGGCGATCATTCAACAAGCGCTCCACGAAGCAGAAGAGATACAGAACCGGATGGTGTCGGCTTGATCGCCGCGTGTTCGATATCGACGCGGCGCGCCGTCGGATGCTGTAACCGGGATTGAATCGCGACAGGTCGACGACGGCGATGCATCGATATTAGTAAGGAATGGAAAACAACAAGGCGATCGACATTCTTTTGACGACAGAAGGAACGCGCAAGGGCGGCGGCGATGCGACAGCGCAATCCTGTCTGGAATCGGCGGCATTCGCAATCCCATATTGAAACGAAACCAACGGGTGGAAAGACTATGAAAGACAATTCAGCGGCGTTTCTCAGCGAGCAGGAGCTGATGATCCGCGAAACGGCCAGAAAGGTCGCGGCGGAAGTCGTGGCGCCGACTGCCGCCGAACGCGACAGGACGTGCGCGTGGCCACGCGCCGAATTGAATCAGGTAGCGGAGCTCGGATTTCTCGGTATGCTGGTTCCTCCCGAGTACGGCGGATCGGGCGCGAGCTTCGTCGAGTACTGTCTCGCGATCGAAGCCTTCGCGGCAGCCGATGCGGGATTCGCAACGATCCTGCACGTTCACAACACGATGGGCGGCATGCTCGCCTCCGAGGGCAACGCCGCGCAGAAGGCGCGCTATCTTCCCGATCTGGTATCCGGCAAGACCATCGGCGCGGGGCTTCTGACCGAACCGCAGGCGGGTTCCGATACGGCGGCGTTCCGCACGTCGGCCCGGCGCGAAGGCGATCACTACGTGCTGAACGGCACGAAGCAGTTCATCTCGAACGGCAGCGAAGCCGGCTTCGCCTTTGCGTTCGCCATTACCGACAAGAACGCGGGGAAGGGTGGCGGAAGCATGTTCATCGTCGACCCCAGCGAGCCGGGCTACGTCGTTGCGCGCGTCGAAAACAAACTGGGACAGCGTTCGGCACATGTCGCGCAAATCCAACTGGATAATTGCCGCGTTCCCGTCGAGAATCTTCTTGGCGAAGAGGGCACTGCCTACAAGCGGCTGATGGGCGGATTCTCCGAAGGGCGCATCGGGATTGCTGCCGTCGCGGTTGGGGTCGCGCGCGCGGCACTGGAAGCCGCCGTGCAGTACGCGAGGGAACGCGAAGCTTATGGCTCGCCCATTATCAATTTGCAGGGCGTAGGGTTCGATCTCGCCGACATGGCGACCCAGGTCGCAGTGGCGCATCAGTTTGTCCTTCACGCAGCGAGACTGCATACGGCGGGTATCCCGTGCGCGTCCGAAGCGTCGATGGCGAAGCTCTACGCCAGCGAGATCGCCGAAAAAGTGTGCTCGGATGCGTTGCAGATTCACGGCGGCTACGGCTATCTCGCCGATTTCCCCGTCGAGCGCTATTACCGCGATGCGCGCGTGACCAAGATTTACGAAGGAACGAGTCACATCCAGAAGCTCATCATCGCTCGCAACCTGGTCTAAGCCCCGTTCGGTCGGATCATCGGGTGAGCCGATCCGATCGTTCTCGGGCAAAGGTCCGGCATCGATGACCGGGCGGCGCAATCAGGCGTACGAACTGGATCGATAGGGCTGTCGAATCTTCCAGAAACCGGATGCACAAACAAAAGGAGACAACGCGTGAAACTCAATTTTGCGAACCTCATGGAGAAGCTCGCCGTCCGGTTCGCCGACCGCGAGGCACTCGTCAATATCGAGCGGCAGCGGCGCTATACCTATCGGGAACTGCATCGCCTCACCAACCAGATCGTCAACATGATGCGCGAGCGTCTGATGTTGCGCCGCGGCGACGTGTTCATGTGCCTGCTGGAAAACGACAATCTGTCGCTGATGCACGCGTGGACCACGCTCAAGGGGGAGGCGACCGCGGCGTGGACCAATTTCCGCGATTCCGTGGACGAACATCGACGGCAGTTCGAATTCATCCGTCCGAAAGTCGTGTTCATGGAGAACGCGCTGATCGATCGTTACTACGACACGTTGCATGAGTCGGGCGTGACCGTGGTCTGCATGGATCCCGTGGACGTCGCGCGCGACGGTCTGTACTACTTCTGGAATCTTCTCGATGGCGTATCGGATGCGAATCCGGGCGTCGTCAGCGACGCATTCAACGATCTCATGGTGTACCGCTTTACGGGCGGCACGACAGGGAACAGCAAATGTGCGCAGTACACGATGGACAACTGGCTCGCCTCGCGTGATTCGTTTTACGCGGAATTCGAGCAGCACTACGAGCCTGATACCCGCTATCTGCACATGGCGCCCATCAGTCACGGCTCCGGTCTCGGTTTGCTGCCGACGTTGTTTCGCGGCGGCTGCTCGGTCACACAGAACACGCCGGATCTCAAGTTGTGGTGCAGCAATGTCGAGCGCGAGCGGATCACCTTCAGCCTGCTGCTCCCAACCCTGATTTACCGGCTGCTGGAATTGCAGGAGGCCGCGCAGCACGATCTTTCGTCGCTACGCACGCTGACCTACGGCGGCGCGCCGATGAGTCCCGCCAAGCTCAGACAGGCACAGCAGCGCTTCGGCAATATCTTCGTGCAGCAGTACGGTTCGACGGAATGCCTCCAGGCCGTGACGTGCTTGACGAAGGCCGATCATCTTGCGGCAAGCGATGCTCAACTCGCCTCGGCCGGGCGTGTGGCGCCGGGCGTGGACCTCAGGGTGGTGGGAAATGACGGCGTGGACGTGGCGCAAGGCCAGACTGGCGAGTTCTGGCTTCGCTCGCGCGCCACGGTGTCCGGCTACTTGCACAATCCGGAGGGCACTGCCGCCGAGTTCGAAGACGGTTACTGGAAATCCGGCGACATGGGTTATATCGACGAGCAGGGCTTCCTGTATATCGTCGATCGCAAGAAGGACGTGATCATCACCGGCGGGTTCAACGTGTATGCGATCGAAGTGGAGGCTGCGCTGAATTCGCATCCGGCCGTGCAGATGTCGGCTGTGGTCGGCGTGCCGCACGAGGAATGGGGCGAAGCCGTGCATGCGGAGGTCGTGCTGCGGAGCGACGCCCGGGTGACTCCGGAGGAACTGATCGAGCATGTCAAAGGCCGTCTTGGCCGCTTCAAGGCGCCGAAATCGGTTGAGTTTGTGCAATCGCTTCCGGTGAGCGTGGTCGGGAAGGTGCTGCGTCGACAGGTTCGGGAGCGGTACTGGAAGGATCGTGCGCGGATGGTGTCGTAGGGCTCAAGGATTAGAGGCGACGGTCGGATGCGCGTCGGAGTTTGCGTGAGTTGCATCCGACGCGTGTTCTGGATCGCGTTGGCGATGGCTTCGGCTGTTCGAGTGAATGGCCGAGGCCTTTCAAGCGCCTGGTTTATGGACGTGTCGGATCGGGTTGATGGGATAGTTCTGTTGTTGTGTGTTTGTGAGTTTACATAACATAAATTATCACCCGAACGTTTGTAGGTCCCAAATAGAAATGTCGGGTTTCCGCTAAATACAAATGTCGCGTTTCGCCGTTGCTGGCAAGCTGGCGGCTCTCTGCTTGCTACGGCTCTTTGCCAATCTCCACCAACAGCCCTCAACCGGTTCCCGCTAAAAAGATCACCCCGTCTCAATCCCCAACGCCGTAATCAACCGTTCGCGCCGCGACAACGCCTGCAACGATCGTTTCCCAAGATGCGTCGCGACCAGGTTCAGCAAGCCTTCGCAAAAGATCAGATACGCGCCCATGCTGTTGCTGAAAAAGCTGCTGTCGTGGGGAATCAGAAACGCGTGGCGCGCGGGCGGCACCAATGGAGACGCAAGCGTGTCCGTAATCGCGATCACCGTCATGCCGGCCTCGGCGGCAGCCACGGCGGCCTCGGCGACGCTGCGCGTATAAGGCGCGACGCTCGACACGACCACCACGTCGCCCGGTTGCAGTTGCGCGAGTCCTTCGGCCACGCCGAGTCCTTGCGCGTCGAGCAACGCGACATCCGTACGGATCATCCCGAGCCCGTAGCAAAGAAAGCTCGCGAGCGCGCTGAACTGCCGCAAGCCATGCACGCGAACCCGCGGCGCGCTCGCGAGCAAAGCCGCCGCGCTGCGCAAATCGTCGGACGACAGTCGCGCAAGAAATGTCTCGACGTTACCGATCGATTCGCGCGCGAGTTGCGCGACGACCTCGACTTCGGGCGACGATCCGCCATTCACAGGCGTCTGCGTGCGCGCCTTTTTCCCCGCGACGAGCCGCTCTGCCTGATGCGTATAGAAATGCCGATGGCGCTGCGCCAGCGAATCGCGAAACACGCTCTGAAAATCGGCGAACCCTGTATAGCCGAGCTTCGTGCTGAGCCGCGTGAGCGTCGACGCATTCACGTCCAGCGCCGTCGCCAGATCGGTGATGGTGCGCACTGCCACTTCCTCCGGCCGTTCGAGCAGTCGCGCCAGCACCGTATGCGCCTTGCCGCCGAGCGACAGACCCGCCTCGTCGCGCCCGATCCGCACCACCAGTTCGCGCAGTCCGTCCACGCTGCGCGGCGCGGTTCCCGTCGTCTCCGGCGCCCTCGCCTCGTCGTCATTCAGAGTCGTGCGGCGCGTCTTGCGTTTGTCTGTGTCCATCGATCAGTCGATACCGTGGCGGCCTGCCTGGCTGTTCATAAACGTCCCATTCTATGTGAGATGCCCTGATCACGATATCGGCGGTGGCGAGCGTGTTTTCGTCGTCCGGGTCGGCGGGATCGGCGCGATAGATCGGCAGCGACGCGCCGTCCGTGTCGGCGAGAATCGCAAGCGGATCGGGCGCGCGTCCCGCTTTGCCCCCTTCCTCGCGCGCTTCGTTCAGCAACGCGTCGCCGCGTGCCTGCCGGTCGCGCGACGAATCTGTCACGACCTGCGGGAAGCCGCGCATCGACGGATGGATCGCGTGATTCGCATGCAACGACGGCTGCGTGATCTCTCGCGCCGAAAAGCCATGCGCGCTGTACTCGACGCTCAGCAGCGCAGGACTCGCGCAAGCCCCGAGCGTCAGATGGAAGCCGCCCGCGCGCGGGTTGTCGCGCAGCACGGAAAGCGCCGCATCGACACTCGACGCATCCAGCACCGCGCGCGTGAGCACCATGCGCGGCACGCCCGCCTCGACCCCGCGCTGCCGCAGATTGTTGACGGTGACAGCGAGACCCGCGTCCGTCACGGCGAACGTATGCCCCGGCAACGAGCCCGGATACACGAACGCCGCAAACCCCGGACTGCCGTCGATGCGGCACGCCGCAAGCGCGCAATGTCCGGCGAAACCGGGATCGCCGTCTTCGTTGTGGCTGATGCGCTTTTCCGCAGCGGACGGCAACTGCACCGTCGTGCATCCGTCGGGCGACGCGGCCCAGACGTCACCGCGGCAGTTCCAGAGAAAGACTTCGTCGAAGGGCACGCGCAGGCCGTCGGCGAGCCCTTGCAACTCCAACCAGATGCGCGGAAACCGCTGCTGCACGTGCGCGGCCATCGCAGCGGCCATCGGCGTGCCGCGCCATTGCATCACGTTGCGCCATGCGGACGTATGAACCAGATGACGATGCACGGCGTCCGCGCCGAAGCGCCCTAACGCCTGGCCCGCCTCATAAGGCGAGCCGGAAATTTCGATGAAACCGAGTGCTGGCATGTGTGCGAATTTATTCGACGTGTTGAAGGAAATCACGCAGACGCTGATTCGGCGGATTGTCGAGCAGTTCGGCGGGCGGTCCGTCGACGGTGATATGTCCATGCTCCATGAAGATGAGCCGCGTGCCGACCTTGCGCGCGAACGCCATCTCGTGCGTGACCACGACCATCGTCATCCCCTCTTCCGCCAACGACTGCATCACGCGCAGCACCTCCTGACGCAGCTCGGGATCGAGCGCAGAAGTCGGCTCGTCGAACAGCATCAGCTTCGGCTTCACGGCGAGCGCGCGCGCAATCGCCACGCGTTGCTGCTGTCCGCCCGACAGTTCGCTCGCGTAGTGATCGACGCGTGCCGCGAGGCCCACCTTCGCGAGCAGTTCGCGCGCAAGCGCCTGCGCTTCGTTTTTGCCCGTGCCGCGCACCTGGCGCGGACCGAACGCGACGTTCTCGAGCGCCGTCATTTGCGGAAACAGATTGAACTGCTGGAACACCATGCCCGCTTCCCTGCGGATCTCGCGGACTTTTTTCGCCCCGCCCCGCACGCTGATGCCGTCGACGATAAGATCGCCGCCGTCGATATGCTCCAGCGCATTGATACAGCGCAGGAGCGTCGACTTGCCCGAGCCCGACGGACCGATCAACACCACGACCTCGCCCGCGCGGATGTCCAGATCGACGCCGTCGAGCACTGTCGTCTGCCCGAAGCGCTTCGTCACCTGCTTGAATTCCACCATGTTGGCGAGCGCGTTCATAGCATCCGCATCCTCTTTTCCATCGTGCGCAGACAGAACGTCAGCACACCGATCATGCACAGATAGATGACGGCCACGGCCGTCCAGATTTCGACCGCGCGAAAGTTCGAGGCCATGATCTCCTGACCCTGGCGTGTCAGTTCGCCGACGCCGATCACGATGAAGAGCGACGTATCCTTCAGGCTCACGATGAACTGGTTGCCGAGCGACGGCGTCATGCGCCGCACGGCGACGGGCCCGACGACGAACGCCAGCACGCGCCACATCGGCATGCCGAGCGCGAGGCCCGCTTCCTTCAGGCCGCGCGGCACGGACAGAAACGCGCCGCGCACGATCTCGGCGATATACGCGCCCGAGTTGACGATGATCGACACGACGGCGGCCGTCATCGCATCGACGCGCACGTTCAGCAGCACGGGCAGCGCGAAGTAGATGAACATCACCTGCACGACGATGGGCGTGCCGCGCACGAATTCGACATACGCGAATGCGATCTTCTGCACGAGCGCGTTGCCGTAAGCGCGCATCAGGCCGAACAGGAAGCCGACGAGCATGCCGCCCGCGAGGCCCACGATGGTAATCAGCACCGTGAGCCGCGCGCCCTGCAAGAGCGCGGGCAGCGCATCGACGACGACGGACAGATCGAACTGCATGACTTCTCTCCCGAGGGCCGCTTATCAGGACTTCGCCGGCTCGACGCCGAACCACTTCTTGTAGATCGCCGCATAGCGGCCGTCGGCCTTGATCTTCGCGAGCGCGGCGTTGACCTTCGGCACGAGCGCACTGCCCTTCGGAAACGCGATGCCGTATTGCTGCGCCATCATCTGCGGACCGACTGCCTTCACATGGCCCTTGCCTGCCGTGTTGATGTAGTAGAGAACGTTCGGCGTGTCATGCATGGCCGCGTCGACGCGCCCTGTCTGCAGCTCCAGATACGCGTTGTCGATGTTCGGGAACTGGCGCAGGTCCGTGCCCGCGAAGTGCGCTTTCGCGTAATCCGCCGACGACGTGCCCGTCTTGATCGCAAGCGACTTGCCCTTCAGATCGTCCGGGCCCTTGATCGCACTCGCGACGGGCACCATCAGCGTGAAGCCGCTGTCGTAGTAGCCGTCCGAAAAGTCGATGACCTTCTTGCGTTCGTCCTTGATCGTGATGCCTGCGAGGGCGACGTCGACGTTATGCGTCTGCAATGCGGGCAGGATGCCGCTGAAGTCCATCGGCTGCAGCTTGTAGTCGATCTTCAGGTCTTTCGCGATGGCCGCCCACAGATCGATATCGAAGCCGACGTACTTGTCGCCCTGCTTGAATTCGAACGGCACGAACGCCGTATCGCAGGCGACCAGCAGGGTCTCGGCCTGCGCCGCATGACCCAGGACGGAAACGGCGACGAGTGCGGTCGCGGCGAGCTTTGCTATGAGTTTCATGACGACACCTTCTGCGTTGGTTGATGGAACGACGGCAAACCGGAACGACAGCAAACCGATTTGCGTTGAGTATCTTCTCGCAAATTTATTTGCGCAATAGGGGCGCGCGCAAATTCGCTTGCGAATTGGGTATACCCTGGCGTGGGAGCGGTGACGGAGGCGTGTGTCGGCTCGGGACGCGGCGATGTGTGCTGCCGACCGTAGTGCGAGTTGCGGAGACGTCCTGAACTCAGGCTGAAAGCAAACGAAAGGAAGCGTTACGTCGAGAGGCGGGACGCGTGTTCGAAATCTGCTGGATCGCTAACGGGGCGCGTCGTATGACGCCTGCCATCAATCCACAATCGCCGGCTCCTCGATTGCTCGCGTCAGCAGATCGACAAACGCCTGCATCGCCTGCGGCAGCGTGCGTCCCGCCATCGTCTGGACCTGCAGCGTTCGCTGATGCAGTTCCGGGTTCGTGATCGGCACGGCCGCGAGCCCATCCGATTCCAGACGGCTTCTGACCGTCAGATAACCCGTCAGCGTCACCGCGTCGGTCAGACGCACGAAGCTCTGCAACGCCGCGTGATAGTTGCTCACGAACACCGGCTCGAAGATCAGCCCTTCGAGGCTGCACGAGATATCGAACAGTTGCCGGATCGTCACGCCCTGGTTGTCCATCGCGAGCGGCCACGGTGTGAGATCGCGCAGCGACACCGATTCGCGCGCCGCGAGCGGATGGCCGCGCCGCACGAGCGCGAAGATCGGCGCGCGCTGCGAATAGTGCACGTTGATCTCCTTCTCCGGCGCGATGCTGAAGCACACGGCGATATCGGCCGTGCCTTCCCTCACCCGCTGCGTCGCCACCGATGGCGCCGACACGTCCAGCTGAAAATGCGTCGACGGATGCGTCTTCAGAAAATGCGCGAACACCTGTGGCAGAAAATGTGGCGCGACGCCTTCGGAACTGGCGACGCGTATCGTCGCGCGGCCGCCCTCGTTCAGCCCGCGAATCTCGTCGATCACACGCTCGCTTTCGAGCAGGCTGCGCCGCGCATGCTCGGCGAGCAGCCGCCCTGCGTCGCTCAGCACCATGCCGCGCGGACGCCGTTCGAAAAGCGGCGTCCCGAGTTCCTCTTCGAGCTTGCCGATCTGCCGGCTCAACGCCGACACGGCCACATACAGCCGCTCGGATGCCTTGCTCAGCGACCCGCTGCGGGCCACCTCCAGAAAGTAACGCAGTGCCGTGCTGTCCATGTCGATGGGTCGTTTGCTTTGCCGTTTCGGCAACGATTCGTGGCAAATATTGTAATTGTGCAGAAATATCGGCGACCGCACGATCGGCTCAACTGCTTTTCATCAACCCGCGCCTGCAGAGGAGACACGCTGTTGACCCGTGACATCGCCATTCAAAACGCGGCTGGCCAGTACGATTCCGGCCGGTTTCTCGATGACCTCCGGCGCCGCGTCGCGTATCGCACCGAGAGCCAGGAGGCCGACAGCGGCGAGCGCCTGCGCGGCTATCTCGACGACGAACTGACGCCGCTTCTCACGCAATGGGGCTTCGCCTGCCGCGTCGTCGACAATCCCGCCAAAGGCGTGGGCCCATTCCTGATCGCGCATCGCCACGAAGACGATGCGCTGCCGACCGTGCTCAGCTACGGCCACGGCGACGTGGTGCGCGGCTACGACGCGCAATGGCGCGACGGCCTGACGCCGTGGGACGTGACCATCGACGGCGAGCGCTGGTATGGCCGCGGCACCGCCGACAACAAAGGCCAGCACAGCATCAACCTCGCCGCGCTGAAGTCCGTGCTCGATGCGCGCGGCGGCAAGCTCGGCTTCAACCTGAAGCTGCTGTTCGAGACGGGAGAGGAAGTCGGCTCGCCGGGCCTGCACGAACTGTGCACGCAGTTGCGCGACGAACTCGCCGCCGACGTGCTGATCGCCTCCGACGGTCCGCGTCTTTCCGCACACCGCCCTACCGTTTTCCTCGGCTCGCGCGGCCTCGTCAATTTCAAGCTCGAACTGAAGCTGCGCGACGGCGGTCATCACTCGGGCAACTGGGGCGGTCTGCTGCGCAATCCGGGCATCGTGCTCGCGAACGCGATTGCGTCGATGGTCGATGCGAACGGCAAGATCCTCGTCGAAGGACTGCGCCCGCCGCCGATTCCCGATGCGGTGCGCCGCGCGCTCGCCGACATCGGCGTGGGCGGCAATCCGGGCGAGCCGGCCGTCGATGCCGACTACGGCGAGCCCGGCCTCACGCCGACCGAGCGCGTGTTCGGCTGGAACAATCTCGAAGTGCTCGCGTTCCGCACGGGCAATCCCGACAAGCCCGTCAACGCGATTCCGCCGCACGCGATCGCGTACATGCAGATCCGCTTCGTCGTCGGCACGGACTGGCGCAACCTCGAATCGATCGTGCGGCGGCATCTGGATGAGCACGGTTTCGGCATGGTCGAGCTCGACGTGGAGCGCGGCGCGCCCGCGACGCGCGTCGATCCCGACAATGCGTGGGTCCAGTGGGCGCTGCGCTCGCTGCGTCAGACGACGGGCGAAGAGCCCGTGCTGCTGCCGAACCTCGGCGGCACGCTGCCCAACGACGTCTTCGCCGACGTGCTCGGCATGCCGACGCTATGGGTCCCGCATTCGTATCCCGGCTGCTCGCAGCACGCGCCGAACGAACATCTGCTCGGCCCCGTCGTGCGCGACGGGCTGCGCATCATGGCCGGTCTGTTCTGGGACCTCGGCGCGACGGGTATCGACTCATCCAATCCCGCACCGCATGTTTCGACAACCCTTGCATGAGGACGTCGCAATGAGCATTGACTCCGTATCCGCGCATCACGCCTCCCCGGGCGCGCAGGCCACCTCGAATGCAGCCGCAAGCGCGCCGTCGCGCACGAGCGTCTCGCGTCTGATCATCGCCACGTCGATCGGCAACGCGCTCGAGTTCTACGACCTGATCGCGTACGGCTACTTCGCGACCACGCTGTCGAAGCTGTTCTTCCCCGTGCACAACGCGACGATGTCGCTGCTGCTCACGCTCGGCACGTTCGCGCTGTCGTATCTCGCGCGGCCCGTCGGCGCGCTCGTGCTCGGGTCGTACAGCGACCGCAAGGGACGCAAGGCGTCGCTGACGCTGTCCATCGCGATGATGACGCTCGGCACGGGCATGGTCGCGCTGATGCCCACTTACGCGGCGATCGGCATTCTCGCGCCCATCGGCATTTTCCTGTCGCGGCTGCTGCAAGGCTTCTCGGCGGGCGGCGAGTTCGGCAGCTCGACCGCGTTCCTGATCGAACATGCGCCTCAGCGCAGCGGCTTCATGTCGAGCTGGCAGTTCTCCAGCCAGGGCGCGAGCACGCTGCTAGCATCGGCGTTCGGCGCGGTGCTCACGGGCATGCTCACGCAGCCGCAGCTCGAAGGCTGGGGCTGGCGCGTTCCGTTCCTGTTCGGCATGCTGATCGGACCCGTCGGCCTGTATATCCGCCGGCGGATCGACGAGACGCCCGAATTCGCTCGGATGGAAAAAGCCGAATCGCCCGTGCGCGAACTGCTCGCGACGCAGAAGTCGCGCGTGCTCGTGTCGATCGGCGCGCTGGTGCTGACGACGACGGCCAACTACATGATCCTTTACATGCCCACTTACGCGTCGCGGCAACTCGGCCTCGCGCCATCGTCGGGCTTCATCGCGACGCTGATCGCCGGACTCATCGTGACGGTGCTGACGCCGTGCGTCGGCCACTGGTCGGACAAGGTGGGCCGCACGCGAATCATGCTCGGCGCGGGCGTGCTGTTCTTCCTGACGGTGTATCCGGCGTTCATGTTCATCAACGCGCATCCGTCGCTGCCGACGCTGCTCGCCGCCGTCACGTGGGTCGCGATCCTGAAGGCCACCTACTTCGCGCCGATTCCCGCGCTGATGGCCGAACTCTTCCCGACCCGCACGCGCACGACGGGCATGGCGATCGGCTACAACATCGGCACGACGGTGTTCGGCGGCTTCACGCCGCTCGCGGTCGCGTCGCTAATCGCATTGACGGGCAACAATCTCGCGCCCGGACTGTATCTGATGCTCGCCGCCATCGTGAGCCTTTTGACGCTCGTCTGGGCGCGGGCACGGCTCAACGCGCATTGAACGAATCGACGCGCGGGCACGATCGGTCGGCACGATTGACTCGACATCACGAACATTCACGAACACGCAAGGAAGCAGGCACGCATGCAACACGATTTGCCACAGGAAGTCCGGGACGCCATCCAGTTTTCCGTCGATCACGAATCCGCGTGGGATCGCAACGCCGATGGCAAGTTCGGCGTACACGTGAACGATCCGCCGCCCTGGAACCGGCTGCTCGGGCCGATTCACGATCGCGGGCCGGTGTCGGGCGCAATGGCCGTCGACGGCCGGATGCTCGCGACGTGGGGCGAGCCGGATCGCGCCGATCTCACGTTCAGCATCGCGAAGACGTATCTCGCGCTGCTCGCCGGCGTCGCGCACGATCGCGGCCTGTTGCCCGACCCCGACGAACCCGTGCGCATGCGTGTGCCGGGCATCGGTTTCGACGATGCGCACAACGCGCCCATCACATGGACGCACCTGCTGCAACAGACTAGCGAATGGCAAGGCACGTGTTTCGGATTCTCCGATCAGGCCGATCACTTTCGCGCGGTCACGTTCGGCGATCCGCCCGACGGCAAGAAAGGCGACTTGCGCGAGTTGCAGCGTCCCGGCACGTACTGGGAATACAACGACGTGCGCATCAACCAGTTGTCGCTTGCGCTGCTGCATCTGTTCGGACGGCCTTTGCCCGAGGTGTTTCGCGAGTCGATCATGCGGCCCGTGGGCGCGAGCGAGAACTGGCGGTGGGCCGGTTACGACGATGCGTGGGTCGAGATCGGCGGCGCTCGCGTGCAGTCGGTGCCGGGCGGCTCGCACTGGGGCGGCGGAATGTCGGTCAGCGCGAACGATCAGTTGAAGATCGCGCAGATGCTGCTCGACGATGGCCTCGCCAATGGGCGCCGCGTGCTGTCGAGCGAATGGATCGCGCGGATGCGCACGCCTTGCGCACTCGCGCCCTTCTATGGCGCCCTGGTGTGGCTCAACACAGGACGGCGCGTGTTCCCGAGCGTGCCGGAGTCGAGCTATTTCGGCGTCGGCGCGGGGAGTTCGTTCATGTGGATCGAGCCGGGGCGACGGATCGCGCTGATCGTGCGCTGGCTCGATTCGCAGTTCGCGGATGCGTTCTTCGGCAAGATGCTTCAAGCCGTCGATGCCGTGTGCTCACGATAACGCGTGATGATCGTTGTATGCGATGCGATGCGATGCGCGCCGCCGACGTAGTGATCGCGGCGCGCGCATCACGAGGTGCCTCAAGCGATGCCGGATGGGCAACTACATCGCCCGTCCGACGATCAGCGGGTCCACGGGGCCGATCACGTCGACGTCGCGATTCGCATACGGCAGCTTGTGCAGCACGAAGCGCATTGCATTGAGCCGCGCGCGCTTCTTGCAATCGGAACGCACGACCGTCCACGGCGTGTCCGCGGTATCCGTATGAGTGAACATCGCCTCCTTCGCCTGCGTGTACTCGTCCCATTTGTCGAGTGACGCCAGATCGACGGGACTGAGCTTCCATTGCTTGAGCGGATGCACCCGACGCTCCTTGAAGCGCCGCGCCTGTTCCTCGCGGCTCACCGAAAACCAGAACTTCACGATGTGGATGCCGCTTTGCGCGAGATGCCGCTCGAACGCGGGCACCTGCTGCATGAACTCGGTGTACTCGGTCTGCGAGCAGAAGCCCATCACCCGTTCGACGCCCGCGCGGTTGTACCATGAGCGGTCGAACAGCACGATCTCACCCGACGTCGGCAGATGCTGGACATAGCGCTGGAAATACCACTGCCCACGCTCCTGTTCCGTCGGCTTTTCGAGCGCGACCACGCGCGCGCCACGCGGATTCAGATGCTCCATGAAGCGCTTGATCGTGCCACCCTTGCCCGCCGCGTCGCGCCCTTCGAAGAGAATCATCACGCGCTGGCCCGTTTCGCGCACCCACGCCTGCAGCTTCAATAGCTCGACCTGCAAGCGGTACTTCTGCTTCTCGTACGCCCTGCGCGACATCAGATTCAGATACGGATAGCCGCCTTCGCGCAATGCGGGCGATAGTTCGTCGTCGGGGTGGCGGCTCTTCTTTGCGGACCACGCCGCCGGATTGCCTTCCAGCAGCAGACCGCGCAACGCACTCACTTCGTCGGCGGACATGCCGTCCATCAGCGTCTTGACGGTATGGATCAGCGTGTCACCGCTCTGATTCTCGCGTTGCCCCGCATGAGCTTCGAGTACGGCTTGCACGCTGTTCGCAAGCAGGTCGTTGGCGGCCGCGATGGCATGGCTCGTCTGCGCAAGCTCAGCCGATTTCGCCGTATGCCCCGGCATCACGTCGCCGCGCGATGCGCGGCGCGCACCGGGTTCGTGTGCTGCGTGTTCCGTCGAAGGTACTTGCTGGATCTGTACGTTTGGGTTGTCGTGCTGCGCTGTCAACTTCATTGCCTCCCATTGGCGTTGAACTCCGAACCGCCTGCATGTTGCGGCGCGCCGTTTGCGCGCGCATGCCGGCGCTCACATCGCTTCTTGCGGTCGCGCGCCGTCAAGCGGCGGCGCTGGCCTTTCTGAGGATGGCGTACAGACTGTCCTTGATTCGCAGCTTTTCTTTCTTGAGGGCTTCGATGCGGATGCTATCGGTGGGCGCGACACCCGTCTCCATGTTGCGAACCTGATGGTCGAGTTCGTTGTGCCGGTCGAACAGCCGGGCAAAATGCGCGTCTTCGTTTTTCAGGCGCGAGATCAGATTGCGATACTCGGGAAACATGGCCACTCCTCGTACGGTGTCGTTTAATCGCTGACGATCATTGTCGCACCGTGAATGCCCTTCTCAAATAATACGGATGGCTAATTACTGTGTCATGTCGTCGCATTCAACGCGTGGCGAGGGCAAAGCCGGTGATCTGCGTCAACGGACATCGTCAGCGTTCGGCGTTGTCGAGCGCGGTAAGAATCTTGTATGCCGCAGCCACTCTGTCTTCGATCGGGAAATTTCTGTTCGCGAGAATCACGATGCCGATGCGCTTTGCCGGAACGAAAGCCACGTATGAACCGAAGCCGTTGGTCGAGCCCGTCTTGTTGATCCAGACGTTGTCCTGCGGCGCGAGAGGCGGCTTGATTTCCGTCACCGGCGTCGCGTTCATGGCCATCGTCGGGCCGTTGCCTTCCAGCAGCGATGTCAGCGCGACGGGATAGGGGTACTGTTCCCAGATCAGATCCTGAGTCATCGGCCCGGCCGTGAAGTAGCCGGTGTGCGTGTCGGTGATCGCGCGTTGCAGCCGCGCGTCGAGCCTGAGCAGCCCCATGTTGGCGGCGATGAAACGGAGCATGTCGGCGGCCGTCGACTTGACGCCGTACGCTTGCGGCGCAAGCACGCCGCCCGCCATCCGGATCGGCTTGCCGTCCTTCGTGTAGCCCTGCGCGTAATCGGCCGCGCGATCGACGGGGACGTCGATGAAGCTGTTCTTCATTCCCACGGCAGGAAAGAGCCGCCGCTCGATCAGCGCCGTGAAATCCTGTCCCATGCTCTTTGCCGCGATCAGGCCCAGCGTGCCGATGCCGGGGTTCGCATACGTGCGATACGTGCCCGGCGCATACGTGGGACGCCACGCGTTGAAGTAGCGCATCAGCTGGCTTTCGTCGTGGATGTCGTCGGGGACCTGAAGCGGCAGGCCGCCCGGCGTATGCGTGCCGAGGTTGAGCAGGCTCACGCGGCCGAACTGGCTGCCGCGCAGCGACGGCAGATACGTCCCGACGCTATCCGACAGCGCGAGCCGATGGTCGACCTGCGCCCACGCCGTCAACGTCGCCGTGAACGTCTTGCTCACCGAGCCCAGCTCGAACAGCGTGTCGTTCGTGACGGGCGCGCGGGTTTGCGTCGACGCGACGCCATAGTTGATCACCCACGGCTTGCCCGCGTCGATGATGCCGACGGCAACGCCCGGAATCCCGTCCTTCGCCATCAGCGGCCGGATGGCTTCGTCCACTGCGCGCTGGACGCGGACGGGCGGCGCATCGGCCGCATGGCTCGCGCCCGGCATCGCGCACAGCGCGCCGAGCGCCGCGACCGCGACGGGTAGCGCCGCTCCACCCGCGCCCAACGTCCGAGATGCAAATTCAGCTATTGCACTGCGCCATACCGTCGTCGTGAACCGTCGCCGCGTCATCATTGCGTCTCCTTGAAGAGCCGCCACTATCGCGTTTCCGCGCCCCGCTGACAAACGATGATAAATTGGCCGACACCCCAGAAAATCTTATGCCTCGATCATGCGACCGTATCTGCCATTGAATGCGTTGCGCGCCTTCGAATCGTCGGCACGGCACCTGAGCTTCACGCGCGCCGCGCTCGAGCTGAACGTTACGCAGGCGGCCGTCAGCCAGCAGGTGAGGATGCTCGAAGAAAGGCTCGGCGCGACGCTCTTCAAGCGCCTGCCGCGCGGACTCGCGATCACGGATGAAGGGCTCGCGCTGCGCCCCGTGCTCAGCGATGCGTTCGACCGCATCGAGGCCGTGCTGCGCCAGTTCGAAGGCGGCCACTTTCACGAGGTGCTGACGATCGGCGCAGTCGGGACGTTCGCGGTGGGATGGCTGATGCCGCGCCTGAAGGCGTTTCATGACGCGCATCCGTTCGTCGAGCTGCGGATGATGACGAACAACAATCTCGTCGATCTCGCCGCGGAAGGTCTCGACTTCGCGATCCGTTTCGGCGATGGCACCTGGCCCGGCTCGCGCGCGCTTAAGCTGTTCGACGCGCCGCTATCGGTGCTGTGCGCGCCCGAGATCGCGCAGAGGCTGCGCGCGCCCGTCGATCTCGCCGGCGAAAAGCTCTTGCGCTCGTATCGCGCCGACGACTGGTCGAACTGGTTCGCCGCCGCGGGTCTCGCGCCGCGTCCCGTGCGTGGGCCGGTATTCGATTCGTCGCGGCTGATGGTCGAGGCGGCGATGCAAGGCGCGGGCGTCGCGCTCGCACCTGCGTCGATGTTCGAGCGCGATCTGTCGATGGGCCGTCTCGTGCGGCCATTCGACATCGACGTGCACGCGGGCAGCTACTGGCTCACGTGGCAAAAAGGCAAGCCGGCGACGCCCGCGATGCGCGCGTTCAATCAATGGATCGTGCAGGCGGCGGGCGAAACGAACCAGCCGCCTGAAGATGGCTTCGCGCAGATGGAAGCAGCGCTCGACGCCGCCGGGCAAAAGCCCCGCTCCGACGACGCGTCGTGACAACGCGTGACGTAAACGCCAGGCCACGAAGCGCCCCGCCAAAGAGAATCACATCTCCGTCAGATGCGCAGCCGCCGATGTTTCGCGCGGCTGTCCGCCGAGCTTGATGGGCGGCACCACCATCACCGACAGCACCGCGCCCAGGCAGATCACGAAGATCGACAGGAAAGTCAGATGCAGCGAGTGATGCAGCGCCGAGCGCACCATCTCGTTGCCCGCGAGCGCCGCTTGCGCCGCGCCGGGCGTCGCGTCGAGCAGCGAGCGCAACTGGTCGGACGTGATCGACATGCCTTTGAAATGGCTCAGCCCGAAGTTCAGCACCGCGCCGAAAATGGCCGCGCCGAGCGTGCTGCCCAGATTGCGCGCGAACAGGTTCGACGCCGTCGCCGAGCCGCGCTGCAGCGGCTGCACGATCTCCTGGATCAGCATCAGCGAGCTGACGCTGACCATCCCCATCCCGAGGCCCATCACGAGCGAGCCGACGCCGGCCAGCACCGGTGAGCTTTGCGGATTGAGCACGGCGAACGCGATCGCGCCGAGCGGCAGGAAGAAGCTCCCGCCGACCAGCGTGCGCCGCAGTCCGAGCCGATGAAACGCCTTCGCGGCGAAGGTCGCGCCCGACGGCCAGCCGACCATCATCATCGTCAGCGCGAGGCCCGCGACGACGGGCGACTGGTTCAGCACGCCCTGCACGTACATCGGCAGGAACGTGGTGAGCCCCATCAGCGCCATGCCCGACAACACGGTCGCGGCATTGCACGCGGCGATGGGACGATGGCTCCAGAGCGCGAAGGAAATCATCGGTTCGGACACGCGCCGCTCGTGCCACACGAAGAGCGCGCTGCTCACGACGAAGAGCGCCACTTCGAACAGCGCGCGGTCGTCGTTCTCCGAGCCGGCATCCGTGAGCGCCATCATCAGCGCGCCGATCGCGACGGTGAAGAGCAACGCGCCCAGCATGTCGATCGACGGACGCTGATGGCGCTTCTCTTCATGCAGGTACGAGAAGAAGCCGTACGCGGCGAGGATGCCGATCGGCACGTTGATCCAGAAGATCCACGACCACGACAGATCGCGGATCAGCAGACCGCCTGCCATCGGCCCGATCACGGCGGAGATCGCCCATACGCTCGCGAGATAGCCCTGGATCTTGCCGCGTTCGCGTGCCGGATACAGATCACCGACGATGGTCAGCGTCACTGGCTGGATCGCGCCCGCGCCCAGGCCCTGGATCAGGCGGAACACGATCATCGCGGGCATCGACCACGCGAAGCCCGCGCCGAGCGAGCCGATCAGAAAGATCACGATGCCCACGAGCACGGTCGGCTTGCGGCCGTACAGATCGGCGAGCTTGCCGAACACGACGGTCATCGCCGTCTGTGCGAGCAGGAACGACGAGAAGACCCAGCTATAGAGGCGCAGGCCGCCGAGTTGCGTGACGATCTGCGGCATGGCCGTCGATACGATGGTGGCTTCGATGGCCACCATCGCCATCGACGCCATCACGGACGCGATGACGAGGGGACGCCTCGTCTGAGGATGATTCGACATGGGGAGCGATGATGTAGAGTGCGCCGCGCACACAAAAACCGAAAGCTGGCCGAAACCCCGCTGAAACATGGGTTCTACGCGAGCCATACGGTGCGGGCAAAGAAAAGTATGCTACCGCTTAATTGAAATTCTTGCACTTGGTTGTGCGTGCATCCAAGCGTTCTTCTGGCTTTCGTACTTGCGTTTTTCCTTGCGTTCCCAAGTCTCGCAAGCCGTGAGGCTCATGAACACCCCGCCGCGAGCCGACGCGCCAACGCCTGCGCGCCCGGCATGTCGAGACGCAGCGATGCATACGCGCTGCGCTTCACATCGTCGGGAAGGGTCCAGTCCCACTTCTCGTTGTCGATGTTGCCGATTGCGCGTAACGCGTCGCGGGTTTGCGCGGGCGTCAGCGCCGCGATGCGTTGCAGCGCGTCCTTCACCGAATCCGCGCCCGATGTGCGCACGCTGACCGTCGGCCCCTGGTTCCATGCATCGAGCCCTTCGGCGCGCAACAGCACGACGAGCGCATCGTTGATCCAGTCGCCGGACCATGTCGCGAGGATCGTGCTGCCGCCATGTGTGAAGACGACTCGCGAGGCCAGTTCGTTCGACGCGAAAAAGCGCCGCGCTTCTTCGAGCAACCCGCGGCCCGTCGCATCGACGAACACGACGGGCTCCGCATCGTTGAGCACGTTGAACATCTCGCGCCGAACTTCGTCGTGCACGAGCGAGCCGCCGCCGTCGAACACGGGCGGCACGCCGCCCTGATCCGGCTTCACGTAGACGGTCTTTTTACCGGCGTCGACTTCCTGTATGCGCCAACGCTGCCCGCCGAACACGATGCCCTGCCCCGCCGTCAACGGCCTCGACACCGGCAGCGAGCCCAGCACCTTCGCGCCGGCGATGATGCGGAACTCGTCGTCGGTCGTGAACGACGCATAGAACTCGTAGTGATTGACGAGCCGCTCGCCCGCCACGCCGTGCAGCAGCAAGCCACCCGCTTCCTGCACGAGCAGATCCTTCGTGCCGAGGCTGCGCAGAATGGCGGCGAAAATCGTCTTGTCGATCGCACCGAACGGGCCGCGCGCGACCAGCGTGTCCCACAGCTCGCTCGCCGTCGCGCCGCCGCGTTCGGCGATGATCGACAGCACCTGCTGCACGAGCGTCGACGGATGCATGCCGCCCGCGCGCGGCGGCTCGAACCAGCCGCGCAGCAGCAGATTCACCATCGCCACCGACTGCACGAGGCTTTCGCGCAGCCGGTCCGACAGATCGGCGTCGCTGTGCAGTTCCGCCTCGACGCAATAGCAGCGCAGAATCGCCGCTTCGCCTTTGCGGCGGCCCGCGCGCCCGAGCCGTTGCCGCAAGCTCGCCACCGACGGCGGCGCGCCCACCTGCACGACGCTCTTCACCGCGCCGATGTCGATGCCCAGTTCGAGCGTCGTCGTGCAGACGGCGCTCGCGGGCCGGTCGCCCGCCTTCAGCGCCTGTTCCGTCAGCTCGCGCAATTCCTTCGACAGGCTGCCGTGATGCGGCCAGAACTCGTTCGGATAGCCGTCGCGTTCGCACGCGCGGCGCAACAGGTCGGCGTAAAGCTCGACCTGCCGGCGGCTGTTCGGAAAGATCAGATTGTTCGAGCCGCGCAGCGCCTTGTAGATGTGATTCGCGACGTCGACGGTGCTGCCGGGCACGACGTCTTCGAGACCGGGGTTCTCGATATCGGGTTCGAAGTGAATGCGCGGCGGCTTCTCGACATAGCCCTTGATCAGAATCTTCAATTCCTGGCCCGCGCTGCCCGATTCAATGATCTGCACGTTCTGCGCCGCGCGTGGCCGCAAAAAATCGGCGGCGAGGCGCATGTCGCCAAGCGTCGCCGACAGGCCGACGCGCGGCACGCCGCGCGCGCACACGCGCTCGACACGCTGCATCAGCGACTGCAACTGCATGCCGCGCTCGGAGCCGATGAACGCGTGCAACTCGTCGACGACGACATAGCGCAGCGCGCCGAACGTCGCCGCCAGCGACGCGCCGCGCGTGACGAACATCGCTTCGAGCGATTCGGGCGTGATCAGCAGCACGCCTGCGGGCTTCTTCAAAAAGCGCTGCTTGCGGCCCGACGACACATCGCCATGCCAGCCGGTGACGGGAATCTCAAGCGCTTCGCACAGATCGTCGAGCCGCGACCACTGATCGTTGATCAGCGCCTTCAGCGGACTGATGTAGAGCACCGAGCCGCTGCACGGCTCGTCGCGCAGCAGGTTCGAAAGAATGGGAAGAAACGCGGCTTCCGTCTTGCCCGCCGCCGTCGCCGCCGCGATGATCACGTCGCGGTCGGCGTCGATCAGCGCGGGCACCGCGCGTTCCTGCGCATCGCGCAGCTCGGTCCAGCCTTCGCGCCAGATCCAGCGGCGAATGCGCTCGTCGAGCAGATCGAAGCTGCGCGAATCAGCTGAGCCGGAAGCTGGCGAGCTCATCGTCGCTGTCGGGGGCGGCGTCGTTGACGATGTCGGCCGCGCCGCCCGTGTCGCGCTCGATCTCCATGCTGCCAATCAGCTCGCGCCAATCCGCCGACGGATTCTGCTCCAGCACGGCGAGAAAATTGATGAACGCGGTGATCGTCGTGCGCGGCGTGCGGAAGTACGCTTCGCCCAGACGCGTCGCGCAGTGCGCCATGAACGCGGGAATCGCTTCCTCGGGCACGAGCGCCTTGCTTGCGTCGCCGAATGCGTAAACGACGCGCAGCTTGTCGAGCAGCACGTAGAAATCTTCCGGCGTGAGCGCTGCGAGGCGGATCACGGGGCCGCTGTAGTCGACGAGTCCGTTCGTCGCGAACGCGTTCTCCGCGAGACGCGATTGCAGCGCCGCATAGCTGTACAGGCCGCGGCGCGTATCGAGCAGAAACTCCGGCGTGCCGCCCAGCACGAAGCCGAGACCTTCCGCCGTGCCTTGCAGCGAATCGTTCAGGATGCGCAGCAGCTGTTCGTAGTTCGCGTTGCGCGCCTGGAGGTTCGCGAGCTTGTACAGGTTCACCATTTCGTCGAGGCACACCATCAGGCCGCTATAGCCCGCGAGCCGCACGAAGCGGCCGAGCAGCTTCAGCTGGTCGTACATGTTCGCGTCGTCGACGATCGTGCGCACGCCGAGCGCCTGTCGCGCGTCGGTGCGGGTCGTGAACTCGCCGCGCAGCCAGCGCACGGCATCGCTCTTCAGCTTCTCGTTGCCTTCGTCGAAGCCGCGGCAGTATGCGGCGATCACGTCGGCGAAATCGTAGCCGTTGACCATCTCCGTCAACTGCGAGAGCTGCGCGCGGATCACTTCGTCACTGGTGCGGCCCGTCGCCTTCGCTTCCGTCTTCGCCTGGCCGATGAACTTCTCGACCACGCCCGCGAGCGCGCCGCCTTCGGGCTTCGTGCGCGTCGCCATGTTCTTCACCAGTTCCGCGTACAGCGAGCGCGCCTGGCCGCCCGACGCATGCAGACGCCGGTCCGGATTCAGGTCCCCATGAACGGTGACGAGCTTTTTCTCGAGCGCGATCGCGCGCACGAGGTTCAGGAAAAACGTCTTGCCCGCGCCATATTCGCCGACGACGATGCGAAACGCCGAGCCGCCGTCCGCGACGCGCTCGACGTCCTTCAGAAGCGCTTCGAGTTCGCGCGCGCGGCCGACCTGGATCAGATGCTGCCCGATGCGCGGCACGACGCCGGCGCGCAGGGATTGCAGGACCGCGTCGCGGTCTCTGGGGCGAATAGTTGTCATGCAGCCAACCTTTGTGCGACTTCCTGATTGATTTCGACGGGATCGTCCCCGTCCGTGAGCGGCTCGTCCCAATGATCGAGCGACGCCTCGTTTACCTGTTCGATCGCGCCATCCAGCATCAGTTCGAGATGCGATGCGGCGGCGGCGAGTTCGGTGCGCGTCCACGATGCCCGCGTCACGAGCAGGCGCAGGAAGGACGAGTGCGCGTCGTCGAGGCCGAGGAGCCGGGCTTGTGTTTCATCGTCGGTCTGCGCGGCTTCGGACGTCGTTGCTTCGGACGCCGTTGCTTCAGACGATTGCGGCGCATCAGCCGAGGACGTTGCCGGTTCGGCCAGCATTTCGCGTTCCTCGTCGCGGACGGTTTGCTCCGCGGTCACTTCGACGGGTGCTGCCGGCTTCGCTTCCATGGGCTCGATGGGCTCGCTGTGCGCCGCATCGGCCGTTCCATGCGCCTCTTCGACGAAGACGTCCGCCAGCATCGACGATACGCGCGCCGTTTCCTCCTTCAGCGCGGCGATACGCGACGCGTCGAGCGCGAACGCCGGCTTTGGCGCGGCGTGCTTCTGCGTATCGGCGTGCTTGTGCGCCCTCGCGTTCGCGGTCCCCGCCGATGCCACCGATGCCGGCGCGCCGCTCGCGTGCTGATGCAGATCCGTGTAAAGACGCTGCGGGTCGATGCCGAGCATCCGGTACACCTTTTCCAGCAGCCTCACTTCGTCGCGCGACACGACGCCGTCCGCGTTCGCCGTATGCACCAGAAACGATGCGATCGTCGCCTTCACGTCCAGCGACAGCGGCTCCAGCTTTTTCTTCAGCCCGGCAGCGGCCGTCGGTTGCGCAAGCTGCACGAGGTTACGCGCTTTCAGCCGCGCGCGCTGCTGCGCTGACAGATGCGGCCACTGCTCGATCTGCCACTCGATCACGGCCGTCTCGCGCTGCGTCGCATCGCCGTCCGCGCGCGCCACTGTCGCGGCCAGATCGACGATGATCGTCGCGACGTCGTACGCGTCGTCGGTATGCAAAGGGGCTGCGTCGGGCTCGATCGCGAACAGCGCGACGGCGTCCGTCGGCTTGGGCGTGCGCGCACCGAGCCGCACGTCGGGTTCGACGGCGATGCCCGCCTCCGCCAGCGCCGTCGTGAACACGACGGCCTTGTCGCGCGTCATCTTGCCACCCGATCTGAAACGCGCGAGCACCGCGCCGAACGTGCTGACGGCCGTCTCATGCCCGATTTCGTCGGCGAGTGCGTCGATCGCATCGTGCGTCGCTTGCGGCCACATGCTCGCGGGCAGCATCAGCGTCGCTTCGAGCGTGCCCTGCGCTTCGGGATAGCGGCCGAGATAGCGGCTGTACGCATCAAGCGTCGCAGCGCTCTCGTGCATCAGCAATTGCAGCTTGTTGCGCGTGCTGTTGACGGCCGCGATATCGGGCAAGCCAACCAGAAAGCCCGGCACGGGCACGCTTTTCAGCGCGCGGAACGACGGCTGCGGCGACGCGTCCAGCTTCGTCCGGTTGGCGGGCAGGATCATGCCGTCGCCGAAACGCTCGCGATACTGGCGCATGAACACGCGATCGAATTCCTCGGGACAACGCGCGACGGCCGTGCGCCGCACCATCATCGGATCGAGCTTGACCCACGCGAGCGCCCAGTCCGCCGGCAGCGGATGCTGGTCGAGCGCCGCCTGGCCGAACGCAACGCGCACGTTCAGCGGCACCTGATAACCCGTCGCCAGTCCGTCCGGCGCAGACTGGTGGTACATCCGCGTATGACGCGACGCCATCAGCGACAGCGCATCGAGCAGACCGCGCACGTGCTTTTGCCACGCATAGTTTGCGTCGAGATTCAGCAGACGCCGCAGTTCTTTCGCGATCGCGTTGAATTCGTCGCCGCTCACCTTGCCCGCCGCGCCGTCGACGAGCACGCGCCGCTCGAGCCCGTACAGGTAGAAGAACAGATAGCCCGTGTGGATATCCGATTTCCTGCGATCGGACGCGAGCCACTCGACGTAGGTGCGGCGCTGCGCCGGCGTAAGCCCGCCGTAGCTGAGCGCGGTGCCGCCGAGGCTCTCCGTCGGGTCGGCGCCCTCGCGCGCGAGATCGAAGCGCGCGTCGATCACGCATGCTTCGATCGAATCGGCGTGCGAGCGCTGCACGTCGCCTGTGTAGAAAAAGCCTCCCTCGACCGCGATGCCGTCGATCTCCACGCGCTCGCCGGGCGCGATCCAGCGCGCGGACGAGCGCACGGATGCATGCACGGACGGCCGCGCGCCGCCGGGCGCGGGCCGGATGCGGTAAGCGTCGGCGGGCATGCCGGCTTCGGTCATCGATGCAAACGGCTCGTCGTCACATGAGCCGGGAGAACTTGTCATGAAATAGCCTGGCTCAGCGTGAGCCGTGTGAGATCCGGATGAAAACTGCGACGCAAAACGTGATGCCAGTGACGCCAGAGACGGCTGCGGCACGGCGGAAGACTCGATCGGTTCGCGGGCACGCCTTGCAGGGACACGCGGCGCGGCGCGCGACGTGTTCTTCGATGCAAGCCTGATTGGGAACCAACGATAGCCGGCCAAAAGGGCCAGCGCCAGAACGATCAGATGGACGCGATCCGCACGTGGCCAACCGACGCAAGAACGGCAAGCCCGAACAGCACGCCAATGACGACGGCTGCGCCCATCCCGATACTGCTTCGCCCGCGGCTCATTGTTCTCCCGTCCGCCGCCGGCAGCCGTCGCCGCCACGGTCGCGACCTGTTTTAACAGTTGATTATATTATCTTTTCCAGGATCGCTCAGACGCCGCGAAACGCCCGTTTGCGACGCGCAGTGCGCGGAACGCATCATGAATTCGCGCCTTCGGCAACGCGCATCTGATTCGCGTGATTTGAGTGCGGGAGCGCACGCGAATCTCATACCCAATTCGCATATTTTCGAGGTTTGTTTCGCGAACTGGAGTAGACTGGCGCTGTATTGACCACGCGGTCGATGCGGACAGATCCGATACCGTTGAGTCCGTTTTGCGCCGCATCTGGCGCCCCGCTCGCGCGGTCATGCGTCAGACTTTTCACACCGTCTCTCAGGTTCTGGACGGCCCTCGGAATGCCAGAACCTATTCACGCCAGCGGAAGCTGGCGTCTTTTTGTGCGCGGCGAGAAAAGACACGTTCCGTGGCGCTGTGCCTGGCCCTGTCCCTCGGTCGCCCGCCGTCGAGGACCCGCCGGGACGACGCCGCACCGTCGCATAGGTCGCCATCGCGAGCCCGCACCAGATCAGCCCGTAGCCCGTCAGGTCGACTGTCGTCAGCCGTTCGTGGAAAACCGTGAGCGCAAGGATGAAGGTCACGGTCGGCGTCACATATTGCATCACGGCCGACTCCGTTAGCGAGACGAGCGGCATTGCATACGCGTAAAGCGCGAGCGGGACGACCGTCAACGGGCCAGCGAGCATCATCAGCACCGCCGCGCCCGCGCCGAACGACGTGAACGCGAGCGCATGACTCGACGACAGGAACGCAAAATAGCCGAGCGCGAACGGCATCATCACGACGGTCTCGCGCCAGGTGCTGACGATCGCGTTCTTCGTCGGCCACATCTTGCGGACCAGGCCGAGCAGCGAGAACGTCACGGTGAGCATCACGGCGAATACGGGCACGCCGCCGTGCGCGTAGCACTGCACGACCGTGCCGGCCAGTCCGAGCGCAAGCGCGGCGGCTTTCAGACCGTTAAGTCGCTCGTTCAGAAATACGATGCCCAGCGCCGCCGACAGCAGAGGATTCAGGAAATAGCCGAGACTCGCCTGCAACGCATTGCCCGTCACCGACGCGAGGATATACACGACCCAGTTCGCCGACAGCAGCACGGCCGGCAGCAGCGCGAGCGCGAACGAACGCCAGCCGCCCATCTGCCGCCTCAACGCGGGCCTGAGCCCGATCACCACCGACAGCACCGCGAACGACCAGAACACGCGATGCGCGAGCATCTCCGGCGCGCTCACTTCCTTCAGATGCCAGTAGTACAGCGGCATCAGGCCCCACCAGCACAGCGCCACGAGCAGCGCGGGGTAGCCGGCGCCTTCCTTGTGCTTACGATTGTGTGCGTTCATTCCTGTAGCGCCTCGTCGAGTCGGTCCATCAGACATTCCACTTCGTCCACGCCGAAGATCAGCGGCGGCGACAGGCGCAGCGAAGCCAACGAGCGCGGCGACGCGGAATTCGGCATCGCCAGCACGCCGGCGTCAAACAGCGCCAGCCACACATCGGCGATGTCGATGTCGCACTGCGCGTCAGCCGTGAGACTCAGCGCGAGTCCCTTGCCGTGCAGCGTCAAACGCCCGCCGAAGCGATCGGCGATGCGTCGTTCGATCAGCGCGCCCATCGCCGCCGCGTTATCGACGAGCCGCCCGCTCTCGACGAGATCGAGCACGATCAGCCCGCACTGCATCGCGAGCCGGTTGCCGCCGAACGTCGAGCCCTGCACTTTCGCCTTGCCGGGCGCGCCGAACACGGCGCCGAAGTCGCCGTCGTTCATCAGCACGGCCGACAGCGGCACGAGCCCGCCCGTCAGTCCCTTCGATACGACGATCATGTCGGGCGCCGCTTTCGCCACATCGCTCATGCCGATCGCGTCGATGCCGAACCACGCGCCCGCACGTCCGAGCCCGCAGTACACCTCGTCGGCGATCAGCTTCGTGCCCGTCGAACGGCACAGCGCGGCGAGCCGCGCCGATGTTTTCGCCGTCCAGTGCTGCGCCGCCGACGAGCCCGCCACCGGCTCGAACACGACGGCCGCGATCTTTCGGCTCGCCAGCATGTCTTCGAGCGCGGCGAAGTCGCCGGCGTCGACCTGATGCACGTTGTCCGGCTTCCAGGGCAACGCCTCCGTCCAGAACGGATTGCCCGTCATGAAAGACGCGAACATCGACAGCCCATGAAACGAATCGCGAAACGCGACGACGTCGCTGCGGCCCGTGCTCGTCATCGCGAACTTGACGGCGCTTTCCACGGCTTCGGCGCCCGTGGTTGCGAAGAACACTTTCTGAAACCGTCGGCCGCTTAGCGCAAGCAGCCTGTCGGCGAGCGCAAGTTGAGATTCGGCGCATTCGAACGGAAACACGTTCATCGACGTGCGCTGCAACGCTTCGGTGAAACGCGCGCTCAGCGTCGCATGCGCGTGCCCCAGATTCGCGGTGCCGAAGCCCGCGAGACAATCGAGCAGCACGCGTCCGTCGGACGCTTCGATGTAGCAGCCGTCTCCGCGCGCGTCCGTCATGTCGAGGCCCATCTCGTCGAGAAACGCCTCCCAGTACGGATTGACGGAAGCGAAGCGCGACTGCGCGACGCCCGGCTCGCGATCAGACTTCAAGCGCCCTCCTGCCTTCGTGGAGACCATGAAACCGGAGTTGCGTCTGGCCACCATAGAAGTACGCGACCGATTCGAGTTGCCGCATGTTCACTTCGAGCATGAATAGCGCCGCTTCGAGGCTGTAGCGCTGCTCGGCGGCCGTCACGTGCGGGACGTCGGCGAGAAAGAGCCGCGACAGGCTCGGATGATTCAGCTCGTCGTTCGTTTCGCCGTGCTTCGCGACGATGTCGCCCGCATGCAGCGCGTTTTCGACGAGCGCGGCGATGTGCGCGTGAACGGGGCTGTGCTGGTCGCGCAAGCCCTCCGTGACCATGATCGACGCGAAGAACGCTGTGGGCATCCGATGCGCGAGCACCGTGTACGCATCGATATAGAGCGCCGTCAGCGGCAGCGGCACCGATGCGCGCACATCCGCTTCGTTCATGCCGAGCGCGACGCAAGTGGCAAGCTCGAACGCTTCGTGGCCGTACTCCTCCTGAAAGTACTCGAAAAGCCGCGCGCGCAGATTGCGTTGCACACGCCGCGACAGCAACGGCCCGAGTATCTCGACGAAGCGGTCCGTCACGTGATACTGCTCGATGTACAGCCCTTTCACGAGCGGCGTGATCTCGTTGCACGCGAGCGCTGCCGACGCATACGCGTTGCTGCCCAGTTGATCGAGCGCATTGATCAGCAGCCGCTCCGCGCGCGCCGCGAGCGTGAGGCCGCTGCATGCGTCGTCAAAGCGCGCGGTATCAAAGGACGCGAAGCACGTCATGCGCCGGCCGACGCGCAACGGCGCAAGCTCGACGAAATGCGCGAACGACAGCAGATACGTTTCGAGGTCGACGGGATCGAGCGAAGCGACGCTATGGAAACTCTCCGGCGCCGCATCTTTCTGGCAGCGCGATCGCGCCGTCGCGTGAGCGGGAAACCAGCAGACATGCCGGAACACTTCTCCAAGCACGCGCTGCCACGCGATCAGGAGTTCGGGCGCGTTCCGGCGTGCGTACGCGAGCTGAAAATGAAGGGCTTGCAGCGCGAAGTTATCCGCGAACGGGCCCGCCGGTTTGCCCGTGAACGGAAACGCGCCGGGCGTCGCGTCGCGTTCGTCGTCATTGTCAGCGAGCATCGCGTGAACGATCGCGAGCGTGTTCTTGTACATCGCGAGCCGCCGCTCGACGACAGCGGCGAGACGCTGCCCGACTTCGGCGCACATCGCGATCGCGCGTTCGGCGCCCGACGTCACGCTGTCGATGCCCGAGTCGGTTTCTTCGATCAGCGACAGCGCGTCGAGCTGCACCGTCAGCGCGCGGACCCACGCGGGGCACGCACCGCGATTGAGCTTCGTCCAGACGTCGGAGGAAGGCCGCATCAATTGCGCGACGACATCGGCCACCTCGTCGCGCGCGACGCCTTCGAACGAAAGATCAACGGCATCGTCGCCGACGCCGATCGTCAATACGTCGTCGCCGCTCGCCGCCACTTCGCACGGCACCAGCGCCGGCCGCCTGTATCGATCGATATCCCAGCGTTCCATGACTGTGCTCAGGCGAAGGTGCGCGGCTTCACGACGGGCCGCCTGCCGTAGTAATCGAGAATCTGGTTCTCTTGCAGCACCATCGTTTCGATCGCGAGCATCACGTGCTTTTTCACGGTCAGCTGCTCTTCGGGCGACACAGCGTCGATCCCGGAGAGCAGCGTGAGCGAGATGTCGTCGTGATCGAACTCGTCGTTGATTGACGCGTGACGGGCGATCGGGCGCCAGAAGCCCTCCGGGATGCCCGTCTCGCGGCAATAGTCGGCCAGTTCGACATGAAAGCTCACGCCTGGCTGCTCGAACAGGAACAGCAGCGCCTTGAAGCTCAATGAGTGTTGACGCGCGTACACGCCGAGCGACGCACACAGCGCGAATGTGGCGGGCAGCGGCACCAGGTAGTCCAGGTTGTCGGTGCGAATGGACACGGCATGCAGCGACTGGCGCAGCATCTCATCGTGATTCAGCTCCGACGCGAGAAAGCCTTGCAGCAGCTTCTGCACCTTCACGGGTTCGGCGTGGCCGAGCGCGGGCGCGATCAGGCCCGGCGCTTCGCGGACGATGTAGAAGTATTCGAGCGCATAGCCGATCAGCGCGCTGCGCGGCAGCGTTCTATCGCGCAGGCCCTGATAGAAGCGCGACTTCGATTTGCCCTCGATCGTTTCGGCGGCGAACTTCCGGAGCCGGTGATAGAACTCCTCGCCCGACAGGCACCCTCGCGGCGTCGGAAAAGCGCTCTCCGTGAGCAAGCCGAGCCGGTCGAATTCCTCGATGAGCCCGTCGATTTCGGGTGCGAGATCGGCATGCCGGTGCTTCAGTTCGGCGATCGTCGCGTCGCCCTGCTTCAGCGAATCGGCGAACGCCTGCAATGAGCCCTGCATGTCGGCGACGACGGAGCACGACTGCTCGCGATAGTCGATCGTCAGGCCGTTGTGTTCCTGAATCAGCTGAACGCCGGGACGCAAGCGCGGCGCGGAAAAGAGATCCGATGCGGTCGTGGCCTGCATTACGCCTCCTCGTCGACGTCGAGCTTGCGCAACAGCGTCGGCGACGTCGAATAGTGTTGCCAGATGCCCGTATAGAACTGGTCGTACAGCTCGATGAACAGATGCGTCTGCGCGCGCATGCGCCGCACGTCCGTTTCCGCGATGGCGGGAATGCGCGAGAAAATGTTGCGCGTGAGGCTGCCGTGGCCGCCGTGCAGATTGATATCGGAATGCGCCTTGACGGGCCTGAGCAACGCTGGATCGACGCCGATCCGGTACGCGGCATCGAGAAACGAATCCTGCTTGATGTCCTTCCCTTCGAGAATGCCGAGCGTCGAAAAGAAGAAGAGCGGATCGCTGTGCGCCCAATACGCGAGCGCATTGCACAGCGCCATGGTTTGCGGCAGCGGCACCGTGCGCGCGAGATCTTCGCGCGTGACGCCGAGCGTGGTCAGCGCCTTGAGCAGCAGCTCGTCGTGGCCGTACTCTTCCGCGTAAAACTCGTTCATCGCGAGCCGCACACCCGTATTCGCGACGTACGAAAGAACGGGCGCGTCGAAGTAGCTTTCGCGGAACAGGAAATGGTAGTTCTCGACAATCATCCCGTGGATCACGTTGAGCGGTATGTCGTCGCGCGTGCTCGCCGATGCGCACTTCTCCCAGAACACGTTTGTGTAGAGCGTGCGGTACAGCAGTTCGTTGGCGAGATCTTCGAGTTCGAGCAGCACGTCAAGGCCGCTGCGGGCGAGCGCAGGCTTCACCGCGCGCACCAGTTGCAGTTCCTTCAGCCGGTCGAACACCCTCTGTTCATAAGCCGAATAGCGCGCCAGCACCTCGTCGGTCTTGACGCCCGAGCGCAGCGCGCTGATGAGGGGCGCCGCGTCTTCACCGTCGGCGGACGCGGGAAATTCGTATTGATGCTCGTCGTCTTCGATGACGAGCGAAGGCGACGTGCTGAGACACTTTCCCGCCAGCACGAACGCGTGTGGTTCAAAGATGTCGTCGATCACGACAGCCTCCGTTCGCGGCCGGCACGCGAAGTGCCGGCCCGCTCGTTACAGATGGACGGGAATCAGCACGGGGCGGGCTTTGCGCGGCTTGACCACGACCGTCACTTTTCTGTCGTCCTGTCGGTCCGTTTGCGGCTGTGCCTGGGACGGCTGTTGCGGCTGAACCTGTTGAACCTGCGTTTGCGTCATTTCAATCTCCTTCGGTTGGCTATTTACATTTGCACTACTTAACAAGCTGCCCACTCGAAGTGGACAGTTCTTCGCACCCGGAGCCAGCAATCCAGAGCCATCTCGCGGACAGCATCGCCCGGCTGCGGCGGCAAGACGATGAGCGCAACAGGCTTATAGATGTAGCCCCGTTCGCCGTCGTGGATCCCGACACCAGCGGATTCTTCGTGTCCGTTCCGGTTCAGTCAGACGTGTGCTTATCGGCCCGATGCCGCAGGTCGCGGCAAAGGAATGGCGGCGCAACGCTTGTGGCAATTCGCGCCGCGATCGAATGCGTGCCGGAGTGTCGCACCGAGGCCGCAGACTGAACGCTCGACACACAAAAGGGGCGCTCCCGCAGTGGGGAGCGCGCTCAAAGGTCGATTTCAGACTGGTCGGTCCGGTCGGAGTCTCGTTAGCGGCCGCCGTTCGATGGTTTCTCTCAGGTTCGGGTTCTCTCAGGTTCTGCTGGGCCATGTCGTTTCGCACGGCCTCGGAAGTTTTCTCAATACAGTTCTGCTTTCGTGCGATCACTCAAAGTGTTCGGCCGCATTCACCGGCGGTTTCCGGATTCGGCAAAGGCTAAGCAAGCTATTGATTTAAAGCGCTTTTCAGCTAACAATCTGCGCGAAGAATTTCGTTCGTCGGGCCTATTGTTCCGGTAAACTTCGACGACTGGAATGAACACTTTCGATCAATTTGCGCGAAGTGTTCGGGGAACTCACACGAACACTTGAAACGGGAGGCGAATGAAAATTACCCTCGACGTCGCAACTTCCACCCCGCTCACGGAGCAGATCGTCGGGCAGGTCGAGGCATTGATCCTGTCGCGCGAGTTGCGCGTCGGCATGCGTTTGCCGTCCATCCGCAAGTTCGCGGCCGAGCACAACATCAGCCGCTTTCCCGTCATCGAGGCGTACGACCGGCTCGCCACGCGCGGCCTGCTCCAGCCGAAGCACGGCTCCGGCTATTACGTCGCCGAGCAGTTCGAAAAAGCGCCGCGCGCCACGCGCGGGCTCGACGCGATCCGCGCGACACCCGAATCCGATCAGATCCTGCGCCAGTTCGAGCGGCCCGACGAAGTGCTGAATCTGTCGATCGGCTTCATTCCCGAGGCCTGGCGCGATGTCGAAGGAATCGCTCAGGCGATCCGGCAGGCGTCGCGCACGGACGCGCGCAGCCTGATCGATTACGCGATTCCGCAAGGCGACCCGCAATTGCGTCTGCAGATCGAACAGCGGCTGGCGTTTGTCGGCGTGGCGGCGGAACCGCAGAACATCATGGTGACGAACAGCGCGAGCGAGGCGCTCGATCTCGTCGTGCGAATGCTGCTCAAACCCGGTGACACCGTGTTCGTCGAAGATCCCGGCTACTTCAACCTGTTCGGCCTGCTCAAGCTGCAAGGCATCGAGCTGGTCGGCGTGCCGCGCCTGTCGACCGGGCCGGATGTCGAAGCCGTCGAAGCGCTGTTAAAAGCGCACCGGCCCAAGCTCTTTTTCCTCAACACCGTCTTTCATAATCCGACGGGCACGAACGTCGCGCCGCATGTCGGCTTCAGGCTGCTGCAACTCGCGCAGGAGCACGACTTCATGATCGTCGAAGACGATGTCTACGCGGATTTCCAGACCATTCCGACGCAACGTCTCGCGTCGCTCGACCGGCTGACGCGCGTCGTGTACATCGGTGGATTTTCGAAGAGCCTGTCGTCGTCGCTGAGGCTCGGCTACATCGCGGCCGAAGCGGCGCTCGTCAAGCATTTCGTCGAAGTGAAAGCGCTGACGAGCCTCGGCGGCACGCGTTTCAGCGAGCGCGTGGTGGCCGCGCTGCTCGAGCGCGGCACGTATCGCAAGCATCTGGAGCGGCTGCGCCGGCGCGTGAACGGCGCGATTTCGACGGCGGTGGAACTGCTCGCGAGCGTCGGCTGGCAGGTATTCGACGAGCCTTGCGGCGGCACGCTCGTGTGGGCGCGCGTGCCGGGCGTGCCGAATTCGGATGTGTTCGTCGCCGAGGCAGCCCGCTCTGGCATCACCGTGCAGCCCGGCAGCTACTACCGGCCGCACGGCGAGCCGACACCGTGGGTCCGCTTCAACACCGCGTATCTCGACAACGAACGCGCGATGGGATTTCTGCGCCGCGCGGCGGCGCTGGGCGGATGAACGGACAGGCGAACGTCGGCAGCGGAGAATCGAAGGTGCCAGACCGGCTCAGCCGCCCTGTCGCAGTGCAAGCCGCTGGAGCCGCTCACGCGCTTCGCGCACGGTCTCGAACGTGTCGTCCTCGTCGTTGAAGACGGTGATACGTCCGTGCCCGATGTCGTACACCCAGCCCTGCACGTCGAGGCGCCGTTGCGCGAGCCGTCCCGCGACGGACGGATGCGTTCGCAAATGCATCAGTTGCAGCCGGATGTTCTCCTCGACGAGCGCCTGCACGAGCTGATCGCGGCCCACGTTGCGCGCCTGCACGACGCTGCGCGCGGTCTCCGCATTGCGCAGCCACGCGTTCACGGTCGGCATGTCTTCCGCCGTCATCGGGGCCGTGCCCGCGAGGCCGCGCATCGCGCCGCAATCGCTGTGTCCGCACACGACGATCTGCCGCACGTTCAGCGCGAGCACCGCATATTCGACGACGGCCGACACGCCGCCCAGCATCTCGCCGTAAGCGGGGACGATATTACCGATGTTGCGACACACGAACAGCTCGCCGGGATGCGTCTGCGTAATCATTTCCGGCGACACGCGCGAATCGGCGCACGTGATGAACAGCGTATGCGGCGCCTGCCCTAGCGCAAGGCTCTCAAAGAGCGCCTGGGTGGCGGGAAACACCTGGTCGCTGAACTGCTCGACACCATCGAGCAGATGCAGCAGATCAGAGTTCGCCGGATCGCGAAGGCGCCTCGTGTTGAGCGGATCGTCCGGCATGAAAATGTTCCTCCTTCGCGGTGCGGCTCGGTGATGATTGAACGAGAGTGTACGACGCGTTGGCGTCAGCCGGCGGACAGGTCCGTATCGAGGCAGGCCGGACAACACGGCCGATCGCGATGGGCGATGCCGCAGGGCAAAAATGCAGGCAATGATGCATGCAGAAGCGCACGCGGAGATGCAGGCAGAAGTACAGGCGGAAGCACAGGCAAAAGCGCAAGGCAGAAAAAAAGCCCCGGCCGGACGTGATCGGAGCGGCGCGGGGCTCGACAAAAGCTCGCCTGTTCTCAAGAGGCGATCTCACGTTACCCGCTTCAAAAAACCGGAGCAATCGAAAAAAACCCCGGTCTCCGGGTGCCGGAGACCGGGGGAAGCTCTCTCGCGCGCGAAGGGACCACCGCGCACACGAATCACTTTAGCCGTTCCCGCGCCGCGGATTAATCCGTCACATGGAAACAGTCCTTTCCTGAGCACGCAAACGCGTGCCAGCGCCGCAGGGACGCATGGCCTGCCCTGCTGCTACGTCCATTGCGCCCACTACGTCCGCGTGCGAGGCGGATGCGTGCGCGCCACGCACTCGGCGCAGATGCCCTGCAACGCCAGCGTCCTGCCGACGAAGCGCATCCCGAACTTCTTCGCGATCGCGTTGCGCCGGCGATCGAACGCCGGATCGGAGAATTCCTCGACGCGTCCGCACACGACGCACACGAGATGATCGTGCGCGTTGCCCGTATTCAGCTCGTAGAGGCTGTGGTGCTTGCCGAGCGGCACGCTCGCGACGAGTCCGGCATCGACGAGCTGATTGAGCACGCGGTAGATGGTCGACAGATTCATCCGCTCGCCGCTCGCCGAAATGCGCCGATGAATCTCTTCTGCGCGGTAGTGACCGTGCTTCACATGCTGCAGATAATCGAGCACGGCGGCCTGCGCGGCCGTGCCTGCAAGGCCGGCGCGCTTGAGCGCGTCGAGGAGATGTATCGGGGATGGTGAACGAGGCGGCATGCGCAGCCGTTCTGTATCGATTCGAAGGCGTCGGCTTTCAGCCTATGACATCGACTCGCACATTTCCGGGAATTTAGTTGATTGCGATTCGCATTCGGGAAAGCGCGCGCAGCGCATGCGCGCGGTCCGCTTGATCCGCTGCGCAAACATGCGCAACTCACATCGCGCGAATTGCACAGATTGCACGCCGCCGATCCACAGAGTCAATCAGCGCGAAGAACGCTTGCGCTCGACGCCCTCGCGAGACGGCACGCGATGCTCGGCCGGTCTGAGCGACGGATTCTTGTGCCACGCGTCCCGGCGATTGCGGACGCGGTTGCGAACGAGCTCGGCGGACTGCCACGAAGCGAGCGCGACGCAGCCGAACACGACCTCGCGCATGCGCTTGATGAGCGCAAGCGAAAACGCCGTCTGCTCGTCGACGCCGAACATCCGCGCGAGCAGCACGACGACGGCCTCCTGCACGCCGAGCCCCGACGGCACGAAAAACGCCGCATGGCGCGCGGCTTGCGTGAACGCCTCGACGGCGATCGCACCGCCGATCGAAACGGGATGCCCGAGCATCCACAGCGCGAGATACACCTCGGACGCGCCCAGCACATACCCCGCGAACTGCCACAGAAATGCGCGCAGCAGCAGGCCGGGTTCGCGCAGCAACGCATCGATGGCGGCATCGAGCCGCGCGCCGCCTATGCGCTCGACGCCCCAATGCTCGCTCATCGGCAGACGCGCGGACCATCGCTCGATCGCGTGAAAGAGCCCGCCGCGCCGCAACAGCACGAACACGACGACGGGCAGCGGCAGCGACAGCACGAGTGCCGCGCCGACCGTCACGAGCATCGCGTCGCGCCCCGTCTGCGCGACGATCATCACGAGACCGATTGCCGCGAACACGTATTGGACGGCCATCGTGACCAGCACCTCGACGATCACCGATGCGCCGACGACACTCGCGTCATCCGTGCGCCAGCGCGCGAGCCGCACGCCGACGAACTCGCCGCCGATGCTCGCCACGGGCAACAGCCGGCTGACCGCCTCGCGCACCGTCGCGACCCACCACAGATACGCGAGCGGCGCGCGCTTGCCGAGCAGCAGACGCCACGCCTGCGCATCGAGCAGCAGCGGCAGCGCGTGCAGCGGCACGAGCCACAGCAGCGCAAAGCCTGCCGCACCGATCGCCCGCAGCACGTCGTTCATGCCGCCGTGCAACGCCAGCGCGATCAGCACCGCGATGCCAGCGGGCAAACCCAACCATTTAAGCCACTTCATCACTTCGTCATACATAAGTCCGCTGCGAGAACACGTCGGCGAAACCGCCCGTGATCGCCCCGCTCGCGGCAATTGCGGATGCGACGCGCCCGGACACCAGCGCGTCGAATTCGTCGCTGTGCCGGTACGTCTGCATCGTGGGCGTGATCGCCCCGTCTCCGGCCACAGCCGGATGACCGTAAATCTCTCCGACCCCTTCTGGCAGCCGCGAGAGCGCGGCGAGCAGCGCCGCTTCGTCGAGCCGCCCCGTCTGCGACATGCCGATCACGTAATCATTGTGCGCGATCCCTGCATTATCCAACTGCTTGCGCATGCGAGCCATCCACGGCCTGATCCACGCCGGCGCGCCGGGTTCATACGGCAGACGCATCGCGTTCAACCCGAAGTCGCTGCCGACCTCGATGATCAGCGCGAGCACCGTCGGATGCAGATGAAAGTGCTTGTGCGTGTTCACGTGATCGAGCTTCAGCCCCGTGTGCGCGAACGCCTGGAACTGCGCGCGGATTTCCGCCTTCAACTGACGGCGCACTTCCGGCAGGAGGAAAAAGCGAAAGCCGTCGCGCACCATGCGGTCGCCGAATCGCCCATGCCTGTCGACGAGCGCCGGGATCAGATGCGTCGCGAGCATCGGCACGCCGTCGGCCAGCACGATATGCAGGCCGACGCGCAAGGTCGGATTGCGCTGCGCGCGCCGCACGGCATCGGCGGCGGCGGGCGCCGACACCATCAGGCTCGCCGCCGTGAGCACGCCGGTTTGATGCGCGCGCTCGACGGCTTCGTTGATGCGCGTGTGCAGGCCGAAGTCGTCGGCGGTAACGATCAGTGCGCGTCGGGGCCGGCCCGGCTGCGTCATGCCTCGCGAGCCCGCAGGAAGCGGAAGAACTCGACGCCTTCGCGCAGGCGCCGCTTCATCATGTCCCAGCTCATCAGCATCTCGCGCACGATTTCCCAGATCTTCGACGGCCGGAAATAGAACTGGCGATAGAACTGTTCGAGGTGGTGATAGATATCTTCGCGCGACAGATGCGGATACCCAATCGCAGCAAGCTGCACGCCTTCCTTGCTTACGAGGTTGATGACCTTGTTCTCTTCGAGCCAGCCGTTTTCGACGGCCTGCTGGTACAGCGTCGTGCCGGGATAGGGCGCCGCGAGCGACACCTGGATCGTGTGCGGATTGATCTCCTTCGCGTACTCGATCGTCTTCCTGATCGTCTCTTGCGTCTCGCCCGGCAGGCCGAGAATGAAGGTGCCGTGAATCTTGATGCCGAGCTTGCGGCAATCATCGGAGAAGCGGCGCGCGATGTCGGTGCGCAAGCCCTTCTTGATGTTCAGCAGGATCTGGTCGTCGCCGGACTCATAGCCGACGAGCAGCAGACGCAGACCGTTTTCCTTCATGATCTTCAGCGTCGAATACGGCACGTTCGCCTTCGCGTTGCACGACCACGTGACGCCCAGCTTGCCGAGACCGCGCGCGATCTCTTCGACGCGCGGCTTGAAGTCGGTGAACGTGTCGTCGTCGAACATGATCTCCTTCACTTCGGGCATGTTGTCGCGAATCCACTTCACCTCTTCGAGCACGTTCTCGACGGAGCGCGTGCGATAGCGATGGCCGCCCACCGTCTGCGGCCACAGGCAGAACGTGCAGCGCGAGCGGCAGCCGCGTCCCGTGTAGATCGACACATACGGATGCTTCAGATAGCCGATGAAGTAGTTGTCGATCTTCAGGTCGCGTTGATAGACGGGCGCGACGAACGGCAGCTCGTCCATGTTTTCGAGGATCGGGCGCGCTTCGTTGTGCTCGATCGAACCGTCGGCGGCGCGATAGCTCAGGCCCTTGATCTGCGCGAGCGGCATCCCTTCGGCGAGTTCCTTGCAGGTGAAATCGAATTCTTCGCGGCAGACGAAGTCGATCGCGTCGCTCGCCGTCAGCGAGTTGTGCGGATCGACGGCCACCTTCGCGCCGACCATGCCGACCATCACCTTCGGCGCGCGCGCCTTCAACTGCTCGGCGAAGAGCGCATCCGTCGGGAACGACGGCGTGCTCGTATGAATGACGACGACTTCGTATTCCGCCGCGATCGCCAGCGTCGCTTCCACCGACAGCCCATCGGCGGGCGCATCGAGCACGCGGCTGCCCGGCACGAGCGCGGCCGGCTGGGCGAGCCACGTCGGATACCAGAACGAGCGGATCTCGCGCTTTGCCTGATAACGCGACCCCGCGCCGCCATCGAAACCGTCATACGACGGCGCCTGCAAAAATAACGTCTTCTTCATGTTCGTTTTCCACGAGTTTCAATTGAGCCGAACGCGCCACTGCTGCGGATACAGCGCGTTCAGCGGCCGTCGGATACTTCGAGTGCCTTGACGGGCTCAGGCCGGAACACGGCCGCCCCATTGTCCGTTTCCTCGACGGGCATGCGCACGCCGCGCCACACCACGGTCGAGCCGAACGATCCCGCGAGCCACTGTGCGAACATCAGCGCATCGCGCACGGGCGTCAGCGCGAGATCGCGCCAGAACATGTTTCGCTCGGCGCTCATCATCGCATGCAGGATGACGCGCGCCGAAATTCCCGTTACTGTCGCGACGATCAACGCGATCGACACAGCGGGATGCGCAAGCGCGTCATGCGCGAGGCCCGTCGAATGCACGCCGCCGTGCAGCGCGAATGCGAGCCACGCGCTGCACAACATCCACGGCAGCGTGATCGTCACGAACAGGAACGTGAAGCCCGCGCGGTTCACCGAGCGGATCGTGCGCAGCCAGCGCGTCTCGCGATCCCATAGCGCGGGCAGCGTGCATTCCGTCACATCCGTTTCGACGACGACGGGCGACAGCGCCGTTTGCAAGCCGAGTTCGCGCACGTGTCCGGCGAGCCAGTAGTCGTCGGCGAGCGTGTTTCTCAGACGCTCGAAGCCGCCGATGCGCGCGAGCGTCGCGCGCTTCAACGCGAGCGTCGCGCCGAAGCCGAAGCGCGTCGAACCGAACATATGCGCGACGCGCACGGAAGGCACGAACCATTCGTTGATGAACTGCGCGCCCACGCGCGACCAGAACCCGGCGATGCCCTTCGCGCGATACAGGCACGTGACGATGCCGACTTGCGGATCGTCGAGCGGCGCGCACACGCGCTCCAGATAATCGGCTTCGACGGCGATGTCGCTGTCGGCGATCACGAACACGTCGTGCCGCGCCCATTGGGCCATGTTGATCAGGTTGCTCACTTTCAGATTCGTGCCGTGGATGCGCGGATCGATCACGAGCGAAATCTGGCGTTCGGGATATACGGTCTGCAAGCGATGCACGATCGCGACGGCGGCATCGTCCGCGCGCGATACGCCGCAGATCAGCTCGAAGCACGGATGCGTCTGCTCGCAAAACGTGGCGAGATTCTCGAAGAGCCTGGGCTCGGCACCGCATAGCGGCTTCAGCACGCTCACGGGCGTCGGCGCGACGCGCCTTTCGGCCGCCGCGACTCGCGACATCGAAACGATCGAGGCCACCACCGCGATGACGGCATACACGGCTGCCCCGAGCGCAAGCGCCGTCGGCAGCCAGTAGATGTGCAGCAGGGCGTCCTGCATGATTTCAGTTGCTCCGGCAAACAGAGTTCAGAAGCCGGCTGTCTCGTCGACAGCCGCGCATAAACGGATGACACGCGTCACAGACGCGGTCACCATCCCGTCCGGTTGACGGGAACGTAAGGCATGCCGGTGAAATGCAGATGAAGAATAACCAGTCTGCGCGCCGGACACATGGAGGACACACAAACCGCGTCCTCCTGCGGCCCGACGAAGCGCGCATGACGCCGCCGGACGGCCGCGCGGAACGCGATATGCGCCGCGTGGCGCGTCGCAAGAACGACAGCGAGCAACAAGGTGAACGTAAGCACACGGAACGAAGCCGTCTCGAACATCGACTCCGGAAATTTGCAGAAGAAAAGCAGGCTGACGACTGCCACATCAATGGCCGTCGCAGCAACGGAAGCCGTGACGACATGTGCCCGGATCATCTCTACAGTGGTTTGCTTCATCACACAGCCAGCCCTACATGACGCGCACCGGCCCGCTGTGCCGACTCCCTTGTGTGAAGTTCGCGTGTCGGTGCGCCGAATTCAAACGTGCCCGTAACCCGCCGGACATGGCACCCCCGATGGTAGCGACCCGAGTCTGAAGGGAATATTAAGCCCCTTCGGCGCGGTGGCCGTTTCAGATGGCTTGCGGGATCTTGCTCATGGCTTACGGTTAGCCGCAGCTTAACTGCGCTTAACTGCGGCTTAACTTGCGGGTTTAACTGCTGCAACGATGGGATTTAAGGCAGCATGCGTTGCATCACGTCGTCCTTCAGGACGATCCGATGAAAAAGCGCCCCGCCGACGTGCAGCACAATCAGCGCGAGCAGCACCCAGGCGAGCCATCCGTGCACGTCGCCGAGCGCGTGGCCCGTCTGCGAGCCATTCTGCGTCAGGTCGGGATAGCGGACGGTGCCGAACAGCTTGACCGCCCAGCCGCGCGACGACGCGTTCGCCCAGCCCGCCAGCGGCACCACGACGAGCGTGACGTACAGCAGCGCATGCGTCGCGCGCGAGATGACGCTGAGCGCGGGCGTCAGCTCGGCGGGCGGCGGCTGATGCGTGATGCGCCAGAGAATCCGGCACGCGACGGCCGCGACGATCGCCGCGCCCACGCCGAGATGCCACGCGATCAGCCCGTCGGGCACGGTATCGCGATGCACGTCCGGCATCGTCCAGCCGAGCACGAACTGCGCGGCGATCAACAGCGCCACCAGCCAGTGCAGCAGGCGCGCGACACCATCGTAGGCGCGGCGTTGCGTGAGTGCGTTCAGGTTCATTGTTTACCTCGTCGTGATGGGGCGGCGCCGTTGCCGCAAGCGGTACGGCGCGATGCTAGCGGCTGAATCTGAAGAAATGCTTAAGTCCCGTCGATGCCGCGCTGCCCACGTATACATAAGCCATACGCGATAGACTGTCATCAAACAGACCCAAAACAGATTTGACATCTATGCGCATCCTTCTCGTCGAAGACGACGACCTGATTGGCAGCGGACTCGAAGTCGCGTTGCGTAACGCGGGCTTTACGGTCGATTGGGCGCGCGATGGCCAGCATGCGGAAGTCGCGCTCGCGACCACGCCCTATGTGCTGCTGATCCTCGACCTGGGATTGCCGAAGCTGTCCGGCATGGATCTGCTCAAAGGGCTGCGCCTGCGCGGCAACGACATTCCCGTGCTCGTGCTGACCGCGAGAGACACGGCCGCCGACAAGGTGCGCGGCCTCGACGCCGGCGCCGACGACTACATCGGCAAGCCCTTCGATCTCGCCGAGCTGGTGTCGCGCTGCCGCGCGCTGATCCGCCGCTCGCAGGGCCGCAGCACCGATGTGATCGCGTGGCGCGGCCTGACGGTGGACCCGGTCGCGCAAACGGTCTCGAAGGACGGCGCGCGCGTGCCGCTCACCGCGCGCGAGTGGGCCGTGCTGATCCACCTGCTCACGCACGCGGGCGTGCCGCAGCCGCGCTCGCGGATCGAGGAAAGCTTGTACGGCTGGCACGAGGAAGTCGAGAGCAACGCGATCGAAGTGCATGTGTCGAACCTGCGCAAGAAGCTCGGCGGCGACGTGATCCGCACCGTGCGCGGCTTCGGCTACGTCGTGGACAAAGCATGACGGGAACGCGCTCGACGTCGATCCGCCGCCGGCTGATGTGGCTGATTCTCGTCAGCGTCGGCGCCGTATGGGCGGTGATGTTCGCGTGGAGTTTCACCAACGCGACGCGCGAAGTCGACGAATGGGACGACGCGCGCCTGATCCAGCTCGCGCACCTGCTGATCCAGCTCGATGCGGCCAATCTCGCGAAAGTGGCTGTGACGGGCATCGACGTGCGCAACGAATACACGCGCGCGTCGCCCGCCGTCTACGACGACAGCGATGCGCAGCCGCGCTATGCGCTCTTCGAGATGCGCGATGCGACGGGCCAGCTGATCGTCGAAAGCCCCGGCCTCTTGGCGCTGAAAACGTCCGTCGAGCCGGGCGAGACGGCAGAAGGCGTGCACCGGCTGACGATCGGCGGCCACAGGTGGCTCGCCTACGCGCTGCGCGACAGCGCGACGGGCCGCACGGTGCGCGTGCTCGAGCCGGCCAATATGCGCAGCGATCTGACGACGGGCGTCGCGAGCCGCATCGCGCGTCCGATGGCCATCGCGCTGCCCGTGCTCGCGCTCTTCGTCTGGTTCAGCATCGGGCATAGCTTCAGGCCGCTGTCGACGATCTCGAAGGCGGTGCGCACGCGCGACGCGCGCAACCTCGATCCGATCCACGTCAATCCGTCGCCCGCCGAAGTGAAGCCGCTCGTCGACGCGATCAATCAGCTGCTCGCGCGGCTGCAACACTCGATCATGCGCGAGCGCGCGTTCACGGCCGACGCGGCACACGAACTGAAGACGCCGCTCGCTGCGATCAAGGTCCAGGCGCAAGTGGCGCTCGCCGCGCAGGACGGCGCGCAGCGTCAACAGGCGATGCACCGGGTGGTCCAGGGTGTCGACCGCAGCGCGCGTCTCGCCGAGCAACTGCTGCTGCTCGCGCGGCTCGACGAACGCGAGACGGTCACGACGCTGCCCGTCAAACTGCATGAAGTCGCGGGCGAAGCGATCGCGTTTCGCGCGCCTCATGCCGAGGAAAAGTCGATGGCCATCGTGCTGGCCGGGGACCGCGACGCCGAAGTGTATGCGGACCGCGTGCTCGCGCGCACGCTGATCGACAATCTGCTCGACAACGCGATCAAGTACGGCGATGTCGGCGGGCGCGTGCATATCAGCGTGCTGGCCGATGCGCAAAGCGTCGCGTTGACGGTCTCCGACAACGGACCGGGCGTTTCCGACGAAGAGCGCCTGCGCCTGACCGACCGCTTCTTCCGCGGCTCGGCGGCAACGGCGAGCGGCAATGGCAGCGGACTCGGGCTATCGATCGTCGCGCGCATCGCCACGCATTTCGATGCGCAGATTCATATCGGCTCGGGGATCGGGCGGCGCGGGCTCGCGGTGCAGATTGCGTTTCCGCGCGTACAGCACGCGCGTGCCGGCCAGGTTGTCGAACCGCTCAGGCCATAAACGACGCGAGTCGTGCGGCGCCTGTGCAAGGACACGCGGTGTGGGTGCGTGTGTCGAGCGGAACGCTGAAAAGCCCGGGGATTCAGGCTTCAGGCTTCAGGGAAAAAGCGGCAGCGATATCGGCATGTCGGCGCGCGGCGCTTTTTTTCGCGCGGGCCGGTCGGCTCGCGGCGCGCGCGGCCGGATCGGCGCGCCCGCGCGATCGAGGCAGCGGTACACGCGAGCCAGCGCTGACGAGAAAGCGGCAGGCTGCGCCATCAGGCACGGCAGCGACGCTTCCAGTTCGATGAGCAACGCCGGCAAGGTCGGAGCCGGGGACTGCGTGGTCTTCCGTGGTCGTTTTGTCATGGACGCCTCTCTGGAACGCTGCGGGCACTGTATCACAGCCCGACATGACAGCCCGGCATTGCAGCCCGGCATTGCAGCCCGGCGTTGCAGCGGGCGACACGGCCCGCCAACGCATGCGACCTCGCAGCGCACGCGCGACACGCATGGTCGGCGATCGTCAGCCAGCCTCATCGACAGGCGAATGCAGGAAAGCGCGGCTGCGTCATGCGCGCGCGTCGTCCGTGACGGCGAGCATCGTGCCCCGGCATGCGGACGATCCGCACCGGCATATGTACTGGCGGCGCGTTTCTTCGTCTTGCGGATCGTCGACCGACAAACCATACGAGATCAGCAGTTCTTCGCCGCACTGGATATCGACGGCCGCTTCGATAAAAACGCGTCCGTCGATCTCGACCGCCTCGCAATTGGCCTTGCACGCATGGTTGAGCCAGCGCGCGCTGTTGCCGCCGACGCTGCCGTCGATCACGCGCCCATCCGACAGGCCGAACACGAACGTATGCCCATAATCCCCGCTGCGCTCGATGCGCCGCGCGGCGCGCCGCCATGACGTGACTTCGCCTTTGTATTCGATGATGCGCTCGCCGGCCGTGAGCGCGCACAGCGCGAACACGCCCTTGCCATGAATGGGCGACCGCCTGACTGATAAACGACGCATGGCCTGCTTTCGAAGAGGATTCATCGGCTAAGTATAGGGCGCGAAAAAATCGCGCTGTTATCGATGTGTGTATGTTCGTCCTCTTGCATGCATCGCGAGCGTGCATCGAAACGTGATAACGAAAGCAGCGTTCGGTCAGCCCTGCGAGCGTTCGCGTCTCACCATCGCGAAGCTCACGGGCACCGAGCCGCGCGCGCTGGCCGTGCGCGGCTCGAATGCGCGTGCGTCGAGTGGCATCTCGCGCGCGCGTCCCGTTGCGAGCCGCGCATACAGATCGGGGCGCCTCGCATCGAGCCAGCGATGCCCGGGGCTCGTGCCGATCAACGCCGGGTCGAGGTCCGCGACGATCATATCGTCGCCGCGCGGGTCCTGCCCGTCTTGCGCGATCACCTGGCCGCACGGATCGACGATCGCGGCCGCCCCGCCCTCGCCTGCGTTTTCGTCCGCATCTTCGCCCGCATCTTCGCCTGCTTGAATCCCGTCGCAAGCGCCGTCGCTGTAGACGACGAACATGCCGTTGTCGATCGCGCGCGCCGGCAACGCGCGGCGCATCCATTCGCTGCTCGCGGCGTCGATGGCACCTGTTCGCGCATGCGGCGCGACGAGCAGCCGCGCACCGAGCAGCGCAGCCATCCGCGCGTTTTCCACCAGATAGTTGTCGCCGCCGATCAGGATCGCGAGCCGCCATCCCCAGTGCGTGTCGAACACCGTGAAGCGGTCGCCGCGCGCGAGATGGCGTTCGCCATCCGGCTGCAACTTGCGATGCACGTGCCGCTCGCCGCCCGGCAGGCACACGACATAGCTGCTGAACAGATCCCCGTTCGGCGCGGCTTCGATCAGGCCGACGCCCGCGGCGACGCCCGTGCGCTCGACGGCATCGGCGACGGCGAGCACGGGCGCGCTGTCGATGCCCTGCGCAAGCTCGCGGAGTGCCGTGCGGCGCGTCCTGCGCGCATCCGACGAAGCAGTGTCGCCGATGCCGCCCGTCAGACACGCTTCCGGAAACACCGCGAGTTCGACGCCGTTGCGCGCGGCCCGCTCGATCGCGGCGACGACGCCTGCAACGTTATCGGCCGTCGCGCCACGGCGCGGCTTGAACAGCATCGACGCGACGCGCAGCGTCGTCGTGGGCAGAGAGGACATGATGGACCCGATATGAATCGATAGGAATCGACGAAACGCCTCCATTGGACCCCCGGCGATTCGATACGTAAAATGAATAATTCGATCGAAACGATAACGGTGAAGAATGGAAATCCGGTTGCTGCGCGCGTTCCTGACGGTCGCCAACCTGCGCCATTTCGGCCGCGCCGCGCAGGCGCTGCATCTGAGCCAGCCCGCACTTAGCAAGCAGATCGTCGCGCTCGAGGAAAGCCTCGGCGCGCGGCTCTTCGAGCGTGGCCGTCACGGCGCGGAACTGACGGCCTTCGGCACCGCGTTTCTGCCCGATGCCGAAACGCTCGTGCGCGACGTCGACGACGTGCTCGCCCGCGCGCGCGAAGCGGGCAGCGGCCGGCGCGGCCATCTGCGCATCGGCCTGTGCCTGTCGGCGCTCACGCTTGCGCCGGCCCTGATCGCCGCGTATCGCAGGCTCAATCCCAACATCGGTGTCACGCTGAACGATCTGTCGTCGGCGGAGCAGGCGCGGCGCATGTTCGCCGGCAAGCTCGACGTGGGCTTTGTCCGCCTGCCCGCAAGCGCGGGACTGTCGGCGTTTCCCGTCGTCGACGAATCCCTTGCGCTGGCCGTGCCGCCGCACGCAACGTGGAAGCGCGTGCCCGCGAACCTGGAAGAACTCAATGAACTCGGCTTCATTGCGCTCGCGCGCAGCCGAGGCCCGGGGCTGTCGGGCATGATCGACGCATGGTGCGCGGAGCGCGGCTTCGTGCCGCGCGTGATCCAGCACGCGGACGATATCCAGTCGGTGCTGGCCGCCGTTGCAGCGGGTGTCGGCACGGCGTTCGTGCCTTCGCGCGCGGAGCATCTGCTGCGCGACGCGCGCGTGTTGCGGCTGAAGGATGCGTCCGCGCAATGGCGCGTCGGACTTGCATGGCAGACGGAGCGCGACGATCCCGTCGTGACGCGCTTCGTCGATTATGTGCGCGCGTCGATCAAGCGCGCCGGGTAAGGTCGCCAAAGCGTCAACGAAGTGCCCCACGAAGCGCACACGAAGTCCCTACGACGTGCCCACCAAGCGCCCCCGAAGCACCTTCGACCGTTCGAAGCGCGCCTTAGAAAGAAGTGGCACTTCAGAGCGTGAGCCGCGCTTCGAGGCCGCCGCTTTCGCGATTGCGCAGCGTCAGCGTCGCGCCCATCGACTGCGCGAGTTGCTTCGCAATCGCGAGCCCGAGACCCGTGCCGCCCGTCTCGCGATTGCGCGACGTCTCGACGCGATAGAACGGCTGGAACACCGCGTCGAGCTGCGACTGCGGAATGCCGGGGCCGCGATCGAGCACGGCGATTGACATGTGCCGCGCGCGCGTCGTGCCGGCGCTCACTGCGGCGCTCATTTCGACGGTCACTTCGTCGCCGCCCGAGTACTTCAGCGCGTTGTCGATCAGATTGCCGAGAATGCGGCGCAGCGCCTGCGGCCGCGTCGTCACCGGCTCGCCAACGCGCCCCGTCAGCGACACGCGGTCGCCCGCATCCGCATAGTCGCTGACGATGCTCTCGATCAGCGCATCGGGGTCGATGCGGCAGGGCTTTTCGTCGGCGCCATGCAGCGTTCGCGCATACGCGACGCCTTCGCGCACGAGCAGCTCCATCTCCTTCAGATCCTTTTGCAGACGCGCGCGCTCCGCTTCGTCGTCGAGCAGATCGGCGCGCAGGCGCATGCGCGTGATGGGCGTTTGCAGATCGTGTGAAACGGCCGCGAGAATCTGCAGACGCTCGCGCATATAGATGCCGATGCGCGCCTGCATCGCGTTGAATGCCTTCGATGCGCGCGCGACTTCTTCCGGCCCGTTCTCCGGCAGCGCGGCGGGCGCGAGATCGGGGCCGAGCGTGTCGGCCGCCTGCGCGAGACGTTCGAGCGGCCGCGTCGCGAGACGCACCGCGAGCCACGCGCAGCCGCCGAGCAGCGCCAGTTGCGCGACGAGCACGAGCGGCAGCCACGGCGACAGCGGCGTGCCATGCACGGGATGCATGTCGATCGTGAGCGGCGAGCCGTCGCTCAGGGTCATATGCACTTCGAGATGCTCGCGCTCGCCCGGCACCGCATTGGCCGTCACGTTGTAGCGCGCGCCAATGTCCTTCGCGATCGATGCGCCGATCTGCTGGGACAGCGCCGCATCCGGCGGCATGCCGCTCGTGCCCGGACCGAGCACGAAGCGATAGCTGCGCCGCGCGAGCTTAGGCAGCCATTCGACGCGCTCGGCGGGCGTCAGCCGGTCGAGCAGCGCGACGGAGCTGGTCACTTCCTGGCCGATGTAGCCGACCATCACATGCGTCATCGACTCGTTGCGCTCGGTCATCGTCAGCCAGAACGACAGCGTCTGCGCGGCGATCAGGCCCGCGAAGAAGATCAGCGACAGGCGCACGAACAGCGTGCGCGGCGGCCACAGACCGCGCAGGCGGCCCACTGCATGGTTCATCAGACGCTGTCCTCCGGCGTGACGAGCGACGAGAACACATAGCCCTCGTTGCGCAGCGTCTTGATGTAGCGCGGCTCGCGCGCGTCGTCGCGCAGACGCTGGCGCACGCGGCTCACGAGCAGATCGATCGAGCGGTCGAACGGTTCCGTCTGCCGCCCTTGCGTGAGCGTCAATAGCTGGTCGCGCGTCAGCACGCGTTGCGGATGATCGAGGAACACGCGCAGCAGCCGGTACTCGGCGCCGCTCAGCGCGACCATCGTCCCTTCGCTGTCGATCAGATTGCGGCCGATCGTATCGAGCCGCCAGTCGCCGAAGCACAGAAAGTGCGAGGTGCCCGGCTGTTCGTTGCCGGGCGGCATCATGCGCGCGCGGCGCAGGATCGCGCGGATGCGGGCGAGCAGTTCGCGCACGGCGAAGGGTTTCGCGAGGTAATCGTCGGCGCCCATTTCGAGGCCGACGACGCGGTCGGTCTCTTCGCTCAGCGCCGTCAGCATCAGAATGGGCACTGTCTGGAACTCGCCCGCGCGCAACTCGCGGCACAGGTCGAGACCGCTTTCGCCCTGCAGCATCAGGTCGAGCACGATCAGGTCCGGCCGCTCGCCGGCGAGCGCGGCGCGCATCTGCCGGCCGCCCGAAGCGAGCGTCGCGCGCACGCCGTTCTTGTTGAGATAGGTGCCGACCAGTTCGCGGATGTCGCGGTCGTCGTCGACGATCAGAACATGATCCGTTTTTTCCACACAAGGCTCCTTAGCCCGCCGTATTCCCCGTTATTATGCGTCGTCGACCACCGACAGGCTCGCGCCGTCCGATACGGACGCTTCGAGCGCATATGGGTCGACGCCGTCCAGACAGCCCAGGTTCACGCGCCACAGGTTCGGGTCCTTGCGCGTCTGATGAAAAGGATAGATGCCGCAGTGCTTGCAGAAGTAGTGCTTCGCGACGTGCGTGTTGAACTGGTAAAGCGTGAGGCTGTCCTCGCCCGACAGGATGCGCAGCGCGCTTGTGGAAAAGAACGGCGACATCAGCGCGCCCTTGCGCCGGCACAGACTGCAGTTGCAGCGCGTGGCGGGCGTGACGGGCGTTTCGACTTCGAAGGTGACGGCGCCGCAGTGACACGAGCCGTGATGAAGGTTGGACGTCATGGCATTGCTCCTGATTGCGATGCCGACTTTATACCGTAACGTCTTCCCTGCTTTGTGTCCCAATGTATCTGGCGGGTACGGCGATACAAAATGGGCGGGTGGCGGGTTTGGCGGCAATGCCTCGACTCATCTTGCCGAAACGGCGAACCGTTCCGCCCGAGACACATTGCATGCCATCGCGGAATGGCTCCAACGGTTCAACGCGCCCGGTTCAACGTACCCGGTTCAACGCACGCTTACCCCCGGCACTGATCCTTGTCACCGGGCGCAGTCGCGGCATTCAGATCGAAGTCCGCCTCCTGTAGCCCTTTGGGGCTCGTCGCGACCCAATGCAAAGCCGACGGCGAGCGCACGAGCCCGATGCTGCCCGTATAGGTCCATTTGATCGGCGACGGCTGCGTGCCCGCGAGTTCGATCGACGAAGGCGTGAGCTTCAGATGCAGCAGCCGTCCGTCCTGCGACGGCGTGAACGCGCGCGCGCCGATCACGGCGATGCCCGCCTCGCGCACCGATGCCGGCATGCAGCCGAGCGTCGCCGTCGTCTGGCCGTTCGCATCGATGAGCTGCGCGAAACCTCTATCCTTGTCGTCGGTGGCGACGACGACGAAGCGGTCGATGGACGGCACCCAGGCCGCCGCGTACGTGTAGTATTGCAAGCGCTCCGCGATCACATGCGGCTCGCTGAGCGCGCCCGTCGCGGGATCGAGCGTCGCCACCTTGAGCCGCGCGTAGGTCTCGCCGCTCACGTATTGCTGCCACACGAGCAGCGCGCGCGTCGGCGAGCCGGCGATCATCGGCCACCATTCGCGCACGCGCGGCGCGACGTCGATAGCCTGCAACAGCGCGCCGTCGGCATCGTAGGTCTTCACATAGACGCCGTCGCCCGTGCCGAGATTGTCGACGCCGCCGCCGTCGATCCAGTTGTTCGAATAGAACACGACGAACCGCGAGCCGACGCCCGCGACATGCCCCGAGTGCCCGCCCGACAGCACATCGTTCGGATACGGCTTCACCCCCTTAAGGTCCGACGTGTAGACGCCATAGCGCTGGCTCACCTGATTCGGCGTGTTCCAGCCGTCCTCGAACGACACCATCACGCGGCCCGTGTCGTTCTGCGCAACCGACACGGGTTCCTGCGCTTCAGCCCGGCTGATGAAGATGCGCGGCCGCTCGAGCGTGGCCTGCTGCGGCGTCCAGCGCGCGACGTAGACATCGTGTGTCCAGTTGCGGTCGCGGCCCGCGCCGCGCGGCGGCAGGCCCGAGCTGCTGAAGAACACCGTCGTCACGCCGCGCTCGTCCGTCGTCGCGCCGATGCCGTGCATGTAAGCGCGCAAGTCGCCCGTCGGCACGCGGGCGCTCGACGCGCTCGCGGCCTTCGTTCCCGCCTTCGCACTCGCATGTGGTCCGGCCTTGGCACCCGCCGCGTGCGCGGCAGGAACGACGCTGCATGCGGACACCACGGCGAGCATTGCAAACGTCGTCCGCATGCTCGTCGCTCACTCGACCGTCACTGACTTCGCGAGGTTGCGCGGCTTGTCGACATCGGTGCCGCGCACGCAGGCCGTGTGATACGCGAGCAATTGCAGCGGCACGACATGCAGGATCGGCGACAGCGGCCCGTAATGCTCGGGCAGGTGGATCACGCGCACGCCGTCGCTGCTTTCGATCTTCGTGCCCGCATCGGCGAGCACATATAGCTGGCCGCCGCGCGCGCGCACTTCCTGCATGTTCGACTTGAGCTTTTCGAGCAGCGTGTCGTTCGGCGCGATCGTGATGACGGGCATCTCGTTCGTGACGATGGCAAGCGGTCCGTGCTTCAGCTCACCGGCGGGATACGCTTCCGCGTGCACGTATGAGATTTCCTTGAGCTTCAGCGCGCCTTCGAGTGCGATCGGATAATGCAGGCCGCGTCCGAGGAAAAGCGCGTGATCCTTGCGCGCGAGCGCTTGCGCCCAAGCGACGAGCTGCGGCTCCAGCGCAAGCACGCTGTTCAGCGCAGCGGGCAGATGATGCAGTTGACGCAATGCGTGCGCCTCGTCGTCGCTGCTGACGCGGCCGCGCTCCTTGCCGAGCGTGAGCGCGAGCACGAACAGCGCGACGAGCTGCGTCGTGAACGCCTTCGTCGACGCCACGCCGATTTCCGGCCCCGCGCCCGTCGAATATTGCAGTTCGGTGAGCCGCATCATCGAGCTATGCGGCACGTTGCAGATCGCGAGCGTATGGTGATGGCCAATCTCCTGCGCGTGCTTCAATGCCGCGAGCGTATCGGCCGTCTCGCCCGATTGCGACACGACGACGACCATCGCGCACGGATTCACGACGCTCTCGCGATAGCGGTACTCGCTCGCGATCTCCACTTGCGTCGGAATGCCCGCGATCGATTCGAACCAGTATTTCGCCGTCAGCGCCGAGTAGTAGCTGGTGCCGCACGCGAGCAGCAGCAGCGAATCGATTTCGCCGAACGCGCGCTGCGCCTTCGCGCCGAACAGCGCGGGCGTGATCGAACGCACGCGCTCCGTCGCATCCGCGACCACGTCGGGCTGCTCGAAAATTTCCTTCTGCATGTAATGGCGATACGGACCGAGCTCGGTCGCGTAGTGGCTCGCGTGCTGCGCCTGCACTTCGCGGCGCGCGGCTGCGCCGTCGCGATCGACGATATGCACGCCATCGCACGACAGCACCGCGATGTCGCCTTCTTCGAGAAAGATGAAATGCTCGGCCGTGCCCGACAGCGCCATTGCATCCGAGGCCAGATAGTTGCCGCGCTCGCCGACGCCCACGACAAGCGGCGAGCCCGCGCGCGCGCCGATCACGCGGTCCGGTTCGTTCTTCGCGAACACGGCGATCGCATACGCGCCGCGCAGCCGCTGCAACGCGCGCTGCACCGCCGTCAGCAGATCGCGCGACGCATCCTGCTCGCGCGTGTGATGAATCAGATGTGCGATCACTTCCGTGTCGGTATCCGATTCGAACGCATAGCCGAGCGCCTTCAGTTCGTCGCGCAGCGGCTCGTGGTTTTCGATGATGCCGTTGTGCACGAGCGCGATCTCGTCACACGAGAAGATCGGGTGCGCGTTGTCGGTGATGGGCGCGCCATGCGTCGCCCAGCGCGTGTGCGCGACACCGATCGTGCCCGACAGCCGCGCGTCTTCGACCTGCTCCGCGAGGTTCGCGACGCGCTCGATGCTGCGCACGCGGCGCGGCGCGCCGTGTTGCAGGACGGCGACGCCGCACGAGTCATAACCGCGATATTCGAGCCGGCGCAAGCCCTCCGTGAGAACGCCGACGATGTCGCGTTGTGCCACTGCTCCTACGATTCCGCACATGGTGGTCTCCGTGGTGCGTATGTTGTGTGTCTGTCGTTTCGATGCGAACGCAGGCGCTCACGCGGCCTGGCGTTCGAACTCGGGCATCGTCACGACGTGCGAGATCATGCCGTCGTCGTCGTGATACGCGACGAGGCAGCGGCCCGCATCGCCTTCGGGAATTTCATGCGTCGTCGCCGGTTGCGGCGTGTCGCTCGCCTCGGGCATGCGGCGCACGCGATTCGTGTTCATCGCGTCCATCTGGCGGCCGAAGGTCCACAGGATCATCGACAGCGCGACGATGCCGATGCCCATGATGCCCGGCATGAACGCATCGAGGGACAGCTCCTCTTCGCTCGCATTCGCGAGACACCAGCGGATATAGACGGCGGCCAGCACCCACGTGCAGAGCACGAGCACGGGCCGCACGAAGCGATACCACGCGACGAAACGCACGGCCTTCGCCCTGCTGCACTCCGTTGCGAACTGCGAGACGGACTGCTTCGACACATCGATGATCGGAAATTCCATGTTGTTTTCCCCTGTCGAGAATGTTGACTCTGCGATGTCAATTCGAATGCTTCATGCCGACGGCGTTTTGTCGACTTGCGTTATGTCGACTGCGTTGTGCCGACGGCGTTACTCCGTCTGTGGCGCTTCGAGCGACGCGTTGAACCGAGGCTCGATGTGCGCGTCGTTCGCCAATGCGCGGCCGCTCGCACGGATGCCGCGATCCGGGCTCACCCAGCGCGCGCGCTTTCTGCGGCGCTGGGCGACCACGCCGGGCAACGCCACCACGGAAGCGATCATGCTGATCGCCCAGAACGCAGCGGGATACCAGACGGTGTCGATGAAATAGCGCATCAGGTCCTTGTCGTAGCGCCGGTCGATCAGGCAGCCGAGCAGGATCTGCGCGCAGCAGGTCGCGAACAGCAGGATGCCCGTGCCACGCGGCACGAACCCGAAGCGCCAGCTTTCGGGCAGCGTGAACATCGCGGTGGCCGCCATCATCACGAGCGTGAAGAGCATGCAATACGCCCACACGATGCTGACCGCGTACTCGATGAAGATCGGCCACATCATCATGTTGCGGCGTGACAGCACCGCGCCCGCGTATTTGAACAGCACCTGGATGCCGCCCTTCGCCCAGCGCAGACGCTGCTTGTAGAGGCCGCGGAACGTCTCCGGCATCAGAATCCAGCTGAGCGCGCGCGATTCGAAATGCACGGCCCAGCCCTGCACCTGGAGCTTCCAGCTGATGTCGATGTCTTCCGTCAGCATGTCGGAGCTCCAGTAGCCGACTTCCTGCAGCGCGCGCTTCCTGAACATCGACACGACGCCCGACACCGTCAGCAGACGTCCATACATATGCTGCGTGCGCTTGATGAGCCCGACGATCGACGAAAACTCGCCGACCTGCATGCGTCCGAGCAGCGACGAGCGCGTGCGGATGCGCGGATTGCCCGTCACTGCGCCGACGGATGCGTCGTCGACGAAGTGGCGCAGCATCCAGCCGATTGCTTCCTCGTCGAGCAGCGAATCGCCGTCGATACACATCAGGTACTCCGCATCCGACAGCATCGCGGCCGTCGTGAGACCGATCGCCTTGCCCTCGTTCTGATGCTGATGCACGACGACGAGCTTCGGATAGACGCTCACCAGTTCGTTCAGGATCGCGCCCGTCTGGTCGCGGCTGCCGTCGTTGATCGCGATGATGTTGTAGTTCGGATAGTTCAGCTCGTCGAGGCACGCGATCACTTCGCGCACGTTGTCCGCTTCGTTGTAGCAAGGCACGACGACCGACACCTTCGGATACGACATCAGCGGCGGCGCCGCCTTGCGCCCCGCGTCCCGGCGCTCGACGAGCAGGTAATGAAGCAGTCCGCCCACCATCCACAGATAGGCCATCAACAGCGGGTAGTAAAAGACGAAGTTCGAGATGACGTTCATGACGTTTTTCATTGTGGTCCCCTGGTCTGGGCCGGCATCGCGCGGGTTTCATTGTTCGTGTTCGAAACCCTCGCGCGACGCTCAGCCCAACATCCCCTGATTCATTCGCAGCGTGCTTTGCACCGACATCACATCGCGCAGCACTGTCGTGTCCGGCCGGTTCTTCAGGAAGTCGTCCGGCCCATAGCCCAGATGCACGACGCCCGCCGCGTTGAGCCGCTTCATCTGCGCGCGCAGGACGGCGGCCTCGACAGGCTGCTGCGTCTGCGCATCGACGGCGGGCAACTCGAATACCGTCTTCGCCGCCGCGCCCGGCTGCTTCATCACGGTCTGCTGAAGGCGATCGAGCCATGCGTCGCTCACGCGCCCGTTGGCGGCGCGTGGCGCTGCCGTCAGCGCGACGAAGTCGTAATTCGCGAGCGCTGCCGCGACCGAGAGCGAGAAGTTGCGTTCGGCGTTCGGATCGAGCGCGGCCTCGGCGGACACCGTGCGCGCCGTCAGCACATTGCCGCCGCCCTGATAGGCGCGCACGCGCTCGGCAAGCTGGTTCGTGAAGGCGGTCAGATACGCTGTCTTGTTCTTCGCCCAGCGCTGCATCAGTTCATCGGACGCGTGAATCTGTGCGATGTCACCGGGCAAGCCCCACGAGCGATAGACGGACATCGCGGGCGCGCTCGTGTCCTCGTACGCGTTCAATGTCGCGTCCGCGCCGAACACGACGCCGTTGAAGCTCGAATAGCGCGTGAGGTCGTCGTACAGCTCCTGGATGGTCTGACGCGCGAGCGGATCGAAAGGGCTCAGGCGTTGTGCGCGACCACGCTGACCATCGTCCGGGCTGTTCGCCGCGACTTCGACGAGACGCCCCACTGCCGCATGGCCCGTCGGCAGATCGAAGGCGAGCAGCGGCATGTGCGCATACACCTGCACGCCCGCGCGCGTGATCAGCTGCCACGCGACGCGGTTGAACAGATCCGCGCGCATCGGCATATGACGGTTCGGGTAGTACATCGCGCGCGCGACGCCCGTGTTGTCCGGGTCCCAGTAAGCCTTCAGGTACACCGACTTCGGTTCGAGATCCTTGATGCGGTCGAGCAGACGGCCGAGCTTCTCTTCGCTTTTGTTCGGATCGATGTCGTACATCTCGTCGAGCGACACGTTGACGACGCGCTCCACCGGGTTGTGCTCGCCGCGATACGCGCGCGACGAACGCATCTGCGCGATTAGCGTGCCGACGTCCCAATCGTATGAAACGAGCAGACGGCGAATCTGCGTGAGCGGGACATCGGGCGTGTTCGGGCCGTCGTCGAGCGTGAAATGCACGGACATGCCGAGCGCTTGCGACGCCTTGATGAGCGCCGCGTTGTACATGCCATACGGCCACACGGCCGAGCGCACCGTCACGCCCGTGCGGGCCTGGATCAGATCGACGCTCTGCTTCAGATCGTCGTGCACGCGCGCCTGATACTCTTCGTCGGTTTCATAGCGTTGCAGTTGCGGCAGATACAGATGCGCGCTCGCGGCGGGCAGCTCGTTGCCTTGCGGATTCGCCAGCGCGCCGTGATGCAGGTCGTGCGTGTGCGACGCCACTTCGACGAGACCCGATTGCGACATCTCGCGCAGATCGTCCCAGCTCATGAAGTAGCCCGCCGGCATCACCGACTTGTGGCTGATGCGCACGGGGTCGCCCGCGGGCGTGTCGGTCCAGCGCGTGACGACACCGATCAGCGCCGGATAGCCGTATTGCTGCAGCAGCGGGAATGCGCGCGTGAACTGGCTCCTGTACGCGTCGTCGAAGGTCAGCAGCACGGCGCGCGGCGGCAGGCGCGGCCCACCGTTGCGCGATGCGACGATCTGATCGACGCTCACCGGGCGAAAGTCCTTCGCCTTCAGCCACGCGAAGATCGTGTTGAGCGTGGCCGTGCTGATCGCGCACGTATCGGCGACCGTCGCGACATCCGCATGCAGGTCGTCGCGGATGTCGTGAATCGCGAGCACGCGAAACGTGAGGCCATCGTCGGCATCCTGCGGCGGCAGCCGGTCGAGCGCGAGGCGTGCCTGTGCGGCTGGAACCGCGGCAAGGCCCGCGGCGAATGCGAGAAAACGTCTGCGATTGAGCTTGTCCATGATCGTCTACAGAGGAATGTTCAGGTTCAGGTAGATGAGCTTGCTGGTCTCGCGCGTACGGTCCATGCGCTGGCTCGCGACGCCGATGCCATACGCGAGCGACGCATGCGCGCTGAACTGCCACTGCTGTTCGAGACGCACTTCCCACAGCATGCTGTTGCCGATATCCGTTTGCCGATAGCCGCCGACCGTTGCATACGCACGATTCGCGAGCGACTGGTCGGCGTTGCGCCACGACGTCCACTGGTACATCGCGGTCAGTTGCGCCGTCATGTCGCGATGAGGCGCGAAATACGCAGTGTTCGCGAGCGTGTTGCTGCTCGTGTTCAACTCGACCCACGTCGCGACGAGATGGCTCGGCGTGTTGATGAGGCGCTCGTACCACGTGCCGACCCACGACTGGTTCAGGTTCGTGTCGCTATAGCGCGCCGCGCCGTAAGTGAGATCGAAGTACCGGTAATCGTCGATGCTGTAGCGCACGCTGCCCGTCGCCGCGCGGCCCGTCACGCCTGCCTGGTAGGCCTTCCACGGCAACGAGTTGACGTTGCTGTCGACGCCCGCCGAAAAGCGCCAGCGATCGTCGGGCGCATAGCTCACGCTGCCGGCGCCGCCTGTTTTCGCCTGCGGTCCCGTCGAATGATCGATTTCCGCCGCCGCGTCGATGCCGCGAAACCGGAAGTCGCCGCCGATGCCGTTGCGCACGCGGCTCACGCTGTTGCCGTCGCCGGTATCCGCGCGGCCGCTGAACTGATGCGCGAACACGCGCCAGTAGTCGGCGAGCGGCATCGAGTAGAGCTGCGTATCGATGCCCCAGTTGTTGTCGGCGAGAACCGAGTTGCCCTTCTGCCCGTTCGCCGCGATGATCAGTTGCGGGCTCTTGTAGGCCGCGTAATCGCGCTGAAACGTCCTCACCGTGTTGTTGTCGGGAAAGCGGTCGCCGAAGGTCGCGTTCACTTCCGCTGCGCGGTCGTACTGGTTCAATTCGAGCGCGGTGCGGCCGAGCCCCGCAAGCGTTTCGATATCGCCGGGGTGATCGACGAGCGTGCCTTCATAGACCTTTTGCGCTTCGCGCGGACGCTGCTGCACGAGCGATGCATCCGAGCGCGCGCTGATCAGTGCGGGATCGAACGGCGCTTCGTGGCGCAGCTCGTCGAGCGCGGCGACGCCTTCGCGCGTGCGGTCCGTGTACAGCAGGTACTGCGCCTGCAGCTTCTTCACGCGGCCATAGTCTTCGTTGACGTCCTCGGGATGCTCGGCGAGATCCGCGCGTATGGGCGTGCTCGCAGAAATCTGCTTCAAGAGTTGCTGCGCGTTGTCGTAGCGGCCCGAATCGAGGTACGCGAAAAAGAGCCCTTCCTGCACGTCGATGCGCTTCAACGCATGCGGTTCGACGGAAGGCACGAGCGGCTCCACAGGCGTCTGCAATGCATGCTCGTAGGCGGGCACGGCCTTGCGCGGCTCGTCGAGATACGTGTAGGCATCGCCCGCCGCTGCATAGGTGCGCGCGGGCATCGGCTCGTTCGAGCGCGACAGGTTTTCGTAGAGCGCGGTCGCTTCCTTCATGCGGCCAAGCCCCTGCAATGCTGCGACTTTTTCGACGAGCACCGCGCGGCGCACGTCGGCGTATTCGTCCGTCGATGGCATGCGTGCAAGCACGTCGTCGATGTGCGCGAGCGCGGATCGGGTCTGCGCGAGGCGGTCGGATTCATCGGAAGCGAGCGATTGCTGCCGGCCCCAGTGCACTTCCGTTTCGACGACGAGTGCCTCGATCTGCAACAGGTCGTGCTCGGAGAACGCATCGCGGCTCGCGCGTGCCTCTTGCAACGCAAGCTGCGGAGCGCCGGCGCCCGCTTCCGCGAAAATGCGTTTGCGGAGCTGGTCGCGCTCCGTGTCAACCTTGCCTTCTGCGACTTGTCCTTCTGCGACTCTCCCCGTGGTTCCGGATGCAGTGGTCGGCTGCGCGGCGCAGTAGTCGCGCGCAAGCAGAACCATCAGCAAGGCGGTCGCCTTGACTGCGGCGTGCTTGTGTCGGCTAGAGCGTTTGGTTTTCATGGTTCCTCGCTTGTCGGTGCCGATCTCCAGACAAAGCGAGCCCCTGCGCCATGCGAATGGCGCATGGAGAACAACAACGGTCGCGAGCCTGGCGAGCAGCCTGGAGTTCAGCGTCTCATTTCGAGGGCCGGTTATTTGCGTCGCGCACCAGCCTCGGTCCTTTGCGCGGGCAGGCTTATAGCGAAGTCCGTACCAGCACCCCGTTGAACCTTCTGCTGAAAAGGCTCGACGCGAAAAGCGAGTCGCAAGCGCACCGTAAATGGTCAAATACGTTTCAACGCTGAACTCGGCAAGCAATACGAATCAATCTCACGCCTGCCTATGACACTGCGAAACAATCGCGCGTAGTCGATGAGAAGCCATGCGCAGCAAGCACTGGGCTTGTGCGTCGCAACAGTTTCGCGCTTTGATTCAAAGCTGAAACGGCATGCACGTGACTGAACCGGCACGTCGTGTCGACGGCCTTATCCGCGAACGCAGCGCTTGCGAATAGGCAATGAAACGCACGCGCGATTTCGCGAGAGTGTGCGCCAGCGCACATCAGCACGTATTCGTCCGATGTGCGCCAGCGCACGGAGCGCGGCTCCATGACTCGGGTATTGTCACGCTGCACAATGAAGACGATGACCAGCGCGGACCGTGTAAGGCGCCGCGAGAATTGCATCGCGATCTGATTAGCGATGCCAATGAAATGCTTTACGGGGTATCGATGAATTCTTCCGACAGAAGAAAGCGGACGCTGCGCGTGTGCGCAACGCCCTCTTCTCTCACGCCGCGACGCATGCGATCGGCGAGGTTCGAGTCATAGCGTCAGTTCGAAAGAACGCACGAGCAGGCCCGGTAGCATCATGCCGCCCGTCGCGCGCTCGCCCTATGTCCAGTCGTTCAGCAGCAACTCGGGCGCGTTGCCGATCCGCTCGAGCTCGCTGCCGAGCAACCGATACAGGCTATCGTCGAAGCGCATCGCATCGACGGGCGCTACGATGCGGCCGTCTTCGACCCAGAACGTCGCGAAGCGCGTCATGCCCGTCAGGCGGCAGTTCATGCGGTCGGAGAAGTTCACGTACCAGAGGTTGCCGACGTAGAGCCCCGTGTCGAGCGCGGAGAGTACATCGGCTTGCGCAAGATCGCCGGGTTGCATCGATAGCGCGGACGGCACTTCTTCCGACGTCGCGCCATTCGGTGCGAGGCCGTATTCGCGCGCCGTGCGCGCGCTGGTCAATTGATGCGCGCCTCGCCCGGCATTGATCAGTTGCACGGTTTCGCGACGATAGCCGTCGCTGTTGAAGCGAGGCGTGATGTCGAGCGCGAGATCTTCCGTCAACGTGACGCGCGGATCGAGCGACACTTCGCCGATGTTGAGACGATAGAACTCGCTGCGCGCCGTCGCTTGCATGCGCGCGGAAAACGCGCTGAATGACGCTGCCTCCATGAGTTCCCGCAGCGCGGCGGGCGCGAACCACGCGCGATAGTGGCCAGGCTTGAGCGTGCGCGCGTCGCGGGCAAGAACGGGCAGACGTGTGGCGGCCTCTTCGACCTTCGAAGCGAATATCGCATCGCTCCACGTATCGCCTGCATAGTGGCTTCTGATCGCGCGTCCGTTCACATCGTATAGCGACCAGCTGAAAATGAAGTTCGACACTTCATACCAGCCGCGACTGCCGAGCGACGACGCGAAGCCGCGCGCGATCGTGCCGCCTGCGTAGAAGCCCACGAAGTCCAAGCCCTTTGCACAATGGCCGACCGTCAGCGGCAACGTGTCGGGCGATGGAAGCGTGCCCGCGCGCCGTGTCGATTCCGTCCAGGCGGTCGTATCGAACAGTAGATGCGGATCGTCGGGTGCGTCGTGCAAGCCGTCGCGCAGCGTCTCGACCGTCGCGCCGATTGCGTGAGTATCGGCGGCGATGTCGCCGCAGATCGTGTGCGTCGAATAGGCCTGCCGTTGTCCGTCGATCAGCCTCAGCGTGAGCCGGCCTTGCGACACGCGGCCCGTTTGCCGAACCTTTCCCGCGTTGAAGCGGATGAAGTCGGACTGTTCGGCCGCGAACGTTGTGAGCGCAATTTCGTTGCCCGCGAGGCGCTGCTCGACTGCCTGCGCGAGCGACATGAAATACGCGTGACTGGCGAATGAAGGGGTGTCGTTCATCACACGCCTCCGAACACGTCGACGTTGGCGAATACGCAGGCAGGCGATGCATGCCCCACGCGGATGATCTGCATAGGCTCGCCCTTTCCGCACGTCGACGTGCCATACACGACGCGTGTCGCTTCGTTGCCGACTGCAACGAGACTGCGCCAGAAACTCGCGGAAATGCCCCGGTAATTCGGCTGACGCACGACACACGTGAGCTTGCCGTTCTCGATCAACTGGCCGAACTCACAGCCGAACTGGAATTTGTTGCGCTGATCATCGATCGACCATGACGTGTTGGTGCGCATCAGAATGCCGTGTTCGATGTTCGCGATCATGTCGTCCAGCGAACTCGCGCCGGGTTCGACATTCAGGTTCGCCATGCGGTCGATGGGCGGACGGTTCCAGCTCGACGCACGCGAATTCGCCACGCCCGCGAGGCCCGCGCGCTGCTGCGACAGCGCACCGCCAAGCGGCCGCACGAGCACACTGTCGCGAATCAGGTACTGACGCGTCGCGCGCGTGCCATCGTCATCGAATGCATAGCTTGCGGCTTCTTCGCGCGACTCGGGATCGAATGTGACGTTGAGCAGTTCGGAGCCGTAGCGATAAGTGCCGAAGTACTCCGGCTTCACGAAGCTCCAGCCCGCAAAGTTGCGCTCGTCGCCGAGAATGCGATCGAGCTCGAGCGGATGCCCGATCGATTCGTGTATCTGCATCATCATCTGATCGGGCATCAGCAGCAGATCGCGCCGACCGGAAGGACAGTTCGGCGCGGCGACCAGTTGCAGCGCTTCATCGGCCACGCGCGCGCCCGCGCCGTCGAAGCCGAACTGCGCGAGCACGCCGAGGCCGCCTTGCGCGAGCGTGCCGTAATCGCCGCCGAGCGTGCGCACCTGCGTCACGCCTTGCGCGTGCGCCGTAACGGAAATCTGCGGCAGCATGAAGCGAAAGCGCTGTTCGAGGCGAACGCCATCGCTTGTCACGCAGCGTTGATCGGTTTGCGTGATCTGCACCGCAGCCGTTCTCTCGACGATACGGCTATCGATGTTCGCCGCCGCACATTCGTGTCGCAAACGTTCGACCCATTCGCGCCGAGTGAGCAACGGCTGCTCGATAGCAGGCGATTCATAAGTCCCGCTCTCGTCGGGCCGGCCGATCTGCCGATGATCGATCAACGACACCGCTGCGCTCGCCTTCGCGCGCTGCGCGGCGATATCGAGCGCGGCTTGCAGACCGCTCTCCGACAGATCGGCCGTTGCGGCGTAGCCCGCGCCTGCGCCGCACCACGCCACCGGCATTGCGCCGCGATCGCTCGATATGCGCAGCGGCAGCGCGACATCGTTGCGTACCGCGTGATCGTCGATGCGCTCATCGACGATGCGCAGCGACCAGAAATCCGCGTCGCAGCGCAACGTGCGCGGCAAGCGGTTCATCAGGGGTTCGGCCATCGGCGTGCCTCACGAATGTCACGCGCCGGTGCGAGCATGAACGCGCCCGGCGGGCGCCGCAAACACCGCGCAATTGCCCTATCGTACGCGATACGCAAAGCGACGTTCTCTTATGTGCCGCATGCGTTGCTTGTGAGGCTGCGCCGCCGTGTCTCAAGTTGACTTCACAGGCTGTGTCCTGCCGCACATTCGCGGCTCGGAACTGCCGGCGACTGCACGTACAGTCCTGCATCTGCTTGTACGCGCAAGCATTTTCCCTCGTAAAACAAGTGGTTTTCTCACGCCTGCCACGCGTGATCCCGCGCGCAAATTGATACATTTTTGAACGACGCCAGCAGTGAGTCGCGCGTGAAGAACGCGTAATCGCATGGCGTGATGGATGAATCGACCCGGCGCGAATCCCGCATCAAGCAGCGCATCGTTCCTGGACGGGGACACTCGCATAGTCGAAAGTCGGGCGCGCGTAGAAGAAGCCTTGCGCGAGTACCTTCGGCCATTGAGTAAGCCATTGCGCGAGCGCCTCTGTTTCAACGCCCTCTGCGACCACCGTCACGTCGAGACGTTCGAGCATCGATAGCACACCGAACGCGACCGCCGACGCGCGCGGGCATTCCGGCACGCCTTTGAGCACTTCGCGCGCGACCTTAACGGTATCGACGTCGATCGTACTCAGCAGCGCAAGCGACGAATAGCCGGTGCCGAAGTCGTCGATGGCGAGCCGCATGCCGGCTTCACGCAAAGGTCTCGTCAAAGGCCGCGCGGCCAGCAGCCGGGCCGCGTCTTCCGTCTCGACGAGTTCGAGTTCGAGCAGATCCGTTTCGATGCCATGCAACTGCGCGATCTGCACGACTGTCGCCGCAAAGGCCTCGTCGGCCACGACGCTGGGCGGCACGTTTACTGAGACGGGACATACCGGCTGCCCCAGACGCCGCGCGTTCGCAAGCGCCCTGCAAGCGCCGTCGATCACGTAACAGGTCAGTTGCAGCGCGATCAGCGGATGATCCAGGGCGACGAGAAAAGCATCGGGCAAGAGCATTCCGTAGTTCGGATGCATCCAGCGAATCAATGCTTCGACGCGCACGAGCCGGCCCGTCTTCACATCGTAAATACCCTGAAACGCGAGCGGAAATTCACTCGCCAGGAGGCCTTCGCTCACGCGGCGTTCGAGATTGTTCAGCTCGCGTGACGCTAGCGGATGCACATCGCGAGTCATGTTCGTGGTCAAGCGGGAGATCGTTTCGTTGCCTGAGTTGGAGGCAGTAGAGTGGCGGGCATCCATCTTGAGAGAAGGCCTTGTTATCGATGCGTGGATTGGAATGGCTTTCCACTGCCAATGCACGTTTCGTACCACGAGCCCCGAAATTCATCCGATGTCCTTGAGAACCGCATCGCGCTTCGTTCTCCCAGCGATGGTTCGCGAGACACGCATCAATCGAAAATGCAGCAACGTTTCGTGTGCGAAACATCCGCAGTGCGCTGCATTACCTCAGAGGTAATCGATTCGCCGTGCCGATGCCGATAGGCTGGTGTCATTGGTCAACGGCCTGGAGATCGGCATGTCAACGTTTGCGGTAGCACACTTGCAGGAAGTGAAAATGGGCGTCGAAATTGTCGAGTACCTGAAACGTATCGACGCGACACTTGCGCCCTATTGCGGCCATTTCGTGCTGCACGGCGGCCGCTATGAACGGCTCGAAGGAGACTGGCGCGGCGATCTGATCGCCATCGAGTTTCCGAATCGCGATCTCGCACGTGCATGGTATCGATCCGATGCGTATCAGGCGATCTTGCCGTTGCGCACCGGGAATTCAATCGGCGATGTGATTCTGATCGACGCGGTGCCGGCATCGCATCTCGCGACCGACGTATTGTGCGGATGAAGCATAAGTGGCGTTTCGCCGGCAAGGAAGCGCCACCCGCGCCCTCTCATCGTGCTCAGCTGCCGAAGTAGACGCTGCAATAGCTGACGGGCCCGACACACGAATTCATGTCCGTGCCTGTGCCTGTCATCGGCACGCGCGATCCCGCCGAATGCGTGCCCGCCATGCCCGCGCCGACACCTTCGGCATCCTGAGCAGCCTTTTGGTGTGCGACCTGTTGCTGATAGATCGGCGCGACGTCGGGATAGGAAGCGTCAGTCACAAACTGCGAACCGTTCTGCTCGGCCTGAATCAGTTCCTGACGGACTTCTGCTCGCGTTTTTTCCTGAGCGAATGCGGTGGAGGCGAAACCCGTCGAAACCAGCGCGGCGATCGAAACGGTCAACAGTGCAAGCTTTTTCATTTCCAGCTCCTTCAGATGAGGTGACGACGATGCGTCACGGTGTGTGCTGCGCTTTCACCGTGATGAACAAACGGACCGTCGAATCTATTCCCGTTTTCTGATCCGTCTCCGCGACAAAATAATTTCATACTCACTGGAATAAACACTCCCTGCTCCTGTTGACCCTTCATGCGATGTCATAGACAGGAAAAGGAGCATCTGTGATGAACCCCAAATCCCCAGCGGGAGCGCCTCGTTGCATTCCGTGCAGGTTCGGTGCGATAGGCGTGGCCGTCCTGGCGCTCGCCGGCGGTTTCGCCTACACGGCCGGCTGGCTGACACCTGCGCGACTCACCACTTATCGCATCATCGATCAGTTCCAGGCCAACGCGGGTCCGCATCCGGGCTATCGCCGCAATCACGCGAAAGGCCTTTGCGTCGAAGGCTATTTCGACACCAACGGCAACGCAGCCTCGATTTCACGTGCACAAGTATTCGAATCGGGACGCACGCCTGTCATCGGCCGCTTCGCCATTCCGGGCAGCAATCCGTCGGCACCCGATGCAAGCGTGCCGATCCGCAGCATGGCGCTGCTGTTCATGCAGCGCGATGGCCAGCAATGGCGGACAGGAATGAATTCGACGCCTCTGTTCGCCGTGCATACGCCGGATCAGTTCTATCAGCAGCTTCTCGCAGCAAAGCCTGATCCGAAAACGGGCAAGCCCGATCCCGCGAAGATGAAGGCGTTCTATGCAGCGCATCCGGAAACGCGTCCGTTTCAGGAATGGGTAAAGACACATCCCGCGTCGTCGGGTCTCGCGAATGCCGCGTACTACAGCATCAACGCGTTTCGCTTCATCGACACAAGCGGACACGAGCGCGCAGTGCGCTGGTCGGTCGAACCAGAAACACCGTACTCTCCTGTGGATCCAAGAGAAAAGAGCGATCCCGACTTTCTTTCGAAGCAACTCGACGAGCAGTTCAAGCACGGCGACGTGCGCTGGCATCTGATCGTGACGGTCGCCAATGCGGGTGATCCAACTAACGATGCAACGCTGCAATGGCCTGCCGACCGGCAACGTATCGATGCAGGCACCGTCGTACTGGAACGCAGCACGCCTCAAGCCGATGGTGTATGCCGCGATGTGAACTTCGATCCGACCGTGTTGCCGGACGGCATCAAGCCATCGGACGATCCACTGCTCGCTGCGCGCTCCGCCGCCTATTCCGTGTCCTACCAGCGACGCACGCGTGAAGAAGCGTTGCATGCCGCGCCCGCCACTCCGAAACTCGAACGGAACCCGTCATGACGAACTCGACTCGCCATTTCTCTGCGCTTGCGCGTCTGCTGCACTGGACGATGGCCGTGCTGATACTCGCGATGCTGTTCATCGGCATCGGCATGGTCGCCACTGTTTCGCACGCGCATGACACGCTGATTGCATTGCATCGGCCGCTTGGCGTTGCGTTGCTCGTGCTAGCGCTGATTCGTGTCGGCGTACGTATGAAGAACGGCAGTCCGGCGCTGCCTTCGGACATGCCCGCATGGCAGCAATTCGCGGCCAAGGCTTCGCATTTTGTTCTCTACGCGCTATTCATCGCGATGCCGTTGATCGGCTGGGCGATGCTCTCTGCGGGCGGATATCCGATCACACTGCTCGATGGATATCACTTGCCCGCAATCGTGCCGCAAAATGTCGATCTGTTCGCGCTATTGCGTGCGCTGCATACGTGGTTCGCGCTCGCATTGTTTGCGACAGTACTCGTGCATATCGCCGCGGCTCTGTTTCATGGACTGATTCGCCGCGACGGCGTATTCTCCAGCATGGCTCGCGGAGAACGCTAGGCATCATGTGCGCCACGCCAGCAGCATCACGCGATACAACGAAGCCCCCCGCAAGGAGACACCGCGTGTTCGAACAATGCGAGTGGTTCAATGAACCGTCGGCGTGGTCGCTCGAGGGTGACACGCTTCGAGTAACGACCGATCCAAAGACTGACTTCTGGCGCAAGACGCACTACGGATTTACGCGCGATTCGGGCCACTGCTTCGGCGTGCGCACACAAGGGGACTTCACTGCGCAGGTTCGCGTACGCGGGCAGTTTCATGCGCTATACGATCAGGCCGGCCTGATGGTGCGCGTCGACGAATCGACGTGGTTGAAAGCAGGCGTCGAATTCACGGACGATGTGTTGATGATGAGCAGCGTGTTGACGGTTGGTCAGTCGGACTGGGCAATCGGCTCGCCGATTGTCGGCGTCGACTGCTTCTGGATGCGGGCGACCATCGTTCGAGGCGTATTGCGCGTGCAGTACTCGATCGATGGGAAAACGTGGCCGCTATTGCGGCTTGCGCCATTTCCGGTAGCGGCCGGTTATTTCGTCGGACCTGTGTGCTGCACGCCGGAACGCGGCGGACTCCATGTCGAGTTTTCGAGCTTCGCTGTGGGTGCGCCGCTGCAAAGAGATCTGCACGATCTGAGTTGAGAAGATCTTGTGCGGCACGCGTTGCTGTGCGCCGCGCGGTACTGCAGTCATGCCGCGGCTGCAAACCCCGCCTTGAGCGCCTGATAGATGCTGCGATAACGCGCGAGCCTCTCTGTCAGCAGCGGTGCGAGCGTACGATCAGGCTCGCACGATTCGAGCGTCGGCGGCGCCAGGCATACGTCCTTTATGGCTTCGCCCGTCACGGCAAGCCGCGCGAGACGCGCCGCGCCCAACGCAGCGCCGACGTCGCTGCCTTCATGCCGATGCATCGTGATACCCGTCGCCGACGCGCACAGATTTGCCCAGAACGGACTGCGCGAACCGCCGCCGATAAACGATGCACTCTTCAATGTCGTACCGGCACTTTGCAGCGCGGCGTAGCCGTCGGCCATCGCGAATGCGACACCCTCCATTACGCTGTACGCGAGATCGCCGGTCGTATGCGCGCCCGTCAGCCCCCAGAACACGCCGCGCGCATTCGCGTCGTTGTGCGGCGTGCGCTCGCCGCTCAGATACGGCAGGAAGATGGGCGCCGTAGCGGGATTGGCCGCACTCGCCAGTTCAGGCAAGCTACCGACTTCACGGCCCACGACCTTCGACAGCCACCCGAGACTCGATGCCGCTGACAGAATCACGCTCATCTGATGCCAACGATCGGGCAGACAATGACAGAACGCGTGCACGCCTTGCTCGGGATTCGGCGCGAAGCGGTCGGTTCCTGCGAACAGCACGCCCGATGTGCCGAGAGAAAGAAAAGCACTGCCCGCTTCGGCAACGCCCATGCCGATCGCGCTTGCCGCGTTGTCGCCCGCTCCACCGCATAGCGTGACGGGACCCGTAATGCCCCAATCGCGCCGCAACGCGTCACTCAGTTGCGCAGCAGGCGCGCTGCCTTCGACGAGGCGAGGCATGTGCGCGCGCGTCAAACCCGTCGCGGCGAGCATGCGATCGGACCAGTCGCGCTTTGCGACATCGAGCCACAGTGTGCCCGAAGCATCTGACATGTCAGATACGAACTCGCCGGACAGCCGCCACGCAATATAGTCTTTCGGTAGCAGTACCTTGGACGCGGCACGAAACACATCGGGCTCGTGTCTGGCCAGCCAAAGCAGTTTTGGTGCCGTAAAACCGGGCATCGCGAGATTACCGGTAATGCCGCGGGATTCCGGCACAAGTGCTTCGAGCTCTGCGCACTCTGCGAATGCACGTGTGTCGTTCCACAGTATCGCGGGCCTCAGTACCTCGCCGCTCTGATCGAGCAACGTCGCACCGTGCATCTGTCCCGAGAGCCCGATTCCGCGTAGCGCTGCAAATGCAGTTGGATTCGCGCCGCGCAGGGCGGCGACGGCGTCGAGGGTCGCCTGCCACCATGCGTGCGGGTTCTGCTCGGACCAATGCGGATGAGGTTGCGAAACTTCCAGACGGACGCCGCTGGTGGCGAGCGTCGTCGACGCGTCATCGGTCAGAATTGCTTTTACCTCGGATGTGCCGAGGTCGATTCCAAGGAAAGTCACAGCACGTCTCCACTATTTGGCACGAAGTAACCGGCTGTTCAGGGCCGGCGTCTGTTCGACTCGGTGAAACGTGACGTTACCATGGTACGCGGTGAGCACATGGACTTGCAGCTGTTGCTAGTGCTCTGCTACTGCCGACGTATGTGCCCATCGGCTATCGGGTCCACCCTCAGACTCGTGTTGCGAGTGCTGCAAGGGAATGCAGTCTGCGGCCGAGGCGGTGAAGTATGAAGGCGCCGCAGGGGAATGAGATAAAGGGCGCCGTAAACGCCAAAGCCCCGCCTGTTGAGGGGCGGGGCTGTGGTCTGGGTAAGGAGCCTGACGATTACCTACTTTCACACGGGCAATCCGCACTATCATCGGCGTGGAGTCGTTTCACGGTCCTGTTCGGGATGGGAAGGGGTGGGACCGACTCGCTATGGTCATCAGGCATGACGGG